>CAVYNY010000021.1:0-161330 GCA_963769935.1 uncultured delta proteobacterium | reverse complement strand
ACAGGTTTATTATGTATATTTGCTTTCAGCGAGGTGGATCTATCCTCTTTTTCATATTTTCAGGTTGATAAGAAGAATACAAATTGGAGATTTTTTTACGTTCTCCGGTGATAGGCGACCTAATAAAGGTGCCTTTCCAGAATTGTAGACGCAGATATCCTTTACTTACATGGGGGTTGCTGTAAGGTGGCTGGAAACGATAGATTGAAAAACCTGAGATTTCGGCATTTACTCCGTAAGTCGTTTAAGGGAATAAATACCGGAAAGCCCGGAAATAGGTTTGGGAATTTTATCCCGCTTGGCTTGAAATTTCTTCTTGGTTTTTTGGTAGGTATCGGACACGAACGCTTTCCCACCGATAATGCCCGAGTCGGTAAAATAGCGGGTTCTATAGAGGAAGCGACGTGTGCGGGTTAGCTGAAAATCGTTTTTCCTTTCTTTTTCAACCACCGACGCATCGATCTGAACCCCTTTCCCCTTATCCATGGCGCCGGTTTCATAGAGGAACCGACGATACCGCCGAAGGCACTCCTTATCGTCCATTTCTCCGAATTGCCGCAGCCCGAAATCAAGGGATAGGAAATTATCTTTGTTTTTGGTTTGAATATGATAGCCGATCGAGTTCCAGCGATAGTCTTCTGGCCGGGAAACGAGCCCTGCCCGGACAGGATTGAGATCAATGTAGGCCAGGCAGTTGATGAGCGTCTCCCCGTTTTCCACCACAACGCTTTTAAACCGGTCCCCCCAGAAATATCCCCTGCGGCCGTGGCGTTTATTATAGAACCGCGTAAAGCGGACCTTGATCTCCCGGACGTATTCCGAGAGGCTGCTCAGTTTCTCCCGCAAATACGGAAGCTGCCCGTTTTCATAGAAGGTCGGCTCCGTTTCATAAAAAGCCGCCAGACGTTTTTTAAGTTCGCTGTCCGTAAAGTCGGTTTCCGGGCGCATGCGCGCCAGGAGGTGGAAGTGGTTACCCATGCAGCAAAACCCGAGAACCTCTACAAAAAACAGCTTGCTGAGCTTCACCACTTCACCACCTGCTCGACAAAAAAATCCTTATCTGACATCATCCACCGGGTAGCCTTCCAGAGCGGTTCTGGACATGATGTGATAGGCGGTCGGCTCCCCGGTGATCATGATTCTCGGAATACGGGCCATCGGAGTCTCCTTTCATTTTAATGAATCAGCATTTTTACCTGTCCCCTATTTTTCGTCCCCTATTATTCGATATCAATAGCTGAAAGTCCCGTGTTTTTTCGAAGAAGGAAAATATTTGTATTGGGAAATTTTCTTTCAAGGGCATAAAAGGGACCGGTTTCTATCTCATACTATTTTGTGCAATTCCCGCCAGCCGACGATTTCAATACCTTCCCGGACATAGGTCCCATCCCCACCATAAACCAGACACGATCGATCGGGATTACCTGTTAGTTTTGAGAAAAAGCGCAGACCCTTGAAGAAATCGGACGTGATGGTCTGGCCTGATTTGATTTCAACCAACGTCAGCTGTTGACCTCGATCGCAGATCACGTCGATTTCATTCCCGGTATTGTCCCTGAAATAGTATAGATTGTCCGTAAGTCCGGCATTGAAACGGTGCTTCAGCAGTTCGGATACCACAAAGCTTTCAAAGATTGCGCCTTTCAGCGGGTGGGATGCCATCTGGGTTTCACTTTGAATATCGAGCAAAAACGACACAAGCCCGGTATCTAAAAAATAGAGCTTGGGAGATTTGACCAGCCGCTTATTGAAGTTTTTATAGTAGGGGCGCAGCAGTTTTACAACATAACTGGCTTCCAGCACTGAAATCCATCGCTTGACAGTGGCATGATTGACTCCCGCATCGTTTCCAAGGCTGGTCAGGTTCAGTATTTGTCCCGTTCTTCCGGCGCAGAGTTTCAAAAAGACTTCAAATTTGGAAAGATCCTGAACATTGATGAGCAGCCGCAAGTCCCTTTCCACGTAAGTGTTGACATAAAAAAGCATCGCCTCTGTGGGATTGAGCTTCTTGTCGAAAATTCGAGGATAAAAACCTGTGTACAATACCCGATCCAGTGAAGGAGGGACGGCCTTTTTTTCGTAGGCTTCATCGAGCGAGAATGGGAGAAGACGGATCAGCGCTGTGCGACCTGCTAAGGACTGAGAGATGCGTTCCAACAATTCAAACTGCTGGCTCCCGGTAATAATAAATAGACCTTCTTTCCCCTTCTCGTCGACAATAGTTTGGATGTAGGATAGAAGATCCGGTACCCGCTGGATTTCATCTATCACCGCGCCATCCGGGAATCGATTCAAGAAACCACGTGGATCTTGTGTGGCATATTGGCGTTCATCAATATCTTCCAGAGAAACGTATGCCTTATCTTGAAAAAGCTTCCTGCATAGTGTTGTTTTGCCGGATTGGCGTGGTCCCGTGATGGTTACGACGGGATACTGTGACGCGAGCTGGATGGTTTTGTCTGAAACCGTTCTGTCGATCATATTTCGTATCCTCCTGTTCGACTTCACCCATTCGATATGTCATGGCGGTTCAATTAAATCATCTGAATATGTATATGCAAACGGCAGTGGTGCGCAATAGATATTTTTACAAATTGGTAATCTGATAACCAATCTGTAAAATATTGATGTGGGTTTCGGGGTGCGTTGCTGAAATCGAAGGTGTTTAACGCTTCGATATGGGGATGCTGGTTTTTTCGTTGGATTTTTTAGCCGGAAGCCCCATTTGAACCCCATTTGAACATTTACAACTAATTGTAATGATGATAAAAAATGAAACCATGGATATGATGGAGCCTGGTTCCCAAAAACTAAAAGATTCTCTCCGCCCTGCACTGTTCTGGGATATGGATTTCAATACCTTGAACCTGGATGAATTTGCTGCTTTTGTGGTTGTCCGGGTGATGGAGCGTGGCACAAGAGAAGAGGTCAGGGCCGTCTGGAATTATTACGGCGCGGAAATAATAAGATAATCTTTGCTATCAGCACGCTCCTTAAGTCCCCAAACGATTTCCTATTTCGCCAACCTGTTTAAGATTGACCGGTCACAATTTCGAAGTTACGTAAACCGAGATCGTGTGAAGACATGGCCCTGAAAGGTTTGATAACAACGGCGGCGCCGGAAAATGTTTTGAGTCTTTTGCATGTGGTGATGCTGGATAAGGAACAAGGCTGCCGGGCTACGGCTTTCCGCGGATTAGGATTGGATATAATATGTTGAGGGACGAAATATTACGATAATTGCATATTTTAAACGAAAAACTTCGGCAGCGGAATGTAAAAGGGGAAATCTGCCTGTACTGTGGCTCGGTTATGTGTCTTGTTTTTGATGCAAGACCCAGTACAAAAGACGTGGACGCGATTTTTCATCCGTTGAATAAGTGATAAAAATAATAGTTAAATATTATCCTCGAAGAATTATAAGGCCGGCGACCCAGTTCTTTCTGGAGGAAATTTTTGATGAAATACAGAACGGTTCAGGAAATTAAGAGCGCAATGCTGGAAAGCGGCGACCTTTGGCGGATTCCATTTATGGAATTCGTTGATGATCTGAGACGGACGCATGATCATAGACTGATTCAAAATCCTTCCCAATTAAATGGGGAAAGGTTCGATTCCTTGCTGGCATCGACGATTGAGTACTTGTGCGATGAAATGGGCATCGAGACCCCTGACTGGGTTTGGGATATCCCCTTATGCAAGGAACCATGGTTCGTTTCCGGTTGTGAAAATTTGAAAGCGATATCAATAGCTGAAAGTCCCCTGTTTTTTCGAAGAAGGAAAATATCCGTATTGGGGAATTTTCTTTCAAGAGCATAGGAGGGGCGGCTCTCTTGCTCATACTACTTTACGCAGATCTCGCCCGCCAACGATTTCAATACCTTCCCGGATACAGTACGCATCCCCACCGTAAACCAGAAACGAACGATCGGGATTATCTGTTTGTTTTGAGAAAAAGCGCAGACTCTTTAAGAAATCGGACGTGATGGTCTGGCCTGATTTGATTTCAACCAACGTCAGCTGTTGTCCTTGATCGCAGATCACGTCGATATCATTCCCGGTATTGTCCCTGAAGTAATATTTATTAAATGAAATCAGCTTTGTCCAGAAAAGAGAGCTGCGGCTCTCATTATAGAGCAGATTCGCCCTAACCAATAATTCCGCAGGTATTACTTATCGAAGAAAGCTAGAAGTATGGATATGCGACTTTGGGACGTAGCTGCCTTCTGATAGCAGCATACTCGTTTTGTCGAATCTTGAAAAAAATATAAAACCACGCCCGTCAGCGTGGTTTTTTTTTGTGGATTTGACAACTGTGCAATATGTCAACCGCCAGAAAATATTTTAAATTTATTGGATTTAATTGAAAAAGGCAATCTTTAAATCGTGCCTTTTATCGTTTAGATAATTCAGCAAATACCTATTGGCGTTATAGATAACTTGGGCATCCTTTCCCACCCCCTTGTTGTCGAATCTTTTTAGCTGCTGATAAATGTATAAATCCAGCCCATAAAGATGGACTTCCGAGATAAACTCATTTCCTATAGCCAAGGACAAGGGAGAATGCAGGGTCGATGAAAAGCCGAGCAGGGAGTTTGAAGTGTTTTCAAAATAGGTGATGTAGTTTTGGGCCTTTATGTAAAGATAGAGGTTTTTGATCCAGCCTAGCCTTTCCGGCGGATATTCGATTTCCATTGTGATATTTAGGCGGTTAACTTCAATTTTATGAAGAAAAACATGGACATTATCTCGTCTCAGGAAGCTTTTTAAGGCTTTTTTTGCTGCAACCGGATTAAATTGCCCATTATGGAAATCGTGGGCGAAAAATAAAATTGGAGCAGCTGTTATACTGTTCAAACCCGGAATAACATCGAAGTGGTTTAGAATAACATAAAAGGCTGAATCTTCATATATGTCTTCAATGCAGTATTTTGTGATACTGCGGCCTGAAGCTAAAATTTTCATTTTATTATATTTAGATATTCCCGGCAGTACGTTTGTGAGGTCTATCATATTCGCCCTTGCTTGTTATAATTTTTGAAATCTAATTGCGCAATTAAGACCGATGGACGTGTATGTTGTTGGTCGTTAAAAATCCCCCGAATTTATGGTGGATTTCCTTTGGTATGACATTTGCAAACTTCAAGCCAAACAGGTACGGGTTTTGGAGGGAAATTAACATAAGCCGAGGAATTTGGTTTGCTGATTTGGGACACGGATTAACCCCGGTGAAATAGGCGACGAATTTAACTGGGCAGGAACGAATTTTACAGATTTAATACGTTTTCTGGGAAAACGGTGCATTTTCTTGTCAAATATTCGGTGTCAGGCTGTCAGGATAGTGACGGCTATGGGAGGGAAGGTGAGAAGGTGTGGCCGAAACCGAATATCCGCAAAGACCTGGACCCCTGTCGTAGAGCGGAGGCATATCGAATGACAGGCCGAGGAGCCGGATGTGGGAAAGCTGCTTGTCCGGTTCTGTGAGGGGCGAGAGAGCAACTGAGGTATGGAAAAGATCGTGTGTCACCGCCGCGAAAGCAGGCGGATAACAGAGAAAACAAACATTTTCCTATAGCCTTGGGAGTCTTCGACCTACTCGAAATATGCAGGGTTGGAAGCTGAGAAGCTCGGAAGCGTAGAAGATCAGAGAGCTGGTAAGCTCATAAGTTCGTGAGCTCGTGAGTTCGTGAGTTGGCATAGAGCAGAGGGATGGTAAGCTCATGAGTTCGTGAGCTGGTAAGTTCGTGAGTTGGCATAGGGCAGAACGCATAGGGTAAAGCTCATAGCTCGTAGCTCAAAGGTAGGAGGTGAAAGGCTAAAGGTGAAAGGATAGGTCATTGAAGATGTTCAGCTCGTAGTTCATAGTGAATATAGCTGGGAGGCAAGAAACGGGGAGGTTGGTAAGGTTATGAGTTCGTGAGTTCGTGGGTTCGTGAGTTCATGAACTGGCATGGGGCATAGAGCAGAGAGCTGGTTAGCTCATGAGTATTTAAGGATTTAGACTGAAAAAATGAATATGGTGTGACAATCCACATCTGATAGCATCTTGAGGTTAAGGAATAAAACAGTCAGAACTATGTATGAATCCATCGGTTGATCATAAGATTGATATTGGCAGAGAGCTGCAACAGGCTGTGCAATGCCATAAAGCCGGGCAATTTGAATCGGCGGAGCAGGGGTATAGGAAGATTCTGCAGATCATGCCCGATCATGCCGATGCCTTGCACCTTCTGGGACTGATTTATGGTGAGATGGGCGCTCTGCAGAGGGCAAAGGAACTCATAAAGCGAGCCATTAAAATTGATGAAGGCGAACCGGTGTTTTATGTAAGTTTCGGCGACATCTTGCAGTGCGAAGGGAACCATGTTGATGCTACAGATTACTATCGTAAAGCCCTGGAATTGAAGCCGGACATGGTCGAGGCACTCTGTAATCTGGGTAACGCGTTGCGGGAACAGGGACTATATCAACAGGCTATTAATAGTTACAAGAAAAGCCAGAGTGTCAACCCTCGGTTGCCTGACATATACAACAATATGGGATTAGCCTATCACCTCCAGGAACAATATGATTCCGCCGAAGCGTGTTTCAGAAAAGCAATTACTTTGAATCCTGATTATGTTGAGGCCTATAACAACCTGGGTAATGTTTATCGAGACATAACAGATTTTAAAGCGGCTATCGTCAGCTACCAGCGGGCACTCAGCCTGGCGCCCGATAACACCACGATCAATTACAACCTGGGGCTCCTGTTTCATTCACGCGGGGCCGAGGATGATGCCATCGGCTGCTACCAAAAAGCAGTTGAAAATTTTCCCCCGATTGCAGATGCATATAACAATTTAGGAAAACTTTATCAGGACTGGAATCAACCGGATCGGGCGATTTACCATTTCGATAAAGCGATTGAACTGGATCCCGAACATTACGACGCCCACTTCAATCGCTCCCTTTCACTGCTGGCCACCGGCCGCTTCGAAGAAGGCTGGAAAGCATATGAATGGCGCTTTAAACGTGACGGGTGGCAGAAAATATACCCTCACCGCTTGGAAGACCCGCGGTGGGACGGACGAAAATTTCCCGGCAAATCGCTATTTGTTCACAGCGAGCAGGGATTCGGCGATACTATCTGGTTGATCCGTTACCTGCCGATGGTTAAATCTTTGGGAGGCCACCTCATCCTGGAAACCAGAAATGAGCTCATCGATTTGCTGCAAAATTTTGCCGGCATTGACCAGCTGGTTTCCATGTCGGTTGATCATCCACCGCGGGCTGCATATGACTTCCATATTCCTTTGATGAGTCTTCCCGGGATATTTGGGACCACTTTACAGACAATTCCGGCATCCCTACCATATTTATATGCTTCCCATATTAAAAGAGAGCAATGGGCGGCACACATCACGGGATCGGGAATCAAAATCGGGCTGGTCTGGGCCGCCAAGTCAACAAACGAACATGGAAGATCCTGCCCGCTGGAAAAATTTCTACAACTTTGCAATCTTAATAATGTCCAAATCTACGGACTGCAAAAGGGTGGTGAAGCAGACCAGGTGGATGCCTTACCGGCTGATATAAATAATTTAGGACCCTCATTTGAAACATTTGCCGATACCGCAGGCGCCATTGCATGCCTGGATCTGGTTATCAGCGTCGATACGGCGGTCGCCCATCTTGCAGGCGCCATGGGGATACCTGTTTGGATCTTGCTACCCTACGCAGCGGATTGGAAGTGGTTAATGGACAGAAATGATTCTCCCTGGTATCCCACGATGCGGCTTTTCCGGCAGCCTCGTCCCGGAGACTGGGAATCGGCTATGAGTATGCTAATAGTTGAACTAAAGCAGCTTGCCCGATAGACAACGCTAACTTGGAATATAGCCTTAATTCGTGTTGATGCGTGTCAATCCGTCGCTAAACATAAAAAGATTAAAATCATAAAAAAATCAATACGATGGAAACGATATCTACAGATGTCTTAGTTATCGGTGCCGGAGCAGCAGGAATTAGAGCAGCAGCTGCTGCCCGCGAGAACGGCGCAGAGGTGATTTTGGCAGCCGCGGACGATGCGGCAAATGGTGGTTCCAGCTTTTCAAAGATCTCCAGGGGCTGGGGAATTCAGGCACTGGTGGGAAAAGAGAGAACCCCCGACAATCTCGAGACCTTTTACAATGATATCATCCGGGTCGGTTTAGACCAAAGTGATCCCAGATTGGTCGGTATTCTGGTGGAAGAATCCGGCGCGGCCGTCGAAGATTTGATGTCTTACGGCCTTGAATTCAAAAAGGACGCCGATGGGAACCATATTCGAACCAGAGGCTGTTTCAGTGAATTCGAACGGGCATTTATCACCAAAGATTTTGAAAACATTCGACAAACGTTTTTATCTATTCTCCGGCGGTTTGCCGTCAACGTTGTAACAGGATACGCCTCCGACCTGATTTCGGAAGGCGGCACATGCAGGGGTGCATATCTTGTATTGAAATCCGGTGAATACTTACAAATAGAAGCAAAAGCGACAATCCTGGCCACCGGCGGCGGCAGCGGGATTTTTTATGACAATATGGGAAATGGCGGCGGGACAGGGGATGGCTATGCTTTGGCCCATCTTGCCGGTGCAGATCTGATAAATATGGAGTTTATTCAGTTTGCATTGGGCATGAAAAAAAACGGAGACTGTCATTTTTTGCCCATCGGGCAATTGGACCAAACTTGCAAAGTAATAAATTCTTCAGGATCTGATATTCTGAAAAATTACCTGCCGGAGGACAGCCAAAGAAATGAGTCATTAGAGGCCAGAAAAAAACATATGCCCTTCAGCTGCCGCGATTTATCAGGATTAGTTGATATAGGCATTGCTGAAGCCCGGCGCTCCGACAAAGCAGTATACTGGCAGAATGGAAATCCGGCTAATGGTCAGCTTGAAATCACCCACTTCGCTCACGCGTTCAACGGCGGTGTGAAAATAAATGAAAATGGCGAATCATCCGTGCCGGGGCTTTACGCAGCAGGGGAAGTCGCAGCCGGTCCTCACGGGGCCGATCGCATCGGGGGCTGCATGATGACAGCCACGCAGGTTTTTGGGAAGCGGGCAGGGCAAACCGCCGCCCAGCGTGCCAAAAGGATAAGTGATGGGTTTTCCCAAGTCATTGGCAAGGAAAGAAAAAGCCTCGACGACCATGTGAAGTCAGATGACGATGACCTGCAGGCATTTGCGGTAATTGAACGTCGCATTAAGGCAGCTATGGGAGAGTACGCTGGGGTTTTGCGCAGCAAAAAAGGGTTGAAGAAATGCAGGAAAATACTTAAAACCTGCGCCAACCAGCTGAGAGCCCTTGAATTGATTGGGCTGGCAAACAATGGACAGTACTTTAAAGTTCGCAATTTGATTATTACAGCGAACCTTGTTGCAGAGAGTGCCTTTGCTCGAAAAGAGAGCAAAGGGCCCCATTATCGGGAGGATGGATAAAGCTACAATTCCCCGCCTTGTTACCCGCCGATCTTTTCGACATCCCAGTTTGTCATCAACCCTTGCTTAACGCTATGCTCTATCAGCAATGCGCTGTCTTATCTTTTTACTTTCTCACCATCTCACCATCTCACCTTCCAGCTACTACTCCGTTCTCAGCCCTCAGTCTTAAAGCCTCAATTCTTAGTCTGATATAAGCCCTCCACCTCTGGTGGAGGACCCCGATAGGTTATACCGATCCGGTGAGAAACAGACGGCAATTCAACCATCGAAATAGGAAATTCGAAACAAATACGAAATCTTGGACACAGATTTTCACAGATGCACACAGATTCAAAAACCAATGAAGCCCATCGCCTTCGGCGAGAAAAAAACAGGCTAATTTCTTCCTGCAGACTATGCTGCACGACAGCTTCCGCCGTCAGGCGGACCTAAACTAATTTATCTGTGAAAATCCGTGAAGATCCGTGTCCCATCTTTGGATTTCGGATTTTAATTGATGAGAGCTTAATCCAGCCCCCTTCCAGGGGGCTTCCTGAGGCCTCCCGCGCTCTGCGGGAGGAGCATCACTCTTCAATCCTGCGTTATCCGTTTCCCCGCTTCCCCGTTTCATCATCTCACTTTCTAACTTTCTCACCGTATTTGATCCATCAGCATCCCGGCCGATACAGCTTGTGAATATCCGGCAAAAATATCTTGAGTATGAGGTTGATTCCAAATCACCTCGTTATGATTAATAAATGACTTGCGGGTCAAATAATTGACGGATTGGATGCTGGGAATCGGCGAGTGTCGGCAAAGAGGTTCACGCGATGCCGGAGAACCCCATAAACTGGTCACTTTTGGGATCCATTTTGTACCCGTAGGCGTCTTCACCGCTGAATTTAAACTCAATATGAGCCGGATCGATGGTGCCGTTACCGGTGGAGTTTTGTTTAATATCAAAATAAACGGTGGCGGTCAAATTATCTGCATCGTAATAGACTTGTTTTGGAAAGGGAGGCAAAGTGACTTCGGTGTCGGGAACCGGACGACCGAAATTATAGGCCTGGCCGGGACCACTCTGGGTAGACCGGTTGATTCGCCAATTGAGTACATTCTCAACCGATTCCCGGTCCATTTCTTTGTCAAACTGGAAGGTCATTGTAAATGTTTTTTCTGCATTCGGCGTTGCCAGATACCCGTTCAATGCCGACAGGGGGGTCTTCCAGGGCATGTTGTAATTAAAACCGCTGGTGGCATAGGCGACCATAAATTTCGGCGTATCCACCTTGTACATATAGCGACTTAGGGTATCCGCCAGATCCGGTGCGGCAGGCTCGAGTGTATCGACTATTCGCTGGGCTTCATCCATTTCACCCAGATCCGCATAGGCATATCCCAACTCGGCGTAGCCATCATAGAATTTGGGATCAATTCGAACGGCTTCCTTAAACTGAAGAATAGCGTCTTCATAACGGCCCTGTTTGCTGAAATTCAGACCCAGGCCATAGTTTCCGTTAGGTTTATCGGGATCCATGCGGAAAACCGCATTAAATTCGCGATCGGCCTTTGAATACTGGCCGGCATTTAAATAAGCCTGCCCAAGAGCGTAATGATTGTTCGAACTCGGCCAAATCTTGACTGCCTTTTCATAGGCTTCAGCGGCGTTGTCATATTTCTCTTCAGAAAAGTACAGGTTGCCTAAACTGATATAAATATCGTCTCGATTGGGGTTTCTTTTAAGGGCATCTTCATAGGCTTTGACAGCACCCTCGGAATCTCCCAATGCCATATAAGCATTTGCCATGTAGCTGGAGGCATCGGTTGAATAATCTGAGTTTGGGGCCAGGCCTATGGAACGGCGGAATTCTTTGATGGCGCCTTCATAGTCCTTCCGCATATAAAGATCGATTCCCTTTGAAAGCGCACCATTGGCCAAAGATTCCAGCTGACCGGTCTGCTGGGTCGTGGCCGAAAATATGTCTGTGTTACTAACGCCTAAGAATTCCATATTCGTACCTATCCAGATAAACTCCTGTTCAAAGCCATAATCGGCAAAATTCACAAATATCTTTAGACTTTTTATTATGTGCAATTCCAACAGCACACAGACTTGCCACCTTTTGTCTGCCATTTCCTGGAATCCAGGTAGAAAAATTCTTCAAGTCTGCACGTCAGGGATTTGACTTTTTTGCATATGCCAGCAGTCGTCATGTCATAACAACTTAATATTATATATAATTTTTAATCTAACTTAGTGGCATATATATTGCTTCAGGAAAAACTTATCATTTCAATCCTATCAAAAAATTTGAGAAGGAAGGTTAATAACCTCGGTTTCACCCTGATCAGCACCGATATTGCCAGATAGGTACTTATATAATTTATTTTATTTGTTATACGCTCGAGCAATGCCGGTCGTTAACAAGAACCTCACTTCTGAGGTCTCACGATAGAGCATTGGCAGAAAAGCTCTCCATTTTTAAGGAGATAGTTTGATTCGACATCTTGATAAAAATTTGCTTGTATCAGTTATCATTCCCACTTACAACAGGAGTGAACTTCTGTCGTCCTCAATCGAAAGTATTTTAGAGCAAAAAGCCGATGGGTTTACTTATGAAGTAATTGTTGTTGATAATAATTCTACCGATAAGACTTCAGAGATAGTTGCAGATAAAGTGCGGTCCAACGGCTATAAACTTCGTTACGTATGTGAGCCACGACTCGGATTGGTTCATGGAAGACATAGGGGTGTCAAAGAAGCCCGCGGAGACGTACTTGTATTTTGTGATGACGACATTATAGCATGCTCTGGATGGCTGCAGTCGATTTACGAAGCATTTTGCGATCCACAGGTGGCTCTTGTAGGCGGTAAAATCATTCCAAAGTTTCTAAGTTCACCGCCTAACTGGATAGATACATTCTGGGTGCATGATAAGGTCGGATCATGGATTTTTTACTTATCCCTCATTAATTTAGGAGAGGAGTTAAAGGACATTCCTGGGAATTATATATTTGGGGCCAATTTCTCAATACGCAAAACTATTTTACGAGAATGCAAAGGCTTTCATCCGGATGCATTTCCAAGAAAACTAATTCATCTCCGGGGAGACGGAGAATATGGGCTAACTTTTGAAATAATGAAAAACGGATATCGATCTGTTTACCATCCTGGAGCCATTGTTAAACATACGATTCCAGATAATAGAACAACTCCAAATTATTTCTGTTGGCGATCGTTCTGCCAAGGCATTTCGGATTCTTATACGCAAATCAGAAGACATCGATTAGCAGAAGCACCTTCAAATCGCCCAGGTATATCCGCGCAAATGGACGAGAAATTTATAGCAGCTATGATAGAGGGTGGCTTGAAAATTGAAGCTGAATCTGTCTCTGATATCCATGCATGTGTAACCTTAAGCTACAACCAAGGTTGGCTTTATCATGAGCATCGCGTGAAATCTGATTCAAAACTTTTAGCATACATCATTAAGGATACATATTTTTCTTTTGGTGAATCAACGGCAGAAAGAAAGACCATGCAACCTTCAACATCTGCACATCAAAAACAGCATAATAATAATATCAATAATGGCAATGAAGTAGATTTTAACTTTCAAAATCGGGCTATTCGGATTATTGGCTTCGGTAACAGGCTATTTGGCAAATGCTTGTTTTCTGATGCATTGCAAAAATTTGACGAAGCGATGTATTTATTTCCTAGAATCAGCGGATTACAGTATATGCGCGCCAGGTGTCTGCAAAGCATAGGAAGATTGCGAGAAGCGGAGAGTGCTTTTCAAGCAGAATTGGCAGCACGACCGGATTTAGAATCCATCAAAGAAATGCTGAGAAATCTAAAACAAGCAGAAGCATTAGAAAAGATACTTGCTATTCCGACGAAACTTACCTTCGATGAGCGATTGCTACTCTTAAAGCTAGCCAAACAGGTAACTACAAAAGGTGTTATCGTCGAAATCGGCAGCTACATAGGTGCGAGCTCTTGTTTTTTGGCGGACGGGGCAGCGGATCGTTTTATAAAAATCTATTGTGTAGATACCTGGCAGAATGATGCCATGTCCGAAGCAAACCGTGATACGTTTCATGAATTCTATAATAATACAATTCCTTATAAAGATTGCATTACTCCAATGAGGGGAGAATCGGTTAAGGTCGCTTCAAATTTTGAAAGGGATATTGATTTATTGTTTATAGATGCAGACCATTCCTATGAAGGATGCAAAAAAGACATCAGGGCATGGCTTCCAAAAATGAAGCATAACGGTACAATTGTCTTCCATGATTACGGCTGGGCAGAGGGAATTCAGAGAGCTGTCCAAGAGATAGTTCGACCGATAGAGTCTATGCCTGGAAGACGATTGGATTCGATATATTGGACAACAGTTCAAAAGTATCCAGGTTCAAGTGCCAAAACTATAGAAATGTCTAATAAATTTTCGAATGCTGGATACAAAAAAACAAAATCGATGGAAGAAAAAAATTGCCAAGAATCATCAAATTTTCAAGAGTTAGCCATTTCGCTATACAACGGCGAAACTAATGATGTGAGTTGGGTCAATGAAATAGATCTCCAATTAAGCAGCGCGGTCATATATATTACGGATTTATGCAACAGTCGTTGTATTACCTGTACATCGTGGAAGAATAAAGATAGAGTACATGAGCTAGATACGGCTTCCTGGACAAATATTTTAAAAAAAATTCGTGCAAACGGGATAAAATCTGTCAAGTTTGTTGGAGGTGAGCCGCTTATCAGAAATGATTTAACCGAATTGGCGGCTTGCGCTAAAGAATTAGGATTTTCAACGATTCTGCTGAGCACGAATGGATTCCTTCTAAATAGAGACAGAATCTCTGAGCTTATTGATAGTGGTATAAACAGCTTTCATATTTCACTCGATGGGATGCGTGATTCCTACAAATTTATTAGAGGAGTAGATTGGTACGATAAAGTGATATCTGTCTGTAGGTTGATTTCAGAGTCTGGCAAGCCTCTGCTGTTGTTAACCAATTTAATGAAGCACAACATAGATGAGCTTGAGTACATAGCCGCTCTATCCTACAACCTCAAGGCGCAATGGTTTGTAAATATTCTTGAAAATAGGAGATTTCATTTCAAAGGAATCGATATCGACTCAACTCGAATCAATAGTTTAGCAGACATTGAGAAAACAACAAGAATACTAAAACATGTGTGTACACTTTACCCCCAAACAAGCATGATTAAAGCAGAAGACATCAATTATATCAGGGATTATTTTATAGACTCAAGAAATGAAGAAAATATTCCATGCACGCTGGGTTTCAATGAAATATATCTTGACGCCTCTGGAAATCTTTACCCTGCATGCATGTCTCTACCGATCGTAGGAAATGCAGCGAAAGATTCCTTAAGCAAGCTTTTGCACTCCTCTAAATATCGCTCAGAATTAAAAGCAATGCTTTTAAGAAAGTGCACAGGATGCACCTGTGGGTATTCACAACGAGCAAAATTGCGAGCGCTAGCACATACTATAAGGGAACATGTAAAAAAGGGATCGAATGAGATAGTACCAAAAAACAAAAGTGGCACTGAAAGCGATTTAACCAGATTGGAGCTATGTGTGCAATCGGTTGAGGTCGGAGGAAGTAAAAATAGCTGGCAACAAATGGTTAATAAAACACTCACGGTAAATGAAATTACGTTTGATCCAAGCTCAAATGGTCATTGGGATAGTAAAGTCTTCTGGTTTGAGGGACAGGTTTATCGTGGAATAAAAGGAGAACGTGCGAATCTTTATAAAGAAATGTTCGCAAAAAAGATCATTATCAATTTAGTCAATGCCGGTCTTATCGATACTGAAATATCTCCCCTGAATCTTGAAGGGTTTGATTTAGTACTAAAGCACAGAAAACTGCCGTTCAGATCTTTCAGCTTTGAATGGCCGATCAAAATGCTTAAATTAGCCGCTTTGGAAGTACTAAATCTTAATATCGCACTTGGAAAATTTGGGCTTCAAACCATGGATGCTCATAATCAAAACATAATGTTTGATGGCACAGATTCAATATTCATAGATTTTTCTTCGATAATTCCTTTTTCTGCGGACAATGGAATACGGGGAGGGTGGTATCAGCAATTCGGTGAGTATTTTCTATATCCCTTATTGCTGAGACAGCTTTCAGAGGATGGTTATAGATACGCAAAAAAAGGTAGGTATTTGGAGATATCAAGAAATGAGATTATTGAATACATCCCAAAGCAATTTATTGAAGAAATAGAATTTAAGCTCTCAAATTCTCCGATAAGAACAATTAATGAAAGGTTGGAATTTCTGAATAGATTGCGAAATCAAATTGAACGAATAGATTTTAACCTAAAAAAGACTGACTGGTCTGATTACAATGACGAAATAAAATTTGATTTTAATTATAAAGAAGACTGGCCAGAAAGAAACAAAAACATCTACAATATATTGATAGCCGACAGGCATAATTCTGTACTTGATATTGGAAGCAATAGAAGCTGGTATGCCCAACTTGCAGCTCACCTGGGGAGCAAGGTAGTTGCTTTCGATGTAGATGAAGGATGTTTGATAAAGTTATACGATGATGCATCAAAATATCACTACTGGATTCTGCCTCTCGTGATGGATATTACTAGACCGACGCCGCCATACATTTATAAAGGGCTTCCAATTGACTCACTTTCCGCTGAAAGCAGGTTTCAATGCGATACCGTACTTGCATTTGCAATCGTCCATCACCTTGTGTTTAAGCAGAATTTAAATTTCAAGCAAGTAGTCGAAAAAATCAACCCTTTCGTAAAAAATCGGCTAGTTATTGAATTTCAACCAAAGGAAGATAAATTCGTCAGTAACTGGTGGAACGAGAATTTTAGATGGTACACACTGGAGAATTTTGTTACTGAGCTAAGGAGATATTTTTCTCAAATAGCGGTAATGAACTCAACGCCGACGCCGAGAAAAATGATCTGCTGCATCAGGTAAAGGACGAATTCAATATAAATTGCAATGCAACCAGCAACCGAGGATTTGTTAAAATGGGAGAAATTAATTTAAAGGATGCTGCTGAAGATTATTTTATAGATACGCTGGACAATACCGATCTTGTTGAGCATATCACATGGCATGATCAGCACATCGCCACCATAATTCGAGATAACTATACTCCTATCAAAACAACTTTTATTACACCTGACAGTTATTATCAACAGGCCGGATTTGTGGTTTACCCACAAGGCGGAGAGGTGAAGCGACATTTTCACCTTCCATTACAGAGACACCTTGTAGGAACGCCCGAGTCATTATTGGTGCGTAAAGGGCTAGTGGAGGTCGATTTATACGCGTTTGACAGAAAATTGCTTGGGACATGGAAATTAGGTAAAGGAGATTTGATCTTACTGGTAGCCGGTGGCCATCGGTGCCGGTGTATGGAAGATACCGTTTTGCTTGAAATCAAGCAAGGACCTTACACCGGTCTAATTGAGAAAGAGCATTTCTAATGATCCCTGTTTATGAGCCGCTCTTTAGCGGAAATGAAAAAGAATTTGTCTTGGATTGTTTGCGAACAGGTTGGGTTTCTTCGGCCGGTAAATATTTGGACAGATTTGAAAGAGGCTGGGCGGACTATTGCGGCATGAAGCATGGCGTTGCGGTCAGCAGCGGTACCGCGGCGTTGTTGATTGCTACGAGATTGCTGGACCTTAAACCTGGGGATGAAGTGATCATGCCCACTTTCACAATTATTTCATGTGCTCAAGCTGTTAAAGAATGTGGAGGTGTTCCGGTGCTGGTAGATAGTGATCCTGTGAACTGGCAAATGGATGTCAGCCAAATCGAATCAAAAATTACAGCGAAAACACGTGCCATAATGGCTGTTCATATTTACGGACATCCTGTTAATATGGACTCCCTTATGAAGATAGCCAAAGATAGGGGATTGACTGTCATTGAGGATGCTGCCGAAGTTCACGGCGCCGAGTACAAAGGAAAAAAATGTGGAAGCCTTGGTCATATAAGCGTTTTTAGCTTTTATGCAAATAAGTTAATTACTACGGGCGAAGGCGGCATGGTTTTAACCCAAAGTAATGCGCTTGCAGAGAGGGCAGGCTCTTTTCGCAACCTTTGTTTTCAAAAAAAGCGGCGTTTTTTACATGATGAACTGGGGCATAATTTCCGGATGACCAACATACAGGCAGCCTTAGGTCTGGCGCAAATAGAAAGGATTGAACAGATAATAGATCGAAAGCGCTCTATTGCTATGACCTATACAGAACGCCTTAAAGATGTGCCTGAAATTTTGTTACCGGTTGAGGAACCGTGGGCAAAAAGTGTGTATTGGGTCTATGGAATTGTCCTGAAAGAAAGCACTGGACTAGACGCCAAGCGATTTTCAAAACGCCTATTTGAGCAAGGTGTCGATACCCGCCCATTTTTCTTGGGGATGCATGAACAGCCCGCCTTTCATAAGATGGGGTTGTTTGTTAATGAAAGATATCCGATTGCCGAACGATTGGCCCGTCAGGGTCTTTACATTCCGACAGGATTAACGATACAGGATTCCGAGATCCACAAAGTGTGCGATGCGGTTCGGAAAGCCTTAAGGTAATGAAAGGGGAAAAGAGTGTTACAGGAGACAAAAGCGGATATTTTTCAGGAATATGCGAATGTTTATGATATGCTTTATTATGACAAGGATTATGAATCCGAGTGCGATTTTTTGGAAAATATTTTTAGGCGTTTCTGTCAGGGAAAGGTTCAAAGCATATTGGATTTAGGCTGTGGAACCGGAGGACATGCAATCCCATTGGCTCACAGGGGATATCAGATCTTCGGAGTCGACCGTTCAGATCAGATGCTTGCCATTGCTCGTAAAAAAGCGAAAACAGCCAACCTGCTCGATAACATAAAGTTTGAAACTTCAAGTGCTCAGGATCTTAAAATAAATCAAACGTTTGACACTGTGATTTGTATGTTTGCAGTGTTGAGCTACCAGATATCAAATGATGATTTGTTTTCCACAATTTGTGCAGCTCGCAGGCACATCAAGCGCGGCGGTTTGTTTATCAGTGATTTTTGGTACGGCCCGGCGACTTTAAAACAACGGCCGGAAGAAAGGGTAAAAATGGTACTGGACGGAAATGACCGCATTATTCGTATCGTTAAGCCCGATATCGATACGCAAAGACATGTTGTAAATGTTAACTACGACATCATTCAGCTGAGTGGTGACCGTTTGGCTAAAGAAATCCATGAAAGCCATTCAATGCGGTTCATTTTCAAACCGGAAATTGAGTTTTACCTAAATCAAGCACGGTTTAGTCCAGAGCATTTCTGTCCATTTGCCGATCTGGAAAAAGAAGTAAATGAATCGAACTGGAGCGTGGTGACAATTTCACGTGCGATCTGAATAGGAAAGCTATATGAAAATTGGAATTTTTATTTCTGTTACAAAAAATAGTGGGGGAATATATCAGTATTCTTCTTCCATATTGAAGGCACTCTATAATTGGAATACAGATCATGAATTTGTTACTATCAAATTTACTGAAAACGAATTCCCTATAGCAGAATTTACAGCACCAAATTGGAGTAACGTAACAATAGATCCCCGAATGGCATACAGCAAAAATGCTGAGGCCTATCTTTGCGGCGATGGTTTAGATTTGAAGCAGTCGGGCATTAATCCTGAAGCAGAAAAGTTTTTTAAAGAACATCGAATCGATTTATTGATATTTCCAGCTCCTGTCAGCCTTTCCTTCGAATGGGGCATGCCGTATATTATGGCAATTCACGATTTGCAACACCGTCTCCAGCCCGAATTTCCGGAAGTATCAGCAGGAAACATCTGGAAATCAAGGGAATATCTTTTTCGCAACGGTTCAAAATTTGCGGAAGCCATACTAACGGATTCTGAAGTAGGAAAAGAAGATGTTTTAAATTTTTACGGGGATTTTATTGCGCCGGATCGGATCCATCAGCTGCCGTTTTTGCCTTTTTACCGCCCGGATGGAACAGAGATAACCGAAGCCGGTCGGCAGCTGATCAAGAAAAAATACAAACTGCCGGAAGATTTCCTGTTTTATCCTGCCCAATTCTGGCTTCATAAAAATCACTCACGCTTGATTCATGCCATCCAAAGACTGCGAGTTGTTTATGAGATAGATGCACCCCTTGTTCTCGTCGGCTCAAATTCTGTCGGATTAAAGGAGGAGGCCCGCGAGGTTGTTTATAAAAATGCGATGATTTTGGCCGAGCAACTGGGCGTGCAGGATCTGGTCCGACATCTCGGCTATGTTTCTGACGAAGATATGCCGATGCTATATGACCTGTCCAAGGCTCTCGTAATGCCCACATTTTTTGGACCTACCAACATCCCGGTTTTGGAGGCCTGGGCATTTGGCTGCCCTGTCATTACATCCGACATTCGTGGCATTCGGGAACAGATTGGCGATGCCGGCTTACTCGTTGACCCCAAGAATTCCTCTGCAATAGCCAATGGCGTTCTGAAGATATGGTCAGATAAAGCCTTAAGAGATGATTTAGTTCAAAAGGGCTTTCAAAGGGTCAACTCGTACACAGCACGTGATTTTTCGAATAAATTATATAAGATTATCGAAGGCGTCCAGCACCAGCTCGAATCCAATTCCTCGCCATCTCGCCGAATTGAAATTGAAAACATGCGAAAGATAACTGAAAAGCATTCTAACTCAAACAGATATCTTGTTTCAGCTATTGTCTCAACCTACAATTCAGAAAGGTTCATCCGGGGCTGTCTGGAAGATCTTGAAAATCAAACCATCGCTGACAGACTAGAAATAATCGTCATTAAGAGTGGATCGCAGCAGAATGAAGAGAAGATTATTAAAGAATTTCAGGGAAAATATTCAAATATAAAATACATAAAAACGAATCAGCGTGAAACAGTCTATGCTGCATGGAACAGAGGCATCAAGGCGGCGCAAGGCAAATATATTACCAATGCCAACACAGACGACCGGCACCGCAGGGACGCTTTTGAAGTTATGGTTAATAAGCTTGAGGCGCTCCCTGAGATTTCTCTAGTTTACGCAGATCTAATCATTACTGAAACTGAAAACGAGCTTTTTGAAAACTGCACTCCGGTGGGCGTTTTTAACTGGCTAAACTTCAACAGAGAAGATTTGCTGACTAAAGGTTGCTTCGTAGGCCCTCAGCCGATGTGGCGCAGAGAGGTTCATGATGAATATGGCTATTTTGATGAGTCATTTGTGACTTCGGGAGATTATGAATTTTGGCTGCGCATTTCTCAAACTCGAAAGTTTATGCATTTTCCGGTTCGGCTGGGGTTGTATTTGCGTTCTCCGGGTAGCATTGAACATTCTAACCGCGAAAAGCAACGAGAAGAAAACAATATAATTTTAAATACTTATAAAAAAGCCAAAACTTCCGGTAAAATCATAAGACGCCTGCAGGTTCGTTCATCAGGGGATCAAGTTAAGCAAAGGAGCGGCTATATGAAATCCCCTGAGGCAATCTATCGAAACATCCAGACCGGGATGGAAAATAAGCAACCGCAGGCAGTGATCATTGAGCTGGAAATGCTGGTAAAAACTCATCCTGAATTCGCGTTGGCATACAACGACCTGGGCGCTTTATACTATCAGACTGACAATAGAGAAAAAGCGCATCAATTCTATGAAAAGGCCGTGCGGCTTGATCCGGAAAACATGGTATTTCAAAAAAATCTGGCGGATTTTTATTATGTGGAAATGGGCAGGGTGGAAGATGCCCTGCAAATCTATGTAAAACTCCTGGAAGCCAATCCCGGTGATGTCGAGACTCTGCTGATCACCGGTCATATCTGTGTATCACTTCATAAATTTGAGGATGCCAAAGTTTTTTACCGGCGAGTGCTTGAACTTGAAGCGTGGAATGAAGATGCGCGCAATAACCTTGTAAAGTTGGATCAAATGCAATCCATTCGACCAGAGCTTAAATCTCCGGAGGAAATGTATCAGGAAATCCAGCCGTTTTTGAACAACGGAGACCCGCACAGGTCCATCGCATCATTGGAAAATTTATTGCAACGTTTTCCGGAATTTGCGGCGGCCCACAATGATCTGGGCGTGCTTTTTTACCATACGGGTGACAAAGAAAAAGCGCAGCGTTGTTATGAACGCGCCGTTGAATTGATGCCCGACAATATTAACTTTCAAAAGAACCTGGCGGACTTTTATTGTGTGGAACTGGGCCGGATTGAAGATGCCCTTCAAATCTACGTCAGCATCCTGAAAACCGATCCTCAGGATATTGAAACGCTGTTGGCGACCGGGCAGATTTGCAAAGCATTGGAAAAATTCGAGGACGCCGAACACTTTTTTAAGCAAGTACTTGAAATCGAGCCCTGGAATGCAGATGCCCGCAATCAAATAGAAGAAATGGAAAAACGATTTGCAGAGGCAAGTTTGAGCTCGGAATCGGCCGAAGACGCCTACCGCAAAATTCAAGAAAAGTTGAATATCCTAACCCCAGCGGAAGCCATTATAGAGTTTGAAGGCCTGGTTGAACGCTATCCGGACTTTGCGGCCGGACACAGTGATCTCGCTGTTTTGTGCGGCAATACCGGCGATAAAGAAAAAGCCTTGCACCACTATCAACAGGCCGCCCGCCTGCGACCTCAAAATATGATACTCCAGAAAATCCTGGCCGACTTTTTGTTCGTCGAACTAGGGAAGATGGAAGAGGCTCTGCAAATTTATTTGGGTATCCTGGAAACACATCCCGATAATGTTGAGGGCCTGCTGATAACCGGGCATATTTGCGTGGCGCTTAAAAAACTTGAAGATGCCAAAGATTTCTACGAGCGGGTTCTTGCGTTGGAGCCTGATAATGAAGACGCCGGCAAAAACCTTCAGGCCATAATTAAGCAGCAAATCAAAGAGTTGTCAGCGAGGCTGAATTCCTTAAATGATGAAATCCCTTCAGCTTCAAATTCTGAATCAGCGGATTTGTATGCAGAAGCACCTGAAAAAAAGGACGTTGAACACAAAATAACGGCGTCTATTGTTATCAGCCTGGATGGGATTCAAAACCGCGTAAAAGAATGCCTGAAAAGCATTCAAGGTCACACCAAAGAGCCTCATGAACTGCTCCTTGTAACTCGTGGAACAACCAAAGGCATTCTTAAATGGGCACAACAACTTGTCAAGGATAACCACCATTATCACATCATTGAATGTGACGGGCAGATAGGCTGGGCGGAGTGCATCAACCACGCAATCCTAAAAGCCGGCGGAGACATTGTTGTTTTAATGCACAATGATGTGGTGCTGTCTGAAGGCTGGCTCAACGCCTTTGTAAGACATATCAACTTTGAGCCGGATTGTGGAGTGGTGGGTCCCATGTCCAACCGGACTGCGGGCATCCAACAGATAGCCCATTCCGACGAATCAGATCGGGCTGAGTTCGAGACCGCGGCAAAAGCGTTTTATGAACAAAATCAATACAGAAGGGTAGCGACGCCGAAACTATCGGACTGTTTGCCTGGCTTTCCGACGCGACTTGATCGATAATATCGGAAATTTTGATGAGCTGTTTGTTTCTGAAGAAGTCGCTGTCGAAGACTTTTGCACTCGAGCCGCCTCAGCAGGCTTTCAAAATTTGATTGCCGCTGATATGTATATCTTCCATTACGATCGGCACCTAGTCAAAAATAATGTCTCAACGAAAAATCCATCCTGTCCGCGAAGATCGAAAGAAGTATCAAGGAAAATGGAATAGTGTTCAAAATCCGGAAGCCAAAGCTTTTCAGACGGTTCAACTTCTGGCAAGGGCCGATGAATTGGGCCAGGGCGGGAAAATTGATGCGGCCGTCGAAGTACTATTGGGCGGAATAAGGGTTCAGCCCGAAAATCAGCGTTTTTACCTTGCCCTGTCTAAAATTTTACTGGCAGCCAAAAGATTTCAGGATGCCAAAGACGCTTTAATGGAAATGCCGTCCGGCGATAACCATCAGGAAATGCGTAAAGTTGAACTGCTGGGGTATGCTGAAGAAGGACTGCAAAACTTTGAAGCCGCGCAGACCCATATTGAACAGGTGCTGGCAATGAATCCCGATCGCGCACCCGCTCTGAATCTAAAAGGCATTCTGGCTTACCGCAATGAGGACCGCCGTTCTGCTGAGAAATACTTCAAGCGGGCAATAGAAGCAGATCCGGGTTATGGCGAGCCTTACACCAATTTAGGTATGCTATTGATGGAAGCTGATCGTCCGCAAGATGCCCTGAAGTTCTTAGAAAAAGCCTTCCGGCTGAATCCTGCAGATCTTGACATTGCCACCAACTACCATTCTTTGATCGCGGGGATCGCGGAATTTGGAAAAGCAGAGAACATTGTCCGTGAGGCCGCCGCCCTGTATCCGAACAATCAGAAGCTAAAATATATGCTGATCGATCTTCTGATCCGGCAGGGCAGATATGAGGAGGCCATGGCTGGAATAGAAGCTGCGATTGTTAAATTCGGTATTGATGATGGCATTCTTACAGCCGCTTTGAAGGTCAGGGAGAAACTGGGGCCGATGACCATTCGAGCCAACTGCGAAAAAGCCTCCTGTCTCTTTATGCATGATTATCAAGGATGAAGAAAAGTATTTGGCCCGATGTCTGGCAAGTGTAAAACCCGTTGTCGATGAGATGATTGTAGTTGATACCGGCTCCACAGACCGATCCAAAGATATTGCCGCCACTTTTGGGGCTCAGGTTTATGATTATGAGTGGCAGGATGATTTTGCCGCCGCACGGAATTATTCGATTTCAAAAGCATCCGGTGAGTGGATTCTAATTCTGGATGGCGATGAAGTGATTTCTCCTCTGGATTATGACCCTTTCAATAAAATCGTCACTAAGAAACCCAAGGCACCTATAGCGTATTCCGTTACTACCCGTAATTATAACAGACTGGCCAACATTGTGGGTTGGGTGCCCAATGACGGCCAATATCCCGAGGAAGAAGCGGCTATCGGTTGGCTGCCGAGTGAAAAAGTAAGGCTGTTTTATGGCAAGAATCAGATTTGGTTTGAAGGGGCGGTGCATGAGCTGATCGATCCGGTTTTGAAAAGAAACGGCATTGAAATCAAAAAATGCAGCATACCGGTTCACCATTACGGCCGGCTGGATAAGGATAAATTGGCGCGTAAAGGAGAAATCTATTTTGAAATCGGTCAAAAGAAGCTGTCTGAGATGGGAGATGATCCGAATGCCCTGCGTGAGTTGGCTATTCAGGCCACCATCCTGGAGAAAAATCAGAAAGCACTTGATTTGTGGCAAAGACTGCTTGATCTGAATCCAATTCCGAATCTGGCAGCGACGGCCTATGTGAATATAGGTACCATCTACAATCGACTCGGTAAATTTGAAGCTGCCCTTGAAGCCGGGAAAAAAGCTATGGAAAATGATCCTGGTCTGAAAGAAGCCCGATACAATTATGCAATGGCTGAGTTGCATTGTGGAAATGCGACAAAGGCCGTCAGCATTCTCGAAGCTTTGTTGGACGGGTTTCCGAATTATCCGCCGGCGCACTTTATTCTGTCGTCCGCATACTGCTGCGCCGACCAAAAAGAGAAAGGTCTTGAGGGCCTGCGAAATCAAAAAAATACACCTTTGGGTGCCCATCTTGAAATCCCATGCCTTGAACTGGGTCAAAGCCTGATTTCGGCCGGCCAGATTAAATACGCACTTTGCGTGCTCGGCGCTGCGATTGAATGCGACATCGTGAACAAAGAAATATTGGAGCTATTTAACCAATGCTTTAAAATAGATGGTGATAACCAAGATTTGACTTACAACGGGCCAACTGAGTCAAAAGTCCGTGAGGCGGTCATGTTTGAACATTTACCACATTAGGTGCTTTCAGAGAATTATTGAACCAGATGGACGGTATGATTCTATGTTTTATAAAATTTGTTAGCCACGAAATGACACGAATAAGCACGAATTTTGGTAATAGGCGAAAGCTGGGGCAATAATAATGAAAATTAATTTCGTGAAAATTCGTGCTAATTTGTGGCTTGTTTCAAAAAGTTAAATTGTTACGATTCACGCATGTCCGAGATAAGCAACAAAAGTGAATTCTAAGTTGAGTCATACAAAAAAAGCTGCAGCCACACATCTGAATTCGGTTCTGGAGCATGGTTTGCTGCATCATCGGCAAGGAGATTTAGTACAAGCTGAAAGGTATTACAGGGAAATACTTGATGCTGCCCCGATGAATGCGGATGCCTTGCATCTGTTGGGGGTGCTTTCGAATCAGAAGCAGCAACACCAGGCCGCAATCGATTTAATTACCCGAGCCGTTCAAATTATTCCGAACCACCCCATCTTTCATTGCAACCTCGGCAATGCCTACCGCGACGGCGGCTTTTACGAGCAGGCCATTGCGTGCTACCATAAAGCGCTTCAAATTAAACCCGATCTGATTGAATCCTACATTAATATGGGAATTGCCCATCAACAAACAGCCGATTCTGACCGAGCCGCATCTGCCTTTCAAAAAGCAATCATGCTGCGGCCGGACAGCGCTGAAGCTTATTACAATTTAGGAAACACGTTCAAAGACCAGGGGCTTTTCGATGAGGCTATTTCATGTTACCAGCGGTCGGCAATGTTGAATCCCATGCTGGTTGAATCGTTTTACAACCAGGCCAATATTTTGGAAAGACAAGGACGCTTTGATGAAGCAATTGCCTGCTTGAAACAATGCATTCATTGCAAACCGGATTGGGCCGAAGCCCACAGCAATCTGGGAAATTTATTAAAACAACAGGGTTTTTTAGATGCTGCCATTTCTCATTGCCACAAGGCCATTCATCTAAATCCAAAGCTCGATGCGGCCCACAACAACCTGGGGAATGCATTAAAAGATCAGGGCAGTTTAGACAAAGCTATCGTCTGCTACCAGAAGGTCCTGCAAATTCAGCCCCGGAAATGCGGAGGCGTATTTTAATTTAGGAGTCGCCTATGCCGAATCCGATCGTATGGCTGAGGCAACCGAATGTTTTCAAAAAGCGACCCAGCTTAAGCCGAAGTTTGCTGAGGCGCATAACTATATGGGGGTGGTTCTGGCCGAACAAGGCCGGCGGGATGAGGCGATTGACCGACTTCAAAAAGCGATAGAAATAAAGCCGGATTACCTCAGACGCTTACAGCCATCTGATCCATCAGTTGCAGTATACCTGCAACTGGCTTTCGCTTGAAGATCTACTCAGAGAGACTTGATGAGTTAATCGACCGCACCAGCGAGGGAAAGCCCATTTTTGCCGAGCCCCCTTTTATAAGCATGGCCAGACATTCTGACCTATACCGGCTATTGACAAATTCAAAGAGATGGTGTCGCAAATTTATCCAAACACTGCAAGAGGTAAAGCCGAAGTATTCATTTGATAGCCGACGGCAGGAGAAGCATATGCTTACCATCGGTTATCTTTCAAGCGATTTTCACGATCATGCCACAGCACATCTGATGCTCCGGCTATTTGAACTGCATAACCGTCATCAGTTTCAGGTGCACTGTTATTCATACGGGCCGGATGACAACAGCTCATACAGACAACAGATCCGGTCAAATTGCGATCAATTTACTGACATTCATGACTGTTCGCTTGTTGATGCCGCTAAACGCATCTACGCAGACGAGATGGATATTTTAGTTGACCTGAAAGGGCATACCAAAAGTGCCAGGTTGGGTATTTTGGCCTGTCGTCCGACGCCCATACAAGTCCACTACCTTGGGTATCCGGGTACCACCGGCGCCGATTTCATTGATTATTTGATCACCGACAAAATCGTTACCCCGGAAGACCATGCACCATACTACAGCGAAAAGCTGGTCTTTATGCCCCATTGTTATCAGGTCAACGACCATCAACAGAAAATTGCGTCTCGAAAATGGAGCCGGGAATCACAGGGGCTGCCGGACGAAGGGCTTCGTGTTCAGCTCATTCAATCTCCCCTATAAAATTGACTCGGTGATGTTTGATTGCTGGATGCGGATATTGCAGCAGGTTCCGAACAGTGTGCTGTGGCTTTTTGACGGGGGAGAGACTGCGAAGGCCAATTTACAGCAGGAAGCCACAGAGCAGGGGAGTGGGCGCGGACCGCCTTGTTTTTGCAAAAAAGATCAAGAAGGCAGACCATCTGTCGCGGATTCAGCTGGCAGATCTGGCCCTGGACACCCGCGCTGGTCAACGGCCACACGACCACCAGCGATTCATTGTGGGCCGGTGTGCCGGTGATTACCTTGCAGGGCAGTCATTTTGCTTCGCGGGTTTCAGCCAGTCTGTTGAGCGCCGTCGGCCTTTCAGAATTGATAACCTACAACCTGGATGCATATGAGCATCTGGCCGTCCACCTGGCAAACCATCGCTGATAAGCTTGAAAAGATTAAAGCAAAATTATCCCGCAATCGACGGAAAGAACCTTTATTTGATACCCCGCGTTTTGTGCGGAACCTGGAAAAAGCCTATCAGGAAATGTGGCGAATTTTTATCAAGGGTGGGGAGCCGAGGCAAATAGAAGTCATCGAAGACGCCGTTAAACCGGATGACGCTTAAGATAGGTTTCAAAGTCTCCATCCCCCGGGGACAGACGCTGTGGGGAAAAAAACGCTAAATACCCATCCCCCTGCATACTAATCGGGTATTCTTTGTTTAATCCCTTTGGGTCATAGGCCTTATGGTTTCCGGCTCGTGGAGTCTGCAGCTCGGAGAGGCTATCGGCCGGAAACAAAGAAAAATAAAAATCCAATAAATCCTGTAGATCATGTCCAATGAATAGAAAATATAAACGCATCCATTCATTGTCTAAATAATTATTGCCGCATAATTGATATGCAAATGGATTTCAAAAAAATGGCCTCTGAAAAGAGGCCATTTTTATTTTGATTATCATAATATTTTAATGCTTAAGGATTCGCAATTGTCGATATTTAAAGGTGAACCTCGCAGACCGGCAGCCAGATTGTTATTGATGTCGATGACAATTTTCAGTTTTTCGGGTGTCGGAAATGCCATGGTTTCGAAAATACGCTTGTCGATAAATGAGGCCAGTCGAAGTATATCCAGACGCAATTTCCTGGGCAGTTCATGATTTTCTCGCGACAGTTCAGTTTGAAAGATACTCCAAATCCGCTGGTTGAACTTAAGCGCCTCATCCAATTTTTCATCCCGGTCCGGAGCATTCCAGTTGTCCCGGCATTGTTTGAGTTTCACGGCGGCTTTGGTGAGGACCGCGGCTTCGATTTCGCGGCCGGTGTGGGTGGCTTTGCCGACAGTTTCATAGGCTCTCAAAGATTGGGTTTGGGTCTGCATATACATGTTTTAGAACCTCCTGTTCATAATTGATTAATTCACCGGCTAGTTTCAGAGCGCGGTAGTAGTTGCCACCCAGTATTTGTTCGCTCATTTGGTCGATGTGACCGGTTAATTTGGGATTAACGTCCAACAATTCACGCACCAATTTCCAATAGGTGTGGTGGTATGTGGCCAAGTTTTCTTCGTCAATGTACATGAGCTGAATGATGAAATAAATTCGACTGCAGGGCGATGTTGCTTCCTTCTCGCTTAAAATATCCTTTTGGCGCAGAACCGGAACCGTATTTTCGATGATCAGGTCCGTGTTCCTTGTGTTTCCATTGGAAATTACGGCCCCGCCGACGATCATTTTTTCATCCGGCTTTAATGTGATTTTTAGTGCCATTTTAATCTCATTCGGTTCGCAGTTTGTACCGAAACCTAACCCCTTTTGCCTTACTCTCTTAAGGGTTGTCCCTTCCTGAATCGATGGAAGAGGATTGGGAGACGGTGCTGATGATGAAAGAAATTGATTTGGAGGGGAATTGCTGCCCCTCCAAATCAAAGGTTCGTTTAGAACAATCTCAGAACCGATTGGGCAGCCTGGGAGGCCAAACTTAAGGAGGTCGTACCCAGAGCCTGACGCGTCTGAAGCATCAGCATGTTGGCACCTTCTTCATTCAGATCGGCTTCCGTCAACTTGGCAGCACCGTCTTCCAGAGTGTTGATCATCTGGCCGGTAAACTCCTCGCGTGCTGTAATGATCGACAGGTTGTTGGAGAGCTTTTTGGACTGGTTCTCAGCGTGCTCATTGCGCTTTCCAGGTGATCGATGGAGGTCTGAATGGCGGAAGTTGAGACCTCGCCGCTTGTGACCCAGTTCACACCGCTGGCTGCCGTTCCGGTTACTTCAGCTGTTAAACCAGTAATTTCAAAGGCGGCTCCTGTTTCGCCGAAACCGGTCAGCTTCAGGGTTGATTGGCTGGCAGTGGGAGCAAACTCCACCGTCAATTCACCTCCTTGCAGCAGATTGATGCCTTTGTAGCCGGAATCCACCGCCATCTGGTTGATCTGGGTCATTACCGTGCCATACTGGCTGGCAAAGATCGCTGCATCGGAGGCCGTGGCGGACATGGCCGATTGGGCCAGGGACTTGGCCTGGGCGATCAGGTTGTTGATGCCCTCGACACCCACGTTGGCGGCTTTGATGGTCTGAATGGCTTCGGACATGCCGTCTTTGCGACTGGCCAGGTCGGTTGCCCGCAACCTGTGTTCCTGGGCGGTAAAAAAGTTGACGGGATCATCCAGAGCTGTATTTACTTTCAGTCCCGTGGACAATCGTTTCTGGGTGATTTCTAAATCTTTGGAAGTTTGCTGCAGGCTGAACAGATTGGCCCGCATGCCTGATGTTAAATTGATCGTGCTTAGTGCCATGATAACGTTTCCTTTCCTAGGTTTTTTTATTTTGGCGTTCTTGCCAAGGTTTTAATATCTCGTTTATTGTTTTTTTTGAAAGGCAAGCAGTCGGTCTTTATTTCCCCCTCCTTTCCCGACCGTGATTTTGCCTTCAACCTCTTTATCGGAAAAAACGGCGGGGACTTTAGGACTTTTTTGGGGCCAAAGATTTAAGCTTTTGCAATACTTGATAAAGGCAAGGACTTGGGTGTAAGGTATAAGGAGAAAGGATAAAGGTGAAAGGAAAAGAAAGGATAAAGGTGGACAATGCGATCGTCATGTGGCATTTAAGGCGGTTAAATCGGATGATCAATTCGCAATAATTCTTTCAATCAACCAATCTATCAGTCAACTGGTCCACGATGTTTTGGCGGGGTTCTGATGATTAATTTGAACATTGAGGATTTAAAGCCCGGCATGATACTGGCCCAGCCGGTACGCAACCGCCAGGGCGTTTTATTGTTGGAGGCCGGTGCCAGGATCACCGGTAAAAATATTCGTGTATTCAAATCCTGGGGGGTGAAGGAGATCCCCATCAAAGGGGAGCGGTCCGATTCAAAAGGTCCTGCCGAGGATACGGAGATTCAGGGGCAGGAATCCATCGTCAAGCAGCTGAAAGAAAAATTCTCCGATGTACTGGATGATCCTGTGATGGTTGCAATTTTCAAAGCCGCCAGTAACCGATTGATAGAGGATCTGCAGAACAGCGAGAGTCAACATGAGCCTTCCTGATCCGAAAAAAATCATCGCCAGAATTGACGACCTGCCGACCCTGTCGCGCACCGTGCTCAAAATTACAGAATTGGTCAACGATCCCAAATCATCGGCTAAAGATCTGGCCCGCATAATTACCGATGACCAGGTGTTGACGGCCAGACTGCTGAAACTGGTCAATTCGTCCTTTTACGGATTTCCCCAGCGCATATCGACGATCACCAACGCTATTGTGCTGCTCGGTTTTGATGCCATCCGCAATCTGCTGCTGACCACTTCGGTCTTTGATTTGTTTGCCGGACGTCAAAAAAAGGCAAAACAGGAACAGGAGAAATTCTGGGATCATTCCCTGGGATGTGCCGTGGGAGCGAAGGTCATCGGCGACTTCCTGCGGCATGACAAAATCGAAGAATTATTTGTTTCCGGCCTCCTGCATGATATCGGTAAAATCGTTGAGATGCTGTTTCTGCCGGACGAGTTTGCCAAAATCGCAGCGGTTGTCAGCAGAGAGAATATTTTGATGATAACGGCCGAAAACCGGGTTCTAGGATTTGATCACGCCGAAATCGGTAAACTGCTGGCCGAAAAATGGAACCTTCCGATCAAGCTTGAACAGATCATCGCCCATCATCACCGCCCGAATTTTGCCGGCAGTTTTATAATCGAAGCATCCATCGTTCATCTGGCGGACATTTTTTGCCGGGCCCTGAATATGGGATTTGGTGGTGATAATAAAATTCCACCCCTGGATAAGCTGGCCTGGGAGTCTTTAAGAATAAAAACCGATGCCCTTGAATCGATCATGGCAACCATGCAAAGCGAGTATCGCGATATCAGTACCTTCCTTGCGTAACAGGTTTGGATCGTTGAGATCGTTGGGATGGTTTAGATCGATTAGTTGGTTAACGTCCTTAACAGCTCCGCCTTCCCAATTTTATCAGTCCTCAGTCCTCAAACTTCAGTCCTTTTCCCTCTGCTCTATGTGCTCTGCTCTATGCAGGGGCATTCCACGACCCGACCACCCTGCATCCGATTTGCCTCCCAAAAAAAACCTATAGTTTTTTTATCGGCGGCCGATATAGGGGATCAAGATTTTATTCGCAGCTGTCTATTCATCCTAATAAAATAAAACCGCCCGTTGGGGACGGATTCTTCATCTGAATTCGTTATGCTAAAGGAAAATCCATGACTCAGATTAATTCATTGGATTTGAAAGAATTTATAGCCAATGCCGTCCACGATGTATTTGACACCATGCTTTCAATGGATGTGGAAACCGTTGATGTGCCATCCTTGGCAAATCAAAACGGAAGCCGCATTGTCGGTTCGATCGGCTTTGCCGGGGTTGTAATGGGCCAGCTGAATCTGCATGTCGAGGAAGCGTTTGCCCGCCGGATGACAGCGGCAATGCTGGACATGGAAATCGATGAAATCGAAGGGAACGAGGAAATTCATGATGTCATCGGTGAACTGTGCAATATGATTTGCGGCGATTTGAAATCCCGGCTTTGTGATGCGGGACTTACATGCGAACTGTCGATTCCCTCGATCGCTTGCGGCAAAGAGTTTACGATCCAGCCTAAGGGATGGGCACGCAGCGAACGATACGGATTTCGTAACAACCAACACACCGCCCTGGTGGAAATCTTTATGAAATCGATTAATTAATTTCACTGGAGGAAAATTATGGCATTAAAAGTGCTAACTGTTGATGACAGTAAAACCATTCGGATGATTGTAAAAAAGGCTTTCAAAGACTTTGACTGCGAAATGTTTGAAGCCGAGAACGGTGTTGAAGGATTGGCAACAGCCGCCAAAGAAAAGCCGGGTCTGATTGTGTTGGATATTACCATGCCGGTGATGAACGGGATTGAAATGCTGGAAAAAATCAAGAGCGAAGCGGATTTAAAGACCATCCCGGTGATCATGCTGACGGCGGAATCCGGTAAAGACAACGTCATGCAAATCGTAAAAATGGGGGTTAAGGATTACATGGTAAAACCATTCAAGGGTGAAGAGCTGATTGGCAGAGTTCAAAAAATCATGCAACTGAAACCTAAACCTGCCGCCGACCCTGCCGAGGGCAACGGCGACAAATATTTTTCGATGGTTGAGGATATTACCGTGCTGGGGTTGCCGGCCAAGGTTACGCGTCCGGTTTCGGTGGAAGTCGAAGGCAATCTGCAGGCTAAACTCAAAGAGATGGCCGAATCACAGGCGAAGAAAATGATTCTTGATCTTTGTAAGGTTGCGGAAACCAACGTCTCGCTGATCAAACTGATCATATCGACTTTGCAGCGCTGTCAATCGGCAAAAATTGCCGTGCGAGTGGTGGCTTCAACCAAGCAGGGTGAAGAGCTTAAATCATTTCAGGAAACCGGCGGAATTCCGATAGTTAATACCATTGAAGAAGCCCGGGCCGCGCTTAGCTGAATCGGAAAGCCGGGTTGAATCCGTAACAATTAAATATTAATTTGCAAAATAAAGATATGGAATTTGCAAATTGCACATTTATCGTTTTATTCTTTTGGGCGCCCAAATCTGAAAAACAACGAACCGGCATCAGAGGCCGCCAACGCGACGGTTGTTATTAACCTATTAAAATCATGTGCTGATTCGGCGGATGTGATAAATCCGACTGCAGCGATCGGATCTGCGGGTGACGATTCAGTGGTCTCCAGGCCGATCGATAAATTGCAAATTGACGCTGATACTCTCAGCCACCGCCCCTTTATCTTTGCAAATTGCAAAAGATGCGGGTGCGTTTCAGCCGTACACCCGCGCTTTCAGATTCGGTTTCTTACCGGACGCGATTTTTAAATCATTTTCTTTCCCGGATGGTAAAAAAATTACCCCACTAAATGTTGTATCGGCTCATACCGACAACATACCTCATATAGAAAACTTTTTCATCAAACCTGTCCAACGACCAACCGATCCCTTACGCTCTGTCGGCGGCATAAATCAGCACGGCATGGTTATTGCTAATTTTGCTTGGAGCTCGACCGAGACCTTAGAGCATCCTCAGGGCCATTTTATCTACAATTTAGTTTTTCAGAGTAGAAAAATCTTGTGTGATCAATGAACCGACATTACCATTAATATTCTTTGCGAGGAGGCAGGAGTGCAGAACGCAGCCCTTAATAAAAACATACCGGCTACTTCGGATCAAACCCATGTACCCTCAGCTCAGGTCAATGAGGAATGCGGGTTTCACAATATTATCGGTCAGAGCAAAAAAATGCGGGAGGTGTTCGATCTGGTTGAAAAAGTCGCGGATTGCGACAGTACCATCCTTTTAAACGGTGAAACCGGCACCGGGAAAGGCATGGTGGCCAGGGCCATTCATCATAGATCCAAAAGGAGGAATCAACCCTTCATCTCCATAAATTGCGGAGCCATTCCCGAAAACTTGTTGGAGAGTGAACTGTTCGGGCATGTGCGGGGTGCTTTTACAGGCGCTACTTCCTCGAAACAGGGAAAATTTGAACTGGCAGACGGCGGGACCATTCTATTGGATGAAATCGGCGATATGAGCTCCGATCTGCAGGTGAAGGTCCTGAAAGTACTGGAAGAGGGCGAATTTGAACAGGTCGGCGGCGCTAAAACCATTAAAGTCGATGTTAGAATTATTGCAGCTACACACCGGGACCTGTCCGAGGAGGTTCAGAAAGGTAACTTTCGGGAAGATTTATATTACCGGCTCTACGTTATCCCGATGATGCTGCCTGCATTGCGGGAGCGTAAATCCGACATCCCGTACCTGATTTCCCATTTCCTGGACCGCTCGAATCAGAAAAATGACCGCGATGTCAGGGAAATTACCGACGAAGCACTGGCCATGATGATGAGTTATTCGTGGCCGGGTAATGTCCGGGAGCTCAAAAACATGGTCGAACGGCTGGTGGTATTAAAAGGAAGCGGAAAGATTACGCCCCGGGATTTGCCGCTCGAACTGAAGTCCACCAATAAATTTGAGCCGTCGGCCGCCATTGAAATCTCAGATGAAGGCATCTGTCTGAACAGTGCCGTCACCGAATTTGAAAAGGCTTTGATACTGCAGTCGTTGGAGAAAACCAAGTGGGTCAAAAACAAAGCCGCCAAACTTCTTCATCTGAATCGCACCACCCTGGTTGAGAAAATAAAAAGACACCATTTACAACCCTGCAACATTTGACAGGGTTTTCAACCAGCCGCCCCCTTTTAATTGAATATTGGTGGAATCCTATCGTCTTCAGCTTTTTTTAGAAAACGGCAGGTCGAATAATTTAAAAAGACGGAACGCCTTTAATATTCAATCTTCAATATTCAGTAGTAAAGCCTTATCCCCCCATCTATCCCCCAGACTAAGATGAAATGCACTTCAAGCCAGGCGTCAATGCAGTGACTCACTTCATCTGAAATTTGACAAGTCCGCAGGGCTTTGGCAGAGTTAACACTGGTGGGTATACTAAATTAACTTACCGATATTAATAAAAAAAATAGCAAGTCGCCATCGGCGGCACCTGAGAGGGCGGTGGCATGATAATTGCTCTCCTAAAGACGGTTTGCCTGAAAACTGAATTCAGCGGAGCGCTTGGTTTGACAATCAAGCCTTCAGGATAAGCACTGAAGAAATAACATTGAGCTTCGAACATCCAACTGCGCCAGGGCGTGGTCGAAGGGGGAAAGAGTTTGCTGGATTTGCCGCCAATCTTAATCGTTGATGCCGAGCCGGAAGTCCGAACAGAGATTGGGCAAAGTTTAAATCGGGTCGGATTTCCGGTTGAAATTGCATCTGACGGCCTGGAGGCTTTGGACAGATTCAAGGCCTTGAAATACAGCATGATAATAGCGGATGATCAAGTACCTGGGATTGACGGCATGGAAATGTTAAATTCAATAAAGAAAATATCGCCGAAAATTCCAGTTGTCATCATGACCGCCAACGGTTCCGTTCACAACGCTGTTGCGGCGATGCAGGCCGGCGCCTGCGATTATATCCTGAAACCTTTTCCACCCGAAGTTCTTGAAAGAACAGTCAAAAAAGCCGTTGAGTCTTCGGCCCGAAACGACACGGACAAACCCGGCGCCAGCAGCGACGGCCGTCATTCAGCCGGCAAAGAAATCATTACCCGCAACCCCGAATTGATAGCCATTTTAAAACAGGCCAAGAGCATCGCACCCAGCAAAGCCACGGTTCTCATTCAAGGCGAGAGCGGAACCGGCAAGGAGTTGCTGGCTGCCTATGTTCACCGCTGCGGTCTTCGGCCGGATGCACCCTATGTCGCCCTGAATTGCGCGGCTTTACCCGACACGCTGGCTGAAAGCGAGCTTTTCGGCCATGAAAAAGGATCATTCACCGGAGCCGTCGGCCGCAAAGTTGGCAAATTTGAGCTGGCCAAAAACGGAACCGTGGTGCTGGATGAGATCAGCGAAATGCCGTTGCCGCTGCAAGCCAAACTGCTGCGGGTACTGCAGGAAAAGGAGATCGATCGGATCGGCGGTACGCATCCGATACCGATCGATGCCAGAGTAATCGCTATCAGCAATGTGGATCTAAAAAAGGCGATTGCCGCCGGCAAATTCAGAGAGGATTTATATTACCGAATTAATGTGATTCCATTGAACCTTCCGCCGCTGCGGCAAAGGAAGGAAGATATCGTATTATTAGCCCAGCATTTTATGGAAAAATACAACCGGCTGAACCGTAAAAATGTGGCCAGGCTTAGCGAGGCGGCGGTAGAGATACTGCTAAAGCATTCCTGGAATGGAAATGTTCGCGAATTGGAAAACACCATTGAGCGGGCGGTGCTGATCAGCAGCGGTGAGCATATTTTGCCGGAGAATCTGCTGATGGAAACATCCGAGAGTGGGATCCAATTGCCGGCGGCACCGGCCTTGAAAATTGGAATTACGGTGCGGGATATGGAAAAAGATTTGATTATTCAAACCCTGGAAAAGGTCAATGATAATCGAACCCATGCCGCCGAGCTCCTGGGGATCAGCATCCGGACACTCAGAAATAAACTGCGTGAATATAAGGAAGAAACAGAGGCGCAGGACGCATAGGGCATAGGGGCTGGGAGCATAGCGCATAGGGCATGCAGCAAAGGGTGGAGGGCTTAGCGCATAGGGCATAGGCATAAGGCGGAATTCGGAATGCGGATGTCTGTCGTCCGTCATCTGACTTCTGTCATCCGGCCTCTGTCTTCTGCTATCTGGTACGAAAATTGCTGCGATTGGTTTGGATGGGTCTTAAAACACATTAACTGCATAGGAAGGATACGCAAAGTGTCGAGCGACGGAATTTTTAATAGGACAATTTCTTTGCTGGAAAGATCGCTGGATCTGAGATCGCTGAATCAGCGCGTACTGGCATCCAACATCGCCAATATGGATACCCCGAACTATAAAGCCTTTGAACTGGTGGTTGCGGAAGAAATGAAGCGATATGCAGAAGGCGGAGCAAAAATTCCATTTGAGCGAACTCATGCCAACCATCTACCCGGCAGAACCGAACCCTCGGATCAAGTGACACTCAAAACTGCCAAAGCACCGGATTTCAGCCTGAGAGGCGATGGCAACACCGTGGATATCGAACGGACCATGGGGAATTTGGCCGAAAACACATTGCTTTACAATACCGCAATTCAACTTATTAACAAAAAATTCAGCATCCTAAAAAATGCTATCAATGGAGGTGGCAGTTAATGGATTTTTTTGACGCGATCAATACCAGTTCAGCAGCGTTGAGTGCCCAGAGACTCCGCATGAACTTGATTTCCGGCAATCTTGCCAACCTTAATACAACCCGCACCAGGGCGGGTGGCCCCTACCGGCGCAAAGAGGCAGTTTTTGCCGCCCAGCCCCTGAACCGATCCTTTGAACAGATTCTGGCCGACCGCCAGAATAAATACTTGTCCACCGTCAGAGTTGCCGGGGTTGTTGAAGATCAAAACCCGCCGGTAATGAAATACGATCCCGGCCATCCGGATGCCGATGCCAACGGTTATGTCGCCATGCCCAATATCAATTTGATGGAGGAAATGGTGAACATGATTTCGGCGAGCCGCGGTTATGAAGCCAATGTAACCGCCCTGAAGGCAGCCAAAGACATGGCGTTAAAAGCGCTGGAAATAGGACGTTAACGATGCAAGATATTTCGATAAAAAACCAGTTTCAACCCCAGGCAGGACTGAACCTTACGGGGGAAAAGGCCGCTCAACCCCCCAAGATTTCTTTCGGGGAACTGCTGCAGCAGTCTATCAATCAAGTCAGCCGCTTAGAGCATGAAGCGGATGCCAGCATTAACGACCTGGCCACCGGCAAACAGACGGATATTCACCAGACCATGATTGCCGTCGAAAAGGCTGAAGTCTCTTTCGAGCTGTTAATGCAGATCCGTAACAAGGTAATCGCCGCCTATGAAAGTATAATGCGCACACAGGTCTAGATATATGGAAGCCCTTCGTCAGATATTGACGCAACTGAAAGCCACGTTTGCCAACCTCAGCCGCGGAAAACAGATTACCCTGCTAACTTTGTTGCTGGGTTCGCTGGCCGGTTTCATTTTCCTGATGAGCTGGTCGGGCAAAAGTGATTTTCAGCCGTTGTTTGCACAGCTGGAGCCGGAGGAAGCCGGAGTCATTCTGGCCCGGCTCAAAGAACAGAAAATTGAATACCGCCTTGCATCCAATGGAACGACCATCCTGATCCCGCAGGAACAAATTTATGAAATCCGCATGCAGTTGGCCTCGGAAGGGCTCCCGCGAGGCAGCGGGATTGGGTTTGAGATCTTTAATGATACCAAACTCGGCATGACCGAATTTGCCCAGAACGTCAATTACCAGAGAGCGCTTCAGGGAGAGCTGTCCCGCAGCATCAACCGGATCGGAGAAATCGAAAGTTCCCGAGTTCACATTGTGCTGCCCGAAAAATCACTCTTTTTGGAAGAGGAAGAGCCGGCGACGGCTTCCGTAATATTGCAACTGCGCCCGGGAAAGTGGTTGAATCAGGGTCAGATCAACGGCATCGTCCATCTGGTATCCTCCAGCGTCGCACGGTTGAAGCCGGAAAATGTAACCGTTGTCGACCAGGAAGGAAAGCTGCTGGCCGGTGTTAAAAATGATTCATCTTTCGGAAACCTCAGTTCCAACCAATTGGAGTATCAGACCCGGGTTGAGAAGAACCTTGAAAATCGTGTACGGACCATGCTGGAGTCGGCCTTGGGAGAGAACAAGGCCGTTGTTCGATTATCCTGTTCCTTTGATTTCAAAAGCCAGGAAAAAACTGAAGAGCTGTACCTGCCGGATAACCGGGTGGTTCGCAGTGAACAGTCTTTAAATGAATCATCCACCAACCCGGAACTTGCTCCCCAGGGGATACCCGGTGTCAGATCAAATATTCCAGGGGACGCGACAGCCGGTAAATTGAACAAGTCAACCGCCGGGGCCTCTAATTTTGAGAAAAATGATCGTACTGTAAATTATGAAATCGGTAAGGTCATCAGCCATACCAAGGAACCGGTGGGTGAAATGACCCGTGTTTCCATCGCCGTTATGGTGGACGGCACCTACCAGCAAGTCGCAAAGGGAGCGGGGCAGTTTGAATGGAAGTATATACCCAGAACCGCTGATGAAATGCAGAAATTTGAAAACATTGTTAAGCGCGCCGTGAATTTCAATGCGGACAGGGGGGATGAGGTCGAAATCGTGAACATCCCCTTCGAAAAGTCTCAGCTTGCATTGAAGGCCGACCCGCCTGTCGAAGACAAATGGATGAACCTGCTAAAAAAATACCAGCCCTACCTGAAATACGGTTTTCTGAGTTTTTTCCTCTTTTTGTCTTTTCTGTTTTTTGTCAGACCCCTGGTCAGATGGCTGACGGAGTATTCATTCGGCGATTTAGAAATGTTCAAGCAACTGCCGAAAACCGTGGGTGAACTGCAAGGTGATTATGATGCAGGCGCCCGCCGAGTGACATTTAGAGATCAGGCGTCGCAATTGATTGCCAGCGACAGTGAAGCATCCATGGGCATAATGCGCGACTGGATTAAAGAAGATTAAACAATTTTGAGCATTTAGCATCAACCTGAATTTTAATCTAAAAATGGATCCGAGAAATATATCAGGCCCCTTAAAAGCCGCCATTTTGATCCGTTCCCTGGGCAGAGAGGTCGCCGCTGTGATCCTCAGCGGCCTGACCGAGAAGGAGAAGTTGGTGGTCGACCGCCATCTGGAACAGATGGGTGCCGTATCAGCGGATGTCATTGAGTATGTGGCCAAGGAGTTTACCGATATTGCCACCCTGCGGACCCGGGCTGCTCGGCTCGCGTCGGCACCCGGTCCCTCCGGAAATGGCGGCAAAGGTACCGGCGAAGACGAGGATGCGTCCGAGGGGTTGCAAGCCATTGACTCATTGGCTGCGGATGAAATCTATGAGTTGATTAAAGACGAACATCCCCAGACGATCGCCATTATTTTGATTCATTTGAAAACCGCCGCTGCCAGTGATGTGTTGTCCAGACTCTCGGATGAAATAAAGACCGATGTTTCCATACGGGTAGCCAACCTGGATAAGGTGAACGCGGATCTGGTGGAAGAGGTCAATACCGTCTTTAAGGAAATTCTGAAGAATAAAAAAAGCTCGGTGACCAATGTCAGCGGTGGAATTGACCGTCTGGCCGAGATTCTGAACCAGACTGATGAAATTTCAAGCGAACTGATTTTAAACGAAATCGAGGAAAACGATGCGGAAATGGCCGCCCAGATCAAGCAAAAGATGTTCGTATTTGAAGATCTGGTGCTGGTAGATGATCGTGGATTTCAAAAACTGCTGCGTAAGGTTGAAACCATGGAGCTGGCGATTGCGCTGAAGGCAGCCTCTGAAGAAGTCAAAGAAAAAGTCTTCCGGAATATGTCGGAAAGGGCCGGTGCGATGCTGCGCGAAGAGATGGAAGATCTCGGACCGGTCAGAATGAAAGAAGTCTCCGATGCGCAGTCGGGCATTACCAATATTATCCAGGAAATGGAAGCCAAGGGAGAAATAATTATCAGTGGGCGCCGAGGAGAAGAAATTATTTCATAGTGCCGACGCCGAGGCCTCAGAGGACCGTCGGAGCGGTTTCAGACTGCATTATTTTCCGGATATTCCGTTAGATGATCCGGACAATATGCGAACCTGCATACCGCTGAAAGATGATTTTCAAAGGACCCGCTTCGACAATTGCAATGCATCCGGTTCGGATTTTTCTCGCGATTACGGCGGTCATGGTACGAATCCGCAAAAAAGCGCAGTATCCGCCGGTCGTTTTGATGTCGATGCTTACCAGAAGGGATTCAACGACGGTTTGGAAAAAGGAGGCGCCGATGGCGAAAGAGCGGGGTTTGAGCGGGCGTCAAAAAAGCAGGAACCGCTGTTGGACAGTCTGCGGGAGGCATTGCTGCAGCTACAAAATTTACGGGGCGAAACCTATCACAATATCGAAAAAGAAGTTGTGAAGCTGGCCTTGGCCATTGCCCGAAAAATCGTCTGCCGTGAGATAGAGATGGACCGTGAAGTTGTCGTGTGTGTGGCCAGGGAAGCGCTTGCCAGAATGGAGGATCCGGGAAAAATCAAAATCAAGATGAACCCGCAAGACATTCAATTTATCAATGAGACCAAGTATAAACTTTCAGACCTGATTGGCAATATTGATAATGTCAGTCTTGAACCTGAAGAAAATATTCAAAGCGGCGGATGTATTATCGAAACCAATTTAGGAGAAATCGACGCCCGGATTGAAAAACAGATCCTAGCCGTGGAGGAATCCTTTCGCAACGCCATCGAGAATTCCGGCACGCAAGATTGATGAAACGCGCCCGGACGGAGTTCCCGGCATTGGCAGATATGACAGGCTTTGCCCTAATCGTGATGGAGTACTGGAGTGATGGAGTACTGGAGTACTGGAGTGATGGAGTACTGGAGTGATGGAGTACTGGAGTGATGGAGTATTGAAGTGTTGGAGTATTGAAGTGTTGGAGTATTTGTGGGGGGTTACACTAAAATCAGATCGAGGTGGACAAACCGTCTTTCAAACATTATAGCCGTATTATCATTTACCCGGTGAATGTAATTGGGTAAAAACAAATTCCGGTATGCGTGTGGAAAGCATTTTGAACACCTGGTCCTGGCCGCATCTTTCCAATACTCCATGACTCCAATGCTCCAGTACTCCCTACTATTTATTGCTGTGCCCTTTTGGGGGGCAACCTAGAGTCTACTACTGGGGACAGGTCCCTGCATTCTTAAGGAGTCAACTATTGATGGCCGCCGGTGTCGACTTAGCCAAATATCATACCTGTCTGAAATCAACCTGCGCTATTCGCGCCACCGGCCGCGTGACCAATGTCGTCGGTCTGGTGGTCGAAGCACACGGCCCCGTATCCTGCCTGGGTACCGTGTGTGATATCTACACCACTCACAGAAATCATACCATAGCCGCTGAAGTCTCCGGCTTCAGAGATAAAAATGTATTGCTGATGCCGCTGGAAGAAATCCACGGCATCGCGCCTGGCTGCAAAATAGTGGCCCGCCAGCAAAAGGCCGTTGTGCCGGTGGGACCGGGCCTGCTGGGTCGAGTGGTAGACGGTCTCGGCAGTCCCATCGATGATAAAGGGCCCATCACGACCGAGGCCGCTTACCCGATTTATGCTGCCTCGCTCAATCCGCTCAAGCGCAGGCGAATTCGCCAGCCGCTGGATCTGGGTATCCGAACTATCAACGGTTTGCTAACCGTCGGATGCGGGCAGCGCATCGGTATTTTTGCAGGCTCCGGGGTTGGCAAAAGCGTGCTGCTGGGGATGATCGCCCGCAAAACAAAGGCCGATGTCAATGTGATTGCTCTTATCGGAGAACGGGGCAGAGAACTCAATGAATTCATCGAGAAAGAGCTCGGTCAGGAAGGACTTCAGCGGTCGGTCATTGTAGTTGCCACTTCGGATCGTCTACCGCTGATTCGAATGCGAGGGGCCTTTATCGCGACCGCCATTGCCGAGTACTTTCGTGATCAGGGACATCATGTCAATTTGATGATGGATTCGGTCACCCGCTTTGCCATGGCTCAGCGAGAGATCGGACTGGCCCTTGGAGAGCCGCCCACCACCAAAGGATACACGCCATCTGTTTTTACACTCTTGCCCAAGCTGCTGGAACGCGCCGGAACTTCCGCCAACCGCGGTACAATTACCGGCTTGTATACCGTACTGGTGGAAGGAGATGATTCCAATGAGCCTATTGCCGATGCCGTGCGGTCCATCCTGGATGGTCATATTAATCTGACACGAGATCTGGCCATGCAAAATCACTATCCGGCAGTGGATGTGTTGGCAAGTATCAGCCGCGTCATGGTTGATGTGGTCGACGATAAACACAAACAAAATTCCAATCGACTAAAAGAAATCCTGGCAACTTATCGCAAAGCGGAAGATTTGATCAACATCGGCGCCTATGTGTCCGGCAGCAATCCAAAAATTGATTATGCGATTAAGATGATTGATAAGATAAATGCATACCTGAAGCAGGATATCGATGAGACGGTATATTTCGAGGAAAGCGTAGCGCAACTGGATGCGTTATTGAATCCAGATGCCCATGGTGAAAGCCGGACTACATGATAGCGAATCGCTGAATATCGAATATCGAACCATAAGTTTCTTTTTTGATCAAACTGGACTCTTCTGCGGCCTGCGGTTGGCCTGACACCTGAAACCTGACACCTGAAACCCTATACGTATGTATCGATTCAAACTGGAAGCACTTCTCAACCATCGTCGTCATCAGGAAGAGATGTGTCAAAAAGAGCTGGCCCGATGCCAGCGAAAACTCGCCGAAGAGCAGGAAAAGCTGAACCACAGGAAACAGCTGAAACGTGAAAATATTATAAAGCTGCAGGCCAGACAAAAAGAGAGTATCAGTGTCTCTGATATCATCCTGTATATGAATTACATCGCGCAGCTGTCAAAGAAGATCGAAGAGCAGGTCCCATGCGTGCGTCAAGCCGCTAACAAGGTCAACCAAAAGCGCAATGAATTGATCGGCATCATGAAAAAGCGCAAGACTCTGGAAAAACTCAAGGAAAAGGATTGGTTGGCCAATCAGAAAAAAATGATGCAGGACGAACGCAAATTCATGGATGAAGTGGCGACAACCCGGCATGCACGGAAGATGTAAAGCAAGGTTTCAGGTGTCAGCTCGGCCGCCGGCCAAAATAACGGCCGGTCTGATCATAAAAGAAACTTTTGGAAATCGGACACAGTTGGATTTAATATCACGCCCACTTTCAGGCTTCGCTCTTCGAGCTACGACCCGACAAGCCGTTAGAGCTCACAGAGACCGCAGAGAACATTTTTCTTTCGCCGCAGGCGCCTGTAAACCCAGATCTCTGTGATCTCTGAGCGCTCTGTGTGAGATGTAGTTTCATATGAGGTGTCAGGCTGCGAGGAGCAAGCCATAAGCAGCGGATTTCAGGGGGTGCGAGTTGAGAGTTGCAGGTTGCGAGTTACGGGTTGCGGGTTTGTTGAGTTTATAGGGTTTATTGAGTTTGTTGAGTTGATTGGCCCGGCTAAACAGGAAAAAAAGGCTTTAAACCCAGTACTATCCAATTTTTTTCCTCAAACGAAGTGCTCCTTGAGTGAAGCACTCCTAAAGCGCAGCGCTCACCCTCCCACCTTCCCAGCTTCTCATCTTCCCAACCTCCCACCCTCTGCTCTTTGTCCTCTATCTTCTGACACCTCAAATGAAACTTCCTAAAATTCGATGCCATTTTTACGAAGTGTCTCACCGCAGAGAGCGCAGCGAGCGCAGAGATTAATTTAACTTTTCTTTCTCGGCGTTCTCCCACCGGGGCGTAGGCCCTATGGGCCAGAGGCGGCGGGCTCTGCGGTGAACTATTATGTTTCTTTTTCGATCAGACCGGCCGTTGTTTTGGCCGGCGGCTGGGCTGACACCCGAAATCTGAACCCTAGTATCGGTAATCTTTGCCACCCGTGGGAAAATATTGCCCATGAAATCCTGCCGGGATGCCGTCCAGGCAGCCGGCGATCAATTTCGCACAGTTGATTTCCGCCAGGCATTGCGAGCATCAATTTTTAAATATCATAATATTCAAGATGGTTATACGTCCTCAGGCAATGCCGGTTGGGCAGGGACCAGCTTTTTATAAGTTTGGCATGCTCCATGCTAATAAAACAGCTGCTTTTGGAAGAAGGACACTATTCTAGTTATTTTTAGCGTTGAGGAAATTGAATGATGGCAACTGATTTGTTCTTTTCACCGCCCGTGCCCCAGAATCCGGTATCCGGAATATACAAAAACAAGATAGGACCTTCCGACTCGGTCCATTCAACCAAGATCAAATCGACCAGGGAACGGAATAAAGCTGAGGGTGAAAGTTTTTTTGCAGCCCTGCGAAGCGTATCACAGAACTCTCATCGAACGAAAAAATTGCCGAATATCAACAGGGCCAAATGCTCTGAAAGCAAAGCACCCGCGCCGGAAGACAAAATGGATGAAACTTCAGAACCGACCGCTGCGCTAAGCGAAGATATGTCGACATCTGCGCTGCCCCAGGAGGAAAGTAGAGCGGCGGAGTCTGACCAAGCGCCGGCCATCCTTAATTTTATGGATTTTATCAAGGTCCTGGAACAAATGGGCTTTTATCGTTCAGATGGAGGATCCGACAGAGAAAATCTTGTGGATCTCAATTCGGCGAAAGCTAAGGATTTAGCTGTCCTGAATTCGCTGATGGCACGGTTGAAGCAAAACGAACTGGTGTCATCGGCCGAACTGGAAGCCGCTTTTGAACGCTTGCGGCAGTTCATTGCCGCAGTGCTGGAGGGCAACACCCCGGCAGGAGATGCCGGCAACGACCAACCTGTTGACCTATCGCAGGATTCAGCTCGGATTTTTCAATGGTTAAAGGAGCTTGTCGCCGACTCGGCTCATCAGAGCAAGGATGACGGAATAAGTGAAGATGAGAGGGGGCCGAATGTCAAGCCATCTGAGTCGACTGCCGCAGCTGCCGGCAGCATCGTTGAACCGGTGGCAGATTCAATTGATCTGATCGCCAATTCCAAGGCCGGTGATCCGGTTCAACCCACTGAAAATGCCGGCCTTGCAGCTGAAGTGCAGCACCGCGCCTTAGGGGAGTCGGAAAAGGAGGCACCTGAAAATCTCTCGTCTTCGGCTCAAATCAATGAAAAGCCCAAGGAGACCACCAACCCTAAAGAGGAGATGGAATTGGGGCGTGAAGCCAAAGCCCACAGCCGGGTGGAAACCGACCATCAGAAGGCGACCGCCCAGGATCAGTTGCGGTCAAACAATACGGAATCAACCGTGGATAACCAGCCCGCAAAACAATCTGCGCCGGCTGGAATAAAGGTGGAATCCGGCAGCCTTGCAAATGATTTAAGCCAGACAACAGCCGGCGAAGAATCGGTTTCGCGGTTGCTGCAGGAGGACCAGTCTCTCAAAGATGGAGATGTTAAAGTGTCAAGCGGGATGAAGGAGGAGACGGTCGGCAAGGTCATCAAAAACGAGGCCGGCACAAATGATCCCGGCCTGCTGAACCCTCAAAGTCCTCCTATGGAAAAACCCGCTGAAACCACATCACTCCCAAAGGAAGCCGATCCCGACCGCAGCGATCTTAAAACCCAGACTTTGGACCAGATCGTACAAAAGGCCGCGATTCATCTGAGAAACGGACAGCATGAAGCCCAAATCGATCTCAAGCCGGAATATCTCGGTCATATCCGCATGCAGGTTATCTCTGAAAATCATCAGGTCACGGTAAGAATCCTGACTGAACACGGATTCGTGAAGGATATGATCCAAAACAATGCCCACCAGCTGAAAGCCGACTTGCAGCACCAGGGCCTGAATATCGATAAATTGGAAGTGACGGTTTCCCATGACTCGGATGGATCCGGCAATCCCAAAGATAGGCTGGCCGGAATGAGGATGCGGCAGAGCGTCGCTGATAACGGCAAACAAGGACACCCCGGCCGGGACTTGCCGCAGGGTAGGCGGCAGCTGCGGCGCACGATAGGCAGCGCCACAACAGTTGATTATTTTGCCTGAGCGGTGGCTTCTCTTGCTTCAGTTTTCAAAGAACAATTTACAACTCTGAATGTACTATCTTTCAGGGCGGATTAGTTAACTTTAACCATGTGAGGTGAAACCCAGTATGATAACCGAGGCATTAAATGCAGGCGCTTCCGGCGGTACCCAGCTTACCGCTCTGCCGTCAAAAGTATTGAATAAGGATGACTTTTTAAATCTTCTGATTACCCAGCTGCAGAACCAGGATCCGCTGAATCCGACCGACAGTACTGAGTTTACTTCTCAGCTGGCCCAATTCAGTTCGCTGGAGCAGTTGAGCAATGTCAATGACAACTTGCTGGAATTGAAAAATTTTCAAGCATCCATCAACAATTCCCAGGCCGTCTCACTGATCGGCAAAACAATCACCGCCAACGGCAATTTTATTAAGCTAACCGCCGACGATCCGGTCGAATGTAATTTCAAACTGGCGGATGACGCCGCCCTGGTTGTGGCCAATGTTTATGACAGTAGCGGCGAATTTGTTAAGGCCATTGAAAGCCCGAATTTGACCGCCGGTCAGAATTCCCTGTCGTGGGACGGCACCGATAAAAACGGCAATCGGGCGCCCGACGGCAATTATACCTTTGAAATTATGGCTGCGGATATCAATGGCAAGGACATTGATGCCACAACTTTTTACACCGGCACCGTGGATAAAGTGACATTTGAGAATAATGCATCCTTTTTGATCTCCGGCAGCCAAAAAATTGCCCTGGGAGATGTGGTTGAGGTTGCCCTTGAAAATGCGGCGGCTGGCGGACCTCTCCGCATCCGATTCGGATCGACCCGGCATCCACAGTCTATCAACCCCTTTAATCAATGGAGGAAAATAAAAATGATAGGATCATTGTTTGCAGGAATTTCAGGCCTCAATGCCAACTCGACCGCCATGACGGTCATCGGCGACAATATCGCCAATGTCAACACCACCGCATTTAAGGCCAACCGGTCCATGTTTGCCAATGTATTAAGTCAATCCCTGGGCGGTTCGCTCAGCAGCGGTATTGGCCGGGGCGTCGAATTTTGGGGTACCAGTCCGCTGTGGACCCAGGGGTCGCTGGAAAACTACAAGCAACCCCACCGATCTGGCCATCAACGGCAAGGGTTTTTTATCGTGCAGGATGACAGCGGCTCCAACTTCTATACCCGGGCCGGGCAGTTTTATCTGAATGATGCCGGCGATATGGTCAATCCGGACGGAATGAATGTTCAGGGCTACGAGATCGACAGCAGCGGCAATCTGGGAAATCTTACCGACCGTCAGCATTCCCGGAGAACGGATCTCTCCGCCGTCCGCCACAACAGAGTTTACATTCGACCTCAACTTGGATTCACAGACCGCAACCAATGGCACCTATTCGACTTCCCAGTCGATTTTTGACTCCCTGGGCAATGCCATTCCCTTGACCCTGACCTTTACCAAACAGGCCGCCGCGCAAAGCTGGTCGGTGGCGGCCTCCGTTCCTTCGCCCAACGGTCCGGCTACAATTGGTGGCGCATCAACGGCAGCGCTTACCTTTGACGAGCGCCGGCAATTTAACAGCACCGGCGGCCGATCAAACCTTATCCATTACCATGGCCAACGGGGCGGCCACGCCACAGACACTCACCTGGGATCTGTTCGATGCCGGCGGCACAAGCCTTGGAGATGTCACCGGATATTCATCACCGTCCAGCACGACCTTCCAGTACCAGGACGGATATGCTTCCGGCGTGCTGCGGGGCATATCGGTAGATGAAGCCGGTGTGGTCACCGCTGCGTATTCCAACGGCCAACTGACCCCGACCTACCAGATAGCGCTGGCCGATTTTCCCAGCTACGATGGGTTGAGCAAACTGGGAAAGAACCTCTATGCCGAATCTCTGGAGTCCGGGCAGCCGATGCCGGGAGTTGCCGGGAATGGTCGGCTGGGTTCGGTCTCCCCCGGTGCCATTGAAATGTCCAACATCGACCTGGCGCAGGAGTTCGTCAAGATGATCACCACCCAGCGAGCGTTTCAGGCCAATTCCCGGGTGATCACCACCAGTGATGAAATCCTGAATGAGCTGATCAATATTAAACGATAATTAATCCGCTTTAATGGCATGCATCTATAAGAACTGGCACTGTTAAAGCAAGGAAGGGGTTTTAGGTCTTATCTTGAGGTTTCAGGTGTCAGCTCGGCCGCCGGCCAAAATAACGGCCGGTCTGATCAAAAAAGAAACAGAATAGTTCACCGCAGAGCCCGCAGAGACCGCCGAGGAAGAAAATGTTAATTAATCTCAGCGCTCTCTGCGCTCTCAGCGGTGAGACACTTCATAAAAATCGCATCGAATTTAATGAAGTTTCATATGAGGTTTCAGGTGTCAGGACCATCGATCGTGACCCTGAACACTGAAACCTGAACACTGAAACCTTTCATCTATGGCCAGCATGTTTTCTCAAGAAAGAAGGTGGATAGACATGATTAAGGTAACCCGTTTAAACGATTCCGTGATGGTAATCAATGTCGAAAAAATACAATCCCTGCAGGCAACGCCGGACACGGTCATTACATTTACCAACCATGATAAAATCATGGTCAAAGAGCCGGTAGAGGAGATATCCCAGCGCATCGCGGACTACCAGCGCGCTATCAATTGCCATTTGGCGGACGACGCCGATACCGACCAGAGCCTGCAGCCGGGTGCCCGCTGACCGGCCGGACAAGATTCGCCAATTTTCCCATTTGATACTTTTGTTTTGTCGTCAAAGAGTTGACTAACAACTGCTAAAATTGACGCCTGCCCCCCAACCGGCAGCCCGCTGCCCGGTGCCGGTTGTGCCTGCACCCGAACCGTGTCTGATCACCAAACTGCCGTTCACGATTTTTTTCATTTTATTTCATAGAGTTCAACCGTCCCGGCGGTTGAAGGCCACGAACAGTTTTGAGATCAAGGCGCGCCATTCTGTGGCACAATACTTGCTACCATAACATAACAATAATTTCCATTAATTTGGCATCCAAAGGAGTTTGCGGTTGGATATAGCAACCCTGGTCGGGATCATAATTTCATTTGGTTTGGTGATTGTCTCCATCATGATGGGCGGAGATGGGACCTGGTTTATCAATACACCCTCGTTGATGATTGTATTCGGCGGTACCATGGGCGCCACTTTGCTGGCGTATCCGTTGGCAGATGTATTGAGTGTTTTCAAGGTTGCCAAACATGCATTCATGCACAAGTCCCACTCCGTCAGCGAGCTTATTCCTCTGATTACCGGATTTGCCAAAAAGGCGCGCCAGGAGGGGATTCTCTCCTTCGAATCGCAGCTGGAAAATATTGAAGACCCCTTCCTGGTTCAGGGAATTCAGATGGCAATAGACGGCATGGAATCCAGTGCCATCGAAGATGTCATGGTTACGGAAATCATTTACCTGGAAGAGCGGCACCGTCTGGGGTCGGAAATCTTCACCACGATGGGGGGGTTCGCCCCGGCGATCGGCATGTTGGGAACTATCATCGGTCTGGTCCAGATGCTGATGCAGATGGCAGATCCCAGTCAGATCGGTGCCCCGATGGCGGTGGCGCTCTTGACCACCTTTTACGGCACAATCCTGGCCAATCTAGTGTTTATCCCAATTGCGGGAAAATTAAAAACCCGCAGCAAACAGGAAATACTGGTTAAGCAAATGGTGCTCCAAGGCGTTCTGTCAATTCAATCCGGTGACAATCACCGGGTAGTCGAACAAAAGCTGAAGGCGTTTATTGCCCCTAAAGCACGCCCGACAGTCGATCTGGAGCCGGCCAACGCCTAGGAATGGAATCGCAACCAAGGGCCTTTAGAGCAGCGGGTGATCCGCGATGAAGCCATGAAGAATTTCAGGAAAAAAAACAGCGCAGACGGTGATGAAGGCTCGGCCGGCGGCTGGGAAGTTATATATTCCGGCTTCGCTATGATTTTGCTTTGCTTCTTCATTATGCTCAGTTCCTTTTCGAGCATCGAGGGAGCAAAAGTCATGCGATTTGTGAAGTCATTCGTGAATTCCGTCAGCATTCTGCCTGGAGGCATGAAAATTGACGACGGCAGCATTATCGTGCCTACGTCCGCCGATATCGTGAATCGCAAGAGCCAGCTGGCACACATCTATGAAAAATTAAAAAGCCTGGCCGAACATCGTGGTCTCGAGCAAGACATCGCGGTCGCCTTTTCTCCCCAGAGGGTTGGTAATGCGTTTGTCGGATCACGCCCTGTTCGATATCGGAATGGCCGACATTTCACCGAAGGCCATCCCGCTGCTGAAAAAGGTCGGTGCCATCATTGCCGGCAGCCCGTACGAGGTGCGGGTCGAGGGACACACGGACGATGTGCCGATCAAAACTGCACGCTACCCATCGAACTGGGAACTGTCCACCGCCCGGGCAGTGACGGTGTTGCGGTATTTCATCGAAACCTGCGGTATTTCAAGTCGGCGGCTTTCCGCCGAAGGATTCGCCGAGTATCATCCGGTAGCCCCCAACGACAGCATTGAAAACCGGGCCCAAAACCGCAGAGTCGAGATCATTTTTCTGAATACCGATCCAAAAGGCGTTCCGACGGAGGCAGCCCATGAGCCTTAAGAACTTGGTGCGGCCTGTGGAAGATTCCGGCAACCGATCCGGATGGCTGACCACCTTCAACGATCTGGTCACCTTGCTGATGGTTTTTTTTGTGCTGCTTTTTACAATGGGGTCAACCGACAAAAATATGATGAAGGAATTTCAGAATGCCCTGCAAAGCGGGCTGGGGGTTTTGGCGGCCGGCTCAAAAGTGTCCATTGCGGTAAACGATTCCCAGCCACTCGTCTCCGTTGACGGCCCACGGACCCAGGGACAAGGCGAGACGACACCCGGCGAGGGAGAAGACACGATGGACGCCATTGACGATGCACTGGGCGAGCTCGCCGCCGATCCCGGTATTAACGTTACCTATGCGAATCAGGAGGCGCGCATTTCATTTGAAGATGCGTTGCTTTTCGATTTCGGGAAGGCCGAAATCAATTCAAGCGGTTTGGCCTTCCTGGATAAAATCGCGGCCATGGTTCAAAAAATTTCCTGCCTGGTGCGGGTTGAAGGCCATACGGATAACGTGCCCATTCATACCCACCGCTTCCCATCGAACTGGGATCTGTCCACAGCCAGGGCCGTCAGTGTCGTAAAATATTTAGTCGATATCGGTAAAATCAATCCTCAAAGGCTTTCCGCAGTTGGTTACGGTGAATCAAGACCGTTGGCTCCCAACGATTCAGCGGCCAATCGTGCCAGAAACCGGCGGGTGGAAATCGTTCTTGTAACGGAAGGTGAGAAGTAAAATGTCAAATAAAGTTCTCTTTTTGCTCATTGGTGTTCTGATGGTGTTTATGCTTGGCATGGGCGGCGGCCTGTATATGATGTGGAATAAACTCTCCGAATTGAGTGTGCAGAGTGCCGCCAATGCAGGCACAGACCCCGCCCCGGAAAACAACCCGGAACAGCTGCTGGGCCCGATCTGTTCACTGGAAACATTTATCGTGAATCTGGCGGATAAAGGCGGCAATCGCTACCTGCGGGTGACCATGGACTTGGAACTGGGGAAATCCGAACTGCAAGACGAGATCAATAAAAGAATGCCCCAGATCCGGGACAGCATTTTGATGATTCTGCCTTCCAAACGCTTTGAAGACATCAGCTCCGTAGAAGGTAAAACCGGACTCAGGGATGAAATCCTGGAAAAGCTGAATAGCTTACTCACCTCAGGTAAGATAACCAACATCTATTTTAAAGAATTCGTGGTTCAGTAAAGGCAGCCGGTATGTCCGATCAGATATTAACTCAAGAAGAAATCGATGCCCTCCTTTCGGCAATGGATAAAGGAGAGGTCGATCTTGAGGAGGATGCAAGATCTGAAGCAGAAATAACTCCTTATAACCTGACTTCCCAAAACATAATGTTGAGAGATCAATTTCATGCTTTGGAAGAAGTATATGACAAATTGGCACGGCTGCTGGCCACATCGTTTACGGGCTTCCTGCAGCGCTCCATCGAGGTGGAGTTTGTCTCCACCGAAATGGTGAAGTACATTGAATGCATCAGCGCTTTTTCGAACCCGACAAGTTTTACAATTTTTTCCATGGATCCGCTCATCGGATCGGCCATGCTGGCGATTGAACCCAAGCTTGTATATTCTTTGATTGACTGCATGTTTGGTGGAGACGGCAAACCGACCGAGCGTATGCGGGAATTTACCCTGATCGAGCAGCGGATGATGCGCAAATTTTCCCTGGAGGTATTGGCGAATCTGCAAAAAGCCTGGAAAATAGTTGATGTCATCGACGTAAATCTGAAAAAAACTGAAATCAAGCCCGAGTTCGTCCACCTGGCTTCACCCAATGATCTGATGGTTGTAATCGTCTTCGCTGTCAAAGGCCAGGAATTTGCGGGCAATCTTCATATCTGTATCCCATATCTGATGCTGGAGCCGATCAAAGACAAGCTGTCTTCAAAGTATTTGCGCGAAAAAGACATGGGACACACCTGGGCGGAGCAATTGGAAGCCTTATTGCAGGATACACCGGTAACCCTCATTGCGGAACTGGGTGTCACCACCCGCAGTGTCAAGGACCTGTTGGATCTTCAAGTCGATGACGTCATCCAGCTTGATACAGGGCCGGAAGATCTGGTAACCATGACCGTTGAGCACATACCCAAGTTTCTCGGTTTTCCGGGCATCATTAAAGGCAACCGCGCCGTTGAAATCGCCGCTCTGCATCACAAGAATGGAGGCAATAATTAACTATGGCCGCATCTCATGAAAAAAGAGAAAAACCGGCTAAGGATTCCGATCGAACACCGCCCAAGGATGCGGCACAAAAACCGCAGGAATCATTCGGCAAAGATGGGTCCGTGAATATGGAGTTTGTCCTGGACATCCCCCTGGATATAACCGTTGAACTCGGCCGAACCAAAATGCTGATCAACGATATGCTCAAACTCGGGCAGGGCTCGGTCATCGAGCTGACGAAGCTTGCCGGTGAAAGCCTGGAGATCCTGGCCAATCAAAAACCGATTGCCAGGGGGGAGGTCGTCGTGGTCAACGAGAAATACGGTGTTCGTCTAACGGAAGTAATCAGCCCTATGGAACGTATTAAGAGGTTGCAATGAATACGGCGCCGAATGTGGTATCAAGTGCGCTGCAGATGCTGATGGCCCTGGGTATCGTACTGGGAGGACTGCTCGGTGTTTTTTATTTGCTGAAGCGCTATTTGAAGCGTGATGCCGGCGGTGCGAAAGGACAGCTGATCCGGGTAATTGCCAGTCAGTATATCGGGATTAAAAAAAATATCGCGCTGGTGGAGGTGCCCGGCACCATCCTGGTGGTCGGCATTTCAAATGACAAAATTTCTTTGCTGACCAAAATAGAAGATAAAGAAGTTCTGGAAGGCTTGCGGCAGGAAGTCTCCGGTATCACGCCATCGTTTTCGGACCACTTGCAGCGGCTGACTACACGGTTTCGCTCGGCCAGGAAAGCTGAGTAACATCAACCGGCTTGTCCGGGTTAGGGTGGAAGGTGTTAATTATCAACAGCAAAAAAACTCGCAGTCTGCCGTCAACCGACGATATCGGACGCAGGCCCATTTTACGGTGTGCGGTTAACGCCGTAAACCGCCTGACGCCGGTCCGGGCGGCTTCGGTGGTTCTTTTGTGTTTGCTTTTTATGCCGGCCGGCAGCAGCTGGGCGGCCGACCCGGGCATCGCCACCCCTTATTTTTCAATCGGGATGGATACCAGTGCCCAGTCCGGTGGACCCACCGTTGTTTTGCAGATTTTTCTGCTCATGACGGTTCTCTCCCTGGCACCCGCGATCCTGATCATGGTTACTTCCTTTACCCGGATAGTTATTGTTTTGTCCTTAATGCGCCGGGCCTTGGGAACCATGCAAATGCCGCCGAATCAGATAGTGATCGGCCTGGCACTGTTTCTAACCATTTTTATTATGGCACCGGTCTGGCATAAAATAAACCAGGACGCCCTTGAACCTTACCTGGATAAAAAGATTACGAATCAGGAGGCGCTGCAAAACGCCGCGGCACCTTTGAGAGAATTCATGTTCAAACAGACCCGGGAAAAAGACCTGGCATTGTTCGTCGATATCGCCAAGCTCAAACGGCCCAAGAATGCGAGTGAAATTCCAACCACCGTGCTGATACCCTCATTTATCATCAGCGAGGTGAAGACGGCTTTTCAGATCGGTCTGTTGCTTTATGTGCCGTTTTTAATCATCGACATGGTGGTGGCCAGCGTTTTGCTGTCTATGGGTATGATGATGTTGCCGCCGGTTATGGTATCACTGCCGTTCAAACTGATGCTGTTTGTCCTGGCCGATGGATGGTACCTGCTGGTGGGCAGTTTGGTGAAGGGGTTTGTATGACACCTGAATTTATAACGGGATTTTTTTTCGAAGCCGTAAAAACAGCCATCAGCCTGTCGGCACCGATGCTGCTGGCCGGCCTGGCGGTCGGGCTGCTGGTGAGCATTTTTCAGGCGGTCACTTCGATAAATGAGATGACCCTGACATTTATTCCGAAAATGCTGGCGGTGGCTGTAGCCCTGATTTTTTTCTTTCCCTGGATGATGCAAACCATGATTGTTTTTACGACAAACCTGTTTGAAAACATCATGTTTTATGTACGGTAGCAAACCCAGGTCAATAAAGAACTTACAATGATTTCTTTAAATATTTCATTGCCGCAGCTGCAATTATTTTTATTGGTTTCCATAAGGATTGCGGCCATTTTAATGTCGATGCCGGTGTTTGAGAGCAACACGATGCCGCATCTGTTCAAGCTGGGGCTGGCGTTTGCAACCGGTTTGATTCTGTTTCCGATGTTGCAACTGGATCCGATACCCGTGGCAGGCAGTGTATTTGCACTCGGCATCGGTGCCGCAAGAGAAATTTTGCTGGGACTTACCATCGGATTTTCCGTGAAATTTATCTTTGCCGGTATCCAGCTGGCCGGCCAATTGGTGGGATATCAAATGGGGCTGGCGATCGCCGAAGTGTTGGATCCGGCCGACAGCGAGCAGATTCCGCTTCTGGCACAATTCAACAACCTGGTCGCACTGCTGATTTTTTTATCCATTAATGCGCATTACTGGTTTATCAAGGCGTTAGCCCTGAGCTTCCGGATTGTACCGCCCTTGAGGGCGCATTTCGGCAGCTCATTAATGGAGCAGCTGATCCAGCTGAGCGGGAATATATTCGTTATTGCGATTCAGGTGGGAGCGCCGGTGATAGCCGTCCTGCTGGTGACCAGTGCTGCTTTTGGGCTGGTCGCCCGAACCGTGCCGCAGATGAATGTCTTTATTGTGGCCATGCCTTTGAAAATTGGGGTCGGACTTCTCTTTCTGGGATTCAGTCTGCCGTATTTTGCAGCATTTCTTAAAAAAATTTTCGACGGTCTGGGTGGGCACATTCTGCTCATGCTGAAAATGATGTCATAAGCTAGGAAAAGATGATCAATTATGCCTGAAACAGGCGGTCAGGAAAGAACTGAAAAAGCAACCGGGAAAAAACGAGAAGATGCCCGGAGGAAAGGCCAGGTTGCTGTCAGCAGAGAAGTTTCTTCGGTGATGATTTTACTGACTTCTCTGGGAATCTTTTATTTCGCCGGTTCGTGGATGTTCTGGAATATGTCGCAACTCATTTCCAGGGTATATCAAAACATCGGAAGCCTGAGGATTGACAGCGTAACCGATGCCAGTGCTTTTTCTCTGGAGATTCTTTACAGATTGCTGGCGGTGCTGCTGCCGTTTTTGCTGCCGATTGCCGTTGTGGGCTTCATCGCCAATGTTATGCAGATTGGTTTTCAAATCAATACCCAGACGATGTCGCTGAAATTTAGCAAGTTGAATCCGGTTTCCGGCATGAAGCGTTTCGTGTCTCTGAAATCACTGGTTGAACTCGGTAAATCCATCATCAAAATTCTATTTATCGGGGGCATTGCCTATCTGATCTTGAAAAGTGATATAGCGGACTTTCCTCATCTCGTGCAGCAGGAAGTGGGGCAAATTGTTGTGTTTATCGCCCGGGTTTCGCTTAAACTTTTTTTCTTGGTGAGTCTGGCCATGATTGTGCTGGCCGCCCTGGACTACATCTACCAGCGCTGGCAATACGAGCAGGATCTGAAAATGACCAAGCAGGAAGTAAAAGATGAATTCAAGCAATCGCAAGGCGACCCCAAGATCAAGGCCAGAATTCGCGGGGTTCAATTGGAAATGGCGCGACGCCGAATGATGGAGGCTGTTCCGGAAGCCGACGTGGTCATCACCAACCCGACCCGCCTGGCAATTGCGCTTAAATTTGATGCCCAGGCGATGATAGCCCCCCGCGTGGTGGCCAAAGGCGCCGGATTTGTTGCCCAGCGCATCAGGGAAATTGCCGAAGAAAATCAAATTCCGATCGTTGAGGAGAAACCGCTGGCCCAGGCCCTCTTTAAAATGGTTGATCTCGGTGACTACATCCCGGCCGAGCTTTACCGGGCGGTCGCCGAAGTGCTGGCGTATGTATACCGGCTTAAGGGAATGTACAAAATGAAGGATAGCTGACAAAGTAAACACTATGACCGTCGCAGAACAAACCCAATTCAGCCCGAAAATTCCGGGTATTACGAAAAACAGCGATATCTACTTGGCCGTGGCCGTGGTCGGGATTCTGGTATTTATGGTAATTCCGCTGCCGCCAATGCTGCTCGATATGCTCATTTCCTTCAATATTACCTTGGCGCTCATCATCCTGCTGGCCTCCATGTATACCCTGAGACCCCTGGAGTTGTCCGCCTTTCCCTCCATTTTGCTCCTTGTCACCCTGTTTCGGCTCTCACTCAATGTCGCCTCCACGCGCATGATCCTACTCCACGGCAATGAGGGTTCCATAGCGGCCGGCAAAGTGATTCAAGCTTTCGGCAAATTTGTCGTGGGCGGGAATTTCCTGGTAGGCATCATCATTTTTGTCATTCTGGTGGCCATCAATTTTATGGTGATTACCAAGGGTGCGGGCCGAATTGCGGAGGTTGCCGCCAGGTTCACCCTGGATGCAATGCCGGGTAAACAAATGAGCATCGATGCCGATTTAAATGCCGGCTCGATCAATGAGCAGGAAGCCCGGGCACGCCGCGAGGAGATTGCGAAGGAAGCCGAATACTACGGGGCGATGGACGGTGCCAATAAATTTGTGCGGGGGGATGCCGTCGCGGGCATCATCATCACCCTGGCCAATATTATCGGCGGGTTGGCCATCGGGGTCTTCCAGAATAAGATGTCCTTCGGCAATGCCGCCGAGACATATACCCTGCTGACGATCGGCGACGGTCTGGTCAGCCAGATTCCAGCCCTGATTATTTCGACCGCAGCGGGAATTATTGTCAGCCGGGCGGGGGCCGAATCCAATCTGGGCGAGGAAATTACCTCTCAAATCCTGCTTCAGCCGCGGCCGATTGGAATCGCGGCGCTCGTGCTTTTCGGCTTTGGCATCATTCCCGGTTTGCCCCTGGTCCCGTTCTGGGTTTTAGCAGCGCTAGCCGGCGGACTGACCTATACCATTAGTCGGGCAACCCGGCAACAGCAGTTGATCGAACAGGAAACCCAGATTGTCGAAGCAAAACGCGAGCCCGCTGAACAGTTGGACTCCCTGCCGCTGCTCGATACGCTGGCCATTGAGGTGGGTTACGGTCTGATACCGCTGGTGGATGCCGAACAGAATGGGGAATTGCTGAGGCGGATAAAGTCTATCCGCCGTCAGGTCGCCGACGAAATGGGTATTATTGTTCCGCCGGTTCACATTCAGGACAATATGCAATTGAAACCGGGGCAGTACTCCATCATGCTCAAAGGCAATGAAATAGCCAACGGAAATCTTATGACAAACTACTATCTGGCGATGAATCCGGGCACGGCCGACGAAGAGATCGACGGTATTGCGACCACCGAACCGACCTACGGGCTGCCCGCGCTTTGGATTAAGGAAAGCGCCAAAGAAAATGCGATGGCCAAGGGGTATACGGTTGTGGATCTGGCAACAGTTATGACCACGCATCTTTCTGAAATCGTCAAGCGCCACAGCCACGAATTTTTAGGCCGGCAGGAAGTTCAGCAACTATTGGACAATCTCAAAGAATCGCATCCCAAAGTCGTGGAGGAATTGGTTCCCAACCTGCTTTCCCTGGGAGGCGTGGTAAAGGTTCTGCAAAATCTTTTAAAAGAGCAAATTCCTATTCGGGACCTGCTGGCAATCATGGAGACGCTTGCCGACTGGGCGCCGGTGATCAAAGACCTGGATCTTCTGACCGAATATGTGCGTCAGGCGCTTTCCCGCACCATCACCCGAATTCACCTGAATCAAGACGGCGCCTTACCGGTGCTGACCCTCGATCACAGCGTCGAGTCGGCCGTTGCCGCTGCGATTCAGTCGACGGATCACGGCAGCCTGTTTGCCCTTGATCCGCAGGTCGCTCAAAAAATTATGAAAAACCTGGCGCACAGCCTGCAAAGGGGCGCTGCGCTGAATTGTCAGCCGGTGGTGGTTTGTTCGGCCCAGATTAGAGGGCATTTCAAAAAACTGGTGGATCAATTTATACCGAACGTCTCGGTCCTATCCTATGATGAGATACTAAAAAATGCTGATATTCAATCATTAGGCACGCTGGAGCTCAACGATGCAAATTAAGAGGTATGAAGCCAAGAATATGACGACGGCCCTGCGCATGATTAAAGGTGATCTCGGTCCGGAGGCAGTGATTTTGTCAGCCCGCAGTATAAGAAAGGGTAGGGGATTCTTCGGATCCCTGAAGTACGCGGGCGTGGAGGTTACCGCTGCCATCGATAAACAATCGCCCGATTCACATAATGAGACAGCAGCGGGTGCCAAAATGAGCCCAGCCATTGCGCCAAAAATTCCGCCGGGCATTGAGCACGGGACGGCCCAAGAGATCCAAAGCCCCTCGCCGGGTTACCCGGCGCCGAACCCGAATTATCCGAAAAGCTACCTTGCCAAAAATAAGGTCGATTCGCGCACCAACCGGGCATTGTCTTCTTTGTATCAGCAGATCCTCGCCCAGGAAGTCGACCGCGGGGTTGCTTCCGAATTGATCGATGAAATTAGGCGTATTCCGGCAATAGAGGAACTGTTGGCCGATGGCAGTCTTAAAACCCACCTGGTTTCCATTCTGGAGGAAATGGGGGTTCGGACCGTTAGAAATGCGTTCGGACCGGAAAAGCCGAATATCATGGCCTTTATCGGTACCGCCGGCGTCGGCAAAACGACAACCCTTGCCAAGCTGGCGGCCTTGCAGACCACCCGGTACAAGACACGCGTTGCTCTGATAACCCTTGATAATTATGGCATTGCAGCCAACGAACAGCTCAAGAAATACGCTCGCATCATCGGGATTCCCTTGGAAACAGCCCTCAACGCGACCGAATTGAATCGGGCCATAGAAAAAAATTCGCCGGCGGACTTAATTTTGATCGACACCCCCGGCATCAACCCTTCGGATCAAAACCAGATTTTGGAGCTTAAGTCGCTTCTGGCGGAGATGCCGAACCTGCAGACGCATCTGGTCATGAGCGCCGTCACCAAGGAAAATGATCTGATGGCGACGGCGGAAAACTTTAAGGGCATCGGTGATCAGCGATTGGTGTTCACCAAAATTGATGAAAGCGGTACCTTCGGCAACGTCGTCAATGTATTGATCCGCACCGGTTTGCCGCTTTCATTTTTAAGCTGCGGACGCAAGGTGCCCGATGATATCGAAGCGGGCACAGTTCAGAAACTGGTCGATCTGATATTTAAGTTCAAAAACGCCGGCCGGTCGCCCTCGATCAAAGCCTTGGATGCGAATATCGACCGGACCGCTGCAGTTTACGGTCGGACAAATAAGCGCGTGTACTATGTGGCCAATAAAAATTCCGACGTCTACCACTGTACGGATTGCAAATGGTCGGCGAGAATAAAAGCCGACAATATTATCCAGTTCAATAGTACCGGTGAGGCTGAGGCTCAAAATTTTCTGCCCTGCCGGAGTTGCAAGCCGGATCGCCGCAAACGGGGTGAAACCGCCGATGTAATGGCAAACCGGCTAAATCTATCGAGTTATACACATCGTAATAATTAAATGTTTTCAAGGTGAGGAGACAAACGATAATGCCCGTGAAGCATCCCGCGAATAAGGTGATCAGCTTGTCCCGCAGACGTGAAGTGGGAGCCGGAACATCAGCGACCACGACCAGAAAAAAGCACAACGCCAATGCCCGCGTTATCGCCGTTACCAGCGGCAAGGGCGGCGTCGGCAAAACCAGCATCGTCGCCAACCTGGGATACGCCTTCACCAAATTAGGGAAAAAAGTACTGATCCTTGATGCGGATCTGGGCTTGGGGAACCTGGATGTCCTGCTTGGATTGGCGCCAAAATATAATTTGTCCCACGTCATTATGGAGGAGAAATCGATTGAAGAGATTCTCATTGAAGGTCCGGGGCACATGAAAATATTGCCGGCCTCATCCGGTATTCAGGAATTAACTCATCTGACCCGTGAACAAAAGATCCAGATCCTGAGGCAGCTGGATTTGTTAGTCGACAGTGTCGATATTTTATTTATCGATACGGCGGCCGGTATATCCTCCAATGTTATGGATTTTAATGCTACGGCTCAGGAAATCGTCGTTGTGGTCTCACCGGAACCGACATCCATTACCGATGCATATGCGCTGATGAAGGTGTTGTCGCTTAAATATTCGGGGAAGATTTGCAAATTGCTGGTAAACATGGCCAGTCGACCGGAAGAGGGCCGTGAGGTTTTCAGACAGCTGCATCTGGTAACCGAGCGGTTTCTGGATATGGAAATCGAATATCTGGGTTGCATTTTGCACGACGAAAAAGTCACCCGTGGGGTAAAAAATCAAAAAATTGTCAGCGAACTATACCCGGAAAGCCAGGCCAGTAGATGTTTCAAAGATTTGGCCCGCAAGATTGCCGCCATGCCGCCGTTGAACCCGCCGCGCAACGGCAGCAATCTATTCTGGCAGCACTTGGTTCAGAACAACCTGGTGTAGGAACTTAAAAAGTTAAGAACCAATACCCATTTGCTTTCAACCTCGTTGAATCGATATCGGGGAGATATAATTTTATGGCACCGGCACAGACACCCGTAAAAAATTTAGACAAAAACGATACTTCTTACCGGGATCAATTAATCACCGAATACCTGCCCTATGTCAAGCGTATTGTTCACCGAATAGCGGTTCACCTGCCTTCCACGATTGACATTGATGATTTGATGAATGTGGGTGTTATCGGCCTGATCCAGGCCGTTGATCGCTATGATCCCAAAAGAGACAACAAGTTTATGACCTATGCCGTTTTCCGCATCAAAGGTGCGGTTTTAAGCGAGCTCAGATCGCGGGATTTTCTCTCCAGGTCGAATCGGCGCAAAATAAGAGAACTGGAGAACACCTACCTCAGATTGGAGCAGAAATTCGGCCGGGAAGCCGACGATATTGAAGTTGCCGAAGAAATGGGTGTCAACGTCGAGCAGGTCTATCGCACAAAACAGATGTCAAGTATATCTTTTATCAGCTTTGAGGAACTGGGATATTCTTCCAGGGATGAAAAAGATAAATTGATGAGTTATCTGGTGGAAAATGACTTCGATGCGCTCACCCTGACACGGCTCAAGGAAATAAAGGAAGCGACGGTCAGGGCCATTGAACAGCTGCCGGAGAAGGAGCGCCTGGTAATTTCCCTGTATTATTTGGAAGAGCTGACCATGAAGGAGACGGGAAAGGTTCTGGACATCACCGAATCAAGGGTCTCACAAATTCACTCCCAGGCCATAAGACGATTGCGGGCCAAATTGAGAAAAGAAAAGCTGATCGAATGATATTTGCAGATAAGATTTTGTAACCGGGATTATTGGTCCGCCTGAACCGATCGCTCGCCGCATTTCTTGATGCTCGCCAACTGGAGGTCGCGCTATGGTGGATAGCCTAAAATTAAATAAGGTACTGCCGTCCCTGTCATCCGCCCCTAAAGTTAAACGGACGGATCAAAGAAAAGGCAACGACCCGCAAAATCCGTTTGAAGAAGTATTTAAAAAAAAACGCCGGAAGAAAAAGAAAAAAGATGATTCCGAACTTGCAAGCAGCCCCGATGGCGACAATTCTGCCGGTGATGAACACAGCGCGCGGTATGCAACCAGGAAAGATGCCGACGAAGAGGAAAAATCTACTGATCCCTCATTAAACCGAATCATCGATATCCGAGTTTAGCTGATGATAACAAACAAGGAGTTAAGATGGTATTTCAAGTGCCGCAATACTGGGATAGGGCCGTCGACGGCATCCAGATCATATTATGTCTGCTGATCCTTTTATTTCTAATCCGCAGCCGTAGAAAGCTCAAGTCTTCGGCACGCGAAGATGCATTCAGGGCGTCAGGGGAAAGTTTCAATGTGCAGGTCCTGAGTCAGACGGTCAAACAACAGATTGACCAGGCTTTTGCCAATATCGCCGACACCATGGCCGCCGAGCGGCTTAAGTTGGAAAACCTGCTGTCGTTCGGCCGCCAAAGCCCTGAAACCTCCCCCATTTTCAATTATCCTGCCCCAGTGAGCCGTTCCAACAGCCGCGAAATATTCCCGGTCTCCGACGGCATGTCGCAGATTGACGAATTGCAGCAACAGATCCAGCAACTTGCCGCCAAGGGCATGCCGGCCCGCCAAATTGCCGAGGAACTCAAAACCCCGCTGGGTGAAGTCGAACTCATCTTGAGCCTCAACACCAGTTCATCAAATTCGTTACCCTAATTACAATAATCGCACTAAGGGCTCACTCAAAAATAATTTCACATTTTATACGCCGCTGCATCCCGCCTGGCTGCGTTGCGAAAGCTCGCAATATCCAGATATTCCTGCGTTTTCGCGCCTTGCCAGCCGGGCGCCGCAACGCCTAAAATTGTGAACTAATTTTTTCGTGAACCCTAAGCCACCGGCAAAAAATTCCTACCCGACCGTTTAAACCCGGCAAAGATAAGGCGCTCTAAAACCGGTGCCGCCCGCCCTGCGTTGAATACCGACGCTTGGCGGGCGTCCTGGCGGCATGGCCGACTTGGTATGTCTCTTGCATCAGCATACTGCCATGCCGCCGGAAATCGATCTGGCGGATCAGACAAACGTATATTTTAAGTGGTAGGAAAGATCAATTTTCGCAGACTCAATCCAAAGGAAGTCTAATGAGCGGTGACATTTACATAGCGGCCGCCGGTGCACTGGCGTGTGAAAAACGGCTGGAAATAATCTCCAATAATCTGGCCAACGCCAATACGGTCGGCTTTAAAATGGATCAGGGGTATTTTGCCCAGGTCGATCCCAACGACCCGACGCTCCCGACCGCCGGGAATGCACCGAACCTGAGTTCGCAGGCGGACCTGTTCTGGTCGAACTTCAATGTTTATACCGATCACAGCAATGGACCACTGAAAAAAACCGGCAACGATTTTGATCTGGCCTTGCAGGGGGACGGTTTTTTTTGCGTTCAGACACCGGATGGTGTCCAATACACCCGCCAAGGTGATTTCACTCTCAATGCCGATGGGGTCCTGGTGACCCGCAACGGCTGGCCGGTGCTGGGAGAAAGCGGTGAAATTACCGTAACGAGCAATGCCAATCCGAATCAATATGAAAAATTTGCCGTCGATGAGCAGGGCAATGTGTCGGTTGACGGCCAGCAGGTGGACACCCTTCGGATCGTTAATATCGCCGAGCTTAACCGGCTGTCCAAGGCCGGTGATACCTTATTCAAGCCGCCGGCCGCCGGTGCAGCCGAGGTCGGGGCCGAAAATTTTAAAGTCAGCCAGGGGTTTATCGAAATGTCCAATGTTGACGCCGTCAAAATGATGACAGAGATGATTGAAGTATTAAGGGGGTATGAATCGTATCAGAAAGTCATTCAAGCGGCGGATGATGCCAATTCCAAGGCCATCAATCAGGTCGGCGTAATTTAAAAGTTATCTGTTAGTTGTCATCAACTATCAGAAAGTCATGGCTGATATCCACTCAGCAATAACCAATAATATTTAACAAATGACAAATGTAGCTACCGGGAGGACCAATGATACGCAGCTTATGGACATCAGCAAGCGGCATGCAGGCGCAGGCATTGAACCTGGATGTTATATCAAACAATCTGGCCAATGTGGGCACCACGGGCTTTAAAAAAAGCCGAGCTGAATTTCAGGATTTGCTCTACGAAACCCTGCGACCGGCTGGAACACCCTCCAGCCAGGACACCGAGGTGCCGGCCGGTATTCAGCTGGGCAGCGGTGTCCGGCCGTCCAGCGTGCTGAAAATGTTCAGCCAGGGAGAACTGGAAAACACCAAAAACCAACTCGATCTCGCCATCGAGGGGGCTGGGTTCTTTCAGATCATAATGCCCAACGGCGAGACAGCTTATAGCCGGGACGGGGCGTTTAAGCTCGACAATCAGGGGCGCATCGTCAATGGCGATGGATTTTCACTGGAACCGCAAATTACCGTCCCTTCGGATGCGGTATCCGTTACCGTGGGCATGGACGGCACGGTTTCGGTGCTGCAGGCCGGGGAGACAACGCCCAGCGAAGTGGGCACCATTGAATTGGTCCGCTTCGTCAATCCGGCCGGCCTGATCAGCATGGGCAAAAACCTGTTTATAACCTCCCAAGCAACCGGCGATGCGATAACCGGTATTGCCGGCCAAGATGGCTTGGGAACCTTGGCCCAGGGCTTTTTAGAAATGTCCAATGTCAGCGTGGTGGACGAAATGGTCAACATGATAACGGCGCAGCGGGCCTACGAGGCCAACAGCAAATCAATCCAGACGGCCGATGAAATGCTGTCAATGGCCAACAACGTCAAACGCTAACGCTGAAGATTGAGAGGTAACAATTTGAAATTTTATAAAGACATGCGCCCCCGGCTGTCGATCATTTGCCTTTGGACGGTTTTGCTTCTGCCGGCAATGACCGGTGCAGTCTTTGCCGCCGGCGGATTGCGGATCAGCGTTGCACCAGATTCACTGGTTGATGGTGAGTCCGTTTATCTGCGTAAAATTGCCAAGATCGAAGGTGATGACCCGCTTTTGGTTGACAGGCTTGGCAACATATACATCGGCCGGGCGCCGCTGCCGGGCAATTCACTGGAATTTGAAGCCGCCGACTTAAACCGGCGCCTGAAGCAAAACGGATTTGATCCGGCTGATCTGGTGTTGCAGATTCCGCCAAAGGTCGTGGTCAAACGCAGCTTAATCGTAATGAGCCGGGAAAAAATCAAAACTCTGGTTTCGGATTACATCACTAAAAATTTATTGGCCGACTTGCCTGATGCCAGAATCAAAGACATTCGAGTGGCCGAGGAGATCGAATTGCCCGACGGCCGCGTAACTTATACCGTCAGTCCCACGCAAAATGCCGAAGCGATGGGAAAAATTCAGTTCACCATTGATTTCGATGTCAACGGTAAATTTTTCAAACGCGCCTGGGCCACCGCAACCGTAGAAGTATTCAGCGATGTTGTGGTTACCAAAAAACCTCTCGGGCGGTATAAGCCGATTACAGAAGATGATATTGAAGTGCAAAAGATGGATCTGGCGAATTTGCCTTCCGATGTCATCCTTGATCCGGATGCGGTGCTGGGCAAAAGAACCAAACGAGCTATTGGCGCCCAAACGGTATTGCGGCCGAACCTGATTGAATTTCCGCCGCTGGTGAAGCGCGGGGATGTGGTCGTAATCGTAGCCGAAACCGACGGTCTGAAAGCTACGGCACTGGGAGAAGTCAGGAAGAAGGGTAGAATCGGAGAACGCATTCCGGTGATTAATTTTGACTCAAAAAAAATTCTTTATGCCCGGGTGGTGGATGCCAATACGGTGAAAGTTGATTTTTAAAAACTTCATTTGGAACCGTTTACCGCAGAGAACGCTGAGAAAGCCATAACACCATGAAACAGATCTTTTTAAGGAAAATTTCAGGGGACACAATGCCGACCCAAACAGATCGATTCACTGCAGTCATTGTCGCGCTTCTTTTGCTGGCCGGCTTCAACGGCTGTGCCGGAAATCGCAACAACATCGAGTATGAGATGGAAAAAATGGCGGCCAAAGAGAGGCAGACTCCGTATCCGGCGCTCCCGCCGTCCGTCGACAGCGATGGATCTTTATGGCAGGCCGGCAGTTCCTTGAACGGAATGTTTATCGATACCAAAGCCCGCAACATCGGCGATATCGTGACGGTTAAAATTGATGAATCCGCCAAGGCCAGCAACAAAGCCAAGACGGATACCACCCGCTCCTCCAGTCTCGAGGCCGGAATTCAGAAATTGTTCGGCCTGGAAAACTGGTGGCAAAACGAAATTCTACCCGATGTCAGCAATGATCTACCCAAAATTAATCCATTCGGGGATCCATCGGTCCAAGGCTCCATGAAAAGCGCATTTGCCGGCGACGGCGAAACTACCCGCAGCGGCAGTCTGGATGCCTATATCACCTGCCGGGTCGTGGCGGTCATGCCCAACGGCAATCTGAAGATCGTCGGCACCCGTGAAGTAATGGTCAACTATGAGAACCAGATAATCATTTTATCCGGTGTCATCCGGCCGCGCGATATCTCCGATACCAATGTCATATTATCGACCTTTATCTCCGATGCCAAAATAGCGTACAGCGGCTCCGGCATTGTAAACGATCGTCAGCGCCCCGGATGGCTGGCCAATTTGCTGAACAGCGCCTGGCCGTTTTAGTTTAAAGGAAAAATCTTTATGCTGCTGGTTAATTTGAAAAATCCGATGATACCTTCAATTCTTAAACTCGTGCTGTTTTTGGCGGGTTTACTGTTTTTGGTCGAACCTGCCCAAGGGGTGCGCATCAAGGATATCGCCGATATCAAAGGCGTGCGACCGAATCAGCTGGTCGGCTATGGCCTGGTGGTTGGATTGAACGGCACCGGCGACAGTAATAAGGCGATCTTCACGCTGCAGTCCATGGCCAGCATGCTGGAAAAAATGGGCGTTACCGTCAAACCGGATGACATCAAGGTGAATAATGTGGCCGCGGTTATGGTGACCACCGATCTGCCGGCCTTTGCGCGCACCGGAAGCAGAATTGATGTTCTCGTGAGTTCCATTGGTGACTCCAATAATCTTCAGGGAGGCAACCTGCTTTTTACCCCGCTGAAGGCGGCGGATGGTCAGGTTTATGCCGTGGCGCAGGGATCCGTCAGTACAGGTGGTTTTGTTGCCGGAACTGCATCCGGTACCGAGGTTCAGAAAAACTTTCCGACCGTGGGCCGGGTGGTCAACGGCGCCTTGATTGAAAAAGAGGTATCTACCCATTTTAATCAAAAGCAATTGCTTACCTTAACGCTGCACCTGCCGGATTTTACCACTGCTTCCCGCATGGCGCAGGCGATAAATATTGCATTTTATGAACCCATCGCCCGTACCCTGGACGCCGGCACCATTGAAGTCAAAGTCCCTGAAAAATACAGAGGCAATACCGTTCCCATGGTAACGATGATCGAAGGTTTGGGAGTCACCCCGGATGTGGTGTCCAAGGTGGTCATCAATGAGCGCACCGGCACGGTCATCATGGGCGAAAATGTGAGAATTTCCACCATTGCCATCGCTCACGGGAATTTAAGCATCCAAATTACGGAGACTCAGCAAGTTTCCCAGCCGCTGCCGTTTTCAAGATCCGGTAGGACTGTGGTCACGCCCGAATCGGATGTCCAGGTCCAGGAGGGCAACAACCCCATATTTTTAGTGGAATCCGGCGTGAGCATCGGCGAAGTCGTCAAGGCCTTAAATGCCCTGGGTGCTTCCCCGCGGGATCTGATTGCCATTTTTCAGGCCCTCAAAGCGGCCGGCGCTCTGCAGGCTGAATTGGAGATCATATAATATGGATGATAATAATTCCTTCTTCTTACAGGCCGCCGGTTATCTTAACCGGCAGTACCGGAACCAGAGAATCGGCAACACCCTGAACGCGGCCAAAAAAATTGCGGCCGGTAAAACCGACCCTCGGCTGCATGCCGCCTGCACGGAGATGGAGTCGCTCTTCGTAAACTACCTGATCCAGCAAATGCGGGCGACAATCGACAAATCCGGCTTTATCAGCGGTGGACGGGCCGAGGAGATTTTCACCTCGATGCTGGATGTTGAGCTGTCCAGAAAGATTTCGGCTGCCGGCGGCATCGGACTGTCTTCAATATTGGAGGAACAGCTGAGCCGCTTGACAACCGGCCAGGAGAAATCAAACCTGCCGTGAGACAGGGGCAAGAAGGGAAAAAAGACTAAAGCTTTTGCGTTTTTCAACCGATAACAATCATGCGAAATAGCGATCAAATCGGAGAATTCAACCATGAAATTGAATTTGATGCTGGAGCAATTGCTTGGCCTTCTCAGCCGCGAAACAGAGCTTTATCAATCGGTGCTGGCTGTGATCGACAAAGAGAAAGAGGCAGCGGTTAAATCGGAATTAATCGCTTTGAATGAAGCCGCCGTTGAAAAAGAAAATCTTTTGGCCGCACTTCGAAAAAGCGATGAAAAACGACGCCGGGTGGTGGCCTGTCTGGCTGAAGACCTGGGATATCCGCTCCAGGAACTTACGCTGAAAAAACTTTCACAATTGGTGGCTGAGCCCTTTGCCGGACAGTTGCGGCAGGCCAGCACGGATTTATCATCCGTGGTGGCTCGGGTGCAGGAAGCCAATCAATTCGCCCAACAACTTTTTGAGCATTCGCAGACGCTTTTGCGGGGGGCGTTTAATTTGCTCAATGAACTGCTTTCATGCAACACCGTCTATTATAGCACCGGAAGTATTCACAGCTCATATTCGACCGGCAAATGCGTGTGCAGCGATATCTAATGAATGCGTTGGCGCAGTGTCGATGCGCTATCGGACATGAAAAGGAGCCTGGAAATCCCAAATGGGCCAAAGAAATCAAAAAGTTATCAAAACCCTCAAGAAGATCGCAGAAGAGATTGACAATGCCGGAATAAATGACTGCGACGCCTGGCATAATTTGGGCCGGGAACTCGAAGGCATCCTGACCGCAGTCCCCAAGAAGAACAAGGATATAAAAGCGCTGCTGGATCTGATCCACGCGGGGCTCGAAGCGATGGGCGGTCAAACAGTGAATGACCCTCTATCACTGGTCGACGCCGTCTGGCAGGGGCTGAATTCCGCCGAACAATGTCTGTCCGGCCGGAATGTCGATGAGGAACAGGTCGTTGAAACCCGGCGGAAACTGGAAAAAATTATCCATCCTCCGCAAGATTCAGACGCGGAGGCATTATCGGCCGAAACCGGCGATTCGGCCGAGCCATCGATTGAATCCCTGGATGATGCCGCTGCCTTGCTGATCCAACTCGAACCCGATAATCATGCTGGATTATTAAATCTGCGCACATCATTGTTGAATCTGATCGCGGACGGCAATGACAGGGAGGATTCCGGCAGCTTGATTGCCAGGGCTGTCGATAAAATCAACGAAATTGTAGAAGGCCGGACTGCGGATCCGGAGCAAACCTTCAGCGAGGCCGGCTCTCTGCTTGAAAAAGCCATGGATCCTCTGGAGGACGTCGGCGGCCCCGCTGAATCAGGCAGTGAGCCCGCGGATCCGTCCACCGAAGCGAAGCTCGGCCAGCCTGCTGAAGATGATCCCAATTTCGATCACATGCCCCGGGATGCGGATGCGGAGCTCATCGCCGAGTTTATCGCGGAGGGCAGTGATTTGATCTCCAGCGCCGAAGAAGCGCTGCTGTCCCTGGAGACCGACCCTGAGGATATGGAATCTGTCGGTAAGGTTTTCCGGGCGTTCCACACGGTTAAAGGGACCTCTGCCTTTTTGGGGCTCAATGTGCTCTCCGGATTCGGTCATCATGCCGAATCCCTGCTGAGCCGGGTGCGCGACGGTGAAATTCGCTATAGCGGCGGGTATGCGGATCTGTCACTGCGGGCCCTGGACATGATCAAAGAACTGATGAGTCGTGTGCAGGCGGCCCTGTCCGGCGAGCCTCTGCTCAAACCGGAAGGCTATGATGAATTGGTCAGGGTTTTAGCCGACCCGGAGGCGGCCGGTATATCAGAGGAAACCGATGACGTCGCGGCCCCGCGCGTCGGCGACATGCTGGTGGCGCAGGGCAAAATAGAAAGAGAGCAGGTCGAAGAAGTTGCTGCCGCTCATCCCGATCAAAAACTGGGTGCGGCCATGGTCAAGTCCAAGGCGGCCTCCGCCGAGGATGTGGGGCAGGCGCTGCGTGCCCAGAAACGCATCAACAGCAGTCAGCCGGTGGTGGATTCTTCGGTGCGGGTCGGTACCCAACGTCTGGACCGTTTAATTGACATGGTGGGTGAGCTGGTCATCGCCCACTCCATGGTTGCTCAGGATGAGCTGGTGGCCAACAGCGACAACCATGAACTGGCCAAAAAGGTTTCTCATACCAGCAAAATAGTGCGGGAGCTGCAGGATATCAGCATGTCGATGCGTATGGTGCCGCTCAAGGGGACCTTTAGCAAAATGGCGCGTCTGGTAAGAGATGTGGCGCGCAAAGTGGGTAAAAATGTCAATTTCGCGACCGAAGGTGAAGACACCGAAATTGATCGCAATCTGGTCAACATTATCAACGATCCTCTGGTTCACATGGTTCGCAACGCCGTCGATCACGGCATTGAGCCGCCGGATGAGCGCAAACGGAACGGTAAGCCCGAGTACGGAACGGTCCGATTAATGGCCTATCACTCCGCCGGCAGTGTGGTGGTTGAGGTTAGAGATGACGGAAAAGGACTTGATCGCACCGTGATTTTGGCCAAGGCGCGGGAGAAGGGGTTGATTGGTGAGCCTTCCGATTCCAGCGATCGTACCCTGAGTGATCGGGAGGTGTTCAATATGATTTTTGAGCCCGGCTTTTCTACCGCCCAGGTCGTAACCGATGTATCGGGACGAGGGGTTGGGATGGATGTGGTCAAAAAAAATATCGAGGCCCTGCGCGGCCAGGTGGAGATCAAATCCGAATGCGGCAGCGGCAGCGTATTTAAAATGAGTCTGCCGCTGACCCTGGCGATAATCGATGGAATGGTCGTCCGGGTGGGGTCCGAAACTTATGTCCTGCCGACCGTCTCGATTATTCGTTCCATCAGACCAGGTAAAAGCGACCTGGCGACAGTGCTCAATCAGGGGGAAATTGTCACGCTGCAGGGCAGCTTGATTCCACTATTTCGCGTGGCGCGCCTGTATCATATCGACGATGCCAAGCAGGATGCCAAGGACGCGGTTGTCGTTATCGTGGAGGACGAAGACCGGCCGGCCGGTCTGCTGGTTGACGAACTGATCGGTCGACAGCAGGTCGTTATCAAGTCACTGGGAGAGACCATGAAGGATATTCCCGGAATATCAGGTAGTGCCATCATGCCCGATGGGCGGGTGGGCTTGATTATTGATGTCGGCGGACTGGTAAAATTTGCCAATACCGGCCGTGTCCGAGAACTCCAGGAAGAAACTGAGACCGGCATCGACCGGTCGATGGCGGCGTGACAACAATTGAAAATTGAAGATTGAAAATTGAAGATTTAAGGTCTGCCTGCGGCGGATCAATTTTAAAAATTTCCATCCAGGTACAGAACGCTATGTGGGTATAAATAAAAAATGCCGGAGCGTAGCGACTTCCACAAATATTCAATATTCGATTTTCAATATTCAATAGTCCATCCCGGCCTGGCCGGAAAAGGTAAGAGACATGAACTTGATGGCCGTGCAGCTGAAGGAAGAACAATTCAGAAAGATCAGTGAGATTGTCTACCGATCCAGCGGCATCAATCTGAAAAAAGGCAAAGAAGCCCTAGTCCGGGCGCGTCTGGCAAAGCGGCTGCGGGCCCGGGGGATTTTTAACGTTCAGGAGTATCTGGATTACATCGAGAGTGTCGAGGGCAGTCATGAACAGGCTTTATTCATTGATGTCATGACGACCAACAAAACCAGCTTTTTTAGAGAAGCCGAACATTTTAATTACCTGCGGGATCAAATTTTGCCCGAACTCAAAAGCCGTCGACTGCGATTCTGGAGCGCCGCCTGTTCATCCGGCGAGGAGCCGTATACTCTTGCCATCTGGCTGCGGGAACATATGTCGGACATCGATACCAGGGACGCCCTGATCCTGGCATCGGATATATCCAGGCGAATGCTGGAGAAAGCACGGCTGGCCGTTTATCCGGCGGAAACAGTGCAAAGTCTGCCTTCCCCGCAGTTTAAAAAATATTTCACCAGACTGACCGCTCAACAGGGGGGCAGCTATCGCGTTGCCGAGTGTATCCGGAAAATGGTGCGGCTGGCATGGTTGAATCTTTTGGAACCATGGCCGATGAAGGGACCGTTTAATGTGATCTTCTGTCGCAACGTAATGATATATTTTGACAGACCGACCCAGCAGCAGCTGATCCATCGTTTCTATGAATTGCTGGAGCCAGGTGGCTATCTCTTTGTCGGCCACTCGGAGGGCCTGTCGTCAATTAGCCACGAATTCCGGTACATGCGACCGGCCACCTATCGGAAATAGCCATCTATAAAGGTCTGATTAGAAGCACATGAGATACATCGTTGCAGTGGGAGATATGAAAATCGGGCGCAATTCTGACACTATCGTGACGCATGCGCTGGGAAGTTGCCTGGGGCTGATGGTTTATGATCCGGTTCAAAAAATTGGCGGACTGTTGCATGCCATGTTGCCGCTGTCGAAAATTAATCCGGCCAAGGCGCAGGCCAATCCCTTTATGTTCGTTGATACGGGGGTGCCGGCGCTATTCAAGGCGCTGTATGAAATCGGCGGGCAGAAATCCCGCATGATCATCAAGGCGGCCGGCTGCGGAAATCCTTTGGGAAAGAATGAAATGTTTAAAATCGGTGAGCGCAACTATACGGTCCTCAAGAAATTGCTTTGGAAAAACAACATATTGCTGAAAACGGAAGATGTCGGCGGAACGGCCAGCCGTACCATTCATTTTGATATTGAGACCGGACAAACGGTAGTCGCCAGCAGCGGGAATAAGAGGAATTTATGAACCATTCGAATTTGAATGAAATACTATCCAGAATAAAATCGTTTCCCAGCATGCCGGCCACCGGCGCCAAGATGCTCAGGATGCTGGAAGACCCGGAAACCACGGTGGATGAAATTGAAGATGTTCTGCGCCATGATCCGGGATTAACGGGCAATGTGCTGCGATTGGCCAATTCGGCCTATTTCGGAATTCCCTCCAAGGTCGCCTCGACCCGGCAAGCCGTTCTGCTGCTCGGCCTGAAAAAATTGATCCAGCTGGTCATTGCATCGTGTGTCAATGCGGTTATGGACAAACCGGTTCCCGGCTATAATATGCCGCCGGGAGATCTGTGGCGGCATTCGATCGCCGTGTCGATTGCTTCGGAAGCGTTGGTCAAGGATAAGAAGAATATTGAGGCCGAAGATATTTTCACCCCGGCGCTGCTGCATGATATCGGCAAGCTGATCCTCGGCCATTTCGTAAAAGAAGAACAGGAGGCCATTGAAAAGATCGCCAACTCCGGCGTGCCGTATGTCGTGGCCGAGAATATGGTGCTTGGCACCGACCATGCCGAAGTCGGGGCCCAGATTTTAACCCAATGGTCTTTCCCGCGGGATGTCATCGATGCCGTACGCTGGCATCACGATCCTGATTTTATTGAAAAGTCCTGCCCCTCGACCGATATTGTTTATCTGGCCGATGTGCTGTGCCAGACCGGCGGCAACGACAGTGAGCCGGAAGCTTTTTCCGCCGATCTGTCCCCGGCGGTAATTGAGAGGCTGGGGCTGGACATCGCTCAATTTGGAGACATCAAAGTGCGGGTGTCCCAATGGGTAGACGAATTATCAGGCGCTTTGACCTTTAATTAGCAGGGTGGCCAGGGATTAGGCGAAGGGGAATCGAATGTCGCAAGAACTCAAAAATATCGCATCCAAGTTAAGTTCATTTCCGGGCATGCCGGGAGCCGCGGTGAAACTGCTGGCCCTGATCAATGATTCGGATATTAACGTAACTCAAATTGAGCTTATTTTGCGGCAGGATGCGGGCCTGACAGCCAACCTGTTGCGGCTGGCCAACTCGGCCTATTTCGGCATTCCCTCGAAGATCGGCTCGGTGCGCCAGGCGGTGTTGCTATTGGGATTGAAGCGTCTGATTCAAATGGTGATTGCTTCCTGTGTCAGTGCCCTGATGGATAGACCGGTGCCCGGTTATGATTTGTCCCCGGGGGAACTGTGGCGACACTCCCTTGCAGTAACGGTGGCGGCCGAAGGACTGGTAAAAGAACTGAATATCGAAGCAGCCGAAGAGATATTTACGGCGGCCCTGCTGCACGATGTCGGCAAACTGGTTCTGGGTGATTTTGTCCAGGATGATTTTAAGAAAATTGAAAATATCTTATCCCAGGAAGTCTCTTTTGAAATGGCCGAAAATATGGTCCTGGGAGTCAATCATGCCGATATCGGCGCCAAGATACTCCGAAAGTGGTCACTGCCGCCGGAGCTTGTCAACGCCGTGCGCTGGCACCATGATCCGGAATCCGCCGCTCAGGCAGATACGATGCTGGACATCGTCCATATCGCCGATGTGTTGTGTCTGATGATCGGGGTCGGTGTCGGCCGGGACGGACTGCAATACAAACCTTCAGGGGAAGCGGTCAAACGTTTGGGGCTGACGGCCCATCATCTGGAGAAGGTGGCCAGTCAGACCCTGCAGTGGGTGGAAGAGTTGTCCGATGTTTTGGTTACCAAATAATTTTCAATTTTGAGGATTAACCATGGCAGTGAATGTCCTTGTTGTGGATGACAGTGGAGTTATGCGGTCGATGATCATAAAGACCATTCGGTTGAGCGGTCTTCAGCTGGGTGAGATCCACCAGGCCGCCAATGGCCGGGAAGGGCTCGATGCACTCCAGCATAGCTGGATTGATCTAGTCATCGCCGACATCAACATGCCGGTGATGAACGGCGAGGATATGATCAATCGCATGCTGGAACACCCCGAGTTCAAAGATATTCCCATCGTGGTCGTATCAACCGAAGGCAGCAAAACCCGGGTCGAGCGGTTGCAGGACAAAGGGGTCCGCTTTATTCATAAGCCGTTCACTCCGGAAGTAATCCGCGATACCGTAAAAGACTTTTTAGGAGACGGAGTTTTCGATGACGCAGCAGCTTAAAAACATTTTAACCGGTGTCACCAATGACACTCTGGAGAGACTGGCATTTTTGTTTGCCTTTCCAGACGACGATCGCGGCCAGGACGGCCCGGAACCCGCCGTGACGGGACGAGTAGCATTCAGCGGATTATTCTGCGGTTCTCTGATCGTGCGCGTCTCGACATCCGTCATTCCCGAACTGGCTGCCAATATGCTGGGATTGGAAGATGATGTGGAGATTTCCAGTGAAGCGCAACGGGATGCGTTTAAAGAATTAACCAATGTCATCTGCGGCAATGTACTGCCGGCAATCGCCGGTGATCAGGTGGAGTTTAACATCGGGACTCCGGAAACTCTTTCCGCCTTCGATGCGCGCGAACTGATCAGCCGGGACGCCCCCGCTTGTGTGGTGCGGCTGATGCTGGAGGACGGGTATTGTGATGTGTATCTTTTCACCGAGGGAGAACTTCCGGAATCGGCAATTAAATAGGAATTCCGACAGGATTGATAACAAAGAAAAGAGCCGCGTATGATTAAAGTGCTTATCGTAGATGATTCGGCGGTCGTCCGCAAGGTGATGACAGAGGAGCTGTCCCGCTATGATGATATCGAAATCGTCGGCACGGCGGTGGACCCTTACATTGCGCGGGATAAAATAATTGAGCTGCGTCCGGATGTCATTACCCTGGATCTTGAAATGCCCAGAATGGACGGTTTGTCATTTCTGGCCAGGCTTATGAAGCACTACCCGCTGCCGGTGGTGGTATTAAGCTCCTTGACGCCCAAAAACAGCGAACTGGCCCTCAAGGCGCTGGATCTGGGGGCGGTTGAAGTCCTGTGCAAACCCGGTGCTGCGTATTCCACCAAAAATGTTTCCCACCATTTGGCGCTTGCCATTCGCTCGGCAGCGGTGGCCAATGTAGACAACCATTGCCTATCGTCCCACTCCGCGGATGATAATGTCGAACCATCCAGTCTGCTGGTTAAAACGACCCATAAAGTAATTGCCATCGGCGCTTCAACCGGCGGAACCAAGGCGATTGAATCGGTGCTCAGCAAAATGCCCGCCACATCTCCGGGAATTGTGATTGTGCAGCATATGCCCGAGCATTTTACCACGTCATTTGCCAAGCGGCTGAATGAAATCTGTCCCATGCAGGTGCGCGAAGCCTGCAACAATGATCATATCGTACCCGGCGTTGCTTTGATTGCCCCGGGCAACCAGCACATGGTCCTGACCCGCAACGGGGGAACGTATACGGTGCGAATAAAGTCCGGACCGCGAGTTCATTACCAGCGGCCCAGCGTTGATGTTTTATTCCAATCGGTGGCCAAAAGTGCTGCGCGCAATGCCGTCGGTGTGATGCTCACTGGGATGGGAGCCGACGGGGCCAAAGGCATGCTGGCAATGAAGGAAAGCGGAGCCTGCACCCTGGCGCAGGATGAGGCCACCTGTGTGGTCTACGGCATGCCCAAGGAAGCCGTTAAGCTCGGTGCGGTTGACGAAATTGTGCCGCTGCCCAGAATCCCGCAGGCCATCATAAGCCTTCTGGAGCGGGACGGCAAACCCCGCCAATCTTCACGAAAAGGTGGTTGACTATGACGGATATCTTCGGTGTGCTCAGTATCGGCAGCAAAGCGCTGTCAGCCCAGCAGAAAGGTATTTATGTCACCGGCAACAATATTGCCAATATAAATACCCCCGGTTACAGCCGGCAGCGGTTGAATATGGCCAGCGATTTTCCCGTCGACTCCAGCATCGGACCGGTGGGTACCGGTGTGAATGCGATCGAAGTCGAAAGGATCTACCAACGGTTTCTGGGGGTCCAGATCAACAATGAAACCCAGAGCCTGGGTAAGTGGGAAGCCAACAAGGATATGCTCGAAAGGGTGGAAATGATTTCAGATGAATCCGGAGGCTACGGATTGAGTCAGGTTATGAGCGATTTCTGGAATGCCTGGCAGGATCTTTCCAATAACCCCTCCGGTTCGGTTGAACGCAGCGTGCTGGTAGCCAAAAGTGAAACGCTGGCGACGACATTCTCCAACAACTACCAGGATCTGCAAACGGTTCAAACGGACATTGACACCATGATCAAAGGCAACGTTGATGAAATCAATCTGTTGTCCGAGAAGATTGGCAGTCTGAATCAAAAAATTGTCCAAATGGAAGCCGGCGGTGATACGGCCAATGATTTCCGGGATCAGCGGGATCAGTTATTGAACGACCTTTCCGAACTGATCGACATCGACAGCTTTGAAAATGCCAACGGCGGCGTTACGGTCTCGGTGGGCAGCGGACAGCCGCTGGTGGAAGGGACCAATGTCTACCGACTTTCAACTCAGGTAAACTCTGCCGGCAATCAAAATGTCGTTTGGGTGGACGCGGCCGATAACACAGTGGACATTACCGACACGATTTCCGGCGGCAAGATGAAGGGTTGGCTGAATGCCAGAGATCTGGACATTCGAAACTATCTGAATCGGCTGGACACTCTGGCGCAAAGTTTTATGGAAGCAGTCAATACCTTGCATGCGAGCGGTTACGGGCTCGATGGTTCGACCGGCAATGATTTTTTCACCGGCGCCGCCACCGCTTCGGGTGTGCTGGATTCTGCCCTGACGGTTAGCGCCGAAGAGGGCGGGGCAGGTAATATCGCGATTACGCTGGTCGCCGGCGGTACCGCCGGATCCGAAACCGTGATGACTGACCCCGTGACCGGGGACATTCGGATTGCCATTGAGGATGGTGTCTCGACCCAGGCTCAAATCGCCGCGGCGCTGCAAGCCCATTCAACCATCGCTACAGCGGTGGCGGCCGCGCCGGCCGCAGCCTGGACACTGGGTTCCGGCACGGACACCGTCACGCTGTCCGGCGGATCATCGGCAGCCGAGATGCTGGTCAATCCGGCGATTGTTCTGGATGATCAGCTGATTGCTGCGGCGCAGAGCTTCAATACCACACCCGGCGACAAACCCGGGGACAACAGCAATGCCATTGCCATTGCCAATTTAGAAAACGCGATGACCATGAAAGGCAATACGGCCACGTTCGGCGCCTACTATGAATCCTATATCGGGGATGTCGGCAACGCGGTTCAGCAGGCCGACTCCTATTACAGTCATCAGGACCAGATGGTGGGGCAACTGGAAAACTATCGGGAATCCATTTCCGGGGTATCCATCGATGAAGAGATGATCAATCTGGTAAAATTCCAGAATGCCTACCAGGCAGCCGCCAAATTGATTACAACCGCCGATGAAATGATGCAGACGGTATTGAATATGATTTAAATAGATTGAAGATTTTTAATTGAATATTGAATATTTGAGGTTCGCCTGTGGCGGATCGATTTAAAAAATTTTCCAAAGAAATGACGGAGCGAAGCGACTGCAAAAATTATTCAATTTTCAATATTCAATAGTCAATTCCGGCTTGGCCGGGTTCGGAAGGAGATCCCATGAGGGTAACCCCAAAAATTACGATTAACACTTTTATCCGCAACATTCATCAACAAGCCGGCGATATTCTCAAGGCCCAGCAGCAGATTGCATCGCAAAAGCGCATCAATAAAATTTCCGATGATCCCATCGGGATGGGGCAGGTGCTCGGTTATCGAGCTAAAATTGCGACCATCGACCAGTATAAAGATAATATTGATCAGGGAGTCAGCCTGCTTGAATCCAACGAGCAGACCCTGGACTTTGCTTCCGACCTGGTCCTCACCGCCCAGAAAATGGCTGAAAATTACTCCGGTGTGGGGGTCACCCCGGAGGAAAAAAAACTCATTGCCCAGCAGATAAAAGACCTCTACGATCAGCTCGAATCTCTGGCCAACTCAAAGTTTAATAATAATTATATTTTTGCCGGCCACGCCACTGATACGGCACCTTTTTCCCACGATGCCGATTATAATGCCACCTATCATGGTGATGACGGTCAGATGCGGCTTATGGTCGGTGAAAACGTAGAAATTGGCATCGATGCCGACGGCCGCAACATATTTCAAAATGCGGCCAATGGTGGGGTTAATTTATTCGACGAGTTGAAAAATTTGATCGATGGCTTGGAAAACGCCGATCCAGTGGCCGGCAGCGCTCAAATCCAGGCTACAGTCAGCCCCCTTTACGACGCCCGGCAGCAAATAAATGACCGGCGCGCCGAATATGCTCCGGCCTTGTACCGTCTGCAGTATACCGGTGAATACTGGGACAATTTAAAGCCCAAGGTGCAAGACGCGCTGGCTGATACCGAACAGGCCGACATTACGCAAACGGCTTTGGAATTAACAAACCTTGGACTTGCCTACGAAACCACCCTGGCGGCGGCGGCCAAGATCGTTCAGCCGAATCTGATGGATTTTTTGAAATAAGGTGACGTTTTGAAAAAAAAAGCAATCGTCGCTGCAATTTTTTTGAACATGCTTTTCATTGCCGCCCACCCGGCCGCAGGCTTGAGCGGCAAAAATGTCGTTGAGCTGAAAAAAGCCGGTATCAGCGATTTGACCATCCAGATAATTGCTGAAGAGAAGGTGATCGAAACAGCCGCATTCAGCGTCGATGACATCGTGCATATGAAGAAAGCCGGTCTGGGGGAAGAAACCCTCCGAATGCTGATGCGGGAAAGTTCTTTTTTAAAAGCCTCAGAACCCATCATTTACGGCCAGCAGATGAAGTCCCTGCGGTTTACCAGTGCGCAGGATGTAATCGAGCTCAAACAAGCCGGATTGAGCGATGAAGTCATTCAGGCGGTCATTGCGGTCAGCGGGGAAGGATACAACTCCCAGCGTGAGGAGGCATTCGATCTGCTCCGGAATATGGGGATAGTCGTTGATACCGGGGGAAACCGAAGATACCGCGCGGGGGACCGTTAGCGGAATGACGATTGACAAATGATGAATGCCGAATGCCGAATGTCGAGTGAAAGTTTACTGGGCTGGTTGCGTTGAATAGGTTGAAAACTAAGGCGACGATCATAACGAACTAAACGATCATAACGATCATAACGATCTAAACGATCAAAACCCAAAGATTCATCACGATCAACTAAGTAAACGCAATAAACACTATAAACCCAACGAACGAATGCCCCCAACCTGCTGCAGATGTATTCATTATTTTGTGACCTGGGAAGTGAGCCATCCCCATGGGTGCCGCGCCATGGGCTTCAAAAGCCGACGACTGCCCATGATGGATGTGCGGCGTATCATGCAAGGCAATAACTGTCTGGCGTTTGAACCAAAAAAGAAGCACCGTCAAAATCAGAAAAATCGTTTAAGTAATTGAAATAAATATCATTTATTGTCGTAGCTGCCTTCAAATCCTCTTTCTTATTCCCTTTCCGGCCGATCCAAATAGCAGACTGCCAATTTTTCGACACCTTTCGACACCTAATTTGATCCTTTGAGGGGGGTACTATGCACCTGTCTGCAAAGAAAAACCCTGTTAGGGGGGGTGCCTAACAGGGTTAGTCGGAGGTGGGAATGAAGGAAAGGAGGAAACTTCATTCCATTTGATGTTTATTAAAGCAATTAATGTGCCAGATGATAAATTCAGAGTAACGACTTGATCCGCACGGTTATTTAAAAATAAAATCATTAACATATCAACAGGTTATGAATATAAGCCGGATCGGAAATGAATTGGAGGATGTTGCCTGTCTTCGAACCACTAGTGGGTTTTGAGCAGCAATTCCGTCAAAAATCCGACAGGTGGGCAATTATTGCATTAATTCTGCCGGACTGGTTTATTTTTTATTCAGCCTCTAAGGCCTGACAGCCGGGATTCCCTAATTTTGGATCAAGTTTTTTGAGGAATTGCCGATATATGCCCCAGTCAGCAAGGAGTTATCGTACGAATGGCCGAAAACAAAAAAACATTGTCGGTATCCCAGGCGGCTGTCCTGTGCGGGGTGGGGCGCACCACCGTCGGATACTGGATTCGCTCCAGAAAATTGCATGCCAATCGGGCGGGAAGAAATTATACGATTCCGGTTGAAGACCTTTTGTTTTTCCTTAACAGCAACGGGCAAAAAATACCGCCCGAATTGTGGCCGGAAAACTCAAACGGGCCCATTTACAAAAGCTTTCAGACCTGTTGGCATTTCTGGCACGGCACTGATCACGGACACGGATGCGGCGAATGTATTGCGTTTAAGAATCAGCTGCAGCCCTGTTTCACGCTTAAAGACAGCGGTTTGCTGAGCTGTAGGGACTGTAACACTTGCCGCTATTACATCGAAACCTATTTGCACCGCATCCAATTCGTCCATCAAATTAATGGGCCGGCCGCTGTCTTTAAGGATTTGTACCTGTGGGGCGGCAATTCTCTCTGTGCCGACTTATGTGGTGTTCAGCAAAGAGATCTAGTGGGCATGGGACTTGAAAAAATTATTTATTCCGGTTCACTGCCCAAGGTCATTGAGGCGGTCAGAAAAATGGCGGTTGGAAAGCCTGCGGTGAACGAAGACTGCCGGATTTTAATTAATAACGGATCGTTCGGAAGCCGCGCGATTCGGGTCTCGGTTCATCCGCTGCGGGAACCGCCTATGTCATATCTGGTGCTGGGCGTACCGCTGAAATCAATTTCAAAAAGCTAGATATAAGGAGAAAAGACGATGGCACATGTCGAGGAGAAGATTAATCAGGCGGTCAAGGCTATGGCCGATAAGGAAGGCAAATATCTTACGTTCACATTGGCGGAAGAAGATTACGGTATCGGCATCCTGAAGATCAAAGAGATCATCGGCATGCTGCCGATAACTTCGGTGCCGCAGACGCCGGACTATGTGAAAGGGGTAATCAACCTTCGGGGGAAGGTCATTCCCGTGCTGGATCTTCGATTGAGATTTGGCATGCCGGCCATCGACTATACCGAGCGAACCTGTATCATTGTTGTGGAAATCTCCGGCAATGCAGGAACCATCCTGATCGGCATAGTGGTTGATGCGGTATCGGAGGTTCTAAATATCAAGGGCGACGACATAGAAAAAACCCCCACCTTCGGCACCAAGCTAAACACCGACTATATTCTCGGGATGGCAAAAATGGAAGGTGGCGTCAAAATATTATTGGATATTGACCGGGTTTTAAGCAATGATGAACTGTCGCTGCTGTCCGAGGCGGCCTAAGACCCTCTTCTGCGGAAATATTTGCCGTGCCGTCGCTGCCTGGTGGTATTTTTTTCCGCTCCAGTTTCCGGTTCCGTCCAGCCGGGAGCATTTTATGTTCTAATTGTTTGATATTATATTAATTTCTTCACAGAATAATATATCACACAACTGTGCATGAATATTGCAATAGCATGGTTCACACGAGGACGTTTGGGCGATTCCCCAATGATCCGAGTGATGCTCTCATATTTTATATGAGCTGCAGAAATTCGGAGAAATTAAATTAAGGACGGTGCCGCGATGAAAATTGAAAATTACCATCAAATACTCCAGAATCTTTATACCGAGGGCAAAACGGATTCCCAGCCGGCGGTCGGCGAAAAATTTGGTGATATTTTAAAAGAGACCATTGGAAATAAGCCGCCGGAAGTTGCGGGATCGCGGTCGACGACTTTTGTCAATCCCCTGTCCGGAATCCGGTCGGCGGAAACTTTTGGATGGGATCGGCAGGTTGCCACTGAGCGCGTGGAAAATTTAATCGACCTGCTTGATCATTACCGTCAAATGCTGTCTGATCCTGGCAATAGCCTGAAAAAAATTGATCCCATCATCCAAGAAATTGACAAGCAGAGGGAAAAGCTGGCACCGGTGTTGGATACATTGCCCGATGGCGAGAAACTCAAAGATATCGTCAATCAGACGCTGGTTACCGCCTCACTGGAAACAACCAAATTTTACAGAGGAGACTATATCGCATCTTAAGGACCTACTCAAAAATAACTTCACATGTGTTTTGACTCGTGTCGTGCAATGAATGATTTCCATCCCAACCGGGAGCGCTTTTTAAAGAAAATTGAGGCCTACATTGCCAGAATGCCCAGTCTGTCGACCACCGTTATTAAAGTCCTGGAGACCTGCAACGATCCGAAGGCCTCCGCCTATGATCTCAAAAAGGTCATCTCGCTGGACCCGGTTCTAACCGGCCGGGTCTTGAAACTCATCAATTCGGCCTATTATTCACTGGGCCGCCCGGTATCTTCTCTTACCCATGCGATTATTCTGCTGGGAATTAATAATGTCAAAAACCTCGCGCTTAGCTTTACCATTCTGGATAATTTCAAGGGCCAGCGCCCCGGTCGATCATTTTCGGCCGATGAATTCTGGACCCACTCGCTGGGGGTCGGGGTGGTCGCTAAATCACTGGCTGCTCTAAAGGAAGTGCCTTCGTCAGCGCGCGAAGAATTTTTTATTGCCGGACTGTTGCACGACCTGGGCAAACTTCCCTTGCAATCCCAATTTCCGACAGAATACTACCGGGTATGGGATTGCGCCCGCCGCCAGGAAAATGAACTGTACCTGAACGAAATCAGGCATCTGGGACTCGATCATTGTGCCGTGGGACGGATGATTGCCAGGAAATGGCGACTGGGCCGGTCGCTGATTGACTCGCTTTCCCACCATCACCATCCGGATGAGAGCTCTGAGAAAAACCGCGGCTTTGTGTCGATTGTTTCATTGGCCAATCAATGGGCCAACGTGTTCCATATCGGCAATGCCGGAAGTCAGCCTGCCGATCATGCGGCGGCCACCGATCTTAGCGGCAAAGTCGGCGTCGATTGGGCGATGTTGTCGAATCTGCGCGAGACGGTATTATGCGAAATCGACAAAGCCAAAGTTTTTCTGGAGGTCGTCCAAGATGACTAGCGTGATGGAATTAAAATTTTGGGGTGTAAGGGGCTCCATACCCAGCCCGGGACCGGAAACCGTCAAATATGGCGGCAACACCTTATGTCTTGAATTGCGTTTGAAGACCGCCGATCGTAATCGGTTGATCATTATTGATGCCGGTTCCGGAATTCGTGCACTGGGCGACGCCCTGATTGAAAATTCCTTCGGCAACGGTCATTTCAGCGCCGAGATCTTTTTGACCCACACCCATCTGGACCATATTTTGGGGCTGCCTTTCTTTGCACCGATGTATTTGCCGCAAACTTACCTGAAAATTCACGGCCCTATAACCTGTGCCGAGGATCGTCTGAAGGATGTGATCGGCGGCCAGATGTCCTATCGCTACTTTCCGGTGCGCCAGGAAGAATTGGGTGCCTGCATTGAATACATTGATATAAAGGAGGGGCGCTACGACCTTGGTGACGGCATTGTGCTGATCGCCAAATATCTCAACCACCCGCTGCTTGCTCTGGGGTATCGATTCGAATACTGCGGGAAAGTCTTCTGTACTGCTTATGATACCGAACCGTTCTATAATGTATTCGGTGTGGATCCGTCCGAGCCATCATACGATGAGCTTGTTGCCGCGGAGGGGACTGCGGCCGCCCGGGAGGAAAACAGCAGGATGGAAGAATTTTTCTCCGGCGCGGATCTACTCATCCATGACGGACAGTATACCATGAAGGAATACGAAGCCGGTAAAATCGGATGGGGCCATTCACCGGTCGAATATGCCGTTGAGACGGCCGAACGGGCAGCGGTTAAGCGACTGGTTATTTGCCACCATGATCCGCTGCGCACCGATTCGCAGATTGACCGCCTGGCAAGGGAATTCTGCGGTGGGCGAAGAAACGGCGACATGGAGATCGTTTTTGCCAGGGAAGGAATGGTTTGGGAGATTTGAAAAAGTAATGATCAAAATATAAAATGTCTTATTTTGCTAAGCGCCCATCAATTTTCTTCTTCGTAGATACTCTCTTTGCCAACGGTAGAATTGCCGTGTTAACTTCTTCTGCTCAGCTTCTTCTATTTCTTTGAACTCCATGGCGCATTCGAATTTTTGGGTCAGTGGATTTCGTTCCTGTCTTATAATCCGGCAGCGTTTGATCTTGATTACGGAACCTTGTTCTTTTTGAATTTTGGGAGGAAAGAACAGTTCGACATTCTTCAATGTTTGCGACTGGCAGGATGTGAGTTCGTGCTCCATTTGTTTGGTCAAGCTGACCAGCACACCGAGGGTCCCGCCCAGACTGACATTAATGACGAGCAGCTTACAGCGGACATCGTTGACGTTGAAATAGAGCCGGGTGCCGTGGGGCGCTTCCAGCCTGAAAAGGCTGCGTCGCTGGTATCGCTGGATGGATTCCGGAAAAGCCACCCACACCATTCCCCGGGAGAATTCATCGGCGTTGGTTTCAAAGACATATTTAATGTTTTCTTTATCGCTGAATTCAAACCGCAGCTGTGAAGGATTGGCAGCCTCACGGGTTTTGGGAAGATCTTCCTGATAGTTGACAAGAAAATGAAGCGTTCGCTTCCGTTTGCGGATATCCGTGATATAGGTTAAATATTCTTCATCATCATCCGTCCAACGAATTTTTAGCGGGGTTTTAAGCTGCTGCAGCTCTGTCAAAAGCGTTGCAATTTCGCCTCCCCGAATTTTTTCAGTTTCAGCCATAGGTTGTTGATGCCTCGGAATTTTTAAACCTTGAACTTTCCGTTATGCCGAAATGGTGGGGCTAAAGTCTGGCCACATTTTTAGCAAACCGTGAATCCTCCATTAGTTTTTTGGCAAATTCCAAGTATTTGGCCGTTATGGCCCTTACGGCGAGCTGCAGGGCATAAGGTTTAAGAGGCTTTTCCAGCAAGTAGTTCACGTTGGATGCCAGGCACATGTTCACCACGTCATCACTGGCATTGCCGCTGATCATGATTGCATCTTCATACGCAGTGGGATACTTTTCTGCGATGGCATCTAAAAAATAAAATCCGTTCAGGCCGCCGAGAAAAACATCCACCACAAAAATCGCAACTCCGATGTCCCGTTGCAGACAAAATGTTATCGCTTCCTCCGGATCCGAAAAAGGATATACTTTCCCCCACGAATAAAAACTTTCGATCAACTCGGAGATGATCTCGCAAATGCCGCGATCGTCGTCAAGGACGATAACATCCAAGCCATCTGACATATTTTTGCCCTCCTGCTCAGAGCCCCCCGCCTTATTGAATTTACCCGGCCCAGCCTATTAAAGAATTCAGGAATTCGGGTGATTCCATCTTCTCGAACCCCTCAATGGCTCAATTCTCCGTTGGGTTGCTGTCTGGTATGTCGTATTTTTCCAATTTGCGATATACGGTTGAAACATTGATGCCTAAGATCTTAGCCGCTTTCGGTCGATTTCCGCCTGTAACCTCGAGAACCCGTTTGATATGTCGCCTTTCAACTTCGTCTAGAGTGAGCAGTTCAACATTTTTACGCCGTTCGGGTCCGTTGTACGGCAACAAATTGCGGGCGGAAGCCAGTGTCAGGGTCTTGCCCTTTTCCAGCAATACCGCCGCAGCTATCATGTTTTCAAGCTCTCTGACGTTGCCGAGAAAGGAACACCGCAGCAGCCTTTCAGCCAACTCAGAGGACAAGTCACGGATTTTCTTGTTGTTGGCCCTGGAATGGAGATTAAGAAAATGCCTGGCCAGCGGCAGAATATCATTCTTTCTCTCCCTCAAAGGCGGAATCTTGATGTTATACATGTTAATCCGGTAAAACAGGTCGGCCCGAAAGCGACCTTTAATTATGTCCTCATGGATATCGCGATTGGTTGCCGCAACAATGCGGACATCAACATTTCTAATTTCAGTACTTCCCAACCGATAGAATTCGCGCTCTTCGATGACCCTTAACAGTTTAGCCTGCAACGACGGATCCAACTCGGTGATTTCATCCAGAAAAAGCGTACCCCCGTGAGCTGCCTCGAAAAAACCGCGTCTCTCACTTGCAGCATCCGTATAGGCGCCTTTGGCATGACCGAAGAACTCATCTTCGAATATGGTTTTGCTGAAGGATGCCATGTTGACGGCATAGAAGGGTGCTTTGGAGCGATTGCTCAGTTTGTGTATGACCCGTGCCAGCATCTCCTTGCCGGTGCCGGATTCACCGTTGATCACCACGCTGTAATCGGTGCCGGCGACAGCTTCAACCTGATGAAATACCAACGCCATGGACTCATCTTCAGCAACCATGCCGGCAAAGGCCTCCGGGTTCTTCAACTCGGCAAAAACTTTCTGGCGGCCGAACCGCGCCAGTTCGTCCTGCAGATTATATTTTTCGAGGCTGCGATTCACCAGGGCGATAAGTTTTTCACTGTTCAGGGGTTTTACCAGGTAGTCGGATGCCCCCAGGGTCATGGCCTGCACTGCAGTGGCCACCTCATCGCTGGCACTGACAATCACGCATTCCGTTTCCGGGAATTCACTTTTGATTTTTTCCAGCACCTCGATGCCGTTTAGATACGGCATCATCAGATCCAACAATACCAGTTGAAAATGATGGGTTCGCATCAGATCCAAGGTATTGCGGCTGTCCGAGGCAAGTGCCGGTTCGGGTAAACCCGCACTGACCAGGGTTGCTTTAATGCTTAAAAGGAGTCCTTCGTCATCGTCGACAACCAGCACGGGCGTCTGTTTCGCGGGAATCGATTCCATAATTCATGGTAAAATGAAATTTGAAAAAAAGCAAGAATTTCTAGATTAGGATAGAAGTATTTTATTTAAAATTTAATAACTTAAATCGTCTCCATATCAGCCCACCTTCTGATCTATCTGCTCCAGGAAACCCGTGATTTGCCGGTAGGCCTTGAGTCCGGAAAGCCACTCAGACGGTATTGCAGCAAGCCCCAGGTGCGCACCCAGTACCATTCCGACCGTCAGACCGCGGGCGGCTGAGTCACCGCCGGCCATCACATTTTCAACCAAAGCCGCTTTCAAATTATCTTCGTACTTTGCAATCAGATGAATCACACATGGAAAGGCCGCTTCAATCTCGCACACCTGTCCAAAATCCAGCAGCGCCTGGCGGGTGTCTTTTTCAACACTTTTGATACCATTCTCGATCCATTTTGAAAAAGGCGGCCGGTCATACCCTTCGCCCTGGGTCCGTCTGACGGCTGCAACGGGATTTTCTCCATTTAAAACTCTGAAAACAACGGCGCCGAAAAAAGCGGCGCTATCGATTACTTCCTGATTATTATGCGTCAGGGCGGTCTGGGCCTTGGCACTGTTTATCAATTGCGCCCAATCCGTACGATAGTAATAGGCCAGGGGCGCGATGCGGGCGGCGCCGGCAAAGTCATCCGAATCAGAACCGGCCTGGTTCGGTTCCTTACCGGCTTTGAAATTTTCAAGGGTGGCCTTGGTGGCCCCATCGAAATAGCCGTCGTAGGATTTAAAAAATTGCTGCCAGTCCGCTGCAAATTTATTTCGATCAAAGCCGGGGCACTGGGCAATTGATTTCAGGAGCACCAGGGTTTGATCGCCGTAATGGGTAAACTCTCCGAGGGTCTTGGTGGGATGATAAGTCGGTCTTTCCGGATTGAGGTAGTTTTCAACCCGCCCCCACTTTTTATCGATAACATTGATATTGTAAATCCAGTGAACACCAAGGGCCAGCGCATCGGCCGCAAAGGAGGCCAGAACCATGGCTTGGGCTTTGTCAGGCATAAATATTCTCCTTCAAATGTCGTCGTATACTTTATGGGACGGGCTTAAGTCTTCGTGTTGCGCTGATACTCCGCTTGAACCGTTTTCATCATTGCCACCAGTTCATCTTCTTTTAAAACTCCTTTTTCCAGCAGCAAACGGGTTACAGCTTCCAGCTGGATGGTATTGGATACCAGTAGTTTTTCCAGCCCTTCCATTTTATGGGGGCCGGCGTTTTCCGGCACCGGCAGATCTCTATTCAGGTCTTTTAGTTCGACTTCCGACCGCCGGTCCTTTCCGCTGCGCCTTTCCTCGCCCTGGTAGCGGGCTTTTATCCAGCGTCGGTCGAGGCGGGAACGTCGATCACTGCTGCGAGAACGAAGGGGTGAATTAAGATCTTTCATAAAGCGGATTCCATTTTTCAAAATAATCTCTTTTTAAGTTACGGCAATTATTTTATATATATGATATCCTAAATAATCCAAAAACTCAAACTCAACGAAGGATAGAATTTTGGAAAATTTTAAATTTGAAGTCCTGGTGATCGGAAGCGGTGCAGCAGGCCTTAGAGCAGCTATTGAAGCGAGAGACAGGGGGCTTGGGGTTGGAGTGATATCAAAGGGATCTCCCGGTAAGGGAACCTGCACTATTTTAAGTGGGGGCGTATTTGCCGGAACTCGCCAAGGAGACTCACCGGAGAAACATATGAAGCAGACCCTACAGGCCGGTCGCGGCATCAATCAGCGCGAACTGGTGGAGATTCTGGTTGCAGAAGGCCCCAAGCGGTTGGCGGAGCTGGTCGATTGGGGCATAAAGGGGAGTTTTCACGAGGGCAATCTTATTTCCGAGGGACGCGCGCCTATCTGGGGCGAGGAAATAGTCAACTGTCTGGCACGCCAAGCCCGAGGGCTGGGGATCCACTTTTTAAGCGGACTTCTGGCGACGGATTTGAAAACCGATCAGGGATTATGGGATGTGTTGGCGTATTCGTCGGCAACAAACAAATGGCTTACCATTCGGGCCAATGCTGTTGTATTGGCTGCCGGAGGCGCCGGAGGGTTATATTTTCGGCATGACAATCCCAAGCGGATGCTGGGAGACGGTTATAGTCTGGCGCTTCACGCCGGAGCTGTTTTGCGGGATATGGAATTTGTGCAATTTTATCCGTTAGGCCTGGCGGAGCCGGGATATCCGGCGTTTTTAATTCCACCGCGGCTGGCCGATTTCGGACGATTGTACAATGACCGCAATGAGAACGTATATGATAAATACGCCATAACCGAGCGCCCGGCAGGCATCCGAGCCAGGGACCGTCTCTCCCAGGCCCTGTACCTGGAAACATTTCGAAGCGGAATGGATGTTTGGCTGGATCTGCGCGATGTCACGGATGCGCAGTGGAATGCCGAACCATTTTCGGCTTCCACCCGGATTATTTTAGGGGAACGCTATGGCGCCAAACACCGGCCGATAAGAATTTCACCTTTAGCCCACCACGTGATGGGCGGCATATGCACAGACGCTCAGGGGGCGACCTCTGTGCCGGGGTTATTCGCAGCCGGAGAGGTAACCGGCGGATTGCACGGGGCCAATCGCAGGGGGGGCAATGCCCTGACTGAAACTATTGTTTTTGGTGCGAGGGCAGGGCGGGCTGCCGGGGATTGGGCCAAAAATATCTCCACCGGCATGGCTGGGGAATCGATTAAAGAAATAAGCGAACCTGCTTTTGGATCGACGCGCACCAAGGCCGCACTGAACACATCCCGCCTGATGGTCGAACTGCGTCAGGTTATGTGGAACGATGGCGGCATACTGAGAAACGAATCAGGTCTGATCCGGGCCATCAATGCGGTTGCGGCGATCAAAGCGGAGGTGGCTGCTATGCCCATCCCAGACGATCCGCGTCAGGTGCAACGAAATCTTGAATTGCGGTTTGCCGCCCAAACTGCCGAACTTATTTTGCAGGGGGCTCTGCGCCGGAAAGAAAGCCGGGGAGCCCATTTTCGAGAGGACTATCCTTTCCAGGATGATGAAACCTGGCGCGGACATCTGCAGGTGCGGCTTACGCCCGAAGATGAATTGGAATGGATGTACAAGGCCGGTTAGGTGCTTAAAAGTTAAAGCCGATTTCAGCTATGGGCCCGCGAAATTCGGCATCAACATCAACGTCTTTATAATCTATTTTAATACTATCGTACCGATACCCGCCCGCGATAAACAGCGGCCCGAAGGGCATTATCTTTAGTCTTCCAATCAGGCTGATATAATAATCTGATTTATAGCCGGTTCCCCGTCCCTCAAAATCCAGCGCTATCCAATTTACGGGCTCGATCTGCATTGCGCCATAAATCATCGGAATCGGCAGAAAATAGCTTTCCGACGCTTTTAGTCCGGTGTCCTGCTGATTGATTTCGGCTTTGAAATCCATGAGCCTGAAATTCAGACCGAGGTCTATATTCAATACATCCGCGGTGGCTGTCCGAACACCCGGCAGGCCGTAATACAGTGCGAAATCCAGGTGATCCATTTTTAATTCCGATTTAAAATTCTCATTGGCTGCAAACGTTTCGTCGCCGAAGGTGAAACTTGTATTCTTGCTGCCGGTTTCATTCCATTTCATGGGCGTATACATCAGATAAATATTTGGAATAATGGCGGGCATATCTATTTTAAGCCGGCCTGTGGGCTGCCACTTATCATCATAGTTGAGGTCATTTTGCAGACTCAAATCGTCCGCACTGGACGAACTATCATAGGAAAGCGTGCCGCTCGGTTGCTCTAACCAGGTACCCAGGGCAAATTCGAATCCAAAACCGAACGATGCCGCCGGCATGGACAGCATAAAGATGAGACCAGCCAGCAAGACGGATTTCTTCATGATTTCCTCCCGAGACTGAATAATTGATACTTTTATTTTAAGATAAAATCCTCAAAATATCAAGAAATTCAAACATCTAATTTCAGGCTTTAGCTAACGTCTTGCCATTAATCATAATCTAGTGTAAGGACAAAATACTACAATTTGAGACGACCCCATGCGCCGCTTTGCGGACGGAGTTAACCCTCAATACTGGTGCCTAAAATGTTTTTGTGTGGTGGGAGCGGCTTGCAGCCGCGATGAACGCGGTAAGAGCAAAACTCACAAATCGCGATTGAAACCAGCTTCCACCAGTCCTCTCGCTGTTTTGGCATGATAAAATTATTTGGTACAATAATCGGATTCTCTCTTATTCTAATTGCCTCACCGGCAAAGACGCTGGTTTGTCCCTTGGAACTGCCGACCGCCACTATTTCAATCAATGGCCATATGCTCACAGTTGAGTTGGCTGCCACACCCGCAGCGAGATCCTGCGGGTTGTCTCAGCGCGAGGACCTGCCGCAGAATCAGGGCATGTTGTTCATCTTTCCGGAATCGCGTCCGGAAACTTTCTGGATGAAAGACACCCAAATTCCGCTTTCGATTGCCTTTCTCGACGATTCCGGGAAAATCATAAACATCCAGGATATGGCTCCAATGCAGACCGATGTTTTATATCCCTCATCCGGGCCGGCCAAGTATGCGCTTGAAGTGAATCAGGGCTGGTTTAAAAGACATGAAATTGAGGTGGGAGATCCTGTGGCAATTGAATTGCCGCTGGTTATTGATATAAAATGATCGGTTTTTGATATGACCTCCGCTAGTCGCTTTAGCGAATACGTTTTCGAAGCCTCTAACCCGGATGAACCGTAACCGAATTGGTCTCTCGCAAAGGCGCAAAGCTCGCAGAGGTAATTTTATCAAGTTAAACTTGGCGTCTTTGCGCCTTTGCGAGAATATTTCTTACGGAAAATGCAAAAACTTTACTTTTAAGCACCTACGCAGCGCGGCTGAGATGTGCGACCTGCTCGTCTAACTGCCCCATTCGTTTTCCAGGATTTTTACCAATTGGCCGTCCTTAAATATCAGGGTGTAAACGGGTTGATCCGGGCCAAAATTGTACACCCACTCGTTCATGCCCTTGCTGTTGGGTTCGCCGCAGGTGTCCTGAACCGTAACATCCATGTCCCCGATGTTTACGACCCCGTTGTCGCACATGATGGAAGATGCCTCTTCCGCAGCAACAGCAGCATCAAGATGCAAAAAAACAATCAAAATTACTGCCGGAATTAAGAAAAAAGCATTTCTTTTTTTCATAATAAACTCCTTGTGGCCTCGATGCAGCCTCCTGCATCGTTCTGAGAATTTTAAAGGAATTTAAGGTCGCATCCTCGATTCGGCGCCGCCCGATGGCGCCTGAGCGGGCGCGGCCGTATCCCGGCCGTGCTCCTTAGGGTTCAGCAAAAAATTAGTTCACAATTTTAGGCGTTGCGGCGCCCGGCTGGCAAGGCGCGAAAACGCAGGAATATCTGGATATTCCGAGCTTTCGCAACGCGCCAGGTGGGATGCAGCGGCGTATAAAATGTGGAGTTATTTTTGAGTGAGCCCTTAGTCGCCATAACCTCCCACTTGGATGAGTATCACAACTCCGTCCGTAAAGGTCACATAATAAACAAACTCAGTGGGACCGAAATTGTAATACCAGACAACGGGAGAGGCTGCATCTTCCCGGGTCACTTTCTGAGGGTCGCCGCATTTATCCCGGACGCTGTCTTCCGTGTCTCCAACTACAACTGTGCCGCCGTCGCACTCAAGAGATTGTGCTGAATCCAGAGCCGATAAATCGGGCCGCATAACAAACAGGCCGATAAAAGCCGCCATGAATATCGTTGATATTAATTTTTTGCTCATGCTTCCGCCTCATTGAACCTGCCTGCGGGAATGTTCGGCGGCATCTCTTCCACCCGCGAAAACGCTTGCGGCGAGGATAGCAGCCGACGTCCAGTTGCCGAAGGTGCGTCTGATCAGATCCAAGGTGATTTCTCCTTTGTTGAAGAAGAATTGGAAATACATATATAATAAGCAGGAGACGTGAAAAGGAAAGAGGAAAAAATACTAGATTTTTGACGAATATGACCGAAATCCAAGTCATCGTGTTGGGTCTATCAATAGGTCCGGAATCGGCCCAAAATTTAAAAAAAAAGGTCTAGAAAATTTTCTAAACCCTTTTTTAATTATTGGTAGCGGGGGACGGATTTGAACCATCGACCTTCGGGTTATGAGCCCGACGAGCTACCAGACTGCTCCACCCCGCATCATTTTTTTTTAAGATCATCTTTAATGGATCAATAGTAATTAGTCAAGGGGTTTCTGTCAACTTTAATTACTCCGCCCTTAAAAATATTGTTTTACGGGTTGCAAATTGTTTTTTGAAACATGAAGAAGGTCGTTCGATCGAAGGTCCGGCGGATTAATTAATCCATGCGGTGCCTTCAATTGTGAACTGATCCGCTTTAGCCTGCTTAACAGCATGCAGGAACATACTTTTCCCCAGATCCCAAGCTGCGGCTTTCCATATCACAGGGGTCGAGTCAACCGCCGCGCCTATATACGCAAATTTTTCAGGATGGGGTGATTAATTTAAGGGCGGGCTATTTTTTCGATGAGCTGCTCAAGACGATTATACTCTTCGGCGGTGATGCTGCCCTGGCCCGCTTTCAATAACACCTGCTTATTGCGGCTGGTGTGACCGGCGATGATATCGAGCGAGGATTTGGCGACGTTTAAAGCCTTGGCCAGAAATTTTACGCACATCATGTTGGCGGCGTTGTCTACCGGTGGAGCGGTCAGCTTGATTTTCAGGGCATCGCCATAGAGTCCGATGATCATGTTTTTTGATGCTTTCGGCTGGACGAGGACCTTAAATACAATTCCTTGAGGACTTCTTCGAACGCTTAATCCGTCTTTATTTGCGCTGTCCAAATTTACACCCGAACATTTCATTTGGAAGGGTTCTATCTTTTTAGCTTTTGTTTAATATTGTTAATTATCTGACTGGAGGAGATGTTTTCGGTGATGGGAATCAGTTCCACCCGGCCGCCTAACTTTTCAACGATCCGGCGACCCTGAACTTCTTCCGACTCATAGTTGCTGCCTTTGGTCAGCACATCGGGCCGAACGGATTCAATGACTTTTTCCAATTCGCCGGTTGCAAAAACCACCACATAATCCACACTGTTCAGGGCGCTGAGGAGGCCCACCCGCTCCGTGGAACTGATGACGGGCCGCTCAGCGCCCTTCAGGCGTCTGACGGAGTCGTCGTCGTCGATAGCAACGATCAGCAGGTCGCCGAGCTGCTTGGATGCCGAAAAAAGCTTGATATGGCCCACGTGTAACAGGTCGAAACAGCCGTTGGTCAGAACAATTCGTTTGCGATCGATGTGCAGCTTTTTGCAAATATCTGCCAGCTCATCCAGCGTCTTGTACTTGACAGCGGTGTCCTCGGCGGCCTGTTTGAGAGCCAGGGCCAGCTCTTTGGGCGTGACTGTTGCCGTTCCCACTTTACCGACCACTATGCCGGCGGCGGTGTTGGCCAGTCCGATCGCCTTTTTAAAGGTCAGGCCGGCGGCCAGTCCGAGACCCAGCACGGCGATCACGGTATCGCCGGCCCCGGATACATCATAGACTTCCCGCGCATGGGTGCTGATTTTATACGGCTTGCAGCCCGGTTCGAAAAATACCATTCCGTCCTTACCGCAGGTGATCAACAGCTTGTCGGCGCCGGATTTTTGAAGCAATCCGGCACCGGCCGCGGCGAGACTTTTTTCATTCACGATCTCCACCCCGGCCGCCAGCGAGGCTTCTCTTTTGTTGGGGGTCAGCACCGAGACACCTGCATACTTCTTAAAATCCAAGCCCTTGGGATCGGCTATCGAAATTTTGCCGTGAGTACCGGCCAGTGTCACCAGATGGGCGATCAGATCGCGTGTGACCAAGCCTTTACCGTAATCTGAAATCAGGATCACATCCACCGTAGGGACGATTTTCTTTGCCAGTTCGATAAGGGCGTTGAATGTATCCGCGGATATTTTCTTTTTTGTCTCGCGATCGATGCGCAGCACCTGCTGATGATCGGCAATGATCCGTGTCTTTTTGGTTGTCGGCCGGCCGGATTCCTGAACAACACCCCGAGTATCCACGCCGAGATCCTGTAATTTATTCAGCAGCAATTTTCCGTCTTTGCCGGGGCCGATGACACCGAGCACAGCGACGTTGGCACCCAGGGTTACCAGATTGTTGGCCACATTGCCCGATCCCCCCAGGGTGTATTCCTCCGACGCAACCGCTACCACCTGTACCGGGGCTTCCGGAGAGATTCGATCCACGCTGCCCCATACATATTCATCGATCATCAGATCGCCTACCACCAGCAGGCGGCATTGTTCAAATTTTGCAAGGTCGATATCGGAGGTTGAGTTCATAGGCCTTTATACTTTTTGTTCTATTCGGCAACTACTTTTGCGATAACCTCTCTTAGAAATTCGGGCGGTCGAACCACCTTGCCATCGGTATTGACACACGGGTGTTTTGTATACCCCCGAGCAATGAGGGTCTTTCCATCTTCTTTGAGAATCTTATAGTCGAATTTTAGTCCGGCTTTAATTTCGGGGTCAAGCGACGTTTCAATTATTAAAACATCATCATATCTGGCGGGCATGGCATATTTACAATAGGATTCGGCAACCGGCAGGAAAATTCCGTTCTCCTCTACGGCTTTGTAGGGCAGTCCCAGGAATCTGAACATTTCACTGCGGCCGATTTCAAACCAGCGAAAATAGTTGCCGTAGTAGGCCTGCCCCATATTGTCGGTGTCGCCGTAGATAACGCGGTAAGTCGTGCGATGGCTGAACATATGTCTCGGACTTTCTACAACTGGTTGATTAAAATAGGTGTTTTTAGGACATGCTTATCTGCCTCAATCCTGCACTGAGACGGGTTGGCCCGTTGAGCCCGTCGGCCCGGTAGAACGTTGACACATTGACCAGTTTCGGCAAACCGGCAAACCGGAAGACCGGCAAACGGGCAAACCGGCTAACTGCTAAATCCATAATTCGACATTCGGCATTCGGCGTTCGGCATTATACTACCCGTGGTCCAAAATTTTAAGCAGCTGTTCTTTCAATCCCTCATAGTTAAAAGCGGTTGGCAATTCCTGGTGTTCCGCTGCCACATTGTCCGGTGGACGGTAGAGGATCGCACGGTCGGCAGCCTTGAGCATCGTAATGTCATTGTAGGAGTCCCCGATGGCGATCACCCTGTAATTCAGCGTTTTCAAGGCTTGCGCCACCTTTTTCTTGCCATCCGGCTGGCGCAGGTTGTAACCGCTGATGGACCCGTCTTCAGCGACCGTAAGCGTGTTGCAAAAAAGGGTGGGGCGCCCCAGTTTTTCTATCAAAGGACCGGCAAACTCGACATACGTGTCCGACACGATAATGACCGGCACCAAGGCCCGCAGCCAGTTTAAAAATTCAAAGGCGCCTTCCAGGGGGTCCATTTGGGCGATAACCGTCTGGATATCATCCAGTTTTAAGTTATTTTCTTTTAGAATGGCCAGTCGTCTTTGCATCAGAACATCATAATCAGATATATCCCTGGTGGTAAGTCTGAGTTCTTCGATACCGGTAATTTCAGCGACATTAATCCAAATTTCCGGGGTAAAGATTCCTTCGAGATCCGAACATACAAGGTCCATATTTTTTTTAATCCTTAAAAAAAATATATTTTAGTTCCTATAATTAAGTCCAATTTACAATCTAGTATCAAGCTACAAGCATCCAGTATCCAGTATCCGGCATCGGCCTCGAAGGACTTAACAGCAGCTTTAATTAACGACAATAGTTTGTCGCTGTGATAGCTCTATAAGCCCAAATCAATCCATCTCATCATCTTCGATTCGAATGAGTACCGGTTCGCCGCCAACCACATCCAGAGCACTGATTTCGCTCAAGGCCTGTTTCACATCCGCCTCTTTAACCCGATGGGAAAGCATCACAAGGGGCACGGAACCATCGGTTTTGCGACCCTTTTGGTGCACAGATTGAATGCTGATATCGTGCTTTCCCAGAATTCCGGATATGGTTGAAAGCACTCCGGGCCGGTCCAGAGCGGAAAATCTGAAATAATAGTGGGTCACCAGTTCATCAATGGGCAATATCTGGATCTTGCGAATGCAGTCCCGCTGATAGGAAAGGGCCGGGATCCGGTTGACGGCACCGGAGAGAATATTGCGAACAATGTCGACGATGTCGCTTACGACGGCACTGGCGGTGGGCATCATGCCGGCGCCGTGCCCATACAGCAAAATATCACCGACGGCATCACCGGAAACCGTGATGGCGTTTACGGTACCGGTGATGTTGGTCAGAAGATTGTCAAACGGTATCATTGTGGGATGCACCCGGGCTTCCACCCTGTCATTCAGGAATTTGCTGATTGCCAGCAATTTGATCCGATAGCCGAACTGTTCGGCAAAGGCGATATCCAGCGGTGTAATCCTGGAAATCCCTTCAATATAGACATCTTTCAAATTAATTTCCATGCCGTAGGCCAGGGCCGACAGGATGGATAGTTTGTGGGCGGTATCGAACCCTTCGACATCCAGCGTCGGGTCTGCTTCGGCATAACCCTGTTCCTGCGCCTGGGCCAGAGCCTCTTCAAATGTGATTCCCTCGTCCGTTATTTTGGACAATATGTAGTTGCAGGTGCCGTTCAGAATGCCGGTCATGGACCTGATGTGATTTCCAACCAGCGATTCCCGCATCGATTTAATGGTCGGCATACATCCGCCGACGCTGGCCTCGAAAGCCAGATCGACGTTTTTTTGCGCTGCCGCTGCGAACAATTCGTTGCCCTGGCTTGCCAGGAGCGCCTTATTGGCCGTGACGACATGCTTGCCGTTTTCAATTGCCTTAAGGATAAGATCCTTGGCGATCCCCTGGCCGCCGATCATTTCGACAACGATATCGATGTCCGGGTCGCTGACTACTTTTTGGGCATCGGTAATTAAAGCACCGTCGGGGAGCCGAATACCCCGATCGGTTTCAATATCAATATCCGCCACCCATTTTAAATTCAGAATTGCCCCCACCCGGGCGGTAAGCAGCTCCTGGTTCTCGATAAGCAACCTTGCCACGCCGGTACCGACCGTACCGCAACCAAGCAGACCGATATTTATCATTCTCATGGATTGTTTTGCTCCTTTTAATTGATCCGCCCTGAAAAATAGCATATCCACTACTGGCGTGCATCCGGCCTTGGGCTGGTCCTGATTTTTTCCGACTACCCGAATTGGCTGACACGCTAAAATTTAAATAGTACGACGGTGATTTGAGGAAGTCAAAAAAATTGTTTTGACTTTTATGCTGAATAAGTTTAAATTTCAAGGACTTTTATTCACGAATTGCAGAACAATCCAGACAGGAGATGCCCATGACCGATTCGCTGACTTATGCGGACGCCGGAGTGGATATTGACAAAGGCAATAAGCTGGTTACAACCATCAATGAAATCGCCAAACAAACTACGATCTCAGGTGTCATTGGAGAAATCGGAGGTTTCGGCGGACTTTTTTCTCTGAATCTCGCCAATCTTGACCGACCGGTCCTGGTCAGCTCGACGGACGGGGTCGGCACCAAACTTAAGATCGCATTCATGCTCGACAAACACGACACCATCGGCATCGATCTGGTTGCCATGTGTGTTAATGATATTCTCGTCCAGGGCGCCAAGCCGCTGTTCTTTCTGGATTATTTATCCATGGGAAAATTGGAGAGCGACCGCGCAGCCGCGATTATTGCCGGGATCGGAGACGGCTGCAAACAGGCCAAATGCGCGCTGATCGGTGGTGAGACCGCCGAAATGCCCGGGTTTTACCAGCAAAATGAATACGACCTGGCCGGCTTTGCCGTCGGTATCGTGGACAACAGCAAAATCATTGACGGTACCGAAGTTCGCGTGGGACACAAACTCATTGGCATCGCGTCCAGCGGTCTGCACAGCAACGGCTACTCTCTGGTTCGGAAAATCTGTTTCGAGATTCTTAAAATGAAAGTCGATGACTATGTAGCGGACTTCGGCCAAACCCTTGGCGAAGAGCTGCTCACGCCCACCACGATCTACGTTGAGCCCATATTGAACCTTTTGAAAGATATACCGGTGCACGGGCTGGCCCATATCACCGGCGGCGGAATTGCCGACAATATTTTAAGAGTTGTTCCGAAGACCTGCAATATCCTGGTGCAAACGGAACTGTGGGAGGTCCCCCCCATTTTTAAATTTCTGCAGCAAGCCGGTAAGATTTCAGATCTGGAAATGAGGCGAACCTTCAACAATGGGATCGGTATGGTTGCCATCGTGCCGCCGGATGCGACGGCGGACGTTTTGCAACGGCTGGACGCCATGAAAGAAAAAGCCTATCTGATCGGCGAAATCCTGGAATGCAAGGATTCCGGCAACCGGATTATATGGGAGTAGGCATGGCAGACAAAGCTAAAATTGAAGTTGAAAAAAGATCACTGATTGGTAAAATCGGCGCTGCGTTATCAAAATTCATCAATTGGCTCGCCCAAGGCCGGGAGGCAAATCCGCCCTGTGCCGGCTGAGGCAGCCGCAAAAGCGGTTCCAGGTAGGGACCCATACGGTTGAATATTTTAGATTGAAGATTGAATATTCAATATTCAATTTTTTATGATTATTCTGGGCATAGAAACATCCTGTGATGAGACGGCTGCGGCCGTCGTCAAAGATGGAACCGGCATTTTGTCTTCGGTGGTCTCCTCCCAGGTCAAGATTCACGGCCGATATGGCGGCGTTGTGCCCGAACTGGCTTCGCGTAAGCACATTGAAGCAATCGTCCCCGTGGTTGACGAAGCTTTGTCCGAGGCCGGTTTGCCCCTGAAGGATATTGATGCCGTTGCTGTTACCCGGGGACCCGGATTGGTGGGTGCCTTGCTGGTGGGGTTTACATTTGCCAAATCCCTGGCTTTTGCCTTAAAGATTCCCTGGGTGGGTGTGAATCACCTGGAGGGCCATATAAATTCAGTTTTTCTGGAGGCCAACCCGCCTCCATTTCCTTTCGTCGCCCTGCTGGCATCCGGTGGGCATACCAGTATTTACCATATCACGGACCATCTGACGGCCGAGTTGATGGGCCAAACCCGGGACGACGCGGCCGGGGAAGCATTTGATAAGGTCGCCAAGATGCTGGATTTGGGGTATCCGGGAGGCGCCATGATTGATCGCCTTGCAAAGCAGGGCGATCCGGCCAGAATTCGCTTTCCGCGTTCCTATCTGGACAAGGAAACTTTCGACTTCAGCTTCAGCGGAATCAAATCGGCCGTCCAACGCTATATTACCGCGCACCAGGATAAATATTCAAAGCAGATTCCCGACATTGCGGCCGGCTTTCAGGAAGCAGTTCTGGAAGTGCTTTCATACAAAATCATCCGGGCGGCTGTGAAAAAAGGCTGTGACCGGATCGCCCTGGTGGGGGGGGTTGCCGCCAACAGTCGGTTAAGGGCGAAACTGAGAACCGATGCCGGACACCAGGCAATAAAGGTGTATATTCCACCGTTGAACCTGTGCGGCGACAATGCTGCCATGATTGCCGCGGCGGGATTCCATAATTTAAAAGCAGGCATTGCCGCCGATTTGCAGGATGACGTTTTTTCGAAATGAATTCGGTTTTTTACGAATTCATCAAATATTTGCTTTTCAATCGCATGATTCTATCCGCGGATTCCACCCCTTTCGCCCTCATTTCACGCGAATCCGTAATTGCCTTTAAGATTGCTTCAAAGGCGATTTCAATGTTCGGACCCTTGTGGCATATAAGGGTCAGATCGATACCCGCTGAAAGTACCTGAGAAATAGATGTTCGAATATCAAAATGTTTGGTGATGGCACCCATGTCCAGATCGTCGGTCAATACAAGGCCGTCAAATCCCATTTGCTTCCTCAACAGGTCATGGGCAATCCGCTTGGACAGACTGGCCGGCCATTGGGGATCCAATTTTGGATAAAAAATATGAGACAGCATCAAGCCGGACACACCGTGCCGAATACTGGCTGCAAAAGGAATAAGATCAAACTGCTCCAGGCCGGATAAGTCATCCTCCAAGACAGGCAAATCCAGATGGGAATCCAGGACGGTGCGGCCGATTCCGGGAAAATGCTTGGCGACGGCCATGATATTTTTGGCCTGCAAATGCTCGATGACTTTTATTCCCAACCGCGAAACCCATTCCGGATCGGCACCGAAAGATCGTTTGGCCATGATGCTGTTCAGGTTATCCGGCGCGACATCCATAACCGGAGCCATGTTCATGTTGATACCCACTTGGTTTAGCTCCGTCGCCGTCACCTCGGCAAACCGGACGGCGTCTTCTTCATATTGCATGCAGGGGTTGCCGGGAAATTGGGTAAATGGTTCTTTGAGCCGGGCAACCTGTCCGCCTTCCTGATCAATGGCAATAAATAATGGAGGGTGCCCGCGCGTTTTGGCATATTCCTGCACCGCCTGGCACAGGTTGGTGATCTGATCCGGCGTGGCCAGATTTCCTGCAAAAAGAATAAGGCCGCCTGCTTTAATCTGATCAATTATAAATCTGAGGTCCGCGTTGAAATCGGTTCCGTCAAAGCCGACCATCAGGCGTTGGCCGGCCAGCTGCTGATTTGAAAATTTTTCTGCCGTCATTATTCCAAAATTCCAACATTCCACCGGTCTGTGAAGCGATTATAAGAATGTTATCGTGATGATATGTTTTCAGTCAATAGTAGAATTTCCAACATTTTAGTTGGATAGATCTGCGGTCAGGGGATAATGTTGCCCCGGGTTTTGCCGGGAATATTCCAGCATTTCCTCGATCAGCTTATCGACCCTCGGTTTTGGAAGCGGTTTGGAAAATAAGTATCCCTGACCGAATTGACAATTCATGTCGAGCAGGATGGTGTATTGCTCAAGCGTTTCCACCCCCTCGGCCACGACAATCATATCGAGACGGTGGGCCAGGGAGATAATGGCCTCCACGATATTTCTATTTCCATCCGGTGTGTTCTGGATGCGGGATACGAAGCTTCGATCCACTTTGAGGGTATCGATGGGCAATCGCTGTAAGTAGCTCAGCGAAGAATATCCGGTGCCAAAATCATCAATTACGATCTGAAGACCGTAATCCCGCATGCGGTGTACCAGCCGCACGGTTTCCTCCACATCTTCCATGAGAGCAGTTTCGGTGATTTCCAGCTTCAAGTGATCCGGAGGCAGATCGATTTTATTCAGCACTTCCTTAAGGTCGTTTAACAAAGCGGGTTGGAGAAAATGCCGGCTGGATATATTGACATTCATGGTCAATTTCTGAATATGCCGGATTCGGTCCTGCCAGGTTTTAAGATCGCGACAGGCCTGCTCAACCATCAGGCGGGTGATTGGAATGATCAGTCCGGTTTCTTCCGCGATGGAAATAAACGAACCCGGATAAATCAACCCGAGCTGGGGATGATTCCAACGGATCAGGGCTTCGAAACCGACAACCGAGCGCGTCTTTAACGATACAATCGGCTGGTAGTGGGTTTCAAATTCTTTTTTGTGGATCGCTTTTCTGAGGTCGGTTTGCCGCTGCAGCAGGTGCAGGGCTTTTTCATGCAGTTTTTTGTCAAAAACTTTATACTGGGACCGGCCTTTTTCCTTGGCATGATACATGGCAGAGTCGGCATCCCGAATAATGTCTTCGGGCAGATCATACTCATTTGTTTCTTTGACCACACCAAAACTTGACGGCGCGAAGACTTCCTTGCCGTTGACCATAAACGGCCGTTTGAGCTCCTGCTGAAGTCTTTCGGCCACCAAACTGGCATAATTCGCCTGTTCAATGTCTTCCAGCAGAATGACAAATTCATCCCCACCCAAGCGCGCCAGGGTATCGCTTTCCCGCAGGCAATTATGGATTCTTTCCGCAAATGCAATTAAAAGATTGTCCCCGACGCTGTGACCGAGGCTGTCGTTGACGAGCTTGAACCGGTCAATATCCAGATATAAAACCGCAAAATTATATTCATCCCGCCGTTTGCCGCGTTTAATCGCCATATTGAGGTGTTCCATGAAAAGGGCGCGGTTGGGTAAATTTGTCAGAGTGTCGTGAAAGGCTTGATGCGAGATCTGACGTTCGGCTTCTTTGAGTTCGGATATATCTGTTATGGAGACCACACTTTTATCCGTGCCGGGGATCGGCGCAATGGTAATCAGTATATCTTTCAGCTCATGTTCCCGGTTGATAAATTTACATTCAAGGTTTTCTTCGTTGTTCAGAAATCCTTCGTTATCTAAAATAGTGCGGTGACTTTTATCATCCAGGAAATCAAAAAAGGATTTTTTAAATTCCACTTCGCCCCGATTGAACCCCGAGAAGCCTACAAAGACGGAATTGGCCAGAGAAATGGTCAAATCTTTTTCAATGATGAGGGTCGCCGCTCCGGTGTTCTCAAAAATAGCACGGTACTTGATCTCGGAGTCGCGCAACTCCTTGGTGCGTTCGACAACTTTGTGTTCCAAAGTTTCGTTCGATTCACGCAACGCCTGTCTGGAACGGTTTATGTTGTTGATCAGCAGCTGGGTAAATACGCTGATTAACAATATCAGGGCGATGGTGACAAAGCTGCCCAAACTCTGGTTGGATTCCATGGAGTGGTCAAGATAGTAGTAAAACAGCGAAGCACCGGTTCCAATGATCACCAGGCTGATCTTGTCAAGATAGGTAGCCATACTTTTATTGGCCATCAGGCACCTCAAAAAAATCGGATTTGGGGAGTTGAGAATTCCGTTTTGAAATAATCACCTGCGGGAGAATTTCTCCCCAGGATTTAAATGGTTATCGGCCGGTTATTGGATAAACTTGAATTTAAAAGAATGTTTCCGGAAGATATGTGCCAACATTCCCGGTGAGTTAATCGCGATTGGGGCGGGGATCAGGGACAGGAATTTTCAACCGTTTTTGCGGGAGTCGTAGCAGCGTCGTTCGAAAAACGTCGCGCTGCTTTCATCCCACACCGCTTCATTTTCGTGAATCAATTTCGGGGGACCTTCCCAGGCACCGCAAGCTCTGACAACTGTTTCACCCAGCGTGAATTTGCGGCCGCAAGCCGCGCACCCCTCAGTGTTGAAGGTGTTGAGTTTTTCAAGATCGATAATGAAGGTCTGCCTCTTTTTTTCGGTCGTTACCATATTCAACTTCCTCCCATATTAATCAACGTTCGAATTATGTTTAACTTAAGAGCGGTATCGTCTGGAGTCAAGCCTTCTGTTTTACTTCCCTATTTCCGGCCCAGCTGATATTTTCTTACGGCACGATTGTGGTCTTTCAGGTTGGTTGAAAAATAATGGGTGCTGTTTTTTTTAGAAACAAAATAGATGAAGGCCGTATCATCAGGATACAGGGCGGCTTCCAGCGATGCACGGCCGGGATTGGCAATCGGTCCGGCGGGAAGCCCTGCAATTTGGTATGTATTGTAGGGCGTCCGGGTTTGGAGGTCTTCGCGGGTTAGATTGCCGTTAAAGTCTTTTATGCCGTAGATTACCGTCGGATCGGATTCCAGGCGCATTTTCTTTTTTAAACGGTTGTGGAAAACCGACGAAATCAGAGTGCGTTCAAATGGCGCGCCGGTTTCCTTTTCAATTATCGATGCCAGCGTGACTATCTGGTTTACCGTAAATCCGGACTGCTTGGCCCGCTCTTGCCATTCAGGTACAAAAATGGTCTTGAACCGCTGTACCATGGTTGAAATTATTTTTTCCACGCTGACTTTCTGCGGGAAATAATAGGTTTCCGGGAACAGATAGCCTTCAAATGTTTCCGCATCCAGACCCACTTTGCGCACCAGATCGGCATCCGTGGCCGCTTTGATAAAATCGGCTTTGGCGGCGAGACCCGCCTGGGCCACCAGATCCGCTATCTGATAGATGTTATAGCCTTCAGGAACCGTAAGTTTATGAAGCAAGACCTCGCCCTTTACCATGATTTCCAGAATCTGGCGGGGTGACATACCGGCCGAAAGGAGATATTCTCCGGCCTTGAGGCGCTTATCGTAGCCCTTAAGGCGGGCAATCCAAACCAGTTTTAAAGGGCTCTTGATGATATTTTTCAGATAAAGCATATTGGCCGTGGTTTTCAGAGGTTGTCCCTGCGGCACATTAATGGTAGTCTCTTGGGAACTGTTCGCCTCGGCGGGCATAGCGGCATATTTTTGCAGCTCAAAATAAAGTCCAGATGCGATGCAAACGATCAGGAAAAGAGCAATACCGATCCCTAACAGTGCTTTTTTCAATATTAACAGCGCTCCTCTCCGCTGGTGAATCCAAAAACTCAATGAAAATATATGATGTCTTTGAGGCCTGAGCTCTTGTCCCCATAACGCCGATTGGGGCGAAGCCCCTAACTTATATAATCATAATAAAAACCATGGCAACTTGTCAAAGGGGTGTCCGGGTGTTTTCCTTGACAATATCCCAGTAAACGAATAGGTTAAAGGGCCTGTCAGAATTTGAATTTTTTTCTGTCGAGAGGAATACTCAATGGCGAAACCTAAATTGAAGCAACACCTTATAAATCGCGATTGGTGCAAAGGCTGCGGAATTTGTGTCGAATTTTGCCCGAAGAAAGTCCTGCAACTGGATGATCAGGAAAAGGTCATACCGGCCAGGCCGCAGGACTGCATCTGCTGCAGGCTCTGCGAGCTCCGGTGCCCGGATTTAGCCATCGAAATAGAAACAGAAGAATAGGGTGTTGAAATGAGCGAAACAATAAAATTTGTTCAAGGCAACGAGGCCTGTGTTGAGGGCGCATTGTATGCGGGACTTGATTTTTATGCCGGTTACCCGATTACGCCTTCAACCGAGATTGCCGAACTTTTGTCTTTCCGCCTCCCGGCGATCGGCGGTAAATTTATCCAGATGGAAGATGAAATCGCATCCCTGTGCGCTATAATCGGCGCTTCACTTGCCGGGCGCAAGGTTATGACGGCCACCAGCGGTCCAGGATTCTCGTTGATGCAGGAAGCATTGGGCTATGGGGTGATGGCGGAAATTCCCTGTGTGATCGTTGATGTCCAGCGAGGCGGGCCCTCCACCGGCATCCCGACCCACGGCAGTCAGAGCGACGTCAACCAGGCTCGCTGGGGAACCCACGGCGATCATGCCGTTATTGCCATGACGGCCTCCAATCATCAGGATGTCTTTGCCGTAACGGTGGAAGCCTTCAATATGGCTGAAACATACCGTACCCCGGTTATTCTTTTATTTGATGAGGTGGTGGCTCACATGCGTGAACGGTTGCTGATACCGGAGCCCGGCGCAGTGCCGCTGGTTGAGCGTCTTAAAACTTCGGTAAAGGAGGGTGTGGATTACCATCCTTATCTGCCGCGGGAAGACGGACGGCTTCCCATGTCTGATTTCGGCGGTGTTCATCGCTACAATGTTACCGGCTTATTTCATGACATGTGGGGATTTCCGTCCACCGAACCCCGAGTGGTCTACGGACTGCTGCGTCATCTGATCGACAAGATCGAAAATCGAACCAATACGATTGCGCGCTACAAGGAATATTATCTGGAAGATGCGGAACATATGCTGATTTCATACGGATCGGCGGCCCGCTCGGCCCGGCATGTGGTTGAAAATCGCCGCCTGCGGGGTGAAAAGCTCGGACTTCTCGAACTGCAGACCTTGTGGCCTTTTCCCGAAGACATTATCCGGGAAAAATGCGCGCATGCCAGGTCGGTTATCGTCGTAGAACTGAATATGGGGCAGATTCTGCGGGAAGTAAAAATGGCGGTGGATGAACCGCATAAGGTTTTTCTTGCCAATCGCATTGACGGTGTGTTCATTACCCCGGAGGATATTATGAATATCCTGCGGATAATCCAGGGAAAGGGGGTCTGAGGCATGGCGGTTAAAGAATATCTGCGAGAACGATTCTTTCCCCACCTGTGGTGCCCCGGCTGCGGCCACGGCATGGTGCTCAATGGCCTGCTGCAGGCCATTGAAAAGCTGGGCATGAGCAAAAACGAAATTGTGATGGTGTCGGGAATCGGCTGCTCGGCTAAGAATCACCGGCTACGTGGACTTTCATACGCTGCATACCATCCACGGGCGCGCGTTGGCTTTTGCCACGGGCGTAAAAATGAGCCGTCCCGAGTTAAATCTGATCGTGCCCATGGGAGACGGCGATGCGCTGGCCATCGGCGGCAACCATTTTATTCATGCCGCCCGCCGGAACATCGATATTACGGCCATTGTTATGAACAATCGAATTTATGGAATGACCGGCGGGCAGTTTTCGCCGCTGTCGGGCGCCGGCATCCGGGCCACAACCGCACCTTTTGCCAATATTGACTATAGCTTTGATGTGGTGCAACTGGCCAAAGCCGCCGGTGCATCTTTTGTCGCGCGGACGACCAGTTATCATGTTAAACAGATGGTTGACATTATCATGAAAGCCATTTTGCACGAGGGCTTTTCCGTGGTGGAGATTCTAAGCCAGTGTCCCACTTACTTCGGGCGCAAAAACAAGGCCGGGGATGCCGTGGATATGGTTAAGTGGTTCAGGGACAATACCACACCCGTTGGTTCTGCGGCCAAGCAGGAGAATCCGGATTTGATTGAGCGGGGCATCTTTGTGCAGATCGAAAGACCGGAATACTGCAGTGAATATGATAAAATTATTGAACGAGCGATGGCGGGCGCGAAAAAGTAGGAGTTTAAAAGCCGGTGCCATTTCTTATCCCGGCCAAGCTGGCCGGAAATGGCGCCGTTGACGCGGCAAATTTAGCACAAAGTCATTTATCCGGGTTTCAGGTGTCAGTGCCGCCGCCGGCCAATACAACGGCCGGTCTGATCGAAAAAGAAACAAAATAGTTCACCGCAGAGCCCGCCGAGAACGCCGAGAAAGAAAAGTTAAATTTATCTCTGCGCTCTCTGCGCTCTCAGCGGTGAGACACTTCGTAAAAATGGCATCGAAACATTTTTTATTTGGTATTTTCTAACCGCTGACACCTTAAACCTTTGCTTTCTGACAGCACGTTGTTAGATCAAAAGGTCTAAGGGCCTAAGCTTGCAGAACAAGGGGGACGCAAAACCATGGAAAGATGCAGGATGGTATTTTCAGGTTCAGGCGGTCAGGGGGTTATTACAGCATCCATTATTCTGGCTGAAGCGGCCGTGTTGTATGAAAACCTGAATGCGGTGCAGTCTCAATCTTACGGCGCCGAGGCGCGCGGCGGCGCTACCCGATCCGATGTCATTGTTTCCGATTCGATGATCGATTATCCCAAAGTGATTCAACCCAATATTCTGGTTTGCCTCACCCAGGAAGCCTACAACAAATTCTACCGGATCATACGTCCCGGAGGGCTGCTGATCACCGACACGCGCTACGTCAAAACCCAAAAAAAAGTCGATGCTCAACAAAGAGAACTGGCCATGTATCAGAGCGTCATGGACAAAATCGGAAAGCCGATTGTCTTTAACATCTGTATGCTGGGTTCGGTGATCTCCATGACCGATCTGATATCTCCCGACTCCATCATGCGGGTACTCGAGAACAGAATTCCAGCCGACTTTCTGGAAATCAACCGCCAGGCCATGGACCTGGGGCTCGAAATCGGTAGGAAGTTCAAGATTTAGGCCCCCTACCACAGCCGATTGGCATGCTCTTCCGGCAGGCCGGCCGCTTGAATTTTTTTAACCACGCCGGCAATGTCATAGGGTATGAATCTGATGTCGATGGTGTCGTTGACAGAATCCCAGATGGCATATTTGGCATCATTGCCGGCATCCCGGGGCTGGCCGACACTGCCGACATTGATGATATATTTTTTTTCCCGATCCAGACCGGTTAAACCCTCCGGGAGATCATGGTATTCCAGCTGCCGGCCGTCGTAGCCGACGATCTCCAGGGTATGGGTGTGTCCGATAAAGCAAAGCCTTTCGGCGGATTTTTCAAAAGCTTTGATCTTGCTTCGGTCGGATGCCTGAAACATATAAATGAGGGGGGAGTCCGGCGGAAAGCCGTGGACAAAGCGACAATCATGAGAGGTTAGAAATGGTTCAAGCTTCGCAATGTAGCGCAGAGATTCATCACTGAGCAGGCTGCGCGTTTTGACAAGGGATTTGCGCGCCGACGGGTTGAACCATTTTAAATATTCGGGATCTTTCAGCGCCAGCTCATGATTTCCCTGAACAGATGGAATTTGCTGCGCCCGAATTTGCTGAACCACAGGCTCCGGTTCAGGACCGTATCCGACATTGTCTCCCAGACTGATCACCGCATCAATCCCGGACCTGGCGATATCCTCCAGTACCTGCTGGAAGGCATCGAAATTACCGTGAATATCGGAAAGGACCGCTAGTCTCATAAAGCTACCGTGATTTCAAATGGTGCAATACGGATTTTCCGGATGCAGATGTTTATCTCAATAAATTAAAATACCAGGCAATCAGCTGGGTACCGAAAAAAATGTATGTGATACACCCGATTGCTAAAAAAGGTCCGAAAGGCACCGCCAGCTTCATTCCTTTGCGCGAGTGCAGCATAATCGCCAAACCCGACAGGGTCCCGATCAATGAAGACACAAAAATCGTAAAAAGCACCCCCTGCCAGCCCACCAGGGCGCCCATCATCGCCAGCAACTTGATGTCGCCCCCGCCCATCCCCTCTTTTTTGGTGAGCAGGTTGTAGATCCAGGCAACGCAAAGCAAGCTTCCGCCTCCGATAAGGATACCCAGCAGGGCATCTTTGTAGGCAACCGACGGGATGGCAAAACTGGCGGCAAAACAAATGGGTATGCCGGGAAGGGTGATAATATCCGGTATAATCCGGTGATCCAAATCGATGAAGGTAATCACCAGCAGGCAGGCAATGAATGCAAAATAAATTAAGGCTTGAAGCGTCAGACCGAATTTAAGAAATGTCGCCAGTGCAAATAGACCACCCAGTAATTCAATGATCGGATAGCGCACTGCAATCTTTACCCGGCAGTAACGACAGCGTCCTTGGAGCCACAGATAGCTGAGTACCGGAATGTTGTCATAAATAGCAATTGAGGTGCCGCACTTCGGACACCGGGAACCCGGATGGACGATTGATTGTGAGGCCGGCAGACGGAAGATGCAGACATTGAGAAAGCTTCCGATGCAGAGACCCAAAATAAAGATAAAAATTTCAATCAAGTAAAGCGGCATATATCCAATATTCCACCATTGCATATGAATGCTACCAAATATCTTTGGGCTGAGCTGAGATCGGTGCCGGGTTCTCTGTGTCTCCGAGCATTAGGCTTTGCGAGCCGGAAGCCGGTCTGCAGGCCCTACAGGCCGGAGGCTGGATCGGGATTCGCTGCTGTTGCTCCATTATTCTTGCATGTTTCACAAAAAAAACAAAGGGATATTGTCAAAAATAATAAATGTCTTAGCTTTAAGAGTTGGACTTGCACGGATCAAGCTGGGCTTATCCGGCTTTATAAATCGATAAAAAAATTTGAAATCGGCCCCTCTGGGCGCCTAATACAATTTTTGCGGGAGTTAAAATGGCTGAAGCCGACATGGATGATCTTATAAGCATTATTGACGATGATGACCCCGATACTCCAATTCCCGATACCCTTCCGCTGATGCCGGTGCGGGATGTGGTCGTTTTTACCGATATGGTTCTGCCTCTGTTCGTAGGACGCGAGAAATCATTGCGGGCAGTCCAGGAGGCGATCGCAAAAGAAGGTTATTTGTTGTTGGCCACCCAAAAGGATCCGGGTATTGAAAACCCGAACACAGATGAAATATTCAGCACCGGTACTGTCGGTCGCGTTTTGCGCATGCTGAAATTACCCGACGGCAATATCAAAATTCTGGTCCAGGGCTGTGCCAAAGCCAAGATCGTCAAATACACACGCAAACGCTCCTTATATCGCGTGAAGCTTGAGATGATCATAGAACCGACGGTCGATGCCATCAGCTTGGAAATAGAAGCCTTAATGCGCAATGTTCGCGAGCATTGTGAAAAAATATTAGTCCTGCGCGGTGAAATGACCGGCGATGTCATCACTATCCTGCAAAGTGTGGAAGAGCCGGGCAAACTTGCCGACCTGGTGGCTTCGAACCTGAGGCTTAAAATTGAAGATTCTCAAAAACTGCTTGAAATCATCGATCCTGTTGAACGATTAAGGCAAGTCAATGACTTGCTTTCCCGCGAAGTTCAGCTGTCTTCCATGCAGGCCAAAATTCAATCCGACGTCAAGGATGAAATATCTAAAAGCCAGCGGGATTATTTTTTAAGAGAGCAGGTGCGGGCGATTTACAAGGAACTGGGAGAACAGGATGACAGTATTCAGGAGCTGGAAGATTATAAAAGAAAAATCAGGCAGGCCCGAATGTCGAAGGAAGCCAACCAAGAGGCCGCCAAACAGTTAAAACGCCTGGAGAAGATGCATCCTGATTCAGCGGAATCCACCGTGGTTCGAACCTACCTGGACTGGCTGGTGGACATGCCCTGGAATAAATCGTCACGAGATGTGATCGACATAAAAAGAGCCAAAAAGGTTCTGGACAGAGATCATTACGGACTTGATCAATGTCAAAGACCGCATTCTGGAATATTTAAGCGTTCGCAAACTGAATCCCGAACATGAAGGGGCCGATCCTTTGCTTTGTAGGGCCTCCGGGCGTCGGCAAGACTTCGCTGGGACAATCCATTGCGCGGGCCATGAAACGAAAGTTCATTCGTATTTCCTTGGGCGGCATCCGGGATGAAGCCGAAATCCGCGGGCATCGTCGAACCTATATCGGCGCTCTGCCGGGTCGCATCCTGCAGGGTTTGAAGCAATGCGGCACCAACAACCCCGTTTTCATGATGGATGAAATCGACAAATTGGGCTCGGATTTTCGGGGCGATCCGTCGTCAGCGCTGCTGGAAGCGCTGGACCCGGAACAGAATTCAGAGTTTCAGCGATCATTTTCTGAATCTGCCGTTTGATCTTTCGAAAGTCATGTTTATTCTCACCGCCAATGCAACCGACACCATTCCGTCGGCGTTGCTGGATAGAATGGAAGTTATCAATCTTTCCGGCTATACCGAGGAAGAAAAAATGACCATTGCATTCCAGCACCTGATTCCGCGCCAGTTAAAAGAAAACGGCTTGAAAGCCGAGGTCGCTTTCGATCGGCAGCGCTGCCTTGCTTCAGATCATAACCGAATACACTTCAGAAGCCGGTCTGAGGAATCTCGAGCGTGAGATCGGCAGCATTTGTCGCAAGGCGGCACGCCAAATCGCGGAGGGCCGCAGGAAGACTTTTAAGATCACCAGGGGCAATCTGCAGAAATTCTTGGGTGTGGCCAAGTATATCCCGAAATGGATCAGGAAAACAGCCAGGTGGGCCTGGCGACCGGCTTGGCTTGGACCCAGGTCGGCGGTGAAGTGCTTTATGTCGAGGCATCTCTGATCGGCGGCAAAGGTGAGTTGATTGTTACCGGGCAACTCGGCGAGGTGATGCAGGAATCTGCCCGGGCTGCTGTGACCTATACCCGGGCCAATCTCAGATCACTCGGAATAAAAAAGAAGAATTTTGAAAATGTGGATATTCATATTCATGTGCCCGCCGGGGCAATTCCCAAAGATGGACCTTCGGCCGGCATCGCCATGGCTACGGCCTTAGTCTCAGCTCTGGCGGAGCGCCCGGTGTGCAATGATGTTGCCATGACCGGTGAGGTTACCCTCAGGGGCAGGGTGCTTGCCCATCGGGGGATTGAAAGAAAAAGCTCTCGGTGCCCTGCGGGCCGGTATCCGTACGATTATCATCCCGGAGAAAAATAAAAAAGATTTGACCGAGATACCGCAAAACGTCAAGCGTAAAATTAAATTTATTACAGTGCGGAATATGGAACAGGTGCTCAAAACGGCACTGTCTGATAAACGGATGACGGAGATCAGAAGACAGAAGACAGAACTCGGAAGACAAAGGACAGAGGTCGGAGGTCCGAACAAAAGGCGTAGCCATTAGTTGTTGGGCTTAGCGGAATGCTGTCTCTTGCCGGGAGGCGCGGCAGCGCTGATATTCAACAAACATTACGCTCCCAGTGCTTCCGCGCTCTAAATTTAGCCCGTTAAACTTTTTTGTCTTTTGTTTAACGGGGACGATTCTAACGAACCCAACGACCCAAACCGATATGAAAATCCTAGCTGTGGATACAGCCACCAAAAGCTGCAGTGCGGCTGTGACGGATCGGAAAATGCTGCTGGCGGAACTGACACTTGCCAACGGCCGGACGCATTCCCGGCATCTGATGAACATTATCGATACCATCCTCGCAATGGCGGGGCTGCAAGTTGAGCAGTTGGACGGGTTCGCCGCAACCATCGGCCCCGGGTCATTTACCGGTCTGAGAATCGGAATCAGCGCGATCAAAGGTTTGGCCTATGCCCTGCATAAACCGGTCGTGGGCGTTTCGAGTCTCGATGCCCTTGCCTGGCAGTGCAGCCAAACGCCTCTTCTGATCTGTGCGGTAATGGATGCACGCAAAAAGGAAGTATATTCGTGCCGCTACCGCTTTATTGGTCAGGCAATGACAAAAGAGGGCCGCGAGCGTGTGGCTTCTCCGACCGACACCGTGCGGGGCATTGACGAACCCTGTATTTTCGTGGGCAACGGCGCTATGCTTTATCAGGAGCTGATCTCGGGCGAGCTGGGTGAGCTGGCCCTTTTTGCCGATGATAGCCGGCACATCATTCGGGCTTCAACGATTGCCGGACTGAGCCTTGCCCGGATCGAGCAACAACCAACCGAAGACGCAAAATTGCTGGTGCCGCAATACATACGAAATTCCGATGCTGAACTTGAAATTGGGTGTAAAGGATAATATGCTGATTTTTTTATGGTTATCCTTGACAGAAATTATTATTGTTGCTATAAAAAAAAATTTTAATTAATTCCAGCATCCCCATATACTGATTTTAAGGGCGGATTAATTATGGAAAAATACAGCCGGTCAGATCCACCCAGTCAAACCGCGTTTCCGGTGGCAACTGCCGGTTATCCATTCATACTGTCTGCGGCATTTGCGACTGCTATTCTGGCTTTGCTGGGGCTTACGACTTTAACTCTGATAGGCCTGGTGATCACCTTTGCCATATGTGGTTTTTTCAGAGACCCGGATCGGGTAATTCCCGACCAACACGGAGCCGTTGTATCGCCGGCAGACGGAAAAGTTGTTGCCGCCAGCGTGGTGGACAACAGCCCGTTTTATGACGGCCAGGCAATGAAAATCAGTATTTTCATGTCGGTGTTAAATGTTCATGTCAACCGGGTACCCTGCGACGGCCGGGTAAAAGAGATCAATTATCATCCGGGCAAATTCATAGCCGCCAATTTCGATAAAGCCTCTTTGGAAAACGAGCATAATGCCGTTTTTATTGAGACGGATAAGGGAAGACGCTTATGCGTGGTTCAGGTAGCGGGTTTGATTGCCAGACGCATTATCTGTAAAGTAAAGCCGGGGGATAGCGTGATTCGGGGGCAGCGATTTGGACTTATCTGTTTCGGTTCCCGGCTCGATGTCTATCTGCCGCTGGATATAAAACTCAACGTGGCGGTGGGAGACAAGATCCAGGCGGGGGAGACGATACTGGGGCAGCTTAACGATTGAATATTTTCAATTGAAGGTTGAATATTGAAGGGGGAGCGTACAACATGACCGGGAAAAAATTCAACGTTGCCGTGGCTGGAGCTACCGGAGCGGTCGGCAACCAAATGATCAGCTGTTTGGAGGCGTCTGATTTTCCGGTTCAATCCGTCAGATTTCTCGCCTCCGCACGCTCAGTCGGAAGGCAGCTGCGATTCAAAGGTGATCCGATCGCGGTTGAAGAACTTAAAGAAGATTCATTTAAAGGAATGGATATCGCCCTGTTTTCAGCCGGCGGGAGCACCAGTGAGCGGTTTGCACCTTACGCTGCCAAAGACGGCTGCGTGGTGGTAGATAATTCCAGCGCCTGGCGAATGGATCCGGATGTACCGCTGGTCGTCCCGGAGGTCAATCCGCATGCCCTCGCCCATTATTCAAAAAAGGGAATTATTGCCAATCCCAACTGCTCGACGATTCAGATGGTCGTTGCCCTGAATCCGATTCGCAAAAAATACGGCATCAAACGGATCGTGGTCTCCACCTATCAGGCCGTGTCCGGTACCGGCAAGAAAGCCATCGATGAGCTTTTTGACCAGACCCGGGCTCTCATTAACTTTCTGGCATGTGAAAATAAAGTTTACCCGCACCGCATTGCTTTTAACTGTCTGCCCCATATCGATGTATTTTTGGAGAATGGATATACCAAAGAAGAAATGAAAATGGTCAATGAGACCCGTAAAATTTTTGAAGATGATACCATCGGGGTTACCGCGACCGCCGTGCGGGTTCCCGTATTTTATGGTCACTCTGAATCCGTCAATGTGGAAACCAAAGAGCCCGTGTCGGTTCGGGAGGTCAAGCTGGTTCTTGAAAGTGCACCGGGCATTAAGGTGGTCGATGACCCGGCCAACAACCGGTACCCACTGGCAACCGATGCGGCCGGGCAAGATTTAACCCTGGTGGGTCGCATACGGAAGGATGAGTCTATTGCCAGTGGAATCAACCTGTGGATTGTGGCCGACAATATTCGCAAAGGTGCGGCAACCAATGCCGTGCAGATTGCCGCGCTGCTTGGGGAGCAGTATCTGTGATGGGACGGTTGGCCCGTTGAGCCCGTTGGCTCATTGGTCCGTCTCGGTAAACCTATAAACGGGCAAACCGCCACACCGGCGAACCGGCAAACGGGCAAACCGGCAAACGGTTTAACCGATAAGGAGAATCAAATTGGACCGCGTACCGGTAACCAGAGAAGGTTATGAAGCTTTAAAAAAAGAGTTGGAAAAGTTAAAGAGAGTTGAACGCCCTGAAAATATAAAGGCGATAGAAGAGGCGCGTGCCCACGGTGATCTCAGTGAAAACGCGGAGTTTGCAGCCGCCAAAGACCGCCAGGGTTTTATCGAGGGGCGCATCAGCGAATTGCAATACAAATTGGGCAATTCCGATATCATCGACCCGGACAAGCTAAACAAAGAAAAAGCGGTATTCGGCTGTCGGGTTTTGCTTGAAAATATCGAAACCGGTCAGGATGTTGAATACCAGCTGGTCGGGCCGGATGAGTCCGACATTGGGAAGGGACGCATATCCATATCCTCGCCGCTCGGCCAAGCCATTTTAGGCAAAAAGCCGGGTGACGAGCTGACCCTCCAAGTGCCGGGAGGCAAGCGGGTATATGAGTTGGTGGATATCCGTTAGCCCTTATTCAGCGCAAGCTCAACTAGTCTTAATTGTAAACCCGTTGCATTTCATGGAAAAAAATTTTTTATCACGAAAACACGAAATCTGAAAAGCACGAAATTTTTCTTGTCTTCTTTTCGTGTTTTCGTCCTTTCGTGCTTTCGTGATTAATTTTTCTTTGTTGGCTTTGGAGGGCCCGGGTTAGGTAAAATTCTTACTAAATAATTTACGAATTGGAGGTTTTTCTGTGGCGCGTATTACGATTGAAGATTGCCTGAGAAAAGTAGATAATCGATTTTTGCTGGTCAACATGGTTGCCCGGCGTGTGCGGCAAATCCGTGAAGGATCTGATTATCTGGTAAGTTCGGCGAAAAATGAGGATATTGTCGTTTCCCTGCGAGAAGTTGCTGCAGGCAAAGTCGTTGCAAAAGAACCGGCTCTCGAAGGAGAATAAATCCGTTCCTTGCCAGTTAAAGGTAATTTATACAAAACGCTGAACCGGGCGGTGGGCAAGGCACTGCACCGCTATCAAATGATCGGCGACGAAGATCGTATCGTCGTGGGCGTATCCGGCGGCGCCGACAGTCTTACTTTGATGCAGGTGTTGCTGGAGCGTCAAACGCGGATCCCGATCCAATATGAACTGCATGCCGTCTACATTGATCCGGGGTTTGAGGGCAGTTTCGCCGAACCGCTGGAAGTCTATTGCAAGCGACGCGGTTTTGCTCTCAGAGTTGAATACACCGACCACGGCGTTTTAGGGCACAGTTCGGAAAACCGCGAAAACCCGTGTTTTTTGTGTTCCAGACTGCGGCGTAAACGGCTCTTTGAAATTGCTGCCGAACTGGGCTGCAACAAACTGGCTCTGGGCCATAACAAAGACGACATTATCGAGACTCTTTTTCTGAATATCTGTTATGCCGGTGAAATCAGCACGATGCTGCCGGCCCAGACATTTTTTCAGCAGGGATTTACCGTGATCCGACCGCTGGCATTTGTGGATGAAGACCTGATCCGGCGGTTTGCTCGAAATCAGTCTTTTCCGGAATTCATTAATCCCTGTCCGACCGCCGCAACATCGAAACGCCGGGAGATAAAAATGCTTTTAAAACAGCTTTATCGCAGCAATAAAAAAGTCAAGGGCAATATATTCCGGTCCATGAGTCATGTGAAAACAGAATATCTATTGAAGTAAACCATGAAAGACGTTCAGAGTCAGCCGGATTACCGCAATATCCCGATCGACAAAGTCGGGATAAAAAATCTTCGCTATCCCATTACCGTTCGTGATCGGCGGGATGGCTTTCAGCATACTATTGCCGCCATCAATATGTTTGTGGATTTACCCCACGAAAACAAGGGCACCCACATGAGCCGATTCGTCGAGCTTCTTCATCTGTTGCGCCCGGAGGTCTCCCTGAAGAAGTTTTCGGCCATCCTTGAAAATATGAAAGCGCATTTAAATGCCGCTTCCGCGCACCTTGAAATGACTTTCCCGTATTTCATCGAAAAAAAAGCCCCGGTCAGCACATCGCCGGGGTTGATGGACTACACCTGCAGCATTATCGGAACGAGTGATCCATCCGGCAAAATTGATCTGATATCTGAAGTTGTTGTTCCGATCTCCTCGGTTTGCCCGTGCTCGATGGAAATCAGTGACAATGGCGCCCATAATCAGCGTGGTGAGGTCCGTCTGAGCACGCGGTTCAAGAAATTCATCTGGATGGAAGACATGATCGAACTGGTGGAAAGGGCAGCCTCCAGTGAGGTTTTTTCCGTTTTGAAGCGGGTTGATGAAAAGTACGTCACGGAAAAAGCGTTTGCCAATCCCAAATTTGTCGAAGATATCGTGCGCGATGTTGCTAAAAAACTCAAAGACGACGATAACATCACCTGGTTTTCGGTCAGTGCGGAAAATTTCGAATCCATCCACAACCACAGTGCATTTGCCAGCATCACCTCCCGCTAAATCTGGAATGTATATTGAATATTGAAAATTGAATATTTGTGGAATTCTGTCGATTTTTGATTCCTGCCAGCACCACCGAGGATAATAAGAAAAAAATCCTTAAATTTTCAATCTGCAATCTTCAATATTCAATTGTTACTCGTCATTCCAAAGCTCCGTCATCCCCAAGGGTATGCAATAGTTTTCGCCTGACCGGTTCGGTGGATTTTCCGGGGGTATTGATCATTACCACGTAACGATACCGTTTGCCGCTATTGCCTGTTATGAAGCCGGCGCGCGTGCTGATGCCGTTAAGGGTGCCGGTTTTGTAATTCTCGCGGCCCTGCCGGCGCATTAAGAACCGCTGGGGCTCAAATTCATTCAGAATCGACATCATTTGGCGTGCTGAAACTCGGTTGTCTCTGGATATCCCCGAGCCTTCCACGATGGTCAAATCCGCGATATGTAAAACCTGTTCGGCGTAATCCAATGCCGCTCTGACGCCTTTTGCAAGATTGCCGGGTGCACCGAAGGCCTTGACGCCCGCGGTAATCAGCAGCTGGTTGATGGTGAAATTGTTGGAGTGTTCAAGAAGTCCGGCGATAATCTCAGCCAATGTAAAACGAGAGACATATTGATAGATGAGTTGATCTTCGGCTGCATTTACCCGGCCCAGCTTAACTTTGCCGTTAATCCGCAGTCCATGCCGGTTCAGAAAGTATTTGAATAATTCACCGGCATATACTGTGTTTTCACCGGCGACATGTGACAGAACATATCGGCCGCTTTTAAGCTGCAATGCGTTGATCTTTTTTTCCGCAAATGGCAAAAGCGGCGTTTGCGGCTCGGCACTGGTGTAGCCGGAGTTCGTGTGCTTGAAATTAACCGTGTTGAAATTTACACACAATGCCCCATTCGGGGCGTCGTAGGGCTGCGATGAAGAGCTGATGCCGGGTATGGTCAAGGGTTGGCTGAAATAGGAATCATCCAGAATTAGATCGTTGACCATTATCGAACTTCCGACCAGAGGGGCCAGCAGCTGTGAGACGAGGTTGACAATTTCTGAAATTAACAACGGATCGCCATAGCCTTTGATTTTGAGATTGGCGGCGTTGTCCAGATAAAATTCCGTCCGGAAACGATACTCCGGCCCGAGGTAATGCAGGGCTGCCAGAGAAGTGAAAATTTTGAGAATGGAAGCTGGGATTAATTTGCGGGTTTCATTTTTCTGGACTAAAATTCGTCCCGCCGGATCAGCAACCATGATGGCATCCCGCCTCCCGATCAGCGATTTTATTGCATCCCATTCAGCTGCGCCGGCGGTGGTGATATCTCCTGCAAGCAACGGCAATATCACCAACAGCAATGCAAACACCACCGGCTTATGAACGTAATGATACCCGGCATAACTTCTATTTGACATATTTAACTTGGGCTTTCCAGAATGAGGGTGACCGGCCCGTCGTTTTTCAAGGCGACTTCCATCACGGCCCCGAAACGTCCGGTTTGAACGGATACACCCAGCCGGCGTACCTGTTCGACAAAATCGGTATAGAGCTCTGTGGCCTTCGCCGGCTCGGCGGCAGCCACGAAAGAAGGCCGGCGGCCCTTGCGGCAATCCCCCAGCAGGGTGAACTGAGAAACCACCAGCATTTGGCCGCCGGTTTCCAGCACCGACCGGTTCATTTTACCGATGTCATCTTCAAAAATTCTTAAGTTCACGATTTTGTTTGCCAGATAGTCGGCATCAGACGGGCGGTCGCCTTGGGCGACACCGAGCAGTACCAGCAGACCTCTGCCAATCCGGCTGATGGTTTCTTCCCCGGTTTTAACCGAGCTTTCTTTGACTCGCTGGACGACTGCGCGCATACTTACACAGCTTTCTTAGCATCTAAAAGAATAGCATAGTGATCTAAACTTGGAAACTCTTATATGAAACTACATCTCACACAGAGCGCTCAGAGGTCACAGAGGTAAGGGTTGGCAGCCGCCTGCGGCGAAAGAAAAATATTCTCCGCGGTCTCTGTGAGCTCTAACGGCTTGTCGGGTCGTAGCTCGAAGAGCGAAGCCTGAAAGTGGGCGTGATAGTAAATCCAACTGTGTCCGAATTCCCAAAAGTTTCTTTCTCGATTAATCTGGCCGTCTTTTTGGCCAGCGGCCCGGCTCGTGTGAAACTACACTCAGTTTCTTCAACGATTAGACTGGAGGTTCAAAACTTTTCAACTAATCTCTAAGCAGGTCTGCAAACGGATTATTAAAGGGCGTTTTTGTCTGTTTTTTGCCTTGGGGCTGCGGTTTCGGTTTGTTGGCTTTGGTTGATGGACGGGGTTTGGGTGTCGATACGGCCGGGGCCGTCTTCATCGAGAGTGAGATCCGGTTGCGCTCAAGGTCCACGTCGATAACGGTGACCGCCACTTTTTGCTGCACCCGAACCACTTGGGCAGGATTTTTCACGAATCCATCCGAGAGTTCGCTGATATGCACCAGGCCGTCCTGGTGAACACCGATGTCCACAAAAGCCCCGAAAGCCGTAACGTTGGTCACGATTCCGGGAATTTTCATGCCGGGCTTTAAATCGGCTGGGACTGCAACGTCATCCGCATAGGCAAACCTTTCAAACTCTTGGCGCGGGTCGCGCCCCGGCCGGGCAAGTTCAGCGAGGATGTCCTGCAAAGTCGGCAGGCCTATTTGATCCGTCGCATACCGGCTGATGTCTATTTTTGCTCTGAGGTCCGGCTGTCGCATTAAATCGGTTACGTTGCATTGCATATCCCGGGCCATGGCCGATACAACACTATAGCTTTCAGGATGGACCGCGCTGGCATCCAGCGGATTGGCTCCATTTCTGATTCTTAAAAACCCGGCCGCCTGCTCAAACGCCTTGGGTCCGAGTCGCGGCACCTTTTGCAGCTGGTCTCGGGATTCAAAGGGTCCATTCTGTTCGCGGTAAGTCATGATGTTTTTCGCGAGTTGCGGTCCCAGACCGGATACATAGGTCAAAAGTTGGACGCTGGCCTGGTTGACCTCAACCCCCACCCGGTTGACGCAGCTGATGACGACATCATCCAGCGTTTGTTTCAATGCCGCTTGCTCGACATCGTGCTGGTATTGTCCCACCCCTATTGATTTAGGGTCGATTTTTACCAGTTCGGAAAGGGGGTCCATCAGCCGCCGGCCGATGGAAATAGCCCCGCGGACGGTGAGGTCAAGATCGGGGAATTCCTGGCGGGCCGCCTCGGACGCTGAATAAATCGAGGCGCCGCTCTCATTCACCAGTACAATCTGAATCCGTCGGTCCAAACCGAGATTTTTAATAAACGCTTCGGTTTCCCGACCGGCGGTCCCGTTGCCGACAGCAATTGCCTCAATTTGATAGCGAACCACCAATTCGCGAACTTTGCGGGCGGCCTCCTCGCTTTGTTTGGCAGAGGTGTGCGGATAAATGGTATCATGGTGCACGATTTTACCCTGGGCATCCAGGCAGACCAGCTTGCATCCGGTCCGGTAACCGGGGTCTAAGCCCATGACGCTTGCGGCCTCCAGCGGCGGAGCCAGAAGCAACTCGCGCAGGTTTTCAGAAAAGACCCTGATCGCTTCGATGTCGGCGCGTTCTTTGATGGCCAGCCTGATTTCGGTTTCCATGGAGCGGGATAGAAGGCGCCGGTAGCTGTCCTGGATGGCGATTTTAACCTCAGCCGAATCTTGCTGTTCTCCTTTTACAAACAGAGTCTCGAGGATTTTAAGAGCTTCTTCTTCCGCCGGAACGATCGATAAATTCAGGAAATCCTCCTTTTCGCCGCGTCGCATGGCCAGCACCCGGTGAGACGGTGCGGCGGCGGCCGGCTCCTGCCAGTCAAAATAGTCCCGGTACTTGGTCCCCGCTGTTTCTTGGCCGGATACCACCCGACTGTGGACGACGGCGCGTGAAAAAAACAGGTTTCTAATCGCCGTACGCGTCTGCTGGTCTTCATTTACGATCTCCGCGATAATGTCTCGGGCGCCGGCCAGGGCCGCCTCGGCGGTGTCAACTGCCTGGGTCGGATCTATAAATTGGACCGCTGCTTTTTGGGGATCCACGCCATTTTGCTCTAAAATCAGCCGGGCCAGGGGCTCAAGACCCTTTTCCCGGGCAGCCATCGCCCGGGTGCGCCTTTTGGGCCGGTACGGTAAATACAGGTCTTCCAGCAGGGATAACGTCGGCGCTGCCAGAACCTCTGCTTTGAGTGTATCGGTCAAGTGACCATGGGTTTCCAATGATTTGAGAATCGATTCCTTGCGTGAATCCAATTCTGCCAGCTGTTGCAATCGATCACGGATGGAGGTGATGTGCACTTCATCCAGACTGTCCGTTGCTTCCTTGCGGTAGCGCGCGATAAACGGCACGGTGGCGCCCTCGCCCAGCAGGTCGGATACGGCCTTAACCTGAAAATCTTTCAATTGAAGTTCGGAAGAAATAATCTCAATATGTGCGTTGCTCATTTCGATCTGTTCCCTTAGGCCAGGCCGTGGATAAGGCCAGGATAAAGAATTTATTTTCTTGAAGAAAATATGGTTATGGTATATAAATTAATTTACAGATACCCGCTATCGTGCAGTGGGATAGTGTATCAGAAGGACGGCCAAATGCAACTACATAAATGGTTAGGAAAGCGATTTTTGAAACACCGCAATCTTTATTACAAGCTCAACTTAATCTTCGGGCTCTTTTTTTTGTTTCCAGTATTAGGGTTTATCTTTTTCAGCATCAAATATCACATGCTGGAAGATGAATACCTGCCTTTTTTCTTTCTGGGAATTCTCATTTTTTCATTTATCGGTTTTAACATACTGAAAAATCTTTTCGATAAGATTGCCAATATATCCCAGGAAATGTCGACCAACTACATGGCCGAACTCTCGGACGGCGATACCGGCGCCGGCACGGATGAATTGCACTCCATCGTCAATTCCTTTACCGCGATTGAAAGACAATTCAGCAACACTTTCAAGCAGCTTGAAAAAAAAGCCTCCGAAATATCAATTTTAAAAGAGCTTTCGGAGCTGTGCTATGTAACTTTTGATCCGGAGGAAATTCTGTATGTCACTCTGGAACGTGCGCTGGTACTAACGAATTCGGATCTGGGTTCCATTTTAACCCTGGAAAAAACAGACCCCAAAACCTTCGTCGTAAAAGCGACCGTCGGGCTGGGCAAATTTGTCAAATCCGGCGACCGGATCGATTTTGACAGCAGCATTGCCAAATATGCAGTTATCAATAAATCACCGCTGGTGGTTGAGGATATCGAAAAGGATAAACGCTTCGGTCGGGCCAATAATGCGCACTATGGTACAAAATCATTCGTGTGTATGCCGATTAAGACCAGCAAGGATATAATCGGCGTGCTGACTATTTCGTCCCGCAACAACAGCCGGATCTTTACGCAAAGCGACATTGAAGTTTTGACTCCCTTGTTAAGCAACGCCGCCTTTACCTATGAGAACCTGAGGCTGCTGAAAGAAAGCGAACAGCGGGCGGTCTATATCCGGTTTATCGAAAAAATATTCAAGCTCTTCACCTCCAGTTTTCGAGACAGTGAACTCTCCCATGCCTTGCTCAACGAGATTCACAGCCTCGTACCCTATGATTTGGCTGCTGTGATGACCATAAATGAGAGCAAAGCCGGCCACCTGAAAATCATAGATTTTTACAGCAACGGGCATGCCGAAATTGTCAAAGGCCGATCCTATGCCTACAAAGATTCGATTATCGAAAAGGTCTTCAAACAGGAATCCGCCCTTATCATCGAGGGGGGCTTTGACGCGGCCAGTCCCCTGGATCAGGTCATTTTCAAGAACCACGGCTGCCAAACCTGCCTGCTGGCCCCTCTGAAAATAGATGGCCGGGTATACGGTGTTTTGTCTCTGGGGAGCAAACAGCCCGGATTGTTTAATGATGTCAAAGAATTGTTAAGGTGGATTGCCTACGGGCTTTCTCTGGTTCTCGAACGCAACCGGCTTTCGGCGGCCGTGGTCAAGCGCAACCAGGAATTGGACACCATCCGCCAGATTGGAAGTGCCTTGGCGTCGTCGACCTTTGATATCAGCAAGGTCCTGAAATATACCATGGACATGATTCGGGAAGTCATGAATGTGGAAGCCGGCTCGCTCTTGTTTCTGGAAGGCAATGAACTGGAGATTGCCGTTGCCTTTAACATAAAAATAAAATCAATGAAAAAATTCCGCCTGAAGCTGGGGCAGGGTATTGCCGGTTACGTGGCCGCCAGAGGGGAGGCCATTATCGTCAGTGATACTGAGAAATCATCGCATTTCTTTCCGATAATTGATGAAACATCGGGCTTTACGACCCAATCTGCCCTTTGTGTGCCCATGATATCCCAGGGACGGGTGATCGGGGTTATCGAGGTCTTGAACAAAATAAATGGTGAATTCAGCAATGCCGACAAAGATTTGTTGCAAGCCATCGCCACTTCGGTCTGCATCGCTCTGGAGAATGCGCGGCTCTACGAGGAAACAGTATCCATGGCTGAGCATGAGCGGGATGTCCGTCAAATGTTTCAGAAATTTGTTCCCAAGGAAGTCCTGGATAAGATCATTCATGGATCCTCCGACGGAAGACCCATCATCGAAGAAATACGAACGATCACTTTGCTGAACATCGATATCCGAGGGTTTTCAAGTCTGGCCGTGCAAATCGGCCCGCAAAAGACCGTTTCTCTGCTTAACAGCTTTTTCTCAGTTATGGGCGGCATCGTTTTCAAGCACTACGGTATTGTCGACAAATATCTGGGAGACGGCTTTCTGGCACTTTTCGGAGCCCCGGTTGCCAGCACCCAGGATGCGGACAATGCCATTGCCGCGGCCTTTGAAATGAAGCATTCACTTCCGGCCGTAAACAAATATCTGAAACGCAAATTGGATGCGTCTTTGGAAATGGGCATCAGTATTCACACCGGGGAAGTCGTCGTGGGCAACATCGGCTTTGACAAGAAAATGGATTATACCGTCATTGGGGATGCCGTAAATACAGTATTCCGTCTGCAGAATCTGGCCAAAGCATATCGCAACGGAATCTTGATCAGCGAAAGCACACTGCGGGCCGTGCGATCGCGTCTGGAAGTCGAAGAGATCACCAAGCCGCTGAATGTCGGCAAGGAAATCAGCGATATGAAAGTGTATGAACTGCTGGACCGTCGATTGGAAAAGGAGAAGGCCGCCCTGGCCAATTAGTTCTCCATGCCATAGATTCTCCACCTTCATCAAAAAATCCATGATGTTTCCTTGACAAAGGGTGTTGATAAAATTAGGTTTGGGCGACCAACTTTAGCATACTAAGGGCTCACTCAAAGATAACTTCACATTTTATACGCCGCTGCATCCCGCCCGGCTGCGTTGCGAAAGCTCGGAATATAGAGATATTCCTGCGTTTTCGCGCCTTGCCGGTCGGGCGCCGCAACGCCTAAAATTGTGAACTTATTTTTTCGTGAACCCTAAGTCAATCTGCTTGGTGGAGGAACCATGGTTTCAGATAATTCCGCTACGTTGAAAGGTCAATTCTTGCTGGCCATGCCCGGTCTGGCCGATCCGAATTTCCATCAAACCGTCACCTGCATCTGTGAGCACAACGAATCCGGTGCCATGGGTATCATCGTCAACCGGGTTCATCATTCCCTGACGGCAGATGATATTTTCGAGGAACTTGAAATCGAACACGTGGCGGATGCGGCATCCATACGCATCCATTTAGGCGGTCCGGTGCACATCGGTGAAATATTTGTATTGCATGGGCCTCCTTTTAACTGGCAAGCCAGCCTGATGATTACACCCACCCTGGCGATGAGCAACACAAAAGATATTCTGGAAGCCATCGCCATGGCCAGAGGACCGAAGGCGTTTATTATCTCGCTGGGGTGTGCCGGCTGGGGCCCGGGGCAGCTTGAGGCCGAAATAAAGGAAAATGCATGGCTGAATTATCCTGTTTTCGAGGAGAATATATTTAAGATGCCGATTGAAACACGATGGGAGGAGGCGGTTAAAAAATTGGGGATCGATCCGGTTTTGCTGTCGAATTCAGCGGGGCATGCCTGAGATAGTCATCACATTGAGCTATCCCTTGGCCTTGGCTTTGACTTTGGGTTTCTTTTTTTTTAGGCAATCTTTATCTTTTCTGACAAAGGCGCAAAGCTTCGGATTATAATACTCCTTGCAGTTTAAAGGATTATACAGAGGACATTCGGGATGTTTTTCAGACATATATTCTCTTTTCCCTTCATAGATGGGTTTCTTTTTAAATTCTTATACCATTAAACCTTAACTTTTACAAGGCATTAAGTTTACTGCGTTGAATCGACAGCCTATGGATACATACCGCGCGTTGAAAGATGAAATCCTGCATATCAATCATGATGTGCGGGGATTATTTGCGACGGCCAAATCAGTTCCGGGTTTGGAAGACTACAGTTTTGGGGAATGGGAGAAAACCTGTGAGCAGCTCCCGCGGCAGCTGGCTGAAAATATAATCCGGGTGGCAATTGTCGGAACAATCAAATCCGGTAAGAGCACATTCTTGAATTCGATTTTCAAAGGTGAATACGTCAAAAGAGGCGCCGGAGTTATCACCTCCATCGTCACCCGTGTGCGCGACGGTGAGCGTCTGCGAGCCAAATTGTTCTTCAAATCCTGGAATGAAATCAACGCCGAGATGGAACAGGCCCTGGTTCTGTTCCCAACCGGCAACTGGCGCACTGCAAACAGTAAGTTTGATATCAGACAGTCAAAAGATCGTCATGAATTGAAGCGCGCGCTTGGTGAATTGAACGCCGATCAATTGATCACCCAATCAACACGCAATATCAACAATGTCCTGTTGACCTCATACTTAAAAGGTTATGACACCGTAAGCCCTTTATTAAGCGAAGACAAGCCCACCCGGCTGTATGAAGATGAGCGATTTTCGGAACATAAAGCCTTTGTCGGTAATGAATCGCTGGCCGTATATTTGAAGGATGTGTTGCTTGAAATTAACTCCGGTAAGGTGGAGAGCAATCTTGAAATCGCGGATTGTCAAGGCAGCGATTCATCAAATCCCCTGCATATAGCCATGATTCAGGACTATTTGTTATTGACGCACTTGATGATTTACGTGATCAGCAGTCGAACCGGATTGCGGCAGGCTGATATCCGATTTCTTTCCATGATAAAGAAAATGGGAATATTGGAAAACATTGTATTTGTCATTAATTGCGATTTCAGCGAGCATGATTCCATCGAAGATCTGAATGCACTGGTGAATCGAGTTCGCGAAGAGCTTGGCATGATAAAGCCGGATCCGGATATTTATTCCTTTTCCGCTCTCTATAATTTGTTTCGTTCAAACGGCGTGAGTCTTTCCGGTAAAGATCGACTGAGATTAAAACAATGGGAGGCCGATAGTGCATTAGCCGAATATTCGAACCGGGAGTCGCTTCGGTTTGAGTCCGTTTTTTATGAAAACCTGACTCGCAAACGGTATGCCTTGCTGCTGCAAAACCATATTGAGCGCTTTGGCGTCATATTAACAGGATATCGTGAATGGCTTGGCCTAAACCGTGAGATACTTGCGAAAGATGCCGACAGCGTCGCCGGTACGTTGAGAAAAATTAAAATATATCAAAGCCGGTTTAGCAATATAAAATCAACTGTAAAAAAGACGCTCGCCGGAGCTGCGCCGGAGCTTAAAAAAAATCTTCAGCAATATGTTCACCGTTTTTTTGACCCGCACGCGGGCGGTGTTGTCAAGAATCTTTTAAATTTTATCCGTGAATACAAGCCAGGCCTCGATAAATATCAACCCGACAATAAGGATGCCAATTTTTCTCAAATCCTCTATCTGGTGTTTCAGGATTTCAAACAGTCAATCGATTCGCACATCACCGAAGAGGTTAACCCAGAACTGATTCGATTTATGCAGGTAAATGAAAAACGGATTGGGGATTATTTTGAATCGCTTCTGGGACCATTTGATACCATGGCGGAGGAGGCTTACGAAGAATTCAACAAACTATCAGATCGAAGTCAATTGCTTGCTGAAGGGACCAATCCCTCCCCGGACAGGGCGTTGCGGATGGAAGTCGTCGTCAAAGAAAGCGGCCTGAAACCACCGGTCTTGGTTACCGCGGCGCATTACTCGGCCGGGATAAAAATCAAGGCCTTCATGCATCTCGGCTTTTACAAAACTGTGCAAAAATATAAAACCATGTTTAAAAAAACAACCGGGAGTGACGGTCAGGCAAGAACCAAGGTGCTGGAAGATGCCGTGCAACGCATGATATCTGAGACCCTACAATCGGTTGTCTACCAACTTAAGGACTACCGGGAAAACCTTAAATTCGGATACCTTTTCCAGCTGGTCGACGCTGCATGCGAAAGTTATGCCCAGAAAGTCCTGGAGCGGTTTCAAGCCTATTTCTGTGATCTGTCTGCCATCCTTGAGCGTGTCGGTACGAGTCAAGAAGACCAGGAGAAGGCCAAAGCAATAATCGACGAAATGGACCGCTCCTCACGGGAGCTAGTTGAAAAGATAAACCGCATAAGAAGGCGTTTGACAATTGAATATTGAAGATTGCAGATTGAAAATTTAAGGAATTCTGTCTTTTTATAAGTGTGTTTGTCGGTCGGAATTAACAATCGATAGAATTCAACAAATATTCAATTTCCAATATTCAATCGACAATTTAAAATCCTACCCGATTAATTCTGCAAGATTATCCTTGGCAAACTGAATCGTGTCATCCAGTGTCAGCGCCATCTGATAGTATCGGATGGCTTTTTCTTTTTGCCCCATTCGGCGATAATTGACGGCAATGTTGGCATAGTCGATAGCTGAAGCGGGATTCAGTTTTATCACTTTTTTAAAATTTTCAATGGCCTCCCGGTGTTCATTCAGCTTAAAGTGGCAAAATCCCATCAAATTGTAGATGTCGGTCCTTTCTTGGTCCAGCTTTATTCCCTTTTTTAAAACTTCGAGGGCTTGGCGGTATTCTCCCAATTCTTTTAGAGCGACGCCCAAATATGAATAAATGCTTGGAATTTCCTGCTCGGTGGGATCCAGATCCAGCGACCGTTGAAAACAGGAGCGCGCGTTTTCCGGGGCGTTCAGGGCAAGGTGACAGGCACCCTGGTAAAAATGGACGTAGTATTTGCCGGGCAGCATCTTATCCATTTTCTCAAGCTCTCCAATGGCCTGCGGTGCAGGTGTGTTTTCAAAAATGTGTTTGGCCGAGAACATACCGACGCTTGTGCCCAGGGAACGCTCTCTGAAATGCGCCCCGGGTATGATGGTGTAAAAGGCCGGTATCGCGAGTCGGGCATGCATGGTGTTGATTGCCAAAACTTCCATGCCAACCGCCGCCAGGGCTGAGATGCAGTTTAAGATTTCAGTTTTTAGATTGTCGTCGGACAGGTCGGGCAAATCATTTATGCCGACTTCCCTGCCGGGATTGATTATAAAATTCGCTTCTTCAATCCGGGCAAGCTTTGGCAGACCGCTGGCAATATAGTTGGAATCGGTATTGAAATCACCTGCCAGTTGTGCGATTTCGGTTAAAGCCCGGCTCAAGGCTTTTTGGGGGTCCGGAGTGGTTCCGGCGGTCCACACGATCTCACTCAACTCGGGGAAGGTAGTCGGGTCGTAAGCCATGACGCCCACGGTGGGTATGCCGGTGTCCAGCGAGAAATCTGATAGATAGAGACGTATGCCCGCATTTTTATATTTTTTAAACAATTCAAGAACCAGGTTGTCGGTCACCGACCCCGGTCTGATGGATGCCGCCTTTATTTTGCGATGACTGACAATCGATGATGTATGTCGTTCAACGATTTCGCAAATTCCTTGAATCAACGCTTCCTCAACACAATTTCCGGCTGACGGTCCGTTAAATTCGTTGATTGCATAAAACCAGTCAAAAGGTATGAGAACCTCCTTTTCTCGGGTCAGGTTGTAGCCCCAGGTCCATTTTAACGGAAGGTTTTCAAAAATTTTGCGGGAAATGGTCAATTCGTCCGATTCATCATGGACGGATTGAGCGATCATTTCAAAGGCGATGGCTTTATCTTTGACATTGGTATATTTTTCAGTGAAAAAGTTATGCGGATTTTTGACAAAACTAAAGAAGCTGAAACGTTCGGCCAGTTCCATCACCGCGCTGGCTTCGGCTTGTTCAGGAGTCCCTCCTTTGCCCATTTGTTTTTTGGTGCCGATGACAGCGGCGGCATCTTCACCGCAGGTGCTGAAATAAACCGGGATGTCCAACCGTCCGTTATCGATGCGGATCGTACTCTTTAATATATCCAGATCAATTTTCTTCAGCTTTTCCCTGAACCGTCTGACTGTCTCCTGCGGTGGAAATATTTTGTCCTGATCCACGGTATAGCGTTTGTAAGCATCATTTAGTGTAACAACATGAGTCATGAAATTTCTCCTGTTCTTTTTCAATTGACCCCGATAATTCAATTGACCCTTGATAAGGGATTTGATATGGAAAGGCATTCAATTGTGGGGATGTAGCTCAGCTGGGAGAGCGCGGCGTTCGCAACGCCGAGGTCAGGGGTTCGAGCCCCCTCATCTCCACTTATCTATTTAAAACTGTAATCATTTTTTGTCGCCGCCGAGCGAAGAAGGCATTATATACCGAAGCAATAGGAAATTAAAGAGACATCAGCTGGTTTCGAAATTTTGTAACCATTATAACAGTATCTGGTTCTTTACTGTTGATGGTTTTTGTAAAACCATCTCAGAGTAAGTGCGTTATAGTGCTTCATTCTGACCTCCTTTCACGGGTGATTCATCATTTTGGTGGATCACCCATTTTTTTGGCCGGAATTTAGCTAAATTTTGTTTGAAAAGTTCAGAACTTTATGAAATTTCATTGATTATTGCTGAATATGGTTTATATTTTATAGACAAATTCTGAAACCTTAGACCCCGACAACATATTGTCGTAACAAAGGGTCTAAGGCCCAAGCCACGATAGGACAGGACCCGGATAATGATCACGCACAGATCAGCCGAAATTGAACGAATTACGAAGGAAACCAGCATTCGGATTTCCTTCAGCCTGGATGGGCAGGGCATGTCGGAAACCTTCAGCGGCATTCCTTTTTTCGATCACATGCTCACGCTGTTTGCAGTGCACGGTTACTTTGATCTTTCCCTGCACGCTGAAGGGGATTTAGATGTCGATTTTCACCATACGGTCGAAGACGTGGGGCTGGTGCTGGGCGATGCAATCAGCAAAGCCCTCGGCGAACGAAAAGGTATTAAACGTTACGGTCATGCCGTTGTCCCGATGGATGATGCTCTGGCCGCCGTTGCCGTCGATCTGTCCAATCGCCCGTTTTTAGTTTACAATGTTCCCGAGCCCGTTGTGTCTGCGATTGCACTTAATTCGTCTCTGGTCAAAGAATTTTTCCGAGCGCTGGCCAACCGGGGTGGCATGAATTTGCACATTAATGTCGCCTACGGGGAGAATGACCACCACATGATTGAATCGATTTTCAAGGCTTTTGGCCGGGCGCTGGATCAGGCTTCATCCATTGACGGGCGAACTTCGGCAGTTCCGTCTTCTAAAGGCAGCCTTTGATTCTTGCCAAGCCATCCCGGCGCTGCAAACCCGGATGCAAATTCGATGGCTGACTTACTTACGTTCTTTTTCAGTTGACTGAAATCGGGGAAATGCAAGCGATCTGCTGCCCGAGAGGCGATCGCTGTTGATTCCAATCTCCCAAGGGCCCATTATGTCTTATTTGAAATCTTTTTCAGGCCGTCGTCAAGGGGTGTTGATGTGCTTAGCATCCCTTGGTTGGCTGTTGCTTGCTTGTCAGCAAGCAACTGTTAACGTCTCGGAACCGCCTTCGGGCCCTCTGAAAATAGAAAAAATATTGGTTTTACCGTTTAAAGACTTATCCGACCTGCCCGGAGAACATCCGGATGCCAGAAGCCCGGTATCGGGCCGAATCTTTATTACCGGTGATGTGGCTGCGAATGCTGTTGATTTTTTAACCGACGCTCTGGTGTCCTGGTTGCAAAGCAAAACCGATTATGAAATACGAATACCCGACAATTCACAGAGCCCGGCTCCGATTTTGGATCCCGCCGGCAGTGATTTGGTGCTCAACCGCAGAAACCTGATTCTGTTGGGGCAAAAAGAGGCGGTGGATGCCGTGCTGTTGGGTTTTGTGTACAGGTTTAGAGAGCGTGTCGGCAAAGGCTTTTCAGCTGAATCCCCGGCTTCGGTGGCGTTTGACATATATTTAATCCGTATGAGGGACGGCCGTACCGTGTGGTCGGCCAATTTTGACGAGACCCAACAGTCGCTGGACCAAAATCTATTCCAACTCGGTACTTTTCTCAGCAGAGGCGGGCGTTGGATAACTGCCGAAGATATGGCGACCGCCGGTCTGAACAGTATACTGAAAAAATTTCCAAAGTAATGATCATCATACCTGCGGTTGATATAAGAAACGGCAAATGTGTCAGGCTCGTTCAGGGGCGTAAAGAAGATGAGACCGTCTTTGCAGATGATCCGGCGGCCATGGCCGATAGGTGGGCGCAGGCCGGGGCAGAATTAATCCATGTAATCGATTTGGATGGTGCCTTTGAAAAAAGTCCGCAAAATCTCGCTGCCATAGAAAATATTCTGCAAACCGTCGATACGCCGATTCAACTGGGCGGTGGGATTCGTAACGAACAAACGGTGCGCCGGTTTCTGGACATGGGCGTGGCGCGGGTGATTATCGGAACCGAGGCCATCCGACACCCTGAATTCGTAGAACGAATCTCAATGATTTATCCCGGCCGGATCGTTGTGGGCATTGATGCCCGCAAGGGCTTGGTTGCCATCGAAGGGTGGACCGAGACGACCCGGATCAAAGCGGTCGATTTGGCCCGGCGATTTAAAAACTGCGGTGTTGCCGCCATCAATTTTACGGACATTTATCGCGACGGAACGCAGACGGGGCCGAACATTGAAGAGACCCGGCGACTTGCCGAAGCCGTCGACATACCGGTGGTGGCCTCCGGAGGGGTTGCAACGATTGAAGACATTTACAGCCTTTTGCCGCTTGAAGCATCTGGTGTGATAGGAATTATAACGGGCAAGGCATTGTACAGCGGGACGCTGGACTTTAAAGAAGCGCTGGCGGCGGTAAAATCTAAAACCCAATTCGGCTAAAATAATCCTTGACAAACCCTTTGGGTAGAACTAAATTTTTCGTTTAAACTTGGTCGATATCAGATTTTGGTTTTGGCCGTAAGCGGGCCCAGCGAGACAGGATATCGAAAAAATTACAAATTTCATGCAGTTGAACTTAAACAATCATTGGCTAAGTGTCATCCCATTAGAGACCCTTCCGCTAACTTTTGTCTCACCTGTTTAATGGCAATGGAGGTTGCTGTCATTGGCTGTTCTAATACCTGAAGATAAAATTTCAGAAATCAAGAATGCGGCCGATATTGTGGATGTCGTTTCAGAATCTGTGCTTCTGAAAAAAGCAGGTAAAAACTACATCGGGCTTTGTCCGTTTCATTCCGAAAAAACTCCATCTTTTACGGTCAGCCCGGACAAACAGATTTTCCATTGTTTTGGCTGCAGTGCCGGGGGCAATGTTTTCAGCTTCCTTATGAAACAGGAGGGGCTATCCTTTCCGGAAGTCGCCAGGCATCTCGCCAAACGTTATGGAGTTGATATTCCGGAAAGACCGCTTTCACCGGAACAAAGAAAGCGAATCAGCGAAAAGGAGAGCCTGCTCGACCTGAATCGTCGAGCGATGGATTTTTTTCATCAATCCTTGGTGAACAGTGCCGCCGGTGAGACGGCGAGATCATATCTTTCTAAGAGGGGAATTTCTCAAAAGACGATTGATGACTTTAAGCTCGGATTCGCCCGCGATGGGTGGGATCATCTTTTCAGGTTTTTCTCAAGCAAACGAATATCGCCCGCCCAGCTTGAAAAGAGCGGATTGATTCTGCCCAGAAAAGACAACAGCGGCTATTACGATCGTTTTCGTAATCGGATTATCTTTCCGATATTTGATGTGAATATGCAGGTTATCGGCTTCGGCGGCCGCGTGCTGGATGACTGCTCTGCCGAAATATCTTAATTCTCCGGAGACTCCGGTATATAACAAAAGCCGTTCGCTTTACGGCATTCACCGGGCCAAAGATAAATGCCGGGCCGCCGGCACGGTCTTTATCGTTGAAGGCTATCTGGACCTGTTGGCACTGCATCAGCATGGTATTGAAAATTCGGTCGCAACTCTCGGCACGGCGTTAACGGCGGAGCATGTAAGATTATTAACCCGCTATGCAGGCCGTATGATTCTGGTCTATGACTCTGATGAAGCCGGTATCCGTTCGGCCCAGCGCTGTATCGAGACCTTCTGGCAAGAACATGTCGACTTTCGAAGAGAGGATGTATTCAGCGAGGAAAAAGCGGATACCCATATCCTGGTATTGCCCGCCGGACATGACCCGGATTCATTTGTTTTCGAAAATGGACCGGAAGCTTTTTTGGCGGCGGCGTCCAATTCGCCGGGGATCATAACATTTCTTATGGACTGTGCGGTCCGCAGACACGGCCTCTGACACCTGAAGGAAAACTTCGGATAATATCAGAATTGCAGGAACCGCTATCGGCGATAAATGACCGGGTGGCCCAGGCAATATACATTCAGCAGCTGGCTGAACGAATCGGCATTGCAGAATCGGCTGTGCTGGAGAGCGTCACGAGCCTTGGCCGCCAAAAATCGCAGCTCATCCGCCTCGGGTTCAAGGGCTGCAACGCCGGCCGGCGAATCGCAAAAGATCGGATCGGCGGGGTCTGCGGCAGGGGCGGCAGGGTTGCCGGATATCAATGCCGGTAGCCGCTTTGAGCGCCGGATCATTGCGATGATGCTTCAATTTCCTGAGATATTACCTGAAATTGATAAGCAGAACGTTCTAGAATATTTTGAAGATAGTACACTTCAATCCATCGGGAATATGATCTTGAAATTCAATGCGACTTCAGCCGATCAGGTGTCCGAGCTGATGTCTCAAATTAATAACGAACAAAATGAATCTTTAATCGCTTCTCTATCGATGGAGGAGGAATCCTGGAATAAAAAGGGGTGTCTCATATTGCTCGGCAAGTTTGTGGATATCAGGCAAAAGCTTCGCAACAATCGTTTGCTTGGAGGAGCAGATCAAAGCCGCTGAAAAAAGCAATGATCACGAGCTGCTTCTATCATTGTTGAGTAAAAAAGCAAAAAATGGCCGAACGCAGTGCAGAGACAAAAAATGGCCATTTTAAATGAGAAATAACGTCGGGTGTGTTCCCACCCATAAGCCAAGTCCAACCGATCGTAGACATTTATGTTTTTACCCCTGGTGCCATCTGCCGTTGAATGCAAGGGACCGCATGGGAAAAGTGCGATCTGGCAAGTGATTATTGTTTGCGGCTGATAAATTCAGGTGTTCGGGAGGCATGATTTTATGGTCAGAAAATCTTCTATAAAAGAAGAAACCAGCAAAAAGACCCAGGCTAAGGCATCCGCAAAGGATACCGGTAACAAAAAAACCGTGAAAAATACGGCCAACCAGGAAGACGCGAACAAGAGCGCCGAGAAGCAGGGAGAAAATATTGAGACGACTCCCAAAGCAGTAAAATCTTTACTGTCTAAAGGTAAAAAGCGAGGCTATCTGACTTATGATGAAATAAACGAAGTGCTGCCGGAAGACATGCTTTATCCCGAGCAAATTGACGAAACGCTGATGTTATTCTACGCCAACAACATCGAAGTGGTCGATGAAAAACACCAAAAGAAAATCGTCAAGCTAAAAAAACCCAAGGAAAAAAGGGCGGTCGGCCGGGGGGGAGCGGCATCCGATTTCGGGACGGTTACCGATCCGGTTAAAATGTATCTCCGCGAAATGGGTCTTGTCACCCTTCTTAGCCGGGAAGGGGAGGTCGAAATTGCTAAAAAAATAGAAGCCGGCGAGCAGGAAGTTCTGCGCGCGCTTCTGGAAAGCACAATCGGCGTTGAATCTATCATTGCTCTGGGCGCAGATATAGAAAATGGTGCCCTTCGTCCCAAGTACGTTTTGCGGGACATCGATGAAGGCGATACCTATGCCGATGAAATCGTGCAAACAGAAAAGTTTTTGGAGACCATTCGCGCGATTAAGGAAATCCATGAGGAAAACAAGGGTTATCGGGAAAAACTTTTCACTCAAAAAAAGGATTCGGAAAAACAACGCCGAATCAAGCGCAATATTGCCCGTCGTTCAAATGGAATTTTTGAATTACTCAAAGAATGGCGGCTTGAATCAAGCGTCATCGATGATATAGAAAGCAAAATCCTGCACCAAATTGGATGGTTTGAGGCAAGGATCAAAAGAACCACCGAATTGGCCGATATGTTCGATGTCTCAACCAAGGAGATTCTCGATAATCTGAAGACCAAAACTAAATTTGTAAAATGGGCCGACAGCCGCAGTAAAGTTGCCAAAGATGAGTTGGGGGATCTTTTTGTCGAGCTGAACAAGATTCAGGAAGATATTGCCGGCAAAGAAATTGAACTAAAGTCCAATATTCGCAATTTAAAAAAGATTATGACCAGTGTCGAGGAAGGTCGATACCGGGCTAAACTGGCCAAAAGCGAATTGACAAAAGCGAACCTGCGTCTGGTTGTCAGCATTGCCAAAAAATATACCAATCGCGGATTGCAGTTCCTGGATTTAATCCAGGAGGGCAATATCGGCTTAATGAAAGCCGTCGATAAATTTGAATATCGGCGGGGCTATAAATTCAGCACCTACGCCACCTGGTGGATTAGACAGGCCATCACGCGGGCCATTGCCGACCAGGCCAGAACCATCCGAATTCCGGTTCACATGATCGAGACAATCAATAAACTCATCCGGACCTCGCGATACCTGGTTCAGGAGCAGGGACGCGAACCGACACCGGAGGAAATTGCTGAAAAAATGGAGATACCTCTGGATAAAGTTCGCAAGGTACTCAAAATAGCCAGAGAACCGATTTCTTTGGAAACCCCGATCGGAGAGGAAGAGGACAGTCATCTGGGGGACTTTATCGAAGATAAAAAATTCATGCTGCCTTCCGATGCGGCCGTTAACATGAATCTAGCCGAGCAGACCCGCAAGGTTCTGGCGACCCTGACACCACGTGAGGAAAAAGTGTTGCGTATGCGATTTGGCATCGGTGAGAAAGCCGACCATACCCTTGAAGAAGTCGGGCAGGATTTTGCGGTTACCCGGGAACGGATTCGTCAGATTGAAGCCAAGGCGTTGCGAAAGCTACGGCATCCAACGAGGAGCCGTAAGCTAAAAAATTTTATTGACACCTGAAAGAATTGAATATTGCAAAATGAATAATTAAGGAATACTTACTTTTTGATATTTATTTTTTCATTTTTCGTGATTGAGACAGTCATAAAATCGATAGCATGCAACAAATTTTCAATCTGCAATTTTCAATTCAAGGGCCCATAGCTCAGCTGGCAGAGCCACCGGCTCATAACCGGTCGGTCCCTGGTTCGATCCCAGGTGGGCCCACTCTTTTAATTCTAGGTTAGGCGTGTAAAATGTGGTTGTTAACTTTCTATAAAGAAGACGAGATTAAATAAATAGATTACCACAAATATTCGATTTTCAATCTTCAATGGAAAGGGCCCGCTTCGGCCGAGTGGAGTCTTGGTCGAGGCATGGTATCTTGGTGGCCCAACGGTTGCTTTTTTTAACGAGGGGGCGGCTTGTATCGCTGCTATTTCAGCCATATGGTTGCTATAAAGTGGCGTGGGTTTCGATAAACCCGCGCTTTTTTAATTATTAAAACGGTCCGCCCTGTCGAAGAAAGAGACGACCATCCTATTGCACTTGAAGCCCAACCTTTTACAATGATAGGAAAAAGAATGCCCGGTATCACCAAAGAAATGATCGACACGCTTGTCAGGATTCAGAAAATTGAAATTGAGACAGAAAAGGTGAAAGCGCTTCTTGAGAAAGTGCCGGTTCAAATCAGCATCCTTGAGCAGCAGCTCGAGGAGTTCACCCACAGCATTGAAAATGAAGCGGACGCCATAACCGAGATTAATAAGCAGTATCGTACTTATGAATCCGATTTGCAATTGAACCTTAGCAGAATTAAAAAGAGCGAGGAAAAGCTTCGATCGGTCAAAACCAATAAAGAATATCAGTCATCTCTGAAAGAAATAGACGATTTAAAGGCAATCGGCTCTAAGTTCGAAGATGAAATGCTGGAGTTTCTGGAGAAAATTGAAACGGCTGAATTAGCCCTTCAGGCTCGCAGGCAGCAGTATAAAAAAATTGTTGATGAGACGAACCAGGAGAAGTCGGCAGTGCAACGGGATGCCGAAGAAAATGAAAAAAGGCTTGCTGAGCTGGAATCTGATCGCGATGCAATTGCGGCCGAACTGGATGCCGATTTAATTGGATTGTTTAACCGTGTGAAAGCGAAACAGATCAATGGGGTGGCTATCGCGGAAGTCAAGAATGCTGTTTGTTTGGGATGCAATATGAATATCCCGCCCCAGGTTTACAACGAACTCCAGCGCCGCGACAGCTTGAAATATTGTCCCAGCTGTGAGAGAATCATTTACTGGAGGGAACTTGACGAACGGTCGGAGTAGCCCAAACGATCGCTGGGTCAAAAATGTGATCCGGAGGAAAGTCCGAACACCGCAGGGCAGGGTGCTTCATAACGTGAAGTCGTGGTGACGCGAAGGAAAGTGCAACAGAAAGCATACCGCCCGTCTGCCAAATCGGATGATTTGGTGATGGGTAAGGGTGAAATGGTGCGGTAAGAGCGCACCAGTTCCCCGGGTGACCGGGGAAGCTCGGCAAACCCCACCCGGTGCAAGACCAAATAGGGAAGCGTTTAAGGGCTGCCCGCCCGAGCTTCCGGGTAGGTCGCAAGAGATGTCGGGCAACCGCCATCCATAGATGAATGATCGTTGCCCGGTTCGGGGTAACCTGAACCGGGAACAGAATTCGGCTTATGGACTACTCCGGCCGTTTATTTCTGGATACTGGATGCTGGATCTGGATGCTGGAACATAGCACAGCTGGAAAGGTTTAAATTCCAAATTTCAAGCACCAAAAAACAAATAAATCCCAAATCCCAACAATCAATGACCGAAACCGGCCGAACCAAGAAAATCCAGCGGATTTCTTTTTTCGTCTTTTAGGACCTTCGTGCTACTGATGAAGTCCAGTTTGGAATTTTGAATTTTGATCATTGTAATTTGTTTGATATTTGTTATTTGGAATTTGTGATTTTAATTTGCGCCAACCCTGAGCGATGATCCCAAAACCCTGCTTGTGGGGTCGTAGCCCGAAGGGCGAAGCCCCAAACCCAGAACGTTGAACCCTGAACCTTAACCTATGGATAAATCACCCACCAATTACGAAAGTTCGTTCGACGGCAAAGCCCGTATCTTTTCCACTGATTATCTGAAGTGTTGTCTTTATCTGGCCCAAACGAATGACCCTAAAAATGCATTTACCAAAATGCTTTATTCAAAGCTAATATCCGCCTCGATGCTTCTTGAAGATTTTCTAGATTATCACGGAGCCAAAAACAACAAGGACTGGTATTTTTATCGTGAATTGACGGCTGCGGTTCGTCACTTGAGTCTGGGAGCGAATTTTCAAAGACATCTCTCCAATCGCCTTTTATTTTATGATCTTCCGGATTCCGGTGATTTTCAAAAAGAAGGGGAGGTAACTCTGGATTTTTTAACAAAATCGCTGGCCAAAATGGCTCCGGTTATTGTGGAGGAAGCCCGGCTGCGCAATATACCGGTCCCGGAAGATCAATTTCATGCCGATGATTTTCCAAGCACAATAACAAACGATATGCTTCGCTATGATATCGATGATCAGGACAAGGATCTGCAAAAAAAGCACATTGTTAAAATTGCGAGCGAATTTCTCAACATCACCAAGGATTTTGATCAGCTTAAATTCTACGAGCCATATGCGTATGAGGATATTTTGGCTATCGTACCCGTTAAGGTCAATGAGGTGGAAATCCGGCGCTATGAGATGCTGCTGCATAATTTGCAGTCGACTTTCGACACCTATGTCATTCATGGCGGATTTCGGTACGGCAATCGCAAACTAAAACAGCTGCGCGGATTTTTCTCCGTCGTTTTCCATTTGCTGCAGATGGTAGGGCGACTGCTTCATTTCTATGAGCGGCATTTGCATGAAGCCGGCTATATAAATACGTATAAAAATGTCCAGGACCGGTTAGCCGCCCTGGTCAATCCCCGGGTGCTCCTAGATCGCACCATCAACTACGGCCTTTTTTACGCCTGCCACTTTCTGACAAACGGTCAGGAAAAGGCCCGGGAAATACTTAATGAAAATATCGAACGGGCCAGGATCAAGGTGGGTATTCCGCAAAAGCTCGGTTTCCATGCCCGGCCTAGTTTACTGGTTGCCAAAATAGTCCAGCACTACGGAGGCCAGGTGGAGCTTTGTGTCGGAGATGACCGCTTCGATGCCAGCAGCGTCCTTGATATCCAGTGGGCGGGAGGCAAAATCCAGAAGGAAAATCTCAAAGAAGTCATTTTTGAAGGCGATGCAAGGACTTTAAACGACATAGAAACCCTGGCAAAGGTTAACTACGGTGAAGACACCATGGGCAAAGGGGTACCGCTGCCCCTGGAGTTGAGATATTTAACTTGAAAAATGGTTAATCAGAGACATTAGCATGGTTGCTGCCGTTATTGTCGCTGCCGGGCAAGGTGCCCGGATGCAATCGTCGTTGCGAAAGCAATATCTTTCGCTGGCCGGGCTCCCGGTTTTAGCCAGGACCTTGCTCATTTTTGACGGCTGTGATCCGGTTGATGACATTTATCTGGTGATCCCGAAAGATGATTTAGACTTTTGCCGGGAAAAAATTATCAGCCAGGTAAAGCTTACCAGAAATATTCATCTGGTTTCCGGAGGCGCTCGACGCCAGGATTCGGTATATAACGGCCTGCAGAAAATTGATTCGAACTGCGGCATTGTCATTATTCATGACGGCGTACGGCCGTTTGTAAATAATGATCAGGTAGTCGCCACGATAGAGGGGGCGCGTGAATTCGGCGCCTGTATCCTGGGGGTTCCCGCCTATGACACGTTAAAGCAGGTTGATGGACAGGAAAATATTGTTCACACGCTGCCAAGAGACAACCTATGGCTGGCCCAAACGCCCCAGACGTTTCACAGCGAGTTGATCAAAAAAGCCCATGCAAAAGCAAAAGCAGAAGGTTACCTCGGCACTGACGATGCCTCTCTGGTCGAACGATTGGGAGAACCGGTAAGAATGATCCGGGGCAGTCGGGGCAATATTAAAATTACCCATAAAGAGGACCTGGCAATTGCAGAGTGTTTTCTGGCATCCAAATTTCTACATCCTGTTTCAATCCTTTAGCCCATATATTCTAATATTCCATTTTTCTCTCCGATCCGTAGGCTCTACGAGTCGGAGGCCACCGTTCCATTATTCTATGGGTTGTCTGACGGCAAAAACCACGTCTCTGGGGTAAAGTTAAACCTTTCCCTCGGCGGGGCCTCTGAGCCAGTGTTCTTCACTTTCTGAATTTCTTCCTGCAGCGCTTCTTCACGCCGGTGGTCAAGACCAGCCCCCCCTCTTTCCGCGAAGTCTAGACGGCAATCTTTTACTGTCAGTTGACACACGGGGTTCCGATCCTTAAAGTATGGGATTGAATTAAACGATTACAAGGAGATATGCACGATGCAAGATACGATCAATAGCGAGGCCTCTCAAAGCGATATGGCCAGCCAGGCCTACCTGAAACAGCTGAAAGAGACGTTTGAGCAACTTCCGAATGACATCACGCTTTATCTTTTCACGGCCAAAGGGCATGAAGATACCTTTACCCATGGTAATCGACAGGTGATCAGGGCCTTTCGGGAACTGAGCGCGAGAATAACTCTGCGAGAATTTGATTTAGATCACGAGCTGGCCAAAAAATACAACATCACCAAGTCCCCCACGTTGTTGATAGCACCGGAGAGCTATTCCATTCGTTGGCTCGGTGCGCCCCTCGGGGAGGAAGCGCGAACATTTCTTGAAGTTCTGATTTTGGTCGGACTCGGCCAGAGTCACCTCAGTGACCAGTCCCTGAATGTCATTAAAAAAATTGATTCGCCAAGAAACATAAAAGTATTTGTCAGTCCAACCTGTCCCTATTGTCCACAGCAGGCCGTCAATGCCGTTAAAGCAGCCGTTGAAATGCCCGAATTCATCTCCCTTGAGATCATAGATATTCAGAGCGAACCGGAGCTGGCCCTTCAATATGCAGCCCAGAGCGTACCCCAGGCCTTTGCCAATGATATCCTGATCGGTCAAGGTGCTCAACCCGAAGAGGTCTTTATCCTTTCGCTGCTGAAATTGGAGCCGCAGACCATTTTTATCCCTGACAGTGATGCCGAATTGGTTGAAACTGATTTGCTCATCATCGGCGGCGGGCCGGCCGGGTTGACGGCCGGAATTTATGCAGTCCGCAGCGGCTTGCGTACAGCCGTGGTTGAACGCGAAGCACTGGGGGGCCAGGTGGCGACGACACCGATTGTTGAAAACTATCCGGGCTTTACTTCGGTCGGCGGCAAGACGCTGGTGGATATCATGGTAAGTCACGCCCTGCAGTATGTTCAGATATTTCAGGGAGAAGCCGTTATGGGTGTGGAGGCCGGCAACCCAATTACCGTAGTGACCAACCGCAGAAAGTTTCTGACAAAGACCGTCCTTTTAGCCACCGGAGCAACTCATCGACATTTGGGTGTTCCCGGTGAATCCCGGCTTTCAGGCAGAGGCGTCAGCTACTGCAGCACCTGTGACGGTCCGCTGTTTAAAGGGAAAAAAGTTGTGATGGTGGGCGGCGGCAACAGCGCTGTGACGGAAGGCCTGCATTTGTATCATATGGGGGTTGATGTCACCTTGATCCACCGGCGGGACAAATTAAGAGCGCAGGATTTTTTGGTCAAGCAGCTGGTTGACAACAACATCCAGGTGCTCTGGAATTCTGAAATAAAAGAGATCCGGGGTGAGGAACGGGTAAAAGAGATTCTCCTGGTAAATAGCAAGACCGGTAAAACTTCCACGTTTAAGACCGACGGTGTGTTCATTGCGATCGGATATACGCCGGCCGTTGAACTGGCCGAGAAACTGGGGCTGGAAATTAACGCGGACGGCTATATTAAGCACGACGGCAGGCACCGCACCAATGTCCCCGGGATCTATACCGCCGGCGATGTTGAGGGCGGCTACAAACAGATCGTCACCGCATCCGGTCAGGGAGCTGAAGCCGCCATGACCATATTTGAAGATCTGATTAATCCTTACTGGTTGAATTAAAAATTGAGCCCATTGGCGAATTAACTTTAATGTGCTTATAAGAGGTCTGAATTCCTTGAAACCGACTTCGCCGAATGGGACGGGTGAGTATCCGATCCTCCCTCGGGTCGCCGTCGGCGCCATTGTATTCAAGGACCATAAGGTTCTTCTGGTCCGAAGGGGCAAACCCCCGGCGGAAGATCTGTGGGCCATACCCGGCGGCAGTGTGGAAATCGGTGAAACCTTGCCGGCAGCTGCCGAGCGGGAGATATTCGAGGAGACCGGCATTATCATTCAGGCCTTGAAACCGGTTTACACCTTTGATTTTATTGAGCGGGATTCATCCGGCCGCACCAGATTCCACTACGTAATCGTTGATTTGATAGCGGACTATGTCCGGGGAGACATCCGGGCGGGGGATGACGCCTCAGCTGCACGCTGGGTGTCGTCGGATGAGATGGCCTCTTTAAACGTCAGTTCAAAGACCCGGCAGCTTTTGAAAACACAATATAATTTTGGTGCTTAACTTTGTGGTTGGCATTTGGTATTTAGTGTTCGGTGGTTAGGATTTGGTTTTGCGGAATCTTTAGGTAAATTGATAAGATACATTCATTTTAGGCATTTTAGGCAATTTAGATCATTTTAGGCATTTTAGGCAATTTAGGCAATTTAGATCATTTTAGGCATTTCTTTTACGTCTTTACTCCATATTAAGCTCGATCTCCACCCGCCGGTTTTTCTGCCGGCCCTCCTCAGTGCTATTCGCAGCCAGTGGATTTTCAGGTCCCAACCCGACCGCTTTGATTTTGGATGCCGGACACCCCTTTGCCGACCAGATAGGTTTTGATGGTATTGGCCCTAAACTCGGATACACTTTTATTATAGGTGTAGCTGCCCGTCGAATCCGTATACCCTTTGATGTCGATGCTGGCGGAGGGATTTTGCAGCAGGAAGCCGGCAATCCGATTCAGCGCCTCATAGGATTGATCGGGAAGGTCATTCGAATTAAATTTGAAATAAATTATAATTTTTCGTTCCGGAAAGGGTGTTACTTCCTGTTTCGTGCTCAACGTTTCATTCGTTTTTTCCGATGGTGCCGGCGCAGGCTGCTGCACCGGTGTCCCAGGCGTTTCATTCTCAACCGGCGCCTGGATCTGCCGGTTTGACGAATTATTGTCGGCCGGTTGCTGGATTTCTTTTCTTATCGCTTTTTCTTCCAGGGGTGCATCCTTTATCGGCTGGACTTCTTTCAACTCGCTCACTTTAACGTTGGTGTTTTGTGAAGCCTTTGAATCATTCGGCAGCGGTCCCTTATATTCCTGGGGAGCAATTTCTTCCATCGACCAGCGGGGGGTAACAGCGGATTGTTCACTGGTAAAATAGTAAATCCCGAAAACCAGCAGCATAATCAGCGCAGCCATGGCCGCCATTTTTACTAATCGGGAGGATTTTTCCGGCGATGGCGTCGATCGCTTTGTTTGGTGCGGCGCCGATGCGGCGCGGCCATTTTTATTCTCAACGCCAACCTCAATGGGTAGTTGAAGCTCGCGCTCACATTCCTGGATTACTTTCTTGTCGATTGACTTTAGGCCTGAGGCATAGCCGGTCAGCATAGCATGATCGCAAATGATATTGATCAAACGCGGATAGCCGTTTGCGAAGGAAAAAATTTCGCGTACCGCATCTTTGCTGAAAATTTCCTTTACAGAACCGGCTACCTTAAGGCGGTGTTTGATGTACTCGCCGGCTTCGGCTTCGGTTAAGGGTTCGATGTGGTAGCTGACGGTTATGCGCTGCCGCACAGCTCTGTTTCTATCCTCCATCAGCATCTCACCGAATTCGGTCTGCCCGACAAAGAAAATGTTGATTAATTTCCTGTTCTGCAGTTCGATATTGGAAAGCAGCCTTATTTGTTCGAGCAGTTCATGATTCAACCGCTGGGCCTCATCAATAATCAGCAGCACCCTCTTGTGATCCTTGTAGGCTTTGTGCAGAAAATTTTTCAGATGGATGAGAAATGCCCCTTTGCTGTCGAATTTTTTGTTCATTTTAAATTCGATGGCCAAAAAGTTGAAGAAATCAATGCTGCTCAATCCCGGATCCGGCACTTTGGCAACAATGGCGGCAACATCAATCATTTTTACGAGGCGATTTATCAAGGCGGTTTTTCCCGTACCAACATCGCCGGTAAGCAGCAAAAACCCTTTGTTTTCCAGAATACCGTATTTCAGGGTGGCCAATGCTTCGGAGTGTTTTTCACCGAGCCAGAGGAACCGCGGATCCGTGGTTATCTGAAACGGCATTGCTTTTAAATTATAGTATGTTTCGTACATACGCTGCTATCTCAATACACCGCGGCCGTAATAGAAATAAATAGCCAGCCAGAGAACGAAAAACAGGACGATGTAGGCGGTTCGCTGGCGAATGAGTTTTTGGCGATTTTTATCAATCAGGTTCGCGGAATTTTTCAATTCGCGCTTCACTATTTCCAGCTCATTGAGCAAGTTTTTCAGATCACCGGCTTCCGAAAAGTTGACCAGGCGCACGGATTTCTGTTCAAAATCCCGGACATTATAGGCATCAAATGCGATTTTCTGCTTTTCGGTGATATAAGAAACTTCGTGAATCTCTTTGGCCAGCTCGGCGCAGTAAAATTTTCGGTAAGGGTTTACTTCCGGTACCTCGCCGAGGCGTTTGACCCGCTGGTCGATACCGCCGTCCAGTTCGGTCGTTATCTCGGATTGAAGCGCATCCAAACCTGTGATGGTTTTCTGGTTCTTGAATAGATCCTCGCCACTCAGCGCCGAAATGAAAAAAATTAAGAAACCGGCAGTAATACAGCTGGTTACAAACTTAATTACCACTACCAGATCCCGATTCAAGATTGGCATAAACAACTTCCTTAATAATCTAAATATGTTATATCACAATATATTTTTCCGTCATTGTACGAAAAATATGCAGCTTTGTCAAATGTCCTCGAGACTCATTCGGGGGATTCGGCGGCCTTCCGGGTTTGCAGGTTCCGATGAATTTCAGCAAGATCATTGGTCGGCCCCATATATTTTTGAATCCACTCCCGGGGTCTGTCGTATTTTTGTGCAAGGGCTTGGATGGCTTCTTTGTAGCTTTTGAATTTTTCGGACGCGTCTGTCCAATATGGATAGGTTCTTCTCGGATTGTAGAAAACTAGGCCGGATGCTTCGCCGGCCTTGGGACTCACCTCGGGCATTTGCACGTCCAAATTGGGATCGGCAAGATTTCGATGAATCTCTTCTAAATCGTTGCTGTCGCCCATGTGGGCTTGAATCCACTCCGGCGAGCGGTTGTATTTTTTGGCAAGGGCCTGAATTGCATCATGGTAGTTGTCATACTTGGAATTTTCATCCAACCAGTACTTTTGCGGTCTTCGCGGGTCATAGAAGGCCACTCCATTTTTCTTCGGTGGGCTGATTTTGGCGGGGGCTTTCGGCGCCGCCTCTACTTTTTGACTGGTCTGAGTCTTTTTTTCAATTTCGGCTGTATGCTTCTTGGGCGGTGTTGTGTTTAAAATCCGCAGGACTTCTGCTTTTTGATAGGTAATCACCCAGCCGGCGTACTCGCATTTTACTTGGTCACCTTCTTCCCAGGCCCGTTCCTGGCAGATCGTTTTCAAGCCGTCTTTAAAATAGATGATATCCGCCTCGGCAGTGAACGCGCTGAAACACACTATCAGGCATGCAGCAAAGAACTCTTTCACTTTTATTCATTCAGACTCCGGTGGAACAACCCGGACTTTGGAACCTTTAAGTGTATTTTTTACCGCTCTTAACATTTCTTCGCGATCAATCGGCTTGGTTAACGTGCAGGCCGCACCAAGTTTTTTGGCTCCTTTAAGATAGCCATCGGGTTTGTTCAAACCGCCTCCGGACATTGCGATAATTTTTACGTCCGGAAACTCTTTTTTTAATTCGATTATCATACCAATCCCGTCTTTGTTCGGCATAATCAGATCGGTGATGATCAGATCTGCCGGATTTTGGCGGTAAACCCTAATTCCTTCAATTCCATCAGGAGCTTCATCGACTTCATATCCGTCGCGCTCCAGCATAAGCCTGAGCATTGAGCGTATTTGGGGCTCATCGTCAATAATAAGGATACGTTCCATAACCTGTATTTCCTTTCCCTCAAGTGCCTTCCAAGTTATATCCAAATTAGATCATAACTTAGCGCGTCTTTCAACATTAAAAACAGGTTTGGGCTTAGAAACTGCCTGTTTTTAAAAAATATCAAATAATTACTTGACACTTGCCTCTAATTTTGTTCAGATAATGAACGTCCACCCCATGGACACCAATGCGGGACACCAATGCGTTTCAAAACCCATCTCTTTTCCCCTTGGAATGATCTACATAACCTCTTTTATGTAGCTTACCGGGCGGAGCTATGATTATAGCTCACCAACTCACGAACTTAACAGCTTACGAGCTCACGAGCTTACCGTCTTAGCAACTCACCAACTAACCGGCAATATCTATTACTTTGCCACCTTTTTAACCCCATGGATGCCAGAGACCTGCGTACATTAAAAATTCTTGAGAGGGTCGACAATGGGAAGACGCCCAGCCAGAGGGATTTAGCCGGTGAACTGAATATATCACTCGGGCTGGTGAATTCTTTCATCAAGCGGCTGGTCACAAAGGGCTTCGTCAAAATTACAACGATTCCGAAAAACAGAATCAAGTACATCCTCACACCCAGTGGAGCTGCCGAGAAAACTCGTCTGACATACAAATACATCCAGCATTCCTACAGCTTTTACAAAGATGCCCGCCAAAAGCTGCGCAAACTTTGTGCTGATTTAGAAAAAAAAGGTATCCAACGCATCGTATTTTATGGGGCCGGTGATCTGGCCGAAATAGCCTATATTTCGCTGCAGGAAACTCCGATTCAATTAGCGGCGATCGTCGATGATAAGAAAAAAGGCCAACGGTTTATGAAACAAATTGTGGCCGATCCGGACCGTCTAAATAGAATTGCATTCGACCGCATTCTCATAACTACCATAGATTCAAGAGAATCTGCTCTACAAAAAATCATGCAAAACGAGATCGCCGCTGAATTGGTGATCGAGATTAATTAATTATTTTATGCTTCGCTTTTTTTTATATAATTATCAGCAACCTTAATTTTAGGCATTTTAGCGCAATTTAGGCATTCTTTAACTTATATTTAACCTTGACTTGAGATACAAAATATGGTCAATAATATTGTTTCGACCACAAGATGTTGGATATTGAAACCATCGAAAATTTTATTATTTCGCAAGACGGATTCATGCCTGCAGCTGTAATCCACCGGGCGGAGCCATCCCCGCAGTTATAAACAGATTTATCAGCGTCTTTTGGCTATGAACTATGAGCCATCAGCTATGAACTCTTTTTTCTGTCCTCTGCCATCTGTCGTCTGTCCCTGGTCACTCGTATAGGAGCAAAAAAATATGTCATTGAAAAAAGCGTTTCAAAAACGAGGCTTGGAGAATGCTGAGCCCCTCCTGGCGCACTCATTTGAACGTGTGATGCCGGGCCGGGACTATGTGGCTTCGATTCGGGATTTTTGGCGGGTGTGCAGCGGTATCAACGAAACGGCCAGAAACCGGGTCACAAAATTTCTCAGTGAAGTGCTCCATGTGGACAAATACCCACTGACGGTGCTGGATCGACCGGTAGAGAGTGAAACCTGCAAAATCGCGGTTCTCGGCGTTTCCTACCGGCAGGATGTCGGTGACACCCGCTACAGCGGCTCGGAGGTAATTGTTCGCAAACTGACCGAAATGGGAGCGGATGTTGTGGCTCACGATCCATACGTCAGGCACTGGTGGGAGATGGAAAAGCAGGATACCTATCCGTCTCCCGACCACTCCCTGGCCCGGTTTTTCCGCAACCAGGAGAGGCTCAGTGAAATGCGTATGATGGAAACCGTGGCAGAAACGCTTAAGGGTGCCGATGCAATGGTCATGGCCGTTCGGCACCGCGAATATCTGGCGCTCGACCCCGATCAAATCGTCGAAACGGCCGGCAAACCGCTGGCCGTCATCGATTGCTTCGGCATTCTCAATGACGATCACATCCGGCGCTACTTCGAGCTGGGATGTGAAGTCAAAGGTCTGGGCCGGGGCCATGTGAAACGGATAAAAGATGAAGTGAGAACAGCAAGGAGCTGATAACATGCAATTCATCGACCTGGCTGCCCAGCAGAAACGTATCAGAGACAAAATCGAAGCAAATATCGCGACGGTGCTCAACCATGGCAAGTACATCATGGGTCCGGAGGTCAAGGAACTAGAAGATCGTTTGGCGGATTATGTCGGCGTAGGCAATGCAATCGGCTGCGCTTCGGGCACCGATGCGCTGTTGATGGCGCTGATGGCCTACCATGTCGGACCCGGAGATGCCGTCTTCACCTCACCGTTTACATTTATCGCCACCGCCGAAGTTATCAGCCTGCTTGGCGCAACACCGGTATTTGTCGATGTTGATCCGCAGACCTATAATATCGATCCGTCCCAACTTGAGCTCGCCGTTCAGGCAGTTAAAAAAAATGACCCCTCGATTCACCCGATCCCACAAATTCACTCCGTGCTCCAACCCAAGGGCATAATTGCGGTTGACCTGTTCGGGCTTCCGGCCAATTATGAAAAAATAGAAAAGATCGCTGAAGGAGAAAAGCTTTTTGTCATCGAAGATGCCGCTCAATCCTTCGGCGGGAAATTAAACGGGCGCCAGGCCTGCGCTTTCGGCGACATTGCCTGTACCTCTTTTTTCCCGGCCAAGCCGCTGGGATGCTATGGCGACGGGGGCATGTGTTTTACCAATGACGACCGCCTGGCAGACTTTATGCAGTCGGTCAGAGTGCATGGGAAAGGTCATCATAAGTATGACAACATCCGGATCGGTATAAACGGTCGCCTGGATACGTTTCAGGCAGCCATTTTGCTGGCCAAATTCGATATTTTTCCGGAAGAAATCGAGCTGCGCCAAACGGTCGCATCAAGATACACGCGCTTACTTCAATCTGCAGCCGACATTCAGCCGCCTGTCGTTCCCGTATCTTATCTGAGTGCCTGGGCCCAATATTCTATTCTCGCCAAGGATGGGCCACATCGCGATGAACTCCAAAAACAACTTAAAGAAGCCGGTATTCCCACAGCCGTTTATTATCCGAAACCGCTGCACCTTCAAACTGCTTTTTCCTATCTTGGTTATCAAACCGGCGATTTCGCAGTCAGTGAAGAATCCGCCGGCCGGATTTTCAGTCTGCCGATGCACCCATATTTATCGGAAGAAGAACAACAAAAAATAGTCGAAACCATTGGAAATGTGAAATCATGATACGCGAAGGCCGCAGACTGCCTCCCCATATTGTGGATCGTATTCCGGAATTAATAAATCGGATATCCAAAGATAAGGAGATTGTCGCTCTTTTCTCTTTTGGAAGTTTAGCCAGGGGTGATTTAAAACCATTGAGTGATCTTGACTTTGGGATTCTTGTCTCACCCACTTTCGATCGAGAGCAAAAATTTGATAAACATCTTGAGCTGATAGGCGTTTTTAATGACCATTTTGAGACCGACGAAATAGATCTTGTTTTAATGAATGATGCACCTATGCGCTTTTCTTATAATATCATCAAATCGGGAAAACTTCTTTTTTGCTCGGATTCTGACGTTCTTAAAGATTTTATCGAAAAAACCGTAAAATTATATCTGGATTTCAGATATTTTAGGGATGAATTCGACAAGGAATTCTTAAAAGGCGTCGGCTATGAAATCACTATTTGAGGATAAAAGGGTACTCGTAACCGGCGCCTGCGGCACCGTCGGCAGGGAATTGATCCATCAGTTGTTGAAAAACCATAAGGTTTGTGAGCTTATCGGCATCGACAACAATGAGAGCGAGCTTTTTTTTCTGGAAGAAGAATTTGCGCCATTCGAAAATGTCAGTTTTTTTCTGGCCGATGTGCGTGATCGGGAAAAGGTTTCCCGCAAGATGAGGCGCATGGACATCGTCTTTCATACGGCGGCCTTTAAACATGTGATTTTATGTGAGCGTTCGCCTTTCGAAGCCGTACAGACCAACATTTTGGGTATTCAAAATATTATCAACGCTGCGATAGAAAATAAAGTAAAACGCGTCATCTTCACCAGTTCCGACAAGGCCGTCAATCCCGACCAATGTCATGGGCGCCAGCAAGCTGATGGGAGAGCGATTGATGGCGGCGGCCAACAGCAACAGCCGGGAAGACGGTCCCATATTCACTTCCACCCGGTTCGGCAATGTCCTGGGCTCCCGGGGTTCTGTGATTCCTATCTTCCGGGAACAAATCCGCCGCGGCGGTCCGGTGACCTTAACCGATCCGACCATGACCCGGTTTATAATGAGTCTGGAAGAGGCTATTCGTTTGGTAATCGAGTCGGCCTGCCATGCGGTCGGGGGTGAAGTTTTTATCACTAAAATGCCGGCAATTCGCATTCAAGATCTGGCCGAGGTGATGATCAAAGAATTGGCTTCGCGCTATGAATTTTCACCGGAAAATATTGAAATTAAAACCATCGGAAGCAAACCGGGTGAAAAATTATATGAAGAGTTGATGAATGAAGAGGAAATCAGAAGAGCCTGGGAATTGAAGCAATATTTTGTCGTGCTGCCCGCCTATGGCAGTATCTATCGCAAAATCGATTACAACTATTCAAATGTTGTCAGCCAGACGGTAACCAAACCTTACAATTCGGCCAATCATGCGCCGCTTTCCCAACGCGCTTTGGCCGAATTCCTCCATACTCACAAACTGTTGGAAGAAACCCAATGAATGTTTTAATTTTAGGCGGTGACGGTTATTTAGGCTGGCCGACGGCCATGCATTTGACCGCGCATGGCCATAAGGTCGCCGTGGTCGACAACTATTTGCGCAGATCTTTAGGCCGGGAAGAAAATGTCGAGCCGTTGGTCGAAGTCCCCAATTTGCATCAGCGATCCGCTTTGTGGGAAACCCTTGCAGGTTACTCTATTCCCATCTTCATCGGTGATCTGAGAAATTGGGAGTTTGTTGAAGAAGTTTTTCAGGGAGTTTGTTCCGGAAGCAATTGTTCACTATGCGGAACAGCCGGCCGCCCCGTATTCCATGCTGAATCGCCGCGCCGCCACGCTGACTTTGCAAAACAACCTTGACGTCACGGCGAATTTGATTTTTGCCGTGCAGCAATTCTGTCCGGAGGCCCACATCGTCAAACTCGGCACCATGGGTGAATATGGGACGCCCGACATCGATATCGAGGAAGGTTGGCTTGAGGTTCACCATAAGGGCCGCCGTCAAAAATTTTTGTATCCACGCCAGGCCGGCAGCCTGTATCACACCACCAAGATCATGGATACGGATCTTTTGTGGTTTTATGTGCGAACCTGGGAGCTTCGGGTTACCGACCTGATGCAGGGGCCCGTCTACGGTATCTTTACCGAGGAAAATCGCGGCCATGAAGATTTATACTCTTTTCTGAATTATGATGAACTGTTCGGCACCGTGCTGAACCGCTTTGCGGTTCAAGCCGTGGCGGACTATCCTCTGACGGTCTACGGCAAAGGCGGACAGACCAGGGGATATCTCAATATCATCGACACCCTGAACTGCGTGCGGCTTTCCCTTGAAAATCCTGCCCCAAAAGGTGAACTTCGAATCTTCAACCAGTTTACCGAAACGTTCAGCGTCAACCAGCTGGCCGAAATGGTCCGGCGGGTTGCCCGCTCGTTGGGGTTTAAAGCTGAAATTTCAACGGTTGCCAATCCCCGCAAGGAGGCCGAAGAGCACTACTACAATCCGGCCCATACCGGCTTGTTGGACCTTGGCCTCAAACCCCACCTTCTGACCGATGAAGTTATTGCCGACATGCTTGAGTTTGCCGCCAAGCACAAAGAAAAAGTCAGGACGGAGCAGATTTATCGCAAGGTGCGCTGGGATCAAAATCAAAGATAAGAGGCTCAGCGTTCTCAGCGAACTCCGCGGTGAATGCAACATACAAATACGGTAATTCAAAGTGGAATTTTTCCAACATCTGGTCTCCGATATAAAAGCCGCCTTAAAGGCACAACTGCGAGACCTTTGGACACACTCCTCAACGGCCATCGAAGGAAATACCCTGACGCTTGGTGAGACCAAATTCGTCATTGAAGAGGGTTTAACTGTTTCCGGCAAGCCGTTAAAGGATCATCATGAAGTGGTTGGTCATGCCAGGCCATCGAATTAATTTATGCATTTGGTCGACAAGGCTGAAATCCAAGAAACGGAAAAAAGCTTTAGAATTAGTAGATCGTGCTCATCAGCACCAGGCCGCCCGTCATAAAGGGGCAATGATTACCTGAGAAATTTCTAAACAGATCTTAAATAAATGTGACAAAGCAGGATTAATGTATCCAATATTGCCAGGAAGAAGATGAGAAAAAACAACCCGTCACCCATTAACAATAACTCGTTACCCGATGGCAGTCCGCCATCGGTGGCGGTCATCGGCAGCGGCTACTGGGGCAAAAACCTGGTTCGAAATTTCTACCACCTGAATGCGCTAAAACTGATAGCCGACAAAAATGAAACCATCCTTGCGGATTTCAAGAATCAGTATGAGGGCATCGACACCTGTCTGGCACTGACCGACGTGCTCACCCGGGGTGATATAAGCGGGGTGGTTATTGCAACACCGGCTGAGACCCATTTCAACATTGCCCGAGAGAGCCTGCTGGCCGGCAAACACGTCTATGTAGAAAAGCCTCTGGTGTTGCGGGAGGAAGAGGGGCAGGAACTTATCGAGTTGGCAAAGCAGAAGAAAAGGGTGCTGATGGTCGGACACCTTTTGCAGTATCACCCGGTTTTTGTGCGGCTGAAGGAAATGGCGGCCGCCGGCGAACTGGGACGAATCAACTATATTTATTCCCATCGCCTTAACCTCGGCAAGATCAGGCGGGAGGAAAACATTCTCTGGTCCTTTGCACCCCATGATATTTCCATGATCCTGTCGCTGGCCGGTGAGGCGCCGGAAAGCATCATGACCACCGGCGGCAACTATCTGCATCAAAAAATTGCCGATGTCACCACCACTCACATGGTGTTTCCCTCGGGGCTGCGGGCGCATATTTTTGTGTCCTGGCTGCATCCATTCAAAGAGCAGAAACTGGTGGTGGTCGGCGATCGCAAAATGGCCGTTTTTGACGACACCCTGTCCTGGGAGGATAAACTGCTTTTGTACCCGCATCAGATCAACTGGAAAAATAGCTTGCCGGTTCCCACCAAGGCGGATCCGGAAAGAGTAAATATCGAGCAGCACGAGCCTTTGCAGGAGGAGTGCCAACATTTCCTCGACTGTATGGCCAACGGCACCCAACCGCGAACAGACGGACGGGAAGGTTTAAAGGTCCTGGAAATTCTCAATGCCAGCCAGGCTTCCCTCAACAATAACGGCCGGAACATTGTTTTGGGTGAACCTGCAGGCTTGGCATTTGAAAAAAGTCCTATCAGCTCACGAACAAACAGCTACGAGCTACGCGCTAAAGCGCAAGGCGCATTCATCCACCCGACGGCGGTCATTGATGAGAATATTACGATCGGCCGGGGGACCAAGGTCTGGCACTTTTCGCATGTGCTCCCCAATTCCAGAATAGGGACGAACTGCAACATCGGCCAAAACGTGGTTATCGGGCCGGATGTGAGCATCGGCCAAAACTGCAAGATTCAGAACAACGTCTCGGTCTTCAAGGGGATCACGCTCGAGGACGGCGTCTTCTGCGGGCCGTCGATGGTGTTCACCAACATTTACAACCCCAGGGCGGAAATCGGCAAAATGGATCAGGTGCGGCCCACCCTGGTGAAAAAAGGCGCTACCATCGGCGCCAACGCCACGATCGTCTGCGGCGTCACCCTGGGCCGCTACTGTTTTATCGGCGCCGGTACGGTGGTCAATAAAAACATCCTCGATTTTGCCCTGGTTGTCGGCAATCCGGCCAGACAGATCGGCTGGGCCTGCGAGTGCGGCGAACGCTTGCCGGACGACCTGGAATGCCTGGCCTGCGGCAAAAAATATTCGAAAACTGAGTCCGGATTAAAACTCATAAAATCTTGATAATCTATTCGGCACGCTATCAAAAGGGAGAAACCCATCCTCCTCCTTTTCTAAAGGAGGATCGAGGAGGATTTTTAAGCAGGAAGGCGATTCGCATGTGAGATACACCATTTGATGAGAGAGCATGAGAGCTTTGTTCGAATCGAAACACCAGCCGGCGTCCTATCGGCTGGTGTACCCGATTCGAACCAAAAAACTCTTCGCGCTCTTCGCGCCTTCGCGGTTTAATCATTTTTAATTGGGTTGCTACTGTTTCATCGGCGCCGGCGTCGTTGTCAATAAAAACATTCCTGAATAAAATTAATAATAATTCTATTGTGTTACATAAAACGGCTTGACTATTAATCCACCATGCCTTACGATGCGGTAAGAATTCGAAAAAAAGTAAGGAGATAATTTTCCATGGCATTAGCGACTCTAACTAACAAAGGGCAGGTAACAATTCCTAAGGCGATCAGGGAATCCTTGGGATTACATTCAGGGGATAAACTTGAATTCGTCCTCGTCGAGAATGGTAAAGCCTATATCAAACCGGTCACAAAAAAAGTCGATGATGTTTTTGGGAGATTATACAAATCTGAAAGAAAGCCGGTATCTGTCGAGGAGATGGACGAAAAGATCAGAGAGAAAATGCGGGTGCTTTCCCGATGAAGGCGTTAGATACGAACGTGTTGATTCGATTCCTGGTTAAGGATGACGAGCTGCAGGCTAAAGCTGTATACAAGCTATTCAAACAAGCCGAGTCGAAAACGGAATCTTTTTTTATTCCAATACTCGTTGTACTTGAAACTCTTTGGGTGCTTGAAGCGGTTTATGATACATCCCGGCAAGAGATATTAGACTCAATTGATGAACTTCTGTTGATGCCCATCTTAGAGTTTGAGGCGCAATCAGCGACACGGAGCTTTATATCTTTGGCGCGTGAAAACAAAACGGATCTTTCAGACTTATTGATTGCTCATCATGCGAAGTATTCAGGGTGCGTCCCTGTGATTACATTTAACAAGAGAGCGGCTAAGCTTGAATTGTTCGAGCTGCTCAAATAGTCCGATTCCTTTATCCAAAATGTCATCCGCCAAGGCAAGGTTATTTTAGATAAGAAACCCAACCTGCGTTCCGACTTTGAAAGTTACAGCCTTAGGAAATATTTTGATTTTGCACCTTTTCGAAGACGATATTTGTCGGAGGTGATCGATGCCTCAATTTGATCGTGAAAAAATGATTATTTCTAGAATGGCAAAGTTTTAAATAACAGATAAAACCTTTAGCCTTTAACCTTTAGCCTTTTACCTTTCACCTGTCATACACATGAGAACTTTGTTTGAATCGTAACACTAGCCGGCGCTTTTTATCGGCGGGTGTACCCGATTCGGACCAAAAAGCCCTTCACGCTCTTAGCGCCTTGACGGTTCAATCTATTTTTAATTGCAAGACTTTAATCCTACCGTATAGAAGCACTTTATGAGCCTCTAACTTAGGTTTAGGGAAGTAGGAATAACAATGCAGACTGCTTTAGAATTAGGCCGCAAAGGCTGGGAACGCTACCTGAAATCAGGCAGGCACAAAGTACCCAAAACAAAACTATCGTCATCAGAGCAAAAAGAACGAAACCGCCTATTAAACCAGATTCAAAAGGCCGCCGATGAAATTAAATCACGATTCAATGTCCGCCGGATAGTCTTATTCGGCTCGCTAGCCCATGAGGGCTGGTTTGTTTCGGATTCTGACGTTGATCTCGCTGTAGAAGGAATCCACGGTGATGACTACTGGGATGCTTGGAGCATTGCTGAAGAGATAATTAAAGACAGATCTGTAGATTTTATCGAAATTGAATCATCTGGAGTTGCGTTACGACAGGCTATAGACAGATACGGGCTGGAACTTTGAATTCAATTTACATAGAGATAAGCCAAAGAATTCACGGCGAATGTCAAGATCTGGAGAGAGTGGTTCAAAGAGCTTTGCGCGCATGGCCATACGCTCAGAAATCGGTGAGCGAGCAAGAAGTATACCTTGATTCTGTTGCACTGAATCTACATAGTTTTTATTCAGGCTTGGAGCGTCTTTTTGAGCTTATTGCCAGACACATTGACCATTCTATTCCAGATGGCGAAGCCTGGCACCGAGATCTTCTCCAACAGATGGCGAAAGAAATCAAGGACATACGCCCTGCGGTAATCGGCCAGAATAACGCCAAGTCTTTGGACGAATTTCGGCGGTTTAGACATCTCGTTCGAAATGTTTATGCAACAAACCTTGTGCCTGACAGGATTAGCAAGCTAATGTCAAAATTGCCGGATCTATGGAAATCACTGCATGCTGAGTTGCTTGCCTTTGCTGACTTTATCGACGAATTGGCCAAATTAATTGATGATAAATAATTTGAGATTCATAACTAAACCCTAGTGTGCTAAAAAAAAGCTGAAGGATTCAACACTGGCGGATTGAATTTATTCGAATCGTAACACCAACCGGCGCTTTTTATCGGCTGGTGTACCCGATTCGGGCCAAAAAACCCTTCGCGATCTTCGCGCCTTGGCGGTTCAATTTTTTTTTTGCTGTCGCAGACAAACAATTATGGTCTCTCTAACCGTTGATAACCTAAAAAGAACCTTAACCCCCCTGTTTGAAAAGCAAGGGGTGCTAAAAGCAGTTGTTTTCGGATCATTTGCCAGAAAGACCCAGAGTCGCAAGAGCGATCTGGACCTAATGATCATTGTGCAAACCAAAGAAAGGTTTTTCGAAAGGTACGAAGCTTTTAACGAAATTTTTGAGCTTATCCCAGACCCAGCGATAGATATGTTGATATATACACCTGAAGAGTTCAGCAAAATCTCTCATCGTGCCTTCATACAAAAGATTGTTAAGGAAGGTTCGACAATTTATGAGCACTGAAAAGAACCGTAAGGAGGCTATGCGCTGGTTCCGAACTGCCGAAGATGCCGAGGAATGCATAAACCATGCACAGAAAATTATTGATGCAGTGCGGTCTGTTCTAAAAGTTTAAAAAATCAATAAAAATGGCAAAAAAACCCTTCGCACTCTTTGCGCCTTGGCGGTTCAATCTCTTTTAATTGATTGATGGAAGTAGAATAAAGCTGCTTTTAAATGAATTTAAAAGAAGTTCTAAAGATACTAATTTATAGATTTCAAAATGAAATTGATATTGAACTTGTCAAGGAATATTTTAAGCTATTTAACAAGGAGGCTTTACTGAATGAATGGCTCAGTGAAATTGAGCAGTGAAGAAAAATATGAATTGATAGAAGATGCCAATGATAAAATCAGGGGCAAAGCATTTGACGCTGCCAGGCTGCAAGCTTCAAAAGGCGGGATAGATGATTATATAGAATTCCTTTCTCAAAACATGGAATGGGTTAAAGTTGTTGCAACCAAACGAATTACAGAAAATTTTTTGCTTTAAGCCTAATTTAGCGAAAGTCGAATGATTCATTTGATTCTATACCATTCCGAAGACCTATCCCGCAGAAGTGATTAATGCTCCAATTTCCTTGTGAAAAACTGATTATTTTTTGAATGGCAAGGTTTTAAATAACAGATAAAACCTTTTAGCCTTTTCACCTGTCATACACATGAGAGATTTGTCCGAATCGTAACATCAGCCGGCGCCTTATCGGCTGATGTACCCGATTCGGACAAAATGAACCTTCGCGCCTTAGAGGTTCAATCTTTAATTGTCTAAATAATAGCAACATTAGCTATGGTTAAA
>CAVYNY010000020.1:0-537608 GCA_963769935.1 uncultured delta proteobacterium | reverse complement strand
AAATTAAATTTTTTTGTTTTACCTTTAACCTTTTTCCTTTTAGCCTTTACGCTATACCCACACAATCCGCAATCTGCTATCTGCAATCAAAATCTCCGCCCTCTGCTCGCTGACACCTGAAACCCTATTCAAACCAATAACAAACAACGCTTTCTTTACTTCTGTTCTCTGCTCGCCGCGCCATAGCCCGCAGGGCTACGGCGGGTCATCCTGCGTGATACCGATAGTACGCCGCGCAGGTCCCCTCGGTCGACACCATGCAGGGTCCCACCGGATCGGTGGGAGTGCAGACTTTGCGGTACAATTTGCAATCCGGCGGAATCTTTTTACCGGTCAAAATATCCCCACAGGCACAGCCCGGCGGAATTTTCGGCTCGGGAACCCGGAGCTCAAATTGCTTCTCGGCGTCATGGACTGCATATTCAGCCCTTATTTTCAGTCCGCTTTGGGGGATCATACCAATTCCCCGCCAGCAGACATCAGCCGGTTCAAAAATATCCTGCAGTATTTTTTGGGCCTTCGTGTTCCCCTCTTCGGTAACAGCCCTGGGATAGGCATTGTCAAGGCCCGGCTTGCCGGATTCGATCATCTCGACCAGCATGCCGACGGCCTGCAGTATATCGGCCGGCTCAAAACCTGCCACCACGCAGGGGACGGCATGTCTGTCAAAAAAGGGCCGGTAGGCATTCAGACCGATAATTACCGACACGTGCCCGGGCAAAATAAAGCCGTCCAATTGGACGTCCTCTAAACTCATCAAGGTTTCCAGGGCCGGCGGAACCAGCTTGTGGGCGGAGATCACCGAAAAATTCTCAATTTTCATCTGAATCGCCTGCCGGATGGCAGCCGCAATGGTCGGGGCGGTCGTTTCAAAACCGACCCCTAAAAAAACAACCTTTTTGGCAGGATTCTTTTGAGCAATCTTTAACGCATCAACAGTCGAATAGACCATGCGAATGTCATGCCCTTCGGCACTTTCCTTCTGCAGCGAGGAATTGCTGCCGGGCACCCGCATCAAATCGCCAAAAGTCGTCACTATGACATCATCCAAGCGGGCCAGTTCAATGAAGGTATCGATTTCCCTCTGGTCGGTAACACACACCGGACAGCCCGGACCCGACAGCAGGGATATAGTGGACGGCAGCAGCGAACGCATCCCGCTGCGAAAAATCGACACGGTGTGTGTGCCGCAAACCTCCATCAAACGGATGCTGCGTTTGCTGGTGGTTTTAATTTTTTCGATGAGGTTCTTGGAAATTTTTGTGTCTCGATATTCTTCGATGTATTTTAAACTCATAACGTCACTCCGTAAGAGCGCTGCGCTCGATGAGCGTTTCACTTGATGAGCGGCCCTTCGGGCCTTGAGTCAAAAAGGCTCATTATTCAAAGTTCATCGCTCATAGTAAAGCAGGATATAATTCTTTAAGCTCTGAGCTATCAGATATCAAATTTTAATTTTCATCTTTTCGCCACAGCCGCCGCCACCACCGCCTGCCCCAAAGAAATTCCGCCGTCGTTGGTCGGCACTTGTTCATGCGAAAAGACCTCGAAGCCATGCGCTGCCAACTCCCGGATCAGACCGGTTAGCAGCATGGCGTTTTGAAAACAACCCCCGCTGAGAACAACGCGGTTCAAACCGTTTTCTTTTCGCACGACATCACACAGCTCCGCAAACAGGCAAATCAAGGTTCGGTGGAATCTGGCGCCGATCACGGCCAGCGGCACCCTGTTTTGAATATCGGCCACCACGCCGCGAATAATGGGCGCCGGCAGGATGCGGACCACGTTATGCCGCTCCCATTCAAATTCGTAAATGGATTCAGCCGCCTCCGCTGACCGCATTTCCAACTCCATGGCGGCCTGTCCTTCAAAATTAACCCGGCTGCGAATCCCGCAGATGGCCGCCACACCGTCAAACAGACGCCCCAGACTCGAGGTCGGCGGAGAATTAATCCCTTTGGAAATCATTTGATCGACCACGGCCAGCTTGTCGCGCTCAAGGCCTGCCAAGGCCGGCAGATTAAGAGATGCGACGTCGGAACCGTAAGCGTCCTGAAGATAGCTGACCGCCATGCGCCACGGCTCTTTGATGGCCGCGGTACTGCCGGGCATGGCAACATAGGCCAGGTGTCCGACCCGCTTGAAATCATGTTTTTCGACGATCAGGATTTCGCCGCCCCAGACGGCCCCGTCGGAGCCGTATCCCGTCCCGTCAAAAGCCAGGCCGATCACCGCGCCGTCCAGTTTGTGCTCGGCCATGCAGCTGACAATATGGGCATGGTGATGCTGCACCTGAATCTTTGGTATATCCGACTGCTCTTCGGCGTAGCGGGTGCTCAAATAATCCGGGTGCAGATCGCAGGCGACGATTTCAGGGTGAATATCGAGAATGCGTTTAAAATGATTGACGGTCAGTTTCAGGAAATCATAGGCGGCCAGGTTTTCAAGGTCCCCGATGTGCTGGCTCAAAAAGGCCATGTCCTGTTTGGTCAGACAAACCGTATTTTTGAGTTCGGCCCCGCAGGCCAGAATACCCGGCACCTTGTTTTGCAAAAAAAACGGTATGGGCACAAATCCCCGGGAGCGTCGGATGAATCGTCTTGCCCCGGCCGCATGTCTGACAATGGAATCATCACTGCGCAAATAAATGTCGCGGTTGTGGACTAAAAAATAGTCGGCAATTCCGGCCAGCCGGCTGAAGGCCTCATCGTTGTCGATGGCAATGGGCTCTTCACTCAAATTGCCGCTGGTCATCACCAGGGCCGTAAAATCATGTTGCAGGAGCAGATAATGCAGCGGGGTGTAAGGGAGCATGACACCGAAATACTTATTGCGGGGGGCAACCGCTTCACACAGCAAGCCGGAGGTCTTTTTTTTCAAAAGAACGATCGGCCGCTGGATCGAAGAAAGCAATTTTTCCTCGTCATCATCCACTTCGGCATACCGGCGAATAGCGGCCAGGTCAAAGGACATGACGGCCAAAGGCTTTTCCTCACGCATTTTCCGCTTGCGCAGGCGAAGGACGGCTTTGGGGTTGGCGGCATCGACGGCCAGGTGATAACCGCCGAGCCCCTTGATTGCCAGGACACCGCCCTTTTTCAAAAGCTCGACTGCTTTCAGGATGGGATCCTCGCAGCCGATTATTTCTTTCGAGTTGCCGCAGAGGGTAACCCGGGGGCCGCATTCAGCGCAGGCATTGGGTTGGGCATGAAAGCGCCGATTGGTGGGATTATCATATTCGGCCTGACAGGCTGCACACATTTTAAAGTACCGCATGGAAGTTTTGGGCCGATCGTAGGGAATATCCTCGATGATGGTATAGCGGGGTCCGCAGTTGGTGCAGTTGATAAATGGGTAGCGAAAGCGGCGGTCAGCGGGATCGAATAGCTCCGCCCGGCAATCATCGCAGACCGCAACGTCCGGTGAAATCAGGGTGGATACTTCAGATTCGCCCCTGCTTTTGACAATGGTAAAATCAGAGTAATTTTTTACGGTTTCCGGTTGGTGGGTAATTTCGACAACGTAAGCCAGCGGCGGCGGTTTGGCGGCAAGATCCTTCTCAAAAGAGGCGACCCGCTCGGAAGGTCCTTCCACGTGGATGGAAACACCGGATGAGGTGTTGGCAACTTCACCTTTGAGTTGGTATTTCTCAGCCAGCTGAAAAACAAAAGGCCTGAAGCCGACGCCCTGGACAATTCCGTTTACATGCAGTTTTTTAGCAGTGACCTCATTTGACATTCTACTTACTCTGCCCTGAAAACAAGACATCAGGCATGAATAAAATATGTTTACACTTTAAACTCTGATGAAAATATTTTGATGCCGTCCCGGGCGGATTAATTTTCTCCTTCTTCCTTCGGCAGGCTATCGACATAATCGGCAGCCTCCCTTAGAAATTTCAGCGTCTCCAGGGCAGCTTCTTCATCAATTTTATGAATGGCGAATCCGGCATGCACAATGACATAATCACCGACCCCGGCCTCGTCCAGCAACAGCAGACTGGCTTCACGCTTCACTCCGTCAACATCAATAACGGCCATGCTGTTCTCAATTTTAATAATCTTGGATGGAATGGCAAGACACATCGTAAGGTTCCTTTCCCGCCGGCTGGTTTACCGGCCGCCGGTGTGCGTCGTCAAGTCGAGTCTTTCCCCGGCCTTTTTCAGGGCGGCCTCAAGCGCTTCTTTTTTTATGGGTTTTATGAAGTTTCATACGAGCCAGGCCGCTGGCCCAAAAGACGGCCAGATTAATCGAGAAAGAAACTTTTGGAAATTCGGGCTCAGTTGGATTTACTATCACGCCCACTCCGTTAGAGCTCACAGAGGCCGCGGAGAACATTTTTCTTTTGCCGCAGGCGGCTGCCAACCCGAACCTCTGTGACCTCTGAGCGCTCTGTGTGAGATGTAGTTTCATATAAGAATTCGCGGTGTGAACCGCAAAACGAGGTAACAACGAAACGCAGCAGCGCGGGCCTTCGTGCCCGCCGATATCGCTCGGAAGGGAGGCCGACCCTACATTGGGACGTTTTTTATCGGTGGGCCGCCTTTATCCGGCAGGATCCGCCCAACCGTTTCATCTCATCCAGGACCATATGGATCATGGGATCGATGCGGGATTGAATCGTGGGGGTTAATTCGAGACTCTGCGTTTCGATATCCGCGGGTTCAACACCGAGAATAACCGTTTCGGGAACTCTATCCAATACCTGGCACAATGTCAATGCTTCCAGAAAGTCCACCTGATGCAGAGAATTTTTGGCTCGAATACGTTCCGGTATGGCATCGCCCTGCAGGCGGTATAAATCGCCGGGGTTGCCCTTGTTGCGGATTGCATCCACCACAATCAGGTGGGCCGGTTTGGAAATAACTCCCAGCAGGTTTATACCCAAAACGCCGCCGTCGAGCACCAAAATGTTATCCGGAAATTCGTAAAGCTGCTGCATCTTTTCGACGACCCGCACCCCGAATCCTTCATCGGAACAAAGGATGCAGCCGATGCCCAGAATCATGATATCGACGGCATAGAGCTCGTCGAACGGATTTTTGTCGGACAATTTCACGCCTCGATTTTATATGTTTGACAATCAGAAATTTCCATACATTTTATTATACTGAATCCGGCCGGACCGGCAATGCCCCGGAAAAAGCACGGCCTCCCGCTCGGGGGAGGCCGTGGCGTTCACCTTCAACAGTGATTCTAAAGGGCCCTGATCTTGTAAACCTCGTTGGAATCCGGATCGATCACATGAACCCCACAGGAAATGCACGGGTCAAAGGAATGAACCGTTCGCAGGACCTCCAGCGGCTTCTTGGGATCGGCTACCGGGGTGCCGATCAGGGCTTCTTCCACCGGTCCCAGTTTGCCGGCCGCATCCCGCGGGCCTAAATTCCAGGTTGATGGTACGACATACTGATAATTTTTGATTTTCTTGTTTTCAATCTGAATCCAATGGCCGAGAGCACCCCGGGGAACGTCATTCAGACCGAGGCCCATGGCACTGTCCGGCATTTCATAGGACTGATAGGTCTGGGTGTCGCCGCCTTTGAGGTTGGCAACCAGCTCCATGATCCAGCCTTGCATGGCATCGCCGATGGCCACGGTTTCGATGCCCCGGGCGGCCGTCCGGCCGAGGGTTGAAAACAGGGCGCCAGCCGGCACATTTAAAGTCTGCAGGACACTATCCACGATGGGCTTGATGTCCTTGTGGCCCTTGGCATATGCCACCAGCACCCGGGCCAGCGGACCGACCTCACAGGGCTCGCCTTCATAGCGCGGCGCTTTAAACCAGGAATATTTGCCGTCGCCCGGCCGGTAGGCGGGATTTTCCTGCAGTGGTTTGGTTTCGCCTTCATATGGATGCAGCGCCTTGCCGTTGGTATACCAGGCCCGCGTGACGTCTTCGGTAACCTTTTCCTGGTGAGCCATCTGCACACCGCCGAGATTGCGCTTCATGATCGTACCCCGGGGCATATAAAGACTGTCGGGTTCTTTCTCCGTCTCCGGAAATTCGCCCCAGGCCAGAAAGTTGCTGGTACCGCCGATGGCACCCCAATCCTTGTAGAAGGAAGCCACCGCCAGCAGATCGGGAATGTAGACATCTTTGATAAATTGCTGCGTCTCTTTGTTAATGTAAAGGAACTCGGCAATGCGATCCGGGTTCAGATCATTGACACAGGTCACGCCGCCGACAACCAGGGACTGCGGATGAGGATTCTTGCCGCCGAAAATAGCATGCATCCTGGCCGCCTTGGCCTGCAGGCGCAACGCTTCAATGTAATGCGCACCCGCCATCAGATTGGCTTCCGGGGGCAGCTTGTAGGCCGGGTGGCCCCAATAGGCGTTGGCAAAAGGACCCAGTTGGCCGCTGTCGACAAAAGTCTGAAGCCGCTGTTGAACTTCTTTAAAGTAGCTGGCACCGCCCCAGGGGGATTTGCTGACATTATCGGATAAGGCCGCCGTTTTTTTCGGATCCGCCTTTAAGGCACTGACAATGTCCACCCAGTCAAGGGCGTGCAGATGGTAAAAATGAACAATATGGTCGTGCTGGAACTGGGCACCCATTAACAGGTTGCGTACGATTCGCGCGTTTTTCGGAATTTTGACGCCAACGGCATCATCGACTGCCCTCACCGAGGACAGAGCATGGGTGTACGTTCAGACCCCGCAGGAGCGCTGAACAAAATGCTGGGCATCCCGGGGGTCGCGTCCCTGCAGGATGAGCTCGATCCCGCGGAACATCTGGCCTGAGCTCCAGGCATTGACAACTTTGCCGCCGGACACCTCGACCTCGATTCTGAGGTGCCCTTCTATTCTGGTAATCGGATCAATCGTTATTCTGTCTGCCATATGATCTCCTCCCTTTTTTCGGTAAAAAGGATGTTGTTTGCATCATGCATAAAATTACAGTTCCTGATAGAACGGGCTGAATTTATCCCAGAAATCCGGCTGACTGCAGCCGATGCACGGATGGCCGGCCTCGATCGGCCAGCTGGTACCGTCGTTGAATTTGGCAATCGGGCAGTTGTTGTAGGTTTCCGGTCCCCGGCATCCCATTTTGTAAAGGCAGTAGCCTGCCGCCGCTTCCTCGGAGCCGAATTCTTCGACGAACTCGTCATTTTCGAAATGCGACCGGCGCGGACACTGGTCATGGATGGTTTTACCGTAGGCAAACAGCGGCCGGCCCAGATCATCCAAGTCCGGAAGTTTACCCAGCAGGAGATAGTTGACGACGGTGCCCACAAAATTGATCGGATTCGGCGGGCATCCGGCAATATTCACGGTCTTGATTCCCAAGGCTTCGCCGACGCTTTTATAGCCGCCGGGATTGGGTTTGGCAGCCTGAACACCGCCGAAAGTCGCACAGGCGCCGATGGCAATGACCGCCGCCGCCTTCGGACAGACCTCCTGGGCAACTTCCAGAAAAGTTCGGCCGCCGATTTTGCCGTAGGCGCCGCCGTATTTGGTGGCAACCGCACCCTCGGCAACGCAGATAAATTTCCCCTCGTATTTTTTGACCGCAGCCTGCAGCTGCTCTTCGGCCTGCTGTCCGGCGGCCGCCATGATCGTTTCATGGTATTCCATCGAAATGACTTCAAGAAGCAGTTCATCTATCCAGGGATACATGCTTCTTAATACCGCCTCCGAGCAACCCGTGCACTCAGCGAAATGAAGCCAGATGACCGGCGGTCGCTGGGCCGGTGCGGCAAAAACCTCCGCCACCTTCGGGATAAATGAAGACGAAAGTCCCATCGTTGCCGTCAGGAACGTACAGTACTTCATGAAATCCCGCCTGGAGACCCCTTTTCTTTCCAGTCTCTCGTAAAAAGCGTTTTCTTTTTCCATTTGCACCTCCTTGATGCCGTTAAGAGTCAATGCCAATTGCCTCCTCATATTTAAGCAGGTTATTGCAAAATTAAGACGCTACGACCCATTCGGTGGGATACGACCCCGTATGGTTGTTGCGTATGATCTTGAAAATTTAGCAAAACTCTAAAACTTGACGGGCGGGGAAAGCACGTGCTGTCGGGCCCCAGCAAATGCCATGCTTCTAAAACCTTAATCGTGACTGATTTTTGTACTCCAAGTTGCCTTATAAGTCAACCCTCTTTTGGAAATCAGGGTCTAGGTTGGTTCGTCGGCATCGATATAATCATCATCCTCGATTTGCAGCGGCGAATCATTTTGGCCCAATTCCTCTTTTTCCGGATATCCTTCATCAAAGTCTTCGGCCAGCACGTCATCGAGATCGGTATCTTCCGTGTCGTCCTCAAGCTGCTCGCTGACTTTGACAGCTTCACGAGTTTTGGTTAATAAATTGATATCGTCGAAAAAAAGTTCGACCGATTCCCGCTCGGCTGACGAGTTTAAATCAATAACCGCCTCGGCAATCTGTTCGGCATAGATACCCGGCGGATACATATTATTGGTTCGCAAAGCGGCAATCAACGCCTCTTTTCCGGTTGAAACAGCCGATTTAATTGAATGGTAGTCATAGGTTTCTTCACAGAGCAGAGACAGCGACTCTTTGCTCAACTCAGCAAACTCCTGGATTTTAAACTGTTTGTTTTCTTTGTCGTTTAGAATCAAATATTTTTGTTTCATGGCTATAATCCCCTTAATTCAGTAAAGGATCCGGTTCCGGAAGGACCGGCATCGATTTCACCCCACAGGGATGATCTTTGCGTTTGGAAAATAAATGGAATAAAAATTCGGCTTTTTTGAAACCATAAAAAAATAATCATGTCAACCATCAACTTCAATCAAACTGTGATGATTAGTAACAACCATCTCGCAGCCCGTTGAGAGAAATGAGCGTTCTAAACGCAGAAAAACCATTGACCCGTTTAAGATGAAATGTTAAATAATTGCATTGAAACAGGGAGGGATGGCTGAGTGGTCGAAAGCGGCGGTCTTGAAAACCGTTGAGGTTAACGCCTCCGTGGGTTCGAATCCTACTCCCTCCGCCATAAAATCGATGCAGGCTTTTATATAACTTTCGCAGGCGAAGCTGCGGCAGGCAAAAATTATATTTTTTATCAAATTGTAAAAAATACGGTAACTTCTACACCTGGAAATTGCGCAAAAGCAAACAAGCTAACTGAAATTGTTAATCATAATCTTTAAAGCAGTTCAAACTGCTTAACAAAAAAATTTGAATTTTTTTTTGGGAGAGATGGCCGAGTTGGCTGAAGGCGCTCGCCTGCTAAGCGAGTGTGGGGGGAAACTTCCACCATGGGTTCGAATCCCATTCTCTCCGCCACAGTCATAAAAGAGCCGGTTTTCGCCTGTCGGAAATCGGCTCTTTTATTTGACCGTCGATGCCTGCCGGGATTGATTCTTGACACTCAAATGCCAAAATCTTATGTTAAACACCGTAATTTTGATGTTTTGATGCTAAAATACGAATTCGACAATCGAAATTCAATATTCGATAAGCTGCGGTTCGCAGTATTCATAGGAAAACTTTCGTCGGCTTTGCTGCGTCTCATGCGAGCGATGGCTATGAAATCCCTTAAAATTCCGGCAGTCCTCTTTTTCAGTCTCTGGTTGTCAGCCTGCGCCCAGACGGCCGCCAACACGCCCACGGAGCCGCCGCCGGAAGAAACCAAGCAGTCCGCGCCAACCGGCAGTCCGGCTTCCTCCGCGTCGGCTGAAACCGGACAGCCGGATGCCCGCCAAAAATCCGAAGCCGGTAAAGCGTCTGCTGCCGGCTCGACTGAGACCCAAAAGAAAGAACCCGGCTCAACGGCAGCCGCTGGACCGCAGGCGAAACAAACGCCGGCAACTTCAGGCAACAGTCAAATCCCTTCGCCGGCAGCCGCACAGGATTCAGCTGAATCCAAACTGTCAGAGGCCCGCGAAAATCTGCATCTCGGCGAACAGACCGAAAAACGGATTGCGGCCGACCTGGAGCAGCTCAAAAAATCAGGCACCGCCTCCGATGCGGCCATCAGGGATTATGAAAATTACCTGGGCAGTGTGCAGGCGATAACGGCTGAAAACCGCAAAGTGGTGGCGCAGATGGAGGCGGCCTATGCCAATAAACCGCCCGACCAAGCCGGCTCCGATGCTCCCGCCGCAAATGAATTGCAAAGGCCGGCCAACCCCGAGATTCCGGAAGAACAGACCCTGGATGAAGTCGCAGTCCTGGACCGGCAGCTCGACGCCTCCCTGGCAAAATTTGATGACATGCTGCTCAAGGAAATGAAAAAAATCCAGTCCGAATCATCGGGAAAATTACAACAATTGGCGCAGGAAGCCGCTGAATCCGCCAAGCGCCTGCGTGAAAAAGGCCTGGCGGTAGACACCTCCGGATCTAAATCCGGCGCCAACGCGGAGAAGGAGCCGGAAGGGGAACCGGAATCCGGCCGGGATAAGGCATCCGCCGAGGGCAAGAGCGGCACTGAAACGGTTTCCCGGGATGGATCCCGCAAAGGTGGTTCGGGACCGTCCAGCACCGATCAGCACCGGACGGCTTACGAGGACGATGATATCGTAGCCCGCCAGTTGCGGGAAGCTGCTGAAAATGAAACGGATCCCGAACTCAAGGCCAAGCTCTGGAAAGAGTATGAGGAATACAAGAAAAGCAAGTAATTTGGTGTTGATTTGAAATACGGTTTCCACACTCTTGCAGGCGTCGCCGTTATTATGGTTATCATGACCGGCTGCGCCACGTATTATGCCCAACAGGTGGGCCCGACGCCAATCATGCGGGCCGCAGAGGAGATTCCTGAAGACCAGTTGCTGGATGTGGGCGTTCTCGTTTTTAAAAGCACGGAACTGACGGAAGAAAAGGCTGAAAAAGAGGGAACCCACAGCGATATCCGCAAAGCTGAAACCAATTTCATCCCCTATCATCTGAAAAACACCCTGCAGCAAAGCGGCCAATGGGGCGCCGTCGAGGTTATCCCGGCTGAAACCGACAGTTTTGATGTGCTGGTAAAAGGCGAAATTCTGGAATCCAACGGCCAATACCTGGGTCTGAAAATCGAGGTAATCGATGCCAGCGGTAAAAGCTGGTTTAAAAAAAATTACCGGGAGGAAGCCGCCAAAAACGCATACGAGAACAATCATCCGGGAGAAAAAGACGCATTCCAGGATATCTACAATGCCATTGCCAACGACATGGCTGATTTTAAAAACCGTTTGAGTCCCGCGCAGATCCGCAGCCTGCGCACAACCGCCAAATTAAAATATGCCGAAGATTTCGCCCCGGAAGCCTTCAAGGGTTATCTGGCACGAAGATAAAAATGATCTGGTTGCCATCAAACGCCTGCCGGCCGATGATGATCCCATGCTGCAGCGCCTGCTCAAAATTCGCGAGCGGGAGTACATGTACGTCGACACCCTCAATGAACAATACGGGCAGTTTTATACTGCCATGTGGCCTTCCTATGAAAATTGGCGTCAATTGAACCTGACCGAACGCCAGGCCATCAAGGAAATCAAAAAAAAAGCCCTGACCCGCGAACTTATCGGCGCCCTGATGATAGCCGGGGCGATTGCGGCGGGAGTCAGTCATGCGAACAATACGATTGTGCTGCAGACAGGGTTGGTTCTGATCGGCGGTCAGGTCATCCTGGACGGTTTCAATGTCTCCAAAGAGGCTGAAATTCATGAAGCGGCCATACGGGAACTCAGCGATTCGTTCAGCGGTGAGATGAAACCCGTGGTTATGGAATTTGAGGGCAAGCAATATGAGCTCACCGGATCGGCCGAAGAGCAGTTTAAAAAATGGCGGGAGCTGTTGCGCAAAATTTATTATGCTGAAACCGGTTTTGAGCCGGATCAGGCTTCGGATAACGGAAAATCCGATAGCGAATAATAGTTTATTTGTTTAAAATGACACAAAAGGATGCACCCACTCCGGCAGCCGCGGAGACCATCACCCCGCTTAGCGTCCCCAAAAAGAGGCGGCGCGACGATGAACATCGCAAGCGCCGGTACCAGCTTGGAATAATCGCCCTGCTGGGTGCGATTGTAAGTCTGGTCGCCGGTGGGGCCTGGTTGTTGAATTATCTATCAAAAAATCCACTGCCGTCCCCCTCCGCCGCAATCCATCACCCATCCGGCAAACCTGAGGTGCAGGATAAATCGGCCGCGCCAATCAAAACCCTGCCGCCGCCGGCGGTCGATCCGGCTCAGCTTGCCTTGGATAAAGGTAAGGCCGACCAGAAGCTGGCCGAATTCATAGAGATCAAAGAGGTGCTGGATCGCAAAGCTGCGTCCGCGTGGGGGGCAGCAGCATATGCCGAAATGAGCGGACTGGCTCGTGAGGCGGATACGCACCTCATGCATGAAGAATTCCTCCCGGCTGCCGACAAATATGAACAGGCGACGGCGCTAGCCGGCCGGCTGAACGACCGGACCGCCGATGCACTGCAGCGCCTGCTGGCGGAAGGACAAGACGCCCTCAACCAAGGCCAGGGAACGGTGGCTCAAAACAAATTCAACGTGGCCCTGATGATCGATCCCAACGACTTATCCGCCCAAAAGGGACTTAAACGGGCTCGAACCATCGAGGCGGTCGTGCGGTTGATTCATTCGGGCAGGCAGCACGAGGCCGAACAGGCGCTGTCGGCGGCCCGGGCCGATTACCGGCAGGCCTTGAACATCGATCCCGATGCCGCCGAGGCACACCAGGCCCTTGACCGGGTTACCGCTCTGTTCAATGAACAGCAGTTCAAACAGCTGATGTCCGAAGGGCTGACGGCCCTTTATAAAAATGATTATGAGCTGGCACACTCGCGGTTGTTGGAAGCCAGGTCGCTTAAGCCGGATTCGCGTGAGGCATCGGATGCCCTTTTTCAGGTGGATCAGGCACGGCGCCTGGCCCGCATTGACCACGCTGCGCAAGAAGCCGCGGATTGCCGACCAATCCGAACAGTGGCAGAGCGCGCTTGATTCATATCTGGCAGCGCTGGCTATCGATAAAAGCCTCCAGTTTGCCGTGCGCGGCAAGGAACGGGCCGAGGAGCAGATTCGCCTGGCCCGGCGATTAAATTTTTTTATTTCCCAGCCGCAGGCTCTGGAGTCGGACAAACAGCTTAACAATGCCGCATTACTGCTCACTGAGGCGCAAGCAGCTGAACCGCAAGGCCCCAAGCTGGCCGTTCAGATTAAAAAACTGGAAGAGTTGGTTGCCGTCGCCCGAGCGCCGGTGAGTGTCATCATCGAGTCGGACAACCTCACGCAAATTGCCGTTTATAGGGTTGGAAAATTGGGCCGGTTTTCCCAACACGAACTCAAGCTTCGGCCGGGCACCTACACGGTGGTGGGCGCCCGGGATGGATACCAGGATGTCCGGCAGCAAATCGTTGTCAAAGCCGACCAGCCGCTGTTGCGGGTGACGATTCAATGCAGGGATAAAATTTGAAATACAAAGACGATACCAAGCACCACAACGGCAGCGAAGAACCGGTGGAAATAAAACCGATTTCTTTCCGCGCCGCCACAGGTATCCAGGCGGTCAACGCTCCCGGCAGGTTCTGAAATGGTTGCTCGGCCCAATCATTGCAGGTGCTGCTTTGGTTGTGTTTAGCGGCCTGGTTTGTATTTACGGCCCGCCAGGTTGTCATCCGAATCGAACCGGAACCCGAAAAGGTATCTATTCGCGGTGGGATCCTTGCCCCCCAAATCGGCGGATACTTTCTGATGCGGCCCGGCTGTCTATCAACTGCAGGCCGTCAAAGAATGCTTTCAACCCCTTGAGCGCCAGTTGACAGTGACCAGATGAAAAAAGCCCGCATTTTAATTTCACAATGGCCAGACAGCCGGGACGGCTTACAGTTCTGGCCCATCAGGCCGATTCCGCCCTCGGCATTGCTTGAGGGCGCCCTCGTTTAATCGACGGAAACGACCCGATCGGAAGCACTCCCGCTCGCCGAAATGCATGTCACAGCCCGGGTCCCGGACGCATCATGTTCGAGGCCGAAAATTTTCAGGTGCCGCAGACCGAGATCGAGGTGGCGGGCTGCGGGGAGCACCAGGAATTTAACCTGGCCCTGGTTCCGGGATGGGCCGAGATCGGCCTGCAGTCCGATCCGGGGAATGCCGCCGTTTGGGTGGACGGACAACCCGTCGGCGCCACCCCGCTCAAAATCAATCTGATTGAGGGTGAACACGACCTTGAAATCCGGGCGGATGGTTTAAAGCGTGGCACACCCGCCTGGCAGTGATCGCCAATCAACCGCAGGTACTTGAAACCATCGGCTGCAGCCGGCAGACGGCCGACTGGACAGTTCAAACGAAGCCGGCCGGAGCCAATGTGCTGCTTGGCAAGACGTTTGCCGGTCAAACCCCGCTGGAATTGAAGCTGACGGCCAATGAAGACCCGTCTGATTCAAATATCCAAGGCCGGCTACGAAAATGCCGCCCGGAATGTTAAATTGGCAGTGAGGAATCAAAAACCCTCGAGCATCACCTTAAAACCAAAACGGGCATCATTAATCTTTGGCGTGCAGCCGGCCGATTCCGACCTTTTTATAGACGGCAAGACAGGCCGGCACGGTTCCGCCACTCTGCACCTGATCGCCGTCGGGCATGAACTGGAGATTAGAAAACAAGGCTATCAGACCTATCGGACCCGGATAACGCCGCGTCCGGGATTCGACCAAGAAATTAATGTTGTGTTAATAAACTGCCATTCCTCCCGCTCCGCGCCACCGCCAGGTGATCAAGGCCAAAAACGGCTATGAGCTGAAACTGGTTGAGCCGGACTCGTTTGCATGGGCTCATCGCGGCGCGAACAGGGCCGCCGATCCAATGAAACCCTGCGCAATATTAAACTGCAGCGGCCGTTTTATATGGGAATAAGGGAAGTTACCAACCGTGAATTCAGAGCAGTTTATGTCCGAGCACAATTCTGGCTCTTTAAAACGCAGAGCCTAACCGGGATCAATTACCGGCGGTTCTGATTACCTGGGACAGGCGGCGCTTTTTGCAATTGGCTCAGCGTCAAGGAATCACTGCCGCCGGTCTATGTCGAGCAAAGACGGCACTCTGGTTGCCCCCGACCCCAATCGGACACGGCTATCGACTGCCAACGGAAGCCGAGTGGGAGTTTTGCGCCCGCTCGGAGCCAAAAAGCCGATCTGAAATATCCCTGGGGAGATCGCATATCCGCCCCCCGCCGAAGCCGGAAATTTTGCGGATGTTTCCGCCAAAGACTTGCTGACAACCTATCTGGCGGACTATAATGATGGTTATCCGGTCAGCGCCCCGCCGGGCAAATTTAAACCGAAACGGGCTGGACCTCTACGACTTGGGCGGCAATGTGTCTGAATGGGTTCATGATTTCTATACGATTTATCCCTACAACGGCCAAAAAGTGTATACTGATCCCACAGGACCCCAAGCAGGCAAACATCATGTGGTGAAAGGTTCCAGCTGGATGCAGAGCGGTATCAGTGAACTGCGCAATTCATACCGCGATTACAGCGATTCCGAACGTCCTGATCTGGGATTTCGCATTTGTAGGTATACTAAATAGGCGCTTATTTGTGAATTCGGACATATTTTAAAAGCTTTTTCACCAGGAAACCACGAAATTTATAAAGCACGAAATTTATCTTTTCTCTTTTTCGTGCTTTCGTGATCAATTTCTTTTTTGATTCTCCGCCTCTGGCGGATCCGGGTTAAGTTATGAAAAATAAAAAAATCATATTTGCAATCACCTTAATGACCGTCGCCCTGAGTTCACCGGCAAATCCGGGCGGGAATCCACGTGCTTCGGGCCCAACCGCCGAGCGAACCCCAAACATCGGCTCAATTCAAATAAAGCAGCATTTGGTGATAGCGGCGGAAAATGGACCAGACGCCGCGCAAAGCCAAACGCACACGGCCACCGATAATAAGGAGCGGACAGCCGGCCCAGGGTCGGAAAACGCCGAGAGCAGCAGCGAAAATTCAGAAGATGCCGCCGCAAAACCCTTGAAACCCTTTGTACCGTCGGAAAAAATTGCCGCCGAGCAGGCGGTGGATTTTCCGGCCGATATCTGAATTGGCATAGCGCAGAGGGCAAAGAGTAAAGAGCGTCGTGCAGAGGGCATTGGACCATGGCGTTGGGAGAAAAGGACACAGGGTTAGTGTCAATTCAGAGTTTTAAACGTAAAGCCTTTTGCATTTTAAGATAATTTTTTTTACACTCAAAGCGGTAGCTCATTGGAATAAAGAAATAGCAACCAAAGACTGATCCATATACTGAATACTGAAAAAAATTTATAATGAAAAAAAATTTCCCGATCTCGCTGGAATTCATCTACCAGTTGTTTGCGCTGATACTGATTTTTATCATCGTGCATGCGGCCTATGTCGCCGTGATCCGGCCGAATGCCGACGCGATTCTGGCAAAGCAGGCCGCCCTGGTGCAAGAGGACAAATCACAAATCACGGAGCGCTCCGTATATGTCGTGATCCGCGACTACGAACAGGAAGCCTGTTTTATTCTGATGTTCTGGGCAGTCGCCATCATGGCATATAAAGGCGTGGTCACGGTGAGGCAGCGGGCCTTGCTGCAAAAAGACCTGATACCACTGGCAGAGGATATGCGCATCTTGCCGGAAGACACCCGGGATCTGTCACGCCAGATCCAGGCCCTGCCGCCTCATCAGCGCAACGCGTTGCTCCCCAAAGCTTTGCTGGCGGCCCTGCACAGATTCAGCACCACCCGGAACATCCAGGATGCGGCCGCCGCCACCCATGCGTACTGTGCGGCCGAAGCCGAGCGGCTGGAATCCGAGTTGTCCATGATCCGTTATATTGCGTGGGCGATCCCCTCGGTGGGATTTATCGGCACCGTGCGGGGCATCGGCCTGGCCCTTGGGTACGCCCACAAGGCGATTGAGGGAGATATCTTCGATGTCACCACGAGTCTGGGCGTTGCCTTCAACTCAACGTTGATTGCGCTTTTAATCAGCATTGTCCTGATGTTCCTGCTGCATCAGCTGCAATCGCTGCAGGAACACTACGTGCTGGACACCGAGGCGTATTGTGAGGAGAAGCTGACGAGGCATCTGCATACGCAATGAAAATAAGGATAAAGGTGATGGGCCAAAGGATAAAGGTTTAAGGTCGAGGGTATAAGATAGAAGGGGAAGCATAGCGCACAGCGTAAAGGCGGCACCTTCACCCCATACCTTTTCTTTTTACCTTTCACCTTTAGCCTTTATCCTTTAGTCTCAAAAAAAGGTATTTTTTTATGCCCCTAATCGTCCTTGAACTCAACGACACCGGCATCCTGGCTGCCGCCGGCGATCCCGCCGGATTGATTTGCCTGGACGGACCGGCCCAGGAGAGCCCCGGTTTCGCTTTGCCGCAAAAAAAGGAGCTGCTGGTAGGCCGGACTGCCGCAAGCAAAGCCCATTTGTTTCCGCGTCAAATCCTTAACCGTTTCTGGGATCAGCTCACTACCGAACCGCTGGAGCACTCCGCCAGGCGGGCACCCCAGAATAACGCTGAAATTGCTTACCGCCATCTGTCCGCTATCTGGCCCCAGCTTCAAAAGTTCGGCAATGCAATGGTTATTCTTACACCGGGTTTCTATGAAAGACCACAGCTCGGTCTTATCCTGGGAATTGCCCAGGAATTGGGCATGCCCGTAACAGGATTTTTACCGCTGGCCCTGGCAGCGGCAGCCCGTCCCGTCCCGCATAAAATGCTTCTGCATGTTGATATTCACCTGCACCGTCTCGAGGTCGTTTATCTCGAGCAGGGCGAACAGCTGACAATAAGGGATACGGCAACCACCAGTGAAAAAGGCCTGCTGAACCTTTACAGGGAATGGGTGGATGCAATCGCCCAGGAATTTGTTCGCACCACCCGTTTTGATCCTTTCCATCAGGCCGCCTCAGAGCAGGAATTATACGACCGCCTGCCGGGGTTGATTTCTCATTTGCAACATCATCCCGCCATCGTGCTGGAAATGGCCGGCGGTTCTGCAGCCTACAGCATCACACTGGAACGCGATCTGATGGTCCGCCGAGCGGAGTCCGTTTACAGGGAGATCATCCGGTTAATCGACCGCATGCGAAGCAAGCGGGCAGGAGGGCACCCAGCCGCAGTCCTTCAAGTATCACACCGTCTGGCACGCCTGCCCGGGTGCGTGGAAATGCTGAGCTCAATTAAAGATGCCCAAATTATTGAACTCGATCAGGAGGCCGGTGTTTTGGGTGCGCTGGAAATCTGGCACCGGCTGGAAGCGCAGCGCAGCAACCAGGGCATATCATTTTTCACCAGCCGTCCCTGGCAGCGTCCCCAGCAGCCGGATGACCGGACGCCTGCAGCCGGCAAAGCGGAGTCCCCCTTGGCCACCCACCTGCTCTATCGCAGCGTCGCATATCCGATAACCGACAAGCCGCTCACGATCGGCTCCGCGCATGACAGCGGGCAAAACGGTCTCACAATAATTGTTGCGGCGGCCGGGGTCTCCCCCAAACACTGTACGGTAGCATTGCATGGCGGGGAAACTGTACTAAGCAATGTCAGCGATCAGGGTACTTTTATCGATGAAAAGCGAGTCAATGGCAGTATAACGTTGCAACTGGGTCAGATAATTCGGGTTGGATCGCCCGGCGAACATCTGCAACTAATTGCATGCCTAGATAGTTTGTAAACAAAAAGTTGTGGTTCAAATAAATGCGATGTTGAAATCAGATGATAAAGCAAAAAATATGCGGGGCATAACATATTTAATCCGCAGTGCCGCCGATCGAAATACCAAACTTCATTTTCGTAAAGCCTTCTGCAACTATGAATAATCTATCTCTAAGGGCGGATTAAATATTATGAAACGTAAAAAATTAAATGTCTTCAGCCTGTCTTTTCTGGATATTATCACCTGCGGACTGGGGGCGATCATTCTGCTATTCGTTCTGATAAATGCGAAAAGTGCCGCCCAGCGTGATACAGTGATGTCCGACCTGCACGGCGAAACCGACCGCATAGCAGCCGAAGTGCTGGACGGCAAAAAAAATCTAATCGAGCGGCGCAATGATTTGGAGCAAACCCGGCAGGAGCTGGTGCAAACCCAGGGACTCTCCCGCCGGGTGCTTGAAATTCTCGATAAACAAAAGCACGAGCTGGCCGACAGCGACAAAGACACTCTGGCAACTGAAGAACACGTCAACCGGCTGAAAGCCGATTTGAAGTCCATGGAAGAAGATGTCGAACGATTGAGGGCCGGCGCCAAGGCTCAGGATGAACTGGGTAACCGGCTGCGGCCCTTTCCCGGACAGGGTGATCGCCAGTATCTCACCGATTTGAAAATGGGCGGGCAAAGAATATTTATTCTGGTGGATTCTTCGGCCAGCATGCTGGATGACACCGTGGTCGGGATTATTCGCCGGCGCAATCTGCATGAAAAAGAAAAATTGAAATCTCCCAAATGGCAGCAAGCCGTGAGAACCGTCGACTGGTTGGCCGCCCAGTTGCCGGCAACGGGAAAATACCAGATTTACACCTTCAATGAAACCGCGGCGCCCCTGACGGCCAAAACCGCCGGCGTCTGGCTGAATGCCGCCGATGTCGAGCAACTCAATCAAACCGTTGCCCGGATGCACAAACTGGTTCCGCAAAATGGCACCAGCCTGCTGAATGGATTCAATGCGATCGATGAAATGAAACCGGCACCGGACAATATCTTTCTGCTGACGGACAGCCTGCCGACCATGGGTGCTCAAAAGCCATGGGGCAAAAGGGTATCCGGAAAAAAAAGATTAAGTTTATTTGAGGACGCCATCCAACGGCTGCCTCCCCGTGTGCCGGTTAACATCATTTTATACCCCATGGAGGGGGATCCCTTTGCGGCCAGTGCATTCTGGAAGCTGGCCAAAGATACCCGGGGATCGTTTTTCAGTCCCTCGAAGGATTGGCCGTAATGATTGCGGATTCGGATTGTAAGATGGTTAGGTAAATTGCATAGGACAGAGGGCATGGCAGCCATTCAATTGAATATTGAAGATTGCAGATTGAATATTTGAGGTGTTCCGTCTTTTTAATTTGCAACATCCAATATTCAATTATTCAGCCCCAAAACCCTAAACCTTTATCCTTTATCCTTTGACCTTTAACCTTTAGCCTTTAGCCTATTGATCATGCGAACCCGCCGTCGCGACATAGAAATATTCAGCCTGTCGTTTTTGGACGTCATTTGCTGCGCCTTTGGGGCCATCATTTTATTGTTCGTGTTATCTAAATTCGCCGAACCCGTCATCATTGAAGGGGTGCGCCGAGACCTTCAGGCCGAAATCGCACGCCTGGAGGAAGAGTTGCATGAAATTCGCGGCCAAACAGCCGTGCTCGATCGCGAACTGGAAGGCCAAAAAGAACAACTTTCAGATGAGAAAAAGAGACTGGCCCGCCTGCAGGGGGATCTATCGAACGCAAAGGGACAATTTGCGGCATCCCATCAGCAGGCTCAGGTGCAAAATATCATTGAAGAAAAGCTTGCCAGGGCAATGCAGGAATTAACTGAAGAAATGAAACGCCTGCTGCAAAAGCAGCCGCCAAAAATTGACAGATCCGTCGCAGGAATTCCGGTGGACAGCGAATATATCATCTTTATCATAGACACCTCGGGCAGCATGCAGCGCAATGCCTGGGGCCTGGTCCAGAAAAAGCTGGCCGAAACGCTGAAAGTCTATCCTCAAGTTAAAGGTATCCAGATTATGAACGACATGGGAGTATATATGTTCTCCGATTACGCCGGAAAATGGATACCGGACACCCCGGCTCGCCGCCGGGCTATTATTTCCAACTTGAGCACTTGGCGCTCTTTTAGCAACAGCAGCCCGGTGGAAGGTATTACAGCCGCGATCAACGCCTATTATGCCGGCGACAAGAAAATCAGCCTGTATGTCTTCGGCGATGAATTCAGCGGCAACGCCATCCAGCCGGTCATTGAAGAGATCGATCGGATCAATAAACCAACCAGCAACGGCATACGCCGGGTTCGAATCCATGCCGTCGGCTTCCCGACGATGCTGCAGGATAAAGTGGGCCGGGGGAACACCGGCGAACGTTTTGCCACCCTGATGCGAATCCTATGCTACAAGAACGGCGGCACCTTCGTGGGGTTGAACAGTATACGTCCCTAAAATATCTGCTATATCCAATGACCAAAACAAAGGCCACACTTGGCCGATACCGTTTCGACAAATTTGCTCTACCGCTGATTTTACCACTCCCTGCAAATGTAAGCCGATCATTTGTTTAGGATTTTGAAATTTTGTCATTGGGATTTGTTTGGTATTTGAGTTTTGATATTTGGGATTTAATTGGAGTGTTTGGAACGCAAGATTAGTAAAATCATTCTGAATTCATCAAATTGCAAAAGAGTGCACCCTCCTAAGCTTCTCCGACCGTATGATTTTGGATAAAATGCTCTAATCGGCGCAGCTGCTGCTTGGATAATCTCCCGAACTCCAAACCAATCTGGCGTATTTTGAGGGAGCTGAAACTATATTCGTTTTTGATCTCAAAATCGGTGACTTTTATAAAAGGCAGCTTGTCTAAATACACTCCCCCGCTGCCGATAATGATCTTCAATTCAGTGGTTTCTCCGGTCTCATCTCCGTGGTCGATGTATCGGAAGGCGAGCCCTCTTTTACTGATATCCCGGATCTGTCCCAATTTGCTGGTATGATTGACAAGCGCGGCAAAAACGCCCTCGACGACTTTGAACCTTGGCTGCTGGCGTCGTTCAACAGGTGTTTGGGTTATGTTCATTTACGGTAGCTCCTGAATCCAGATAAAAATCCAATTTCTGAAATCCGATTGAATTATCCGAAACTAATCACTAGTATCGCAGGTTGTCAAATGGCCGAATCCCGGCGGACATCGACTTCAGGCTGTGCCTCAACATTTGCTATGTTTTAAGTTATCAGCCCCGGCTCTTAAATGAAAAAACCCTGCACCCGGCGAGGAGCCAATTCTATTTAACCATGAAAAACGGAAACTAATGCGGTGCGCGGGAAAATGCCGGATTCCGCTTGACAAATACCTCATTCCTTACTAATCATATTTTCTTTATTGAATATGATTTACAATCGCGCCAAGCGATTCATCGAAAAAAACTATAGGGAAAGGAGAAATGATCAAATGTCAAAATTGATTCCACCTCATGGCGGAAAAGGTCTGACCTGTTGCCTGCTGGAAGGCGCTGAGCTGAAGGCGGAAAAGGAGAAAGCCGAAGGCCTCAAAAAGATCCCGATTTCGCAGCGTGAAAAAGGTGACCTGATTATGATGGGTATCGGCGGATTCAGTCCCCTGACCGGTTTTATGACCAAAGCGGACTGGCAAGGAGTTTGTGACAAATTCTTAACGGCCGACGGGACCTTCTGGCCTATTCCAGTGACCCTGTCAGCCGGCAAAGATGATGCCGACAGCATCAAAGCAGGCGAGGAAATAGCTCTTTACGATCCCGAAGCGGATGAAATCATGGCGACCATGAAGGTCACCGAAAAATATGCAATGACCGAAGCGGACAAGAAGTACGAATGCGAAAAGGTGTACATGGGCGAAGGTACGCCGACACCCGCAGAATTCTGGAAAATAGCCAAAGACGACCACCCCGGAGTCCAGATGGTCATGGCGCAAAAAGAGTTCAACCTCGCCGGTCCTGTCAAAGTGCTCAGTGAAGGCGAGTATCCCACCCGGTATGCCGGCGTTTATATGCGGCCGGAAGAATCCCGCCGGATCTTCGAGGAACGCGGCTGGAGCGAAGTGGCCGCCCTGCAGTTGAGAAACCCCATGCACCGGTCCCACGAATATCTTTGTAAAATTGCGGTGGAAGTCTGCGACGGCGTTTACATTCATTCACTGGTCGGCAACCTGAAACCGGGTGACATTCCGGCTTCGGTGCGGGTCAAATGCATCGATGCCCTGGTGAAGAATTATTTTGTCGAAGACAAGGTCGTCCAGGGCGGCTATCCGCTGGATATGCGCTATGCCGGACCCCGCGAAGGTCTGCTGCACGCCACCTTCCGTCAGAACTACGGCTGCTCGCGTATGATCATCGGCCGTGATCATGCCGGCGTGGGCGATTTCTACGGCATGTTCGAAGCCCAGACCATATTTAACAAAATCCCGACTCCGCCGGGAGAAGGCAAGGCCTTGCTCTGCACGCCTTTGAAAATCGACTGGACCTTTTACTGCTTCAAATGCGACGGGATGGCTTCCCTGCGAACCTGCCCGCACGGCAAAGAGGATCGGGTGCTGCTCAGCGGAACCATGCTGCGCAAGCTGCTTTCCGAAGGCGGTGAAATGCCGGATCATTTTGGAAGAGATGAGGTCGTTGCGATTCTGCGCGAATACTACCGAGGACTCACGGAAAAGGTTGAAATCAAGCTGCACGGAGCTGCCACCGGAGAAAACAAGAAGTAACTGACCACCTCATTCGATTCCAACTCTAAAGGGAGCGCCGCGAGGCACTCCCTTTTTTATTTGGGGGGACTGCTGGAGTATTGGAGTAATGGAGTATTGGATTATTGGAAATGCCCGCTTATCTTTTTTACATCACTCCAACACTCCAACACTCCTTACTCCAATAAAAAAGGGGCACTATCTGAACAATAGCCACCCCTTTTTTAGCTTTTCCCAAATTTTTTGAATTGGTTAGAAGTTCCTCCCCGCATACTCGTTATACGCCATGGCCACCGTGCGGTAAACCAGATGCGCCAGCTTTGAGAAGGGCAGATAGGCAATCAGGGAAAATACCAGGATCAGGTGAATATAGTAGATCGTAAAGGTAACCACCGCCCATCCGGCCAAACGGGTCAGCTCCGCGGCCATCCCCGTCACACCCAGGCCGAAAGCCAGATATATCAGGTACCAGTCCCAGTAGCCGGAGACCTGATCTTTTTTCGAGCTGCGGTTTTTGATCATCAGGCTGGTGCCGACGATCAGGGCAACTCCCGCCAGATTCGCCAGCCACTTGATGGGATTCAGCTGGGACCAGGGTCCGTGGAGCGGTCCGATCGGCAGCAGATAGGACCCGTACATCACCACAAAGAGAACGCTGGTGACGATAAACAGTCCGATGAAGCCATACAGGGTCAGCAAATGGGCGATTTCGCGGTCTTTATTTTCGGTACACTGCGAAAACTTGCGGTGGGCCAGGATGGTCGGAATGATTTTTAAGAGGGCCGCAATGAACCCGCCGACTTCGACGGTCTCCTTGGTCGTCTTGCCCTCGGCCAATGCATTTTGGTGGATGTCTCCCAGGAAACGCTTAAGGCTCAGGGCAAACACGGCCACCGCAAAAATGGCCGCCGGGACCATGTGCATGTCCACCAGCCAGGTGGAGAAAAATTCGTGATGTTTGATACCTTCGCTGAGATCAGGCGTAAAATCGAGCAGACCGGTAATCGTGCCCACAACCAGAAACAAAACCGCGGGGATCGCCAGCAAAACAGGCAGCATTTTAGGATTTTTCATCGCCCTGGCCAGGGCTTTGGGCTGCGCATATTCTGAAATCGTGTAGGCCCGCACGGCTGCCAGCACATCCGCCGGTTTGGCCTCCCGCGGACAGCGCACGGAACAATCGCCGCAATTGTGACACAGCCAGATATCGGAATTGCCCACCAGTTTGTCCTTCAGCCCCCAGGAAGCGGCGATCATTTCCTTGCGGGGAAAGGGTTTGATGTCCGGAGAAATCGGGCAGGCCACCGAACAGGTGGCGCACTGGTAGCACTTTTTCAGGTCCTCGCCGCCCAGCGCACCCACTTCCTTGATGAAATTCAAATCAGGCTCGATAATATAAGTTTCAGCCATACTAATACCTCCCTTATATCGAGGCTCAGCTATCATATACTTCATAGCCAAACCTCAATTTAAAATCACAATCCGGACGAGCCGGAATTGAATATTTTCGATTGAATATTGAATATTTAAGGTATTGTTTCGATTTTAATTAGGTCGGAGCGCAGCGACATCCACAAATATTCAATTTACAATCTTCAATTTTCAATAGTTAGAATCCCTTGAACGGATTCGGACCCATTTCAATAATAGAGTCGACAAAGTCATTGATGATTTTCGGCAATTTGGCATAGTCGTCTATGGCCACTTCAAACTGGGCCACCCGTTCTTCTTCCAGCGCCAGACTCGCCAGGGCGTCACCGATTTTTTTCATTCGAATGTCGGCCAGTTCACTGCCTTTGATAAAGTGACACTGGTAGTCATCACCGTATTTGCAGCCGAGCAGGAACACACCGTCCATGCCTTGGGAAAGCGCATCTTTGATCCAGATCACATTGACCGAACCCAGGCACCGGACAGGTATGAAGCGCACATCCGCCGAATATTCAAGCCGGTTCAGTGCGGCGATATCCAGGGCCGGGTAAGCATCATTTTCGCAGACCAGGCCCAGGACACGCATTGGGGGATCATCAAAGTCATCTGCGGAAGGTACACCGATGGCTTTCACCATGGACCCGATGCTGTCGATGCTGTAGTCGGAAAAATTGATGATGCGCTCGGGGCAGCAGCCCATGCAGGTACCGCAGCGGCGGCAGCGGGCCGGATTGGGTTTGGGCGTTCCCTTGGCGTCGTCGTCAATGGCCCCGAAGGGGCATTCCTGGGTACAGCGTTTGCACTGGGTGCAGCGCTGGAAGAAAAAGTCGGGGAAAGTCATGTCGCCGGATCGCGGGTGAACGGAGACACCGCGATTGACCGATTCCAGGCATTGAATGGCCTTTAAAGTCGCGCCGGTGGCGTCCTCGATGGATTCCTCCACGCTCATGCTGCGCCGGATTGCGCCGGCCGCATAAATGCCGGTACGCTGGGTTTCATAGGGAAAGCAGATGTAGTTGGAATCGGCATAGTCATCGAAAAGGGCGTTATCCCGGAATCCGGGTCCCTGACGGTAGGCCAGGTTGACGACCGGATCATCTTTGGTTACCGGAACCATACCGGTTGCCAGCACCACCAGGTCGGCTTTGACCTGGACCTTCTCGCCCAGCAGGGTATTGTCGGCTTCCACGATCAGACCGTTGCCGTTTTTAGAAACCTTGGTCACTTCGCCTTTGGTCATAAAAATGCCCGGATCCTGCTGAATATTTTTGTAGAAATTTTCGGTCAGTCCGACCGTGCGCATGTGCTGATAGAACACATAGGCTTTGGCGTCGTCATAATCCTCTCGGACATACTTGGCCTGCTTGAGCGCCACCATGCTGGTCACGGCACCGGTATAGGCAAAGTCCTTGTCATCTCCCTGTCCCGGGCTTTGGATAAAGACCACCGATTTGGCTTCTTGGCCGTCCGAGGGGCGGGTAATTTGGCCGGCGGCCGCGATCTCTTCAAACTGGTGGTTGGTCACCACATCGGCGAACTGTCCGTATCCAAGATGGGCCATTTCCCCTTCTTTTGGTATATAGGGTCGCCAGCCGGCCGTCAGAATCACGGCCCCGAACTTTTCACCATCCGGATCAAAGGTTAAGATGTCCTGCCTGCCCTGGTTGTACTCCATGAACTTCTGATGCAGCTGTTCGGCATTCAGCTCCTTGCCCTTGTCATCGACCTTCATCTCTTCGGGCAGCGGATAGGGTACGTCGAATTCGATTTTTTCGCCGGGTTTTTTCAGGGTAACGGTAAAGTTGCCCGGTTCACCGGCAATCCGCGCGACAACCGCGTCGGTTTTGACCGTGACCTTGGCGTAGCCTTTGAGTTCGCTGATTTTAGCTTCGATGGTCGGTGAAATCAGCTCTTCATAGGGATAAGCACCGGGCAGCTGTTTGCGCCAGGTCTTCGCCCTGCCGCCCAGGGCGGATTCTTTTTCGACGATGGTCACGTCGTAGCCCGTCTTGGCGGCCTCGATGGCGGCGGTAATGCCGCTGATGCCGCCGCCGATAACCAGTATATTTCTGTTAAACGTATCAAGTTTATAAGGTTCGGGCAGAGCGACTTTTGCCACCCGGGCCATGCCCATCTTGAGATAATCTGCGGCCAGCAACTGGACATGATCGATGAATTGCTCGTCAGCCTTTTGCTCTTCGGTGGGCGCCGGATACGTCGACCGGGGATGCGTCCAGACCACCTGCTCTCTGAGGTTGACCCGGTCCACAATGCAGCCGTCAAACCGGAAGACATCATACAGTACCCGGCGGGAACAGGCGGCGATGACCAAGGTGTTGACGCCCTCGGCGATATCGGACTTCAGCAGTTCAACCCCTTCTTTGCCGCAAAGTATCGGACAGGTTTTAACCGGGAACCCCTCCTCTTTAGGCACCTCGCAAAGCTTCTCGATATCCAGGGCCTCTCCGATTCCACAACCCTCGCAGATATAAACACCATACTTTTTATCCATGGAAATCCTCCTACCTGTTCACCAGAGTTTGGATGGCCTTTAAAGCCATACCGGTTGCATTTTGATTGGACGAAACCACGTCGGCCGGTTTAACGGCACACCCGGCCCCGAACATTCCGCCGGCGGCGTAATCGTTGATGATAAAACCGTCTTGGGTGTATTTAAGATCGGCCGGCAGTTTGTTTGTCGCGGTTGTGGGCTGCATACCGGTGGCCAGAACAACCATTTCGACTTGCTGGTGGATCTTTTCGCCCGTAACTGCATTTTCGGCAACCACGGTGATGTTTTTACTGGTTGGATCCTCACTGACCTCCGCCACCTTGCCTTTGATCAAAAAGATGTTTTCGTCTTGTTTGATCTTCTCGTAAAACCGCTCATAACGATAGCCCGGTGTTCTCAGGTCGATGTAAAACACATATATTTTGGCCTCCGGATATCGTTCGCGAACATAGGTGGCCTGTTTCAAAGAAGCCATACAGCAGATGTATGAACAGTAAGGCAGATAATTCTCGTCCCGGGAGCCGGCACACTGGACAAATGCTATGCTGGCGGGTTCCTTGTCATCGGATGGGCGCAGGATTTTACCCTTGGTCGGACCGTTGGGGGCCGCCAGCCGCTCCATCATCATGTTGGTGACAATATTCGGATACTGCCCGAAGCCGAGATTGTCCATTTTGGTGGCATCATAGGGTTGCCAACCGGTGGCCCAGACGATGGATCCCACGTTCATATTCAGCGTTTTGGCTTCCATGGTCAGGTCGACCGCATCATACTTGCAGGCGTCTTTGGCCCGCTGGGCGTCCTCGGTACCGATAATTTCAGGCGAAATCACGAAACGCGACGGAAACGCCATCTCAAACGGCAAATACGCGCCTTTGATTTTCTTCAGGCCGAAATCATACGCGCTGTCAATCTCAGTCCGGCAGGCCGCGGCACATTCCCCGCAGCAGGTGCAGTTCTCATTGACATAGCGGGGATTTACCTTGATCGCGACATTGTAGTTGCCGGGGCCGCCTTCGACTTTTTCAACTTCCGCCAGGGTTAGGACTTTTACTCTTGGATTATCCTTGATGCGCCTGAAATTAATCTCGAGCCCGCAGGTCGGAGGGCATAGCTTGGGAAAGTATTGATTGAGTTGAGCTACCCGTCCTCCCAGATAAGGATTTTTCTCCACTAAGAGAACTTCATACCCCACTTCGGCGGCTTCCAGGGCCGTAGTCAGACCGCTGATACCTCCGCCGACGACTAAGATGGTATCGCTGCTGGGGGTTGCTTTTTCTTCTGTCATGTTATTTCTCCGTGTCGATTAGGGTTTCAAACGTTTTTGACTTCAGGGTTCAGGTGTCAGGTATAAGAGCCAAAGTTATAATTGACGCAACTTTCCTGAAACCTGACACCTGACACCTGAAGCCCTGCGATATTTAACAAAAACCTCCAGGTGTCCAAAGACACCTGGAGGCAGCATTTATTGACTACAGATCAGCGTCGACATTTTATTAGTCTTTGAAAATTTTGACGTAGTCTTTCTTGAAGATATCCCATTTTTGCTCTTTGGGATCGTACTTGGAGTTGACGAAACAGAACCAGTTCTCATCATCCTGTCCCGGATAATCCGACTGATAGTAGAAACCGGGATAACGGGTTTCTTTGCGGAACTGGATGTGACGCAGATGCGATTCCACCGTCCAGATGCGGTGCTGGATTTCCCAGGCCCGCATGAGCTCATGCAGATCACCGGCAGCCAGCTTCTCATTGTCTTCCCGCATGGTCTCCAGCATTTCCATAATGATCTCCAGGTTTTTGCTGGTGGTCTGATAGAAGGTGGCGGTTCCGGCACCGTACTCGTGGGTGGCCTTCATCATGCGGTACATCATGCCGTTGGGCTTGATGTAGTTGGGGTTGACATCATCGGCCGTGGTGTAAGCGCAATTATCAAGATAGGTGCGAACCGGTTTGTAAACCAAGTCGACCAACTCCGGGGTGCTCTGGGCGAGTGCCGGTGTGAAGTCGGCATGATCCTTGGCGTAGCGGACCATTTGCTTGGCGGTAATGCGGCCTTCGGCATGCGAACCGGAAGAGAACTTGTGACCGGAGCAGCCCACACCGTCGCCGGCGGTGAACAGACCGTTGACGGTTGTCATGCGGTTGTAAACCTTGCCGTTGTCGGCTTTGAGCTTATAGGAATCCGGCACCCAATCCAGATCCGGACCGGAGGTCCACAGACCGCAGCAGCCGGAGTGTGAGCCGAGCAGATAGGGTTCGGTCGGCATAACTTCGGAATTTTTCTTTTCCGGCTCGGTGTTGGTCGCACACCACAGGTTGGCCTGGCCGCAGGTCATATCCAGGAAGTCTTCCCAGGCTTCGGACTCAAGGTGCTTGAGCTCTTTTTTGTCCATGGTCTTGCCAAGCTCGGCCAGGGCGGTGACCGTATCCATCATGATCGGTCCACGGCCTTCTTTCATCTCAAAGAGCATCAGGTGGTTACGCAGACAGGTCGGCGTAATGGCGGCCGTTCCGTAAGGTGCGTACTTTTGCAGTTCAGCCTTGGCGGCATCACTGCCGGCAAATGCCTCGCCCAGACCGTTGAGGGTCTTGGCTTTGAACAGCAGGAACCAGGCACCGACCGGGCCGTAGCCATCTTTGAAGCGGGCCGGGGTGAAACGGTTTTCCATCATGGAAAGCTCGGCTCCGGCTTTCATGCACAGGTAGTAGGTGGAGCCGGAGTTCCATACCGGATACCAGGCCCGTCCTTTGCCTTCACCCACGCTGCGCGGCTGATAGATGTTTACAGCGCCGCCGCAGGCAACCACCATGGTCTTGCACTTGATGATGTAAACTTTGTTTTCCCGCACGGAAAAACCGACGGCACCGGCGATCTGATTTTCTTTGTTGGCATCCAGCAGCAGTTCGACGATGAAAACCCTTTCCAAAACATTTTCTTCACCGATCGCCAGCTTGGCAGCCTCGGCCACAATTCGTTTGTAGGATTCGCCGTTGATCATGATCTGCCATTTACCGGTACGCACCGGGCTGGCGCCGGATTTCAGGGTGCCCATTTGCTGGCCTTTTTTGCCGTCCAGGTTTTTGCCATCAGCGGATTTTTTCCAGATAGGCAGCCCCCACTCCTCAAACAGATGAACAGAGTCATCCACGTGACAGCCCAGATCAAAAATCAGGTCTTCGCGCACGATACCCATCAGGTCGTTGCGGACCATGCGCACATAGTCTTCCGGGGAATTATCGCCGATAAAAGTGTTAATTGCAGAAAGACCCTGAGCAACCGCGCCGCTTCTTTCCAGGGCGGCCTTGTCCACCAGCAGCACACTCTGATCGTCGCTCATCCATTTCTTAACCTCAAACGCGGCGCCGCAGGCAGCCATACCGCCGCCCACGATCAGAATGTCAACTTCCCGCTCTTCTACTTCCGGGTCCCTCACAGCCTTAAGCTCACCAGCAGGTTTATTCGGTAATGCCATATTGCATCCTCCTTACATTCACTAAATTTATTAGGTAGATTGTTTCAACATCGTTTACGCGATCTGAGCCGCCAATTAAGCCAATTGGTCGGCAGCAGGTGCACGCAGCGCTGCGCCTTCGGCTTCCTCGGTTGAAAGCAGCTGGCTGTCCAGGTCGCTGGCTTTCAAATCCTTGTAAGCATTGGCCTGTCCTTCGGGAGTGGTCCGAATGGGGAACTTAAAGCGTTTGATGGTCCCGTTTCTGAACTTGCAGGTCCACATTACATCTTCGGTACCCAGCATCGGCATGACACTGCTTCCCAGGGGCACAAAGTCCGCATAGCCCCTGACTTCGATGGCCTGAGTCGGGCAAATCTTAACGCATGAGAAGCATTCCCAGCACTGATCGGGCTCCTGGTTGTAAGCCTTCATCTCGTTGGGATCCAGAACCATCAGGTCATTGGGACAAATGTACATACAGGCAGTTTTGTCCCCGCCTTTGCAGCCGTCACATTTTTCAGTTATTACAAAACTTGGCATTTATTATACCTCCTAAATTTTGTTTTTGGTCTTTTAAAAAACGATAAACTATCCGTTAAATTCCGTAACTGTTTTGCACCTCCCTTCATTAAGGTGACCCAAAGTGGAACGCTTTGGCTCACTTTGTTTTATTTCCTGGGTGATTTATTTTTCAATAACCGGACCCCATCCGGTTCAACTCGATGAAAACGTATTGCAAGCGATCAAGTATGAAATGAAGCAAGCAAAATTTCCTTTAATTTCAATAGGATATAGTAGCTATAAGATGAAAACAATACCATTCAACATGTGCCTTGTCAAGTACTTTTAACCAAACAAAATGACAAGAATTCTTGATTTTAACTTCCATTTCAATTTCTCGCAATATTTTGATAACAAGCCTGATTCGGACACCATATGTAGTGTTGAATCCTGACGACAGAGTCTACCGGAAGGCTAAAGGTAAAAGGTGAAAGGTAACGGCTCTTGCTCTTTTAACCCTGAACCCTGCGCGTGGGGTCGATTTGTCCCGTCGTAGCTCAACCTGTTGGGTCGTAGCTGAAAGCGAAGCCCAAAGAGCGAAGTCGGATGCCCGGAGGGCGAAGCCCCAAAACCCTGAATCTTGAACCTCTGAACATCAAAGCCATCCAAACGATCTTAACCAACGAAACGATCCGAACGATCTAAACCATCCAAACGAACTTACAATTGGCTAAAAAATTCGAGCCGTGGTATGAGAGATTTTCACTATTTAAGATAAGGAGACCCTGCGGTGGAACCTGATTTAACCCCCATAGCACTGCAAGATACCTTTTGCTTTGCATGCACCCCGGAAGTGCCTTGTTTTAATGCGTGCTGCCGGGATTTAAACCAATTTCTGACACCTTATGACATCCTGCGTTTAAAAACTCACCTGGGACTGTTATCGGAACAATTCCTTTCCCAATACACCTCCCAGCACACCGGTCCGGAATCAGGACTTCCCATTGTGACGCTGAAGCCGGCCGACAACCGCGATCTACGCTGCCCCTTTGCAACGAAAAAGGGCTGCAGCGTGTATGAAAACCGGCCGTCATCATGCCGCATGTATCCCCTCGTGCGGTCGGCTGCACGCGCCAGAAAGACAGGGGAAATAATCGAGCAGTTCATGGTATTGAGGGAACCGCACTGCCTCGGATTTAATCAAGGTAGTGCCCAAACCGTACGGCAATGGATTGGAGACCAAAAAATCGCTGTTTACAATGAAATCAACGACAAAATGATCCAAATTATCAGCCTGAAAAACAGGCTGAAGCCCGGTGTGCTGGATCTTAAATCCAGACGCCTGATTTTTACAGCGCTTTATGACTTGGATGGTTTCAGATCCCGGATCATCAACAACGGACTCTTAGCCGGTCTTCAGATCGATTCTGCACTGATGGATAAAGCCCTTGAGGATGATCTGGCGCTGTTGGAAATAGGGATGCAGTGGATTAAGCGTGTGCTTTTCGATCAAGATTGAGGTGGCACTTATAGGTCTGCTGCTGTTTGTGCAATGGATTTTTGCAAATTCCAAATCACAAATTCCAAATTTCAAACAAATCCCAATGACCAAAATTCGAAATTCAAAACAAAAATACCAAAACTTTTTTCGGTCATTGGAATTGGAGTTTGAGATTTACCTGCCCTGTTAAATTGTCTTGTGGGGATACAGGGAATTAGGTAGAGAATGCGATCCATAGTAACTAAAACAATTATGCTATTCATAAAATTATTTAACGGGGTAAATAATTTGGTGCTTGTAATTTGGGATTTTAAGGTAGTCCAATTTACTTGGAATCGAATGGTGCTGGTATGGAGCTAAACGGAAAAGTCGCACTCGTTCTGGGTGCGATCAAAGGCATCGGCAAAGGTATCGGCCTTGCTTTGGCGGAGCAGGGTGTCAAGGTGGCCTTGAATTATTTCGACTGGCAGGAAGAGCTGGCAGGGATGCGCAGGGAATTTGCCGACAGCGGCAAGGAGCACCTCATCGTTCAAACCAACCTGCTGGAGGTCGAAAAGGTGCCGGAATTAATCCAAAAGGTCGTCGATCATTTCGGCCGGCTCGACATCCTGGTCAATAACATCGAACGCGGCGGCTGGCCGGTTGTTCACGGGCCGTATGTACCGAAGCAGTGGGACCTCGAACTGGAAACCACCCTGCGGGCCAAACGCTGGGTTTTCGACGCCGCCCTGCCGCACCTGAAAGCCTCCGGTGCCGGCGTGGTCATAAATTTTTCCTCGATTGCCGCCGTAGTCGGTCGCAGCGGCCCTGCCGGTATGGTTTTCAACGACGGCTACGCAGCCGCCAACCGCGGGATATCGTTGTTGACCGAAACTTGGGCCCGCATGGGAGCCCCGCGGGTTCGGGTAAACGAAATCATGCTCGGCTTTGTTGAAACGCGTCATGCCCAAAATACCCGGGGTTGGAGTTTGCTGACCCCGGAGCAGAAAAATGCGTTGCTTGACCACACCCTGCTGCACCGGACCGGCACAATAGATGACGTCGTCAAAGCCGTTCTTTTTATCATCAATGAGGCACCTTTTATGACGGGCTCCGTGCTGCGTCTGGACGGCGGATATTTGCTGGGAGGTGACAAAGTGGGGGAGATGCCGCAAGGCGTCGAATGAGTCGGCTAGCCGGTTTTCCCGTTGTCCCGTTAGCCCGCTTCTGCCAACCGGCCCACGGGCAGACCGGCTAACGGGCCAACGAATGGGCATGGTTTGAAAAGCATCACTCCGCCAGATAAGACCGGAAACCGCCAATCTACCGCGGCTGAATATACCGACTTTGCATGCCCCAGATAAACGCCTTCACCCACTCAAAACCGAATTTCAACAAGGCCACATCATCGGTTTTCAACTGCTTGCGCAGGGCGGATTTAATCCGGTAGCGTTTTAAAAAACTGCTTTGAAACACAAAATCCCGAAACCGATCGATGTTATAAGTGGCCATGAAGGCCATTTTTGCCTTCGGTCCCTCGGGGCCCTCAAGACCCCAGGGGTCGTTTTGAAACAGTCTTTTTAGTTCCGACCATCGAATCGTCATCTGCTGGTACTGCTCCCCCCCCTGGTCTTCGATCCAATCGGGTACCGTCCACTCCTGCTTTTCATCCTGCCCGCGACAGAACTCGGGCGGTCGGAAAAAATAAACCGGCAAATTCGTTTCTTGAAAAGCATCGTAAAGGACTCCCTGTTCGATTGGAAACGTGCGGCAGGTATCCGGCCGGTGATCATACACGGCACACCCGTCTTCTGTCACAAAGGGGCAGGTTTTCGCCCCATTTTCCGCCATGCGCAGGAGCACTTCAGGAAAATAATTGGAAGGCCGCATGACAATGTCCACATATTTATCCAGGAAGGCATCCGAAGACAATTGCAGCGCTTGTTTTAACCGCAGCACATCGTAAGGATATAAAAATAGATTCAGATTCCGGCAGCAGCGGTTAAAACATTCCACCTCCGGATGACAGCGAAAACAAAAGGGGTCATTTTCCTGAATCCGAATGCCGGGTAATTTGTCTATTTCTTCAATTTCAATGGATTTCATGGTTCTAAGGTCGCTGCGCTCCGCATAGTGCATAATTCATGGGGTCCTCGAATCTACGCTTTGCGCTCTGCGCGATGCTACAGCCTTTCACCTTTTACCTTTAGCCTTTTACCCATATCCTTTGTCCTTCCGACTTTACGCTATGCTCCATGCGAAGGATCATTTCGGCGATGGTCAACTTGATCCTGCCCGTCAGTCCGATGGTCTGTTTAAACTCGCTTTCCAGTTCGGCCATTTCGAAATAGAACGGGGTGCGGTCAAATTTGAAATAGGGTCGGCCGGAACACTGTTCGTCAAAGGCCCCGCAGCCCGGGCCGCAGCTAACCGATCGGCCGGGTGTTTGAAGTTCATAAGGGATGCCGTGCAGCCGGCATATCATGGGACGATAGGGATACAGGCGGCACAGGCCGGCGTCATTTAACGGACACATCAGCCGCACAGCAGCGCCTTTTTTCTGCGCCTGGGCGGTCAGGCGGCATACCGCTTCCGCCTTGGCCTGTATCGCATGTCGTCCGGTCGGCTCCAACTTTTCAAATCCAGCGCGAATATACAGAAATTCCAGATAGGTATGGTGATGAAAGCGCGTCCGGCAGCAGTTATCCTCACATCCGGTACACAGAAACTTATAGTGGGTGGCCGCTTGGTCATATTTTTGATCCATGCCGGTAAATATCTGCCGCATCCGGTCAAGATAGACGTGCAGCGACTCATCATCCAGCATGGCAGGCAATGTCATGGAACGGACCTTGTCGGTATCCATTAAACCACCGGATTCGGGAAAAATAGTTTTTTGTAAAGGTTCAAGGCATAGCGGTCGGTCATACTGGCGATTAAGTCACAGACGATTCTTTCTCGGCTCTGTTGCCGGTCGTTGCAGCCGGTCATTTTTAGTTCGGCCAACTGTTTCTGCAGCACATCTTCATTTTCCAGCAAAAAGAGGTAAAGCTCGGTGAGAATCTTCTTGGCTTTTTCAAAATCTTTATGCACGCGGGGCGATCGATAAACATTATCGTATAGGAATTTTCTCAAGTTGGACATGGCGGAGCTCACATCATCACTCATCTGCAGGCAGAGTTTATCATCACAAACGCTGCTGCAGGATATCAGATCCATGATCATCGTGGTGGCGCGATCCGAATGGGTGCGGCCCAGGACCTTGGTACAATCGTCCGGCACCTGCTCGGCTTTAACCACACCGCTTCGAATCGCATCTTCCAGGTCATGATTCAGATAAGCCATGATATCGGCGATTCTGGCCACCTGTCCCTCATAGGTATCGGCCATTTCAGCGGCATTTTCGGGAATAATCTTGCCGAATCCTTTCGCGTGTTTCCGTATGCCGTCCCGAACCTCGTAGGTCAGGTTGAGTCCGTTGCCGTTGTTTTCCAGGATTTCAACGACGCGCAGGCTCTGTTCGTTGTGTGAAAAATGGGCCGAGAAGATCTCTTTGAGTACGGTCTCGCCGCTGTGCCCAAAGGGTGTGTGGCCCAGATCATGCCCCAGCGCGATCGCTTCAACCAGGTCTTCGTTTAAAAACAGCGCCCGTGCAATGGCCCGCGCCATTTGAGCCACCTCAAGGGTGTGGGTCAGGCGCGTTCGGTAGTCATCACCCAGGGGGGCAAGAAAGACCTGGGTTTTATGTTTTAACCGCCTGAAAGCATTAGAATAAACAATACGATCACGATCCAGCTGAAAAGCGGTGCGCACCGGGCAGGATGTTTCCTTTATCGCGCGTCCCCGGGTTTCGGCACTCAAACAACCGAAGGGCGACATAAATTTTCTTTCGCGTTTTTCAAATTCTGCTCTTATGGACATGATACCCTTACTTAACAACCTTGAAAAAGGTATTATATTACTCCCAAGCCGGTTTTCATGTAAAGGAATATTATTTTCAGGTGCTCAAAAAAATTTTTATGCACCTTGTACAATGAAATCAATTTACGATCTTCATTTTTCAATTCCCCGCTAAATGGGATATTCGTTTCGCTGCACCCGGCTATTTCGGAGTGGTCAATAGGGCTAAATTTGCACCAATGAATGGACATCATCTAATACTGGGCGAACTCGACGATTTTATCAGCGGCACGACCCTGCCAGACACCCATGATGAACGCTACCGCCAAAAAATAGCACGTTTGCTTGTAAACCGGAAAGGATATCTTAAAAGTGACATCGAACGGTGCAAAGACTTGCTGGTACAGGCCGGAGAGAAACGGGCGATTGTTAAGATCGATTTTTTAATCAGCCTGTACGGCAAAATTTGCATGATTGTCAAATATGGCCCGGGTTCGCTGGTTACCCGGCGTCGGCCGGTGCTGGCCGCATCCCGTGTGTTGGCGCCGTACCAAATACCTGTCGCCGTAGTAACCAACGGCGAAGATGCCGAAGTTTTGGAGGGTTCGGGAGGCAGCGTCTTGACCGTGGGATTGGAGAACATTCCCTCGAAATCGGAACTGCAAGAAATTGCTGCCCGCGATGAGTTTAAAGTGATCCCGGCGCAGCGGGCCGCATTGGAATCCAGAATCGTGTATTGCTATGAAGTGGATGACAGCTGCCCGTGCGATGAGGATATCTGTAGGTTGTAACCTCCTTGTAGGGTTGATTGAGTAGATTCGATTGGTTAAGTTTATTAGGTTCATCGGCTTTTTATTAGGTTGAATTCCGCTGCTCAATGAACTATACAGTGCTTTAACCATTTGGCTGTTAACGCGGGTCCAATCAACTTAATCAACCCATACACGAATCAACTAAACATTCATGGAAGACCAATATTTTATGGCAAAAGCTCTGGAGCAAGCCGAGCAGGTTCTGGCGGCCGGCGAGTTTCCGGTCGGCTGTGTTCTGGTTTACCGGGGTAAAATCCTGGCGACCGGCGCCCGCCAAGGCACCGTGGGAGAAGGCTGCAATGAAATCGACCACGCCGAAATGATTGCCTTGCGGCATTTGGCTGAAAATGAAAATCAGCTCGACCGAGGCCGGATAACTGCTTTCAGTACCATGGAGCCCTGCCTGATGTGTTACGGCGCTCTGATAATATCGGGTATCGGTCGAATCGTTTACGCTTATGAGGATGTTATGGGCGGCGGCACCGGCTGCGACCTGTCGCACCTGAATCCGCTGTATAAAAACAGCCCGGTGAAGGTTGTACCCGGCATATTGCGCCCCGCAAGCCTTAAAATGATGAAGGCCTACTTTGCCGATCCGGCCAACCATTATTTGAAACAAAGCCTGCTGGCCGAATACACATTGAAACAGGAAATTTGAAATGATCAGCATTCTCGCTGGATTGCATTTGAGGCGCATAAGTTTCAGACCGTTGGCTGTACCTGGCTTTTCTGTATGAACGGAAGGGTGGCTATCATCCTAGAATCTGAAAAAACTTAATATGAACCGGCAAAAGCATTTTTCCCTTGCATTTTTTTCTTGCATTTCTTATTTTGGTTGTATATTCAAACGGATGGATTCACCACGGTTTTCCAAGCCGGGTGGGGGTGCCGCCGGCATCGGCGTGCATACCTTGCGAAACTTGTAGAGCGCGTGTGTGAACGCAACCATAATCATTGAACCAGGAGGTAAAACATAGCATCACCAAGACGACCCCAGCGACCGATACGGACGAACAAAGTTAATATTAACAACGAAATCAGGGCCAGAGAAGTCAGGGTCATTGACCCCGAAGGTAACCAGGTTGGTGTTATCTCTACAAAGCAGGCCCTTGATACGGCAGCGGAATTTGGTCTCGACCTGGTGGAGGTATCCCCCAATGCGAATCCCCCGGTTTGTAAGATCATGGACTACGGACGCTATCGGTATGAACAAACCAAAAAGAAGCAGGAAGCCAAAAAGAAGCAGAGCACCTTCCAGGTAAAGGAAATAAAGGTCCGCCCCAAAACCGGCGAACATGATCTGCAGACGAAAATCAACCACATAAAGAAATTTCTTGAAAGAAAAGACAAAGTCAAAGTAACCGTGATATTCCGGGGCCGAGAAATCACACTATCGCAATTGGGGATGGCGTTGCTCGTAAAAATTGCGGAGCAAACCGAAGAGGTTGCCACGATGGAGCAAAGTCCCAAATTAGAAGGTCGCTCCCTGATCATGCTTCTGGCACCGAAATAGACCGTCTCGGTCGAAACCAAGTGGGGAATGCCGCGCATTTTAAATATATCGAGGGCACCGACAAAATAGCTACCATTTAATATCGATTTCGATTTTGGCGTGGGCCGGTTTTTGACAGCTCACGCCATCTATTTTTATAAAATTATAGTTGCCCGCTTCACGGGCTTTTCAATTTAAGGAGGTATTTTCATGCCGAAAATAAAAACAAATCGTGCGGCTGCCAAGCGTTTTAAAATGACCGGCACGGGGAAAATTGTCTATCGAAAATCCTGCGCCAGCCATATTTTGACCAAAAAAACCACCAAGCGCAAACGTGCGCTGCGCAGAGCGCACCTCATTGCCAAATCCGACCGCAGGGAAATCAGGCTTTTGCTGCCCAATGGATGATCCGGCAGGCAGAGATAAAAAAAAGAAGGCAGAGCGCATAGGGTAAAGGCGGAACCGAGTGTTGGGAAGGTGAAAGGCAATGGCTCTTGCTCTTTTAACCCCAAACCTTGAACAGCAAAACGATCCTAACGCTCATAACGATCTTAACCGCCTAAACGAAAAAACGATCTAAACGACAAAGATAACGAGGTAAACAAAATGAGAGTAAAACGAGGATTCAAAGCCAGAAGACGTCGCAAAAAGGTTTTGAAATTGGCCAGAGGATTTCGTGCCGGTCGCGGAATATTGTTTCGAACCGCGGCCGACGCCGTCGATAAAGCCCTGATGTATGCCTATCGCGATCGGCGGGCACGCAAACGGGATTTTCGGAGGCTCTGGATTGCCAGAATAAATGCCGCCACAAGGCTGAACAATTTATCCTACAGCAAATTCATGCATGGCCTGAAACTTGCGGGGGTTGAGTTGGATCGCAAGGTTCTCGCCGAACTGGCAATTTCTGATCCCACCGGATTTGCAAAAATCGCAAACCTGGCCGTCCAGAAACTATAGGAATGTCAAATGACAATTGACGAATGTCGAATTAGAGGATCTGTGTCTATTTAAAATTTTTAAACGACAGAATTCCTTCATTCGTCATTCGAAATTCGACATTCTGCATTCCAAAGGGTTTTAAGTAGTGGATGACAAATTAGATCAAATACATAAACAGGCGCTTGCCGAGCTTGAAGCTGCTGCAAGCGGTCAGGATATTCAAGATATCTCTGTACGCTACCTGGGACGCAAAGGGATCCTGACCCAGTTTTTGCGCAATATAGCCGAGTTGCCGGCGGAGCAACGGCCGCGGGCGGGCAAAAAAGCCAACCAGGTTAAAAGTATCCTGGATAAAACCTTTAAGCAGGCTGCTGAAAAGATAGCATCAGAGGGTCAGGCCCGGGACCATGGAATCGATGTTTCCCTGCCGGGGAGAACGTGCTCAGCCGGTTTTTTGCATCCGATTACCCAGATCAACGACCGGATTTGCGATATTTTTTCGAGTCTGGGGTTTGATATTGCCGAAGGGCCGGAAGTCGAATCAGACTATTACAACTTCGAAGCGCTGAACTTTCCCAAAGATCATCCGGCCAGGGATATGCAGGACACTTTTTTTGTAAGTGACGATGTCGTTTTAAGAACCCATACGTCTCCTCTCCAGATCAGGACCATGGAAAAACAGGCGCCGCCGGTGAGGATCGTCTGCCCCGGCAAAGTATACCGCTGTGATTCTGATCTGACCCATACCCCCATGTTTAACCAGGTGGAGGGGCTGCTGGTGGACGAGAATATCTCCTTTGGAGATCTCAAAGGCGTGCTCACCACCTTTGTGCACCAGATGTTTGATGATCAGACGAGCCTGAGGTTCCGTCCCAGCTTTTTCCCGTTCACCGAACCCAGCGCGGAAGTCGATATCCTCTGTGTCATGTGCCGGGGCAAGGGCTGCCGGGTCTGCTCGCATACCGGGTGGCTTGAAATTCTAGGCTCCGGCATGGTTCACCCGGCCCTATATGAAAATGTGGGCTATGATGCCGACCGCTATACCGGCTTTGCATTCGGCATGGGGGTGGAGCGCATTGCCATGCTCAAGTACGGCATCGACGACATCCGCAAGTTTTTTGAAAATGATATGCGGTTTCTATCGCAATTTTAAAAACACGCTAGCAGTTATCCCAGGCAGCTATCCAAATCGGAACTGCGTTCTACAGAATCTTAAATCTGGGTGAGTAAAAAAAACCATGAAAGTTAGCTTAAGCTGGCTAAAAGATTATATCGATATCAATATGGATCCGGCCGTTCTGGCGGAGGCGTTGACCATGGCCGGTCTGGAAGTCGATTCCGTCTCAGACCGCTATGCTTATCTAAACAGCGTTATCGTCGGCCGGATCGAGGCGGTGGAACCCCATCCCAACGCCGACAAATTGAAAATCTGCCGCGTAAACAGCGGCGACCGCCGGTTGTCGGTGGTGTGCGGTGCCCCCAACGTCCGGGAAGGCATGCTGGCACCGCTGGCACTGCCCGGCACCGTCTTGCCCGATGGATCCCGGCTGGAAAAAAGCGTCATCCGGGGTGAACGTTCCGAAGGCATGCTTTGCAGCGACGCCGAACTGGGTATCGGCGATGAACCCGGCGGGATTATGGCTCTGGATTCCGCATTGAAAGTGGGCGGAAATCTGGCCCAAAACCTGGGACTTTCAGACACGGTGTTTGAATTGGATCTGACCCCCAACCGGCCGGATTGTCTCAGCGTGATCGGCATTGCCCGGGAAATAGCCGCCATCCAAAAGACGCACTTGAAATATCCCGATTATACCATTGAGGATAAAACGGATGCCATCCACAAACTCGCATCGGTCCGAATCGAGGCTCCGGACCATTGTCCCCGCTATTCAGCCAGACTGGTGCAAGACGTTAAAGTGGCGCCGTCACCGTTCTGGCTCCAGGATCGGTTGCTGTCGATCGGCCTGCGGCCGATCAACAACATCGTCGATATCACCAATTTTGTCATGATGGAGACCGGCCAACCGCTGCATGCCTTTGATTTCGATCGGCTGGCCGAAAACCGCATTGTGGTGCGTCTGGCCGCTCAGGGCGAAAAATTTTCCACCCTGGATGAAAAGCAAAGGACGCTCGAAGCGGACATGCTTATGATCTGCGACGGCGACAAAGCCGTGGGTGTTGGCGGTGTCATGGGGGGGCTCAACTCGGAAATCGAAAATGACACCACCCGCGTGCTCATCGAAGGCGCTTATTTTAACCCGGTCAGTATCCGCCGAACTTCCAAAAAATTAGGACTGAATACGGATGCGTCCCATCGTTTCGAACGCGGTGTAGATCCGGAGGGCACCATTCGGGCGGTCAACCGGTCTGCCAAGCTCATGGTGGAAATCGGCCGAGGCTCCCTCATCGACGGAATCATCGATGAATATCCGAAGCCTCAACCTGCCACAAGCGTCGCGCTGAGCACCAAGCGGGCCAACCGTGTGCTGGGTACTCAACTGGAGCGCAACCGCATCCGGGAACTTCTTGAGTCGATTGAATTCAAAGTCGAACTGCTCAACAACAATGCGGATGGTCTGATAGCCAGGGCCCCGACATTCCGGGTGGACATAACAAGACCCGAAGATCTGATGGAGGAAGTCGCCCGGCTGTATGGCTATAACAACATCCCGACCACGCACCCGGCGATGCCGGCCGAGGGTCGACCGCCGGCCCGCCGGCTGGCGCTCCGCAACCGGCTGAAACGCCTGATGAAGGGATTTGGATTCAGCGAAGTCATCACCTACAGTTTTGATTCGGAATCGTCCTGCGATCGCCTGCAAATTAAAGCAGGTGATCCCCGCCGGTCGATGATTCACATTTTAAATCCGCTGACCGATGATCAGACGGTCATGCGTACGAGTCTGGTGCCGGGCATTCTCTCAACAATGGCCTATAACATGGCCCGGCAAATAAAGAATCTCAAGTTGTTTGAGATTGGAAAGGCTTTTCTCAAAACGGACACCCAAAATCTTCCGCTGGAACCTGAATTGCTGATGGCCCTCTGGTCCGGAGCTCGCAATGAAGCGTCCTGGTACAACCGGGAAATGCCATGCGATTATTACGATATCAAGGGAGTCGCCGAAGGCTTGCTGCGCGGATTAAAGATAGAGGGGACCCGCTTTACGAAAATGCCGGCTGAATCCTGCGAATATACCAGACCGGGATACACGGCCCAGATTGTAGCAGCCGATTCCGTGCTCGGGCTGGTGGGTGAAATCCATCCCCGGGTGCTCGGCAGCTTCGATTTGAAGCAAACCGGTTATATCTTTGAACTCGCGTTGGATAAAATAGCCGCCTTGATGCCGCAAACCAGATTTTCCAAACCGATCCCGCGGTTTCCCGCCGTTTACCGGGATATTACCATTATTATCGACCGGAGCATTGAAACGCAAACCGTATTGGAGACCGCTGCGGGTTTTAATGAAGAACTGATGGAGGATTTGCATCTGTTTGATGTCTTTGAAGGAGAGCCTGTCGCCGCCGGCAAAAAAAGCGTTTCGTTTCGTGTGACCTACCGTTCAGCGGATAAAACCCTGGAGGACCCGGATGTCAACGAACTGCACAAATCGATAACCGATAAACTATTAACAGCATTTGAGGCCACCTTGCCCTGAACCGGATCCGCCTGAGAAATGAATATTGAAGATTGAATATTGAAGATTTAAGGTTCGCCTTTGGCGGATCAATTTTAAGGACTTATCAAGAAAATGACGGAGCGCAGCGACTTCCACAAATTTTCATTCTTCAATTTTCAATTTTCAATTGAAAATGGGTTTGGCAATGCGCAATGAAAAGCCGTATGATATAAATATACCTGACAAGCTTTATTTCAAGATCAGCGAAGTCAGCCGGATTTCAGGCCTTCCGAGCCACGTATTGAGGTTCTGGGAAGGGGAGTTTAAAAAAATAAATCCCCGGCGGACGGCTGCGGGTCAGCGATCTTACACCCGAAAAGATATTGAAACGATTCTGGCAATCAAACACTTGCTTTATGATAAAAAATTTACCATCGACGGTGCCCGCAAATATTTAAGTTCCAGAGCCGAGACCGACCCGTTGGCCTCCAGAAAGCTTCTGGCGGAGCTGAAAGCGGAATTAAAAAATATCCGGGACCTGCTCGGCGACAAATAGTTTGCTGAAAGTTATTGACAATTTAAAGAAATTGTCTTAAATATTTTAATCTTAGGAAAGCGGGCATAGCTCAGCTGGTAGAGTACAAGCTTCCCAAGCTTGGTGTCGCGAGTTCGAATCTCGTTGCCCGCTCCAAGTTTAGATTCGCCTTTTCCGTTTCACGTGATGGGTTGGGGTAGTCTTTTGATTTGTGGGATGAACTTTAATTTTTCCTTATGGTTAATGGCATGAACAGATAATCTTTCTCGCTGTAAATCAAGAAGATCTACCTGCAACATGAGGAAACGGGCGACAGCCCGTTTTTGCGTTTTTAAAGAGGAGATTTTGCGGGGCGGTGAAAAAAATGAATCATCGTCACAATAAAGAAGCCGGGACCAAGGAAACCGCCCGGCCCAGGGTCAATGAGAAAAAAGTTATTCAGCAGGTTTGGGCGCTGGCGGAAACGCTGTGTGAATCCGAAGGCCTGGAGTTGGTTCAGGTAGAATACCAGCGGGAGTCGGCCGGCAGAATCCTGCGCCTGTATATAGATAAACCCGGTGGAATCAATCTGGATGATTGTGTCGGTGTCAGCCGCCAGTTGGGAGACATTCTGGATGTTCATCTGCAGGACGCCGGCCCTTACAATCTTGAGGTAACCTCCCCGGGTCCGGAGCGTCCGCTGGCGAAAAAGCAGGATTTTGAGAGATTCAAAGGTAGCCGGGTAAAAATTAAAACAAATCAACTGTTGAACGGGCAAAAAAATTTTACAGGGGTACTTTTGGGAATATCCGACGACGAGGTGAAGCTGCAGATCGGTGAGCAGGTTATCAGCCTGCCGTATGAGGATATATCAAAAGCACGGCTTGTTGAATGAAGGTTGAAATGGAGATATCTGATGTTTATATCAGACATAAAACGCGTCGTCGAACAGGTCAGCCGGGATAAAGGCATTGACCGTGAGGTTCTTATCAAGGCTCTGGAAGAAGCATTGCGATCTGCTGCCAGAAAAAAGTACGGCAACAAGATAGATATCGAGGTTCAATACAATGATGAATCCGGCGAAATCGAAGTCTTTCAGTTTAAAGAAGTCGCCGAAGCCGTCACCGATCCGGAGGTCGAAATCAGCCTCGCGGAAGGACGCAAACTGGATCCCGACTGCGAAATAGGCGACAGCCTGGGCACCAAAATGGATACCAGCACTTTCGGTCGCATCGCCGCCCAATCGGCCAAGCAGGTCATCATCCAGAAAATGAAGGATGCTGAAAAAGATGCGATTTATGCCAGTTTCATTGATCGCAAGGGGGAAATCATCAACGGCATCGTTCAGCGAATCGATCGGGGCGATATTATTGTAAACCTGGGGCAGACCGATGGAATCGTGCCGGTCCGGGAACAGGTGCCAAGGGAATCGTATCGGCGGGGAGATCGCATCCGCGCATTTATCCTGGATGTACTGCATGATTCACGCGGCCCGCAGATTGTTCTTTCACGCACGCACCCGAATTTTCTGATTAATCTCTTCCGCACCGAAGTGCCGGAAATCACCGAGGGCATCGTCAATATAATGGGGGCATCCCGTGAGCCCGGCGTACGCGCCAAGATCGCCGTGGCCTCGAATAATTCGGACATTGATCCTGTCGGAGCCTGCGTCGGCATGAAAGGCAGTCGGGTTCAAAACGTCGTCCAGGAGTTGCGGGGGGAGAAAATCGACATCATTCCCTGGCATGTCGACCCCGCCAAATTCGTATGCAACTCGCTGGCTCCCGCCGAAATATCCAGGGTCATCATTGACGAAGACGACAACTCGATGGAAGTTATTGTGCCGGACGACTTTCTGTCGATTGCCATCGGCAAAAAGGGACAGAACGTGAGGCTGGCCTCCAAACTCACCGGCTGGCACCTGGATGTAAAAAGTGAAACCCGTTACAGCCAGGCCATGCAGACCGGCTATGATTCGCTGGTGGCGCTGCCGGGCGTCGGTGTCAGTCTGGCCGATGCATTATACGAATCCGGCTTTTACTCGGCTGAAGAAATCGCCAGCGCCGGCCTGGAAGACTTGATGCAAATTAGAGGTATCGGGGAAGAAAAAGCCGTCAAACTTATGGAGGCTGCCAGAAAAGCGGCCGCGGCAACCGGCGGCGCCGCTTCGGCAGCTGAAGAAGATAGCACCGTTGCGGAAGCCGCGGAACAAGATGATAGCACGCCACCGGCGGCGGAAGAAGATAGTACCGCTGCGGAAGCCGCGGAACAAGATGATAGCACGCCACCGGCGGCGGAAGAAGATAGTACCGCTGCGGAAGCCGCGGAACAAGATGATAGCACGCCACCGGCGGCGGAAAATACTGAGGACGGCGGCGGAAAAACCGTTGAAAGTGCGGCCGATGAACAGGAAGATCCCCCGGAGCCCGTGCAGCCTTCCGATGAGCCGGACCCGGAAAATACATAGCGGACTTCACTATAAACTTGATTGCGATACTTTGTTAAATTGTTCCAAATATCAACGGTTCACCGGCCGTGAATTACACCGGTGATTTTTATAAACTTACTTACTGTGGCTGTCGGCATTAATTTAATATCAGAAAATATTGTCGATGTTGAGCTGCTAGGCGGCAAAAAAATTAGCCTTAGGGGGAAGTAATGGCAAAGACTAGAGTTTATGAGCTTGCCAGAGACCTTAACATGACCAACCAGTTGCTTTTGAGCAAGCTGAATGATCTGGATATCTCCGTCAAGAGCCACATGAGCGCTTTAGACGATGAGACCGTTACCAGAATAAGGCAACAGCTTTTTGGTAAAAAAGAAGAAACCATTGAAGAGACCCGCATAAGGCCGACGGTCATTCGAAGGCGGCGCAAACAAATTCCGGTTGAAGCGGCTGCTGAACCGGCATCGCAGCCCGCCGAGGAGATCGGCGAACAGCCCGCTGAAGAAACACTCGACATTGAGGCGGGCGCCGAGGAAGCGGCACCGGCGGCAGACGCCGCGGAGACGGTTGCCGCAGAGCCTGAGCCGGTTGAAGAAAAACCTGCGGATAAGGCCGTTGCCGAAGCAAAAGTTGCGATACCCGAAGACCTCAAGAAGAAAAAGCCGAAAAAACCCGTCAAAAAGGGCAAGCGGGAAGAATCGGCGAAAATCATTCAATTGCCGATAAGGCCGGTAGAAAAACCGGCGGCGGCCAAACCCGAAGACAAAGAAGCGGTTCCGGCCCAGGGTGAAACGCTTGCGAGCGGCAAAGCGACTAAACCCCAGCCGGACGAGAAACAGGAAGAAGCGTCGCTCAAAGACGCCAAGAAGAAAAAATGGAAGAAGAAAGGCGAAGAACCTGAGCAGGACCGCAAGTTCTTAAAAAAGAAGATATCGTTCCGGAAAAAATCCGTCGTTGAGGGTCAGGACCTTTATGACGAGGGCTATCGAGCCCGTAAGCCTCGCAAAGGCGCCAAGGCCAAAGCCCCCGTCGCCACCCAGAAGACTCAGATTACAACTGCCAAGGCCATTAAGCGCCGCATCAAGATCGACGATGCCATCGTACTGTCCGATCTGGCGAAACGCATGGGGATCAAAGCCGGTGAAATGATAAAAGCCCTCATGGGCATGGGATTTATGGCCACCGTCAATCAGAGCATCGACTATGAAACGGCGTCTATGGTTGCTACGGAATTTAACTATGAAGTGGAGCGTGCCGCCTTCGAGGAAGAGGAAATTTTGAAACAACAGGCCGACGACCCTGAAAAAATGAAGGAGCGGCCGCCGGTGGTAACCATTATGGGGCATGTGGATCACGGCAAAACCTCCTTGCTGGATGTTATCCGCAAAACCAGAATTACCGATCTGGAAGCCGGCGGTATTACCCAACATATCGGCGCCTATCATGTTACCACCGATAGGGGACAGGTCGCCTTTCTGGACACGCCGGGTCATGAGGCGTTCACGGCCATGCGCGCACGCGGCGCTAAAATCACCGACATTGTCGTTCTGGTGGTGGCCGCCGATGACGGCGTGATGCCTCAAACCATTGAAGCCATTAATCACGCCCGCGCCGCCAATGTCCCGATTATCGTTGCGGTCAACAAAATCGACAAATCCAATGCGGATATCGATCGTGTCAAACGGGAGCTGGCCGAAAACGGACTGACTCCGGAAGATTGGGGCGGTGATACAATCTTTGTGCATGTTTCCGCCAAGCAGCGTGTGGGAATTGACAGCCTGCTTGAAATGATTTTGCTGCAGGCCGAAGTTCTGGAACTCAAGGCCAACGCGGACAAAAAGGCTTTCGGCCACGTCGTGGAAGCCAAGATCGACTCCGGCCGCGGACCGGTCGCCACCGTGCTTGTCAGAGAAGGCACCCTGCGTACCGGTGACCCGGTAGTATGCGGCATTCATTACGGAAAAATCCGGGCCATGCTGAACGACCGCGGCACCCCGGTGGACGCCGCCGGGCCTTCGATTCCGGTGGAAGTCCTGGGTCTGTCCGGCGTGCCCATGGCCGGAGATGAACTAATCGCTTTGGAGGACGAACGCAGCGCCAAACAGGTCAGCCTGCACCGCGGTCAAAAACAGCGATCCAAAGACCTGGCCCAGACCAATCGACTCAGCCTCGATAAACTCTATGAACAACTGCAGCAGGGTGAGGTCAAGGATCTCAACATCGTTTTAAAAGCGGATGTGCACGGCTCGATCGAAGCCCTGATTGAAGCGCTGACAAAGCTGTCCAATGATGAAGTCAAGGTCAACGTAGTGCATTCGGCCAGCGGAACCATCTCCGAATCGGACATCTCCCTGGCCGCCGTATCCAATGCGATCATCATCGGCTTTAATGTGCGGCCGACTTCGAAGATTCAAGCCCTGGCCGCCGAAGAAAATGTGGACATGCGCTTTTACAATGTCATCTACGATGTCATCAAAGATGTCAAGGGTGCCATGGTAGGGATGATGGAGTCCACCTATGAAGAACACGTTCTTGGTTCGGCCGAGGTTCGCGAGGTGTTTCATATACCCAAGCTGGGTGCCATCGCCGGCTGTTATGTAACCGACGGCAAGATTGAACGGGGACAGAATATGCGTGTCGTCCGAGACGGCGTCCAGTTATACAATGGCAAAAACTCCTCCCTGCGCCGGTTTAAAGACGACGTCAAGGAAGTTCAGGCCGGTTACGAATGCGGCATCGGGGTTGAAAACTTCAATGACATCAAAGTCGGCGATGTCTTGGAAAGTTATTATCTGGAGGAGATCAAACCGGGAATAGAGTAAAATATTATGGTCGTCGGTACCGGACTCATCACCCTGAGGCTGCATGATTGCCGCTCTTTGAAAAGCAAGCGTAAAGTTGTCAAATCTATGATCGACTAGATTGCACAACAATTTTAATGTATCGATAGCCGAGGTAGGATCCAACGATATTTACCAGAAAGCGGAAATAGGATTTTCTTTCGTCGGCAACGATGCCGCCCTGATTAATTCAAAAATCGACAAACTTATCAACATGGCCGAAGATTTGGGCCTGGCCGAAATTATCGATACGGAAATGGAAATAATACATTTATGATACCCTTTTCCCGAGCTGACAGGGTCAGCGCTCTAATTCAGGAAGTCCTGTCGGATTTGCTGAAAAAAGATATCCACGACCCCCGTCTGGCAATGACAACCGTCACTATGGTTAAAATGTCGCCCGATTTGAAACTGGCCCGGATTTACTTTTCAATATACGGCGGCAGCGACAAATCGGAGGCGGCCGCGATGGGGTTTGAAAGTGCGCGCGGATTTATTAAAAGAAGTCTTGCCCGCAGGCTCGGTCTGCGATATATGCCGGATTTGAAATTTTTTTATGATGAATCCTTTGATTACAGTTTACATATAGAACAATTGCTCAAGAAAATTGCCACCGACGATGGACCAGATAATCAATCAGATTAAAATTGCGCAGCATATTCTGCTGGCCTCACACTCAGACCCGGACGGAGACGCCGTCAGCTCTTTGCTGGCCTTGGGGTTGGCGTTAAGTAAGCTTGACAAAAAAACAACCCTGTACAACGCCAGTCCGATTCCGGCGGTTTATCGCTTTTTGCCATCAGTGGAGCGTATCGTCACCGATATCAAAAATGTCAAAGCGTATGATGTGGCGCTCATCCTTGATTGCGGCGACCTGTCGCGCATCGGCCAGGCCAGTGCCATCGTCAGTCAGATACCGGTCATCATCAACATTGATCACCATATTTCAAATACCGGCTTTGGCTGTATGCAGCTCGTTGATGCGCAGGCCTGCTCGACGGCCGAAATTGTCTACCGATTGATAACCGGCCTGGAAGCGCCGATTGATAAAGCCATGGCAACGTCCATTTATACCGGTATTTTAACCGACACGGGATCGTTCCGCTTTTCCAACACCAATCAGGCTGCCTTTGCCATCAGCCAAAAGATGACCGCTCTGGGGGTTGAACCGTACAGTGTCGCTCAGCATGTATTTGGAACCTATTCGCTGGGCCGCATCAAACTTTTAAACCTGGCGCTGGATTCCCTTGAAATTTCACAAAACGGTAAACTGTCGATCATGACCATCACCAATGGCATGTTTGAATATACAAAGACCCAGCCCGAAGATGTCGACGGAATGATAAACTATGCCAGACGGATCGAAGACGTCAAAGTGGCCGCTCTGATCCAGGAACAAAGAAACGGTAAACCCAGATCCGACAGCCGGCGCCGGTTTCATGTGAGCCTGCGCTCGGACGGATCTGTAAATGTTGCGGCCATTGCCGGTGCTTTCGGCGGGGGCGGCCATCCCAGTGCAGCCGGCTTTCAGGCCGAAACGACCCTGCTGAAATTAAAATCGGATATTATTACCCTGGCCAATAATCTGTAATGGATGACGGGAAATTAAACGGCATTATCGTCATTGATAAACCACCGGATATTACCTCAGCCAGGGTGGTGGCAACCGTAAAAAAGACGCTTAACGCCGCCAAAGTCGGTCACGCCGGCACGCTGGACCCATTCGCCGAGGGCGTGCTGATATGCTGTGTAAATCAGGCTACCCGGCTGGCCGGATTTCTGTTGCACGGCCCTAAAAAATATGTTGCCGTCCTCAAACTCGGCGAAGAGACGGACACTCAGGATTTCACCGGGACCGTTGTTGCCGGTTCAGAACCGATTGGATTGTCGCAGCAAACCATACGCAATGAATTCAAATCGTTTGAAGGAACCGTTGAGCAGCTGCCGCCGGTTTATTCGGCCTTGAAGCACAAAGGGGTGCCGCTCTACAGGCTGGCCCGCCGCGGCCAACCGGTTCAAAAGCCGCCCCGGAGCGTCCATATTTACGATATAAACGTCATGCAGATCGATCTGCCGTTCATCCATTTTGAGGTGGCGTGTTCGGCCGGAACCTATATTCGCACGCTGGCGGCCGACATCGGCCGGTCGCTGGGTTGCGGCGGCCATCTGCATCGGTTAAAACGGGTGGCAAGCAGCGGTTATACGCTGGATCAGGCGACGCCGCTGTCCGAATTGGCAGAACTGGCCCGGAGCCGAAAGCTGACGCAGCGCCTGATCAGCATGAAGGATGCCTTGCCGGCAATGTCCGAATCCTATGCCGCTGAGCAGCTAGTTGAAAAAATTCGACACGGCCAAAGCCTGACCGTGCAGGACCTGGGCGATTCGCACGCCGGCATCGGTATCCAGGACCCTTTTGTAAAAATCCTTGATCGGAAAGGCGATCTGATTGCCATCGTGGAGCACCGCGCAGCGAGTGATCAGCTGAACTACTGCTGCGTGTTCGTCCAACCGAACAATTGAATTTAGGAGATTCATTGCGGTTTTTGTTGAAATTATATAAGCTAAAATAAAAAAATAATTGAACCTGAATTTTAAAACAACAAACACCGCGCTAAGTCAATCCTTGGAAGGGAAGCCCGGACGTTGGAGTTGGAACCAACGTGCTAAAAATTCAGATATAAACAAGAGGAGGCAAAAAAGAAAGTGGCTTTCACAACAGAAGATAAAAAGAAGCTGATCGAAAAATTTAAATTGCACGAGTCCGATACGGGATCGCCGGAAGTGCAGGTTGGGCTTTTGACCCACCGAATCTCCTATCTTACCGAACATCTGAAAGTTCACAAGAAGGATCATCATTCCCGCAGAGGATTGTTGATGCTGGTCGGAAGACGCCGACGACTGCTCAACTATGTAAAGTTCAAAGATGTCAACCGTTACCGGACAATTATTGAAACCCTGGGTTTGAAAAGGTAAACAGCAGGCCCCAACGAACCTGTATGCCCATCCACACCACAGAAAATTTTACGCCGGCACAGACTGCATCATCACCCGATATTCTTGCGCACTCAGCGGGTGCCAATCTCCGCCACTTTACGTTGCTGGCAGGAGCCGGCGCATTTAAGCGCCGGATATGCGTCGGCAGGCTGTGTGGCAATGTCTGGGCATGAAGGCAATCCTTTTCAAATGCCCGGCCCAATCCGATCCGGCGTCACTCAGAGTGAGGAGAAAAAAATGGAAATTTTGTTAAAAGAAGAAATCGATGGGAAAACCCTCAGCATTCAGGCCGGCAAGGTTGCCAAACAGGCATCCGGTTCGGTAGTGGTCCAGTACGGCGATACCATCGTGCTGGTTACCGTGGTGTCGGCGAAAGAAGAGAAGTCGTCGAATTTCTTGCCGCTTTCCGTCGAATATCAGGAAAAAATCTATGCCGCCGGCCGCATACCGGGCAATTATTTTAGACGCGAGATCGGCCGTCCCAGTGAAAAGGAAACCCTGACGGCCCGCTTGATTGATCGGCCCATCCGCCCGCTGTTTCCGAAAGACTATCGCCGGGAGACCCAGGTAATCGCCACCGTACTGTCGATGGATCAGGAAAACGATCCGGACACATTGGCCATGCTGGGGGCTTCGGCCGCCCTTACGATTTCAGATATCCCCTTTGCCGGTCCCATTGCAAGCGTGCGGGTCGGACGCATCGACGGCCGGCTGAAAATCAATCCGCCCCTGGCGGATTGGGGTAAAAGCGATATCAGTATAATCGTGGCCGGCTCCAAGACGGGTGTGGTAATGGTGGAAGGCGGCGGAAATCTGGTCAGCGAGGCCGACATGCTGGAAGCCATATTTTTCGGCCACCTGTCCCTGCAGCCCCTGATTGACCTGCAGCTGAAACTGCGCGAGACCAACGGTGCGGAAAAACAGGCATTTGAGCCGCCGGCCAGACCGGAGAATCTTGTCAATTTGCTGGCAGCAGAAGCCCGCCCGCTTATCCGGGAGGCAATCGCAATTCCCGACAAGATAAAGCGCTACGAAGCGTTGCGCGCTGTCAAGATGCAGCTGGTTGAAAAATTAGGTGAAGACTATGCCGATCAAACGGAGGAAGCCTACGAAATATTAAGCGATTTACAGAAGCAAATCTCGCGCGATCTCATCCTGAAAGAGGGCCGCCGTATCGACGGCCGCCGGTTTGACATGATCCGGCCGATTTCCTGTGAAGTCGGCATTCTGCCCCGTCCCCACGGCAGCGCCCTTTTTACCCGGGGTGAAACCCAGGTGCTGGGTGTGCTGACCCTGGGCTCCGGACAGGACGAACAGCGCGTGGAAACTTTGAGCGGCGAAGAATTTCGTCCGTTTATGCTGCATTACAACTTTCCGCCCTATTCCGTTGGTGAGGTAAAACGCATCGGAGGCCCCAGCCGGCGGGATATCGGCCACGGCGGATTGTCCACCCGGGCTATTGAAAAAATTCTGCCCAACAAAGAAGACTTTGACTACACCATTCGGCTGGTGTCCGAGGTCCTTGAATCCAACGGATCTTCCTCCATGGGAACCGTCTGCGCCTGTTGTATGGCACTGATGGACGGCGGCGTGCCCATCAAGGCGCCGGTGGCCGGCATTGCCATGGGCCTGGTCAAGGAAGGCGATCAGATTGTGATCCTTTCCGACATTCTGGGTGATGAAGATCACACCGGCGATATGGACTTTAAGGTGGCCGGCACCCGGGAAGGAATCACGGCGCTTCAGATGGACATCAAAATCCATGAACTCTCCAGAGACATCTTGGAAAAGGCCCTGGCCCAGGCCAGAACCGGTCGTCTGCATATCCTCGATAAAATGGAAGAAGCCATTAAAGAGCCGCGGCATGAAATTTCACCCTACGCACCGACCATCAGCACCATCCAGATCCATCCTGATAAAATCCGCGAAGTCATCGGCCCCGGCGGGAAAGTTATTCGCGGCATCCAGAGCGAAACCGGCACCACCATTGAAATTGAAGACTCCGGTGCGGTTAAAATTGCCGCTTTCTCAAAAGAGGAATGTGACGCGGCCGTTAAGATGATTGAAAACCTGACCCGCGAGCCGGAAGTCGGTGCGATTTACGAAGGCACGGTTGTAAAAATTACGGATTTCGGCGCTTTTGTTCAGATCATGCCCGGCACGGACGGTCTGGTGCACATCTCGCAGCTGGCCAACCACCGGGTGACCAAAGTAACCGATATTGTCAAGGAAGGCGACAAAATCAAGGTAAAGGTGCTGGAAATCAGCCGGGACGGCAAAATTCGGTTGAGCCACAAGGCAGTTTTGGAAGAGGGCGATGGACGGACCCGTAGTTAAAACCACCCTTGAAAACGGTGTCCGGATTGTTACCCGGAACATGCCCTACTCCCGTTCGGTTTCCATTGGGGTTTGGGTCAATGTGGGGGCCCGGGATGAATCCGCGTTGGAATGCGGACTCTCCCATTTCATCGAACACATGATTTTTAAAGGCACTCTTAAACGCACCGCTTTTCAGATAGCCAAAGAATTCGATGCCATCGGCGGGCACACCAATGCCTTTACGACCATGGAAAACACCTGCTACTATGCCAGGGTGATCGACAGCCAAACGGAGACCCTGGTCGATATTCTGGCCGATATTTTTGTCAACTCGGTTTTTGATCCGGTCGAGATCGACAAGGAACGCCCGGTGATCCTGCAGGAAATCGGCATGGTCGAAGACAGCCCGGAGGAATACATCCATGTGCTGTCAAATCAGAATTTCTGGGGGGAAAATCCCCTGGGCCGATCGATTCTCGGCCCGCCGGAAAATATCGTGCGTTTCGATGCCCAAACCATCAAAAATTTTTTCCACCGCCTGTATCAACCCGACCGCATTGTAATTGCAGCCGCCGGCAATATCGACCACCGGCGTCTGGTGAATCTGGTGGCTCCGGTATTTGAGACTATCCCGCCCCGGAACGGCTTTCCGCAGCGCATAATGCCCCGGGGAATGTCGGTGGTGGCCCTCAACCACCGCAACCTGGAGCAGATGCACATTTGCCTCAACGCCCCGGGCATATCCATCACCGACCCGCGCCGTTATGCCTGCTCCCTACTCAATACCGTTCTGGGGGGCAATATGAGCTCAAGGCTGTTTCAGGAGGTGCGGGAACGCCGGGGGCTTGCCTACTCGGTGTATTCCTTTGTCTCTTCCCATGTGGACACCGGCATGTTCGGCTTTTACATGGGCGTTGATCCTAAACGTGCCCGGGAATCTATCTTTCCTGTGCTGGATGAAATCGACCGCATAAAACAGGAACCGGTCGATTCCTCCGAGCTCAAAGGCGCCAAGGAATACACCAAGGGAAGTTTATTGCTGGCCTCCGAAAGTGCCGACAATCAGATGGTGCGCTGTGCCCAAAACGAAATTCACTATGAAAATGACATTGACCTGGAAACAATCATCGATAAAATCGAAGCGGTTACCGCGGACGACCTCCTGAATACGGCCAACGAGCTTTTCAACCGCGACCAGATGGCGCTGACGTTGCTGGGTCCGGTCGAGGACGATCAGCAGGCGTTTGAAGAAATCCTGTTTAAGTAAGAAAAGCCGGAAGGTATGATCTTAGCCTCTTAAGAATCTCAGTTAGCCACGAATTGACACGAATAAGCACGAATTAAAGTAAAGAAAAGCATTCAATCCATTACCAGACCGCCGTTCACATCCATGGTTTCACCGGTAATATACCGGGCCCGATCTGAGGCGAGAAAGCAAATGGCTTCTGCAACCTCTTGGGGCGTACCGTAACGTTTGAAAGGAATCTTTTCCGCAAATGATTTATTGATTGTTTCACCCCAGACATCGGTCATCGGGGTCTTAATCGGGCCTGGACAAACGCAGTTGATATTGACACCAAAGGGAGCTGCATAGAGCGCAAGGGACTTGGTAAGACATATCACAGCGGCCTTTGTCGCCGCATAATGGGCACCTACCGCAACACCACCGCTTTTTCCTGCAACTGATGAAATATTGATTATTTTTCCATACTTTTGCGGGCACATATACTTGAGTGCCTCCTGGGCGGCAAAGAAAACCGATTTAAGATTTACAGCGCAAACGTAATCCCATTCCTCAGGAGTAATTTCAGGCACCGCAGAGCTGTAACAGACGCCTGCGGTCTGAACCAAAATGTCAATTCGTTTAAAATCCTTTTTTGCCTTTGAAAAAAGTTTTTTAATTTCATTGATATTTTCGATATCGGCTTTGACTACCACTATTTCAATATTCCTCGTTTGCAGCTCTTTTTGGGCTTGTTCCAGCTTTTCTTCCTGAAAATCACACCCTATTACGGTTGCTCCCTGCTCTCCGAGCATTGTAGCTATAGCAAGTCCAATTCCGCCGGCAACGCCGGTAATAATTGCCACCTTACCGGAAAAATCCATGGACATCTCCCCCTCCCTGGTTGGTTAAGTCTCAATCAGCAATATTTTTGAAGGCTAAAAAGTCTTAAAGATTTTGTTCTCATACCAAGCTTTTCATATTTTGGGAAATATTGTTTTCTTAAGATAGGAATCAGGTTGCTAAAAAAAATGGCTGCTTCAGTAACGATACACAAAGGAAGAGGATTTGGCCAAAATTTCAATCTTTATCATGGGATTCCTTAATTATTTTTTCCCCCGAAAGTTTCAATTTTATAGTGGTCCCCAACGTCCTCTATGCTGTTTGGAAATAAGCCAAGGCTCTGGCTAAATTGAACAGATTAAAATTGATACAAATTATCCAATGAAGTTATCATATATGAACGATTGAAATAGGCGTTGACTGAAAAGGAAATTAATGTTAATTGAGAATAATTATTATTTAAGATAAAGAGGCTTCAGTTGACAGATCATAAAAATAGATTTGAAATCATCATCCAAAAATTAAGGGATAATGGCCACAAGCTAACACCTCAGCGGCTGGCTATCGTTAAAATCCTTGCCAAAAGTGAAGGCCATCCCAGTGTTGAAAATATCCATGTCCAGATAAAAAAAGACTTTCCGACAATGAGTCTGGCCACTGTGTACAGAAATATTCTATTAATTAAGTCGCTTGGTGAAGTTCTTGAGTTAGGGTTCCCGGATTGGAGCAACCGCTATGATGGAAACAAGCCGACCCCCCATCCACACGTCATTTGTATCAAGTGTAAAAAAATTGTCGACCCGGACCTGGAAAGCCTGGATGAAATGAAAAAAGAGGTCGCATTAGAGACTAATTTTAAAATTCTGAGTCATAGGTTGGACTTTTTCGGTTTATGCAGCGATTGTAAGGCAGAGAAAGTTTAATATATTTTTTTGCCATTGATTGATAGTCATTCTCCTATAATATTTTTTATTTCGATAAAATTAATTAGATAGATGGGCACCGGTGCCTTATGTTGATAGCACCACGGTGCATAAATTCAGACAACGAAAGGGGGAAGCTTTATGAGCGAAGATAGCAAGTGCCCGGTAACGGGCGCAGTTAACAAACCTACTGCCGGCAGAGGCACTTCGAACCGGGACTGGTGGCCGAACCAGTTGAACCTCAAGGTTCTTCATCAGAACTCTAACATGAGCAATCCGATGGGCGAGGCGTTCAACTACGCTGAGGAATTCAAAAAACTCGACCTGCAGGCCGTGAAAAAGGATCTCTATGCGCTGATGACCGACTCGCAGGACTGGTGGCCGGCGGATTACGGTCACTACGGGGGGCTCTTCATCCGGATGGCGTGGCACAGCGCAGGCACCTACCGCACCGGCGACGGCCGCGGGGGGGCCGGCTCCGGCTCCCAACGCTTAGCGCCTCTCAACAGCTGGCCCGACAACGTGAACCTCGACAAGGCACGCCGCCTGCTTTGGCCGATCAAGCAGAAATACGGCAAGAAAATCTCCTGGGCCGATCTGATGATCCTCGCCGGCAACTGCGCGCTTGAGTCGATGGGATTCAAGACCTTCGGCTTCGGCGGCGGACGCGAGGACGTCTGGGAGCCGGAAGAGGACATTTACTGGGGAGCTGAGAGCAAGTGGCTTGACGACAAGCGCTACACCGGTGACCGCGATCTCGAAAACCCTCTCGCCGCCGTGCAAATGGGCCTGATCTACGTGAACCCGGAAGGGCCGAACGGTAACCCCGATCCTGTCGCGTCGGGCCGCGACGTTCGCGAAACCTTCGCGCGCATGGCCATGAACGACGAAGAAACTGTTGCGCTCACCGCCGGAGGACACACTTTCGGCAAATGCCATGGCGCGGGCGATGCGGCGCTGGTCGGTCCTGAACCTGAAGCCGCCGGCCTCGAAGAACAGGGCCTCGGCTGGAAGAGCAGATACGGCAGCGGCAAGGGCTCCGATGCCATCGGCAGCGGCCTGGAAGGTGCCTGGACGCCGAACCCGACCAAGTGGGATATGGGCTATTTCGACATGCTGTTCGGCTACGAGTGGGAACTGACAAAGAGCCCCGCCGGCGCCTGGCAGTGGAAGCCGAAGGACGTGGCCGACAAGAACCTCGCGCCGGATGCGGAAGATTCGTCAAAGCGGGTTTCGACCATGATGACGACCGCCGACATGTCGATGCGGATGGACCCGATCTATGAGCCGATTTCACGACGTTACCACAAAAACCCGGAAGCGTTCGCGGACGCCTTCGCCCGGGCGTGGTTCAAGCTTACGCACCGCGACATGGGACCGCGCTCGCGCTATCTCGGCCCGGAGGTCCCCGCAGAGGAACTGATCTGGCAAGACCCGGTGCCCGCAGTCGATCATGAGCTGATCGGCGCACAGGACATCGCAGACCTCAAGGGCAAGATCCTTGCCTCGGGCCTGTCGATCTCGGACTTGGTCTCGACCGCCTGGGCGTCGGCGTCCACGTTCCGCGGCTCCGACAAGCGCGGCGGTGCGAACGGGGCGCGCATCCGTCTCGCGCCGCAGAAGGATTGGGAAGTCAACCAGCCGGCCCAACTGAAAAATGTGCTGCAAACCCTTGAAGGAATCCAAAAGGCGTTCAACGGCGCGCAATCAGGTGCGAAAAAGGTTTCGCTCGCCGACTTGATTGTCCTGGGTGGATGCGCAGGTGTCGAGCAAGCTGCGAAGAATGCCGGTCACGATGTGACCGTTCCCTTCACGCCGGGACGCACGGATGCGTTGCAGGAAAAAACCGACGTGGAAGCATTCGCCGTACTCGAACCGGCTGCAGACGGGTTCCGCAACTATCTCAAAACCAAATACACCGTATCGGCGGAGGAACTGCTGGTTGATCGGGCGCAATTGCTGACACTGACCGCTCCTGAGATGACGGTTCTCGTTGGCGGGATGCGCGTCTTGAATGCCAACTTCGGACAGTCCCGGCACGGCGTCTTCACCAAGCGGCCGGAGACGCTAACCAATGACTTTTTCGTGAATCTGCTCGACATGAGAACGGCGTGGAAGGCAACCTCGGAAGACGAGGACGTGTTCGAGGGTCGTGATCGCGCAACGGGCGACCTCAAGTGGACCGGCACGCGTGTCGACCTTATCTTCGGTTCGAACTCCCAGCTCCGGGCCTTGGCCGAAGTCTACGGATGTGAGGACTCCCAGGAGAAATTCTTGCACGACTTTGTAGCGGTGTGGAACAAGGTAATGAACCTTGACCGCTTCGATCTCGCCTGATCGCAGCATAAAGATCTTCGTGGGCTTCCGAAGCGTATTCTGAACTGCAAATCGGATGATCAGGAAGCGACAACCGCCACGAACGGACGGATGGTTTGAATGCTCACGGAGGCTGTCAGCAACATATGAGCGCGGCGTTTCAACACAGTCTGAAACGCCGCCCTCTCTTTAGGCCCTAACTGTCTGCCGATCCCCACTTAAATTTTCCCGCTATGGCCGAAACCCCCTTGCCCCCGAGCTGTTTCATTGCTGAAATCCTGAACTAAATTCAGGACAGCCTTAATTACAGGTATAAACAGCATTTGGCATATGCGTTCACCGGGCTTTACAATATAGGTGGCTTTCCCCCGGTTAAAAAGTCCGATCTTAATTTCACCCTGGTAATCGGAATCGATAACGCCGATCGTATTGGCCAGCACAACCCCCTTCTTTATCCCCAAACCCGAACGCGGTGCGATAATACCGACGATATTCGGATCTTTTATATTAACCGCAATTCCGCTGCCGATCAATGCTGTTTCTCCGGGCTGAATCTCGATCTCATCCGCTATGCAGGCTCTCAAATCAATGGCAGCCGATCCTTCAGTCGCATAGGCGGGAAGCGGAATTGTGTCTCCAATCAGAGGGTTCACGGCTTTTGTTTCAATTTCAAGAGTATTCATTGTCAGGAGTCTCTACTTTAGATTTTTATTATTTTTATCTGACCGCTTTTTGGTATTTAACAAATAATTAAAATGTATTAGTTTAATAACGTTGAATAATATATCAGTCAACAACACTAAGTTTAAGCTTTCAATAATTTGTTATTTGCGTTATTTATAACGACCTTTAAAAATGGATTCACCGCCCGCTTCGCTCAAGACGCAAAGGGCGCAGTGGGTATTTTTCTTATTTCTTTTCGGTGAGAGGCCGAAAAGAAATAAACCCAAGCCCTTCGGGCAATTGTTATTGTGTTTTGTTTCCTTCCGCCACGCGCAGCCAATTTCCTGCTTTTCAGACGGATTGTCCTTGCGGTGAAAATTAAATCCTAATAAAAATTGTCCCAATCATAAATCATAAAACAGGACTGATGAACTCTGATACTCCAAAACATGACGAACCCCAGGAATATTCCCTGTCCGTCTGCACCCTGGCCAGCGGCAGCAAGGGCAATGCGACTTATATCAGCAACGGTCACACATCCATCCTGATCGACGCCGGGCTGTCCGGCAAGGAGATTCAGCGCCGGTTGACCTCCCGGGGGCTGGATCCGGCAAAGCTGAATGCCATTATCGTCTCCCATGAGCACAGCGATCACACCAGGGGGGTTGGCATCCTTTCCCGGCGCTATAAACTGCCGGTCTACATAAATCAGCACACGCACAGCGCCGCGGCTGAAATCGGCAGGCCGCATGAAATCAGGCCGTTTGAATGCGGAACCACCTTCAACATCCGCGATCTTGCCATCCATCCGTTTTCAATATCGCACGATGCCGAGGACCCGGCCGGCTTTACCGTCGGCAGCAACGGAACCCGAATGGCCATCGCAACCGACATGGGAATCGCAACCGCCATGGTAAAGGAGCATTTAAAACATTGTGCGCTGCTGATTCTCGAGGCCAATCACGATCCGCAAATGCTGGAGACCGGACCCTACCCCTGGCCGCTGAAACAGCGCATTCAAAGCCGGACCGGGCATCTTTCCAACTCCGACTCCAGAAAACTGCTCCATGAATTGCAGCATGAGAAGCTGCAGCACGTCATCCTGGCCCATCTCAGTGAAATCAACAACACGCCCTATAAAGCACTCGAAGAAGTCTCCCAGGCCCTCACCCGCTGCAGCGCCCGGCTGACAGTGGCGGACCAGTACACCTCCGGGCCGGTCATATACTTGAAATAGATGGATAGAAGTATTAGAATTCGGCAGCTGGCAGGCGGAATAATTTGATTTCTGTTGGGCATTCATGGATTGCTAAATTAAATGCTTAAAGCAGGCTGCACGATTCCGGGAAAAATCCAGGATCATTAACCCCGAAATCGACGGGTGGTCATGGCTTCTCGGCCATGCTGAAACTAGACAATTACTGAATTCTGAGCCTTGGCTTCGTCTATCGCCCTGCGGGCTGTCTCTGCTAAATCCCGAATTCCAAATGGTTTGATACTGAGCTTTTTGATGCCGATCTTCTTGGCCGTTTCCTCATTTATATTTTCACTATATCCGGTGCAAAGAACAACCGGTATATCAGGTCGAATCTGCATCAGCTCACGGGCCAATTTGTCGCCCGTCAATTTAGGCATGGTCATATCGGTTATCACCAAATCAAACCGCTCAGGATTTTCCCTGAATAAATCCAGTCCCTCAATACTGTTTGATTTGGTAACAACTTCATATCCAAGCCGGGATAACATTCGTGATCCGGTATCGAGAATATCTTCCTCATCATCCACAAAGAGGATACATTCATGGCCTTCAGGCAAATTCTGGTTTGGTTCTTCCCTTTCGGTGGTTAGTTCCAACTCCAGAACCGGCAAATATACGCGGAATGTGGTGCCGACCCCGACCTGGCTTTCAACGGTGATCCCCCCATGGTGCCTATTTACAATGCCATGCACGACAGCCAATCCGAGTCCGGTCCCTTTGCCTTTTTCTTTTGTGGTAAAGTACGGATCAAATATTTTTTCCCATTATTTCAGGCGCCATCCCTTGCCCGGTGTCCTTAACGGTTAAGACGACATAAAGGCCGGGCTCTATATTCTGACACATTTTAGCCTGAAAACGGTCGATTTTTTCATTTTTAAGACTTACTGCAAGCAATCCTCCATCTGCCGCCATTGCCGCGGCAGCGTTCGTACAAAGATTCATCAACAGCTGATGTATTTGGGAGGGAACAGCCTCCACAATTCCGCACTCCGGGTCTATGTCGGGACGGATTTCAATAGTGCTGGGCAGCGAAGCTCTTAGCAGCTTTAAAACTTCCCCGGCTATATTTTTGATTTCAACCGGTTTCAGAGTTTCCTGGGTCTGGCGGCTAAAAGCGAGTATCTGCCCAACCAATTCCTTGGCTCGCTGGGAGGCTTTTAACATATTGCAAATATTATTTGCCAGTACCTCGTCATCAGAGACATCCATGGAGGCAAGCTCACCATATCCTATAATGGCGGTTAGGATGTTGTTGAAATCGTGGGCGATTCCCCCAGCAAGCGTGCCGAGAGCTTCCATTTTTTGAGCTTGAATAAGCTGCATTTGGAGCTTCTGTTGTTCGGTGATATCTTTAATGAGTCCGACCATGCCGACAACCTGACCATCTGAGTTCAAATTGGGCGCCCCGCTGAGGTTAAACAAGCGCTCTGAACCATCCTTATGCGTCAAGGACCCGACGACATCAATGATCGTATCCCTGTTGTTTCGGATCCGTTTGAACATTCCAATATATTTTTTGACATCCTTTTCAGATGCAAAATCAACAAAAAATTTCCTGAGCACTTCTGAGCGGCTGTACCCGAGCACTTTTTCCCAGGCGGGATTAACGTAGCTGAAGCTTCCATTGTAATCGAGTGTATAAATAATTTCCGGCGAGTTTTCGCTTAAGCATTTAAATTTCAACTCGCTTTCTCTTGCAGCATTCTCGGCTATTTTTCTTTCAGTCACCTCATTTCGCAGCTCATTGTTTATATCGACCAATTGCGTCGTACGTTCCCTGACTCTTTTTTCAAGCTCACGATTCGAGGCTTTGACTTTCCTTTTTTCAGCTTTTAGCAAACGGGTTTTAATAAACACCTTGCGGCAATATAACTCGATCGAATAACATGCAAACATACCGATGATGTTACCCGACAGAAAGAAGAAATTGTTGCTTAAGAATATGTGAATCGGTGTATCAATTACCCATCCGGCAGCGCATCGTATGCGATGACGACTTATCCAGCCTGCCAAGGTTGCCCAAATAAACCTGAGTTTAAAAAATGTATAGCCGAAGATTATAACGAGAATCAAACCGGCATAATAAAGATAGTTCGCCGGATAGGGTGCAATTAGAATCATTTCGATAATACCCAATCCAGCAATTACTATAATAGTAGCAACACAGATCTGCCAGTGCCTTGCAAAATAACCGGTAAAAGAAAACAGGAACATCAAAAAGACATAGGGCACAAAAACTGCGTAGCGAATTACCCAGATTTGTTCTTTGATTTCAGGAACAATCAAAGCATCCAGGATGCCAAATAATCCATAGAAGAAAATTGCCAGGAGCATGGATTTGCGGACATATTTTAGGGATTTTCTGAAATACTCCCGGCGGAATTTTTTTTCGAATTCTTGATGAAAAGACAAAGTGACCAAATTCATCTGGAATTCATCTGAATCATTTATCATTGATATCATAAATGATTTTCCCAAAGCATAAAATCCTTGTCTAACATGGGGTCATCAATGTGATCGTCGTTTTTTTACTATTACCAGGCTCATATCGTCATACTGCTCTTCTTGAAAATCCTTCACATCCTCAACAATTTTCTCCAGTATGTGTTTGTCGGCAGATCGGCATATTGATTGAGAGACTGTTCTAACCTTACCTGGCCGTACATTTCACCGTTTTGGTTGATACTTTCCGTAACACCGTCGGTGAACAACAAAACGATGTCACCGTCTCCGATATTTTTATTTATATCTGTAAGATAATTTTCAATTTTATCGGTAATTCCGAGCCAGGTACCGTTTACCGGGACTGTTTCAGTTTTATTTAAGGCCGATCGGTAGATAATCACGTCTTGATGTTTGCCTGCGATAGTCATCTTAGACTCGTTAAAGCGGATAGCCATCATGGTCATGTAATCGTCAGACCCTAGCCTTGAAATGTTCTCTCTTATAACTTGGTTTACGAAAATAAGCAATTCAGAGGGCTGACAATTTCGATTGCTTGTCACTGTCGAACTGATGCATGTTTTCGCCATCATCATAATTAAACCCGAATCAACCCCATGCCCTGAAACATCTCCTATTGTAATCCATTTTCCACCCTCTGGAGTTTCAATAATGTCGTAATAATCACCGCCGACTTCCTTCGCAGGGAGCATGACACTCGCGATATCGAAGCCTTTTATTCTCTGTTTATTGGGCAACAATGCTGTCTGTATGCGCTTGGCAAGCTCCATCTCGCTCCAAAGCGCGTCACGCGCCTTCTTCAATTCAACCAGCAGATCGAACTCTTTTCTAATAAGGTTATGCTTCACATGATTGATGCTTACCGCTATTATAGCGGTCGACGTCAAAAAGAATAAATTGTTTGCCAATATGTCAGGATTAAAATTATTATCCGCCATTAAATTAAATACGACATACAACATAATTATAATCAGGCTGTTGATTGCCGAGTGCCTGCTCTTCCATGGCAGGAGCAGGTTAACCCCTATGATTCCGAGGTTAAGTCCGGCATAATGATTCGAGTTAAATCCTCCGAGGTCTACGGTCATCAGGGCAATGATTCCGCCGATATTTCGCGAAACAAAATAACCGTGATCGTATGAATATACGCTCGGTTTGATATCACAAATGATGTAATATTCGATTAGACATATAAGGTCGAAATCAGCCGATAAACCCCGAAAGTTGGCAGCAGTTCCTTCGGCATCGTAAAGTAGTCCAGAAGGAAGAATGCCGGCACGAGCGTATAGCCCAATGTCGTCAATGTGCCCAGCCAATTGTGAATGATGCTGTTCAGATAATTGTTAAAATCCTCTTCACCGAAATTAAAATCATCTGAACGTCTATGGTTCGTTATACCCTGCAATTATGAGTCCCCAGCAAATTCAGCGTTTCAAACAGATCCAGCATTCAACATGATCGCTTTTCCCATAATGCAATCAAGAAAGGAATCATTCCAGCCTTTTAACATGAAGAAACATTTGCACCCCGTTGTCTTCGAAGAATAATTTAATCTCTGCGGTTGAAACGCCTTTTAACAAACTCGTGAAATCTTCTTCCGTTCTATAGTAAAGAACCCAATCAAGCCAGTATTCCATATAATACCGGTTGGGGTTTGAGGCATGGAAATTGCCGATCGCCGTTTCTCCCCCGGGCTTGAGCAACTGATATAGCTTTCCGAGAACCATCGATGCCGCGGGTGGTGTAAGGTAGTCAAAAAGCCCCATTGAATAGATAAAATCGAACTGCCCCCATTTTGCATCTATCTGCGGCATCGCAAGCGATGTGCGCACCGATTCGTTGAGGAAATCGACTTCGAGTTTTGTATTTAACTTTCCCTCAATTTAGCGAATCCTTTCTTTTGCTTCAAGCAGCGCGCTCAATCTTGATCAAGCAACGCAAAACTAAGTTTGCTGCAATCATCTGTGGTCGAAAGCGCTCCTCGAGCTCTTTTGAGCCCACGGCAACTGATAATATTTTTAGTCTTGGAATATCGTTTCTTCTAGTTCTCGCTTTTATTTGACGAATTATTTTTACTATTGCATGTCGTCTATTTCTGACAGCCTGCACAGCCGGCTGTTTGAGCGATGCTTATGCATCAGCTTGAAAATTGTCGATTCACCCCTGTAGTCGTTGGCGTATATCATGCTCATCATTTCTGAATCTCCGGCATAACCTCGAGGCTTCAGATTTGTCCGTGCCATGAAAGGGGCACCCGTTGTAGTATTCCAAAGCTGGGTTCTCTGAAATAAAAGCCATGAACCTCGTGTTCTGATTTGTTGAATCCTTTCACTATATTTTCCAGCTCTTCGTTTTTTCGTCTAAAAAATTGAAAAATGCGGCCCCTTCGGTTCTCAAGATGGCTTGCTCCAAGGACTTTTTTACTTCGACGGATTCACAGGCAAATTCAGCATCAAGACTATCGAATGTATACTTATATACATTTAAATCATAGGTTAAATTTGATACAAAGTTTTTGAAGAATTCACTAACCTGGTCTTTGCGTTCCAAAAGGAGTGAAAGATTAAGAAACTCATCCTGGATCTTCACCAATTTATGATGGTGAACTAGGCTCTCAAGATCGTAAATATCATTTATAAAAATTAGTCTTCCTATATTTCCGCCATTATTCCGTTTAGTCAACACCCGGCAGCATCCAAGTTCAAAAGAATCATTGTGAGCTTGAATGACAATGTTGGAATACTCATTTCCATCCTTGAACTTGTATCCATTCAAAGGTTTCACTAAAAATGAATATTTGGATTTAAACTGTATCTCAATCGGAATAACCGCTTCGCCCTCGATAAGGTCGCCTTTCAGATCGGTGGTATGTAGATTCATCTTATTATTCTATTCCTTTGATTTCGACTCGCTTATCTTTTGTCTGAAATATTTTTAATGCCGAAAAGTTTAGATCTTGCCATTTCAAATTCTTATTGTATTCAACGGTAATATATATTTTGCCTCTATTGGCTCTTTCAAGAATTTTGATTAGTGGTGTAATTGTTGAAGAGTTCATATAAACAATCTTTCGAAAGTCCAAGACTATCCGTTTATTCTCTTCATTGCTTTTATTGACAAGCTTTACTAAAATTGGGTTAATAAACTGGCCTGGATTGCGGTCGATGCTTTTTCCGGTCCAGGATGTCGTTATTGAGTCCTCATTTTCTAAGATCTCAATTTTTAATAAATTTTTGGCATATGATTCTTGTTTTCCCATGTTGTCTCCTAAAAGTGTGAAATCGCCGATACATTCAACTGATTGCCTTCGGTCAGAAAAAAATCAAGGATTGCTTGACCTTCATATGCTATTCTCGTTAGGCCTAAACCACTAAATTCATCATCCAGCGGCTTTCTGGATATTTTTCTAATTCTTTGAACATATGCCTGGAACGGATCTTGAAATCCCCGAATCCATTGCAAAGTCTTATCTAATTTTCTCAGGTGGTGGTAAACGGATCCATCAACCGGATTTATTACTTCGGCGATGATCATATTTTCGGAAATCTTAACAGTGACGATCACTTCACTTTGAGTTGATGTAAATCTTCCGTATTTAACACTATTTTCAACAAGCTCACTGATAACCATGGCAAAGGCTTGTACAGAGTCATTTGACATGCCTTGAGAGGCCAAAAAATTGGTACTCTGATTCCTGACGTTTTCGATCTCATCCCATTTTGGCTTTATGGTGAATTCGATGGAGCGATTCATGGATTGCTGTTCTCCCCAATTATTAGTTTCTTAGCGATATAGTTCCGGCCTTTTCCATGGATTGATAGTCCAACTTAAGCAGGCTTGGACTACCAATGTTATATCGCCCATTTGCCTGTAAACTTAAATAATCATAATACGTTCAAACCATCATCAATAAGGATTATGCCAAGAGATCGTTTTAAATCAATTAGTTATATCGACTCACCCTCTTTGATTTTCCAAAGTGGTAACATTTCGAGAAATGCTGTCGTTAAAGTCGACTGCGATCCGAGCGATTTTGTGGCAGCGGGATTGCGTGCGGAAGATTATGCTTTTGATTACAGTACGGACCGGGATAGAAGAATAGACAAGATCGCACTCTCGCATACTATAATTCGGGAGTGCGATCATTGCATTTTTGATAGATAGCGTGGCTGATGGTGAAATTCTTAGGGCGTGCAAATTCTTTTTAAATGCTGAAGAAATAAACTTAATAAACCAAATAGGCTCTATCAGCGATGATCTCGAAGCATCCCTCAGTTCGCGCCCCGCAACTCGTAACCCACAACTCGCATTCCACTACTTGACTTCTTGTTCAACTCTTCGTGGCGGACCAGTACGACTCAGGGCCGGTGATATACTTGAAATAGAAAACAAATGACAGCGGGAAAAAAGTGGAAAGTAGAGGCCGGAAGGCAGGTTTCAGGTTCCGGCCCATTGGGGTCTTCGCCCCGCAAACCGGAAACCCGCAACTCGATCAACTCAAGCCACCTCTCGCCATACTGTTCTGGCGCGCGCCAGTTCGCGGCCGTCCTGCCGGCGGGTGAGGCTGTGTCGGAATTCGGTAATATTCGGGTCGAGGGGGTGACAGGTTGCCAGGATCCGGTCATCATAAAAGGCTTCCGCCAGGAAGTTGATCTCTATCTCGGCCGGCACCGAGGTCTTTAAGACGGCCGGCGGCACACCTTCAACGACCCATTCCACAAAACTCACATTGTTCACATGCTGGTTGATATCCAAATCCGAATACCGGACGACAAAATCCCTTTCATGATCGTGTTGTCTTAATGCCGCCAGCTTATCCAGCCTGTCGGGCAGGATATGGCTGCCCTCAATCGGCTTGAGCCGCTCTACAAAAGGTGCAATGCGGACCGGCCGGCGTTTTTGAAGATCAATCACCAGCCAGGCTGAAACTGCGGCCGCGATTACCCGGTTGTCGCCGTCTCTTATTTCAAAATCCCGCAGGGCAAACAATTGTTGCGTCCCCGACGGCCATGTGCTGACCTGGATTCGATCGTTCCAGCCGGGGTAGGAAGCAATTTTAACTTTAAGGCGGGAAAGCAGCCAGGTAAAATTTTCGGATATCAGCTGGTGGATCGATACACCCAGTGCTGCCGCATGTTTGCTGGCAGCCTCCTGCATGAAGCTGAACAGGGCAAGAATTGATAGTCGATTGCGACAATCGACTTCATAGGACCGGATCTGATAAGTTTCGCGCAACACATTCGAATCGATCGAGACGCTTTCAGTCGGCAGTAAAATGTCTCTTCTGTCCATTATAAATTATTCAATTTCGGCTTGTCCTAGCTTGGGGAGGCGGGTGATTGCGTCGCTTTGCGCGCAATTTCACGCACGCGGGGGTCGCGGTCTTCAACGAATCTGGCGAGGCTCTCCACGGCTTTGGGGTGGGAGATTTGCCCCAGCGCAAAGGCGGCCGCCGCCCGAACCCGGGAGTTATGATTTTTACGAAGAGGGAAAGACCTTTTGGGCAGCAAAAGCTTGAACAAGACATCGATGCTGACCGGCTTGGCAATTTGACCCAGCACCCGGCAGCAGGCAATGCGCAGTTGATCGTCGCCGGTGGAATTCAACAGGGCAATCAATTCGACTTCAACATCCGGCGGCTTGAGCTTACCCAGGCATTTGACGGCGCTGGCCGCCAGGGCGGGCTTCTGACTTTGCATAAATTCACGCAGCCATTCCACCATCCGGCTGTCGTTCAGGCGCCCCGCCAGTCGATAGGCTGCGCGCCGCACGTTGGGATCTTCATCCCCCAAGGCATGGAACAACTCGGTTTTCAAATCCGAGGTCAGAGCATCAATAACATCCAGAATCCGTGCCCGCTCCTCCGCACTGATTTCCAGCACCAGCAACCGCTTGAGACGCGCAACCGCTTTGGGTCCCAGTTTCTCCAGCAAAATGACGGCAATTTGCCGGGCGCGATAATTATCTTCGCGCTGAATAATCTCCATCAGCATCGGCGCCGCCACATACCGCAAGCTGCCCAAAAGCTGAGCGGCATTGCGCTGGCGGGCAGCGTCGGCGGATTTGAGATCCTCTATCAGAAGCTCCTGGGCCATGGGTTCCAGTTGCCGATTCATGCTGCGCACCAGCAGCTGGGCATTGGAATCCTTCGCTTGCTTAAACTTTTGAAACCGTTTGTCAAGATGCCCGAGAATACGGGATGCCAGCGGATATTCAACAAACTGAATAAAAAGCGTCACCAACCGGCTCAACAGCGAGGCCATCTCCACAATAATCTTGGGTTCTTTTTCAACGTCGAAATCGGTCAGAAGCGGATCGGCCAGGATTTTGGCAAAATCATGCTGATAGGCCAGCGTCAAGCGGTTCAGTATCAGGCGCCAAACGTCGATGACTTTCTTGCGCATGATCAGCTCGCGCTCCTGCAATCCCAAGTAGACCCGATAGACCGCCTGCTCGATTAAGGCCGGCTTACCATCGAAAAATAAATCATTGACCTGTTCAGGCAGGTCATCCAGGTATTTTTCAAAGCGCTCCGGCGCAATGGGTTCGTCCCGGATGCCCTTGAGCATCATCATGGGAGGTTCACCGCCGGCCGCGGGGGTCGCCCCGGCCGACAGGCTATGCGCTACTTGAATTTCATACAACTGCTGGTCAAATAAAATCGCAGTCAGGCCCTGTTCTTCAGCCAGAACCTTCCAGAAGTCCGTATTAACTTCCGATTCGGGGAAATCGCCCAGTACCCCGATAAATGTTTCCAGTTGGTGCACGGAAATACTTTCCAGAAAGGTGATACTCTCCAGCCCGATCTCACCCAGCAATGTCAGAAAATTGTCGGCGAGCCCTCGAAACTCCGAAGCGCCTGAAGTATCCAGCTTCTCACCGTTGACCAGCAGCGTATCGCCGGCGCGCGAAAAAGCCAGAACCCGCTGGGTGGTAAAAAATCGCTGCAGGTTCTCCAGAAGTTTGTTGATGGTGTTGGCAACCGACTTGCTTTTTATCGGATAGAGCTTTATCACGCGCGCCGCAGCAACCAGATTACGCAGAATTTCCGGAATCGCTTTCATCTCCTGGTGGCCGAGCGGCAATGTCAGCTGCTCGGTCGGTGCTGAAACGGCCGGCGTTTGCCCCGGGGCGGCGGCCGGGCCGGGCCCGGCGCCGGCGACGGCCTTGACTTTTACGGCATATTGGATCTGTTTTAATTCGATGTTGCTGATCCGGTGTTCGGTGGAGAAATTGTCCCAGAAGCCGGCATCAAATGTCTTTTTATCGGTTTTGCCAAGTGTCTGCAGCAGTATTTCAAGCTCCTGCTCGGTGACGCCGCTGTGAAACGCAAGGCCCTTGAGCTCAACGCGATTGAGCAGCTTCAAAAAGGTATCCATCACCAACTTATATTCGGAAACATCGATCTTTTGACCGTTTATCAGAATGGAGTTCTTTACCTGAACAATATTTAAGGTTTCGTTGCCGGACAGAATTTGATCGAGGGAGGCCTTAAACTGCTGATTGATCATTTCAATTGATTTACTGCCCGGGGGGTAGAGTTTGAAATTGCGCACGGCCACCATAAAATCGCGAATGATTTCGGGCACGCGCTTCAGGTCTTCGGGCTTTAGAGGAACATCAATTTCAGTGGTCTCCCCGGGGGCCTCAACGGTGTAAGCCACGGCCTCCTGACCGTTAAAACTGCGATTGTTGGCAATGGCCTGGATTTTTTCGTAGCGCACGGCTTTTTGCTGATTGGTCGAACGCTTGAAATGGTAGGCCAGGGTGGCCGCAGAAGGCAGCAGCTGGCGCTCATAAAGGGTCTCCTGGTAATTGCCGATGCGTTCGTGCAATTGATGTTTGCGATCCGGCTGGATGGCACCGTAGGTGATAGCCAGCACCTGCTTTCCCAGGATCGTAATAATTTCATCGTTGAGTTGAAAATTCGTGCTGACAAGCCCCTGGGCGCGCGCCTGATCGATAAATTCTAAAACCCTGGTTTCCATCTGATCGGAACTTCCCACCAGCATACTCAGGGAGACATCCCCCCCCAAGGCTGAAACTTGATCCAGAATCAGGCGGCTTTCTTCATCCAGCGCGGCAATTTTTTGGGTCACAATATCTTCCAGGGTTTTGGGAAGATACCCTTCTTCCAGCTGTTCAAGGGTCCATTTCTGCCCCACCAGGGTGATTTTACGATCAAGCACCAGTTTACGCAGCAATTCACTGATAAAAAGCGGATTGCCCTGGCTGATGCGGACAATCTCCTGATCAAACTCCGGAGGCAGCTTTATATTCGGAAATAATCCTTGAATATGTTTGGTGATATCAGCGGCGGTCAGCGGTGTCAGGGTTATCGTCCGGATACCGAGCGTCTTTTGGTATATTTCGAAAAATCGGTGCAGGGGAATCTTGTTCTCGGCCCGGTCGGATTCCTGAATGCTTTCGGCCGCACCACAGATGAAAAGGGGGAAATTATTGAGCAACAGCAGCTGACGCAGCATAATCAGGGATGCTTCGTCGGCCAGATGCAGATCATCCAGAAACAGGATAACGGGGCGATTGGCGGCGGCCTTTATAAACAAATGCGCCAGGGCCGTAAATATGCCTTTGCGGCTGGAACTATTATCCTCATCTTCCGCAGGTGCTGACTCCGTGGTCAGCTGGGGCAGAATTTTGCCGATATAGGCCTGATGGCTTTTACTCAAGCTGTTGATGATGGCGGTTCCCTGGTCGCCGCGGTAGTTAAGCAGGTTGACCAGGATGCTGGTCATCAGGTAATAGGGGCGAAACATTTCCTGCTGGTCGCCGCTGACCTTTATGCGCCAGGCCTTGGTGCGGGCCAGACTGCGCCGCACGGTATCTAAAAACTCGGTTTTGCCGAGTCCGGCTGAGCCTTCGGCAATCAACATCTGATTTTGTTTCTGGCCGAATTTATTCAACGCCTCGCTCACCTGGGACAGCTGAGGTCCCCGGCCGACCAGTTTGACTTCGTTAAGCTGGTTGATGGCGGTTTTGTCGAATACGGCTTCCTGGACAACTTCGCTGGCATTCACCAGGCAGTCCCGACCGCTGCTTTTCGCAAAGTAAAGGGCAACGTCCGCCTGTTGAATCAAGCCTTTACCGGTCTTCGCATCCTCGGGGGCCGAGGCGACCCCGAGACTCAGGGTGATCGGCAGTGTCTTATGGTTGCCGTCAAACCTGAAAGCCTCCGAACGCACTTTGTTGACTAAACGATTGCCCAGCTTGAGTGCCGTTTGCTTGTCGCAATGCAAAAACAACACCATGAATTCATCGCCGGCATAGCGTATGGGCAAGCCGTCATCTCCGGCCACATCGCGCAGGATATCGGCCACCCAGACCAAGGCCTTGTCACCGACCTGATGCCCGTATGTGTCGTTGACGCCTTTAAAATTGTCAACGTCCATCATAATCAGCGAAAGGGGATCCTTCGACAGATCCTCCCATGATATTCTGGACTGAAAATACTGGAAGAGGAATCGCCGGTTGTACACGCTGGTGAGTTCATCCTCAAAGACCAGCCTGGTAGGGTCCTTGCCTGTAAATTCAAGCAAATTGACGAGTTCTTGTTGATGCATTGTATTGGTTTACCGATCTGACGACATCAGGGAGTTTCGGGGAGCCCGGATGTTCAAGGAATTAAAAATAATTTTATGCGGAATTCCTATTTTTTGCAAGAAAATACACAAATTAACCTTATTATCAAATGCTTATGAATCAGAGGAAAATCATGGTTGCAGGATGGAACAACCACAACGGCATCGCCTAGCGCATGGCGTTAAGTTCGTTTAGTTCGTTTGGATGGTCCCGATGAAATTCGCTTCGCTGATACTTCGTATAATTCATAGGATAAATTTGGAACGTTGGGATGGTTTAGATCGTTGGGTTCGTTGGGTGCAATAGGATGTTGCTCATTTATTGCCTGCTAGACCTATACTCTTTGCGCTAAGCCCTATGCTCTTTGCTGATCCAATCCGAAATCCCTAATTCAAAATCTAAAATAAAGATAGAATCCCTTCATTCGACATTCGTCATTTCGCCAAAGCCCGATCACCTCGCCCGGATGCCTCTCGCGCTGATACCCTTGATATAGAAAGTTTCGTCGTTTAGAAAACTTAAAAAGATGACCAGAAAGGCCACCGATGCCTCCAGCATCAAGGGCTTGTTCCGGTATAAGACATCCAGCTGTTTATTGCGGATCTTACTGGAGGTGTGCTTAAAGTAGGTCGAAAACATTCCATCCAGCAACTGACTGCCGCCGGGTCTGGTAACCAGGTCGCTGCGGCCGCTGTAGCAATAATGCATGGCCTCCAGAACAAGGCTGCGCTGGTCGTGCAGGTCTTTGACATGGTAGCTTATCAGGTGGATCAAGGTTCGCTGGGCTTCTTTCAAGCTTGCCTCGGCAACGGCATTGAAGAGGATTTTTACCGTGCGCTGATCTTTCGGCGGCGTATGCTGCCGGATTAGGGACAACAGGACGGCATTTTTAAAAAGCTGATACAGCCTCTTGGCGCCGTTGATGGCCGTCGTCGGAGCGTGCTCCAGTTTGGGTTTGTAGCCCGGATAGTTGGCGACAAACAGGACCTGAAAGATGGTCTCGAAAAAATCTATTCTGGCCAGAGCATCTTCAAGGTCGATGCGCATATCCAGCGTATTGTCCAACCGGTCTGCCAGTTTCACCGCAACAAGCTCGGGGGAATTCCGGGCATTGTCCAGCAGCCTTCCGATATAATGATAGTAAGATTCGCCTTCAACCCGCGTCAGGAACACCAGGTTGGCGGTCAGCTTGGATTCATCGGCCGGATCTATCCGCTCCATGAGATTGTAAAACTGCTCTTCCATGCTTTTCCATTTATGAACTTCAAACTGGACCGGTTTAACATCTTCGAGAACATCATGAAAGAGCAGCGTGAGGAGGTTTATCAGGTTGAAATCGTCGAAGAATCGAGTGAATATGGCTGCCGCGCGCAGGGGATGCAAAACGGCCATGGGCCCCAGACGCCGGCGCTTTTGACTGTAGGCACTGAAAAGATATCCCAGCGCTTCCATCAAAACAGCTTTGTATTCCCGGTCTTTCTTATCGTCGGCGGCCAGGCGTTTGTCACCGATGATATACATCAGGACGGTGTATCGATTCAAAGAAGCCGCACTCAGATTGTAGTGCAACGCCGATGAAAGCCTAAAGAATTCGGTTAGATCAAATAGCGACATTATCCGCCTCCACCGGAGAAGCTGCCTGGCCGGCTCCAGGCTGAAGCAAAATCAGACCTCCTTCAACTCCTCTTTTATTTTTTGCAAATCTTCCTTCACAGCATCAGCGACAACAACCAGATCTTGGGCCCTGATGTGTAGAAATTGCAGAATTTCGGGGGCGATTTGATCCAGGGTTGCAGACTGTCCCGCAGCAAACCCTGCTGATTTAGCCAGAACGTCAGCCAGGTGGATCATGCAGGCCAGCTCATTTTCTTCCTCGCAGGAAGGCTCATGGTGATATCGGATCGCCGTTACCTGGATCTCGGGAAACCGCCAGAGCCGGCATGCCCGGGACATGATCTCGGCATGATCGAACCCGAAAACCGCTTTTTCGATCTCGAATAGCGGCATATTAATTTGGCCGGCAAACGGCTCGAATTCGTCCTTGCGTTTTATCACATACGGATCGAGAATTATTTTTCCGGCGTCATGCAACAGCCCTGCGGTGAAGGCATCATCGATCAGACCATCATTATTCCTCTCAGCAATCCTTTTAGCAGCAAAAGCACAGGCCAGTGAATGCCGCCACATATCATCGGGAGCAATACCGTAGCCTCTCAGCTTTTTGTTGAGCAGCACTGATGATGCCGATATCGTAATCATTTGACCCAGGATCTTCTGGCCGAGCAAAACCGAAGCATGCTGAATTGAGGACACCATGCCGCTGACCCCGTAATAAGCTGAGTTGGCCAGGGTCAGCACCTTAGCCACCAGCGCCTGGTCTATTTCAATAACTCGGGATAGATCCCTTAGACTGGAGTCAGGATCCGATAAAATTTCCCGTGCCTTGAGAATTATATGGGGCATGGACGGCAGATTGACCAGGCTGCGCAAAATTTTGGCTTTAAGTGCCGTGATATGCCGCCGATTCCTGGTATCTTTCGCCGGTGGGCCGGATGTTAGCTGATCTGCCGACAGGTTCTGAATCTCCGGCGGGCTGTCGGTCCTGTCCAAGTTGGATTGTAAATGCAGCACCATTGAAAACCTGCAAGTGGGACAGGACAGACTAATGGAATTATGCGATGTCACAATCCGATCTTCTCGGACCGCACTGACCATCCGGCAGTTCGGACATTCCACTCTCATGGGCGATTTTCCAATCTTACCTGTAACATTAAACAGGACCCGCATAAAATCAAGACAGGTATCCTGCTACGAGTTATATTATTGTAATGCAATCTACCCGGATAAATCAAGCTGCACCTCAAATTCAAACCGCCGGCGATTTAAAATAAGTAGATCTTGACATGCGGCGCGCAAACACCCATAAGCTTTATAAAGGCATTGTTCCAATGGCAAAAACGATATAGGAGAAATTTAATGGAGGAAAAAGTAAACACAATATTGAATTACTTCGAGCGGCTCAATGCCGTCCCGCGTTGTTCCAAAAATGAAGCGCAGATAGGTTTGTGGCTGGAACAGTGGGCGGAAGCAAAACAGCTGGCGGTGAAAAAGGATGCAGCCGGCAACCTGTTGATGAAGGTGCCGCCGACGGCAGGCTATGAAAATGCGCCGGTCATTGTAATTCAGGGCCATATGGACATGGTCTGCGAAAAATCTCCCGACGCGCCGCATGATTTTTCCAAAGATCCCATCCGCCACATCATGGACGGGGATTGGCTGCGGGCGGACCATACCACCTTGGGGGCCGACAACGGCATCGCCATCGCCCTGGCTCTGGCCCTGGCAGGCGATGACGGTTTGGCCCATCCGGGCCTGGAACTGCTTTTCACGGTGGACGAAGAAAGCGGCTTGAACGGTGCCAAAAAGCTCGAACCCGGATTCATCGATGGCCGGGTGCTGCTCAATGTGGATTCGGAAACCGAGGGTGTGTTTACGGTCGGCTGCGCAGGGGGCCGCGAGACCCATATTTCCCGTAAAGTAGCTCTGACAAAGGTTGCCGACGGCCATCAATTTTTCAAATTGAAAATCAGCGGACTGCACGGCGGGCATTCAGGCATCGATATTGTCAAGCAGCGGGCCAGCGCCAATAAACTCATTGCCCGCAGCCTGCAGCGACTATCCTCAGCCTGTGATATCCGCCTGGTATCCATGAAAGGCGGAACCGCCCACAATGCGATTGCCCGGGATGCCGAGGCGGTGTTTGCGTGTGATGCGGCCAAATCGGAAGCTTTGGGCAAAACGGTCTTGGAATTCGAAGCGATCTTACAGACTGAATATAAAGGCATCGAATCGGCTTTGGCCGTCTCCCTGTCGCCGGCGGATTCGGCGGCAGCCAAGAAAACAGCCCTGGGTGCGGCGGATACCCGGGCCGCAGTTAACCTGCTTTTATGCCTGCCCCACGGCGTCATGGGGATGTCGACGGTTTTCAAAAACCTGGTCGAAACCTCCAACAACCTGGCATGGGTTGAGATCAAAGATGGGTCCCTGAAAATTTTAACGAGCCAGCGCAGCCTGACAGCTTCCCGGCTGGATGAGGCGACGGCTGCCGTTGCGGCAGCGGCGGCCCTGGCCGGTGCGGACGCCCAATCGCGCAATGAATATCCCCCCTGGACACCGGATATGCAGTCTCCGGTGCTTGAGCGCTGTCGGAAGATCTATCGGCAGGTTTTCGATCAGGAAGCCGAAGTTAAATCGGTTCATGCCGGGCTGGAGTGTGCCGTCATCGGTGATAAATACACAGGGATGGACATGATATCCTTCGGCCCGGATTTAAAGGATCCGCATTCGCCCAATGAAGCACTTCATATTCCTTCGCTGGGCAAGCTGTGGAAGTTTGTGGCGGCGCTCTTGGAATCGTATCATGGCAAATAGAAGCCTATATCCCTATGGTTATAAATGAACTAAAATTTAAAATGACTGCCCCGCCTAAAAACTGGCGGGCAAGAATGAGCTGAAATTGTGGAATTCTATGATTTTAAATAGCCGGAACACCTTAATTTTAGGCATTTTAGACAATTTAGGCATTTTTTTTTAATGGAACATATCGTGATCATCGGCGGCGGCGGAACCGGGGCGGCCTTGGCCCACGACCTGACGCTGAGAGGGTTTGAGGTATCGCTTTTCGAACGGGGGGAATTTTTATCCGGCACCACCGGCCGGCACCACGGCCTGCTGCACAGCGGCGCCCGCTATGCCGTCCACGATCCGGCAGCCGCCCGCGAGTGCATTCAGGAAAATAAAATCCTGCGCAAAATTGCACCGGAGGCCTTTGAACAAAACGACGGGCTTTTCGTGGCGCTGGATCAAACGGATTTGAATTATCGCGACGTCTTCCTGACAAGCTGCCGGGACTGCGGCATTCCGGTCGCAGAATTGACCCCCCAACAGGCTTTGGCTGTAGAGCCGGCGCTAAATTCGGATTTAAAGCTTGCCGTTCGGATACCGGACGCTACCATGGACGCCTGGCGTCTGCCCATGCATTTTTATGCCACGGCCGCCGCCAATGGTGCCCGGCTGCACAACTTCTCAGAAGTCGTCGGCTTTCACAAAACCAACGGAACGGTTACCGGTGTCCGTATATTCGAGCATCAGACTCACCGCGAGTATGATGTCAAGGGGGATATCATAGTTAATGCCGCCGGCGCCTGGTCGGGGAATATTTGTGACCTGGCTGGAATTCGATTGCCGCTCCAGCCCGGCCCCGGCGTCATGGTGGCCGTAAAAGGCCGGTTGGCAAACATGGTTATCAACCGGCTCAACCCGGCCGATGAAGCCGACATCATCGTTCCCCAGCGCCGGCTTTCGGTGCTCGGAACCACCCTCTGGCTGGCACAGGACCCGGATACAACTAACTATCCGCCGGAGCATGTGACAAAAATTGTGGATCAGTGCGCCGAGATGGTTCCGTCTGCTAAAACGGCCGCCATTCATTCGATCTGGTGTGCGCCGCGGCCTTTGCTGGTGCAGCAAGCACCCCAAAATCCGCAGCGGATCAGCCGCACCTTTGACTGCTTTGATCACTATCAAAGGGATCAGCTGGAAGGGTTGGTGTCGATCATCGGGGGCAAAGCCACCACTTTGCGGGCCATGGCCGAAAAAACGGCGGATTTGATTTGCAAAAAAACCGGCCGCAACATAGCCTGCAGGACCAAAACCGCAAAGTTGCTTCACTACCGGTTGTTTTATAAAGGGCCTCGCATTTAACCGCCGACGGACGCCAACTGGCGCAGACAATAAAATAGCTGATAAGTTCTTGAGTTGGTAAGTTTATGAGTCTATACAATGAACTTCCTCGGCAGGCAGTTTGATTTTGACTTGCAGTCGTCTTCCTGCAAGTCAAAAAAAATGAATACCTCCGTGCTCTCAATGCCTCGAGCGATCTGTCGGGTCGTAGCTCGAAGAGCGAAGCCTGAAGCGGGTGGTAAAAGCACTCTAAAAATCCGTGCAGATCTCGTGTGTAAATCCGTGTCCCAAAAAAAGCTCTAGAACCGATATTATGCCAATTAAAAAAACAACATTTAAAATACTGCGCTACAAACCGAACCATATCGACCCGCCGCGGTTACAGGAATTCACCGTCGAAGTGGACCCCGACACAAGTATCCTTGATGCTCTTGAAAAGATTCGTCTCGAGCAGGATAAAACCTTGATGTACCGCCACTCCTGTCATCATTCTTCCTGCGGCACCTGTGCCTGCAAAATTAATGGTCAGGAACGCTTAACCTGCATCACGAAAATTCACGAGTTGGAAGGCGACACCATCACCCTCACCCCCCTAGAGGGTTTTAGCCCCATCGGTGATCTGGTCGTGGACATGACCCGATTATACGCAGATCTGTCCGAAGAATGGCGTTATTTGAAAAAGTCCGAGCAAGTAAAAAGCACCAACCAGCCTCAAGGCTTCCATCAATTTACGCGCTTCGAAAACTGCATCGAATGCGGCGCCTGCGTTTCCGCCTGCCCGGTGACGGAGAAAAATGCCGGATTCTTAGGACCGGCTGTACTCGCCGCTGTAAATTGCGAACTGAAGAAAGCGCCGCAAAACGAAGAAGATCTGATGTCGCTGGCGGGAAGCATGCGCGGTCAACACCTGTGTGAACGCGCCTTAAACTGCAGCCGGGTATGCCCCACCGGTGTATATCCGGCCCGCCACATTGCGGACCTGCGGCGAATTTTAGAAAAGAATAATTTATAACATCCATTGAGCACTTTGGCTCGAATTTAGGTTCAAGCATCATTTCGTAAAATAATGTAAGGTTAAATGTATATTCCTAAGTCAGGCACACTTAAATTATGCCGTAAAGTCCAGGGCGCTTCTTACTCCTTTTCCCCCGCGATTTAGAACATGTGTGTAAATCATGGTGGCGCTGACGTCCTTGTGCCCCAATAGCTCCTGCACTGTACGGATATCATAGCCCTCCGCCAGCAGGTGGGTGGCAAAGCTGTGCCTCAAAGTATGACACCCGACGGGCTTGACAACTGCACACAAATTTGCGGCCTTTCGAATGGCTTTCTGAATACTGCTGACATGCAGGTGATGTCTTCTTATCATCCCGGATCTCGGATCTTTGGACAATGTTTTCGCGGGAAACACGTACTGCCACCCCCGACTGTCTATCTGCATTCGGATATTTTTTTGCGAGCGCATGAGGTAGATATACCCTGCCGTGTCCTCGGGCCAAACCGTCCTGATGAAGCCGTTTGACATACACAAGGTGTTCTTCGAGGGCCGGTTTGACACCGTATAATTGAATGCGAAACTTTTTCGTAGAGGACATTCAGTCAAAAAGTTATCACCGTTGACATTCGTTCACGATTGTTTAGGAAGTTACAACTGATGGATGATGCAACGAATGATGCTGATCTGAGAAGTCCACCCAGCAATCATTTGGCAAAACTATCCGGCAATACTCCGAATTTCTGGCTCAATTTACAGCAACGAAATGATTTATGGACCGCATTACATTCGCCGAAACGAATGAAAAAAATTGAACGAGTTAGACCAATCCGTGAAGCAACAGCTTAAAAGTTCCCCGGTTGATATTCAAAGAATGTAGTACATAAAATTTGAAGGCGCCGAACAAGGCTAATTCAGCCGACGCAAAAAGTCGCGGCTGATTAGATTCAGGATCCTGGCAGGAAAATTTTATAGTGAATGGCTGTCCTGACTGGCGGAAATAGCGTTTTGAGCGGCATGAACCAAAAAGGATGATCGTGACATACCTCGTTTTTTAGCAACATTGTCGATTTTACGAAGCATATCTTCCGGTACAGTTATATTTACGCGTACCGATCGAGGTTTTGATTCAGATACTGAAACTACGAGAATTGCAATGGCATCCGAATAGTCTGGATCATCCATGATGTCTTCAAGCTTTGAAGGAGCTAGAATATTCTCACCGTCTTCCAGCATACCTTTTAAATGCAGAGAAAGAGCATCATGGGCCATATCCTTGGCCTCATCAATTGTGCTACCTGCGGTTACACATCCCGGAAAATCCGGAAAGGATACGCCGAAATCACTCTTTGGATCTTTATGGACGACAGCAATATAATTAGCCATGTTAATCACCTATTTGAACTTAATTCCTGATTGGCGTTCGATGCTTTTAAGTGTGCCAATTGGTATATCTTTTTTGGGGTGCGGAACTGTAACCCGACCTTTTTTCGATGAATGCCGGAACTGAATGTGCGAGCCGGATTGATCGGCTTTATACCAACCATCCTTTTCGAGCATTTTGATAATCGTCCGGCTATTCATGTGTGTATTTATACACACCATGGGTGGTTTTGTCAAATACATTTTAGCATTTATGGATAACCAGCTAATTCAGTCGACGCCGAAAAGCCGCGCGGTTGATATTAGCAACGGACAATATATCATACAAAATTTAAGGGTATATTCAACAATCCAATTGGGAGGCAAAATGCTATCTAGAGTAGAAACTTTCACACCGGCAAACACTCCTCGCCCTATTGGCCCATACAATCATATTGCTAAGGTAGGCCAATTCATCACCATCGGCGGCACAGCCGGAGTTAATCCTACAACCGGTGAGCTTGCTGGCCCGGACGTTACCTCGCAGACAAAGCAAATTCTTGACTCTTTCAAGGTCATGCTTGAATCTGTAGGGTCTAATTTGGATCACATTATCCATGTCAATGTGTTCCTCAAAGATATGCAAGATTTTGAAAATATGAACCTCGCATATGTCGGGAGGATGGGGGAACACCGACCTGCTCGAACTGTATTTGGAGTTAAGGAACTCCCAAAACCTGGTGTCCTGCTAACAATGAATTTGACAGCGGTCACCAAAGAACAAATCTGATCTAAGCAAGTGAGGGAGAAAAAATAATTTCAAATCAAAAGCAATATTAGGAGCGCCTTAAGACTCACATCGGCTAATGGAAGAATATGGCATCGTTGCCTAACCCAGTCACTGACCTGACCGGGAAAAATATGCGACTTTACGTAAGAGTCTGGGCAAGCTCGAAAGTTGGGTGGCCCGCAGGTTAGCTCAAGACGTTGATCCCATTACCAACCTTGACAAAACACCCCCTATGATGTACAGTTGAATGTACACTTATGGAGGTACGGCAATGAAAACAATTTCTTTCACCGATTTCCGTAAAAGGGCTTCCGGTTTCATAACCGAAGTTGAACACGGTGAGACGCTTGTCCTTCTCCGTCGGGGGAAACCTGTAGCTGAAATAGTTCCATTTTCCGACAGTGTTCAAAGACTCCCCGCATGGAAACAACCCGGAATCCGCTTACGCACTAAAGGAAGCGACTTATCATCTGCTATTTTGGAAGAGCGTGAGACGGCCACATGAAACTGACAGTCGATTCATCATCCTTTGCCAAAAGGTATGTCCAAGAAGTTGGCAGCGACAAACTGGATCGTCTTTTGGAGAACGCCTCCGAGTTGGCTTTTTGCGTCATTCTGGTACCCGAGATCGTTTCTGGACTCAACCGTCGTCTGAGAGAACGGGTCTTGACCATCGCGGACTATCGGGCGGTTAAGAAACAATTGTTGGATGATGTACGTGACGCAACTGTTTTACAGATCACACCTGCCGTCGTCTCCCGTTCGGTAAAGCTATTGGAGAGCAATGTTTTGCGCGCATTGGACGCCCTTCATGTTGCGTGTGCTCTTGAATGGCAGGCTGATCTCTTTGCAACCTCAGACCGAAGGCAATTTACGGCCGCCATGAATACGGGTCTTCGTACTGAATACATAGGCCAAATCGCTGAACCTGACCGGATATAGCATGCGGTTTTGCGTAAAGGTTCATGCAGACGTGAAAGTCAGATGGCCGGGTCGCTAGCGCGCTCAGGGCCCGCCACAATGAAGAGGCCGGCAATCTCAGCGAATGCCAACCAACAAATAGGAACATCGCATCGCTGGCACGATAGAAAAGCTGCGCTCTAACTGAAAGGAGGAAAACATGATCGACCATAAATTGGCCCCCTATGGGGCGTTGCTGCTGCGCGTGAGCATGGGTCTGCTGTTCATTCTGCACGGCCTGTATCTCAAGGCCTTCGTGTTCGGGATGGCGGGCACCGGAAAATATTTCGTCTCACTGGGTTTGCCAGACTGGTTCGCTTGGGTGGTCATGCTGTACGAAACCATCGGCGGGCTCGCGCTCATCCTGGGTGTCTACGCTCGATGGGTCGCGGTCTTGCTCGGAGTGCACTTGCTGTTTGCAGCCTACCTGGGTCATGGCACTCATGGATGGCTCTTTACTGCGAAAGGCGGCGGGTATGAATATCCGGTGTTTTGGGCAGTTGCCTGCTTCACGCTCGCGCTGCTCGGCAGCGGCGCGCATGCGTTGAAGTCCGGCACTCGTAAGACATAGCTATCTATCCACCGGCTTTCCGCACCGACCGGGAAAAGCGCTCGACGAGCTGAGCGCCGCGAAGTGCGGCCTGACACCTGCGGGCTAACTGCACAGTCGAAACCGTAATTAAAATACATTGGAGATGTCATGCTTACGGATCGCGCAGACATTACCACACGCCGCAGTCAAAGGTGTGGGCACCGACGTTGATGGTTGACTTGAGTTTGGGATGAAGCCATTTTAAACTCATGCAAGACTTACTTAGACTCCAACTGACGGGTTAAAATGGCCGATGCCGAACCACCTAATGGTGGGGAGTCAGATAAGGTTGGTTTTTGAAATTGAGTGATCTCGGTTTCGACAAATGGTTTGAGGTACAAGTCAGCGACTTGCGTCAAGAGGGCCGCAGTATAGCGCGCATATCGGCAGTTGACCGCGGCTCTTACCTCATCAGAAATCAAATCAGGGAAGTCCCGGCTGAACTCGCTGGGAAGTTCTATTTCCAGGTTGAATCCTCGGTTGACCTGCCGTGTGTCGGTGATTGGGTAACCGTGGCATACCACAACGACGATTCTGCAGCAATTATCCATGGAGTATTTCCGAGAAAGACCTTTCTGCGCCGCAAATCTGCCGGTGAAAAAGTGGATTTCCAGATGATTGCGGCCAACATCGACGTCGCCTTCATTGTCCAGTCGTGCCACGTTGACTTCAATGTGCGGAGGATGGATCGGTACCTGGTAATGGCAGTAGACGGGGGGGTTGAGCCGATTGTTGTTCTTACCAAAACGGACTTGAACACTCCCGAAGAACTGGAACAGAAACTTGCAGCCATAAAGTCAGCCGCGATCACCGCCAGGGTACTTGCCCTCAGCAATATCACGGGCATCGGATTTGACGAATTTCAACAGGCGATAGTCTCGGGAAAAACATATTGCCTGCTCGGCTCATCGGGGGTCGGCAAGACAACTCTCATCAATCGCCTGATAGGACAGGACGCCTTTGACACAAAGGCCGTTAGTGGAACGGGAGAAGGAAGACATACCACTGCACGCCGCCAGCTTATCGTTCTTGATCAAGGCTCCATGTTGATTGATACGCCCGGAATGCGAGAACTAGGCCTTCTAGGTGTGAGCGACGGGGTCAACCAAGAATTTGAAGATATTGTCGACCTTTCCTTAAATTGTCGCTATGCAAACTGTTGCCATGAACAGGAGCCCGGCTGTGCAGTCCGAGCTGCAGTCAAAAGCGGTGTATTGAATGAGGATCGCTATTCCAGCTACCTGAAGCTAAAGAAGGAGTCGGAGTTCCATGAGCTGTCGTACCTGGACAAACGGAAGAAGGACAGAGCATTCGGACGCTTCATCAAATCCGCAAAAAAGCAGATGAAGGACTGAAATGAGCACCGCACAAACCAGTCGAGCAGACGGCATGAAAACGGTGGTTTTACGAAATGGCCTTGCAAGATTGAATTGAATTAAGGCCGCTGCATTCCGCTATTGGTTACCGTCCTCCTTGCGAATTTGAATTGATGCTTGAATTAACCCCGGAGCCTGGTCAAAACACTCTGATCACATTGCTGTGATCTGTGCAGTTTTAGGGGTTCATTCCACAGTTGTCCGATCCCGAAATTGACTCGTGTACAGGCGGTAGTAAACGCCCCCCAGGGCCAGAAGCTCTGCGTGGCTCCCCCGTTCCACCACCCGGCCCTGGTCAATCACGATCAGCTGATCGGCATTGGCGATGGTAGAGAGCCGGTGTGCGATGACGAAGCTGGTGCGTCCCTTCATCAGTTCCTGGAGGGCTTTCTGAATGTGCAGCTCGGTGCGGGTGTCGACGGAGCTGGTTGCCTCGTCCAGGATGAGGATGGCCGGATCGGCCAGGATCGCCCGGGCGATTGTTATGAGTTGGCGCTGGCCTTCGGAGAGATTCGCACCCCGCTCCGCAAGGACTGTATCGTAGCCCTGGGGCAGCCGGCGGATAAAACCGTCCGCATGGGCGAGCCCGGCAGCCGCAAAAACCTCCTCATCAGTGGCGTTGAGCCGGCCGTAGCGGATGTTCTCCGTCACAGACTCGCTGAAAAGAAACGACTGCTGAAGGACCACTCCGAGCTGCCGCCTGAGACTGTCCCGCGACACCGCGCGAATGTCGACGCCATCGATCCGGATCGTCCCTTCATCAAGATCATAGAAGCGGGAAAGCAGGTTGACCAGGGTTGTTTTCCCGGCGCCGGTGTGTCCAACCAGCGCGATCCGCTCTCCGGGATGGGCATGGATGGAGACGTCTTTCAGCACGGGGACGCCGGGCACATAGGAAAAGGCGACGTGCTCGAGCTGCACCTCTCCGGCTACCCTGGGCAGCTCAAGCGCCATGGGAAGATCGGTCTGATCCGGAGCGGTGTCCAGGATCTCGAAGATTCGTTCCGCTCCGGCCAATGCAGCCTGGATCTGGTTGTACAAGTTGCTCAGCTGGCGCAGCGGCTCGGCGAAACGCCGCGAGTAAGTGATGAAAGCAGCGATCGTTCCGATTGTCACAATCCCCCGAATCGCCAGCCATCCCCCTATGCCGCAAAGAATGGCCACGTTTAAATTCGACAGGATTCCCATCATCGGCATCACGAGAAGCGCCAGGGACATGGCGTGCACGCCGACCGATCGGACTGCATCATTCGCCTGGTCGAAGCGGCTCAGAACGCTCTCTTCCTGCCCGAAGGCGAGGACGACCCGCTGTCCGCTGTAAGTCTCCTCAAGCACTGCGTTCAGCGCACCCAACCGCGCCTGGTAGCTGCGGAATGCCGATCGTGTCTTTCGCCCCACCATACCTACGAGGCCGATCATCAGAGGAAAGGCAATCATCGAGCTCAAGGTCAGCCAGGGGCTGAGAACAAAAATGATCGCCAGAATGCCGACGAGGGTCAGGATTCCGGTGAACAGTTGGGCCGCGTTATAGGTTAGAACCTGGCTGATCGCATCCATGTCGTTGGTCAGCCGGCTCATCAGATCCCCTTGCGATCGGGAATCGAAAAACCGCAGGGACAGCGTCTGTATATGGCTGAAGAGATCGGCCCGCAGCGCCCGCATGGCCTTCTGGGCGATACCGACGGTCAGAACACCTTGGGCAAGCTGTGCTATCGCTGAAAACACATATACCCCCACCATGAGGAGGGTAAACCGCAGGAGGGCGGCAAGGCTTCCGCCGACAAGCTGGTCGATAGCGCGTCCCATCAGGTAAGGCCCGGCAATGGCAAGGGCGGTTGCAAAACCGGCTGTCAGGACGGCCAGGACGAGGGTGCTTTGATGCGGGCGCAGATAGTGCATCAGACGGCGCAGCGCTCCCCTTGCGTCCCTGGCCCGATCCATTGTCTGCCCCGGGCCGCCGATTCTTCCGCCCGGCCCCTGCAATCCGGTCAGGCGCGGAGGTGGTTGCTTTTGAGCTGCTCTACCCGTCATGACGCCCTGCCATATCCGCAGCCGGTTCCCCGAGCTGGGAGCAATAAATATCCCGATACACGGTACTCGTGTCCAGCAGCTGCCGGTGAGAGCCGATGGCGCTGATCCGTCCCTGGTCGAGAACAATAATCCTGTCGGCAAGAAGCACCGTGCTGATGCGTTGAGCGACGATGAAGCGGGTCGTGGCATTTTTCAACCCGGCGATCAGCTGATCAAGGGCGTCCTGCAGGCGAACTTCGGTCTCGATGTCCAAAGCGCTGGTCGAATCATCAAGGATAAGGACTTTGGGTTTGACCAGCAGCGCCCGTGCGATTGCGATTCGTTGGCGTTGCCCTCCGGAGAGCGTCACGCCCCGCTGGCCGACCACGGCATCATATCCCCCGGGAAGCTCGGCAATGAACTCGTCGGCCTGGGCCGCCCTTGCCGCCGCCGTCACTTCCTCTTCTCCGGCCGCCGTTCGCCCGTAACGGATGTTGTCGCGTATGCTCCCGCTGAAAAGTACCGATTCCTGGAGGGCTATCCCGATAGCGCCTCTCAGAGAGCCGAGGTCCAAATTCCTCACGTCGACTCCGTCGAAGGTGATCCGCCCGGCTGTCACGTCGTAAAAGCGCGGGATAAGATGAATCAGGGTCGATTTTCCGGAACCGGTTGCACCCACGATGGCAACCGTCTCCCCAGGCTCGGCGGTGAAGGTAACGTCCGACAGCACCGGCTCGGCACTGTTGCCGGAATAGCTGAAGTAAACGCCCTCAAAGACGATCCGTCCCTGGGGATCCACGAGCTTTGATGTCGATCGCATCTGACGGACTTGCGGTTCGGTGTCGAGAACCTCCAAAATCCGGCTGGCCGATGCATCCGCCGCCGAGATGGGACCAAGCATTCCGGTAAGCAAGAGGATCGGAAAAAGAGCAAAAGAAAGATAGTTTATGGCTGCCACAACTTCGCCGGCCGACATCTGGCCGGCCATCGCCGTTCGACCGCCGATCCAAAGCGCAGCGATGATCGCCAGGTTAACCATCAACAGCATGAAGGGGGAAAAGATCGCCATGAGGCGGGCGACCTGGATCGTCCGGTCCATCAACGCTTGATTGGCTTCGTCGAAACGGGCTTCCTCGTGCTCGGTGCGGATGAATGCCTTGACGACGCGCATTCCGGCAAGGTTCTCCTGCAAAACGATGTTCAGCCGGTCGAGTCGCTGCTGAACCCGCAGGAACAGCGGCCGGGCCTTGAAGGCGAAAACCCAAACCAGCAATACGATCAGCGGCACGAACACTGCCATTATATAGGCGAAGCGGCGGTTGGTGAGAACTAGCAGGACCATCGCACCGCAGGCCCAGATCGGCGCCCGGGTAAGGATACGGAGCGACAGCATCACGATCATCTGCACCAGATTGACGTCGCTCGTCGACCGGACGATGAGATTGCCGGTCCGGAGTCTGTCGAGGTTTCCGAATGAAAAGTTTTGGACCTTGCGAATCATGGCGCTGCGGATGTCAGCGCCGAAGCCCATGGCAACGTTTACCGACAGGTAGTTGTTGGCAACGGCCAGGCCGGCCGAAAAAATCGCGGCGCCCACCATGACAAGGGCGGTAGTAACAACCACATGCAGGTTGTGCGGCACGATTCCCTGGTCGATAATCCGCTGCGTCAGATGCGGGATGAGCAAGTCCGCCGCGACCATGGCAAAGAGCAGAATCAGAGCGACTGCAGCCTGAATCCGGTACGGCCGCAGATATACATAAAGGCGCATGAGGGATTTCACCGGTATTTCTCCTCACATTCGCGGGATCCTGCCTGTGCGGAGCAAAATCGATCGGCCCCCGCGGCCGCCAGCTTGGCCAGGTAGCGGTGAACCTTTAGAAGCGCTTCTCTGAGTGCTTCGCATTCCTGTTCGGTCATCAGCGATGTCATCTCACCGTCCAATTCTCTGAAAGATGCACGGGCTTCTTCGCGGAGCCTTCTTGATTTCTCGGTCAGATAGACCCGGACAATCCGCTGGTCTGATTCCTCTCGGCGGCGTTTGACCCAGCCGTCCCGTTCCATGCGCTTCAAGGTATTGGTTGCCGTCGGCGGCGTAATATGCAAGGCCCGTGCAAGCACACTCTGGGAAATTCCATCTTCCTGCCAGAGCTGAAAGAGGATCAACCCCTGGGCGTGGTGAAGGCCGATGCTTTCCAGCTTCATTCTTCTGCGACTGCCCACCAGGCGGCAGACCTGCGCCAGCAGGTGCGCGAGCGTAAGCTTGCGCGAGTCCTCTTTCGTATCGACCATATCCTGGTCTCCGTTAATTAGCTATCAAATAGTTAGTTAGCTAATTTGTAGCATGCCCAAATCCACCTGTCAATATAATAGTGGCTTAAAAAATCAGGCTTCGCCCACTAAAGGGCGGGTCCGAGAAAAACACCGCCTTCTTCAAAAAAATCACCGTAAACGATGGTCTTGCGCCTACTCCGTTTAAATAGCTTTAGAGAATCTTGACACAAACTCATGTTGCTTTACCATATACCTAAGGAAGCACAGCAGCCTCGACTCCATTGGATAACTATTTTGTGATTTAGGGGGCATCGTTGCTTCCTTTTTCGTTAGGCATACCGGTTTCCCGAGTTCACACCAGGCGGAGAGCTTCCCCCGTCGGTAATGGCTTGCTGCGAGTCTTTGCATCATACGCCTCATCAATCTCGCACTTTCAGGGTAAATCTCCGTGAAATTAGGTGGCTCCCCCTATTGACAGATGATCACATGGTGATGAGACTAAATTCACCTCAATAAACTCCAGCCAGTCTGCTGCGGTTGGAATCGATGCCTGGTCGTTTGAGAGACCTCTAACAATGGGGGAGGCAATATATGAAAAGCGGTTCTGAAAGAAGAAAAGATAAGCGCATCAATCAAAAGGGAACTATCATGGTTTCAGACGAAAACGCTAAATATTATGTGTATGCCCAAATTGGAAATGTCAGCGGCAATGGCATGTACTTTGAATCAGAAAACGCTCTGACACCGGGGAGAAGAATCAAGATTCGATATGACAATCCACCCTACAAATCTTCGCCTAAAGATTACTATGCGACTGTGCAGTGGTGCAAACGGCTGTCAGAAAAGGAGTCTATGCTTTCATTTGGGATTGGAACCAAGTATTTATAGCTTAAGTGTCGCACCCTTTGGTTGGCTATCACTACACTATGGAAGAAAAGAAATTGTTCCCACTCTTCGATCTGTGAAAAATAATTCATAAATTTTTCCTGAAGCGGAGGCGGCGCCGAAACCAGAAGGTCCTTGCACATTTCAGACAAAGCTACCAGCACACGACGTTTATCGCGATTGCCGCGCCTTTTAATGATCAGATGCTTATTTTCCAGCCTGTGAATGATATCGGTTACAGTTCCCTGGCTTAAACTGATCCTGCGGGCCAGCTCGGAAACCGTCATTTCTCCATTTGACAATTCCTGGAGTATGACAAGCTGGGGCCCGGTCAAACCGAAATTTTTGTTACCGTATGCGGCATCCTGTCTCTTTATATAGGTGATTCAACTCAGAAACCAGACGACCTATAATAATGACCGCATAGGTCGTTTGCCAACGGCGTTTAATAAAGAATTCTGGCCTACAGGGCCAGGTTTTCGAGGTTGGAATATGTTGACGGGGTTTGTTTCCGGGGATGGCCTGCGGTGAAATTATTTGTATCTTTAATTGTCGGAACATCAATAATGCTGTCGGGATTGACCCCGGTTTTCGGAGGTAGTCTGCTAAGTGGGGGTAAAACCCAGGCCGTCAACAGACGGCCGTACGGCTTTGGAAATCGTTACATCTACGACAATGCCGGATCAAGATGGAATTATGACAGCGCCAATAAATTCAACTGTACTTGACCCCGACGCCATAGGTGCCGATGGATTCAAAATCTGACAGGCGCTTGCACCATTGAACCGTAACCATATATTTTTTAGGCGCCGATTTAAACGGAGGATTCTCAAATCGAATGTTGATCTCTCTTCCCGGTTTAATATTGCATTCCGTCTCAAAATACATGCCGCCGCCACTCAAATTAATTAATTGCCCATAACAATAAAAATCTGAATTTTCGTCTGTAAGCAGGGCTGTATCTTTGTGATTTAGCCGTTTATTGTCTCTGCGATCAGCACTATATTTCATGGTCAATCTCCTGCAATTAATTAGTCCAGCATCAGAAACCATTTGGCGACTTACACCGCCACGCTGGTCCCAAACCACAGTCGTGCAATGTCTTTACATTCATCATTGACAGGGGCCATGTCAATAGGGGAATACCCCCATTATCTCAGACCATCATCTGTTACCGATGCCGGTAAATCAGCTTCTCCGATTATTAATTGACATTGACTTTCTGCAAATCCAGGTTAGTTTAATTTTCTGATCCCAATTTCAATGGACTACTATCACTGAGGAGCTGCCATGAGTGATTTGAAAGAAAAGATATTTGAAAAGATGAAGGAACATACACTGGCGTCCTTCGCTACGATAACCGAAGACGGCAAGCCGTGGACGCGCTACGTTGTGGTTAGGGCCGATGATCAGTTGAATATCTGGTTTGCCACCTTTCTGAATTCGCGCAAAACGCTTCAGATTGTTAAGAATCCGGAGGTGCATCTCACCCTTGGCGTCACCGATCCGCAAAAAGCGGTATCCTGGCTTCAGGTGCAGGGACGGGCTGAAATATTGGGAGATGCCGCAACAAAAAATGCGCAGTGGTACGACCTCTTGCGGTCCATTTTCAGCGGTCCCGACGATCCGAATTATGTGGTATGCAGGATAAGCCCGTACCGCATCGAATATTACATGATGAATATGCCCAAGCCGGAAATTTGGCAGGGCTGAACCCTTAAGTTGGATCATGCAGCAAAAAACAATCATTGAAAATGTCAGTGTCATCGATCTCAGAGTCCCGACTTCGGACACCTTGCTGGGCTCGGACCCATTTCACAAAAAGCCGAATTATTCAGCCGCAGTTGTTAAATTGAAAACCAACTCCGAATTCACGGGATATTCGTTGGCCTTCACCCTGGGCGCCGGCAATGACTGGATCGCCCACGGGGTGAAGGATCTGGCCCGGCTCGTTGTTGGAGCCGGCCTGGAGGAATTCAGCGCTGATCCGGGTGCTTTTCACCGATTGCTGGTGGATCATCATCAGCTGCGGTGGTTGGCTGACGGCGTATTCCGCATGGCTGCAGGCAGCATCATCAATGCCATGTGGGATCTCTGGGCCAAACAGGCAGACAAACCGTTGTGGAAACTCCTGGTCGATCTTCCGCCGGAAAAAATCGTCCAGTGCATCGACTGGCGCTACTTGCGCGATGCGCTCACTCCCGCCGAAGCGATCGATATGTTGAAAGCCAATTGGGACGGCCGCCGGGAACGCGAATCCCGCTTGCTGCAGCGCGGGCCAAAAGCATATTCAACCGCCGGCTGGCTGGGCTTAACCGACGCCCAGATCCTCGACACGATCGAACAAATGAGAGCCGTCGGCTTGAACTGCTTTAAGATGAAAGTCGGTGATGATCTGCAGCACGACCTGAGCCGGCTGGCATTCATTCGCCGGGCCATCGGAGAGGACGCCGGTCTGATGCTGGATGCCAATCAGGTCTGGGGAGTGGACGAGGCCATCGGGTATATGCAGCAACTGGCCGGATTTCATCCCACCTGGATCGAAGAACCTACGGCCCGGGACGACATTCTGGGCTATCTGAAAATCGCCAAGGCAATGGAAAAATACGGCATCGGGGTCGCCGCCGGGGAGCAGGTGCCATCTCCGGTGATATTCAAGCAACTGCTGGCCAGCGGTGCCATCCGTTATTGCCAGATCGATGCAACCCGGCTGGCCGGCGTCAATGATGTTCTGGCGGTGATCCTCATGGCGGCCAAGTACAAAATCCCGGTTTGTCCTCATGGCGGCGGCATCGGCCTCTGCACCATGATCCGGCACTATGCCCTGTGGGATCAGATCTGCGTTGCCGCCCATTCGGATGATCAGGTCGTGGAACATGTCCACTTTCTGCAGGATGAAGTTTTTATCGAACCGGTAAGGCTCGAACAAGGCGCGTACGTAACGCCGACAACTCCCGGTTGGGGTCTTGAGATGCAGCCGGATTTCGAGGCAAAGCATATCTATCCGACCGGCTCGGCATGGGCCGCCCGGGAGGATTCCGGCGGCGTAACTTTTCTGGCTTGAATATGGGTTGCCGGCCGGTAGCTGGAAAATCCGGCCGCACAGGACTTTGTAAGTTCTAAAAAAACTTTACCCGGCAACATGTTTCAAGGTAATAAAATCAGCTTGAGGTGCCGGAACTTGAAAAATCTCAAATAACAAATTCCAAAATTCAAACAAATTACAATTACAATGCCCGAAATTCCAAACTCCAAACTTGTTTTCGCCAATGGACATGGAAATTCAGAAGGCGTCACCTGTGGTCAGGTACTTAATATAGTTTTGTCTTCGATTAAACTATCCGCTTAGCGCATGGCGGCCGGGCTGACACTTGAAGCCTCGTATGAAACTTCCTTAAATTCGATGCCATTTTTTCGAAGTGTCTCACCGCTGAGAGCGCAGAGATTAATTTAACTTTTCTTTCTCGGCGTTCTCCCACCGGGGCGTAGGCCCTATGGGCCAGAGGCGGCGGGCTCTGCGGTGAACTATTATGTTTCTTTTTCGATCAGACCGGCCGTTGTTTTGGCCGGCGGCGGCGCTGACACCTGAAACCTGACACCCGAAACCCTTATGTTCATCCGATCACGGAAAAACTGGAGTCGGCATTGATTTCACGCAGGCGAGAAAACGAGCCGAGGTTAAGATTTCTTTTGACATACTTCAGGGCGTACTGAAGCGGATCCTTGTCATGATCGTGCCCGGCCTCGACCTGCTCGATGAGGTAGGCCATCAGGGCGCCCGCCACCGGCGCGTTTTTGTACTGATTGCCGGATGTCCCGACAGCCATGTAAAAACCCGGCAGGTCCGACCGGTCGTAAATCGGGAGCCAGTCATCCGTGCAGTCATAAAGATCGACAACGCCCTGCATCCGGTTGGGTATCGGCAGATTCGTAATTCGCTGAGCCTCCCGCATGACCTGGGTCCGCCACTGATCGGTAAAGTTGCGATTAAAGTTATCCGGGTCGTCAACCCAATCCAGCGTATCGCAATCCGGGTCTTCCGAACCGATAAGAACGTGGTTGCCCGCCTCCGGCCGCGAATAGCATCCGGTGTCGCCATCGGATATCAGCGGTGCCGCGGCCTCATAATCCAATCCCGAGGGCGGCGGAACATGGGCAACCTCCTGGCGCAGGGCCCGGGTCCTGATATTCATGCCTTCCTCAACGCCTGCCAGCCGATTAATGATGAATGAATGCGGTCCGGCCACGTTAATTACAATCGGGGCCTTGATCCGGGAGCCGTCCTTTAATCTGATTCCGGCTGCCCGATGATTTTCTTTGAGAATATCCGTCACCTCGGCATTAAAAATGAATTCACCGCCCCTGGCTTCAACCGCGACCTGCACGTTATGGGTGGAAAGCATCGGGTCGCTGATATATCCCGATTCAGGAATGTAGACGGCCCCCCCGATGGCATCGCCGGTTGGTTGGCCGAAACCGGGGTCGTCAGGCAATTTGGGCGGGCCGTACTGGCGGGTATCGAGAAACGCAAACCGCTGCCTGATGCCGGCCGCGTCCAGCTCCTCATACCCAACCGCCAATTCATCCAGACTGGCCATGACATTCTTCAGATGTTTGTTTTTTTCGGTTTTGGTGACCAGACAGCCGTGGTTGATATAACGGATCATACCCCTGGGGTCCTTGACGCCGAGATGCGCTTCCCAGTTAAGCCAATAAAAATAGCTCTCCCGGGCCATGGCCACGCCGTCCGGAGTTGAATAGTGCAGCCGAATAACCGCACAGGAATTGGAGGTCGAACCGGAACCCGCTTCCGGCAATTTGTCGACGTTGAGGGTTTTATATCCCTTCTTCGCAAGCTCAAAAGCCACACAACATCCAATGATTCCGGCACCGATAACAATGGCATCATAATTTTGGGACATGTTGACACCTCCTACTTTTCCTGCCATTGCGGTCTGCGTTTTTCGAAAAACGCCTGAACGCCCTCCTTGGCATCGGCGGTGGAGCACAAGCGCGCAAACGCCTCGTTCATGTAGGCAAACTGCTTCTCATAGTCCATGTCTTCGGCATGGTAGAACGAACGCTTGGCAATTTGAAGCGCCAGGGGGCTTTTTTGGGCCAGCTCCTGCGCCCAGCGGCGCGCCTCGCTTTCGAGTTCTTCCTTGGGTACAATTTTGTTGATCAGGCCCAGTGCCAGGGCCTCCGAAGCCGGAATCAAATTCCCGTACAACAACAATTCCAGGGCCTTCTTGCGTCCGACGCAGCGGGCGACCGGAATGACGGGTCCGACGCAATTGAGCCCCACGTTAATGGCCGTCAGTCCCATCCGGGCATTCTGCGCGGCAATCGCCAGGTCCGCAGCAGCTACCAGCCCCATGCCGTTGGCGGCCGCAACACCCTGCAGCTGAGCAATCACCGGCTTTTTCATTTGGGATATCGCCACCAGGGGGCGTTCCATCCGTTCGATCCAGTCGCGATATTCCATGGTCGATTTACCGGCCAGCTCATTGACGTCGATACCGGCACAAAAGGCCTTGCCGGCGCCTTTCAAAAGGATGACCCGGACGCTTTTTTCGGCATCCAGCGCGAACAGCGCATCATAAAGTTCCGCGGCCATTATGCTGTCGAATGTGTTTAAATTCTCCGGACGGTTCAGCGTGACCTCGGCCACATATTTTTCATCAATTTCGACAACCACTTTTTCATAGTTCATTCTCAAATCACTCCTTTTAGTATGGTTTCATCGGTTCGGGATTCACCATTAAAGGCAATCTTAAAACTAATTCCCGCAAATTCAACGCCGGAACCTCTGAACCCGCGAACGGTTGCGGTTTTGGTAATTATCAGGCCAGAACTTTGTCCCGGCAGCCGGCAGTTCGAACACCGGTTTTGTGATACAATACCATCCCGTTCAAAATCGCTCAACCACTATTATACCATCGTTCCAATCCTTTAGAAAAGCATGCGCAGTCCCTTTGCCCGCCTCTCGACAAGCCACCCGGCAATTTAGTTGGAGTGTCAAAAAAATCGTGCTTTCATGTACAAAATGAAACCATTGAATCGGCGGACTTAGCGCTTGACGCTGATAACGAAATTCGAATATTAAAGATAAGACATCCCTGACAATAGGCAGCACCTTCAAAATTTTCAAATCCATTGGTTCAAGCAAGTTTTAAGGGGAAAAAGCAAATGGCCAAAAAGATCGCCGGGATAGTGGTTATTGCCCTGCTGCTCGCATATGGTCTGACCCTGCTATTGCATATCTCGGCCCACCAGGACCAATACCTGTGGGATTTTCGTACCCACCGTGAAGCGGGCAAAATTCTGGCATCCGGCTCAAACCCCTATGACGCCGACAATCTGTTTCCCAAAGCCCGGACAAGATTTTTATATACCTATCCTCCGGTCACCCTGTTTTTTTATCGCCTGTTTGCGATTCCCGCATACAAAACCGCTTTCCAGATTTTTCTTATTTCAAAATTTCTTTTACTGATCGGCCTCATTTATTTCTGGCAAAGAGAGTTTCTCAAAAAAGACGGCGGCCCACTGTTTTATGTTTTTTGCCTGCTGGCCTTTAACAGTGCCATTTTCCTGGATATGATCGCCGGCAATATCAACCTGGTGCAGCAGGCGCTGCTGTGGCTTGGTTTCAGTTTTTACATTAAGGGCAAATTAAAGCTTTTTTGCCTCTTCACCCTGATTGCCGCCGGTTTTAAGCTGACACCCATTTTCTTCTTGGTTTTGCTGCTGCTTTCTGACGATAAAAGAAGGTTTAAATATTTCTTCAGCGCCGGGGCTGTCTTTCTCGCCTACCTGCTTATTCAATATTTGTTGGTGCCGGAGCTGTTTACCGGATTTATAAAAAACGCCCTGGTGGTGCTGGGCGAAAAAGGCGGGGTGGTGCCTTCAACCAACAAGCTGATCGCGGCCCTGGCGGAATCATTGGCCAAAATTTCGGGAATGAGGATTCCGCATTTCTTTGAAGCCGGGATGTACATTATTTTGGCAGCCGCCGTGGTCTTTTTTTCCTACCAAGCCTGCCTTCGGTTAAAGCGCCCGGCCATTGAAAACAGAGCGATGATGGAAGTCTTTATGGTAGGCCTGGTGTATGCCCTGATCCATCCCAGATTTAAAGATTACGGGTATATCCTGCTCCTGGTGCCGAGCTACTACATAATAAAAAACATACGCTGCACAAAAATCGCTCCCTTTCTTTTTGCTCTTTTCATCCTGTCCGATCGGCTGATGCTGCCCATTGCCGCTTCGATCTATGACATCATCCGGGCCTACTATCCATTATTCGTCGCATATTGTGTGTGGGGAATATATTTGCACGAAATTTTTTGCCTGGTCCGAGAACCTGCCGTCAAACCTCCGGCCGCCAGGTAAGCAATGGCTCCGACCCCGCAGGGAATGCTTTGATTTCAGGCTGCAGCGCGAGGGTTGACTTTCAGACATCGGAAGATTGGGGCGAGGCATGGCGCTTACCAGGGATCGGGCCATATGCGCGCAGCACTTACGCGAGACAGCCCTATCGTTTTTTCCACTTTGCGGCCCGTTTTTCCAGCATGGCTGCAAGGCCTTCCTGGAAGTCTGCGGTCTGCAACAGGACACTGTTGTGGCTGGCTTCCATATCGAGCTGGGTCATCAGATCGACGCCCTGCCCGTGTTTGATGATTCTTTTGACCGCGCCGGCCGCCAGCGGCGCCGTTGCAGCAATATTTTGCGCCATCTTTTCCGATTGGGCGATTAAATCATTTGGGGGGTGCAGGTAATTGACCAGGCCCCAATCCAAAGCCTGTTGAGATGTGTATTCCCCGGCGGTCATAAATACTTCCATGGCACGGGATGGCCCCAGAAGTCTGGAGAGTCGTGAGGTTCCGCCCAGGTCGGCGATAACACCCAGTTTCAATTCCGGCATGCCCCAGAGGCAGTCAGCACTCATCAAACGAATATCACAGGCCAAGGCCAGTTCGACGCCAAGCCCCATGGCCCGGCCGTGCATGGCGCAGATAATGGGAATTTCCACCGCTTCCAGGCGGTTGAAATACTGTTGGAACCTGTAGATCAGCGCCCGCAGCCCGGCTCCGCCCGACCCTTTATCGCCTAAAAATACGCCCACTTCCGCTCCAAGGGAGTTAAAATCGACCCCGGCCGAAAAGATTTTTCCCTCCCCTTTGACAATGATGGTCCGGATGTCGGAATCTGCAGCCTGCTTTTCCGCCAGCTCACAGATACCGGTCAGCATTGCGACATTAACGGCATTGCGTTTTTCAGGACGATTGAGGGTGATGGTGTAAACATTGTCTTTTTTTTCGCCTACCAGAAATTCATCAGTCATAAACACCTCGTATATAGGAATAAGGATAAAGGCAAAAGGTTAAAGGTGTATGACGGTAATTGAATTTCAAACCGAGCATGAAGAATTCACAGACCGGGACATTGGATTAAACACCTTTCACTCCAAGGTTGAATCTTGCGCCGTTCGCCTTTCGCCTCTATCTATAGTTTTCAGCCGTCTAAACTCCACCTTGCACCTTACACCTTTCACCTTTTTCCTTTATCCTTTGTCCTTTTTAATTTCACCTTTTTCCTAAATCAAAATTTCAAGATCGGCTGATCGGATAAGACATGCACGCATGCACATAGCCGAACTGCCGGTCGGACTTTCGAACGGGAACCCCCGGGGGCTGATACACTTTACCGGACAGGATCTTCACCCGGCACATGCTGCATTCGCCGGACCGGCACAATGAGGGGACCCGGACCTCATTTTTCTCCAAGGCCGTCAGCAGGGTTTCGCCGGCTTTGGCCTTCAGCTGCTTTCCATTTCTGACGTTTACCGAAAAGGCATCCTCTTTTCCGATCTCCGCCGGCCAGCCGGGATACTCCCAGATGCTGGACGGTGCACCGTACATCTCCTGTTTTATTTTGCGTCTCGGCACCCCGAGATCTTCCACCTGGGGCAGACAAAAATCGTAGAGGCCTTGAGGTCCGCAGATAAAGAAGGATTTGTCTTCAATGTTAACCAGTGCTTCGCGCAGCAGATCGCGGGTGATGAATCCGCAGGCGCCGGCATAGCCTTCGGCCGCCTCCTCGATGACCGGTATGTAATGAATATTTTGGAATCTTTCTGCAATGCGGCTGAGTTCGCCGGCGAAAATAATATCATCGGCCGTCTTGTTGCCGTAGAAAAGATACACGCTACGGTCCAATCCGCACTCGACGATCTCCCGGATCATACTCATGAAAGGCGTAATTCCGCTGCCGCCGGCAAGGCATACCATTGTCGTTTTGTGAATGAGGGAATTGAAATAGAAGCTGCCGGCCGGCCCAGAACCGACCAGCGAATCACCGCGCTTTATTCCGTCGAGCAGATAGCTGGAAACCAGTCCGTTCTCAACCCGGCGAATCGTAATATCATAAAATCCGACCTGATTGGGCGGCGACGATATGCTGTAAGGACGGCTGGTGCGAATGCCGCCGACTTCAAGAAAAAGGGCAATGTACTGGCCGGCCAGAAAAGGCGGCAGGTAGTTGTCCTTGGAAATCAGACGCAGCGTTTTGGCGGTCGGTGTTTCCTCAATAATATCGCCGACCCGCAGCTGCAGGCGCGCGGGATGCAGCAGCCGGATGTACTCCTCGGCGGCAACCACGGCCGCGGCGGCCGTTCCGCCCAGCTTCCGGCTTGCCCTGATTTCCTCGACAATATCCTGGTACCCGTCGAACTCCTGCCAGATGCCTTTTCGCATGTTACCTCCTTTGCCGGATTATCCGGAAAGCTGGGTTCAGAGCTAGCTATCGCAATAAACCGCTATTACATCAGGTTTCAGTGTTCAGGTGTCAGGTTTAACTGCTTTAAATTTAGATGCCTCCTATGAGACATCATTAAATTCGACGGTATTTTTAGGCTAAAGTTAATGGCTGGTGGGAGTGGTTTTCAACCACGATTTTGATGCTGGCTCGACCGAGTTGATCACGGTTGAAAACCGCTCCCACAACATCTTTAAACTGGGCACAGGCACTAAAAACAGTTTCTTCTTCGATCAAACCGGCCGCTACGGGGCCACAGGCGGCGCTGACACCTGACACCTTCTACGATGGGAAACATATTAGCAGCCTTCTTATCCCGCCCCACGTCGCCTGATAATGGACTTCGCTGCCGATATCCCCGATCGCAGGGTCGGCTCAAACCCATTGTCGCCGGCCCATCCCCCCGCAAAAAACAAACCCTGAATCGGCGAGTAGCAGCCCGGCTGGAAAAAAAGGGAATCCTTGGTCAGCATTTCATAACCGTATATGGCGCCCAGGGGATGGCCGAGATAGCGCATGTGGGTCAGCGGGGTTGCGACTTCGATCTCCTCGATGTGGTTTTTGGCTTCCGGATAGATTTCGTAAATCCGCTTCAGCATGGCGTCCGCACAGCGGAATTTCACATCATGATACTGCCGCGGCGGCACCCGCAGCCAGGGCTCTCCGTATTTTAACGTCACGACATTGGCCTGGCAGGTTCCGGGAGGGGAAAATTCAGGGTCGGTGACATCGTAGCAGCTGAGCACTAAAAGCTCATCTGTGATGTCCAGCCGGTTCATCCGGTCCAGCAGACCGTCCGAAATATCCGTGGAGCTCATCAGGAAATTGGTGGATTCCTGAATGCCCAGCCGATCGGGTTCACAATCAAATCCGATAAACATGGTAAAAGCGGAAGTGCTCAGATTGCGGCTTTTCATTTCGGCCAGCGCATCCTGCGGCACCTGCTCGCGATCCATAAGATGGGTATAGACGGCGACCGGCGATACATTGGAAACCACATATTGGGCTGCAATCTCGTCATCATCATCGGTAATCACCCCTGTTATCCGGCCGTCCCGGACGATGATCTTTTGGGCGCCGCAATTGAAGCGCACGGTTCCTCCGTTTAAAACGAATTTGTTCAAAATGGCATTCGACAATGCCTGGGAACCGCCTTTTACATGATACGGTTTAAACTCCATATACTGAAATAAAACCATACATAGATAAGCAAACGCCAGACGGGTCGGCGGCACACCGATATAGCCCCAGTACACTGAAAGCACGGCTTTTAGCAGCGGATCGGAAAAATATTCATCCAGGATTTCTTTGGAATTTCGCAGAGCGAATTGGTAGAGATTGGGATATTTCTGGCGCGACGGCTCCGGATCTCTGAAGATGAAGGCGCCGATCATGTCGTTGGCATAACGGGCCATCAAGTCAAAATAACGCCCGATGGCGTCTTTTTGATGGGGGAACTTGTCCTTGAGCACCGCAATGGTTTCATCACGATTCGTTTTGAGCGTGATGCGAAACCCATCGGCCGTGGCCACATGGTAGAGATCGGAAATCTCGACAAATTCGAGATCATCCATCACCCCGAGCTTATCCAGCTGCAGCCGCAGGAGACCGGGCTTTTCCGGTGTACCCAGACCGCTCAGCTGGTGCAGGGCCACCTCGAACTCAAACCGCCCGCGGCAAAAACTTGTGGCAGCACCGCCGGGAATATTGTGCCGCTCCAGCAGCAAAACATTCAGGCCTGCCTGCGCCAGTTTGGCTGCCGCGGTAAGCCCGCCATTGCCGGCCCCGATGACGACGACGTCGTATTTGTCCATTCCGCCCCCTCGTGGGTCACCAAAATATCATTTGCTTAAAATTTTAGTAGATCGAATCCACAGCTATAAATCCGAATGTTGATAGTTCATGGTTCATGGTTCATAGTTGATAGCTCATAGTTTATAGCTCATAGTTGATAGGTTGAGATCGTTATGATCGTTGAGATCGTTGTTGATTGATTGAGTTGATTTGCAAACCAATAACCAATAACTATAGTTTCTAATATGTTCTCTGCTTGCCGCGCCATAGCCCGGAGGGCGGCGGCGGGTCCTCTCTATCGACGCTATGCTTTATGCTCTCTGCTCCAACGCCTTTTCCTCGCTGACACCCCTGGCCCAGACCTGTCCTTGTATGAATTTGAAGGGGAAGACATTATTGGAATCACCAGCAGCTCAAATAAAAAATCCCATATGTCGCACCAGGGCGGGCTGAAACCCGACAACTATACTCTTGACTCTGACCTCTGCCATCTTTTCTCTGTCCTCTGTCATCCGACCTCTGTCTTCACAGTCCCATAAACTTGGCCGCAATGTTCTTCATAATCTCATTCGTCCCGGCAAAGATGGTCATGATCCTGGCATCCCGCCAGGCTCTGACGATGGGGCATTTTTCCGACATGGCAAAATCGCCGCACAGATCGAGGGCACGGTTGGCAAGCCGGTTCAGCATCTCCGTCGTCCAATATTTGGCCATGGAAGTTTCAACGATGATTGCCATTTTCTCCATGTGATCGGCGATCAGTTTTTCAACAAATGTTCGGCCAAGCTTCACATCCGTGGTCATTTCCACCAGCGCAAACTGCACTGCCTGGGATTTGGAAAGGGGCTTGCCCGAAATAGAAGTCTGCTTGCAGTAATCCGTAATCCACTCCAGAATAAACTCAGCACCGGCAACCGCCATGATGGCGCACATCAGCCGTTCCTGCTGAAGCTTATCCATCAGCATCAAAAACCCCATCCCCTTTTCACCGAGACGATTTTCTCTGGGGATGCGGCATTTAGAGAAAAAAAGCTCGGCCGTATCCTGGCTCCACATACCCATTTTTTCGAGGTGACGCCCACGCGTAAAACCGGGGGTCCCGGATTCAACCAGGTACAAAGACAAGGCTTCATATGGGTTTTCCACGTCCGGATCCCTGGCGGCCACCACAACCAGATCCGCGTTGAGTCCGTTTGAAATAAACGTTTTGGAACCGTTCAACACGACTTCAGCCCCCTCCTCCACTGCGGCCGTGGTTATTCCTGCCAGATCGCTGCCGGCACCGGGCTCCGTCATGGCCACCGCCGTAACGATGTCACCGGAGACACATCCGGGCAGATATTTATGCTTCAATTCTTCCGAACCGAAAGCGCTGATATAGGGAACGACGATGTCGCTGTGCAGCGGAGTTGCCAATCCGGTTTGCCGGGTTCTGGTCATCTCCTCGGCCACAATCAGGGAATATAAGAAATCACCTCCCAGGCCGCCGTATTCCGGTGCAACATCGGTGCACAAGAATCCGCCCCGGCCCATTTTTTGCCAGACACTTTTGGGTATGATCTTTTCTTCTTCCCACCGGTCGGCAAAAGGCGCCACCTCTTCGGCTAAAAAGGACCGCAGCCGTTCACGAAAAAAGTTATGCTCCTCGGTATAGCTGAGTATTTCCATTGAATTCGTTTTATTACATACTTTACCGTAAGAACTGCGCTGAAGGAGCGCTCGCTCGATGAGCGTTTCACGCGAACGCTGCGCTTAGGTAGAAGGAACCAGTGATAGCTCATCGCTGATGGCTGATAGTCTGTGGATTGCTTTTCTTGAGCTAGCTGTGAGCTTTTTCAGCCTGAGCTCTCAAGCCCGCAGGGACGCTCCGCGAGCACCTTCGCCGAATGCCTATCGATTCGCCTTATTTGCCGACGATCGAGATGCTGCAAACATTCATGGCCGGAAAGCCGCCCAGGTTATGGGTGAGTCCGAATCTGGGATCTTCGATCTGGCGCGCCCCGGCCAGGCCGTAAAATTGCAAATACATTTCGTACAGCATTCGCAAGCCCGATGCCCCGATGGGATGGCCGAAACACTTTAAGCCGCCGTCCACCTGGCATGGGGTCTTGCCGTTGCGGTCGAACATGCCGTCCATGACATCCTTATACGCCTGTCCCCTTTCGGAGATATGAAGATCCTCCATGGTGACCAGCTCCGTGATGGAAAAACAATCGTGCACCTCCATCATGCTGATCTCTTCTTTGGGATCGGCAATCCCGGCTTCCTTGTAGGCTTGAACGCTGCATTTGCTGGTGGTGACGAAATGATCGCCATCCCAATCGTTGTATCCCATCTCCTCGCCGGAGCTCAAGGCCAGCTGGAGCGCCTTGACGCTGATAAAATCCTTTTTGCCAAGCGCTTTGGCTTTTTCCGGCGTAGTCACGATGGCGCAGGCCGCACCGTCGCTGACACCGCAGCAATCGAACAATCCCAGGGGGTGAGCGATAATGGGAGCCGCCATAATCTGATCCTCGGTCACGGCTTTGCGTAAATGGGCTTTGGGATTCAGGACACCGTTGGCATGGCTCTTGGCCGACACATGCGCCATGGCCCGCTTTAAATCCTGATCGGAAATCTTATATTTGGCGGCGTAAGCACTGGCCAGCTGGGCAAAGGCACCGGGCGCCGTCATGTTCGGAAACCATTGCCAGTTCAGGCTGCCCGAGTCGGAGCCCACGAAGCTGGGCAGACCGCCGTAACCGGTGTCTTTTAGTTTTTCAACTCCCATAGCCAGAGCGATGTCATAGGCGCCGGAGGCAACTGCATAGCAGGCGCCCCGAAAAGCTTCGGTGCCGGTGGCACAAAAATTTTCAACCCGGGTTACCGGTATATTCGGCAGCCGCAGCGTCAATGACAGGGGCAGCGCACTGCGCCCGACATTGATGCTGTCAAAACAGGTCCCCAGCCAGGCGGCCCCGATTTCCTTCTTTTCGATGCCGGCATCCTCGATGCACTCCTTGAAGGCTTCCACCATTAGTTCTTCGGCGCCCACATCCCAGCGCTCGCCGAAGCGGGTGCAGCCCATACCAATAATTGCAACCTTGTCTTTTATTCCTGTGGCCATAATTTTTCCTCCGGAAAAATTATATAAAATAATTTTTTTGTTAAAAGGTTAACTGTATGCGTTCACAGGTTCAAGGTTCACCGTTCTGGGTTGGGATTTTTCCATTAACCTCTGAACCCAGAACCGTTGAACCCTGCGTGTGGGGTCGTAGTCCGAAGGACGAAGCCCCAAACCTCTAAACCTTTTTCTAACCTATCTTAAACAACTTCTCCAGCAGCTGGCTCTTCATCACATCCCCTTCGATCTTAAGCTTGCCGGAGGTAAACGCCTGCATGGCCGGCAGCTTGCCGCCCATCATGGCCAGAAAATCCCCGGCTGCCATATTGATCGTACAGGCCGGCTTTTCGTGGGCCCCCACCTCAATTCTGCAGCTGCCGTCTTTGATCACACAAAACCAGTCGCCGCCGCCTTCGCCCGAGATATTGAACTGGAACACCACGTCAATCCCGGCGGCGGCTTCCACTTTGAAGCTTGCGGCCATGCCTTTGAAAATTGCCTGGACACTGCCGCCGGCGTCGGCTGATTCCGCTGCTTGGTCTGCTTTTTCGTCCGGGGGCATGATGAGCGCCAGGATGGCCGCATTGGCATCTTCCATTTCCCGGGCGCCTTCCAGGGAATTGATCTTTTTCCAGTTCTCGTGAATTCGCTCGGGAGTGGGCGGATTTTCAAGATCACCCAGCTGGGTTGCTGGCCCGGTGAATACCGCCGTCCGGTTAAAATAACCCATGCCGCTGTTGAAAATCGCGCCGGTTTCGCGGCAGCGCTCACTGCAAAGATACAATACCATGGGGGAGACGAATTCCGGTTTGGACTTTTCAAATAAATCCGGCGGCATTACATCTTCGGTAAGTCTGGAGGCCGCGATGGGAGCGACGGTATTGACTTTGATGTTGTATTTTTTACCTTCCAGCTTCAAGGTGTTCATCAGTCCGACCACGGCCATTTTCGCCGCCGAATAGTTGGTCTGTCCGAAATTGCCGTAAAGGCCGGCCGCCGAAGTGGTCATGACAATGCGTCCGTACCCGTTTTCCTTCATAGCCGCCATGGCCGGGCGCGTTACGTTGAAGGCGCCGTTTAAATGGACGTTAATAACCGCATGCCAGTTTTCAGGCACCATCTTTGAAAAACTCTTGTCCCGCAGGATACCGGCGTTGTTGATCAGGATGTCCAACCGGCCGAAGGCGTCCAGGGCGGTTTTAACGATATTTTCACCGCCCCGGGGGGTGGCCACATTATCGTAATTGGCCACCGCCTCACCCCCGCGCTGTTTGATTTCCGCCACCACCTGATCGGCCGGAGAAGCAGAGCCTTGGCCGCTGCCGTCACGGGCGCCGCCCAGGTCGTTGACGACAACTTTGGCTCCGCGCTGCGCCAGTTCAAGGGCATAAACACGGCCGAGTCCTGCGCCGGCGCCGGTGACAATCGCCACCCGGTCATCAAAGCGGATTTTATCCGCCTCGGCGGCCGCACCGGGCACCGGCACCGCTTTCCAGAAATAGTTGACAAACCCGCGCTCCTTGTCGACGCCCTTGCATTTGAATACCATATTGACCGGCAGCCCGACTTTAATGTCGTCCAGTTCGCAGTCGCTAAAATCCGCCATCAGGCGGCCGCCGCCTTCAAACTGCACCATGCCGTAAATCGCAGGTGGATCCACCGAGACGGCCAGCATATCGCCGGTAAAGGTCTTGACTTTGGCCGGAACATCGGCGAATTCATAGTCATCCTGGCTGTAGAAAGCGCCGCAGCCGGGATTGACGCAGATATCGGATTTCGGAAACTGGGGGGTGCCGCATTCGCGGCATTTGCCGCCCACCAGTCCCAAAATCATCTTATTTTTGCGCCACAGGACCGTGGTGGCCGTTTGGGTGGGCGCTTCGGCCCGGATTCCCATTTCGGTTTTTATCAAATCCCTGAATTTCAGCCATTTGTGGTAGTTGGCGATGGATTTCTTGTTGGCCAAAGCTCCGGCAACGCCATTGCGCCCGGGTAGCCGGGCAATATTTTCGGTAACCTCAAAATACACCGCGTTGGCCCCCTGCCCGAATCCGCACATCAGAATCCGGTCCCCGGGTCTGGCCTGTTCCAGGGCTGCAATAAACATCATAAAGGAGTGCGCCGCACCGGTTTCACCGCAGACTTCATGCATGTTGTCCACCAGTTTGTCGGGCCCGGCCCCGAGCCCGCGGGCAATTTTAACATGGTCGCCTTTGAAAAAGCAGGGAAACGCCAGTTTGTCGACGTCATCCATGGTAATCCCCAGTTTGTCAAAAAGACCCTTGACTACCCGGGGAATGAAGGTACCGTAACCCGCATCCCTGGTCCAGCGCTCTTCCCAGACATAGTCGTATTTTTGGCCGGCCCCCCGATAGTGGTCGACAAAATCAGCGGACAGCGAGTAGGAACCCTTGTACTCGGCAATTACGTCGGTATCGCCCACCATCAGCGCAGCCGCACCGTCGCCGAACCACATTTCATAAAAATAGGCGGTTTTCGTTTCGCGCCGGTCACTGGCCGTCACCAGGATATTATGCTTCTCACCGCTTAAGACGGATTCAAAGGCCGTGATCAGCGCCGTGGTCGCAGCCTTCTGGGAAGCGGTAAAATCCGCCGTGACAAATTCTTCGCGGAGATTCAGCGCCGCCGACACAATTCCGGCATTTTGCCGGTCGGCAAACGGCAGGGTGGTGGAGGCCAGATACAGGGCATCCAGGTTCGTTTTGTCCATCCCCTTCAGGCAGTCACGCGAGGCCGCCACCGCCATGGTAATTGCATCTTCATCCCAGTTGCACATGGATCGCTCGCCCTGGGCCACCATCATAATCGCCGGTGCAAACCAGCCCATGGCCTGAAAGATTGCCATCCGGTCCAATCTCAACCGTGGAATATATGCGCCGTATGAAGTAATGCCGATCATCGTTATTTTCTCCTTTACTCGATTGTCGGATTTCGGAATGCGGATTGAAATTAATTCATCCGGCAATCCCAATTCAAAAGCTAAATTTAAAAAGTTTCTCTATCAGCTGCGACTTCATGATGTCGCCCTCGATTTTTAGTTTGCCCGAGGTGTAGGCCTGCATGGCCGGCAGTTTACCGTTCATCAGATCAATAAAATCCGCAGCCGCCATTTTCAGGGTACAGCCCGGTTTTTCATGGGTGCCGGCCTCCACCCGGCAGCGTCCGCCCTTGATGACGCTGAACCAGTCGCCGCCTTTGTCACCGGAAAGATTGAACTGGAACACAACATCCACCCCGGCGCCGGCGTCGGCCGCAAAGGCCCCCGGCATGGCATCAAAGACTTCGGCGGCCGCCGCAAATCCCCGGCCGGCTTCAGCGGCCGCCGCTGCCGGCTGTGAAAATGTCGTCAGCAAATCTCCGATTTGCTCGGTAGCATTCCGATATTCTCTGGCCTTCTTCAGGGAAGTTATCTTTTCCCATTGTCCCAGAAGCTGCTCCGGCGCGGGAATTTCCTTGCCGTTTCCGACAACCGCTCCGGGACCGGTGACAATCGCGGCCCGGTTGATATATCCCATGCCGACATTGTAAATATTGCCGCTCACCGGGCATTGCTCCGAAACCAGGTACAATGCCATGGGCGCCACCAGCTCCGGTTTCAATTTGTCCAAAAAATCCGGCGGCAAAATATCTCCGGTCAGACGCGAGGCGGCCACCGGTGCGATGGTATTGACCCTGATGTTGTATTTCTCGCCTTCCAGCTTGAGGGTGTTCATCAGACCGACCACGCCCATCTTGGCGGCCGTGTAGTTGGTCTGACCGAAATTGCCGTATAGACCGGCCGCCGAGGTCGTCATTAGAATGCGGCCATAGCCCTTCTCCTTCATGACGTCAAAGGCAGGACGCGACACATGGTAGGCGCCGTTTAAATGCACATCCAGCACGATCTGCCAGTTTTCGGGCTCCATCTTCAAAAAGCTTTTGTCACGCAGGATGCCGGCATTGTTGATCACAATGTCCACCGTGCCGAAAGCGTCCAAGGCGGTTTTTACTATGTTTTCACCGCCCTCGACCGTGGCCACACTGTCGTAGTTTGGAACTGCCGCACCCCCCAAGGCCTTGATTTCATCGACGACCTTATCGGCCGGTCCCTGTGAGCCGCCGCCGGAGCCGTCCCGTGCACCACCCAGATCGTTGACCACGACCTTGGCGCCGCGTTTCGCCAGTTCCAGAGCATAGATACGGCCAAGCCCGGCCCCGGCGCCGGTGACGATCGCCACCCGGTTGTCAAAGCGAATTTTTTCCCTGGGAATGTCGCCGTATTCAAAGATACCGTTGTCGATCACCACCTCGTTGGTTGCAGCGTTGATCACCTTCCACAACGCTTTTCCCTCCGCGGTTTTCCAGATGACCGTCTTGATGGGCATTCCGGGATATAGCGGCCTTTTAAACCGGCAGTCGAGCCGCCTGGCTTTCTCAGGTTCTCCGGGGATGAAGCTGTCAATTAAGGCGCGGCAGGCATATCCATGCGTGCACAACCCATGCATGATGGGCTTTTCAAACCCTGACATTTCGGCAAACTCCTGGTCGACATGGAGCTGAAAGACATCGCCGGAAAGTCTGTATATCAACGGTTGATCCTCACCGGGTTGGCCTTCAACCACGAAATCCGGCTCCCGGTCCGGAAAAGCGACCTCTTTGGCCGGCGCATTTTCACCGCCGAAGCCGCCGTCCAGACGCGCGAAAACTGTCACAACGCTGGTGAACAATTTCTTGCCGTTGGAGTGCCAGGTTTCAAACTCGGCCACCACTAGAGCGCCTTTTTCCCGGCCTTTGTCATAACAATGCGTGATGCTGCCTTCTGTTGTCAGCGTCCCTTCCGCAGGAATCGGGTTGTGAAAAATGAGTTCCTGCTCACCGTGCAGGACGCCGGCCAGGTTGACATTGCTGGTGGCTGCCAGCTGGGGCATAAAATCATACATCGTGGTAATGCCGAAGCTGGGGATGACCTTCAGGTTTTTTTCATAGCAATAGTCCAGGTCGGAAAACCCCGCCCCGACGCCAAGCGCATACAGGACGACGTCTTTCCAGGAGTATTCCTTGGTGAACGGACCGATCTTTTTGCCGATCGCATCAAGGTTGAGCGCCATATTGCTTCCTCCCTTTGTTTTAGTCTTAATTTTTATTTTTTTTACATTTTAATAATTTTTTTTCATCACGAAAACACGAAATATAGAAAGCACGAAATTATACTGTCCCCTTTTCGTGTTTTCGTCCTTTCGTCCTTTCGTGCTTTCGTGATTAAATTTTGTCCATTTTGAATTCCCGACAAAACTGTGGCGCCATCAATTCCCTTATTTGTTTTTCGACGTAAACGCCGGTACCAGGATAAATTTTAACGTCTCCTTAACGACCTTAATGTAGTCGTCGCGGTTGGTATCCAGCATGGGCCTGAAAAAATTTTCACCGGAGATGAAATTCAGGACCGTGTTCCAAACCGCCAGAATTCGGGCTTTAGCCTGGATTGAAACATTCGCCTTATCCGTTGAAAGGCCCATTGCAAAAGCGATGTTGGACACATATTTCGACATTCTGATATCAAGGGTGACGCCGTGGCGGGTTTTGTTGAAATATCCGAAAAGGATCAGATTTGAGACCTCCGGATGGGAAAACAGGTAATCACACATCATATCGATCGCGATTTCAAGACGGCTAGTCAGCGACAGGCCGCTGACGTGCTTTTCCACTTCGTTTAATTTTTGCTGGACCTCCTCGCTGATGTCCATGATGACCGCTTCATATAGATCCTGTTTTTCGCCCCAGTGATAATAGAGGGTTGAAATGTCGATTCCCACATCCTTGGCGATCATCCGGGTCGTGGTATCGTTGTAGCCGTATTCGCCGAATATCCGGCGGGCAGATGCGAGGATTCGGGCTTTCATTGAAGTGGGATCATTGCGGGCCCTTTCAAGACGGGAAGGCATTTACAATCCTCCTTTTTGCCCCTCGACCATTTTTCAACAGGTTAGTTCAAACAATTGTTTCCATCAGTTGATGGATAAAGGTTATCTGTTCTAAAAACGGATGTCAAGCCTGAAATTGGGATTTCGCCCTGATTAATCCGCCCGGAAACATGACATATTCAGAATAGTGAACTGTTCTTTGAAAATTGAAGAAAGCCGTTGGATGGAAGATCCGCATTTGGAGGGATTGAATAGTGGGGAATGGAATGTTGGGGTTAAAAAACGGTCCGCCGCCGCAGATTAATCCCTGATTTGCGGTGGGGTGTCGAAAAATTTATACTCGATGAAATTCTTCTTAACCACACACCACATACAACACACAACAGACAACAGACAACAGCCACCCAAATCGAGCTTTCAGCTCGACCTGGGTTTTATTTTATGGAATCGTCGCTTTCTTTCTCGGCAGCCCGCAACTGCTTGTTGAGCGTCGTATTCAGCCTCAGCAGTGTTATTTTGATATCATGCAGCAGACTGATAATACTTTCTTTTTCCCTGAGGCCGGCCTCGGGCCGGTCCACGCCGCTGCCCATTTTCCGGGATATATCATCGAGGCGAATACCCAGCGTGACGATGAAATACAGCAGCAGCAAGAACATGAAATTTTCAGCTCGCCAGAAAAGCACCTGCCAGCCGACAATCATAATAATCAAGAAAACGATACTGGTACAAAAATAGGGATGCTCCGTGATCCATTTTTTCATTTGGCTTTACCACGCTCCTCGTCCCTTAATACCCGGCGCAGGATTTTGCCGACATTTGAAATCGGCAATTCATTTCTGAACTCGATGATTTTGGGACGCTTGTATCCGGCCATGTTCTCCTTGCAGAACTCAAGAATTTCCTGCTCGCTGGCAGTTTCGCCCGGTTTGAGCTGAATGTATGCTTTAACAACTTCTCCGCTCTTGGCATTCGGCACGCCGACCACGGCAGCCAGGCCCACTTTGGGGTGTTGGAAAAGAATATCTTCCACATCCCGCGGATAAACATTGAACCCGCCGACCAGCACCATGTCCTTTTTACGATCGGTGATGAGGATGTATCCGTCTTCATCGATATGGCCGATATCACCGGTCAGGAAATAACGTCTCCCGCCAATCTCCCGAAATACTTTTTCATTTTCTTCCGGCTTGTTCCAGTAGCCTTGCATAACTTGCGGTCCGCAGATGGCAATCTCGCCGTCTTCGCCTTGGGGCAGTTCCGAGGTCCCGGTATCAAGGTCCAGTATCTTGATGTCCGTGCCGGGTATCGGAAAACCGATGGTGCCGATCTTGCGCTGATCCGGATTCGTCGGGTTGACTGTGGCAATCGGTGCGGTTTCACTCAACCCATAGCCCTCAAAAATAACCGCCCCGGTTTTTTCTTCAAACTGGCGGCAGACTTCAGGCGGCAGAGGTGCGCCACCGGAAAAACACCCCATGAGCGAACTCAGATCGTACTGGTCGAGATGGGCGTGATTTGTAAAAGCCACGAAGATCGTGGGTACGGCAGGCATAACGGTCGGACGATGTTTCTGGACAATTTTTAAAACTTCGGTGAACGGCGGATTCCCGGCCCGGGGGTCCGGCACGCAGATCAGCCTGCTGCCGGATGAACAGGCGGAAAGCAGGGCACAGGTCATGCCGAAACTATGGTACCAGGGCAAAACACCGAGATAAGTGTGATATCCTCCCTGGCGAACTTTTTCCGCCTTGGCGCCGGGTTCATGGACCAGGCGAATCCACTCGTTGGCGGCCGTCAAATCATAGACAAAATTGCTGTGCGTTAGAACCGCCCCTTTGGGGACTCCCGTGGTACCGCCGGTATAAATGATAAGCGCCGGATCTTCGGCTGGATTTATGTCGACGGGAGGCGGCGGCAGTGTAGCAGCGGCCACAACATCATCAAAAAACAGATGGCCGGGTTCGTACTTCTCAGCCCTGGGAATTTTGCCCAGCAGTCCGCCCAGGAATCCCTTGAGAAACGGCAGGTAGGATTTAACGCCGCAAACAACCACGGTCTCGACGGTGGTTCCCCTGATAGCGGCAACCGTCGTGGGATAAAATTGGGGATGATCCATGCAAAAGACGGCTTTGACGCCGGAATCTTTCAGCTGATAATTGAGTTCATTGGATTTATATAAAGGATTGCAGGTCACACAAATCGCACCGGCTTTGAGAATACCGAAAAAAATAGCCGGGTAATGGGGTAGATTCGGCAAAAAAACAGCGACCCGGTCGCCCTTTTGAATTCCGCGCGCAGCCAGGAAGCTTGCCACGCGGTCAGCCGTATCCTTTACCTGGGCGTACGTTCGGGCGGCGTCATTAAATATCGTGTAAACCTGGTTGGGATAATCCCCGGCGGCGTCATCCAGAACAGAAAACAGCGGTTTATCGTAATCGGTTACATCCTGGGGAACGCCTTCCGGCCAGTTGGATGTGGGCCAATTCGTTGCAGCCATATCTGCCTCCTTGAGCTGTGGGTTAACGGGTAGCGGTAGCAGCGATTAGTGTAAAAAATTGGTATGGTTTCAGTATATTGAAAACCGCTATAGCTGTCAAACAAGAATACGTCGATCTTTAAGCATCGTCATGGTCACATCCAGCCCGTTCAGCCAGCCTGTTCAGATAGATGCAATCTGCTTTCAAGGTTAGTAGATTAAATCGGCGCGATTACAGATAATCAGAAAATTCAGACAGAATCACATCATGGAGCTTCTTACCGATGGCCAGACCGAGATCAATGAACCCGGGGCCGTATTTTTCCCCGGTTTTGGTCCGGAAAGTGACTTTGATTTTTTCAAGTCCCGCCATGCCTTCGGGATAGCGGGCCATAAATTTTGAGAGCGGGGGATTGTAAAAGGAGATCATGTCCCACAGCGTATGGGTAAAATTATCAGGCCCCCACCGGAACTTGTCCGCATCATAAAGACAGTCGGATACCAGCATACCTTCCGGCGTCCCAATATCTATGACTTCTTTAAAGGCTTCATGATTCTGGATTGCCCGGCAAACATCATCGATCTCATCGGGTTCCAACGGGTAATTTTTCAGAACCTGGCGGGCATGCTCGGCACCGAGGCGGGCGTGGTCTTTCTTTTTACGTTTGATATCGTGCAAAAGCCCGGCGCATTGAACGATACTCATCCGGCGTTTTAATTTGACCTCGGTGTAGCCGGCTGCCGGCCCTTCTATGTGCATAAGCGCGCCGGCGTCTTCGGTCACTTTTATCGCGTGCTGCAAACCGTGACCAAAGTCATTTTCCAGATTGAGTTCCACGAATTGGTGCAATCTAGCCAAAACCGGATCATTTTTTAAATACTGCCTGGAATAAGTATAGGCTTGAGCATGGTCGCGATAGAAATCCGGCGGGGGAAAGCCGGCGACGATTTGGCGGGCTCGCTCACGAAGGCGGACATAGATTGCTTGCATCTTACGGGAATTAACCTTCAATCAGTGAATATGGTTGGCCGCAAACTTTCCAGGTGCCGCCTTCTTTGACGACGGTCAGCGTCGCAACCACCTTGTGGGTTTCGCCGAGGGAAAAAATTTTGGAAACGATCCCGAAAACCGGATTCATGGCACGCCTGCGGGTGCAGGTGATATGAACTTCAGCCGTATTTGGATTAACCATCTTGGTTGTGAGTTTGATGTGGGAAAGGGCCATTTTCATCCAGCCGGGTTCAAAACCATTGGCTCTGGCTTCGTCGGCCATCCGATTTATATAATCGCCCACCACATTACCGTCTTCATCGGCGGTTATTTCACTGCAAAGTTGATCGGCCATAGACGGGCTCAGCTTAAAATATGCTTGGGAGAATTCCACCGCGGCCTTGCCGGGAGAGTCGTGATGATCCACGATGATCAGTATCACCTGCAAAATGAAAGCTACGATAACAACAGAAACCAACACCAGGACTTTGTTGCCGTTTTTCATTGATTCTACCTCCTTTCGAACCATCGGGTCAGCCTGCCGGAGCCCGCCGGATACCACCCGCAACCACCCGGAATCGATCAACAGTCTAGTGCTGGGCAGGGCGGCTGGTGTCTTAACAAACGTCTATTGACAATTTGACCTGATCCAGTACCATGGATCGTCCTGCAAGACAATAGTTATTGAACAGCTTTTGCCAGAAGTTTCAAAATGGTTTATAAAAGGCCAACCCGCAGGAGCCGGAATTGAGTATTGAGGATTGCAAGATGATATAATTCAATCCGGCCAAGCCGGAAAAAATTGCCACAAAGGCACCCAGATACAAAGCGAAACCTTTGGTTAATACGCCTCTTTGCGTCTTTGAGTCCTGGTGGCAAATCCGCAGGCGGATCAAAATCTTCACAGAAATCACCCTTAGGACACTAAAACAGGCAGGTGCTCATGGCAGAAGCGAAGGAATCGGTTTTAGGCCACATTGTAAACGCCCTTATCTGGTCGTCGGCCGGAGTTAAAACGGCCTGGCAAAATGAACTGGCTTTTCGGATTGAAACAATAACCATCATGCTAATGATGCCCGTGGGATTTTGGCTGGGGAGATCGGCTGCCGAACGCGCCCTGCTGGTCGCTTCCTGCCTGTTGATTCTCATAACCGAACTGCTGAATTCAGCGATAGAGTCGGTAGTGGACCGCATCGGGACGGAACACCATGAATTGTCGGGTCGCGCCAAAGACATGGGGTCGGCGGCTGCCTTTTTAAGCATGCTGACAGCGGCCATTGTGTGGGGTCTAATTGCGTTCGATCGCTTTTGGGGATTAATTATCGGATGATGCATTCATCGACCCAGTGGTCGGCAAGCGCCTTGAATTTCGATAAAGCCTCAGGGCCGCATTCACAATCGCCGGACTGAAAAAACTCGGGATGCAGCACTTCGCTGTTGCGGAAGCGCTGCAGGACGTAAAGCCCGGCTCCCTGAATCAATTGCAGAATATTTTCAATCGTCCGCCGGGTTACAATCGGTTTGACGCAGGTAGTTCTGAATTCATAGTCAATCCCGGATTTCATGATCAGCTCGACACTGGCAACAATGGGATCCGACCGGCAGTCCGGCTTGATAAAAGTTCGGTACAACACGGGATCGGTTTTGAGATCCATGGCGATGTAGTCCACCAGCCCTTTATCGATCAGACCCTTGAGCACCCGCGGACGGCTTCCGTTGGTATCCAGTTTCAGAGGGAATCCAAGATCTTTAATTTTTCGGCAAAGATCCGCCAGATCGGGCTGCAAGGTGGGTTCGCCGCCGGAGATGACGACGCCATCCAGAAACCCCCGGCGCTGATCGAGAAAACCACAAACCATTCCGCTATTCAGTTGATTTGAACACTTCGACGGCCCCCTGACCAAATCCGGATTATGGCAATACGGGCAGTCGAAGTTGCAGCCCGCACAAAAGATGACGGAACTTAACTTGCCCGGGTAATCAATCAAAGAATTTTTTTGGAGACCGCCGATTTGCATATTTTGAATTATGTTTGATGGTTAAGTTCGTTCAGATCGTCCCGGTTAAACAAAAAACAAAAAGGTTTAACGGGATAAATTTGGATCGTTCAGTTGATTGAATTGATTGAGTTGATAGTTCATGGTTGATAGGCAAAAGGAAAAAGGTTAAAGGCTAAAGGTAAAGGTAAATGGTAATATGAGTACGGATTGCGGATTTCTTCCCCACCTTCCCGGCCGTCTTACCCTCTTTCCTTTGATCTCTGTTTTCTGTCCTCTCTCTACGCTATGCTCTATGCCCTAAGGCCTTTTCCTCTCTGACACCTGAAACCTTTCTTTTGTCCTCTGTCTAGCTCGCCACCTTGAATGTCTTGCGGTTGCTGTACTCGGCCAGTTTACCGTTGTTCCACTGTTTGACCGGCCTCAGGTAGCCGACCACCCGCGAATACACTTCCGTTTCCTGGTGGCAAATCGAACAGGTCCTTTGCTCCCCTGCAAGATATCCGTGCGAGGGACATATGCTGAAGGTCGGCGTGAGGGTGAAGTACGGCAGCTTGTAATTGGTCGCTATTTTTCTGATCAGGCTTTTGATGGCCTCGTTATCGCTGACCTGCTCGCCGAGAAAAATGTGTAAAACAGTCCCACCGGTATATTGGGCCTGCAAATCGTCCTGCAGCCGCAACGTCTCGAAGATGTCATCGGTATAGTTCACCGGCAGCTGGCTGGAATTGGTATAGTAAGGTGATGCGCCCTTTTGAAAATCAGCATCATTGGCGCATAAGATACCCGGGTATTTCTCTTTATCCAGCATGGCCAGCCGATAGGATGTGCCTTCCGCCGGCGTGGCTTCCAGATTGAAAATTTCGCCGGATTCTTCCTGAACTTTGGAGAGATGATCGCGGATAAACGTCATGACCTCCAACGAAAACTGCTGGCCGTGTTCAGTGGTTATATCCTCACCCAGAAAATTCAGGCAGGCCTCGTTCATCCCGATAATACCGATGGTCGAGAAATGATTCTTCCAGTAACGACCGGTACCGTTTTTAACTTCTCTCAGATAGAATTCTGAGTAGGGATACAGATGTTGATCGGTAAACTTCTCAAGGACCTTGCGCTTGATGGACAAGCTTTCCACCGCCAGCTGCAGTTGCAGGATAAGGCCGGCATAGAATTCACTTTTGATTTGACTGGCATATCCGATGCGGGGCAAATTAATGGTCACCACACCAATCGAACCGGTCAACGGATTGGCGCCGAACAGGCCGCCGCCCCGCTTTAAGAGTTCCCGGTTGTCCAAACGCAGCCGGCAGCACATGGAGCGGGCATCTTCAGGCGACATGTCCGAATTGACAAAGTTTGAAAAATAGGGAATCCCGTACCTGCCGGTCATCTTCCAGACAGGTTCCAGATTGGGACTGCTCCAGTCGAAATCAGCGGTAATATTATAAGTGGGGATCGGGAAAGAAAAAACCCGGCCTTTGGCATCGCCTTCCATCATAACTTCGGCAAAGGCACGGTTGATCAGATCCATTTCCGGCTGAAAATCGCCATAGGTTTCCTCCCGGTCGCGGCCGCCCACAATTACAGGTTGATCCTTTAGAATGGCGGGTACATAAAGATCCATGGTAATATTGGTAAAAGGTGTCTGAAAACCAACCCGCGTCGGGATGTTGATGTTGAAAATAAACTCCTGCAGCGCCTGTTTGACCTCTGCATAATCAAGCCGGTCATCGCGAACAAAGGGGGCCAACAGGGTATCGAAATTGGAAATTGCCTGGGCACCGGCAGCTTCTCCCTGGAGGGTGTAGAAAAAATTGACGATTTGGCCCAGTGCGGATCGAAGATGTTTCGGCGGTGAGCTTTCTACCTTGCCTTCGACGCCTTTAAATCCCTGTCTGAGCAGGTCCTGTAAATCCCAACCGACGCAATAGACAGACAGCAGGCTCAGATCATGGATGTGGATATCTCCGTTTTTATGGGCGCGCCTGATTTCAGGCGGATAAATGCTGTTCAGCCAGTATTCCGAGGTCACGTCGGATGAAATATAATTGTTAAGGCCCTGCAGCGAATAGCTCATGTTACTGTTTTCATTAACCTTCCAGTCTGTCTTCTGAATGTAGTGATCAACCAGATCGACGTTGGCCCGGGTGGCCATCTGTCGAATCTGAGCATGCTGCTCACGGTATATGATGTAGGCCTTGGCTGTTTTATAGTAGGGAGAATCCAACAGCACTCTTTCGACGATGTCCTGAACCTGCTCCACTTCCGGGACCGGACCCGGTCGCAGTTCATGGGCCAGGGTTAAAACGCGCAGGGTCAGCTTCCGGGCTTCTTTTTCCTTAAACTCGCCCGTTGCCTCGCCGGCCTTGGCGATGGCGGCTGTAATCTTCGGCGAATCAAACACAACAACTCTTCCATCTCTTTTCTTGATTTTTTCAAACGCGTCGGACATAGTTTTCGCTTTCATTGATATTCAGGTTAACTATCACGATTCTCTCCGCCGAGCATGCACACCGCGCTGCAAACGGATGTCCCCGCACATCGCCCTGCTGGACAGACGGTTTTTAACACTGCTGTTCAGGGGTGAACATTTTTAGAAATGTAATTTAAGGTCGGAATTAAAACCGCTGGAAACGTCGGCCCGGCGCCGATTCGAAAGGCAAAATCGCTGTCGCGCAACAGTGCAAAGCCAAGTTTTGTGGGCACCCGGTATTTTCGATGATGATTTATTTATACCACAACATATCGTGGAAAGTCAAATTTTATTTTCAATATGTTGTGGAATAAAGCATCCCCGCCGCAAGCAGCGGGGTATTTGTCCGAGGTTTGCGGCAATCTTATCGCAGCGAGCTGCGGGGAATTAGACCCGAACAAGATTAAATTTGCCCTGCGTCGTTCGCAAGCAAAAGCAACCGGTCAGTTTATTGTTTGGCAAGCGCCGGGGATCGTGCGGCTTGCCCGGTCGCCCGGCGGAAAGATGAGATTCTGGCAGCATTGCAACCGATTCAGCCTGGTTCCTGTGCCGGGACACTTACGGGATTCAGCCGGTAAAAGCGGTTGACGTGCAATCAACCAAACTGTTTGCTGTCAAAGCGACTATCTCCCGGTTTACAACTGCTGAAACCAGTCTTTAAAACGCTCATTTTTGAACTGGATGATATTATCCATCAGCTGCATCAGCTGGGAGGTTATCGGCCCGGGAGCCTGCAATTCACGATCTTCCAGTCGGTTTACCGGTTCGACTTTTATTCCGGTGTGGGCCGTGAAGACTTCGTCGGCCGACAACAGTTCATCAGCCGGTATGGCGCACTCCTTGACGGGAATTCCGATTTCCGGGGCCACCTGAAGAATGGACATGCGGGTTATGCTTGAAAGAATCCGTCCCAGGGGCGGTGTTTTTAAAACGCCGTCTTTCACGATAAAAATCGATTCGATGGAGCCCTCCGCCAGCAGGCCGTCGGTGCTCAACAAAATGCCGATATCAAAACCGCGAGCGTTGGCGTCCCGGCGCGCCAGATAGCCGTTGAGATAGTTGGAACAGGCCTTCGCGCCGACAGGCACCGTTTCAGGGTGAATCTTGCGCCACTTAGACAAGCAGGCGGACAGCGGCCTGGGGTTGTCCAAAGCCAGTTCCTCGCTTTTGGGAATGGTAAAGATGGCCAGGTCCAGCTTGGAATCCAGCACCAGTTTGATGACGGCCTCTTCCCCCCAATAGGCCAGCATTTTTACGATTCCACGACCGAGGCGATTCACCTTAACCGTTGTTTTAACTGCTGCGGCAATTTCTTCAGCCGAATATGCCATCTGCATTTCCAACAGCTCCGCACTTTTCATCAACCGCTTAATGTGCTCATCCATTCTGAAGGCCGCCGGTCCCGCCGGTCCAACATGCACCCCGAAAACATCAAAAATTGCAGAAGCGCGGGAAAAGCCATGCGATAAAAGCGGCACGGTGGCTTTCTGCCAGGGGATAAGATTTCCGTTCAACCAGACTTTGGCATCGCTTGTCATAAGTACCTCATATTTTACATTAAATGGTTAGGATGGATTAGAAGGTTTAGATCGTCCCGGTTAAACAAAAAACAAAAAGGTTTAACGGGATAAATTTGGATCGTAGAGAGGTGATAAGCAAAAGGATAAAGGCTAAAGGTAAACAGCAATATGAGTAAGCGTTGCGTATTTTTTCCCTTACCTTCACACATTCCCAGCCACTCACCCTCTATCCTTTGTCATCTGACTTCTGTCATCTCTCTACGCCATGCCCTATGCGCCGTGCTCTTTGCGCTTAAACCTTCTGCCTAAGGCGTCACCCAGATATAATCCGCGATATCCCTTTTAACCTCAATTCCGGCCGGTGCCTGATAAACCGTTCGAAAGGACGCACCGGTTCGTTTGAATGCCCTGTCGGGGATGCCGTACTTAAATTGGATATGACCGTTGCCGGCGAGCACAACCATCGCATTGTCATCTAAATTGCGCGCGATCGCCTCTGCCATGGCCTCCTCCCACACGACCTGGGCCGTATAAAAATCTTCAAATTCGACTCGGTTCTGGATACGATGGTGGTGGCTGAACACTTCCTGAAGATATTCACGTTGGGCAGTGTTGGAAGTGTCGATCTCCTTGGGCAGATACTTCTTATCTTCATCCGTGAGGTTCTCAATCCCGCCTTCACGAATTCGATCGGGGATGTAGCCGGGTATATTTAACCCTACCAATCGAATATGGTTTTCTTTGATAAATTCAAGGATATCGCTATACAATGAAAAATCAAACCCCCAGTTGGCATACCATTGAACTTTTCGCAGGAACGTCCTTTGATCCAGCTGGCCGGCCGACCATTGGTCGAGTACGTTCTGGTATGTAACGTCGAACATTTCCATGCCGACGGCCAGGGTTGAATTTTTCCTGAAAAGGGCCTGAATGATTTCAAGCTGGTGGCGATGCTGCGCGGCATCGGTATGTTTTTCACCCACATAGGTTATCCGGCAGCTGTTCAGGTCGGCTATCATTTCATCAAACGTCACAGGCTTGCCAAGTTTCGCAGAAATAATCGTCTCCTCTGCGAATGACGCGGCCATATCTTCGACCGTGAGTTTTTTGGGTGGCGCCATGGTACATCCCCCTAGAAAAATCATCAGCATCAAAGCGGTTAGAGGAAAATTCAGCCATAGTACAGACCTGCCCGCAATTAGCAATGGAAGACTTTTTATCATATCTTGATTTTTTTCTCAGTTCAGCTTAAGATTTAAATGTCAGTCCAGACGCCGGCGCCGGCCGCCGAAGTTTACCTGCCTCAGGCTGGTTTACCCGTCTTGGACTCGCGGCCGGCTCGATCGAAGAGCAGCCTTCCAAAATGACATCGGATTGTAGAAAGTTTAATACAGTACAGAAATATAATGCTTTGCGCACAGGATTGCAAAAAAAAACCATGCTTTCCGATAAAAGCCCCGTATTCAGAAAAGCAATCATACCCTGGTACCGTTCCAAGGCCATATACGGCCTGAGCATTGCCTTCATGTTGTTGGTGTTTCTGTTCGGCTTAGCCGGGATATCCGTCGCACGCGGCCAGGAACAATACAACGGCTACATTTGGGTACCCTTTGTCCTGGTCATATTAAGCGGCGGAATCATTGTAATAAATATCATCCGCCTGATACGGCAGTAGACCTCCAGACAATCTTGGGCCGTTTTACTTCAGGATTGGATACAGAAGTTCAATGAAATGATGCAAAATGCGGGCGGTAGCACCCCACACAACGACATCTTCAAACGGATATCGCAGTTCATGTACATCGGGAATACGATTATGGTAGCCTTTAGTGATGTGGGTTTGAACCAGCACGCGCAGCGGGATTTCAAGGGTGCGGGCAATTTCGGCCGGATCATGCTCGACGGGCCCCAACCCATTCCACAGACCGGCAAATACTTCGATGTCTCTGTTGTTTATGGTTTGAAAATGGCCGATGGAGCCAAGCAGTCGCACCTGACGGCGACTGATGCTCACCTCTTCTTCCAACTCCCGGAAGGCGCCTTCAAGCGGGGTGGCATCGGCCGCGTCTAAGTGACCGCCCGGCAATGCAACCTGGTTTCTCCAGGGATAGCCTTCGCTGTCCGCTTTCTGAATAGCCAGAATACGGGGGTTCTCAAGATCGAACAACAGGAGAAAAACACAGGCCGGCATGTAGGTACCCGATTCAGGCATCTCGGGTGCCTCGTTGTTGCGGATCATATCTTTTAAACCGGCAAAATCAAATTGCATAGGACCATCATCTGAATATAAAACACAACGCGTTACTGTCCGGTATCTTGCTTGATCACCGTCTTCAAAATCACTTTCAGCTGTTCGGGGGTGATATAGCCCGGCTGATGTCCGATCGGATCGCCGCCTTCGGTAATGAACCAGTTGTCCGGCAGAAATTGGATCCTGAATAGAGTCGAGGTTTGTTGTTCCCGGTCCGTATTCACTTTGATGGAAATAAAATTTTGGTTCAAATAGGCGATAATGTCCGGATCTTTGAATGTTTTATTCTCCATTATTCTGCAGGCGCCGCACCAATCGGCATAAAAGTGAACAAAAATTTTTTTATTTTCGCTTCGACCGCGAGTCATTCCTTTCGCAAAGGATTGCCATTCAATTTCTTTTGAAAATGCAGCCGAATGCAGCAATCCAAGCATCAAGCCGGCTAATACCAGAGAAACAAGCCCCAACTTTGTTAATTTCATCTAATAGATCTCCAATCGCTGGATAAACGGTAGGCGGCGGTTATCTGAAATTCTAGCACTAATTCAGATGATTTGCAAATTCTGGCGCCCGCCGGATTGGGATCTGTTAGATGGGACGCAGCCAACGCACCACAAGCGGCAACTCTAAGGAATTCCGAATCAGGTTTTAAGGGGTTGAGTAAAGAATTCTGGCCCAAAGGACCAGGTCTTCAATGCTAGAATTAATTCCCGCTACTCGTGGTCTTTGGCGTTCGCCGCGCTGAAATTTTTGGTCATCATATCACCGAGTTCTTTCGAACGATGGGTGGCCGTTTCCACGGCATTGATCAGGGTGGTGCGCAGGCCGCCGCTTTCAAGGGTTGCCAGTCCGGCGATGGCCGTGCCGCCCGGCGAGGTCACCTTATCCTTCAGCTGCCCGGGATGCTCCTGAGTTTCAATTAACAATTTGGCAGCCCCCAACACAGTTTGAGCGGCCAGAAAAAGCGCATCCTGGCGTGAAAGGCCCACCTTGACGCCGGCATCGGCCAGCGCATCCACAATCATAAAAATGTAGGCCGGACCGCTGCCGCTCAGCCCGGTGACGGCATTCATCAAATCATTTTCTTTCAGAAAAACACACTTTCCAATGGAATTAAAAATTTCCATCGTCAGCTTGACGTCTTCCTTGGTGGCATGCGCTCCGGCCGCAATGCCGGTTGCCGCCTCTTTTACAGCAGCCGCAATATTGGGCATCACCCGGATGAGCCGCAGATCTTTTTTTATGCAGGCTTCGATAGCCTCCAACGGCACCCCGGCCGCAATGGAAATTATAAGCTTATTCAGATCCAGTTTTGCCGCGGTTTCGCGTAATACCATTGCCATAATCTGAGGTTTAACCGCGTAGATAACGATATCGGCTTCCGCCACGGCCTTAAGATTGCTGGTGGTCGTCCGAACCTTGTATCTCGACTTGATCCGATCGAGTTTGTCCTGTCTGACATCGGCGCAGATTATGTTATTGGCTTTGGAAGATCCGGAACTTATCAACCCGCTGACCAGGGCATCTCCCATGTTTCCCGTGCCGATGATGGCAACTATTTTGTTGTTCAACATGACCGTTTAGTTTCCTCCGATTCTTCTGCATCGAACCCTTGTGCTGCAAAATTAGTGCAGGCCCATCCGGCCCGATTCTTTGTTCGAGGCGTCTTTGATAAAATTTAGCTCCACATAAGTCAAGGAAATTTATTAGAAAAAAAATTAAGCCCTTTTCGGCCAAGAACGGTAAAACTCCGGCTGAAAACAATGGCCTTATAAAAATCCCATCTCGTGCATGGATTTTACTAAAGTAATTTAAAAATGTCCCGATTAAATATAGCTTGAGGAAGCTCATTTCTGACAACGATTGATCAGTAACCGTCAACTACACCGCGGATGGCTTGAATATTAGGCCCCGGGTCAAAAAAGCAAATACGCTCCAGGATATCAAAGTTAATATTGCAGCCGGGATGAATAATTATGAAAGGTATTGCGGGTAGGCCACTCAAGGTACTGGCAGTCGATGACGATGAAGTACTTCTTGAATTATATCAAAGCATTCTGAATCACAAATCCCTCACCTTTTCCCCTGAGACCATCGACCACGCGAAAGAAAACCCAGGGCGCGAATCAGGCGGCCGCAGTATATTGCCGGAATTACGGAAGCCCCTGTATGAACTGACACTTTGCAGCAACGGCCTGAATGCGGTTGAAGCTGTTCGAGCTTCTGATGCCGACCAGAATTTATTTTCAATGGCCTTCATCGACATCAGGATGCCCGATCAGGACGGAATTTGGACTGCCGAGAACATTCGCTCGATTTCCCCCCATACTCAAATTGTGATGGTTACCGGATTCGACGATATTGACCCGGTTGAAATTGAAAAGCGAGTGCCTCCTCCGGATCGATTGCTTTATCTTCAAAAGCCCTTTCATCCCTATGAAATCCGTCAATTTGCCTCTACGCTGGCCGCCAGATGGAAAGCCGAAAAAATGACGCAGGCCCTGAATCAGAATTTAGAATCGATGGTAGAAATGCGAACGGCGGAATTGCGCAAGGCGTATAAACAGCTCGAATATCAGGCCTCTCATGATTCGCTTACGGAACTGCAGAACCGCAGAGCCATATTTGACGTCTTAAGGCGGGAAATATCCCGCCTCAAACGGACGAATAAACCGATAACAATTATCTTGGCCGACCTGGATCATTTTAAATGCATCAATGACACTTACGGGCACAACATGGGCGATGCAGTTCTAGTAGAAACCGCCAGAAGACTGAAGGACTGTATCAGACCCTATGATTCGGCCGGAAGAATAGGCGGCGAAGAATTTTTGGTAGTTTTGCCTGAATGTAATTCAGAAGACGGCACCGTGGTTGCAGAGCGTATCAGAGCATCGATTGCCCGCGACTTATTCATTATACCGGGGCAGACCTTCACCATCACTGTTAGCATGGGATTGGCCACAGCCGCTCCCAACCAGACCATTGAACCGGATTCTCTAATTGCAGCAGCCGATCAAGCATTGTACAGCGCCAAACGGGACGGCCGCAATAAAGTCAAGGTAATTTTTGAAAATGGTTTGGGCAGTTTTGCCTAACTGAGCTTTTGCGGTTGAGCCGATATTGCCCCAATGCCCGCTTTCTCCTGGAAGTGGTTTTAAAACCTCAGATCAGGTTCAAGGGCAAGGCGTGAGCCGATGAAAAAGCGCAGCATACATGGGAGTATGTGAGCATTTTGAAGAGGCTCGCAACGCAGCCATTGGGCCTCAGATGGGGTTTTGAAACCACTTCTATTCGCCTCCAATAAAACATGCAAACATCCAGGATCCAATTGACATGTTAGCCCAAATGAGATAATTATAATGGTCTAACCATTCTAACAATTAAAGATGGCCGTCCGGAGGGATCCAAAATTCGGAGAGGGGACTGCATGTTCCAAGCCGCCAAACAAACCAAGGTGTTTCAGGATGTTGTCGAGCAAATTCAGGAGGCGATTTTCGAAGGCCGGTTAAAAGCCGGTCAAACCCTGCCGGCCGAACGTGATTTAAAGGTGATGTTCAACATCAGCCGCGGCACGCTGCGCGAAGCGCTGCGGGTCCTGGAACAAAAGGGCTTAATTGAAATCAAACTCGGCGTTGGCGGCGGTTCCGTGGTCCGAGCGGTCGATACGGAGCAGGTCAGTGAAAGTCTGGGACTTTTAATCCGGTCGCAGCGGGTTTCGCTAACTCACCTATCCCAATTTCGGGAGGACGTGGAAGGCATTATTGCAGCCCACGCCGCCGAAAAACATGCGAAAAAAGATATTCAAAAACTCAAACAACTGCTGGCCAAGGCCAGCACTTGCGTCGCGCAGGGACGTTCACAGCGCGATGCGTTTCTAACGGTTGACAAACAAATCCATATGACAATGGCCGATATTACCGGCAACCCCATTTATATTTCAGTGCTGCATTCAATCCACGACAACATCCATCGGTATTACGATCAGTTTCTTTCCATGGAAGAACCCGAACTCCAAGAAAACTATCAGGATTTATGCAGTATTGTGGCGGCCATTGAAGACGGCCGGGCGGAGCTGGCCCGCCGACTGGCTGAAAACCACGTGCAGCGGTTCAGCAGGTATATGAAAATGAGGGCGGACGCTTCCGTGTCAGGTTTAGGCCGGTTGAGCCGGTTTGTGGGTTGAGCTCGCGGCCCGAAAAATTAATGTATATTTTCATGATCCAACCTGCCCGTCGTCATAACCGGTCAACGGGCACACGGGCTAACGGGGAAACCGGATAACCCATAATATGGTATTAACAGCCATGACAAGTCATCGCATTACAAAACATCCAATTATTGAAATACCGCCGCGAACTGAGGTGAAGTTCACCTGGAACGGCCGGCAGATGGCCGGCTATGAGGGGGAAATGATTTCTGCGGCCCTGTTTGCCAACGGCATTCATGTTTTCGGGCACCACCCCAAAGACAACAGCCCCCAGGGAATTTTCTGCGCCAACGGCCAGTGCTCCCAGTGTCTGGTGATGGCCGACCAATTGCCCGTAAAATCGTGCATGACACCGCTGAAAAAGGACATGCTGATCGAAAGCGTCGAAGGTCTCCCGAAAATACCCGCCACAGACCGCCTGCCGCAAGCCACTGAAATCGCCACCAAAGAAGTGGACGTGCTGGTGATCGGGGGCGGACCGGCAGGGCTTTCGGCGGCTATCGAGCTGGGAAAACGCAATGTCGACACCCTGATCGTGGATGATAAGGACCGACTGGGCGGCAAGCTGGTACTGCAAACCCATAAGTTTTTCGGTTCCGTAGAGGATTCGCACGCCGGGACGCGGGGCAATGAAATTGGGAAAATTCTACAGCAGGAGCTGGCGGCGCTGGATACGGTAGAAGTCTGGCTCAATACCACGGCCGTGGCGGTGTTTGCCGATAAAATCGTCGGTGCGGTCAGAAAAAATCAATACTGCAAAATAAAGCCCCGCATTCTTCTGGTTGCCACCGGCGCCAGGGAAAAGATGCTTTCCTTTCCGGGCAACACGTTGCCGGGCGTTTACGGCGCCGGAGCATTTCAAACCCTGGTTAATCGCGACCTGGTAAAATCCTCCGAAAAGGTATTGGTGGTAGGCGGCGGCAATGTGGGCCTGATTGCCGGCTACCATGCCATTCAGGCCGGAATCGAGGTCGCCGCCCTGATTGAGGCCCTGCCGCAAGTCGGGGGTTACAAAGTGCATGCCGACAAGCTCAAGCGCCTGGGCGTCCCTATTTTTACAAGCCACACCGTGGTTTGCGCCAATGGATCGGACAAGGTCGAATCCGTCACCATCGCCCAACTCGACGATGACTGGAATATTATTGCCGGAACCCATAAAACATTTGAGGTGGATACCGTCTTGATCGCGGTCGGTCTGGCCGAGGTCAATGAATTTTATCTTAAGGCCCAACAATTTCAACTGGATGTGTTTTGCGCCGGTGATGCCCGGGAAATTGCCGAAGCCTCCTCCGCCATGTTCACCGGCCGGATAGAGGGCTTTAAAATTGCCAAGGCTCTGGGGGTTGAAACGGGAGAGATTCCCAAAGACTGGCATCAAAAAGCGACCGTCCTGAAATCAAAACCCGGGAGGCCGGCAAGACGGAAGCCGCCCGCCAAAGAAGACGGTGTTTTTCCGATATTTCACTGCTATCAGGAAGTGCCCTGCAATCCCTGCACGTCGGTGTGTCCTGCCGGAGCCATCAAAACCGAAAACGATGAGATTACCGGTCTGCCTTACATGATGGATCTGGACGCCTGCACCGGCTGTGCCAGCTGCGTCGCCGTTTGTCCGGGACTATCGGTCGTAATGGTTGATTTCAGGGAAGATCCGGCGCATCCCCTGGTGACCCTGCCCTATGAGGTGTGGCGGGGGCGGGTAAGAGTCGGTCAGAAAGTCCCGGTTACCGACATTGACGGTGCCATACTAGGGTATTACCCGGTTGAAAAAGTGAGAACACGGCGCAAATATCCGGGTACCCTGCTGGTGCAGTTGAAAGTCGACCGGAAAGTAGCCAAAGCCGCGGTCGGCATCTGGGTTCAGGAAAAACAGATCGAGCCTTCCAAAATCTATGAAAAGGCGCCTCCGGCGGATGAGGCCATTGTTTGCCGCTGTGAACGGGTCACCGCCGGTGAAATTCGAGCGGCGATCCGGGATGGCATCCGGGATATGAACCAGCTCAAAGCCCTGACCCGGGCCGGTATGGGCGCCTGCGGCTCTAAAACCTGTCGCCCCATGATCTGGCGGATATTTCAGGAAGAAGGAATCGATCCGGGAGTGGTGACCGACCGGGTTGATAGACCCCTGTTTGTGGAAGTACCGATTGGCGTATTAGCGGGATGCGAAGGGGACTCCAAGGAACATCGATAAAAAACCAAATCATCTTATATGGCACTGATAATGGCTCATCTAATTAAAACTCAAATTCCATGCACCAAATTCCAAATAAATCTCAAATTCGAATAATCAATGACCAAAACGGCTTGGGATTTGGTATTTCGGTCATTGTTATTTATTTGGTATTTGTGATTTGGAATTTATTATATTTGGGACACCTTAAAGCAACTGCGATGATTTAGAATTAAAGGAGACAGCTTAATTTGGTATATGACGTAATAGTTGTCGGCGCCGGATCCGTCGGGGTCCCCACGGCCATGGCGCTGGCAGAAAAGGGCATCAAGCCGCTGGTCATCGATATGCAAGCTTCGCCCGGGCAGGGAGAAAACAAACATGCCATCGGCGGCATCCGAGCCACCCATTCGACGCCCGGCAAAATACTCACCTGCCGGCGCTCGCTTGAAATTTTTTCCGGCTGGCAGCAGCTGCACGGTGACGATATCGAGTGGTTTAAAGGCGGCTATGTTTATCCGGTATACCGGCAGCAGGACGAGCAGATGCTGCAGGGACTGCTGCCGGTGCAGAAGAAATATGGGCTGAATATTGATTTTGTCGACGCCCAGGCCATCCGGGCGCTTATTCCCGGAATCAACCCGGACGGGCTGCGCGGTGGAATGGTGTCACCGGATGACGGCTCCATCTCGCCCCTGCTTTCAGTCAATGCTTTCTACCGGCGGGCCCTTGAATTGGGAGCTGAGTTTCGCTTTAAGGAGAAAGTCGACCGAATCCTGTGCGAAAAGGGCAAAGTGGTCGGCGTCGCCACGGATAAGGGCCGATACAGCGCCGGGGTGGTGGTCGACGCCGCGGGGCCTTTTTCGCCGGAACTTTGTAAATCCGCAAAGGTTGACCTGCCGATTGTTCCCGATTCCCATGAGGGCGCCGTCACCGAACCGGTGCAGCCGTTTTTCAAATGCATGGTGGTGGATATTCGTCCGGCCCCGGGTTCCAAGAATTACTACTTTTATCAGAACCGGCACGGTCAGGTCATTTTTTGCATTACCCCGGATCCGCCGATCATCGGTCAGGACAAACGCGAAACGTCGGTATTTCTGCCCCAGGTCTGCACCCGCATGGTTCACCTTCTACCGCGTCTGCAAAATCTGCGGGTACGCAGAACCTGGCGCGGTCTTTATCCGAGCACCCCGGACGGCGCTCCCCTGGTTGGTTGGAATCAGCAGATCAAGGGACTCCTGCACGCCAGCGGCATGTGCGGCCAGGGACTGATGCTGGCCCCAGGTGTCAGCGAACTGGCGGCGCGGATCATCACCCGCGAGACAACCGCAAGCGACGAGCTTATTATGAAGGAATTTTCACCATATCGAAACTTTAAGGTAGAAGAAGCACTTAAATAGTCGATATTTACCTAACCCCGACAAGCCGGAACCAAAAAGGAAAAATTAATCACGAAAGCACGAAGGGACCCCGGTTAAACAGAGAAAAAAAGGTATAACGGGGCAGGCGAAAATACGAAAAGCAGAGAAGATAAATTTCGTGCTTTTAAGATTTCGTTTTTTCATGATAAAAATATAATTTCACAAACTGCAAAAAAATCACGAATAAGACTCTAAGGAGTGGTAAAATGCCTGACTATGAATTCAAGGTGGTAAAAACCATGGCGTACAAACGGCCGGAAATCGACAAAGGATATGTCGATCAAACCCTGTATGTAAACCTTTCCAATCAAGAGCTCGCCGTCAAACCGGTCGATCAGAAAACCAAAGACGTCTTTATCGGCGGCAAAGGTTACGATCTCTGGCTGCTGTGGAATGCCGTTGACCCGACCACCCGGTGGAATGATCCGCAAAATGCCGTTTGCATCGCATCGGGTCCGCTGGGAGGGACCCCCATGTTTCCGGGTTCGGGCAAAAGCATTGTCACCACGCTCTCACCGCTGACAGGCTCTGTAATTGACTCCAATGTCGGCGGTTATTTCGGGCCGTACCTGAAATTTTCCGGATTTGACGCGCTGGAAATTCAGGGCCAATCATCTGAAGACACCGTCATCTTCATCGACGGCACCGAACAACAGGTTCAGATATTGGCGGCCGCCGGCCTGCCTGAAAATGCCTATGATCTGTCCCGCCGGCTGACCGAACATTTTGCGGCGGGCAAACCGCGCAGCATCTCCGTGGTTTCAGCCGGCCCGGGCGCTAAAAACACCTTGATCGGATGTCTTAACTTCACCTGGTACGACGTCAAGCGCAAGCGCGCCCGCTACAAACAGGCCGGCCGCGGCGGCATCGGAACCGTCTTTGCCGGCAAAGGGATCAAAGCGCTGGTGGTCCGCTGGGACACGGTCACCGCCGATACAAACCACCCGTCGGACAAAGCGGGCCTGAAAGATGTTGCCAAACGATATTCCCGGGAAATTGTCGAATTGGATCCCAAACAAAATGAAATGTCACGCATCGGAACCAGCCACCTGGTCACCATAATGAACGATCATGATTTGCTGCCGACCCATAATTTCCGCTACGGCTCGCATCCGCAGGCCCCGAATCTGGGTCAGCAGGTCTATCGCCTGCCTCTTTGACCCGGGCTACGACGGCTGCTGGATGGGATGCACGGTGGCCTGCTCACACGGGATCAAAGATTTTGTGCCGCTGACCGGACCTTTTGAAGGCCGCAAAGTTTTTGTGGATGGACCCGAATATGAAACCATTGCCGGTTGTGGATCCAATCTGGGTATCTTTGATCCGAACACCGTCATAGAAATTAATTTCTATTGCGATGCCTACGGACTTGATACCATATCGGTAGGCACGGGTCCTGGCCTTTGCCATGGAATGTTTTGAACTGGGGCTGATCAATGAAACCCGCACGGGCGGCATTGACTTGAGTTTCGGTAATCGTCTTAGCGCTCTTAAGATCGTCCATCAAATGGCCGCCGGGGAAGGCTTCGGCCGCATCGTCGGTCAGGGTGTTCGCAGAATGAAGGAAATATTCGCCGCTGAATTTGGCGCCGATCCGGGCATCATGGCCGATATCGGCATGGAGGCCAAAGGCCTGGAGTTTTCGGAATACATGACCAAAGAATCCCTGGCCCAGCAAGGCGGCTACGGCCTGGCGCTCAAAGGCCCTCAGCATGATGAAGCCTGGCTGATTTTTCTGGACATGGTACACAACTTTATGCCAAGCTTTGAACAAAAAGCCGAGGCGCTTCACTGGTTTCCCATGTTCCGCACCTGGTTCGGCCTTTGCGGGCTGTGCAAACTCCCCTGGAATGATATCGTACCCGAAGACAACCAAGACACGCATGAGCCGGCCAAAGTGATGAAACACGTAAATTGGTATGCCGAATATTTCAGTGCGGTGACCGGCCGGTCATGCCACCCCGGATGACCTGATAAAAATGAGTGAGGCCGTCTACAATTTCCAGCGGATCTTCAATTTGAAAATGGGCTTTGGCCGCAGGGAACATGACGATTTGCCCTACCGGGCCATGGGACCGGTCACCGAGCTGGAATACGAGTCACGGGCCGAACGGTACGACACCCAGCTGCAGGAAAAATACGCAGTCGATATATCCGGTAAAACCACTGCTGAAAAAGTAGCACTTTTACGTCGGCGGCGGCAGGACCAGTATGAAAAACTCAAAGATGCGGTTTACCAGCGTCGTGGCTGGACAGCCGACGGCATCCCCACAGCTGAGAAAGTTAAAAGCCTGGGCATTGATTTTCCGGAGGTTATGGACCTTCTCAGAGCCAACGGAGTGCAGTCGTGATTAAGGTTTCGGATAAAACCGTTGCCTGGCATGAAGGAATGACCATCACCGATTTGCTTAAAGAAATAGAAGATGACCATGCGTACCCCGTCATCCGTATAAACACCCGGTATGTTTCCAGACCCGACTTTGATCGGACAACCATCCCGGATAACTCGGAAGTCTTTCTGATTCCGATGATTGCAGGCGGGTAGGCGCTTAGCAGCACCGTATCGACAATTTGTTGTCGATGTTGGATAGTGCTTTGATCTTTAAAAGGTTTCAGGTGTCAGCGCCGCCGCCGGCCAAAACAACGGCCGGTCTGATCATAAAAGAAACTTTTGGAAATCGGACACAGTTGGATTTAATATCACGCCCACTTTCAGGCTTCGCTCTTCGAGCTACGACCCGACAAGCCGTTAGAGCTCACAGAGCGCGGAGATTAATTATAATTTTCTTTCTCGGCGTTCTCGGCGGGCTCTGCGGTGAACTATTATGTTTCTTTTTCGACCAGACCGGCCGCCTTCAGGCCGGCGGCGGGGCTGACACCTGAATCCCATTCAAATGACTTTGCGGTAAATTTGCTGCCTCTGCAAGTGCCGCTTTTTCCAAACACGGTCTTCCAATAAGCCTAGAAGCCTGAAATTTGCGTTCTCCCGAAAGAAGTGATATCATTAAGATAATTTTTTCCATTGACTGCCTGCAGATTTAGAGGCCTGCCCTGGATCAAGAATTTTGGATATAGTTTAAGTTTCGAAGCTTCCCAGCCGATATAGGCTGTATGGGGAGGTAAATATAACAGGCTAAAATGAATAAATGCTGACAACGGAATTGGTTTCATGGCGATCCCGGGGTGTACATCGAATTCATCAACGAAGCTTACCCTTTGATTTCTAATGAAATTCCTTGACTTATCGATGATAATATAATTTAGTTTAATTACACGGTCGTCGGATTGACATCTCGCATTGCGTTTTAAGATAAGTTAAGAAAGAAGGGTGAGCCTTAAATGTTTGTCATCAGCAACTTATTAATCGCCGTCGCCGAAGTGCTCAGATGGGTGCTTAACATTTTCATGTGGATCGTTATCGCCCGCGCCATTCTCTCATGGGTAAATCCTGATCCCTACAATCCAATTGTCCGCTTTATTCACAATATAACCGAGCCTGTGCTTTACCAGATCCGGAAAAGGATCCCGCTTAATTTTGGCGGTATCGATTTTTCTCCGATCGTTGTTCTATTGGCTGTCATCTTTTTGCAACGATTTGTTGTGGCAAGTCTATATGAACTTGCTCAAACGTTGCGCTAAACAGAAAGGCAGGTAACCCCAATGAACCTTACCCCCCTTGATATACAGCAGCAGAAATTTAAAACCAAATTTCGCGGATTTGACGTCCGGGAAGTCGATGCCTTTCTCGAACAGGTGGCGGGCATCTTTGAAGGCATGCAAAGAACGCACAAGGACCTGCAGGAAGAAGTCCGGCGCCTTGAACTGGAAATCCAGGGATACCGCAAGCGGGAAGAAACCTTTAAACGGGCACTGCTGAACTCTCAAAAAGTTCTGGACCAGATGAAAGATAATGCCCGAAAATCGGCGGAGCTGATTATCGCGGAATCCGAAGTCAAAGCCGAAAAAATACTGAACAAAGCCCACAATCGGCTGGCCCAATTGCATGAGGATATATCGGAATTGAAGCGACAGCGCATGCAAATCGAAGTGCAGATCAGCTCGATTATCGAGGCCCACAGCAAGCTGCTTGAAATCAGCAAAGAAGGCAATAAAGAAATGGATGAGGTGGATGCCAAGTTAAAAGTTTTGAAACAGGCAACCTAGACGGCGTCGGATCATGGGGGGGTATCAGGACCGCCTGAAGCAAATTTAAAAAATTGCAGAAAATGACGATCGGACAGGCCTTGCTCGCTTTCCATGCGGCTTCGCTTGATGCGGTTTTATCAACATTAGATACTATTTTTTCGCCGGACCGGTGCTATGATTGAAACAACACGGATTACCATTCATGCAATTCGGCTTTCTGTGAATTCGGGAGTTTTGAATGGCAAAAATTGATGCATTTTTTAAATTGATGAATGAACAGGGGGCGTCGGATCTACACTTGATGGCGGGTCTACCCCCGGCCCTTAGAATCCGCGGAGAGATTGAACGGGTTAAGTATAAGGTTTTAGACAATGATGATCTCCGGAGTATGCTCTACGAAATCGCTCCCGAGACGAAAATAAAGGTATTCGAAGAAACCGGAGATGTTGATTTCGGCTACGAAATTCCCGGGCTCGCCAGGTACCGGGCTAATTTTTTTATGCAAAAAAATGGCGTCGGCGCCGTTTTCAGGGAAATTCCCAGTGCGATCATGACCGCCGAGCAGCTCGGCCTGCCGCCGGTGGTGTCGAAACTGGCCGCCCTGCCCCGGGGGCTGGTTCTGGTTACCGGCCCCACCGGCAGCGGAAAATCCACTACCCTGGCCGCAATTGTCGACGTGGCCAACCGGGTGCGCAAAGATCACATCATCACGGTCGAAGACCCGATCGAATTCGTGCACCAAAGCCAGGGGTGCATTGTCAATCACCGGGAAGTCGGCGTGCATACGGCTTCTTTTTCCACCGCCTTGCGCGGCGCCCTGCGTGAGGATCCGGATATCATTCTGGTCGGAGAAATGCGGGACCTCGAGACGATTTCGCTGGCGGTGGAAGCGGCCTCCACCGGACACCTGGTATTTTCGACGCTGCACACTTCCAGCGCCTGGAAAACCGTAGACCGCGTGATAGAAGTTTTTCCGTCCCATGAACAACCCCTCATCCGCTCGACCTTGGCAGATGGCCTGCGAGCCGTGATTGCCCAGACGCTTTTTAAACGTATCGACCGCAAGGGCCGTGTGGTGGCGCTGGAAATCCTGATCGCCAATCCGGCGGTTAGAAACCTGATCCGGGAAGGCAAAACCCATCAGCTGCCGTCCATGGTTCAGACCGGCAAAAAGTACGGCATGATTCTGCTGGATGACTCCATCATGGATCTTTACAAAAAAGGGATGATCAGCGCCGAGGAAGCGTATGCCAAATCAAATGAAAAGGGCCGTTTCAGACCGTTGCTGACATCACCGCCGACGGATTTTACGGAAGCCTAGGGTTGGTTGAATAGTTGAAGCGGTGAAGGCTTATCCGGTGTGAAAGGAGACCTTTATATTTTTTTATAAAATGCCGAAGAAGCAGTTGGGCCGTCCAGCAAATGACAATTTACCGAATGCTTCAATCGACGAATTCACCCACGATAGAGTAATATTATGAAAAAGCAGGAAATCGACCACATACTTGTCAGAATGCTCGATTACCACCGGGATGTTTCCGACTTGAACTTTACGGTCGGCAAGCCCATGCAGGTTGAAAGTGCGGGAGAGTTGATCCCCGTTGACATCAAACCAAGTTTTAAGGCGCTCACGCCTTTCCAGACCGAAATTCTGGCTTTGAATCTCATCAACCAGGACCGTCGTCTAACGGAAGCCCTGTTAACCCAGGGCTCGTGCGACTTGTCTTATGGTTTACCGGGCAAAGCCCGCTTCAGGGTCAATATCTTTTCCCAGGGTGCCAACATCTCTATTGTATTGCGTAAGCTTGAGTCTAAAATTCCGACCATCGAAGAGCGCAGTCTGCCCAAGGCGATGTACCAGGTCGCCAAGGAAATAAACGGCCTCGTATGTGTCACCGGTGCCACCGGCTCCGGTAAAACCACCACGCTGGCTGCTATTTTGGACCAGATTAACGAATCCAAATCCGTTCACATCATCACCCTCGAAGACCCGGTGGAATATCAGCATCCCCATAAGAAGTCGACATTTAACCAGCGCGAGTTGGGGCTTGACTTCAACAATTATGCCAACGGCTTGCGGGCGGCTTTGCGTCAGGCGCCCAAGGTGATCCTGGTGGGTGAAATGCGTGACCGGGAAACGGTCGAAATCGGACTCAGTGCAGCGGAAACCGGCCATCTGGTGTTGACCACCCTGCATACCGTCGATGCCGGATCAACCGTCAACCGTATCATCGGCATGTTCCCCAACGAGGATGAACGCCAGATACGTATTCGCCTGGCAGACTCGGTGCGCTGGGTAGTCTGCCAGCGATTGTTGCCGAGAATCGGCGGCGGGCGGGTGGCTACGTTTGAAATCCTGGGGACCAACATGCGGGTTCAGGATCTCATTTTGCATGGTGAAGGCGAAGGAAAAACTTTTTACGATATCATGGAGACCAGCAACGCGTTCGGAATGGTCACCTTTGATCAACATCTGATCGGACTGTATGAAGAAGGCCTGATCACCCAGCAAACTGCCATGACGTATGCTTCCCAGAGAGGCATCGTGGGTCGCGGGATTGATGCCATCAAAAGTTCGCGAGGCGAAACCACCACCGATATCGAAAAGCTGGAAATCGACCGCGCTTACCGTAAAGCGCTCTAAGGTGGAGCCTGAAACAATGGATATCATCTGCAGTAATTGCTCAAGCAAGTTCAGAATTGCCGAGGAAAAAATTCCCGTGGGGCGGGTGACCAACATACCGTGCCCCAAATGCAAAGTCCGGATTACCGTAAACCCTGCGAAAAAATCGGCCGGTGGTTTTGCTGCCTTCGAAGAATCCAATGAAAACAGCGGCTATGATGCCTCCGACAAGCCCTTCGATTTTATTGAAGAAGAAGGCCAGACGGCCCTGCTGTGTGAATCGAATCCCATGGCCCGCAGTACCATCCAAAATGCCCTGCATTTGATGGACTATCAGATCACACTTGCGGAAAACGCACGGGATGCGCTCAAAAGAATGCGCTACCATGTCTATGATCTGATTGTCATCAATGAAAGCTTTGACACCAGAAACCCGGAGTCCAACGGCGTTCTCATCTACCTGGAACGTCTGGCCATGTCGGTCCGCCGCGATATTTTCGTTGCCATGATCAGCAACCGGTATCGCACGATGGACAACATGATGGCCTTCAACGCCAGCGTCAATTTAATCGTCAATATCAAAAACATCGATGATATCGGGAAAATATTAAGCCGCAGCATCACCGATACCGAGATGTTTTACCGCGTCTACAAGGAAACCCTCAAAGAATCCGGCCGGATATGAAGGCAGTTTATTGAGTTGAATTAACAATCGCATCCAGAATTTTAGCGGTGGCTACCGTATTGGCCACATCATGCACCCGTACGATGTGAGCACCATTCAATATGGCGGCCGCCGCGACAGCCTGGGAACCGGTCTCAACAATTGGCAGATCCGGCGGAAGGTCCTTTTCATGCCCGCTCTTGAGAATTTTTCGAATGAAGGTTTTACGGGAAGCGCCGATGAGAATCGGCGTGTCCAGGGAAGTAAACGCTTGAATATGTTTGATCAGCAGGAGATTATGCGCAATGGTTTTACCAAATCCGATGCCGGGATCCACAATGATCTTCGAGCGGGAAATGCCCAGTTTTTGGGCTTTTTCTACGGCATCTTCAAGAAATTTGCGGATTTCCTGGATCAGATTGTCATAGCAGGGCTCAACCTGCATGGATTTGGGCTCGCCCAGCATGTGCATCAAAATGACCGGGGCATCAAATTCGGCTGCAACGGCGGCAAGCGCGGGATCAAAGCGCAGGGCCGACACATCATTGATAAGCGAGGCACCGGCCTCAAAGGCCCGCCGGGCGACGGCGGCCTTGGTGGTGTCGATTGAAATTGGAACGGATATGCGCCGGGCAAGCTTTTCGATCACCGGCACAACCCGGCGGATTTCTTCTTCATCCGATATCGGGTCTGAAAAGGGCCGGGTCGATTCACCGCCGATATCGATAATGGCGGCACCCTCGCCCGCCAGTTTTTCACCCTGCGCTACGGCGGCAGCGCGGTCGAAGAATCTGCCGCCGTCCGAGAAAGAGTCCGGGGTCACATTGACGACCCCCATGATGCAGGTTTGCCTTCCAAGCTCCAGCGAGTAGTTCGACCAGGCCAGATGATATGCTTTGCGGAGGTTCATCAGATCAGGCTGTTTCGGAAGTGCCCTGGTCGCTCTCCCGGTCAGGGTCTTCAACTTCTATTGAGGAAAGTTCGATGCCGGGTCTCAACGCCACAATCAATTCATCCAACTCTTTGCCCATCACGGTTTCTTTTTCCAGCAATTCCTCGGCCAGCTTGTGAAGAATATCCATATTTTCCTTCAGGACATCTTTGGCCCGCTGATACGCGTCATTGATCAGCTTATTGATCTCGTCGTCAATCTTTTGAGCGGTGGATTCCGAATAATCCCTGTGCTGTGCGATTTCCCGTCCCAGAAAAACCTGCTCTTCGCCTTTGGCATAGCACAAGGGTCCCAGTTTTTCGCTCATGCCCCATGCTCGTATCATCGTCTGAGCCAGGTCGGTCGCCTGCTTGATGTCATTGGCAGCGCCGGTGCTGATGCGATTGAAAACGATCTCTTCGGCAACCCGTCCGCCGAACGCCACCGACAGCTCGCTTTCGAGCTGGTCCTTGAACCTGAAATCTCGTTCTTCCGGCAGAAACCAGGTGACGCCGGCAGCCCGCCCTCTGGGAACGATGGTTATCTTGTTGACGGTATCGGTGCCTGGCAAGAAGCGGGCGACCAGCGCATGACCGCCTTCATGATAGGCCGTAACTTTGCGATCTTCTTCTTTAATCACCTTTGATTTGCGCTCCAGACCCATATAGACTTTATCTTTTGACTCTTCAAAGTCGACCATCTCAACTTTTTCTTTGTCCCGCTTGGCAGCCAGCAAGGCCGCCTCATTGACCAGGTTCTCCAGGTCGGCCCCCGAAAATCCGGGTGTTCCTTTAGCCAGAATATGCACATTGACATCGGCCGCGGTGGGTGTCTTTTTCATATGAACCCTGAGGATTTTTTCTCGCCCTTTAATATCCGGCATGGAGACAACCACCTGCCGATCAAAACGCCCGGGGCGCAGCAAAGCCGGATCCAGCACATCGGGTCGGTTGGTGGCCGATATCAGGATAACCCCCTCATTGGATTCAAATCCGTCCATTTCAACCAGAAGCTGATTCAGCGTCTGTTCTCTTTCGTCGTGTCCGCCGCCGAGTCCCGCACCGCGATGTCGGCCGACTGCATCGATCTCGTCTATAAAGATGATGCAAGGCGCACTTTTCTTGCCCTGAACGAAAAGATCCCGAACGCGCGAAGCGCCTACACCGACAAACATTTCAACAAAGTCGGAACCGCTGATGCTGAAAAAGGGTACGCCGGCTTCCCCGGCAATTGCCCGTCCCAGAAGCGTTTTACCGGTACCCGGAGGACCCATCAGCAAAACGCCTTTAGGGATCCGACCGCCCAACCGGGTAAACTTCTTCGGATCTCTGAGAAATTCGACGATTTCGCCCAGCTCTTCTTTTGCTTCATCGATGCCGGCGACATCTTCAAATGTGACTTTTTCGGATTGGTCGGACATCAGTCGCGCCCGGCTTTTACCGAAGGACAGCGCTTTGCCGCCGCCGGCCTGCATTTGGCGCATAAAAAAAATCCAGACGCCGATCAGCACCAGCATTGGAAACCATGATACCAGGACAGACATATACCAGGGATTCTCTGCCGGGGGCCGGGCGCTGATGACAACTTTCTTTTTGCGCAGAATGTTGATAAGATCGCTGTCCTGGGGAGCATAGATCTTGAAACGGTTATGATTGGTATCCGTGACTAACAATTCCTGGCCCTGGATCACCACCTCCGCAATGCGCTCATTTTCGACCATGTTCAAAAATTCGGAATAGCTGATATTGGTTTCTGCCATATGCTGCTGGCTGAACAAGTTGTAGAGCATGACCATCATGAGGGTGATGACCAGCCATAACGCCAGATTTTTATAAAACGGATTCAAATGGTTTATCCTCCCGGATTTAGAATGATTGAACATTGAATATTGAATATTTGTCGAGGTCGCTATGCTCCATCGCTTTGATGGAATTTTCAATTTGACCCGCCGGAGGCGGACCTTAAATATTCAATTTTCAATCGAAGATTTTCAATCTTTTATGCCAGTATCCTGTATCTTTAACGAAATATCAAGTCTCAAATTACGGCCTATCCTTATCAGCGCTCAATGCCGCCTTCGGCCGCACGTGGAGCCCGGTTGTTTATAAGCAAATTTAATCATTATGGCGCATTAAGCAAGCAAAAGTTCGGCCTTGAGGATCCGCCGGGTTCCGGCCCCGACTTTCACGGAATCGTCTATCCGATGACCGACAAGCCAGATAATTTTATCATCGCTTAGCAGCAACGGACATGGTCGACGCTGGCCAACGGGTATTTTGTGGTTGTGGAAATATTTTTTAACAGTTTGGGTGCCGCCTACCCCGAGTGGAGAAAACCGGTCTCCCGGTCGAATGCTGCGAACCAGCAGCGGAAATTGCAGACAATCCAGGTCAAAAAATGCCAGGTGTCTCCCGGCCTTTTTAAAATCGGGCAAATCGCCACACCCTATTTCGCTAAGCTTGATGGAGGCGTTGGCTTCCTTGATGGATATCAGTCCGGGGCCGTTGATCATATACCGATAGGCAACCGCGGCTGTTCCTGCCGATTTGTCGATTCTTGCGAATTGGTCTCTGCTAATTCTGGCAATGCTCAAGGTGGCGCTGTCTCTTTGTACTCGAATTCTTTCCGGCAGATTCAAACGTCCGTTTACCGGTCCGTTTTCAATCAGGTCCAAAACCGCGTCAACATGCAGGAAGCTGATGCGCCGCAGATCCTTTTTAACGGTAAGAATCGCTTTTCTGAGAATCCTTCTTTGGGCCGCACCAGCCAGTCGGCCGAACCCGGCCAGATCGAGAATGATAGTTTCGGGTCCTTTAACCGAGACCCATCGGTTGAACGCCGGCTTGAGGCAGTCTTCAATCCATTGCTCTTCATCCCGCAGGATGGCGGCCAGCCTGTCAAGGGTATCAATGATTCGGGGGTTATAGTTGCTTTCCAGCACGGGAATTAATTGATGACGAATCCGGTTGCGCCGAAATTGCAGGTCTGCATTGGAGGCGTCGGTGACAAAGGACAATTTTTTTTCAACGGTATAAGCGATTATCTCCGAACGTTTAAGGTGAATCAGCGGACGCACGATTTTACCGGCCCGTACCGGCGAAATCCCGCACAATCCCAGCGGACCGCTTCCGCGCAGTAAATTCATCAGCACGAGTTCGGCATTGTCATTGCCGTGGTGACCCAGGGCAATTTTGTTAAAGCCGTGACGGGCGGCAATTCGGTCGTAAAAATCATAGCGAACCTTGCGCGCTGCTTCTTCCGGAGACAGACGGCTGATACGCTGGAATGCGCCGACATCTTTTTTTTCAACAAAGCACGTCAAATTCAGGCGGCCGGCAAAATCAGCGACAAAGTCGGCGTCACTGTCGGCGGCCTCTTTGCGGAGGCCATGATTTAAGTGAGCTATCCCCAGACGGAGTGAATATTCCTTTGCCAGGCTGAGCAGTACATGTGCCAGGACAACCGAATCCGGGCCTCCGGAGACAGCCACCAGAACAGAGTCTCCCGCGCTAAACATCCGGCAAGCCGCGACGGTTTCTCTGACTGTGCTCAGGATCTGCTGCTCAATGTTTGGCATAATCAACAATACCTGATTGCGCGTCTCCAAGTCAACTGTCCCGGAACGTCGAGTGTCAAATGCCGAATGTCGAAGTTTCCTCTTTCGATCAGACCGGCGTTGGTTTGGCCGGCGGCTTGGCTGAACCCCGAACCCTGCCTGTGGGGTCGAAGCGTAAAGCGCGAATCCTCAAACCTCTGAACCCTGAACCCCAAAACATTGAACCTTCCATATTTTTCTTGCAAAAAAGCAAATATGGCGTATTTTAGTCACTGGTTGTGCTAGGCGGGGAGCTAGCGGTGCCCTTTTCCCGAAATCCGCTTTATGCGGGGCTGAATTCCCGCCCGAGGGTCCTACACTTGGATAACTCGGACCATTTTGATCGGACACCGCGCAACAGACGGTCGCGAACCTCGTCAGGTCCGGAAGGAAGCAGCGATAAGTGATGCGGTTTGTGTCGCGGATTGATCCCGGTCTGCATGATGGCCTGATGCCTCCAAAAAGATTCGAAGGTGGGTGCACAACCATCTCCCCATGGCGGATTTCGGAATTCAAGTGCACACCGCTTAATTAACCCAATCATCTATTTAACCGCATATTTCCAAATCCGAAATCTGCAATCCACAATCCACAATCGAAAGACTCGCACCCCGACACTCTGTTGAGTGAAATTCAGAACCTGAATTTGAATAATCAACTGATTGCCTGCCGGCCATTTTACCTTATAAAACCTTGCTATTACCATCTTGACAACCTTTCAACCCGCCTTATCTTTCAAGTCAATCATTGCAACCAATAACATCGGGAGAAGATAATCAGGAATGACAGGAAAGAATATAATCAAGATCCAATCCGATTCTGATACTGAGGGGGCCGACAAAGATGATACGGCGGCAGAAGCGATTGTTAAAAAGCCCCAGGCCCATAAAGATGAACCTCAAAAAGCGGACGAGGCGCAGCCGCAGGATCCGATAAAGGAATTGGAGGAAAAGCTCAACTCCAAAGAGCAGGAGGCTCAGGAAAATTACGACCGTCTTTTACGGGTTTCAGCTGAGTTTGATAATTATAAAAAGCGTACCGCCCGGGAAATGGAGGAGATTCGAAAATACTCGAACCAGTCGCTGATAAGGGAGATGCTTTCGGTGGTGGACCATCTGGAACTGGCGATGAATTCGACGGACGGTCAGAAAACCATTGAAAAAGGCCTGGTGGAAGGGTTGCAAATGACCCATCGGGAAATATTGAAAGTCTTTGAAAAATTTCACGTCACTCAGCTCAGTGCCATGGGCCAGACGTTTGATCCCACATTTCATGAGGCGGTCATGCAGGAGGAAACCGATGATTTTCCCGCAAATACGGTGGTTAAAGAGTTGCAGAAAGGCTATCTAATTCATGACAGATTGCTGAGACCGTCCATGGTGGTGGTTGCCAAGTCCGCAACAGAAAAAAGATGACAATCATCCGCAGAAAAATTCGAAATGATGATTAAAGATAGAAGATGGAAGTTTGCTGATATAAAGTTAAGGAGGGAAGACAAATGGCAAAGGTAATCGGAATTGATCTCGGTACCACAAATTCATGCGTGGCGATTATGGAAGGCGGCGACGCAACGGTGATCACAAATCCGGAGGGCGGCCGGACAACCCCCTCGATTGTGGCCATCAACGAAAGCGGTGAGAGGTTGGTAGGTCAAATTGCAAAACGACAGGCAATCACGAATCCGGAGAACACGGTATTCGCCGTCAAAAGACTGATTGGTCGCAAGTTCGGTACCAGAGAGGTGCAGAATGATATCAAAATTCTCCCTTACAAGATTGAACAGGCCGGCAACGGCGACGTCCGCATAAGCATTAGAGGAAAACAATACAGTCCCGCAGAAATATCATCCTTTATTCTGGCCAACATTAAAAATACCGCCGAACAATATCTTGGTGAGAAGGTGACCGATGCGGTAATTACGGTACCGGCCTATTTCGACGACAGCCAGCGCCAGGCAACCAAAGATGCCGGTAAAATTGCGGGCCTCAATGTTTTAAGAATCATCAACGAGCCGACGGCAGCCTCCTTGGCTTATGGCCTGGATAAAAAAAAGGAGGAAAAAATTGCCGTCTTCGATCTTGGCGGCGGAACTTTTGATATATCGATTCTCGAAATCGGCGAGGGAGTATTCGAAGTTAAAGCCACCAACGGCGACACCCACCTGGGCGGTGAAGACTTCGATCTGCGGCTCATCGATTACCTGGCCGATGAATTTAAAAGGGACCAGGGTATTGACCTAAGAAACGACAAAATGGCGCTGCAGCGTTTGAAGGAAGCAGCTGAAAAAGCCAAAATGGAGCTTTCCACCTCAATGGAAACCGATGTCAATCTTCCCTTTATCACCGCCGATGCCAGCGGTCCTAAACATTTAAACATCAAAATCTCGCGGGCCAAACTCGAGTCCGTGGTGGGCGCCTTGCTGGATAAACTGGAAAATCCCTGCCGGATGGCCATGAAAGACGCCGGTTTATCGGCCGGCGAAATTGATGAGGTTATACTGGTCGGCGGCATGACCCGCATGCCGGCGGTTCAGGAGCGGGTCAAAGCGATTTTCGGCAAGGAGCCGCACAGGGGGGTAAACCCGGATGAAGTAGTCGCCCTGGGTGCGGCCATTCAGGGCGGTGTATTAAAGGGCGATGTCAAAGATGTCCTTTTGCTTGATGTCACGCCACTGTCACTGGGGATTGAAACCCTGGGCGGTGTCATGACCAAGCTGATTGAAAAAAACACGACCATCCCGACCAGAAAAAGCCAGACTTTTTCAACCGCCGCCGACAGCCAGCCGGCAGTATCCATCCATGTACTGCAGGGTGAACGCGAGATGGCCGCCAACAATAAAACCCTGGGAAGATTCGAGCTGGTCGGTATTCCCCCGGCTCCCAGGGGGATTCCTCAAATTGAAGTTACCTTTGACATCGATGCCAACGGAATCGTCAACGTATCGGCCAAAGACCAGGCCACCGGCAAGGAACAGTCCATTCAGATCACCGCATCCTCAGGTTTGTCCAAGGAAGAAATCAACAATCTGGTAAAAGACGCCGAAATGCATGCGGAAGATGACAAAAAGAAACGCGAACTGGTTGAAGCACGCAATTCGGCCGATGCGCTCATCTATTCAACCGAAAAGTCCATTAAGGAACTCGGCAGCAAAGTCGACAGCAGCACGAAAGCCAAGGTTGAAGAAGCGGTCTCCGGTTTGAAAAAAGCCATGGAAGGCGATGATGCCGCCGAGATTAAACGGCTCAGCGACGAGCTGACCAATGCCTCCCATAAACTGGCGGAAGCCATGTACCAGCAGGCATCTGCAGCTCAACAGCAGGCATCCGCCGGCGCCGGATCCACGGGCCATGCAGGCGGCGCGGCCCCCGACGAAGATGTGGTCGACGCGGATTTTGAAGAAGTGAAAGAAGACGAGAAGAAATAAGGAGAAACTCTTATGGAAGTAAAGAAGGTTCTCTGGCCGACCGATTTTTCCAGCAGTGCCGAAAAAGCGCTGCCCTATGTAACCGATCTGACCCAAAAATATGGCGCCGAAATCCACGTCCTCTATGTTATCGAAGACATTGCCCATCATGAGGGATGGTATGGGGAATTCGAAAAAACCCATATTGACAAACTGATGGAATGGGCTGATAAATCCGCCAAAAAGCGGCTGGAGCAGGTCTGTGAAAAGTATTTGGACAGCTGCCCCTTGTATGTCAAACACATTGCGGTAGGCGACCCGGCCCAGGAAATTTTAAAACTGATTGACGAAGAGAAAGTGGACCTGGTGGTAATGGCCAGTCATGGGGCCCAGGGCAATTTCCGTTTCGGCAGTGTGACGGAAAAGGTTTTGAAAAACTCACCGGTGCCGGTCACCACGATACCGGTGGAAACGGAATAATGTAGGATGTGGGTTCCGGGTTGTGAGTCATGAAAAACATGTGCTGAAAAGTTTAACGCATAACCCGGGACTTGAAAAATCCCAAATTTCAAGCACCAAATTACAAACAATACCCAAGCACCAATATTCAATGACAGAAACACGCCTGGTTTGGTATTTTGAATTTAGGTCATTGGGATTTGTTTGATATTTGAAATTTGGGATTTGTTATTTTAAGATTCCGCTTCATTGTTCTTGAGCTCAAGGCCCTGGGAAGATAGCAAAGCCCACCCAACTCGACAACGTGTGCTTATCCTCCCGAGGTCTGAGGAAACGCGGTATTGGCATACAGATACTCCATCTTTTCCTTATGTTTCAATTCCTCGTTGGACATTTTCAACAGCATTGTTTTCAGTTCGCCGTCGGCGTGCATGTTGGCAAGTTCCGAGTAGAAACGATGAGATCGGGCTTCACGGTGGGCGGCAATCAGATAAATTTCCTCGCGGGAGGAATCATTCGCGATTTCCGGTTCTTCGAGGTATTCAGCGACCTTATAGTCGACGACATCGGCCATTCTCAAGGCGTCGGCGCCGTAATTTCCATCACGGTAGCCGACCAGGAATGCTTTGTGCTTCTTTTCTTCACCGGCAATAAACTGGACGGTATCCTTAACACTTGCATCTGCCACTTTGTTGAAAATGTCCATGTAAAATTCATAAGCCGCCTCCTCCCTGCCAATCGCCATATCCAGGATTTCTGCAACCGTCTTTGCCATGCTGGGCCTCCTTTATTTGTTGGAATTTGACTTGAATTTAAGACAAGATGCTAAAAGAGGCAATATAAAAAACTTCAGCCGGTTAGCACGGAAAGAAAGATGATATCGTAAAAAGTCATTCTGACGACTGGATACCCGCTTTCGCGGGTATGGCGGCTGTTTTAACTAATCGATATTAATATCATAACTGTCATTCCCGCGCAGGCGGGAATCCAGCAAAATCGGGAATCTCCGCTTTTTACGTCTTCATCAATAATGAATATCGAAAATTATCCTTCACCTTGAGCCTTGTTCCGCAAGCCATTTCCTAATAGGTAAAATCCTGATAATTCGCATGGACAGCCTTATGCCTACTTAGTTATGGCCTTCTCTTTAAGCCCGAGCAAACCGCGGGCCTCCGCAGGCGTCGCCACTTCATAACCGATCTGTCGGACGAGCGACACGATTTTTTCAACCAGTTCGGCATTGGTGGCGGCCGCTTTGCCCGGCGCATAAAAAACACTGTCCTCAAATCCGACTCTGATAGCGGTAGCCCCCATACCGATGGCCGCAGCCAGCAAAGAGAAATCCTGCATGCTTTCATGGACAACGCCCCAGGGAGCAACCCGGGGCAACCGCGACCTTAAAAAAAGCAGGCTGGCCGGATCAGCCGGCAGGGCCCAGTGGAACCCCAGACAGAATCCGAAGGCAAAAGGTGGTTTCAAAACTTGTTCATCCACCAGTTTGATGACGGCCGTCAGCATACCGGCTTCAAATATTTCCAGTTCGGGAATAACATTTGTTTCCTGCATCCTGTGCGCCCAGTAACGGATGTCAGGCATTCGGTTGACATAGACATCTTCGCCGAAATTCACCGACCCCATATTCAAAGACGCAACCTCTACCCGCGGATCGTTCAGAGACACGCACCGCTCTTCCAGGGAGAGTGACGACAAGCCGCCGGTGGATCCCTGGATGATGATCTCGGATGATGCTCTGATAAGATCAAGGGTCCGTGAAAAATGAGTCGGGTCATCGGTCTGGTTGCCTTTATCATCCCGCACATGCAAGTGTACAAAGCTTGCACCGGCCCGGCTGCAGGCAATTACCTCATGGGCGACTTCTTCGGGCGTAAGCGGATTGACCGACGGCGGGTTTATGTCTCTGCCCACCGGTGCGACGGCCACGATAATTTTTCTGCTGGCGTTGATTGGTTCCATATTTTTCTGCCTTCTTAAGTTGGTTAGGATCGTCCCAGTTAAACAAAAACAAAAAGGTTTAACGGGATAAATTTGGATCGTTGAGAGGTGATAGGCAAAAGGATAAAGGCTAAAGGTGAATGGTAATACGCGTTCGAATTGCGGACTTCTTCCTCGCCTTCCCTAACTCTCACCTTCTTTCCTATGTCCTCTGAGCTCGGTCCTCTTTACACTCAGGCGCCATGGGTTTTTTCTCGCTGACAACTGAAACCTTTGTTCTGTCTTCTGTCTTCTGTCATCCGTTCTCTGTCATCTAATCCACAACCTTCGTAATCCTCTCAATACCCGGGTCGGTAAACTGATCCAGCGCATCCCGGGCAATTGTGGAAAAGCTGTACATCACGGCGCCCTCCGCCCGCGCCTGAAACCAGTGTTTTTCTCCCGGGGCCAGGGTCAATTGATCGCAGGGCTTCATGACAATCTCTTTGCGCATGGTATAGCAATCAGCCTTGTCGGCCACGATAAAGCCCTCCTTAAAAGTATCTTCTCCCGGCACATAAAAATAAACCGTACCTGCAATCACCCGGATCGTTTCTTCTTTGCCCGGATCGTCACCCACCGGAGGATGCCAGTGCTCGGGTTCGGTTTGATTTGGAAACAGCGCCAGCACTTTGACACTGATTCGCTCCGTTTGAACCAGGGTGAGCACCTGAATGCCTTCCTTGTCAAGACTGCTCAATCCAAAGTCCGCGACTTCGATACTGTCGGCTTCCGCAGCCGATAGGGTAATGCCTGCCTGCCGAATCAATTCAGCGGCTTTTTTTTGGGCTGCTATTTTCTGTTTTCTGGTGATCACTTGTCGTTGCCTCCGATAATAATGAAAATAAAGATCAAATGCCTATTTTAACAGTCCTTAGGCATTATTAATTTTTGTTGCCTGTTTGTTAAATATCATTTGTACCCTCCATTTGCTACCTTATCTCTAATACGGCCGAATCTCAACCGGAGTTTTTCTTAAAATTTCTTCTTGACAAGACGCTGCTGAAACAGTACTGGATTTTGCATACAAAATTCAATATTCAATTTCATACCCCTTTTTTTTGCAACTCATTTAAATAACCCCTCGAATCGAAGTGAGCAGAAGAGTCAATCGGATGATTAACTTAGGCGCGCAGCATGAGAATCTTGACCAAAAGGCTTACACGATTCTCAAGAATTTGATTATTGAACGCAAACTTTTACCCGGGGCGAAAATTCCTCAGGAAAAATTGGCCCGGGAATTGGGGATCAGCCGAACCCCCCTGGTCGGCGCCCTCAAGTTTCTCGAACAGGAGAAACTGGTTGAATCGATTCCCCGCCGCGGTTTTTTTGTGCGGCTCTTTTCCAAAGAAGAGATGGCCTCCATTTTCGAACTGCGTGAAGTCCTGGAGGGGCTCGCAGCCCGGCGCGCGGCAGCCAAAATCACGGATTCTCAGATCAAAAAACTAAGCATTTTTTTCGAGCAGTTTGCCGGGCAGACAAATATTTCAGATGTGAAAGCCTATGCCCGCGAAGACCGGCAATTTCATAATTTCGTAATCGATGTCGGTGCCAAGGAATTTTTAAAAAGCATTTTACAGACAACCAATATTATCAGCTTCAGCTATCAGATCCTGAATTCCGAGGGTCTGATAAGACCGCCCAATGAAACGATTCCAGAACATCTCGCGGTAATCAAGGCCATCAGCAGGCGGAATTCCGAGGCTGCCGAAGAGTTGATGCGCCTGCATTTTAAAAAATCACTCGCCCATATCAGACGTGAAATTAACGGGCAGCGGTGCACGCCTTTACGAGGGGAGGGATGCGATTCAAAAACCAATTAGTTCGCAAAGAAACTTGGCAGGCACACCATTCGGGTGAGGACCGTAAGGTCCTGAAAAAATGACTAAAACATCTATAAAGGAGGAGGATTCCACAATGAAAAAGATTCTTGTCATATGCTTGATTGCGCTTCTGGCTGCGGCAACCGGTGTATATGCCGCGAGCAAGGGTTTCCCCAAAAGGGACATCACGAACGTGGTCGTCTGGTCGGCAGGCGGTGGAACAGACACCTGCAACCGGATCGCTAGTGCCGAAATGGCCAAGTTCCTGGGCAAAAACATCAACGTGATTAACAAGACCGGCGGCGTCGGCGGTTCCGTCGGGATGAGTTTTGCCTATAAGAGACCCCACGACGGATATACGCTGTGCGGTTTATCTGAATCCTGCGTTACCGCCGGCGTCCAGGGCGGATGGAATGAAAGAATGGACGTCTGGGATTATTTCATCGTAGGCGGCTCACCGGATATCATTTCAGTCACCCCCGACACACCCTACAAAACCTTGACGGATTTGATTGAAGCAGCCAAAAAGGCACCGAACAGCATCAAAGCGGGCGCCAGTGCAGCCGGTTCAATTCACCACCTGAACCTGCTGGCCCTGGAAAACGGATCGGGCGCAAAGTTTAATTATATTCCTTACACCGGTTCGGCACCCAGCCAGAATGCGGCCATGGCCGGCGAAGTATCCCTGGTGGTTACCTCCCTGGCGGAACAGCAGCAATTGCTGCGCGGCGGCAAACTGCGCCCTTTGGCCATGCTGATTCCGGATTCATTTGCGGTTGAAGGATTGGGTTCAATACCTTCCGCCTTCGACGCTTATCCCGGCCTGGCAAAGTATCTGCCGATTTCGCAGGCCATCGGCATGGCCGTGCCCGCCGACACACCGGCCGACGTCAAGGCAGTCCTGGTCGATGCCTTCAAAAAGGCCATGGCAACCGACAAGATGAAAAATTGGGCCAAAGAAAATTATTACCTGATCTCCGGTGCCACCGGTGAAGAGGCCAAGAAAATATTTAACAACCTGGAATCGCTGTTTGCCTGGACCCTGTGGGAACTCAAGGCCGCCAAAGTAGATCCGGCTTCACTGGGTATTCCCAAACCGTAAATTGAACCATCGGAAGAAAGCCGGGTACGAACCGGTACCCGGCTTTCCGGCATCGTTATGTCAGACATTAGTTATTCGTTTGATAACCAAAAACGTTCAACAGGGTGCGACGATCATGCTGGAGAAAGATAAACTGCGCAAGGCGGATATTTATTCGGGCCTGGTTATATTTCTGTTCGGTCTTTTTATTGTTCTAATGTCATCTGAAATGCCCATGAAGGACAGCTGGGGGGGAGTTCAGAACGTCTGGTACGTTTCACCGGCTCTTTTCCCGCTGTTTGTCGGCGGCGTCATAATGCTGCTGGGGGCGCTGCTCACTAGGACCGCATTGAAAATAGCGGGCAAAAAAGCATTTATTGAAACCGTCCGCTGGTTTGGGAGCAGGGATCTCTTGCAGTTCTTAATCAGCGACTCGATTATCCGGTTTTATGCCATCGCCGTTTTATTTCTGTCACTGGTCTACCTCACCATCCCGCGGATTGACTTCTTCCTCAGTGCGATTCTTTTTCTAATGGTCTTTATCACCATGTTTTACTTTGATGACGATCAGCTGTTGAAAAAACTGTTTTTTTTCTACCTGGCCGGGGTCGGCGCGCTGATCGTCTATTTTGCATCCGGGCTCGATGGGGCGCTGGGCCGGATTGTGCCTTTTGCCGGTGACATCTTAGCCATCTGCTTTATCCTTGCTTACTGCATCTATGCCTGGACTTTGATCCGTTCCCGCCCGCCGCTGCGCAAAAAGTTTCGGACCAGTTTAATCGTAGCCGTCGCGGCGCCTTTCATCATCGGCCCGATCTTTAAGTATTTTCTGTTGGTACCGATGCCGACGGAAGGTCTGATTGTGACCGTTCTGGATTATTTCCGGTACTTCGAATTCTAAGGGGAAAAAGTCTATGGTGTTCATTGAACGACTGGGGTTTTATTTTCAAACCGTCTTTCATCTTGCGGCGGATCCGCTTCACCTCGCGATTCTGCTCGGCTCCGTGCTGCTGGGGATTATATTCGGCGCCATGCCGGGTCTGACCTCAACCCTTGGCGTAGCCCTGTTAACGGCTTTGACCTACGGCATGGACGCGGAAACAGCCATGTTGTGCCTGTTGTCCATCTATGTCGGCGGCACTTACGGCGGCTCCTATGCCTCCATCCTCATCAATATCCCCGGCACCGCGGCTTCCGCGGCCACCGCCCTGGACGGTTATCCGCTGGCGCTCAAAGGCGAAGGCGGCCGCGCCATCGGTCTGACAACCACTTCGTCGGCCATCGGGACCCTGATCAGCATGCTCTTTGTGGTGAGCGTTTCACCAATTATTTCCTTTTTTGCCCTTCAATTTACATCCTTTGAGTTTTTTCTCCTGGCCTTTTTCGGGATTCTCATCAGCGGCACATTGACCAGTCCGGATCTGGTCATCAAGGGTTGGATATCAGGATTTCTGGGACTTTTTCTGGCCTGTGTCGGGCGCGACCGGCTGCAGTTCTTCCCACGCTTTACCTTTGGACTTTCCGATCTTGACAGCGGTATTGAAGTGGTGCCGGTGCTGATCGGCGCCTTCGGCATCCCTCAGATAATTCAGGTTCTCAAAGACCGTTTCATCATCGGTGAAACTCAAAAATTCCAGCGCATTTTACCGGAATTCGGAACGATTGTCCGCAACATCCCCAAGATTATCCGTTCCGCCCTGATCGGCGTCGGCATCGGCGCGGTTCCGGGTATCGGTGAAGACATCGCCGCCTGGGTGTCCTACGGCGCCGCCAAGAATACCTCCAAGCACCCGGAAAGATTCGGCAAAGGCGAAATTACGGGGGTTCTTTCAGCCGAAGTAGCGAATAATGCCTGTGTCGGCGGCGCCATGATTCCGCTGCTTAATTTGGGCATCCCGGGAAGTCCGCCGGCCGCGATGCTCCTGGGAGCGCTGATGCTGCACGGCGTAACGCCGGGGCCGATGATCTCCTTTGAGCACCCTAATTTTATTATTGAAGTAGCCGCAATCCTGCTGCTGGCCTCCGTGGCGATGTGGGTGGTGGGTATGCTGCTGGCCAGGCAGGTGGTCAAGGTCCTGCGGATTCCGACCGAGATTTTTATGCCGATTATCGGGGTGTTGTGTATGATCGGCTCATATGCCCTGGGAATTAACGTTTTCAATTTATATCTGATGCTGCCGGTGGGGATTGTCAGCTATTTTTTGATCGAGATGGGGTATCCCATCGCACCGCTGGTAATCGGTGTTATTCTGGGGCCCATGGCGGATGAAAACCTGCGGCGGGCCTTGATGGTATCCCAGGGAAGTTTTTTGCCGATCTTCACCCGCCCTGTGTCGCTGATTCTTTTTCTGATCATCGTATGGACGCTGGTTAGTCAGGTTCCGTTTTTCAAAAACTTAAAAGACCGGTTGCTTGACTGGGTTTTACCGCGAAGATCTCGCAAATCTGCTACGGTACGGGAAAAATAGTGTTGCGTCCACAAATAATTAAATAAATGGGTTGCCGGGGATTCCAGCTTGAGGTATTTCATTTTTAAACCGTGCAGCCGTAAGCCCGGAAAATTCCGGCTTGTTCGGGTGAGGAGGATACTATGTTGAAGATGGCTATCATCACAGGTTTTTTATCCAAAACCAAGGATCGGTTCCACGAATATAACAAACCGCTGGATCTGGAACAAAAGTTCGAACTGATGACCGAAATCGAAGGCTATGACGGGGTTGAAATCGTCTATCCATATGAAGTCAGCGATCCGCAGGAAACCAGGGCGCTTCTGGAAAAATATGACTTAAATATCGCCGCCGTCAACGTTAATGTGAAGGCCGAACCCGAATTTCGCAACGGCGGATTAACGTCTCATAACAAGGATATCCGCAGCAAAGCCGTGCGCTTCATCAAGGAGGCCAAGGATTTTGCGGCCCAGGTCGGCGCTGATAAGGTGACCTGCTGCCCGCTGGGTGACGGTTACGAGTTTTCCTTTCAGTATGATTATGCACGGACCTGGAAATACCTGGTTGAGGCCTTTGCCGAAGCCGGTTCTCACAGACCCGAAGTCCCGCTGTTTATCGAGTACAAACCCAGCGAGACCCGCGGACGCTGTTTTGTCGACACGGCCGCCAAGACCCTGTGTTTGCTCAACGACATCCGGAATCAGGACATGGGGGTGACCCTTGACTTCGGACATTCCATGTACGGCAACGAAAATCCGGCCGAAGCATTTGTGCTGCTGGCTGAAAGTCCATACCGGGCCTACATCCATATCAACGACAACGACGGCCGCTGGGATTGGGACTATTTCTGCGGCACCAAGCATTTTCTGGAATATATTGAATTTCTCTACTATCTTAAAAAATACGGCTACAGCGATTACCTGACTTCGGATACATCTCCCACCCGCTGGGATATCATCGGGACCTTTGAGGCCAACAGCAGAATCTCCAACCGCATCTGGAACCTCCTGGGTAAAATCGATACCGCCGAATTAGAACGCCGGATTGCCGGCGATGACTATCTGAAGACCTGGCAATTTATTGAAGACAATCTATTTTCCCTTAAGTAAAGAACACAGGCCCTTGGAGAAGCCGGCAATGTAAAATTTCAGCCACGAATACACGAAGGCATAAAAATTGTTGCTTCTTTGGATTTGATAGCGAAATTAAATCGATAGAATACCACAAATATTCAATCTTCAATTTTCCATCTTCAATTTATTATGAACAATCCGCTTCTAATCAGCACTGCCGCGTACGACGGGTACGATCTTGCGACTGCTTTCAAAGAAATATCCGCGGTCGGTGTGGACCTGGTTGAAATTGCGTTTATCGAAGGCTACACGGACCCCTTTACCGAAGACGATTTCAACGCCGAAAGGGCTGAGCGGATTTTGAGCCTTCTGGCCGAGCACGACCTGAAGTGCCTGACCTTTTCATCGCATGTAGACCTGTCAAAGGCAGGAATTGTCGACATTTTCAAAAACCGCATGGCATTTGCCCGCAGAATCGGTTCGCGATACATTGTGTCTAATGCCGCCCCGCTTCAAAACAGACGGCAATTCATGGAAAATATAAAAGAATTGGGGCACACGGCCGAAGTAATGAAGATGGCTATCGTCCTGGAAAATCCGGGCGACGGGAAGGCCAATGTTATCGACTCCGGTGAACCGGCGGCACATACCATTGAAGCAATCGGCCTGGATTCCGTCAAAATAAACTACGACTTCGGCAATCTACTGTCCCATTGTCGCGGGAAAATCCGGCCGGAAGCCGACTATAAGTTTGCGGCAGACTGTACGGCACATTATCATATCAAAGATGTTGCCTCCGATGAAACAGGGTGGTATTTTACCCAGATCGGCAAGGGAAGCATCGATTACCGCAAGATCTTAAAAGAGCTGGCCGGCCGGCCGGGACCCGCACCCATATCGCTTGAAATCCCTTTGAGGATCAGGCGGGCACCGGATGGCTCTCCCCGCCGGGCGCCACTGCCGGTCGACTTAAAGGAGATCCGGCAGGTAATGCAAGGATCAGTAGAATTCGTCAGGACGGCCCTGGCCATCTGAACTTGAACTTAAATTGAATTAATTTCTCTATTCCGGTTTTAAAGAACAATCTATGCCCCTGGATATACTAATTTTCAGGGCCGATTAATCAGGAGAAGAAGGTATGAAAAAAATTGCAATCGGTTGTGATCCCAATGCCGCCGGACTCAAAAATGCCATCATCAAGCATCTGGCCGCATTGGGATATGAATGTGAAGACTATGGCAGTGAGGATCCGATTTACGCCAACGTGGCCATAGATGTAGCTGAAGCGGTGGCGTCTGGCAGGCATGACCGCGGCATATTGATGTGCGGCACCGGCATCGGTATGTGTATAAGCGCCAACAAGGTGCCCGGCGCTTATGCCGCCCTGTGTTCGGATCCATATTCCACCGAACGTTCGATAAAGAGCAATAATGCCAACATCATGACCCTGGGCGAGCAGGTCACGGGTGTGGAATTGGCCAAAAGCCTGGTCACCACCTGGATGAAGGCCAAGTATGAGCCCGGCGGCCGGTCCGAGCCCAAAATTCAAAGAATTTATGAGTATGCCAAAGACCATGAGAAGTAATTGGTTAATTCAGTTTATTTTGTCAACTCAATCAAGCTGAACCGGACGAGCCTGAATTGAAAATTGAAGATTTATGGATGTCGCTCAGCTCCGTCTCTTTTTAAATTGGAAAGAATTCCTTTAATATTCAATATTCAATCGACAATATTCAATCGTTACTATATGACGGAGGTGCCATGAAAAAATTCATCAATGATCCCTATGATGTAGTGGATGAAATGCTGGAAGGGTTTCTGGCGGTCCATAAAAAATATGTCCGCAAACTGGACGCGGCCAGAACCGTTGTCCGGACCGATGCGCCCGTGGCGGACAAGGTGGGCATCGTTACCGGCGGCGGCTCCGGTCATAAACCGGCCTTTATCGGCTTTGTCGGCCGGGGCATGCTCGATGCGGTGGCCGTCGGTGAGATATTTACATCTCCGCCGCCGCTGGCCTGCTTAGAGGCCGCCAAGGCCGTGCATGCCGGCAAGGGCGTCCTGTTTCTTTTGGGTAATTATGCCGGTGACGTGATGAATTTTCAACTGGCCGCCGACATGGCCCGGGCCGAAGGCATCGAAATTGAGCAGGTTATCGGCACCGACGATGTGGGCTCCGGTCCCAAAGACGAGGCGCACAAACGCCGCGGCGTCGTGGGATCCTTTCTGGCCTGGAAAGTGGCCGGCGCCAAAGCGGCCGCCGGCGGCACTTTGCAGGAATGCAAATCCGCCGTGGAAAAGGTCAACAACAACACCCGGACCTTGGGGGTCGCAATTTCTCCCTGCACCGTGCCGGCCAAGGGATCACCGACTTTCACCCTGGCCGAAGATGAGATGGAGTATGCGGTCGGGCACCATGGTGAGGCCGGCACTGCCAAAATCAAGATGATGAGCGCCGACGAAATCACCGAAAAAATGACCCTCGAGGTGATTGAGGATCTTCCGTATCGATCCGGTGATGAGGTCGCCGTATTGATTAACGGACTGGGCGGCACTCCTCAGCTGGAATTATACATCTGCTACCGCAAAGTAAAACAACTGCTGGATGCAAAAAAAATTAAAATCGGGCATGCCTTTGTCGGAGAATTCTTCACGGGCCTTGAAATGGCGGGCTTTTCGGTGACCCTGATGAAACTGGATGCGGAATTAAAAGCGCTGCTGGCAGCTCCGGCGGATACACCTTGTTATAAGGTGATAGCATAACCGGGAAATAAGCGGGCATCATGAGATAATACCCAAATTCAGCTTAAGCACCCCATGCATGTTGTGAGTTGTAGGTTGTAAGCTGTGGATTAAACCAGGAATGACGAACGGCATCTTAAAACTCTTCAATGAATGAAATACAAACATGAGGTAAACCTTTTAACAACAAACCACAAGCAACAAACAACAGACACGCTGATCGAGCTTCCCGCTTGTTTAAGAGTACTTTGACTACATGACTTATTCCTAATTTAATTAGAATACAAAGGAATTTTCAGCGATGACCGATACCATCACGGCACTCCAGATGCTACGCGCCCTGGAAAACATGTGCGCTGTCATCGAAAATGAAAAAGAGTACCTATCGGAGTTGGACGGTGCCATCGGAGACGGAGACCACGGGGTCAATATGGCCAAGTGTTTCCGGCAGGTAAAGAAAAAACTGGCCGAAAGCTCGGCTGAAGATGTCGGCACGCTTCTCAAAGATGTGGGCATGGTGGTCCTGAATTCGGTCGGCGGTGCGATGGGCGCACTATACGGGACATTTTTTCTCAAGCTGGCCCAGCAGAGCGCCGGCAAAAAAGAGGTGACGTTAAATGACCTGGTGGCGATGCTTCAAGCAGGGGAAAAAGGCATTTTGGATATCGGCAAGGCCGGTCCGGGCGACAAAACCCTGGTCGATACGCTTTCACCGGCCGTCAGGGCCATCGAAGCGGCCCAAAAAGAAGGCAAACCGCTGCTGCAGGCCCTGGCGGATTTTGAAGCGACGGCCTACCTGGGCATGGCCTCTACGAAGGGTATGCTGGCCAGAATCGGCCGCGCCAGCCGTTTGGGAGAAAGAACCATCGGTCACCAGGACGCCGGCGCCACTTCCTGCTATTTTATTTTGCGATCGCTGGCATCCGCAGCCTCTTACTAATTGATGTGAAAATCCTCTGACTTTTACATTGCATTGGTTGTTGCTATGCAATTTACCGTTAAACCGCTTGGTTTTCTGAAATCAATTCGCGAAACCCACAGCGCAAAGGAGCTTTCCCCTTGGATACCATTCCTTTGACCATTGACGGCAAGAAAATCATCTGTTCTGCCCAATCAAGCATTTTGGAGGCCGCCGAACAAAACGGCATAAAAATTCCCAGGCTCTGCCATCATCCGGATCTCAAGCCATTCGGCGCCTGCCGGATGTGTCTGGTGGAAGATGAAAAAACGGGACGTCTCATGGCCTCCTGCGTCACGCCCGTCGCCCGGGACATGGTCCTGCAAACAGCATCGCCGCGCATCGTCAAACATCGCCGCAACATTGTCCGTCTGATGATCGCCGAGCACCCAGAATCCTGCATCGTCTGCAGTAAGGGCAACCGCTGTCAACTGCGCCAGGCAGCCGCCAATCTGGGGATCGGGGAAACCAACCTCTACCACATGCCCAATTTCAAGCCCCTCGAACAGGCCAACCCGTTTATCATCAGGGATCTGAGCAAATGCATCCTGTGCGGCAAATGCATCCGGGCCGACCACGAACTGGTGGTGGTCGGCGCCATTGATTATAATATGCGCGGCTTCGGCTCCCGGCCGGCCACCGTCCATGAGTTGGGTTTGGAGCAGTCCATCTGCACGTTTTGCGGAACCTGCGTCAGTATGTGCCCGACCGGTGCGCTGTCGATTAAAAATACCCGCTTCGTGGGAAGCCCCGCATCCGAAGAGATTTCAATCTGCGGGTTTTGCGGTGTTGGCTGCCGCCTGGCTGTTGGGGCTGCCGACAACCGTGTTATCGAAGTAAACCCGGCCCACCAGCCGCAGAGCGTCAATGGGGCGACCCTGTGTGTGCGGGGTCACTTTGCCCACGATTTTTTAAACTCGCCTGAACGCCTCGTCGGCCCGCTGCTGCGCAAAAGCAATGCCGGCAACACAGCGGTGCTGGCGCCGGCTTCGTGGGACGAGACGCTGGAGCTGGTGTCAAACCGTTTAATGGAAATCAAACACCAAAACGGTCCCCAGAGCATTGGGTTTCTGGGCTCTTCCAAGTGCACCAATGAGGAAAATTACCTTTTTCAAAAAATCGCCCGGGTATTGATCGGCACGAACAACATAGACAACGGCGGCTATATATTCGGCCAATCTCTTTTGAAGGTATTTGAGGAGAAGACCGGCGGCGGATATCGCCTGAATCGCCTGGCCGATCTTGCCCAGGCCGAAGTTATTTTAATTCTCGGCGCAGACCCCAGTCATTCGGTACCGGTGGTCGGCTATTATCTTAAAAGAGCGGCCAAAAAGGGCGTGCCTTTGATCGTCGCGGATCCCCGCCGGACGGAATTGACCGGTTTCTCGCGCCTGTGGCTGCCCGTCAACCCCCAGAGCGATCTTGAACTGATCAACGGCCTGGCGGCGCTGCTGCATGCAAAAGAGGCTTATGATCCAGATTTCATCGACCGCTACACCGAAGGGTTCAGCCTGTTCCGCTATGGTCTGTCATCGCTGGACCTGGACCAGATCAGCCGCAGGACGCGTCTGGCAAAAGATGTCATCGAGGCCGCCGCTGAGCTGATAAAAGGCAAAAGAATAGCGGTCGTCATCGGACACGGCATCCTGCAGCAGAAACACGGAATGCACACCCTGGGAGCAGTCCTCAACCTGACCTTGCTGACCGGAAGCCTCGGCCGTAAAGGAGCCGGCATATATGTAATTGCCAAGGAAAACAATCAGCAGGGCGCCATGGACATGGGGGCGCAGCCGGACCTGTTGCCGGGTCGACAGCCCCAGACCGATCAGGCCGTCCGGAAAAAGTGGGAGAAAAACTGGGGGACCAGACTATCGCCGGATGTCGGTCTTAACATGGTCCGCATGATTGAAGCGGCAGAAAAGGGAACCCTGAAAGCCCTTTACATTATGGGCGAAAACCCGCTGCGGGCACTGCCGGAAAGTGATCGGGCGCGCAAAGCGCTTCAAAATTTAGATTTTCTGGTGGTACAGGATATTATTAACAGCGAAACTGCCAAAATAGCGGACGCCGTCCTGGCCGGTGCCGCCTTAAGCGAAAAGCAGGGGTCGGTTACCAATTTGGAAGGAAGAATTCAAGCGTTTAATCCGGTGGTGCGGCCTCCCGGCAAAGCCAAAGCCGATTGGGAGATCCTGGATCAGTTGGCAAGCCGGCTTGGTGCAAGGGAGCCCTATGGTTCTCCCGATAAAATAAGAGGAGAAATTCGGCAACTCCTACCCATGTATGCGTCGCTCGACGGACGTCCGGAAGCCTGGATTAAAATTACGGGCACTAAAACTCTTTTCGAAACCGAGGGTGCCGATGGATTAATCTCTTTTTATCCGGTCGTTTTCAATGAAGATGAATCGGCCGACCGGGAGTATCCGTTTACAGCGATTGTCGGAACCCGGAGATATCACCTGGGAAGCGGAACAAGAACCGGGGCATCCGAGCGGATTCAGGGATTTGCATCCGTCGGTGACATAGAAATTTCTTCGCAGGATGCCGCCGACCTCGAGCTGCAAAACGGCGATACCGTGGTTGTCCGCTCCCGGTTCGGTACCGTAACCCGGGCGGTCCAAATAAAGCCCGGCTTGAACGCAGACAGCATTTTTATCCCCACAGGAGTCAACGATAATGAGGCCATGAATCTCTTCGAGCTGTCCGATTTGACAAAACCCGGGGCAGCGGGCTGGAAGACATGCCACGTCAGAATAGAAAAGAAGCTTTAGTTGATAGTACTTAGTTGATAGTTTGTAGTACATAGCTATTTGGCAAAGAAAATAGGAAGAAATCATCCGACGATCGGCCATCAGCCATTACCTATAAAAAAAGACAGAAATCATTTAACTATCAACTATCAACTACGAACTATAAGCTAGAATGCTGATAGCCTGACAATGCCCGGATAAATTTTAGGCACTAAATTACGATCAATGAGGAAACATCCATGCAACCACCCCCAATCGATCTTGGCAAACTCGACGCGATCCTCGACAAACACAAAAACCGGAAATGGGGCCTCATCCCCCTGCTCCAGGAGGTGCAGGTGATTTACGGCTATGTCCCACCGGAGACGATCGAACCGATTGCGGCGGCGCTGAATCTGTTCCCTTCCCAGGTCCAGGGGGTTGTTACCTTTTACTCCGGCTTCTCATTGAAACCCAAGGGCAAATATGTGTGCCGGGTGTGCCGCGGTACCGCCTGCCATGTTAAAGGCGGCCGCAGCATACTCAGGCTGATGCAAAAAGAACTGAAACTCAAAGAGGGTGAAACCAGCCCGGATTATCAGTTTACCCTGGAAACCGTCGCCTGCCTGGGAGCATGCTTTCTGGCGCCGACCATGATGATCAATCGGGATTATTTCGGCCGACTTTCCCCGACCAAGGTGACCAGTATTTTGGGTGAATATCAGAAAAAGTGATACTTAGGGAGAAAATAGAAGATAATGGAAAAACTTTCATCCATCGGTCAGCTGGAGCGGCTCCGCAACAAGATCCTATCCCGCAGAGAAGACGGCATCATCGAAGTGCACGTGTGCATGACCGGTTGCCGCGCCTACGGTGCCGCCGGCGTTCTGGAAGCGCTGAACGACGAAGTCAAGCATCAGGGCCTCACGCGGCAGGTTGAGGTTCGTGCCACCGGCTGCCACGGCTTCTGCGCCAAGGCGCCGGTCGTTGCCATCGAACCCATCGGGGTTCAGTATCAGGAGGTCGAGCCCGATGACGCCGTCGACATTGTCGGCCAGACCCTTAAAAACAACCGGCTGATCGACCGGCTGGCCTACCGCGCGCCCAAAACCTTTCAGCCGATTTTTTACCGCGACCAGATACCGTTTTACGCCAAACAGGTGCGCCGGGTTCTGGCAAACTGCGGCCGGATCGATCCCACCAAAATCGAGCACTACATTGCCGCCGGCGGCTATCAGGCGCTGGTCAAGGCGCTTTCCAAAATGAAGCCGGAGAAGGTCATCGATGAGGTGCAGACGGCCAAACTGCGGGGCCGCGGCGGCGCCGGATTTCCCACCGGCCTCAAATGGAAATTTGCCCGGCAGGCCGCGGGACGGCCAAAGTATGTGGTGTGCAACGCCGACGAAGGTGATCCGGGGGCCTTTATGGACCGCGCCATTTTGGAAGGCGATCCGCATGCCGTTCTGGAAGGGATGCTGCTGGGCGCTTATGCCATGGGCAGCGAATACGGTTACATCTATGTCCGGGAGGAATATCCCATCGCCGTCGAGCACCTGACGCTTGCCATAGATCAGGCCAATGAACTGGGTCTGCTGGGAGAAAACATACTCGGCACCGGTTTTAACTTCGCTCTCTCGCTGCGGCTGGGTGCCGGAGCCTTTGTATGCGGCGAAGAAACGGCCTTGATGGCATCCATTGAGGGGCAGCGCGGCATGCCGCGCGCCCGACCGCCTTTTCCCGCTCAGGCGGGCATCGACGGCAAGCCCACCAATATCAACAATGTGGAGACCTGGGCCAATGTCCCGCTGATCATCAAAAACGGCGCCGACTGGTACGGCGAGGTCGGCACCGCCGACAGCAAAGGCACCAAAATTTTTTCTCTGGCCGGCAAAGTCAACAATACCGGCCTGGTGGAAGTGCCCATCGGATCTACCGTCAAAGAAGTGATTTACAACATCGGCGGCGGCATCCCTAAAGGCCGGGCCTTTAAAGCCGTCCAGATGGGCGGACCCGCCGGGGGATGTGTGCCGGCTCAGTTTTTGAACCTGGAAATCGACTACGACACCCTCCAACGAGTGGGCGCCATCATGGGATCGGGCGGCATGGTGGTCATGGATGAAAATAACTGCATGGTGGAAATCGCGCGCTATTTCCTGAGTTTTACCCAGTCGGAATCCTGCGGCAAATGCGCGCCCTGCCGTCTGGGCACCACCCAGCTGCTGGAGATCCTGACGCGCATCACGCGCGGCCAGGGTCGTTTGCAGGACATCGATACCATCCGGGAGCTGGGGGAAACGCTGACCGAGGCGTCGCTGTGCGGCCTCGGGCAGGCCTGCTCCAAGCCGGCCCTGTCCACCCTGCGATATTTTCTCAAAGAATACGAGGACCACATCCGGGAGCATCGCTGTGCGGGGGCGGTCTGCGACTCCATGGTCATATCTGCCTGCCAGCATGCCTGCCCGGCCGGCATCGACGTACCCAATTACGTGGCTGCCGTTGCTGAAGGCGATTATGAAAGATCCGTTGAAATCATCCGCGAGCGCAATCCGTTTCCGGCTGTCTGCGGCCGTATCTGCATTCACCCCTGCGAATATAAGTGCCGGCGCGGAGAGCTCGACCAGCCGGTGGCCATCCGCGCGCTCAAACGACTGGCTTCGGACTGGTATTTTAAAAACATCGGTCCGCAGCGAGACCCTTTTCCGGTGACCCGCAAGGAAAAAGTCGCCATCGTCGGAGGCGGTCCGGCCGGGCTGACCTGTGCCTATTATCTCGCCAAAATGGGATATCAGACCACGGTCTACGAAGCCCAATCGGTGGCGGGCGGCATGCTCGGCATAGCCGTACCCGAGTTTCGTCTGCCGCGCAAGGTAATCGAGGAGGAGATTCAATACATTGAAAACTGCGGGGTGGAAATCCGCTACAACTCACCGATTGATGCCAAACACACATTCAATGACCTGCTGAACGAAGGCTACAGCGCGGTGTTTATTGCCGCCGGTGCCCAGGCCAGCAAGCGCATGGGCATCCCCGGCGAAGAAGAAGATCTCGCAGGTCTTTACTACGGCCTGGATTTTTTAAGCAAGGTCCGCGCAGGCCGCAAAGTCCCGCTCAGCGGCAGTACGGTGGTCATCGGCGGGGGCAACGTGGCGGTGGATGTGGCCCGCACCGCGCTGAGATCCGGTGCCCGGGACGTGCAGATATTCTGCCTGGAACCCAGGGACGAGATGCCGGCCTGGGAACAGGACATCGACGAAGCCATCGACGAAGGCATTGTCATCAACACCGAGGCGTCACCGAGCAGAATCACCCACCAGGACGGGCATGTTACCGGAATTGAATTCACTCACTGCATCTGCGTATTTGATGACAAGGGCTGCTTCAATCCCACCTGCGATCTCGAGGACACCCGGTTCATAGATGCCGACAATGTCATTATATCCATCGGCCAGGCAGCCGATATGTCCTTCCTGGATGCCGACAGCAAACTTGAGCGCGCCCTGTGGGGAACCCTGGTGGTCGACACCAATACGCTCGCCACCAATGTACCGGGGGTCTTTGCCGGCGGGGATTTTACCACCGGCCCCACTTTTGTAATCCGGGCCATTTCTTCGGGCAGGCGTGCGGCCATTGCCATTAACAAATTCCTGACCGGCGACGACAGCCCGGTCTATATCCCGGACGAAAAGTCTCACCGTCACACAGCCGCGGGCCTGGCGCTGGATGAAGAAAGCACCGAGGACCAACCCCGGGTCGAAGTCGGACTCGAGGATGCCGGGCAACGCATTAAGGATTTTCGGGAAGTTGAAAAAGGATTCACCGAGGAGGAGGGCCGCCGCGAGGCCAAACGCTGCCTCCGCTGTGATCTGGAAAAAGAGGAGAATGGGGTATGATTCGATCCATCACGCAAAAAAAATCGGAAGAAGAGCTGGAGCGGCTTCTGAAAGGATTAAACCGCCTCTTCATCATCGGCTGCGGGACTTGCACAACCCTGACCCGCACCGGCGGTGAGCCCGAGGTCAGGGCTCTGAAGAAAGATCTTTCTGAGAAAGGCAAACTGATTACCGGCACCACGGTGGTTCCGGTCGCCTGTGACAATTTAACCCGAGAATTTCTGGGCGAATACGGCGAGCAGATCAAACAGTCCGATGCCCTGCTGATTACCAGCTGTGCCTTCGGGGTTCAGACTATTGCCCGGCAATTGAAGAAAATGGTCGTGCCGGCCGTCAATACCATGTTCATCGGCAAGGAAACCGCCTTCGGAACATTTGATGAAATCTGCACCCAGTGCGGCTCCTGCATCATCGGCGAGACCGGCGGCATCTGCCCGGTCACCAACTGCCACAAGGGTCTGGTCAACGGCCCCTGCGGCGGAACCAACCACGGCAAATGCGAGATCGATGTCAACAAGGACTGCGTCTGGACCCTGATTTACAACCGCCTCACCGAACTGGGGCGGCTGGACTCCATGAAAAAATACCAGAAACCCCGTAACCACCTGGGCGAGCCCAAACCGGGGAAACTGAAGTTGGAATCAAATTAAACACTTGGCTTTAGTTCTACCCGCGGGATTGAAGTAGTTTGTTTTCCGTCCTCTCAATGGAAAACAAAATTATAATTTTCTCTGCGTTCTCTGCGGCTCGAGCGAAGCGGGCGGTGAAAACTAAAAATAGATAAAATCCATTCAAAATGTACTGCAGTGATTAACTCTAAAATATGAAGAGGGAAATAAAGATGCCGACTCCATTCAAAGAAGCCTTAGCGTCCGGCAAATTTGTGGTTACCAGTGAAGTCGCCCCGCCCAAGGGGACCAACCTCGACAAATTCAAGCAGCATGTCGAGCTTTTAAAAGACAAGGTGGACGCCATGAACGTGACCGATCACCAAAGCTCGGTCATGCGGTTTCCTTCTCTGGGCGGCTGCCTGCTGGTCAAGGAACTGGGCGGTGAAGTTATTTTGCAGATGACCTGCCGCGATCGCAACCGCCTGGCACTGCAGGCGGATCTGTTGTTCGCCTCCTACAAGGGGATTCATAATGTGCTGTGCCTGACGGGCGATTCCATCATGCTGGGCGACCACAAGCAGGCCAAAAGCGTCTTTGATCTGGATTCCAGTCAGCTGCTGGCAACCGTCCGGCTGTTGGAAAAGGGCAAGGACCTCGGCGGAAACGATCTGGACGGGGGCGTGTCATTTTGTGCCGGCGCTATTGTCACACCCGAGGCCGATCCCCTGGAACCGCAGCTGATCAAGTTTGAAAAAAAGATCGAGGCCGGCGCTGAATTCATCCAGACCCAGGCCGTATATGACCTGGACAAATTCAAGGAATTCATGGACTACGCCCGCCAGTTCAAGGTGAAAATCCTGGCCGGCATCATTCTGCTGACCTCCGCCCCCATGGCGCGTTTTATGAACAAAAATATCGCCGGGGTCTTTGTGCCCCAGGATTTGATCGACGAGATGGCCGCCGCTCCCAAGGGTCAGGCCCTGGCCAAGGGCATCGAGATCGCCGGCCGCATGATCAAGCGCATCCATGAAGAAAGGATGTGCGACGGCGTTCACATCATGGCCATCGGCAAAGAAGACAAAGTGCCGGATATCATGGCTGCAGCGGGACTGATTTGATTAAGGGCACATCAGATGTATTCGAAAAATTTGAAAGTAATCGCGTGGGTTGCACTTCTCCTTCTTTGCCTGAGCACAGCAGCCTGGTCCAAAAACCCGATGATGTTCAAGACCAGCCACAAAAAGGCTGCCGCCCAGAACGCTGAAAACATTTCCCTCCCCAAGGACTTGACCCCCGCAGAGCTCGATCACTTCCTTGCCGGTCTCAGTGACGAGCAGGTACGGCGGTTGCTGCTCAATGATCTCGACGCCCAGTCCCAGCGGGAGGCTCTGGAAAAGGCTACCCGCGCCAAGTCGGTCGGTATCGAGGGCTTCATCGATAAAATCAGAGACTTGACAGCCTCCCTGCAAACCCGCATCGAATCTTTGCACTCGGGCAGCAGAGGCGCCCCGCAGGAAATGTCCGGCGTGTTTGCCTTTCTGGGCAGAGGAAAACGCGGAAACAAGACCGTAGCGAGCGTTATTCTGAATGTCGGTGCGGTGCTGGCCGGCGCCCTGCTGATCGAATGGCTGTTCGTGCTCTACGCCGCGGCGGCGCGGCGCCGCATTACATCAACCGTGCCGTCCGGGTGGCGCGCCAAAATCGGGGCCCTGTCCATGCGGGCCGTGCTGGATTTTACAGCCATCGTCATTTTCATCGTTGCGTCCCTGGTCTTTTTTTTCCTTTTTTTGGAGCGCACCGAAGGACAACGCGCCCTTTTGGCCGCTTACCTGGCCGGCTTGGCCATCATCCAAGGCGCCTACCTGGTATTGCGGTTTTTCCTGGCCCCGCGTACACCGGCGCTGCGGTTTCTGCCGTTCAGCGACGAAACCGCGCTGTATCTGCACCGCTGGCTCATGGCGCTGACGTGTGTCGTCTGCTTCGGCAATCTGACTGCCGGTGTGATTCGCCTGGCGGGCGCCACTGAGCTGACGCACATCAAGGTGTTTGCGCTGGTCGCTTTGATTGCGGTCGGGATGATCATCTGCATGATTCTGCAGAAGCGCAAAACCGCAGCCGCCGCATTCAGCCGGGATCTGCCGGAAACCAGCCTGCGCTATCGGCTGGTCCAAAAATGGCATCATTTTGCCATCTTTGCTGTTTTGGTGTTGTTGGCTTCGACAATCATCAACATGATTTTGGGAACTGCTTCCGGGCAGGCGAGCCTGACCCTGTTGATGGTACCGGTTTACTTTTTGCTGGACTGGCTCCTGTGCCTGATGCTGGAGGCGGCTTTCGGTATTGCGGCCAAGCCCGAGGCAAAGACGGTGCCTGCCGAAACTTCTCATACCGGGTCTGAAGATGACGGCGAATCTGAAGCTGCGCCGCCGGCCGCCGGCAAAATCTCAAAAGACAAATCCGCGCAGGGCGCCCGGTTGGAGCTCGATCGCATGAAAGGTCCGCTGCGTACCGCTCTGCGCCTGGCCCTGGCAGCTTTGCTGGTTTTCTGGACCCTCAGCATCTGGGACGTCGATTTCCGGCTCGGGGAAGAGGTGGCCAGGACCGTCCTCAAGATTCTGGTGGTCGTGCTGGTCTGTTACGTCGCCTGGGGCCTGATCAACGCCGCCATCCAGCGCCGGATGCGGCAGGAAATTCCGGAGGCCGAATGGGATGATGAAAAAGACGAGGGCGGCGGCGCCGGCGGCTCGCGCATTGCCACCCTTCTGCTGCTGCTGCGCAAGTTCATGCTGGTGGTCATCATCGTGATGGCCACCCTGATTGTTCTATCGGCCCTGGGGGTCAACATCGGTCCCCTGATCGCCGGCGCCGGTGTCTTCGGCCTGGCGATCGGCTTCGGCGCCCAGACCCTGGTCAAGGACATTATCTCGGGCGTCTTCTTTCTCATGGCCGATGCCTTCCGGGTCGGCGATTATCTGCAGGTCGCCGGTGCCAAGGGGACGGTGGAGCATATTTCGCTGCGTTCCCTCAGACTGCGCAACCCGCGCGGCCAGGTCTATTTCGTTCCCTTCGGCGACATCAAGCTGGTGACCAACCTCAGCCGCGACTATGTGATCATGAAACTCGACTTTCGGGTGCGCTACGATGCCGATGTTGAAAAAATACGCAAAATCATCAAGAAGAAAGTCCACAATGTTATCGCGGCGGATCCCGAGCTGGGACCCAAACTGCTGGAGCCGATCAAATCCCAGGGGGTGCGGGAAATGGATGACTCGGCCATGATCATGCGCATCAAATACAAGACCAAGCCCGGCGACCAGTTTGCCATCCGCAGAGAGGTCTACCATCTCATGCAGGAAGCCTTCAAGGAGGCGGGCATTGGCTTTGCCCATCGCAATGTGACCGTGTACATGCCGCCGGAGACCGGCCAAAGTCCAGGACGATCGGAGAGTGAAGCCCGTCCGACCGACAATGGGGAAAACGAAACAGACCCCAAGCGCCAGGCCGCCGCTGCGGCGGCACTGGCTGCCATTCAGGCTGAAGAAGAGGCCGAACAGGCTGCCAAGCAACCCAAAAAGAAGTGAGCGATCTTCCGACGATTTCAGGCTGGATGGTATTCTTTGGTATTTTATTGAAACTTTCCGAGTAAACGGCCGCCGTCAATTCGAGCTGCGCGCCGGAAACCAATCCGGTGCTGCCGACATACCCGATCACATCTCCCCGGTTCACCCCCCGGCCGGATTCCTTTTTTTCTAAGGGTTCACGAAAAAATTAGTTCACAATTTTAGGCGTTGCGGCGCCCGGCTGGCAAGGCGCGAAAACGCAGGAATATCTGGATATTCCGAGCTTTCGCAACGCAGCCAGGTGGGATGCAGCGGCGTATAAAATGTGAAGTTATTTTTGAGTGAGCCCTAAGCACTTCTAATTGACGCGCTATATCTAGAGCCGGAGTCAATCATTTCTGCGATAGCTCCCCGCTGGAAATTCATTTGTTATGAAAATATGAAATTCCCGTGATAGTTTCGTGACATTATCTAACTATTGTCATGCTGAGGCGCGATAAAATATCGGTCATTTATTTGGAAATGGAAAGGAGATAAAATCATGAAAAAGATATGCTTATCGATGTTGCTGGCTGGATTCGCCTGCTTTTTGATGCTCTCAATCGGTAATACGCATCTTCAGGCAGCGCAAAAGACAATGAAATCGGAGGGCGCGATACAGAGTGAAGGCAAGACGATGACGAAAGAAGCAGCGCCCATGAAAAAGGAAGGCGATACGATGATGAAGGAAGAGGCGCCCATGAAAAAGGAGGGTGAAACGATGATGAAGGAAGAGGCGCCCATGAAAAAGGAAGGCGATACGATGATGGAAAAAGACACGTCCATGAAAAAAGATGGCGAAACGATGATGAAAGAAAAGGCGCCCATGAAAAAGGAGTAAGAGATAACGCAGATAACTGAGTCTTCCCTTATTGACTGAATCAATAGGGAGCGACAACGTAAGCGCGCCTCCCGCAGAGCGCATAGGCCTCGACTTAAAAAAGACAATAATTAAGTTGGTGCCTATGCGCAGATTTGGGAGACCTCCGTAAGGCCCTTGACCGGGCATGGGCAATCTTGCAATGGTATAAATCCTACCTTCCATCTTTCTTCAAACCGCACAGCAGCCAAATCCCGCCGGCCGCAACCAGGATGAACGGCAGACCGATGATGATGATGATGACGACTTTGACCAACTCAACCAGACTGGCGTAAAAGGCTTCTTGCACGCTGAATCGCCGGGGATAAAATATCTTTAAATAGAAAATATAACCTGCCGCGGGTGAAATAATTTCACTGTTGCTGCGCGCCCGGCCGTGGTATATTGAGCATATTGCCAGGGAGAAAACCGGTGCCGGAAAACCTTCACGAAATATTCAAACGCAAGATCGTACCCGTGCGTTTCGAACGCACCATGGGCCTGCTCGGGGCCACCACGCTGGGAGTCGGCGCTCTTATGGGGGCCGGCATATACGTCCTTATCGGACTTGCTGCCGGTGAAGTCGGGCCGGGGGCCTGGCTTTCTTACCTGATTTGCGGGCTGCTCAGCATTCTGTCCGTTCTCATGTTCGGAGAGCTTTCCCGCAGGGTGCCTGTAACCGGCGGCGGCTATGCCTATGCCTACAACGCCATCGGCAGTTTTTGGGGCTTTATCACCGGCTGGCTGCTGGCCCTAGGCAGCATCTTCGCCTGTGCCATATATGCCACCGGTTTTGCGTATTACCTGGCTTCTATTGCCGGCAGCGCTGTTCCGAATGCTGTTTTAAAAGGTATCGCCGTGGCAATCATCGCCGTGCTGACCCTGTCCAACTGCGGGGGTACCAAAAAGGGGGATCGACTGCAAAAGATCTTCACCTGGGGCAACCTGGCGGTACTTTTGATTCTGATTATTTTCTCACTGCCCAGCGCCGACCCCGGGCATCTCAAACCCATGTTCCCCAGAGGCATCGGGGGCGTGGGCGGGGCAATCGCCATCATCTACGTCTCCTTTTTCGGCTATCAACTGATTGCCAACAACGCCGAGGAAATCGTCGATCCCACCCGAACGGTTGCCAGGGCGATGATGTTGGCAATGATCATCAGCCTCATATTCTATATCGCGGTGGCCCTGGTTTCCGTCATGGTGGTGCCGTGGGAAACACTGGCCAGATCGAAAGCACCGCTGGTTGACGTCGCGGTGACCGGCCTCGGCCGTACCGGGTGGCTGCTGGTTGTTCTGGGTGGGGTTCTGGCATCCGCCGCCGCCTTGAACAGCACCCTGATGGCCCAGGCCAGGCAAATCTTTGCCATGGGCAAAGACCGGTTTTTACCCGACATCGTCGGCAGGATCCATGCAACCTACCGGACGCCGACGGCCGCCCTGTGGGCCGGAGCGATCCTCACCGCCGCCGCCCTGATATCGGCCGATCTGACATTCATCGTCAAATCCGCCAATTTTTGCTTTTTGGCCTCTCTGCTGCCGATCTCCCTGGCCCTGCGCCAACTCTATCGCAAGTCCGAAACTGCGGCACCCGCCGGCCGGATCAGACGCTATATTCCCGAGCTGGCATTTATCGCCAACCTGGGCCTGCTTTTGACCATCGACTGGGTTTCCATTCTCTTCGGATTGCAGCTGACCGCGATCGGTTGTTTCATCTACCTGTTCTACTCCCGCAGACGAGAAATCCGATCCCGGACCGGCATGAGTGTAGTGCTCACCCAGGAACAAAGTTCGATGTTTCACGGTGGTTCGAGAATCCTGGTTCCCATGGCCAATCCACAGACCCAATCGGCCCTTTTCGGCATGTCCGATGCGCTCCTGACCGATCATGGGGGAGAAATCGTGGTGCTGACCGTGGTCGAAACCCCGAATCAAATGGATTTCTACTCGGCCCTGGGCAGCGCCGAGGACTCCCTTCAAATACTGGATCGCAGCACCAACCTGCCCAAACTCGACCGCGTCCGGCTCAAACCGGTAGTACGCGTTTCCCGCAACCTGGCCAAGGGGATTGTACATGCGGCTGAAGAGGAGGGCTGCAACCTGATTGTCATGGGCTATGCGGGCACGGAAGCGCCCCGATCCCTCCAGCTTATCGAAGAGGTTCTCAGCCACGCACGCACCGACACCATTCTTTTAAAGCTCCGAGGCGAGTTTGCGCCCAAGCGTATCGCGGTCTCACTGGGAAGCAGCCTGAATCTCAACCTGATCGTCCGGCTGGCCGGTGCCGTGGCCGACCGCTACGGCGGGGAAATCACCTTTCTGAATGTCCTACCGGTCAATTATACCGGCGACCAAAAATTCCACTCCGGCAGGATTCTGACCGAAGCTATCCAACGGCATGCAGCCCGGGCCCTGTATCGCATCGAACTGGCCAGTTCCGACCAACCCCTGGAGTATTTGGTGAAGCGCTCCACTGAATTTGATCTGCTCATCGTGGGAACCACCAAGGTCGGCCTGCTGGAGCGGGTGGCCGTGGGCTCCTTCTCATCCCAGATAGTCGGACGCTCGGAATGCTCGGTGGCCGTGGTCAAGGTTGCCGGACAGGTTAAAAAGCTTTTGTCCGTGTAGACCGAACAAATTCAAACGGCAATTTGTTAAAATCTTCCCGGTAAATTATGGCCGCATTAGTAAACGGCTAAGAAACCGCCAATTTCCGCTCGCCCGACAAAAATTTATGCCGGACCTTGATATTTAAAAAGTCATCCCCAATTTATTCTTAGGGCTCACGAAAAAATAGGTTCACAATTTTAGGCGTTGAGGCGCCCGATTCCGATTTCTTTGGCGCGAAATGACGAGTCTTGTTGCCGGGCAAATAAATAGGGAGGTGGTCTGACTGAATGCTGCCGTACAAAAAAACCCGCCGGGACCTTTACGTTTCTTAAATTCTTGGCCTGCGATTATCCTGGTTTTGCCGATCCTGCTTTTGGTGAGTTCATCTATGGTTTCAGCAACCCTCGTCCGGAAAATTTACGGACATCCAATGAGGCTTTTTGCTTTGCCGGCTCCCGGCGGCCAGAAGGCTGAGAAGGAATTGGCGCAGGGAAAGTTTCTGGTGGCTGACCGCCAGCTGATTGACCCGAATTTCCGTGAAACGGTTGTGCTTCTCCTCCGCTACGGACCTGACGGTGCCATGGGGCTGGTGATTAATCGGCCGCTGCAGCTAAAGCTTTCGGCAGTATTTCCGAATATCAAGGAATTGGACCGCAGTGATGAAACGCTGTTCCTGGGTGGTCCGGTTGAACCCGGCGGAATACTGCTTCTCGCAAAATCGGAAAGCGCGCCGGAAGATTCCACCCCGGTGTTTGGAGATGTCTACCTCAGCACGAGCCAGAGCGTGCTGCAGCGCTTAATCAAAAAGCCGGGCAAAAGCGACAGGTTTCGGATTTTCGCGGGCTATGCCGGTTGGGCTGCCCAACAGCTTGAATTTGAGTGCGATAGTGGAGGCTGGCACGTTTTGGAAGCCGATGACGAAACCCTTTTCGACCGCAAATCCTCCGAAATCTGGCCGGAACTGATTCAGCGGGTTTCGGCTAATTGGGTGAATCTAAAAGCGCCTGACCGTTCCGGAATAGGGGAGCAAAATTATGGCAAAACTTATGCCGATCATATTTTTCGGACACGGCAATCCGATGAACGCGCTGCTCGACAATGAATATTCGCGGGGGTGGGCTGCCATCGGTGCCGGTCTGCCGCGACCCAAAGCCGTGCTTTCTATTTCCGCCCACTGGTATATAGCGGCCACCAGGGTCACTGCAATGCCCGCCCCGCAAACGATCCATGATTTCGGCGGTTTTCCGCCGGAGCTTTACCGGGTTCAATATCCTGCCGCCGGTGATCCGGACCTGGCGCTGCATATCCAAAAATTGCTTTCTCCGCTTAATGTGCAGCCCGACGAACGCTGGGGCCTGGATCACGGAACCTGGTCCGTGTTGTGCCATGTCTTTCCCGGAGCCGACATTCCGGTGGTGCAGCTCAGCATCGATAAGACACAGCCGGCCGATTTTCACTTTCTGCTTGGAAAACGCCTGTCGCCTCTACGGGAGGAAGGGGTGCTGATTGTCGGCAGCGGCAACCTGGTGCACAACCTGCATGCCTACGCCTGGGGCCGAAGCGGCGTCCGGCCGCTGGATTGGGCGATTCGGTTCGAAAAAAAGGCACGAGAACTGCTGCTCTCAGAGGAAGATGCGCCGCTTATCAACTACGAGAGCCTGGGTCAGGATGCCATGCTGAGCGCCCCCACACCGGACCACTATCTGCCGCTGCTCTATATTATTGCTCTCAGGAAAGGTGGGGACCAAGTCAGGTTCCCGGTCGAAGGTTTCGACGGCGGTTCGGTCTCGATGCTCACCGTCATGATTGAGGGTGCGGCTGTAAGTTAGTGGCCTATATCCGATTTGCAAAACCGGTTTGGATTATGGGAGCTTGGGATTCGGATATTGTTTGTTATCTGGTGCTTGGAAAGTTTTATTCGAAAACTCAACTATAATTTGTGCCTCAAGTTCGACTCCTCTAATTTATTAGTGGGAAACAAACCTATTCGCAGCCGAACGCCTGTGTGTAATCCACCAGACGCGTTCCCATGTCCACCTTGAAAAAGTTATAGGTCTTTCCTTCAAACCATTGCGGATAATCTCCGGTCCAGATCCTTTTTCTCACAGAGTGCATCTCGCCGTAAAAATAAATATATCGGTTGAGGGTATCGGCAACGTGTTTTTTTTGGCCCGGCTCTATGCTGAACCAGCCGCGGGTTTCCCAGGATTCGGGTCCATTATTACCGTCCAGATAGTACACGACGATATCGATGGCGCGCAGGCAGTCATTCTTGGCGAAAACCTTGGGGAGGGCGGTGTCCGGTGCGGAACCGTGGTCCAACTCCAGAGAGATCTGGTATAGAATTTCAGCCGCTGTGGCTTTGTCCTTGAACACGCGGTCTTTTACCGCATTCACATAGACCTTGGTGGCGGTGGTGGTAATCGGTGTCAGGGTTATCGTAATATCCAGCTCATCGGTTGAAGCGCTCATTTCGGTTTCGGAAACCCCGGGGCTTAGTCGAAAGATATTGAATATTCATTTTTTTCAGCGCCCCGCGAGCGGCCGCCGTGACCTGGCTGACATTACTCACGAATGTCCTTTTAGCGACATTGTCTGTCGTATATCGATAAACCTCTCCCCCTCCGGCAAGCGTTCCGGGAACCACTACCTCGGCACATCCGGCTAAGAGCCAGATACAGACGAGCAAACCGATTCCTGTCAGAGCACGCTTGATCATACCTGTAGGCTGTCTTCGAATTTCCTGCTGTGTCGCTTGATATTGCCATCAATATAGGCCAGGGAGGTAAAAAAGTAAATAAATATGTTGACTCGATCCAGCATGTTGTCAGATACAGGCACTGAACACCTAATACAGGTGAAATAGAGGCATTCCTATCAGGAAAATCGATCTGTGGGCTTTATACGAGAATATGTTGCGAAGGGTTGTGCAGGCGATGACCCATGCAACCTGAAACCTGAAACTTATGAAAGCTGCTCGAAGTCATGCCGTCATTGCAGCTTTGTGGATGTCCGGAACCCTGGTATCTTTTATGCTCATGGCCATCGGCGGCCGTCAGTTGTCCGGCCGATTGACCACCTTCCAGATTCTGTTTTTCCGCAGTATCAAAGGAACGCCTGACAGGCCGAACAGAAGCACTGATAAAAAAAATAACCGGGCCGCCAGAGGGCAGCGGCAAAACAAACTGATCAAGTCTACACTCTTGACTTTTTCTACTTACCCCGTCAAGAGTGTTGACTTGAAGCTCCCTTGATTCTCCGCTAACCCTGATCTCCCGGTAAGCTGACACCGCTCAACAGCTTCGATTATCGTGGGCCCTAAATGCTCCGAGAATTAATTTGGGTCCATTTTGTCAACTTCCGTATAAATCCGGCTTTCGATTTTTGCTTTGGTTTCCCTTTTTTCGTCCAATTTGAATATCGGTTTTTTTAAAAAAAACTTTATATCTAATTCACGTTGTTTCCAGTAAGCTAGCTGCTATTTTTGCCTTTTCGGGTATAATATGCCAAAAACCGGCTATAGCACAGCTAAGGAGATCAAGATGAACACGATGATTTCGCTGATCATCATTGCCGCGGTCGGGGGTGCGGCCATCACGCTGCAGGGCCAGTTTATGGGATTGATGGACAAGGCCATCGGCACCAAGGAAAGTGTATTCATCACCTATGCCGGCGGTGGGATACTGATCGGCTTTTTGATGCTGGCGACGCGCGGCGGAAACCTGAAAGCCTGGCATTCGGTCCCCTGGTATGCCTTGATGGCCGGCGTTGTCGGTTTGGTGATCGTGGGAACCATCGGCTATACCGTACCGCGACTGGGTCTAACCAGAGCTTTCACCATCATCATTGCCGCGCAGCTAGTCGTGGCCGCTCTGCTGGATCACTTTGGTCTCCTGGGGGCCGCCACGCGGCCTTTGGATTTAAGCCGTCTGCTGGGAATCGGCACCCTTGTTCTGGGCGTCTGGTTAACTACAAGGTAAGGCCGGGCAACGGCGCCGAGGCATCAGGAAGCAGTCAAACAACAGCAAAAAATGGATAATCGCTTCTGGAAGCTGCTGACGGCAGCGGCCATCGGCGGGAATCTATGGGCCAGAGGGTTTGAGGCTTTCGGAACAGGCAAGTAATACCCCAATTGAGTGAAAGCCGGTTGGGAGTCAGGGGTTGGCCTCAATTACCGCCGCCGGCGATCCGTTTCTAAAGCTGATGTTTTCGCAACTTTCATATCCGGGCTTCCGCTGATGATTGTGGCAGTTGGAAAGTTGCTGTAGAAATCTATACGTACTTTTTTAAGCAATCAGACAATCGTTTGACTGCTTCGACAAGGTGATTTTTTGAGGGAAAGGAAAAGTTGATTCGCATATGATTTTTTGCCGGGTTTTCACCATAGAAAACCTCACCCGGCACAAAAGCCACTTTGAACTTAACGGCTTCATAGAATAGCTTGAGGGTATCGATTTTTTCAGGAACCGTCGCCCATAAGAAGAGGCCGCCTTCCGGTCTGGTCCAGGTAACGCCCATATCATCCGGGAAATAGGCCTGCAGGGTGTTCAGGAACAGGGCCAGCTTTTCCCGGTAATAGGCCCGGCAATTTTCCAAATGCCCTCTCCAATTCATTTCCCGCAAAAATGCCGTGCACATATCCTGGTTATACTTGGGAGTGTTTAAGGTACTTCCTTCTTTAATATTCGTCATTTTCCCGATGACATCCGGCGGCCCGATGTTGAAACCGACCCGCATTCCCGGGCAGAACATCTTCGAGAATGTGTACACTCCGATGACATGGCCGCCGTCTCGATTTTGATCCATTTCAAAAATCGAGGGAAGATTATCGCCGTAATAGCGCAGCAAGCGATAAGGACTGTCCTCGATGATCGGGATATCATATTCGTAGCTCAAATCCAGCAGCGCCCGGCGCTTTTCGATATTCATCGAAATTCCGGAAGGGTTCTGGAAATCCGGCACGACATAGATGAACTTCAGCGGGATGTCCTGCCGGCCCAGCATTTCAATTTTTTTGCGAAAACCTTCTATATCCGAACCGTCAGCTTCAATATCAACGCCTGCAAATACGGGACGCTGCATCTGAAACGCAACGATCGCACCGGCAAAGGTCGGCCGATCGAGGATGACGGCATCACCGGAATTTAAAAAAAGCCGACCGGTCAGATCCAACCCCTGCTGCCCGGAGGAGGTTATGACAATATTTTCCTGGGCAATGTCGATATGATCTGCTTTCAAGAATTGAATCACGGCCTCGATCAAATTCGTCTCACCGGAGATGTCCGTATACTGCATGATCGTATCGGCATCTTCCTGCAGCCTTTTTTGTGAAACCCGCTGCAAATCATGCTTTAAAAATGTATCCGGCGACGGCAGCCCGCCGGCCAGAGAAATCATTTCCGGATCGTTGAGCAGTTTAAATAATTTTCCGATGGAATACCCTTCATAGTTTTTGATGTTTTCCGAAAATCGGGACATCCAGTCTTGTGGCATGGGATCTCCTTTGACATCGATCATTAAAATCTGGGTTGCAGAGGGATTGCAAAAAGGTTCTTAATTAATCCGCCCGGATCCGCATCAAGTGAGTTTCATAAAATTTTTAAAGTTAAAACATTTTTTTAACGCCTGATATAGTTATTTTTCAGAGCGGTACACAACCTGCTGCGCCGCCGCAACCACATCGGACACTTTGGGCAGCACGTAATCTTCCAGCGACGGGGAAAAGGGTATGGGTACATCTTTGGCTGCAACCCGCTTGACCGGCGCCTGCAGGCAGTCGAATAACTCCTCCTGGATGCGGGCAGCCATCTCGGCGCCAAAACCTCCGGTCAGGCAGGCTTCATGGACGATCACCGCCCGTCCGGTTTTCCGGATGGACCCGGCCACGGTCGGCATGTCCAGTGGTTTGAGGCTTCTCAGATCAACAATTTCCGCCTCGATGCTCATGCCGGCGAGTTGTTCGGCCGCTTCTTTACATAAATAAAAGCTTGAACCATAGCAGACAAGCGTTACGTCCCGGCCCGGCCGCTTGACGGCGGCCTGTCCCAGCGGGATGGTAAAGTCTCCCTCGGGCACCGGCCCCTCCCTGGCAAACAGTTTTTTATGCTGGAAGAACATAACCGGGTCATCGTCGCGAATAGCGGTCTTGATGAGCCCTTTGACGTCGGCCGGCTCGCTCGGCACCACCACCTTGAGCCCCGGGGTGTGGACAAACCAGGCTTCCAGTGATTGGCTATGCTGGGCGGCCGCCCGTATTCCGGCCCCGTCCGGACACCAGACGACCATCGGTATTTTGACCTGCCCGCCCAGCATGTAGCGAATTTTAGCAGTCTGGTTGACCAACTCGTCCATGCAGCAGGTGACGAAATCGGAAAAATGCAGATCGACAATCGGCCGCATGCCGGTCAGGGCTGCTCCGAGACCCACACCGATAATAGCCGTTTCGCTGACCGGGGTATCGATGATCCGGCCGGGAAAGCTTTCAGGGATACCCTTAAACTGTCCGAAAATTCCGGCATGGGCCACAAGATCTTCACCCACGATAAAAATGGTCTCATCGCGTGCCATTTCCTCGTGCAATGCTTCCGCCAGCGCGGCTGAACTGCTTAAAATGCGATCCGACATTTTTTTTGCTCCTGTAACAGTGATATTTGGATATTCCGAGCTTTCGCAACGCAGCCAGGCGGGATGCAGCGGCGTATAAAATGTGAAGTTATTTTTGAGTGAGCCCTAAGAGACTTCGTCTGCATTCGGCGCCTAATAACTTATAAAAAGATCCTCCAGCGCCTCTTGCGGTTCCGGGAAAGGACTACTTTCGGCAAACGCCACCGCATCCTTGAGCCGCACAGCCGCCTCATCGTGAATCTGCTGATCGAGCTTCGGCGTCAGGATGTCTTGCGCCGTCAAAAAATCAGCAAATCGCCGGATCGGATCTTTTTGGCTCTGCCAGCCTTTGATTTCTTCCTCAGTGCGATACTTCTGGGGATCGCCCTCAAAATGTCCTTTAATGCGATAGGTTTTGTTTTCAATCAGACTCGATCCCTCCCCCCGGCGCGCTCTTTGAACGGCCTGCAGGGTGGCCTGCCGCACCCGCAGCACGTCATTGCCGTCCACCGCAATGCCCGGCAGGTTGTAGCCGGCTGCCCGCCGGCAGATATCTTCCACCGAACAGGCATCCAGCTGCAAAGTCGTCGAAGCATACTGATTGTTTTCGATCACGAAAATAATCGGCAATTTCCAGACAGCGGCCAGGTTCATGACTTCGTGCACCGGTCCGCGGTTGGAAGCCCCGTCACCGAAAAAGCAAACCGCCACCTGGTCGGTCTTGCGCATCTTGATCGAAAACCCGGCCCCGGCAATGATGGGCAGTCCTCCGGCCACCACTCCGTTGGCCCCCAGAATGCCGATTGAAAAATCGGCGATGTGCATGGAGCCGCCTTTGCCTTTGCAATAGCCGGTTTTTTTCCCGAACAATTCGGCCACCATTTTGTTGAGATCGGCCCCTTTGGCGATCATATGCCCGTGGCCGCGGTGGGTCGTGGTCAGATAGTCATCCGCACGCAGACAGGAGCAGACGCCCACTGCCGATGCCTCCTGCCCGATGGACAGATGGATGAAACCGGGAATCTTTCCGGCGGCATACAACTGGCCGGCCAGAGTTTCAAACTGCCGGATGGTGACCATGGTGCGATAGTAGCCGAGATATTGCTCGCTCTGATTCGTCATGCGGTGCTCCCAAGAAAAAATAAGTTGATGCGGGAAGGCTTGTGAAGCTTGAAGGCAAGAAGTTGAGAAGAGGGGAAGTTGAGAAGTTGGGAAACGCAAAAACATGGAAGCCGGGTAGCTTGAAAGTTAAAATGCTAACTGGCCGACAGACAGCTGGCAGCTCACAGCTCATAGATAAAAGCCGACGCTCCACCGCCATTGCTCTCACCTTCGCCTCATCCCAGATTCTTTCTTCAGCCCTCTGCCTTCTGCCCCTTCACGCTATGCGCTATGCCCTTTGCCCCATGCCCTCCCAATTTCCCAATGTCTCAACTTCTTCGCTTCTTCACTTCTTCACTTCTTGCCCTTCCCCCTTCTCAAATTCTTCGCTTCTTCGCTTCTCCATTTCTTGCCCTTAACAGCCTTCCAGCCTACGGGGCTGTGTACAATCCCGCCGCTATCGGCAGATAGAGCGACAGGATCGGAAACAGTGAGAGTATAATTAAAACCACCACATCCATTATCACAAACACAAACGCCTGCTTGGCAATCGCGTCCAGATCGCCCTTGATCAGATTGGCGGCTGTAAACAGATTTACTCCCACCGGGGGCGTCGCCTGGCCGATAGCCAAAGCCGAGATAAAGATCACGCCATACCACAGGGGATCGATCTTAAGGGCCGCCAGAACCGGGATCAAAATCGGCATAATCAAATAGGAGATGGAGATCGCGTCCAGAATCATGCCCAGTCCAAGCAGAAGAAAATTGATAAGGATAATCATGACCACGGCATTCGGCGATATGGAAATCACGAAGTTGGCGGCCTGGTCAACCACCCCGATCACCGAAGCGGCCCAGGTAAAGAGGCCGGCAAACACCACGATGAACATGATGACCGAAGACGTTACACTGGCATCCACCAGCATGCTGATCATATCCCGCCAGGTCACGGTGCGGTAAATGACGACGGCGACAAACAGGCTGTAAAAAACGGCCACCACGGCCGCCTCGGTGGGCGTAAATACACCGGCATAAATGCCGCCCAGGATAATCACCGGTGCCAGAATGGCCCAGATGGAATTCTTGAGGGCAATCAGGATCTCTTTGGGGGAACCTCTTCTCTCCAACCCCCGGTACCCTCTTTTGCGGGAAACCAGATAGGCAACCAGGATGGCACCGGCACCGGTCAAAAGCCCGGGAATAATGCCGGCCACAAAAAGCGCGCTGACCGAGACACTGGTGATATTGCCGTAGATGATAAACGCGATACTCGGGGGAATGATGATGGAAAGATCCGAAGCATTGGCAATGGTCGCACCGGCAAAATTCTTGTCATAACCGTGCTTAATCATGGGGTTGAGCAGAATAAGGCCGACAGCGGCCGTGGTGGCCGGACCTGAGCCGGACAGCGCCCCCCAGAACATGCAGGTCATTACCGCCACCATGGCCAGCCCGCCCACGGCCCTGCCCACCAGCAATTCAAAAAAGTGCGCAATGGTCGCTGCCAGACCGGCCTTTTCAAGGATAACCCCGGCCAGAACGAAAAAAGGGATGGCCAGCAGCGGAAAAGATGCAATCCCGGAGGAGAAGTTCACCCCCAGCATGGCGATGCCCAGATCAAAACAGCTGACGGTAACCACCGCGGCAATGCCCAGCGAGGTGCCGATCGGAACGCCGAGGGCCATCAACGCCAGAAATGTCAGAAAGATGACCAGCGCTTCCAATTATCCGCCCCCTTCCCGCTTCAGCCCGTCCAGCTTCGCAGACGCATCGCGGTAGATGCCGGTGAATACGAAAACGGAAAAAATCGGAACGCCGATATAGTAGATCCACACGGGTATCCCCAGAGCAGCGGAGGTGGCGTAGAACAAAGTCAGCTCTTCATAGATGGCTTGAATCATGTAAATGTCAACCAGCAGAAAGAGAACGGCACTCAAGGCAGCACTGAAAACAATCACCAATTTTTTGAATTTTTTTGAAAACAAACTATACAGGGTGACCATGCCCAGTTGGCCCCCGCGCTCAAAAGCCAGGCCGGAGCCGATGACCGTGACCCACACAAAAAGATTGATCGTAATCTCTTCGGTAGCGGCAAATGAGAAGTGAAAAAGATAGCGGCTGAGTATGTTGACAAATGCAATGGATGCCATGGTGAATAAAAGGATGGCAACGATCCAGTGGTCGATTCGAAACCGTTGGTTGGGTTGCGCCATTGGATTTTCCTTAAAAAAACCCCCGGGAATCACCCTATATTATTCCCCGGGGGCTTTCCGATGTGTGCACGTTATTTGGCCATGTCAGACATCGACTGTTTATAAAGCTCTTCGCCGATCTTGGGAACCCATTTTTCATACAGCGGTTTGGTGGCCTCGATAAAGGCATTGCGCCCGTCATCCGACAGGAACGTGACCGTCATGCCCTTGCTTTCCATGTATTTAACGGGGTCGGGGACCTCCATGGTGTAATTGAATTTATTTTTCAGAATGTCGATGGATTTCTGTCCGTCCAGGCCGGCCCGGCACAGCGCCTTTTCATAGATGGCCGCTTCTTCGGCCGCTTCCTTGAGGTTCTTTTGAATGTCCGGGGGAAACTCGTTCCACTGTTTTTTATTCCAGTAAAAGATAACCGGATCTACCAGATAATTCCAGAAGGTGGCATATTTGTGATATTGCCAGATCTGCAGCGGCACCAGAACACCAACCGGGTTTTCCTGGCCGTCTACCACTCCTTGCCCGAAAGCGGTGACGGCATCGCCCCAGTTCATATTCACCGGATCGGCGCCGAGCTGTCTGAAGATATCGATAAAAATCGGGCTGCCCACCACCCGCAGCCGCAGGCCCTTTAAATCGGACGGCATGTGGATGGCCAACTTGCTGTTGGTTACCTGCCTGAATCCGTTTTCGGCCCAGGCCAGCCCCACCAGACCTTTGGCGTCCATGGCCTCGAAGATTGCCTTGCCGGTTTGACCGTATTCCATTTTGTCGAGATTTTCAAAATTGTTGATAAAAAACGGCAGAGAGAAGATGTTGGCTTCCGTGATGACAGGCGAGATGTTGATGGTCGATTCCATGGCGCAGTCGATGACCCCGTTGGCCACCAGCTGGGCTGATTTCAACTGGGCCCCTTTCAACAGGGAGCTGCCCCAGTATGGTTTGACATTGATTTGACCGTTGGTTTTCTCTTTGACAAGCTCGGCAAATTTGGTGGCCCCCATGCCCCAGTAAAATTGCGGTCCCACATTGATCTGCATCTTGTATTCTTTTTTGAATTCGGCTGCTTTACCGTTCGCGGCTAAGACGATGCCGACCACGAGGCAAAGAGTTAAAACCAGAAAAGATTTCAGATAAAGAGTATTTCGTTTCATGACAAATTTCCTCCTTTTAGAATGTTGATGGTCTAATGCCGGATGCACCATCGCTTAGGCAACCTGTTTTAATCATCCCGCTCACAAATATCGTTCATTGGTAGATTCCCTGCATCCAGCCCGATGCATCCTCAATCGAATCGATCAAAAGGGTCCAGAGACCTGTCTCGTCTTCGGCACTACTTCAACATGTAAAGACCCCGTCGGTATTTTTGTCAAGCAAAAATCATCGTGTGAATTTATTTTAAACCCAAAAATCAATTTGTGGCCGATTTCATCGGCTCTATTAACCGGCTTCCCTGCAGGAATCGCGAAGACAGTCTCGTGCCGGCCGGATTTAAAAAGGGTAGATAATCATGTCCTTTATTAAATATTGATTTTCTGCTAAGAATCCCGCAGCAGTTATCGAAAAGTCAACCATAAGAAGGCGAATACAGAATTAATGATGACGCTGGGTATAACTGCTCGGAGGTATATCTTGTGATAATACGGACTGCCGCCCAAAAAGCATTTCAGCTGGCCCTTGTCGCATTCGTTTTAACCATGTTCGCCTGCACGTCGGTTCCGATCCGGGAATTCACATCGTACAAACAAATATTCGCAAATGCCCGGGCTGCCGGTGAACAGGTTTTGTTCGACTATAGTGCGGCCGTCAAAGAGTATGAGCAGGCAAGAAAACTGCAGGCCGGAAATACTTCCGGAACCAGGACCGCAACGGCCATTGAAAATGATCGACCCGCAAATATTGATCCAATCACGACAGCCGCAGATGCGGCCAAGCTCGATGATGTGACCGTTCGGATCCGGGCCTGGGACGCCGTACAGCGCTACAATGATGTTCTTTTGAGCTTGGCCGAAGGCCAAAGCGTGGCCCAGGTATCTGCCGCCGTGAATGGCCTGATGCAAAGCCTGGCGACTTTCCCGCTGGAAGATATCGCCAAGGCTGCCGGCACCATATCGCCTTACATCGGAGTATTGAAAGAGGTTTTGACATTGGCTGAGTTTGAACGATCGCGCCGGAAATTCGTGGCTGCCGTGAAAAAAGGCGCGCCCCTGATCGGCGTTCCTATCCGGGAAAGTGCAGAACCCGGCGATAAAAAGACATTTCAGTCATTTTTGAAATTGCTGCGGGATGATGCCAAAAATTTCTTTAACATTCGCCAGGGCTTAAATGACCTGGCCTATGATCGCATCGTGGATGAAGCAGCCGACTTGCGACGTCAATATCGAATCCTGATATTAGACTATAAATCCAATACGGATTTGGAAAAATTGACGACCGAATTTAATGAACTGCTTAAATCAGTGGGCTTACCGGCGATCGAGCTTACCGAATCGGAAAAAGAGCAGGCGACCGAGGCCTGTACGCCCCTCGTATACAGCCAACTGGTTCAGATTAAGGAGCAAATCGGTGCGAAAGTTGATGCCGCCCGCAAAAAGACCGGCGAGTTGACGGCCTATAAAACCATGGTGGATGCCTATGCCAAGCTGATCGATCAAGTATCCGCTAGCCTGTTTGCTTTGCTGACCGCAGTCGAAAGCAATTTGAAAACCACGCCGCCGGTCGGCGACCTGTTGCCGGTTTACATCGAACTGCGTCAGGCCATCCACATCTACCGGGATAGTCGGGGAGGTTGAAAATGATTACCAACGACGAAGCTCAAAGAAACTATAATGCCGCAAGAGAAGCTTTGAACCGAATCATCCGGTCGGATTCCGCCACCGAGCAGGACCGGCTGCGAGCCGTAAGGCAAAGAGACGAACTGATCCTGAATTATATCGGCCGGCAAATCGATGATGTCCAGGCAAGGTCGGTCGCGTATGCAACATTTATAGAAGCCATGGCGGCTCTTATCGCGGATCTGGGACCCAATCGGTCGCTGGAAGGCCTGCAGACGCTGCAGGGCATTGTTAGTGAAGCTGCCGACCTGATTAGAACCGTTCAGCAGGAAGAAGAAAGACGTAAATCCGACCCGGGCAAGTGAAAAGATTACAATGCATTGAATGAGTTAAAACGCGTTGGTAGTATCCTATCTAAAGCAAAATCATGCATTTTTGCGGATTGAGAACCAGGTAGAGTTCCTGCCCTTCTTCCTGCGGCACATAGTGCGGTACCTGCACGCGAATCTTGGTTTCGTTTACGCTTACGAAAAGATACAGAAAATTGCCCAGATAGGCTTTGTGGGCAATGGTCCCCTTGACCAGGTTTTCTCCGGTTTGAGGCGGCTCCGTAAAAATTGCCACATCCTCGGGACGAATCGATGCATACACTTTTTCGCCGACTTTGACCGCTTTGCTGTCCGGCATCGTACACCGCAACTTCGCGCTGAATTCGGTGCGCACGTAAACTCCATGGGTGCCCGGCAATACCTCGATGACCTCCCCGGGCATAAAATTCATGGTGCCGATGAAATCGGCCACGAATCTGTTGGCAGGCTTTTGGTATATTTCCTCGGGGGGGGCGATTTGCACCACATTGCCGGATTCCATGACGGCGACGCGATCAGAGATAACCATCGCCTCGGCCTGATCGTGGGTGACATACACCGAGGTGATGCCCATCCGTCTGACCAGGCTTTTGATTTCAAATCTCAATTCTTCCCTGAGCTTGGCATCCAGGTTGCTCAGCGGTTCATCCAGCAGCAGCACCTTGGGGTTGCCGACCAGCGCCCGCGCCAGCGCCACCCGCTGCTGCTGCCCGCCGCTCAATTGGCCGGGGTATCTGTCCTCCAGACCGTTCAAACCCACCATCTCCAGAACCTGTTGCGCCTTTTCCCGGATGCGCGGCCTGGATAGCCGCTGAAGTTTCAAGCCGTAGACAATATTATTGTATACCTTCATGTGCGGCCAGACGGCATAATTCTGGAACACCATGCCGATGCCCCTTTTGGACGGCTGGACAAATCCCTGTGACAGCATTGGTTTGCCGTCGATAACGATATCACCCTCATCGGGCCTCTCCAGGCCGGCAATACAGCGCAGAGTGGTTGTTTTGCCGCAGCCGCTGGGCCCGAGCAGCGTCAACATTTCGCCCTGGTTCACCTCCAGCTGGATGTGATTGATTGCCACGACGTTTTTAAAGCATTTGAACAGATTATGGATCTCTATGAATGCCATTATGTCTCCTAACCTTTCGCCCCCCAGGCGGCTTTGAGGACGCTTCCCCCGATTTTGGATATGATCAGCAGCAGTATGAAGGTGATCACGATCATCAAAAAGGCCATGGCAGCGGCATTGCCGAATTCCATGCCGCGGCTCCAGTTCAAAAAAATGCCGATGGGCAGGGTCTCCCATCCGCCGCGATAAAGGAATATTGCCGTCGATATCTCCTGAAACGCCATGATGAAGAACATCACCACACCGACGAGCACCCCTTTGAGCAGCAAAGGCAATGAGATCTTGAAAAAAGTTCTTAACTTACCGGCTCCCGAAACTTCGGAGGCTTCCTCGAGCGAAGGGTCCAGCTGCAAATAGGATGAATGGGCCATGCGCAAAAAATACGGCAGCCGCCGTGCAAACAATGCCAGCGGCATGATGATCCAGTAAGTGGCCAGGGGTATCCCCTGCCAGAATGCCAGCAGGTAACTCACACCGATGGCAATACCCGGGAAAGCCAGCATCAGGGTGATCACAAAATCGAGTGCATCTTTTCCCGGCACCCGGGTGCGGACCACAAGATAGGCCACCGGCAGGCCGAAGCTGATCCCGAAAATAAGGGCGATCCCGCTGAAGAGAAAAGAGTTTTTCATCAACCCGGGGGTTTGCATAAGGATGACTCTGAAATTATCGAGGGTCCAATAGGTGGGAAACGGCTCCAAGGTCCATCTGCGGGAGAAAGCGGCCAATCCCAGCACGATCGGTATCATCAGGACGAGAAGAGCGATGAAAATCATATACAAATATGCGCACGATTTTACCAGCGGACTGGGCTCAATGACCCTGCCTTCAGAAGTGGTTCCTTTAGAAAGGCCGGTATATTTTTTTTTCTCAACCCACCATCTGGCGAGCAAAAAAAGGAAGATGCAAATGATGGAAGAAACGACCACAGCCACGATCCCCATATACTTGCGGTGGGCATCGGTAAAGTGATAGGCGATGTTGAGGTACGAAATCGAGGGTAAATAGTCCACCTGTCCCAAAATCAAGGGGGTCAGCCAATCCGTAAAGGGCCACAGGAAAACGAGCACGGCGCCCGCCAGGTAGCTGGGCGTACAAAGCGGCAAAGTGACGGTTATAAATCTCCAAAAGCCGGATGCGCCTTCGACTTCGGCCGCCTCCTCAAAGGAGGGATCTATGTTGGTGAATCCGGCCGATAGACCCAGGACGATAAACGGCAGCATGTGCAGGGATTGAATGAATACCAGCCCGTGAAGCCCATAGATGAAATTTAGCGGCTTGTCGATCAATCCCGTATCCATCAGAAGCAAATTCAAGGTGCCATATTTGCCGAAAAAGATGATGAACGCAAATACGCCGGCGTAAGCGGGCAAAACAATCGGGAGCAGGATCAGGGCGGTCAGAACGGTCTTGCCCCAATGGTGGTAGCGCGCCAGAATATATGCCAGGGGCACGCCGACCACGGTCGTGGTCATGAGCACCATCGTGCTCAATAACAATGTGTTGCCGAAGATCTTAAGATAATATGTGTCCTTGAAAAACTCCAGGTAATTGCCCAGGCCCCACCCGCCGGTTTCGGCAATTTTGAAGCTTTCCAGGATCAGGATGGAGAGGGGATAAATCACGAGGAACGCAATGACCAGCCACAGGAAAGATGCCAGAAAAAAATTGCCGCGCGACATGTCTGATCCCTTAATTAGCATAATGTCCAAGTTGAAAATTCGAAGCACGAAATACGAAAGCCGCATGACGCCGGCAGCAGGGAAGCCGGGAGGCCGGCATGCTGGAAAGCTTGCAAGTCAAGGGGTGTTGAAGCCGGGAACCCGGTAAGCTTAAAAAATAGACCGATTTTGGCCTTCGCACTTCCCAACTTCCCGGCTTCGCACCCTTTCATCTTTCAGGATCACCAGCTCATCAGCTTTTGAAATTATCAGCGAATAAGCCTCCCCGCCTTAAACGTACTAAACCTCCAACTCCCGATTGGAGATTTTCTTGAGACGACCTTACGGTGCCACCAGCAGCGCCCGTGCCTTGGATGCCGCCAGGCGGGCGGCTGCATAGTTGCCGTCATAAGCGAAGAGATTTCGTGCTTCTTTTATCTGGGCCTCGGCCTTGCTGACATCCATGTTCTGGCCTTTGGCCGCTTGGACTTCGCCCTCGACTTCCTCGATCAGAGACAGGCTGCTTTTCAGCTCGCCCCATTTGCGGTAAATTTCATATTCATAGTAGCGGTTGACATCGTCCCAGCGCTTGGTCGCAAGATCCAGGTCGTAATTGATGAAGCCGACATTCAGATCCCAGAAAGAATCCACTCCCAGCGCATCTTCAGCGTGCGTGGCCATTTCGACGCCTTCTTTGGCCCAGTCGGAGTATTTAATGTCGGTCCGGGCCGGAAAATACCGTCCCTCCAGTACGTATTTCTGGCCGTCCATGCTGAACAGCCAGTCCAGAAAAATCTTCCCGACGGCCTCATTGGGTGCACCTTTCAGCAAGGCCACCGCTTCCGGAACCAGGATCGTTTTTTCCGGCAGCAGATCCTTCACGGGATAGCCGTCTTTGCGCGCGGCCATTGCGTTCATCTGCGGCTGTGCGACGCCGATGGGAATTTCGCCGCGGCCCACCAACTGGGTCGTATCGGTGCTGCCGGTGGAGAACCGATCCAGCTGCGCCGCCAAATATCTGAGATAGGCCCAACCTTCCTTTTCGCCAAAGGCCTGCAGCAGAATTTCGATGGCTTCATGCATGGTGCCGGAGGCATACGGCAATGTATGCACGATGGTACCCCGGTAAATGGGGTTGATCAGTTCGTTCCAGGTTTTGGGCGGCGGCAGCCGGAGGCGTTTCAGTATCTTCTCGTTGTAAAGATTGGTGACGATCCAGGGCGCAAAACAGGTCCAATAATCATCGGCATCCTTAACTTTCATACCATGCCATTCGGCGGGAATCTTGTCCCAATCCTTCGGCCGGTAGGGGACGATCAGCCCCTCCTGCTTTAGGACTTCATGCGCCGGCGCGCCGGCACCCAGGAAGACGTCGGCATCCGGCTTGCCGCCCCATGCCTTGACTTTGTCCACGCAAACCGGCCATCCGCCGGGATGCACAAAGGTGATGTCCACTTCCTTGCCATAGGTTTTCTGATAGTATGCCTTGAAACCCCTGGTCAGGCTCTCAGCCAATTCTGTGTAAACAGGGCCGACCCAGCCGACTTTGTCTGCGGCCTGCGTCCCTGTAATCGGCAGGAGCAGCAGCGCCGCTGCAAGGGCCGCACAGATGGTTGTGGTCAAGAATCTTTTTGTCATTTGGTCCTCCTTTTTGGTAAGTTGGTTGCATTTGAGAAGGCGTTCCAGACTTTCGACGCACGGTTTGATAAAACCATTTGATAATATTCCCGAATATCCTCCTTTCATGTGTTATGGGTTTTTTAAATTGAATTGACAAGTTGCCCGAAAAACCAGATCGACGCTATGGTAAAATAGTCCGTTACCGCGCAAATGCATACTTATCATCTGAATTTAGGATTGATAGAGAGGTGAATGCTATTGACCGAGTAGTTGGTAAATAGTGGAAATTTACAACCGAGTCAAGGAAGATGAAAAATCCCGCCCTTAATTTCTTAAGAGCGGGATTCGAATTATTGAGGTTTGGAATTTGGTGTTTGGTTGATATTTGTCTGATAGGCCTGCGAAAGTTCCACTAATACCCGCAACCGCCTCCCTGGCCTGAGAACCCCCGACCTATTCCCATACCGCCGCGGGGTCCATACCCCATTCCCATACCGCCGGGGCCATAACCCATCCCCATACCTCCGGGGCCATAACCCATCCCCATACCTCCGCGGGGACCATAACCGTAGCCGGGTCCGTAGCCTCTCTGGGCAAAGAAATCCGGATTCTCTTTTTGCATCTTGATACCCTGCTCGACTCGCTTTTGGTCCAGTTGGCCTTGAAGCTCGGAGACCTCTTTTTGCAGCGCAACGGCTTTGTTGACATCCGGTTCCTGTTTGGTCATTTCGCTTCTTAACTCGAGTTCTTTTTGATAAAGCTTTTCCCTGAGTTCGCGGGTATCTTCAAAAAAGGCCTGCCGCTCTTTATTTAACTTGTCGACGTCCTGATCGTTCAAATTACCTTGATAACCGGGAGCGCCGCCGCCCCACCGGCCCGACCCGGGACCCTGACCCAGGCAGTAACCGCCGCCGCCCCATCCTCGGCCCCAGCCGGCAAATGAGGTTGCAGCAAATCCCACGACTCCGACGATTGCCGCAGCAACAACGATTTTACCCAAAGTGTTCATCTTCATTTTTTTACCTCCATTTAAGCTGATATTTTGTTTGAACCGTAAAGAGTTTAACCGATTACTTTTATAATTTTGTATGTGCATGGGGCGTGCCAACGTTCGAATGCAAGGCGATTTTTTATCTAAGTTATTGAAATTTAAATTTTATTTCTATTGCCCTGCCAAACATTGACAACGCTGAATTGGTCATCATATTGAAAGGGTGGATACGAAGTATCCAGTCTGGTGGATCCAATTGGTTAGAAAGTATCCAAGTGAGAATGACTAAAATTAGAAATTGTCTAAAATGCCTAAAATTTTAATCTGATCTTATCTCTAATTTTTTATTGGAAATTCGGACACGGACTTGCGCGGATTCCCACAGATTCCAAGGAAAACCTATGCTCAGGATCACAATCATACAAGGCATTTTAGTGCATTTTAGTGCAATTCAGGCATTTTTCGTGAGTTGGCCTCTTATTTGCTTTAAAATGAAATAAAAAATATGCGCAGCATAAGGTAATTAAGCCGCCGGAGCTTGGCTTAAAAAAGTTGCTTCAGTTTTCAAAGAAATTTATTCAAACCTGATGACGCTATGTTTCAGGGCGGATTAATTATGTTTACCAAAATCAAAAACAGGCAATTCTGGACAGGGGTCCCGCCCTGGACGTTGATCGGAGCGGTGGCCATTTTGCTGCCGCTGTTTACCTTGATAACCGTGACGAATATTAATCGTCAGCAGGAAAAAAGCACCCAGCTTTTGCTGGAAAAAGGCGCTGCTCTCATCCGATCCTTTGAAGCCGGCGCCCGCACGGGAATGATGGGCATGCATCCCGGGGGATTTCAGCTGCAGCGGCTTCTCACGGAGACGGCCCAACAACCGGATATCGTAGATCTGCTGGTAACCGATGATACAGGAAAAATAATTGCTGACAACAACCTGAAGCTGGTCGGCCGCTATTACGGAACCGATATGGACCTGAAAAAGATCTCCGAGATCCGGACGCCGCAGTGGCGCATCCTCAAAAACCCGGACGGCAGCCGCGTGTTCGAGGTATATCGCCGGTTCACACCAACCGAACGGCCCCTTGGATGGATGTATGGCGGCGGTATGATGGGCCGTCGCATGCATCAAAATTCAACCGCCGGAGAAATGTATCCACGGTCGCCTGATGAATCCGCCAAAATCATTTTTGTCGGACTCGATATGACGGCCATTGAGGAGGCTCATCGAATCGATATTCGGCACGCTGTGATCATGGGGGTCATTTTGCTGCTGGTAGGTTTTGCCGGCATTACGCTGCTGTTTGTTTTTCAAGGCTATCGCGCTACCCGGGCTTCGCTTTCCAGAATCAAGGCCTTTTCGGACAATGTGGTCGAAAACATGCCGATTGGTCTGATCGCGCTGGACGACCGGCAGCGAATCGCGGCTTTCAATCATACCGCCGAATCCTTGTTGCAGATTTCCTTTCAGGATGCAATGGGCCGGCCTGCGGAGCAAATCCTGCCGCCGGAATTATGCGCCGCTCTGAAATGTCCCGAAATACAGAATCGGGTGATCGAAAAGGAAATTGACTGCACGATCGGCGACGGCCTTACAGTTCCGCTGGAAACAGGGGCCAGCCTCCTGGCGGATGAAAACGGAACTGGTCTTGGATATGTCATTTTATTTAAAGATCTGACGGAAGTCCGCGCCTTGCGAAGCGAAATTGAAAGAAGCCGGCGCCTGGCCTCGGTCGGCAGACTGGCCGCCGGAGTGGCCCACGAAATCCGCAACCCCTTGAGCTCCATTAAAGGATTTGCCACCTACTTTAAACAGCGCTATCAGGATGTGCCCGAAGACCGGCAAACCGCAGGCATCATGATTCAGGAGGTCGACCGCCTCAATCGGGTCGTCAGCCAGCTGCTCGAATTTGCCAGGCCGGTCACGGTATCGCCCACAGCCGCTTCGTTTAAGACGATATTGGAAGACTCCCTGAAGGTCATCGAACGGCAGGCGCAGGATAAACAAATTACCATCAGCACCCGCAACTCGGCGCATATCGATAAAGTGGAAATAGATCCGGATCGCATCAATCAGGTCCTTTTGAATCTTTACCTCAATGCAATTGAAGCGATGGAGCCGGGCGGACGGTTGCAGATTGAGGTTTCAGGCAGCGGAGCAAACAGCGGTTTAAAAATTCGGGTTTCGGATACCGGCCACGGCATTTCCGGTGAAGACCTGTCCAGAATATTCGATCCTTATTTTACCACCAAATCGTCCGGTACCGGCCTCGGTCTGGCGATTGCCCATAATATTGTCGAAACCATGGGCGGCACCATCGAAGTCAAGAGCGAAGCGGGACAGGGGACAACTTTTACGCTGACAATTCCCGTCAGGGAGAAGAGAGGTTAGACGTATGACGGAAAACAGCAAAATTTTGGTTGTGGACGACGACAACGCCCATCGCACCATGCTGCGAACCCTGGTTGGCGGCTGGGGGTACACTATCGAAGAAGCTGATGACGGCGCCTTAGCCGTGGCGAAGACTCAGGAGCATTCCTATGATCTGATCCTGATGGATGTCCGCATGGTCAAAATGTCGGGTCTGGAGGCGCTGGAAAAAATTAAATCCTATAACCCGGCGATTCCGATAATCATCATGACCGCCTATTCTTCCGTTGAAACAGCCGTCGAAGCGCTCAAAAAAGGCGCCCATGACTATCTGACCAAGCCCCTGGATTTCGATAAGCTGAAGATCACTATTGCAAGATCCATGGAGCACACCCGGCTCAAAGAAGAAAACCGGCTGCTTAAAGAAAGCCTGGGCAGGCATTTTGATCGGCAAAACATTATCGGCCAAAGCCCCGCCATGCTGAATCTTTTAGAGACTGTTGCTCAGGTGGCACCCTCGGAAGCCACCGCGCTCATCACCGGCGAATCCGGCACCGGCAAGGAACTCATTGCCGGCGCCATCCATTTCAACAGCCACCGCAAAGACGGCCCTTTCGTTAAACTCAACTGCGCCGCCATTACCGAGACTCTCTTGGAATCGGAGCTTTTCGGCCATGAGAAGGGCGCCTTTACCGGAGCCGAGCGCCGCAAGGAGGGTCGTTTTTTTCAGGCTCATGGCGGCAGTCTGTTTCTGGACGAAGTCAGTGAAATGTCGTTGACCATGCAGGTAAAACTGCTGCGGGTCCTGCAGGAAAGAGAATTTACCCGTGTCGGTGGAGAAAATTCCGTTAAGGTGGATGTAAGGATGATCGCCGCCACCAATAAAAATTTGCAGGATTTGATCGGCAGGGGAGCATTTCGCGAAGACTTGTATTACCGTCTCAATGTGGTCTACCTGACTATCCCGCCCTTAAAAAAGCGGCGAGAAGATATTCCGCTGCTCGCCCAGCATTTTCTGGAGGAGTTTGCCGCCCGAAACCATAAAAAGATCAGAGGATATACGCCCCGGGCCATGGATGCCATGATTCGCTATGATTGGCCGGGCAATGTCAGAGAATTAATGAACGCCGTGGAAAGAGCGGTCGTGCTCACCCAGTCGCATTTTCTATCTGAAAAGGATTTTACGATTATCAACGAAAGCAATGCCTGTAACGATCAGTGCCTGCCGGATAGTATCAGTGTCCGACTGGATGGCGCTGTGCCGCTTGATGAGGTGGAAAGGGCCACCATTCTAAATACCCTCGAAGCCGCCGGCGGCAACAAAAGCGAGGCCGCCCGCCGCCTCGGCATCACCCGCAAAACATTGCATAAGAAGCTGAAGGCCTACGGGGTGATGTTATAGGACAGAAGACGGAGGGCAGAAGGTCAGAAGGTGAGAAGGTGTGAAGGTGAGAAAAATTGAGTATAGAGAAGATAGCAAAGCGCAAAGCTGAAGGATAAGGGTCAAAGGCGCACGGTGCAGAAGGCTGGAAAGCTTGAAAACTCCCGGCAGAAGGCCGGATCAATCAGCATAGGGCAGGGAGCATAGCGCATAGCGTGAAACCGTGACCTTAAGCGATTCGACATTTTCCATTGCCTTGTGCCGTTAGCCTTAAGCCTTGTGCCTATTTCTTACATTCTGTCACCTATCATCCGGACGCTATGCTGTCTGCTCTATGCGCTTTGCTCAATTTTCCCTCCCACCTTCGCAACTTCACAACTTCCCGGCTTCTGTCTTTACATTGGCGGCTAAAACATTATAATATACAAAAAAATCTGGTATTCTGCCTGCCGGGTGAATGGTTCCCTGAAATCGGGTTGATCCGGGGATACGGGTTAAAGCCGCGAGGGTAAAGAATCGATCACGACGGAACAGGTATTATTCAGGACAAAAAAGCCATGAATGACAACGCCCCACACATAGTTCGCTGCCCTAGCTGTAATGCAGCCAATCGAATTCCGCCCGATCGGATCGGTAAAGCGGCCAAATGCGGCAAGTGCCACGCCGAATTGCCGTTGGATGAGAATGCGACAGCGCCGCAAGCCAGCTATAAAATTCGCTGCACTGAATGCGGTGCCAAAAACAGGTTACCCGGTAAAAAATTAAATGCCGGCGCCAAATGTGGTAAATGCGGCGCGAAGTTAAAAACAGAGGAATTGTTCATCCCGCAACCCATTATGATCAGCGAGGACAATTTCGATACCATGGTGCTAAAATCGCCCCTTCCCGTACTGATGTGGGCCTGGGCACCCTGGTGACCGACATGCGGTGCAATCGCACCGATTATCGACCAGTTTGGGGTCGAATCAAAAGGCAAGGTCCGGGTCGCAAAAATAAATGTTGATGCAAACCCGAAGCTGGCCTCCAAGTTCAGCATTTTGAGCGTGCCGTTTATTTTTATTTTTGACAAAGGTCAAATGAAAGAAAGCGGGCCGGGCGGATTGCAGAAGCACGATCTGATGATTAAAATGGCACCTTACATATGAGAAGGTTGGCCCGTTGGCCCGTTGGCCGGTTAGCCCGTTGGCCCGTTGGCCGGTTAGCCCGTTGGGCCATTGATGCGTTGATCCGATGGTCGGATAGCACGTTGTTTATGAAAGCTATGCTCTATAGTCAACTGACAAAACAGCTGGCCGATAACCGGGCAACGGGCCAACCGGCCAAAGGGCCAACCCAAAAATAGTATTATGGAATCAGAAGAAAAATGCGCGCGCCTCGCCGCTGAAATTCGCAACATTCTCGGCAACGGTATCACACTCAGCGGCGATGTGATCCAATACATCGACTCCACTTTCTCCAATCCCACCCTCGAAGAGCTTCAGAGCTTATTGCTCGATGATTCCAACTGCGAGAAGGATTCGTTGCTGGAGCTATTATTTTTCCCGGATGAATCCATGCAGCTTCAGCTGGAAGAGTTGCTTGAAACTCTTCGGCTCCGCCATCCGGATGAAAACAAAGTGCAAAATTTTCTTAGCCGCGAACCGCTCCCAGCCGTCTTCCGGTTCCCGGAAAAAAGCGCAACCCTGAACCTTTTGCTGCCTCAGGAAGTCGCGCCGCTGTTAATTTCGCGACTACATATCGCCAAACACTTGGACCCGAAGTTGTGTGCTGTCGTCAATAACCGGGCCGTTTCGGATGTGCGCAATCGTTATAAGGTGAAGATTCGGAACTCCAGATTTTCATCCGGCGCAAACAAAATTCAGTTTTTATGTGATTTTTTCGAAAAAATGGAACCTGCAAGCCATGATTTCAACGAATGCCTGGATTTTGCGCTGTCTTTACTGGATGAAATTAATGAAGACACAGAGGTATACCGGGCTTTGATGGCCAAAAAAAGGTTTTATTTGCGCAGCCTGGAAAAAGCCAAACAAATGGAAGCCCAGCTCCAAAAAAGCAATCCGGAAACACTGCTCCTTGAGGGGAAACGGGTAATCCTGGTTAATAAGCCGGATGCCCGCAAAAAAATGCTGATCATCGACAGAATCAGCCGGGCGGTTTATGGCAAGACTGAATATTTCGAGGAGTTTCATTTCGGTGAAGATCACGTAGAAGTTCGCTTAGACCAGGATATTCAGGATATCATAAATCAGCTTTCCTAAATTACAATCGTTTTTTATTCAGTTATTGTCGACGAACGGCGAACCTGGCCGTCTTTTGTTTTAACTGAAAATTCATTAGATCAACCATTAGTATTAAATTTAATTTTTTGGTATATTTTGAAAAAATATTTTCATCACGAAAGCACGAAATTTATTTTGTCTTTTTTTCGCGTTTTCGCCGGCCCTGTTAAACCTTTTTATTCCGTTTAACCGGGGTCCTTTCGTGCTTTCGTGATTAATTTGTAATTTTTGGTTCCGGCTCGTCCGGGTTAGGGATTTTGCAAAATGAAATTCAAGTTATTGACGATTTCGCTCGTATTATTTGCTCTTTTAGGATCACCAATTTTCACATTTTCAATCCGGCATTGCGGCATGAATGCATTCGCCGCTGAGCCGGATCTGACGCTGGAACAAATTTTAGATCGGCTTGAGCAGCATTATACGGGCAAAAGCTTTACGGCGGAATTTAGCCAGGAATCGACTTTGAAAGCGATGGATATCACCGACTTTGCGACCGGCAAGGTGTATGTCCGCTACCCGGGTATGATGAGATGGGAGTATGAAAAGCCGGAAAAGCAGATTATCATTACGGACGGTTATAAACTGTGGATTTACAGACCCGCTGACAACCAGGTGATGACCGGCAGCGCACCGGCTTTTTTCAGCGACGGCAAAGGGGCCAGTTTTCTGTCGGATATCAAACTGATTCGAAAAAAGTTCGATATTTTGCTGTTACAGTCAAAGGATGATTTCTTTTATGAACTTGAACTAAAGCCCCTGGAGAAGACTTTGGATGTCGACGATATTCGTATTTCCGTTACCAAAAATACGTTTACCGTTATACGGGTTATTACCTACAACTCCTATGGTGATGAGAATCGCATCGAGTTGATCAATCATAAATTCGATGTCAAACTGGATGACTCACTCTTCAGTTTCGCCATCCCGCCGGGCGCTGACGTGCTGCAGATAGATAAATAATAGGTACAAGGCGTAAGGCAAAGGAATACAGCGAATCGCTTCAGATTTCGAATTCCAAATTCAGTATTCTCTGCCTTTCACCCTATGCCGTGCACCGTTGGTCTGTTTTTCACCGTGCGCCGCACGCCTTTGACCTTTTACCTTTAGCCTTTAACCTATACCTTTCAAGCATCCAATATCCAGCATCCGAGCATCTATCATCCAGTATCCGTCACATATTCTCCATTATCTCTTCCGGTATATCCGCATTGGTATAAACCTTTTGGACATCATCGCAGTCGTCCAGCAGTTCCATCAGGCGCATCATCTGCTCGGCTTCTTTGCCGGCCAGATTGGTCGTATTTTTGGGCAGCACGGTTACTTCGGCGTCTAAGTATGGTATCGAAGCTTTTTCGATGGCTTCCTTTACCGCTTCGAAATTTCCCGGGGCGGTGATGACTTCAAAATTGCCGTTATCCTCCCGGATGTCCTCAGCGCCGGCATCCAGGGCTATCTCCATCAGCTTTTCCTCTTCAACGGAGTTGCTCTCGATCGCGATGTAACCCTTCTTCTTAAACATCCAGGCCACGCAGCCGTTTTCGCCGAGACTGCCGCCGTTTTTGCCGAAGATGCTGCGAATCTCGGCCACCGTCCGGTTTTTATTGTCGGTTAAAGATTCCACCAGCACCGCTGCCCCGCCGGGACCGTAGCCTTCGTAAATGGTTTCTTCATAACTGACGCCTTCAAGTTCACCGGTCCCCTTTTTGATGGCCCGTTCAATATTGTCCTTGGGCATGTTTTCACTTTTAGCCGCCAGAATCGCGGCCCGCAGCCTGGGGTTGGCGCTCTCATCGCCTCCGCCCGTGCGGGCGGCCACAGTAATTTCTTTAATCAGTTTGGTAAAGATTTTGCCCCGTTTGGCATCGGTGGCGGCCTTTTTGTGTTTGATACTCGACCACTTGCTGTGTCCTGACATATGTACCTCCCACCTCAATTAAATCAAATTCAATTGTTTGGATAGTTATGGCCGCATTATTTTATCAAACCCAGCCCGATTAAATATATCTCCTTGCTGGCTTTGCGGCTGCTCTGCGGCTTGAAAATCTTTTGTTCGTTAAAGACGGCTCTCACCGCCTCATGAAATTGTTTGAAATCAGGGCCCTGAAAAATCTTGCAGATAAAGTGCCCTCCCGGTAATAAAACCTTCTGCGCAATGCTCAGGGCGGTCTCGCACAGATTAAATGATCGCGCGGCATCCACGGCTTTGTGGCCGGTGGTAGCGGGCGCCATATCGCTTAGCACCACATTGAATTCTTGGCCCAGAGATTCAACGTCCAAGGAAAACACATCCGCTGTTATGATTTGAACCTGTGAGGGAACCTGTATTTTAACGGGCTTGAGGTCAATGCCGACTACCCGCCCAGTGTCTCCCGTCAGCTGGGCGGCATAAATCAGCCAGGAACCCGGCGAGCACCCCAAGTCCAGAATCTTATGCCCTTTTTTAATCAGGAAATGTTTTTGCTGAATTTCCTGCAGTTTGTAAATTGATCGTGCCGGATACTGTTCCTTTTTCGCCCGGCGTGTATAGTGATCCTGCCAGGACTGATTTTTTTTGGCAGCCGAAGGTTTCATTTTTTTGCGTTGCGGGTTTCGCGTTGCCTGCCTCGTCTCTGCTATAATCATTGTTGAGTCTTGAATTCCTCAACAATTTGGGCAAACTTGTAACATATACTATTGGTTATTAAATCAGTCAAGATCAAGGACACAGATCAAAGTATAGGAGGATTATTTATCTGGGATTTTAAATTTGGGTCATTGGGGTTTGCCCTTCGACTTAGCTCAGGGTGGTGAGCCCTTCGACTTTGCTCAGGACCGTGAGCCTGTCGATCGGTTTGTCGAACCATTCGGAATTTGATTTTTAGTGCTTGGGACTTTCATAATTACACTGCTCGGAATAATGCTTGATCCAGGTTGATCCGGGCCGCTCCGTGTCCTGATTATCAGAACAGGTTTTCAACCACCTCCGATACCGTTCTGACTCCAGTGATTTCAATCCCGTCAATTGCCGATAGGCGTTTGATGTTGCTTGCCGGCACCAGGCATCGGGTAAAGCCCATTTTGCGGCATTCGGATATCCGGTTTTCCACCTGACCGATGGCCCGCACCTCCCCGGTCAAGCCGATCTCTCCCAAAACAACGGTCCCGTCGGCGATAGGCTTGTCTAAAAAACTTGAGGCGATGGCGGCGACGATGGCCATATCAACCGCCGGTTCCACTACTTTGACCCCCCCGGCAACATTCATGAATATATCATAGCCCATCAGATGCATACCCAGCTTCTTTTCCATGACGGCCGCCAACAAAGCCACCCGGTTTGAATCCAGACCCAGAATCGTGCGGCGCGGCGTTCCGAAATTCGTGGCACTCGCCAGCGACTGCAATTCAACGAGAATCGGCCGTGTACCCTCCATACTGGCGGTGACGGCCGAGCCCGGCGCACCGGCCGGACGTTCGGAAAGAAAAACCGCCGATGGATTGGCGACCTCATCCAGGCCCCGGTCTTTCATCTCAAAGACCCCGATTTCATTGGTGGAGCCGAACCGATTTTTTACCGCCCGCAGGATGCGAAATATGTGATTGCGATCCCCTTCAAAATAAAGGACGGTGTCCACCATATGCTCCAGCAGCTTGGGGCCCGCAATGGCACCATCCTTGGTAACATGGCCCACCAGCAGGGTGGGAATGCCTGTTTTCTTGGCCATGAGCATCAATCTTACGGTAGACTCCCGCACCTGGCTCACACTGCCCGGCGCAGAAGTCAATTCGCCGTTAAACATGGTCTGAATCGAATCAATTACCAGCACGCTGGGCCGGGTGGTTTCAATCATCGACAGAATCGCTTCAATTTCAACTTCGGATACGACCAGCAAATCCGATGATACCGTGTCCAGCCTTTTGCTGCGCAGCCGAATCTGGCGGATCGACTCCTCGCCGGACACATAAAGGACCTTATGCCCCTGAAAGGCAAGACCGTGCAAAGCCTGCAGCATCAGAGTGGATTTGCCGATCCCCGGATCGCCGCCGATCAGAACCAGGGTTCCGGCAACCAGTCCCCCTCCCAGCACCCTGTCGAACTCCTGGATGCCCGTACACAGTCGGTGTTCGATTGTCAGATCGATGGAGTCGATGGGCACCGGCGTGCTCCGGGATGCGGATACCGCCCCGCGGGCTCCGCTGCTGGAACCGCCGGGGAGCCTTTCTTCCACAAATGAATCCCAGGTGCCGCAATCGGGACATCTGCCAATCCACTTCGGTGCCTGGTACCCGCAGGTTTGACAGCAAAATAAGGTCTTTTGAGATTTTTTCACAATGGCATCTTTCAAACAGATATGGTATGATTGAGGTTAAAAATAGCACGTGAATTCGCCAGGATCAAGCAGGAACCAATCTTCATACATTAATGGGTTAAATAACAGAAGGTGGTAAGGCAATGTCTCTTCGGGCAAGCACCATAAGAAAAATTCAAAAAATTATCATCATCCTGGCCGCTATCTTGTTGGGGACCGGATATGCCGGGGCCGTCGATGAGAACATTTCCGGTCATTTTGAACTGCTTAAAGAGCAGCTGATAAAAGACGGCTTCGATTCCGAAAAGATCCAAACCCTGTATGAGCGGCCCGAGGTTACTTTCGAAGCCGATGGCGCCACCGTGCTTTTCACGTACAGCGAGGCCAAGGTGGATTACAATCAATTTTCCAACGATTGGTCCATCAGTGAAGCCAAAAAATACATGGAAGATCACAAGGAGGAGCTTGCGAAAACCGAAAAAACCTATGGTGTGGACAAAAGAGTCATCACCGCCATTCTGCTGGTGGAATCCGGCCTGGGACGAACCGTGGGGACCCGGTCCGCTCTGAATACCCTTTCCACCCTGGCAGCCTTGATGTACCCGGATGTGCGCAGCGAATTTTATACCATGATCCCGGAGGCCAAACGGATGTCACGCCCGGAGTTCGAAAAATCAGCCAAGAGAAAATCAAAATGGGCTTATGCGGAATTGAAGGCCTTCCTGGAATATGCATACCAGCAGGGCTTCGACCCTGCCGAAATTTCCGGTTCATTTGCCGGCGCCATGGGACTCGCGCAATTTATGCCCAGCAGCATCCTGGCTTACGGGAAAGACGGCAACAATGACGGCACCATCGACCTGCACACCCATGCCGATTCCATGGCCAGCATCGCCAACTATCTCAAACGCCATGGCTGGCGACCCGGCATCAGCCGCCAAAAAGCCGAAAAAGTCATTTACCACTACAATCACAGCGAATATTATGTTAATGCAATTTTAAAGATTGCATCACGTCTGCAAAGTTAATTAATCCGCCCAGAATAATAACATATTGCAGGTTTATAAGCTTTTCCACGCATACTGAACGATGGTGTTTTAATGGAAGTGCCGCGGATTAATTATTTTATGCTACGCATATTTTTTATCTCTTATTATCAAATGGTTAATATCCCTAATTTTAGGCAATTTAGGCATTTTAGTGCACTTTAGTGCATTTTTTTCTATGGGTATAAAGACAGCCATAATCTTCGTCGGTCTCTGTGTACCATTCTTATTGGCCACCATCTGGGCGATTGTCGACGTCGCACAAAAAGACTTCGGTACGATCGGCAAAAAGGCCATGTGGTGGGTGATCGCATCCATTCCCTTTATCGGGTTTCTCGTCTACCTGCTGTTCGGTTTCCGCAAAGGAAAAAAAACCGGCCTGATAATCTGAATTATATGGCTTAGCTGGAGGGGAAAATGGCTCTTGTCAAAAAGACGCTGGAGTTGGATCAGGACCAAATTAATCGGATTAAAACCGCATCGAATGCTAAATCTGAAAAAGAAGCCCTGAACAAGGTACTCGGTCAGTTTGATACAGAAATCCAACTGGCAGAAGTAACGTTAAAAGACGCCGGAACATTTGATTTCAGATTTCGGGATGTCATCAAAGAAGCATAAAAATCCGGGACTGATTTACTGTTAGTTATTGAAACTACAAACAAAATACAACTTACCACAGACAACCTATAACTCACAACATCCAACTCACAACATCCAACTCACAACCCGCTATTTGGCTTTTCTCCCAATTATCGTTTGACAACCCCCAGTCCTTTCCTGTATTAATGCCCAACCAACATGCCAATTCGGTCCCATCGTCTAGTGGTTAGGACATCGGCCTCTCACGCCGGTAACCCGGGTTCGAATCCCGGTGGGATCACCATGCTTCGCTTGCAGCTTCGCATGGCAAGCCAAAAAGAGCCGCTCATTTGCGGCTCTCTTTATTCTTTCAAACTCCCTTCGATTGATTCCCAAGAGCATTAAATGATTCAAATCCTGCATTAAGCGGAAGTGATAAATTTGGATTTTGAATTGACCGGGTATTTCACATAAGCTATAGCTTTGACAAACGACGTTTAGGACGAAATTCAGTCTGAGGAAGTCTCTTTTGACAAAGAAAGAACTTGAAAATAAACTCGCGGCCCATCGCCATGAACTCAGAGAAATGGGAGTGGTTTCCCTTGCTGTTTTTGGCTCTGTAGCCAGAGATGAATGCACCAACCAAAACGATATCGATCTACTGGTCGATTTTGATCGTGAGGTAGGCTTGTTTTATCTATTTGAAATCCAGCATAAGCTGGAAGATATAATTGGTGTGCCCAAAATTGACCTTATCCAGAGGGGCGCTATACACCCAGCATTGCGAGATCGAATTTTATCTGAGGCTGTCAATGTCGCATAGATTGTGGAAGCATCGAATCTCGGATATCATTGATTCCATCCAGAAGATTCAGAAGTACGTTGAAAAAATGGAGTTTGACGATTTCCGAAAGGATGCAAAAACAATCGACGCTGTTATTCGCAACTTTATTATCATCGGTGAAGCAGCCCGCCATGTCCCCGATGACATCTCTTTAAAATAGCGTGCGTTTCATTTTCTGCTGTCTCCTTTTGATTGGAGCTTCGATGATGAAGTCGCGGGCCATCCTACCAGACAGCCCGCGCGTTTCACAACTAAAACGACGATTACCCGCTGGCGTTGTTGCTGCGCGAGGCCGGCAGAGGACAACAATCCTGCCGTGGTCAATCGACGACTCTGCGTTTTCATTCAGTTGTACTTTCCAGCTTTTCGCATTGTTCCTGGGCTGGTCGTGATGTTGCTGACGCCTGCGTGGATCACATCGGTTCCGGCAGCCAGCATGCGGGCCATGGTTGCATCGTACTCAGCGCGGGTCAGCCACGACGAGACGTGCTGGAACCCCTCACGACCGGAGGCGAGGAAATCCCGCCAACCCGTAGGGTGGTCGTCGTGCTGCTGGATGATCTCGATTTGCAGGTCACCTGAGTTGGCGAGTGCAATACTCGCCCGAGGAGCAAGCGACGGTTGTCCCCGATAGTGCCACTTTTCGGGGACGACATTGCGAATCGTAAAAAACGGCCCGACCCTAAGGGTCTTCGTCCAGTACTCCAAGGCCCGATCGAGATCATGCACGACGAAGCCAAGCTGCCTCACGGATCCGAGGGCGCCACTCATAGCAGGAATTTCTTTAACCATCATATTGCTATCTCCTTTCGCTTTTATCACTTCGGGGGCGAAGTCGCAGGCCGTCCCGAATGCTTTCTGGCCGGCCCGCACGTTTCACAACCACAACAACATTATTCGCGGCCGGCGGCAACTTTCTTCATACCGGCTTCGAGCTTCTTGATGTCCGCGAGTGAGAGCTGCGGGCCATCCACTTTGACCATCAGCTTATTGAGCTCATCGGTCAGTTTGAGTACAGATATTATTGAAATACATGGAAAATCAGCTAAGTACATATATGTAGATGGTACCCCAACCCCGGCAAAAATACCGATGTCACATTTTTTAAAGATCGGTCAATTCTACATAGATGTTAACAGTATATGCATTTTTTAGGGGCCAGATATTTTGCATATACGTTGGAGGTATCTTGAACATGAATTTGGAGTAATCCAATACAAATAGATTGATCTTATCTTAGAAAAATTGAAAAAGGCCAGCTACAATACCTGGTAGTTGGCCTTCATGGTTTCGGAGTTTTTAATAGTTTCGCTTAATAGCAGCAGGTTTAAGTTCACCCATTCGGTTGAAATGTTGGAGCTAATTTGGATAAAACAAAGGCATTAGGTCTGGTAACTTTCGCCTGGATGCCCTTGTTAAAGGATCTCACCTCACTTCACCAGCTCGATCTCACCCGCCCGCCATTCCTTCGTGAAGAAGGACTCAAGCGGGCTGTAGAGGCGCAGGATGGTGAACCAACCCTTGCCAGGCATCGTCTGGATCCAGTTGCCGCGTTCCACGCCTTGCGGCTGTTCGGGGCCGAAGTAGATGGTCGTGGAACCATCGGCACTCGCCACGGCGGCAGGCGACGGATAGCTCTGGCTTCCGGCGCGCGGGTAGCGCTGCGGAGTGTCGAGCATCGATCGGGACTGGTTGTCATAAACAGTGAACGACCAGAACGCTTCGGCCGGGATGTCCTTCGGAAGCGTGCACTTATAGGTCTTGCCGCCGTCGAATGGATTCATGTCCGCATCGAGGAAGCCCATCAGATACTGCGAGCCGACTTTGGGAACGCGCATGATCATGCCGGGGGAGTCCAGGGTATAGGCGTAGTAGAAGGCGGTCCGCGAATCGAGTGTGCGCGCTCCGGTCGGCGGGAAAGGCTTGAAATAGCCCTCCTTCGTTATCATCGGCGGTGGCGTCTCGAAGTTATAGCCGCCTTCCCACAGCATGTTACCCCACATCGAATTCTCGTAGTAGAACCAATCGGGATGCATGTTGGCGAAGCGCCAGTTCAGGACGCGACCGGTGGCATTGCCGAACTTCGCCGCGTCGGTTAGAACCCTCTTCGTGTTGGCATCCGGCTTGAAGGGCTTACCCTTGACGATGCCGATGGCGGCAAGCTGGCCGGCCAGCTCGACGTCGTAGCTGGTGGCCGGCTCCTGCTGCACGTTCTCGTTAATCATCTCGAAGTAAGTGTAATCGCTCGGCGGGATCGTATTGAAGGCCTTGCCAGTCGCCTCGACGAACTTGGTCTCGGGAACCGGAGGGTTCTTTTCGAGCCGCACGCCGCCTCCCAGAGCGGTGGCGATGCTCGTGCCATACCCACCCGGCGTGTAGGGATAGACCTTCATGGTCTTTTTGATCATCTCGACGGCCGGCTTCGGGTCGTTGTCCACCAGATAGGCGCGGGCCCCGTAAAGGACCCGGTTGGTCTTCGAGCGCGCGACGTGGAAGCCGCTGTCCGGAAGCAGCCCGTCATAGCCGGGAGGCACGATCAGGTATTTGCCGCCTTCACCGCGATCGGGTCCGGGGAATCCGATGTCGATGATCCATGAGAACCACATGTCGTTGATGGTGCCCACGCTCTTCGGCGGCTGTTCGATCACCATCGGTCCCTTGGTCAGATCGAAGACCGCGAGGTAATAGACGGTGTCCGCGTTGGCGGTCAGGAAGAGCGACTTCGCATCCATCAGCTTGGAGAAGATTATGATCGTGTTGTCCTCCGCGCCGATGCTTTGGAAGCCCTTCTGCAGCGCGTAGGCCGAGGCTCCGCGGAAGCTGTTGTTATAGACGTTCAAACCGTTGGTGAAGATCAGGAAGTCGGCCACCGTCTTGGCGGTTTCTGGTGTCGGAGCGCCGTCGTTGAAGGTGAGTTTGCCGAGGCTGGTCTCGACCACGTCCGGGGTGAGCATCGACAGCGGGATCGCGTCGTTTGATTGGGCGGATGCGTTCGCCAAGGCCAGCGCGCTTACGAGCGCTGCGGCCAGAATTGATTTTATTTTCATGATTGTTTTCCTTTCAGTTATTTTTGACGTTGCGATTTGCATAATGTCACGTTGCTGGTCGCGTCGCTGCTGAATTCGTGAACCAATCCTTGTCAGACATCGTCTGATGATTATCAAGAAAATATTTACGGATGAAGCAAGATAATCCCAATGTTATTCAGATACAAGTAAGGGTTTCAGAGTTTAGAAAAATTAGACAAACGCAAAATAGGGGTGGGGGTGGGCGATTAGCATAGCCAGTATTTGGACCGAATGCTAATCCGCTGCTGCGCCCCTGGATGTTGTGGTCGGCAGATTTGCTCAGATATTTGTGATTACAAATCAGATCCTGTAGTTATCGTATAATATTAGAGGGTTGTGTTTAATTGAGACTATATGGAAAATCAATAAAATACAGATACGTAAATGTAACCCCAACTCTGTCAAATTTACAGATACCATTAAAACCGGGGTTCAAGTCAAGAAAAGATTGATCCCAATCTCAGCGAGCGAGTTTTCATCCCGGGGCACCCCCACCTCCCTTGGTGCCTGAATCATTAAATGACAGCGATGGTGTGCAATAACGAGAATCAGAGGCATAGTGGTTGAAGTTTTAAGCGTATATTCGCGCTTCTTACAGAACACAATTTTCCATTTTTAGATGCGAAATCGAAATATTTTTCAAAAACATTGTGGATACGGCCAGCGATATAAAAAAAAGAGAATTTCCCGAAATAGATATCACTGGACACTGCATAAAAAGTTGATCTTAAATTGGTATCATAGGATTAAGGAGAGTTTACGATAAGTCCTCTCGGATCAAAGGTATTGAACAACCGAGATTGTCATAACAACTGAGGCCGACTTTAGAAGGTGAAATTTTGCTGTTCTCTAATCTAATATCCATTCCGACAGAACTCACTCCAAAGAGGTTATCAACGCGTTTAGTGCGGTGATTCGATTTATTCCCGATGTGTGGTGTAGAGAACTGCATACATCATTTTACAAACTTCACGATTTTTGCCAATCCTATAATCCCTGATGAGGTAAAGAATTCGACCTGTACTAAACTATTCCTAACACTTTTAACGCCTCTTCCGGTTCCGTCCATACATTTACTGAGCAACTAAAACCTGGAACAGCGTTATATCCCACTAAATCTTTTCTAATCCAAGACAGTGTATCAGCAATCTTGGAATCATCGCACTGCCAAATTACTAAACCCTGAACACCGACCTTAATATCATCCAAGGTACCAGCCCAAATCAATTTCTGCGTATCCGGAACATCACCCATTTCCAACCACATCTTAGCAAGTTTTTCCGAGCTTGCGGTGGGCCACCTGCTCTGAGCGATTATTGTTGCCATCAGAACCTCCTTTCATAATTACCTGATGCAATTTTCATAAGGTCGTCTTTACCTCATCGGGATTAACGCATGTGGGATCTGTTATGCCGTTTGACTAAAATATTACGGCGACGCGGCGGCCGGTTTACCGCTGTTCCAAATATCACGATGAAGTTTCCATTTCCCGCCTTGTTTTTTCCAAACAACTATGAATTTTCCAGAGTCTATCTCCGAGCCTCCTTCGCCACCCAGGGTATACTTTCCGACCTCAAAGGCAGCATCTCTTTCTCCATCGAGCTCGACGGTTTCAAGCTTGGCAGTTTTAATCCCCATATCCATAGCGCCTTGCCAGAAGGCAGAGATAGCAGCCTGACCGGACACAAAATCGCTGTTTGGCGGAAGCAGTTGCCCGTTTTCTGTGTAAAGCGCCCCCATTCCGGCCCCGTCGCCCCGGTTGAACGTATCCATAAAATTTGCATTTGCAGCAGCAATCCCGTCACGAATTTCAGAAGAAACAGCCATGGTTTTTACCTCCTTTCGAAATGATTCGGTCTATTGGTGTTGAGACTGCTTATCCTCGACGCATGACATTTTCGGGCTTAAATTACCAGTGCCGCCGAACCGGCTCCGAAGGCAATGATTCAACGGTTTTTTTGTCGAGCTTGAGGTAAACGGTGTCCTCCTCGATGCGATCGATGGCCGATACGGGTATCGACACCTCTTTTTTCCCCCACAGGTGCCCTTCCATCAAAATCAAGCTTGAGATATGGCCGGTTAACGGATTGACAAGGAACTCGCCCAGCATTCCGACCATGCCATCCGTGGCTTTCACTCGTGCTCCACGGTAAACCGCCAGTTCGCCCGGTGGGATCTGTTTTTCATCGACCGGGATGTAGTCGGTTTTCATGGGGGTCGCGTAGGGCAAGAGGTAAAGATCGAAATCATGACCGATGTAACTTTCCATGAAGTCGATATTTTTTATCTTGCGATAGCGGGTTTTGACAAACGGATCCATGCCGGCCATCTCGTCTCTGCGAATGTTCAGCCGGACCTGCTTCTCTGTGCATTCTCCGAGGTGTTCAATAGGAATCAAACGTTCGTCCTCGTCGCCAAGTGTCTTGTCACGCACGACGATGTGGGTGACGTTTTTATTGGTAGGATTGATGAGATAAAATTTTAATATATGAATCAGCAGACATTTCTATAAGCAGAAAAGAAACAAATAAAGCGATAAGTGAATTAAGCTTACCTTACAAAAAGAATCGTATATGACAATCTTTCACCCACGTCCCCATTCACGCACGGCTGCAAGGCTCGAGATCGCCGGATATCTGACATTCAATGCCGCCGGCACCTCCTCGGCCGAACTTGCAAAAAAAATCCTGAGATGGCTCAACGGCCGGACCCCTGTGCGAATTACCGACATCCCTTGTACTCGCAAGGAGCACCATGAACATTGCCCTTAGATATTGAAATTGATATTGACACCCAAGCATAACCCATTTAAAATTAGGACACCTTCCTCTCGACGGATAAATTAAGCTCCACTATTTGTCATTGCAACGCACCTCAAAGACGCTCCAGCACCACAAGGGGTTCACACCCCTGATCGGAGACTTTCGACCAGGTTGCCGGATATCGGCACCCCAGGCATTGGGGGCGCGGGTTTGCAAACGGTTTGTCAGGAGATTTTTTACTATAATGACTCCGATGTTAAGCCATTACTTCCGGTAGGGGGACCCGGAAAGGTTTTACCGATCACCAGGGAGAAAAGAGTTCACTTTCATTCGATTAAAGGAGGTACAAAATGAAAAACATCCGGCTTATACGTTTCGCTCTAATTTTTTTGGTGATGTTCAGTCTGGCCATGATAATTGCAGCGCCGTCCGGTGCAGCCCAAAACAAAACCCTTGACAATCTCATGGCCGCTTACAACGGTGAGAGCAATGCTCACGCCAAATACCTGGCATATGCCGAAAAGGCCGATACAGAAGGCTATGGTAAAGTGGCCAGCCTGTTTCGTGCTGCGGCCAGCGCCGAAAAAATCCACCTCACAAACCATGCCCGGGTGATTGAAAGCATGGGCGGAACCCCCAAAGCGGATATAAAGCTGCCTGCCGTCAAATCCACAAAGGAAAATTTGGAAGATGCGGTAAAAGGCGAATCCTACGAACGATCCACCATGTACCCGGAGTTTATCACCCAGGCGGAAAAAGAAAATAATGCGGATGCGGTCCGGACCTTTACTTATGCCAAAGCGGCGGAGGCCGAACATGCCAAGCTCTATCAAACGGCTCTGGCCGATCTTGCCAATTGGAAAGTACCGAAAACGAATTTTTATGTGTGCCCGACCTGCGGCTTTACGGTGGAAGGCAAACCCTCATTTGCAGCCTGTCCGGTTTGCGGCACCCCGGCAGCCTTATACCAGGCGGTTAATTAACAGGATAGCCTGGTGGGACCTGCCGACCTCAAATCGCTCGGCAGATCCCATCGGCATGACATCCGTTCCGGAGAATTGCGGTCGTCCTGTAAAAACCAGCTTCTCCGAAAGACGGGGTTGGACAGTTGGCAACTGCACTTGCATATCCAGAAACTGTCACGGAGTTTCATGAAATGATCGACTCAAGCATTTCTTTCTTCTACACACTGATAAACCAGTTGGGTTACCGTCATCCGTTTCATCCCACCCAGGTCCATTTCCCTGTAGGCTTGATTTTTGGCGCCTTCATTCTGGCCGTATGGGGGAAAGTGCGCCATCAAACCATGCTGAGCCGAGCGGGTTGGTATTGCATGATTATTGCCATGATATGGATTCTACCCACAGTCATTTCAGGTTTTATGGACTGGCGGCACTTTTACGCCGGGGCATTGCTATTTCCATTCAAAATGAAATTCATGCTGGCGGCGGTGCTGGTGATTTTACTGGCGGTTGGAGTCTTTATCGGTCTCCGTCGGGGGTCTGAATCAAATGGTATGATCGCCGTATATGCACTCTGCCTGTTGACGGTGGCTGGTCTGGGATTTTTTGGCGGAGAACTGGTTTACGGGGAAAAGGCCGCACCGGCCGGCGTAGAAAACGGTCAGCTCAAGGATTACCAGCCGGGTCGGGAGCTTTACACTGCCAACTGCGGCGGGTGCCACGCCAATGGCGGCAATGTGATCAAGCCGGAGCTTCCGGTGAAGCACTCGTCTAAAACAGAGGATTTCAAAACTTTCCTGGCCTGGATAAGAAATCCCAGAGCTCCCATGCCTGCTTATCCGAGCCACGTGCTTTCCGATCAGCAGGCCGGGGATATGTATCAGTATATTATCCAGGTGCTGAACAGGTCCTGACGTCCTCTATAAGACCCCGGTTGGCGAAACAGGTCCGATACCACCCCGGGACAATTGGAACGTTGGTGAAAAGTTTCCAGATATTCCCAGTCACGGCCCAAGCTTCTCGTTCGGAAGTTGACTATTTCACGTTGGGTAGATCATTATCAGCGATTTTACTGGTTTCCGCTTCCAGACGCCCACGGCTTACAAGCTTGCGGACGGCAGACGGTATCAAATTCAGTCGGCCGGCAACGAAAGTATTGCTGAGCATCAATTGAATCTTTGAATATCGGTTTCCTTTCGATACCGCGAATGACGATGTGATGAAGCGCTCCCAGCGCATCTATGCGTGCTTTTCGTGGCATAAGCTTACCTTACATAAATAATCATATATGTCACCCTTGCACCCACGTCCCCATCCTCTCTTTACATAGATCAATTGCCTGGAGACTGGGGATTCCCTTCAATTATCTGTCGAAATGCCCAGCCGATCTGCAGGCGCTTCAGATGAATCACTGGATTGAGCACGAAAAAAATGAGCAACTGTTTTTCCGGTTTGATGGTCCGGAGGTGCGGGCAATATTTACACCCCGTTACAAACCCGTGGACAATTTCGAGGTGATGACCCGATTGGATGATATGGGTTATGGTCCCGGCACTCAGGTTCAATGCCATCTGGACGGCGAGTTTATGTTGTTATCAATTCCTGGCGGCAAACAAACATTTCAGGTCAATGGCGATAAAATGACGCCGGGTATAAAGGATGCCGTGGAATGGGCCTGGCCGCAAGAGGCAGGTTATAATATGTTTGCTGTAGTCAATACTTATACGAGGGCGGCTCAGTTTAAAGAGTTGTCTGTTGAGAATTCTTATCAGCTGCAGCGAGTTGGAGGGAACATTTTGGGTATGCTTCAATGATATTAAAAAAATTGTCTCATCAGCAAGGTTGAGAGGCAATTTTTTTCCTCTATTTTTATAAAGTATTTATCAGCAGTACTGATTAATAGCACCGGTATCAATTTCTTGTTGGTTAATTTTAATAAAAATCTCGTTCTATTTGTATGATTTCTATATATTTATTGATAATAACCAATTAATAATATCGATTAACCAAGTTAGCCAGCATGAAGGAAGTGCATCATGGCGGCTGATGCAATTGTGTATTGTTTAGAAAATCTTAACGACTATACCAATTTGAACGGTTCTGCCACGATATAATGAGAAAAGACTCTATCAGTAGGGCTAAGGGGAGAGGATGGGGCCATGGGTAAAATTGTCGAACGCAGGAAGAATGGGCGGTTCAAGTGCAATAAGGCTGCCCTGCACAACACTGATGCTGACGATTTATTTTTCAGAGGAGAGGTCTGCAACTACAGTAAGCGGGGATTGTATTTCGAATCCAATGTGGACTTACAACAAGGCGATAATATTTCCATTTTGATTGAAAAACAGTCTAATGAAGGAACTCAGTTAGTGGATGTTAAAATTGTGTGGTGCAAAGAATTGGAGGGCTCGTCATTTGACCGTGGATATGGGGCAACCCTGCAGGAGAGGCGCGATACTGAATATATAAAAAGCAAACTTAAAGGAGAACAACATTATGACAAATGAAACACCTGTTTATGTGTAAATTTTGATGCGGAAGAGATTGAACTCAAAAAAGGTCAAAAATTGAGATGGTTAAAAAGGGGCATGGCCGCAAGCAGTCGGAGATACGATGTTTCATGTGGTTAATACATATACCCGGGCGGCTGCGATGGATGGATTGCCGGCGGAGCACAGTTAAAGGTTGCAGAAGGTTGGTGGTGAGGTGCTGGGGATAGTGTATAAATGTATTGACGCTCCATTACCTTTGATGGAGCGTCTATTTATTATCTATGTCAGGTGAAATCTTTAACTATTTTTAAAAACATCGCAACATTACATTGATCCATAGGATGTTTTAGAGCCGCGCTTAAACGCATCTCCTATTGACCATTTGTTCAATCTCATTTAAGCTAAGAAAGTTAGAGATTTCGACTGTACGGGGCGACTATCATTGGATTTGCCGCATACGGATGGGCTAAGTGATTTCTCAGGAACGCTTAAATCTAATAGTTAGAGAATATCGAGGCCGGCTTGCTGAGACTTTAGGCAATGATGCGGATTTAATTGTTTTATATGGCTCACAGGCCCGGAAAGATGCTGTTGAGGGATCGGACATGGCTATTACGATTTTGCGGCCTCGCGTGCCGACTATGCAAAGTTTTACATTGCCGAGGCCATGTTGATGCAGCGTGGAGATTCATACAATAAGCACTCAGCGGTTATCTCTGCTTTCGGTCGTGAATAAAGATGCTGCAACAAGACTTGCATATTCATACCACGTACTCGACAAGCGACAACTCAGTGGTGCCCGAGCAGACCGTTGCCCTCGTCGCTGCTGTCAAGCATGCTATCATCGTTGGCATCAGCGACCATTTGGAATGCCTAGTGAACGGAAATTTTGAAGCTTACGAAAAAGAAATTCGCCAATTCGGATTGAAAGTTGGCGTCGAAGTGGACGGACATCCTTGGGTCGATGAAGCAGTAAGTTATGATGTCGATTATTACATTTTTCACTGTCGGGATCAGAATGTCAACTATCGTTCTCTGGAAAAATTGCTCACAACCGGCAAGCCAGTCATTATCGCGCATCCCAACGTTTTTCACACCGACCTAAACCAGGTGCCCTCTGAATGCTTGATTGAGATCAATAACCGATACATCTGGCGTACTGACTGGAAGCAGTACTATGGTCCATTCACAAATCGATTCAAGTTTGTCATCAGTTCGGACGCTCATCAGCCGAACTGGCTAGCCCAGGCTGTAGCCCATTACGCCGCTGAACAGCTACTCATAGAAGAACATCTAGTTTTCTAAAATCGCCCCCAATTAAAATGTCAGGTCCTTTCTAATTCCTTAAAAATTCAATACGATCTGTCGCAGGCGTCGTTGGTCCGCTGTTATTTGAGACAGAGCAACTTGGCGAGCCGCCTGCAGCCCTTTTTGCGCGGAAATAATCAGCTTTTTGCAGTGATAATTGCGCGGAATGACGGAGATGTTCCGAACGTGAGCCTTTCAGGAACTCTTTAAGCTCGCATTTGAAAATAATGGCGTTCAAACAGTCCGTATAGAAGGTCACGGATTTTGTTCCCTGGGGGATAACGTTGGTGAAAAGTTTCCAGATATTCCCTGTCACGCCCTAAACTTCTGGTTCGGCCGATAACTATTTAACGTTGGGTAAATCATCATCAGCGATTTTTCTGGTTTCCGCTTCCAGACGCCCGCGACTTACAAGCTTGCTGACGGCAGACGGTGTCAAATTCAGCCGGCCGACAACGAAAGTATTGCTGAGCATCAATTGATCGACAGCCAGAAAGCAAATAATTGATCTTGCCAAGACAACGCTCCGCTGACGGCTCGGGCTTAAATTACCAGTGCCGCCGCACCGGCTCCGAAGGCAATGATTCAACGGCTTTTTTGTCGAGCTTGAGGTAAACGGTGTCCTCCTCGATGCGATCGATGGCCGATACGGGTATCGACACCTCTTTTTTCCCCCACAGGTGCCCTTCCATCAAAATCAAGCTTGAGATATGGCCGGTTAACGGATTGACAAGGAATTCGCCCAGCATTCCGACCATGCCATCCGTGGCTTTCACTCGTGCTCCACGGTAAACCGCCAGTTCGCCCGGTGGGATCTGTTTTTCATCGACCGGGATGTAGTCGGTTTTCATGGGGGTCGCGTAGGGCAAGAGGTAAAGATCGAAATCATGACCGATGTAACTTTCCATGAAGTCGATATTTTTTATCTTGCGATAGCGGGTTTTGACAAACGGATCCATGCCGGCCATCTCGTCTCTGCGAATGTTCAGCCGGACCTGCTTCTCTGTGCATTCTCCGAGGTGTTCAATAGGAATCAAACGTTCGTCCTCGTCGCCAAGTGTCTTGTCACGCACGACGATGTGGGTGACGTTTTTATTGGTAGGATTGATGATGATCGAAATGGTCTTGCCGCAATGTCCGTCCAGACACTCGACCTCTGCACCTAAAGGGATTTCAGACATGTATCCTCCTTCCTCCAGATGGCACAATTTTATGGACTTATCTTGGAATCCATATTTTTTTCCCCTTGTCGCCATCGACCGCGGCACACACAATAGATAGGCTGCTTGGCGATCCGTTTACCGGTCTTCCCCCGCGGGGGCAAAATTGAATCTTGAAATATAGGAACTTGCTTTCTGGAGGCCATTGTATGGCAAACGGCTACTTGTTTGTCAAACAATTAAACGCCCCAAGATATGGTATACGCCAACATGGGACTTGCTCTGTCCATAAAAGGGAATGGATGCGGCCAGTGCCCATGAAACCGGTAGGCTGGAAGCATCCGATGAGGAGCAACTCTCATTTGCAGCCGCCGAAGAACGGGTGATGGTGACCCGCAACAGGAATGACTTTATCACTTTAACGGTGCAATTCTTTGAAGCCCTGAAACCCCACAAGGGGCTTATCATTATTCCTCACACCATACCAGGGTCCGAGTTCAGCAAACTCGCCGCCATATTGGCAAAGTTGGCTCAAGCTTATCCTCAAGGCCTGGAACCGTACACCATCGAATTCCTACCGAGCAAAAAATAACCAGTATCCAGAGGATCACGTATTATTGCCACGGCAGCACCGAGCGATGCCGCATCAGAGGTGATCGTTGCAACGACAACGCCAATTGCAGAATTCTGCAACACATTCCTCATGGTATGGCGATGCTCAACATGTCCGATCTCGTGGGCAAGCCTAGCCAGCACCTCTTCCATCTCTGCTGCAGATTCTACCATTTCATCCGTTTTAACAATAATGCCGCCGGGAAACGCAATTGCATTCGGTCCGATAATCGCACCTGCACGAAACTCCAGGCGGCAGTATTTGTTCAGCGGCAAGTCGCTGCGGAACCGGTCAAAACCGTCCTTTATTTTTTTGTAAACTTTATTGCGAAACGGTTCGTCTTTTGGATTAAAACTTCAACCTAATAAAGGAGAAAACCCATGAAGAAACGAATTAAGAAAATTGTGATGGTCACAGCTGCCCTGTTGTTTGTATGTTCCGGGGTATCTTTTGCGCAAGACTGGAATGACCGGGATCATAAATCTCCGGGAAATGCTTACGGTCATTATGAAGTAAAAAAGATTCCTCCCAGCTGGAACAACAAACCATTTAAACCAATCCCTAACTACAGCAGCAGATATGCTTACAACAGGGTCCCCGTTCATCGTTATTATACCGACAACCATTGGCGTCCGGCTCCGCGCAAAGAGGTAATTTATAAAGCGGCTCCGAAAGATCCCGTAATGGTATTTAAGATAATTCTGAAGTAGCGTTGAAGATTTGTTGATTCAAAATTTTTTGCACCATTTCCTGAAATTACATTGAGGCGGTCCGCAAGGCAATTTTGACCGCAAAGTTTAACAGGAATGAAAGGTCCACGGAACTAGGCCCGTGGACCTTTTTTATAAGCGATTTACAAGCCTGCAAAATCATTTAAAATTCTTTGATGTGGACACGAGCGGATTTTTTGAGTAAGCTGCTGGAGGATGCTGTAACAGCATAAAATACCTGTCCTTTTTTCTCTGGCCGGTTCTGCAACCGGACTCAGCCTCGGCGTTTTTTCAGTTTCGGGCAGGCCGCACGTGGAGCGCACTTGTTCTAAATCAATTTCTGGAACGCCATATCTGCCGGCTGATGACCGTGGGGCCCTTCAAATGGGTTTTTAAAGGGATGCTTCTGAAAACAGAGGTTGAACCAGATGCAAAATTCGACTAAAAAAGAATAAAAAGCTTTATTAAAAAAGAAATAATGAAAATTAAATATGAATTTCTCTGAACGCAATGCTTTCCTGAATCATTTCTTCTTTCTGTCTTACCTGGTGATTCTGCTGATAACAGCACCCTACCTGAAACGCACAGCCTTTTTCGAAACCGCCCCGACTATGATTTTTGTGATCGCGGTATACTTCAGCTATGGGTTTATCTATCTGCTGCCGGCCCTCTTAATAACCAAATTCGCTCACTACATCCTGGCCTGGAGCAAAAAACATCGTGACCTTTCGCCGGCAGCGGCAAGAATGGTTTATACACTTGCCGTTACCCTTACGGCGGGAACAGCCATTGTCCTCTTCGTCGATGCTAAAATTTTTGAAATTTTCGGCTTTCATATCAACGGCTTTGTTTGGAATCTGATCACCACCCCCGGCGGCATCGAATCGATGGGCGTCGATAATGCTGCCATGGTCCTCTTCGCCCTGGCAATACTCGGTTTTATAGTTATACAGATCGTCATGTGCCGGGGTCTGTATTTCATTTCAACCAGAAAGACTTTTGCCTGGATCCGCCGGCCGCGCAAACTGTATCGATACTTGCTGTATATTTTTTGCCTGTGTACGGCCGGCGAGCGCATTGCCTACGGAATCAGCTACTTAAAAGGCTATAGCCCGGTTCTGATTTCGGCTCAGGCTTTCCCCGGATATCTCCCCTTTCTTTTTAGCGACCTGGCCAGGAAATTTGGAATCAAGGAAAATTCCCGGAATGACCTTAAGGTTAAACTGAGCGACACGGCTTTGAACTATCCGCTAAAAAAACTGCAGATTGAAACACCCAAGCAGCCGATGAATATTGTCTGGCTGGTCGCTGAATCGTGGCGCTGGGATATGCTCGACCCGGAGATCACACCTGCGGCCTGGGAATTCGCCCGACGTTCCCATCATTTTCTCAATCATTACAGCGGCGGCAACGGTACCAGGATGGCTTTGTTCTCCATGTTTTACGGGCTTTACGGTCCCTACTGGTTTGATTTCCTGAACACCAGACGCAGCCCCGTCCTCATGGACGTTCTCCAGCAGCAGAAGTATCAGATGAGCATGTACACCAGCGCCAGATTTTCTTATCCGGAATTCGATAAAACTCTTTTTGCATCCATTCCGCGGGATTGCCTGCATGATAGCCACACCGGCCAGGGCTGGCAGAGAGACCGAAAAAACGTCACCGATCTTATCCATTTCATTGAAAAGCGGGACCCCCAACAGCCATTCATGACCTTTATGTTTTTTGAGTCGCCGCACGCCCGCTATTACTTTCCGGAGGAGAGCATCCTTCGCAAAAACTATCTCCAGGAATTCAATTACGCGACCATGGACCTTAAAAAAGATATTCAGTTAATAAAAAACCGCTACATCAATTCCTGTCATCACCTCGACAGCCAGTTTGCCAGAATCATCGATTTCCTGGAGCGGGAAGATCTTTTAAAAAATACAATTGTCATCCTCACGGGCGACCATGGCGAGGAATTCATGGAAAAGGGGCGGTGGGGGCACGGCTCGACTTTTGACGAAGAACAGATTAGAACCCCCTTAATTCTGTGGATTCCGGGCACCGGCAGCGGCCCTGTGGAAAAGATGACCAGCCATCTCGATATCGCGCCGACCCTGTTGCCTTTCCTGGGGATCAAAAATCCTCCGGAGGATTATTCCCTCGGCTACAACCTTTTGAGCGATCAGCAACGGCCCTACACCGTCATCAGCGACTGGTCGCGGATCTGTTATGTGGACCCTCACTACAAACTATCCATCCCTTTGAATGCGGCGGGAACCTTTAAAAATAATCTGAGTACAAAAGATGATGTTCCTGTCGGGGACGATGAGCAATTCATGAAAACCCATCAACAAACGTTGGTCAAGCTGATGCGCGGGCTGAGCAGGTTCAAAAAGAAGTAATCCTTTGGTGAAGTAAAAAAGATTCCTCCCGGGTGGGACAACAAACCATTTAAACCAATTCCTAACTACCCCAACGGATATGCCTACAACAGGGTCCCCGTTCATCGTTACGATGCCGCTCCTTATAGGCGCCCGGCCCCAGTTAAAGAGGTAATTTATAAAACCGTTCCGAAAGATCCCATTGTGGTATTTAAGATAACTCTGAAGTAGCGTTGATGAGCAGCGGATACGGTCGGCCCTCGCTTATTACGCCCTTTACCCGGCTGAAATCGATGAAAAAAACTGTTTGAACTAACAGAAAAGAAAAATGCGAGGACAATTAAACAGGTTCTGAAATAGATTTGACATTCTTGGGCATACTGTAATAAGATTTTTCCGTTTCGTAACCGGGGAGGATAAAGGACTATGCAGGGGCTAGGGATCAGGCGACTGTTTGATGCTGCGCTGGACTGCATCTTGAAGATGTCGCGGACCCCGGCCAATTACTGGGGCGAATTTTTTCTCGATTTCCCGGTCGGGATTTTGCTGATTTTTGAAGGCTTGCGGCACCTTGACACCCATCCCGGCGCGGTATTATTCACCATCCTGATCGGCCTGTTTATTTTCAGCTTTTTCGAGTACTTCTTTCACCGCTGGCTGTTTCACGGATCGATGCGGCTCATGGTGGAGGGTCACCGCGCCCATCACGAGAATCCGCTGGGCTACGACGCCCTGCCTTTCTTCCTGCCGGCCCTGCTGCTGACGGGGTTGGTAGGGATATTTGTTTTGCTGATGCCCGTTGGCTTTGCGTTTCTGCTGGCAGGTGCCATAGACTTTGGCTACGTCACCTACGGGCTGAGCCACTTTCTCATTCATCACAGACGTTTTCGCTGGCGTCCGGTCCGACGTTGGGCAGCCAATCATCACATCCATCACTACCACCCCGACACCAACTTTGGGGTTACCACGCCGCTGTGGGACATATTGCTCGCCACGCGGTACGTGCGGCAATCCAAAAGGATTTGACTTAGACGGGTACTTTTGCCCTTTGACCTCGAAATGGACCCGCTGAGACTCAAATTGCAGCGGTGCACGCCTCGCCTTCGATTTGAAATACCCTGTCTATTCAACCGGCCGGCGGCTTCGGCCACTGGGCAGCCGCTTGCAGGCCGAGCGCCACTTCGGAAATGATCCCCTTTTCGATATATATCGGACGAATTAATTCCCTGATTGCCCGCAGTTTAAATGTAAAAAGCAGAGCGCCCACCAGGCAGCAACCCCCTCCGATAATCAGTGTCTCCGGTGTTCCCAGCCGGCCGGCTGCTGCTCCGGCCAGCAGGCTGCCGATGGGCGTTGTCCCCATGACGCCCATCACATAAAAGCTCATCACTCGGCCGCGTTTATCGTCGTCGACGATAGTCTGCAAAATGGTGTTGCTTGAAGCCATTTGGACCATCAGCCCGAATCCGATAATGAAAAGCAGCAATAAGGACAGCCATTGATTACGCGACAGCGCAAAACCGATCAGTCCCAGGCTGAATAGTCCGGCCATTACCGGAATCACGCGTTCCAGACCGGCGACCGATTTGCGCTGTGCCAGATATACCGCGCCGCACAAGGCGCCCGCACCGGCCGCACCCATGAGTAAGCCGAGGGTACGGGAGCCTCCATGGAGAATGTCTTTGGCAAAAACCGGCATTAACACCATATAGGGCATACCCATTATACTGACCGCCATCAGCAGGAAAAGAACAGCCTTGATCGGAGCAAAACCGAAAGAATAAAAAAACCCTTCCTTCAACCCTTTCAGCAGCTTTTGCTTGTGTCCCGTCTTCACCGTGGGGGGGATTCTCATACGCAGCAAGGCCGTTAAAACAGCCACGTAGCTGAGCCCGTTGAGCAGGAAGCAAAACCCTTCCCCGAAGAGGGCGATCAGCAGCCCTGCCAGGGTCGGGCCCACCATCCGCGCGCCGTTGAACATCGCCGAATTTAAAGCGATGGCATTACCCAGATCTTCTTTTTTTTCGATCAGTTCAGCGGTAAACGCCTGTCGGATCGGCGTATCGAACGCATTGATCAGGCCTAAAAATGCGGCCAACACCATCACATGCCCGATCCTGATGAGCCCGGTCATCACCAATACCGCCAGTAATAAAGCCTGCAGCATGGCCAAAGCCTGGGTTGCGATCAGCAAATGCAGCCGGTGGAGCCGATCGGCCAGCACGCCGGCAAACGGCGAAAGCACGAATACCGGAATAAGTCCGAGAAACGAAACGAGTCCCAGCAAAAACTCCGAAGAAGTCAGGTGGTATACCAGCCAGCTCAGCGCCACGCGCTGCATCCAGGTGCCGATCAGCGATATGCTCTGGCCGGTAAAAAAAAGCCGGTAGTTTCTGGAGGATAGAGTCCGAAAAATTCGCTTAAAACCGTTTGTGCCGCCAACCTTATCTTTTGCATCCGACATCATCGGTCCTTAAGAGCGGCGTCATTTGTTGACGGCAGCCATCCCCGCTTCCGGGTCGCAGCTCCAGAGAGAGTATTCCGTTTTCCAAATGAATCAAAACTTTAACCGCCGGACAGTCATGAACAAAGAAAATTTAGTTGCAAAAAGGAATTATGCTGGGCCTCTTCAACCTATTTTTAAATGGGGTCAATAATGTATATTCAGTCCATAAAGGTAGTACCTCAGGCCGGTAATCAAGCTGCGGCGTAAATGGGCCAATAAAAACTCCGCCGAAATAATCTTGCTTCGCTCTCTTCTTCCGATGGCTGGCCAACCTTTTTTATTGACACAAGCTTATTTATTAAGCAAACTTTCCCATAAAAAAACATTAAAAAATGCATTTTTGGGTATAATGGCCGGAAGCAGTCAAGAATCCTCTGGCGGCCGAATTCTATTCATAACTTGAAAATCGATACATTGCCACTTATATTGCCTGCAAGTATTCATTTCTGCTGGATCGCTTAAATCGCCGGGAGTTTCCGTCAAAAGTTGGAGGACTTCATCGTGATACACCCCAAGAGCTTGCAACAGCGTCTTTCGCTGTTTTTGATCCTGCCGGTGGCCTTGCTATTGATCGGCATGGGTATTGCCGGTTTCGTTTATGCCAGAGACGCGCTGCTTTCGCAGTGGCAGGAAGCCGCCGTCCTGAAACTACAGCGCGGCGCTCACCAGGTGGACATGCATATCAGCCGCATCCGCATTTGGATCCAGTCTCTGGATACCGCCGGCGAAAGCAGCCGCCCTGAAATCATTTTCCAATGGCTGGTAGATCAGCTGAGAGCTCAGGAAGGCGTCGTGCGGGTTGATTTGACCTGGCAGAACAATACCGCCGATTACACGACGCCAAGGCAGCCGGACATGATGGGTCCCGAATCCGACATGGGCCGTGGCATGATGGGCGGCCGCGACGATATGACTGAAATGATGAGGCAGATGCAGCGTTTCCACCGGACTCGCATCGGTGAAATTACGCCGCCGCGGTTTGATGCCCCCATAGAGAATCAAACTGTATCGCTGGTGTCGGATTTGCTCGATCAAAAAGGCCAAAACATCGGTCGGTTGACGGTCGTCCTGAGTTTTGACTACCTGGTGAGGAATGTCGTTACCAGTAGCTGGTGGCAAAGCAACGAGGGCTTTCTGGTGGATGATCGCGGAAAAATACTCACCGGTACGGTTCCGGGAGAACGATATGGATTGGCGGAAACCAAGGAGCCCCTGGAAAGCGAAACCATGAAGGCCATCAAATCAGAACCCTATGGGACGTTGCTTGGCAGCGGTCATCCGCCCGCCGAGGTGAGCGGCTTTTACAAACTGCAGGAAGCGCCCTGGACGCTGGTGATGATCGCACCGGGCAGAAAAATTCTAGCCCCCATAGTGCGCTTTCGACTTTACTATCTCATTACCGGCGCCGGATTTATTCTTTTAATTCTACTGCTGATGAAATTGGTGACGGGGCGGACGGTCTCTGCGATCAAAGAAGTATCCCGGGCGGCCGACCGGATTGCCCGGGGTGATTTCGACCAGCCGCTGCCGGTTAAAACCCGGGATGAGGTCGGCGACCTGACGCGAAGTTTCAATACCATGATGGAACAGCTCAAAGAGCGCGTCCGGCTCAAGGCGGCCCTGGATCTGGCCATGGAAGTTCAGCAGAATCTGCTGCCGCAGAAATCCAAAGCAATGCCGGGATTGGATATCGCAGGGCGCAGCCTTTATTGCGATGAAACCGGGGGAGATTACTATGATTTTCTGGAGGTTTGCTGCCGGGATTCGAACCACTTAGGTCTGGTTGTCGGCGATGTCTCGGGGCACGGAATTTCGGCGGCCTTGCTGATGGCGACGGCGCGGGCATTTTTGAGGTGTCGGGTGACCCAGCCCGGCGATGCCACTGAAATCATCACAGATGTAAACCGTCTGGTCACCGCCGATACGCGGGAAAGCGGCCATTTCATGACCCTGTTCTATGCCGAAATCGATCCTTCTTCAAAATCTCTGCAATGGGTGCGGGCCGGCCATGATCCCGCCCTTTTTTACGACCCGTCCTCGGACGCCGTCGAGGAACTGGGCGCAGAAGGTATGGCCCTCGGGGTTGATGCCGACTATACATATCGGCAGAGCGTCAAAACGAGTTTGTCGGAGGGGCAGATCCTTCTGATCGGAACCGATGGCATCTGGGAAACCCGGGATGATTCCGGCCGGATGTTCAGCAAAACACGCCTGGCCGCTCTCATTCGTGAGCATGCCGCCTATTCTTCCGAAAGGTTGCTTGAGGCCATCTTGGCATCGTTGAAGGATTTTCGGGGAGCCGCGAAGCAGGAAGACGATGTTACGCTGGTTGTGGTAAAAATTGTCGCTTGAAATGTAAATCAACCGAATCGCCGGCACAGGAACGGGTGCTGAGCCGGGCTGACCACGCCGGTTTAACTGCGCCATCCGTCTCCGGCCGGATGCCGGGATTGCCGCCGCCCTTTGCCGGCCGTCTGGCCGTGCAGCGCGGCAACGCCTTTTTCCATCCTGGCAAGCGCCTCTTGTAAACTCGCCGCCGATGCGGCAAAGCTTATCCGCACGTATCCCTCCCCTCTTTGGCCGAAGATGCTGCCCGGCACCACGGCTACCTTGTGCTCCCGTACAAGATACTTGGCAAAATCCCAGGAGCTTAACCCGCAGCCGGATATGTTCGGAAACGCATAAAAAGTGGATTCCGGCCGGATGCACGAGATGCCGTCGATGGTGTTCAGGCCTTCATGAATGATTTTTCGGCGGCGGTCGTATTCGGCCACCATCTCCCGCACACAGTCCTGGGGGGCGCTAATGGCTGCCAGGGCGGCGCGCTGGGCCACGGCGGTGACCCCCGAAACCATATGCTCCATCAGCTTTTCCATCTCATCGATCAAGGCCTTCGGCGCGACCGCATACCCCACCCGCCACCCGGTCATGGCATAGGACTTGGACAAGGTGTAGGCGGAAACGGTTCTGGCCTTCATTCCGTCGAAGGCGGCGATACTGACGTGCTGATTGCCGTCAAACAGGATATGCTCATAGGGTTCGTCGGAGAGCACATAGAGGTCGTGATCCCGGGCGATGCGGGCGATTTCGGCCAGGATGCCGGCGTCGAACATGGCGCCGGTGGGATTGGACGGCGAGTTGAGAATGATGAGTTTGGTTCTGGGCGACACAGCGGCGGCGATGTCGGCCGGATCGACTTTAAACAGATTTTGCTCGTAGGCCGGCACCGGCACCGGCACCCCGCCGAAAAGCCTGATCTGCGAGTAATAATCGTAGCCGGGATCGATGAGAATGACTTCCTGGCCGGGTTCCACCAGGTGCAGCATGGTGTTGAAGATGACCTGCATGGCCCCCACCGCCACGAAAATTTCCGTAGCCGGATCGGCGACGATGTTGTTTTCGGCCTTGAGCTTGTCGGCGATGGCCTCTCTTAAATCCTGGAACCCTTTCGCCGGCGGATAGCGGGTGAAACCCTGGTCCAGCGCTTCTTTAGCCGCCTCGCGAATAAAGGCCGGCGTATCAAAATCCGGCTGACCGATACCAAGGTTGATCACACCCGGAATCTCATCCGCCAGCGCAAACATCACTCGAATCCCCGACCATTCCACCGCATGGCTTCTACTTGCCAGTGCGTTTTCCATATTCATCCATGTTTCCTGGAGCTAAGTAAGGTTTGCGATAAAAGTGTCCTATTTCTGAGGTTTTAATCTTAAATTTATTTGGAGTATTGGAGTATTGGAGTACCGGAGTGTTGGAGTAATGACGAAGGATTTGATGTCCCTTTTTCAATACTCCAATACTCCATCATTACAGTACTCCAAGTTCCAGGCATTCATATGCCTCTGGAAACCCAATTTACCTTCAATACTAAGAAAACCATTCTCTGCTATACCGCCGGCAGAACCAGATCAGCAGGTCCTTTCGGCGACGCTTTCAGCTCCGGCGCATGCCGCTGCATGATCTCCTGCACGATGGCGGCAATTTTAACCTTTTCACGGATGAGCCCTTGATGCCAGGCCTCCGCTACCCAGGGTTTGTAGATATCACCTTCGGAGGTGCCCGGTTCGAACTTGAGATAACAGGGTGAGGCAATCCGGGCGATTTCAGGTGCCTCGTACGCCCTGAACATGCCGCCGAAGGAGTCCACAATGATGATGTAGACATCCAGGGTGATGTCGACGGTTCGGCGGATGCCGCCCAGAATCGGCAGGGAGACATCCGACGACGGGTTCAGGGAGTTGGCACCCATCGATTCAATCACCTTGGCGCCGGCCGCGCTGCAGTACCCGCCGAAGACCGAGAACTTGAAGATCGTCTCCGCGGGAATCAGGCCCTCCTGCCGCATTTTGTTCAGCAGATAAAGGACCCCTTCGTCATAAACCAGAAAGCCCCGATGACCGGCCTCAATGCTGCGCATAATATCGGCGATGTGGTAAGAAATATGATCCGATCCCCGCAGCCTGAAAGCCTGCAGCGCACCCTCGGGGGTCGCGCTTTCCCTGGCCCCGACATCCCAGCCCTTGCGATGGCCGACGGTCATCACCACCTCGATTTTCTCCTCGCGGGCCATCTGGGCCATGGCTTCCAGCTCCGCGAAATCACAATAGGTCGAACCGCCGACGGCGGCGATGACGCGGTGGACAGCCAGGTTTCTTTTGCGGGCTTCATCGATCATGGCTTCCATGGTTGATGCCCGTTCGACGCCGGCAATTTCGATCCGGTAGTTGGCGCCGTCGGGAAACGTTTTGGGGGATGTCGGCAGTTCATAGGCATCCCGGCCGGGGATGCCCTCTTTTTCCATAAAATTGCGAATTTTATTCAGCACTTCTGACACGACAGCGGCTCCTCATTTAGTGATACCGTTTAAAATTCGATTGGCCGCGGACTCATCCCGATCCTCGCAACGCCCGGGCTCCCGCTGAGAAACAGGCCGGCCGGTGCAACCCGGCCGGCTTGTGCCCGCTATCAACGTCCCAGCGCCTCTTTTAATTTCTTCAGCTCGCCTTCGACCATTTTATAGCTGTGCTCATCGCGCGGAAATTCACCCCGGCGCGCCTCTTCGACATAAGCCGTAAAGGCCTTGATGGTTTTTTCCGCCAGATTTTCGTACTTTTTAACGAATTTGGGCGTAAACGCCTGGAAAATTCCCAGAACGTCGCTGCAAATCATCAGCTGTCCATCGGCCTCGATACCGGCGCCGATGCTATATACCGGGATGGACAGGCTTTCGCGGATGATCCCGCACACTTCCGGCGGAACGGCTTCCACCAGAAGGGCATAGGCTCCGGCCGCTTCGATGGCCCTGGCATCCTCGATCAGCTCCAGCGCCGTTTCTTTCGTGCGCCCCTGGGCTTTAAAGCCACCGAGTTGTCCGGAACTTTGCGGGGTCAGTCCGATGTGCCCCATCACCAGCATACCGGCGTCGGCAATCGCCTTTATCTGGGGACAGACGCGCCGGCCGCCTTCCAGTTTGACGGCATCCATGTTGGCCGCTTTATAAAACCGGCCGGCATTGAGCACCGCCTCCGGGACGCTGACCTGGTAGGATAGAAACGGCATGTCCCCGATGACGAAGGTATTGGCTGCGCCCCGGCGCACCGCCTCGCAGTGATAGATACACTGGTCCATGGTCACGGGCACGGTCCCCGCGTAGCCATATACGCACATCCCCAGTGAATCGCCGACCAGGATCATATCCATGCCGGCCTGCTCGGCAAATTGGGCGGTCCAGTAATCGTAGGCCGTAATCCACACGGCCGGCTGGCCGGCATCTTTCATTTTCTGCAAATCAAAGCGTGTTAATTTTTTGGTAGCCATGGCAATAACCTTTCTTAATAGTCAAGTTCCAGTTTATAGTTAAAGGCGTATCCCTGCTGAAGAACCTTGATCAGCTCCTGTCGAAATCTTTTCTTGAAAGTAATTGTTCTGGGGCTGTGGGGCACAAGTTTTACATCTTATAAACATGCCTCGAGCTCATCCTGGGGAAGGTAGGCCAATCTCGACTTGCCGAGAGCCGCACAGCAGGCAGGCGCCCAGGATCCGAGCGGTGCATCAACACGCAGAATTTCTCCAGGGATGCTGTTTGGTAATATTTTTCTTTAGTGGCAACCATGAGGTTGAGGTGAGACGAAGTTGAAATTTTACCTATTCACAATAGGTGACATAATTTCACATTGAATGATTTACCGGACGATTGAATGCCGGTCAAGACATTTTTTCGGGTAAGGGTTGATGTCTTTTTCGTGATCGCTTCTGCGGGCTGCAGGGCCCCTCTCCGAATATCAGGAGGACGTAGATATTAAGGCCGCCTATGTGAGGGGACAGGATCGTTTTGTCGTAAAAGCGGATTGGGCATGGAAGTCGAAATGGATCTGGGTATTGACACACAGCCGCACTCCTGACATACTCGCCCCCGTTTGAAGCAAGTTCTTATTTTCACAAGGTAAAGGGCCCTAAGGAGCCATGGGCCGGGATCTGCCGAATAGCGCCGCGGCAAAGACTAGCGGGGAGAGATACATTGCCTATCAAGTGGTTTTGGTTCAATCTGGGGCTGAGGGGAAAATTCTGGGCCCTGGTGCTGATCAGCTTCCTTATCTGGCTGTCCAATTTTTTAATCATCTATTTCGAGATCCACGGCATCAACCAGGCTACCCTGGATTTGGAAAAAAGCGAGGACCTGTACAACACGGTGCTCGAAATACGACGCTACGAAAAGAATTTTCTCCTCTACCATGATCGGGCAGATCTCGATGAAACGCTCAACCAGTTCAGCCACGCCCGGCAGATGGTAGTGAAGCTATCCGACGATGCAGGAATTGGTGAAAATTCAAACTACCAGGAGCATTTGGAATCAGCCTTGCAGGACTACGGCAACGTCCTGGACACCTTGGCAATAGCTCCCCTGCCGAAGCTCCCGGACGAAGCGGTTCAGGAAAAAATAAGAGCTGTCGGCAAACGCCTGGTCGATCTGTCCTACGAACTGCTGAACGAGGGGAATCATCAAGTCAATGTCGCCGCCCGTCGGGCATTGCGCTGGCCCGTAATTTCAATGGGCCTGATCCTGGTTGTCTTCACCGCAGGGGCCGTCCTGGTGAATCGCAAGGTCGTCCAACCATTGACCAGGCTTGAACAGGCGACAACGAATATCGGTCGCGGCGATTTCGGCCCGATTCATCACCCGGCCCGGATCGAAAGTGAAGTGGATCGTCTGGTGCTGGCCTTCAACCGCATGGCCGAGGAACTCGAAGCCCGCCAGGAACAGATCATTCATTCGCGCAAAATCGCATCCCTGGGGACCCTCGTCTCAGGTGTGGCCCATGAACTGAACAACCCGATCAACAATATTATTCTGACCGTCGACAGCTTGATGGGCGGCCGCAAGATCAGTGAGGAGCGTCGCCTGGACATGTTGAACGATATCCTCACCCAGGCTGTGCGGGCCAGCGGGATCGTGAAAAACCTGCTCGACTTCTCCCGATCTAATACGGCCATTATCGAGGACCTGGATATCGCCCAGCTTCTGCGGGAAACGATCCAGATCTCGGAAAACCAAATCGCGGTGAAAAACATCAAATTGCGGGTGGATCTTGCAGTCGATCTGCCTGTCGTCAAGGGCAACCGCCAGGCCCTGCAGCAGGTTTTCATTAATTTGCTGACAAATGCGGTCCACGCCATGCCTTCCGGTGGTGAACTGTTGGTTCGGGCTGTAAGGGAAAGTCACCGCAAGATCGTTATCGATGTCCGTGATACAGGCTGCGGCATTGCTGAAGAACATCTGCCCTTCATTTTCGATCCTTTTTTCACGACCAAAGAGGTTGGCAAGGGTACGGGACTGGGTCTTTCGGTCAGCTACGGCATCATCAAAAAACATGGCGGCAGAATCACCGTGGATAGTACCCCCGGGAAAGGAAGTACGTTTACCGTTGTGTTGCCGGCCAAAGAGGAAATGATCGATGGATAAACCACCGGTGCGCCTGGCCATCATCGAGGATGAAAAAATCTCCGGGCTGCGCCTCCAGGAGCACCTGGTCGAGTCGGGCTACCCCGCCGACCTGTTTTTTGAGGGCAATTCGTTTCTAAACGCCTTTCTGGCTTCACCCTATGACCTTGTAATTACCGATCTGAAATTGCCGGGTCCGGGCGGCATGGAAATTCTGCGGCGCGTCAAAGCCCGCCACCGTGATACCGAAGTGGTTGTGATCACAGGATATGCTTCCATCGATTCGGCCATCGAGGCGGTGCGGGCGGGCGCCTTCCATTATTTAACCAAACCGATCCGGCTCACCGAGTTCGACAACTTGATCTCACGGATTATCGAAAAAATCAAGATCAGCAATGAAGCCAGCAGCCTGCGAGCCTTGATGGCGCAAAGCGCCGGTAAAGCCGGCATCATCGGCACCAGCCCTGAAATGGAACAGATCTATCGGCTGATCGAAAAGGTTGCCCCCTTGGATTGCCCCGTGATTATCCAGGGCGAGAGCGGTACCGGCAAAGAGCTGGCGGCCCGCGTTATTCACCTGCTCAGCCACCGGCACCAGGCGCCGATCGTTTCCTTCAATTGCGGCGGATTTTCACCGGAGTTGATCGCCAATGAACTGTTTGGCCACGAAAAAGGCGCCTTCACCGGTGCCTTTGTCGCTCGCACGGGGTTGCTCCAATCGGCCGACGGGGGCACGGTTTTGCTGGACGAAATCGCCGATATGCCGGCCGATATGCAGGTCAAGCTTCTGCGTGTGCTGCAGGAAGGCCAGATCTACCGGTTGGGTGCCAGCCGCCCTGTCCATTTGGACATCCGTATTCTGGCCGCATCCAATCGGGACCTGAAGGAACAGGTGCGCCGAGGTCTGTTTCGTGAGGACTTGTTTTTTCGACTGAATGTCATGACAATTTCACTGCCGCGGCTGGTGGAACGCAAGGGCGATCTGTGGCTGTTGGCCGAGCATTTCCTGCGCAAGTACAAAAGCGCTTATAAGAAAGAAGTTCGTGGGTTTTCGGTTCAAGCGCGCGAAATTTTGGCGCAATACGAATTTCCGGGCAATATTCGGGAGCTTGAAAATATCATTGCCCGGGCAGTCGCCCTGGCCGATGGAACCGAAATCCAGGTTGCTGACCTGCCCCCGTTGCTGGGCGGTTTTCAACCACCTTATGACATCGGGCTGCAAAGCCTGGAAGAAATGGAACGCGCCCACATCGCAAAAGTGCTGCAAACCGTCGACGGCCACCGGGACAAGGCCGCATCCATTCTCGGTATCACCCGCTCAACCCTGTGGCGCAAAATAAAAAAATTCGGTCTTGTAGAGTAAAGGATCCTCCCCCCAGAGTGTCGGGCTTTGACTTCACCTCAGAAGGGTGGTGCCGGCAATCAGAGAAACCATGGCATTCATCCACGGCACAGCCAATCTCCTCAGACCTGGCCCGGCTTCCTGCCCGTAGGCCTACAGCCCGGAGGGAGGACCGGGTTTTCAATGTTGGACGGTTAACGCCCGTTCAGATACAGCAGAACGGCCTGAATTTCATCTTCATTCAATTCATGCGAAAAATGAAGCGGGTCTTTTCGGTGAACCGGATTAACCAGCAGATCGGCCGATTTCAACATGGCGGTCAGGCGTTCGGCCCCCAACGCCGAGGCGCTATGGCCGGTTGCCTGGATCCCCTTTTCATTCAAAATAGCCAGTCCTCTCTCAAGGTTCAGAGCCTCTGTCGCAGAATCTCCCGTTTTGGCTCCGGTAGTACCCACCAGGGTAATTTTACCGGTTATAAAGGAGTTAATTTTGAGCAGCAGACCCAGGGTGTTCTCCGCAAGGTCACTGCCGTCGGTGAGAGCGATGATTTTTTCTATACTTTTAAGATGCCGGACCACCATCAGGGGCAGCGTGCGGTGTTCTTTGCGGGCTACATGACTGAAGCGCCGGCACAGGGCCAGCAGCGCCATACCCCTGAAAGGTGCGCCCACAGCCAGCAAATCGAAATTGCCGGACCAGAAATATTCGGCCGGCTCCTGGATGGGATCACCGGTCAGAACCACCGGGTCATGGATGTTGGGGCACTGGCCCCGTTCGGCCTGGAGAAGATCTTCGATATTTTCTTCCGCCTGACGGCTGGTTTCGCGTTCCCAGGATTTACGAGCCCATCCGGCACCGAACGCAAGATCGCGACCCGGCGGATCAAAGACATAGATCGGCTGGATATTAAGGTCCGTTCCGAACAGACACGCCGTCCTGAGGGCAAAGCTTGCTTCCAGGCTGCGATCGATAGCTACAAGAAGATTAAGCATGCTTATTGCTCCTTTTCCCGGCATCCGTGTGATTCTTGCGATCACGGCGCCGGGCTTTTTTGACGGCTTCCCTGATTTCGCTGATGCGAAACGGTTTCGCAATAAAGTCATACGCCCCACGGACAAAGGATTCCCGGGCCGTTTCAATCGTGGCATAACCCGTGATGATAATCACTTCACTTTCGGGACAGAATTCTTTAACCTTTTCCAGGAACCCCATCCCATCCACCCCTTCCATTTTCAGATCCGTGATGAAAATATCGAAACACCGCTCCTCCAACCGTTTAATCGCGCTGTCACTGTTGGTGAAGACTTCGACCTCGTAGCCGTCATCTTCCATTTCCGGTTTGAGACGATCACCGACGATCGGTTCGTCATCAAGGATGCATATTGTTGATTTAATCGCCATTTTGTCACTCCTTTAATTATTTTCACCCTGAAAAGCGTTCCTGTGATCGACCATAAAGCGTTTGAAATAATGGTCAACGGCCGCGTCGTCCCTCATCAGGATATCAAGCTGCCGCAAAAAGCCGATCAACCGGCCGATGATATAAAGGTGGGCACGCGTACGTTCCTCTGTGCAGTTGACTGCGCGGGCAATAACGAGATCCCCCTTCTGGTCAACTTTGAAACCGACCTCCTCAAGAATGGACCCCAGCAGTACGGCCCGTCGGGAGCGCCGGGTGATGTCTGTTGCTCCGCCGATAAAGCGAAAAAAAATGCTGTTTTTTTCAGAGGACGGCCAAAGGCCGGCATCGACCACCGTAAAATGGTATCCTACGCGCAAAGTCAAATTCAGATAATTCGCACTCAAAACCGCAAGGTTCAAACCGGTTAAAATATCTCCCGCATGCGCCATGGCCTGCGTTCGCGTCACGCTGGAAATCAGTCCTTTGAAATCCGCTGCGATCGGATCAGTATTCCAGACATCCGGTGAATCCATGCCGGCCCAAAGGGCCCGCATGGGCTCAGATTTGATGTGATGCGGCTCTACCCAATTGGTCTTGCCCAGGTTTTCTTCCAATCCGCCGCCGATGTCTATCAGAATTAGGTTGAGCGGCAGATTTGCTTTCAGACGTCGGCCGCCGTGCTTTAGCAACGACCGGGGGTCCTCAGCGATTCGAACCAGGGCCTTGATGGATTTTTCATGGATAAACCGCAGCACATCGTGAAGCGTCCGGCAGCCGGCCGGCGTAAAGTTGGAGTCCTCGGGATCAACCAGCGTCAACGGCGCAATGCGCTTGAGCATCCGACGCAGAAGCTGGAATTCATACGTCGTTTCAAAGGAGGCGCGCTCCAGCAATTGGTGATGGAGAAGTTCTTTGATCCGCCCCTCATACACCACGTTCCGTTCAGCATCCACAGTCACCAACTGACCGGATTTCAGAATTTCGGTGGCCGAACCGGTGTCCACAATCGTCGGGATCCTGAATTCCCGGGCAACCGTGGCCATATGACCGGTGGGACTGCCCACATCGGTAACGACGGCGCTGGCCCGGGGAATGACGCGCGCCAGCACCGGCAGGCTGTAGCGGGAAACCAGAACTGCACCGGTTGGAAAATCGTCGAGATCCGCCCCTTCCCTGGCCAACCATACTGGTCCGGCGCCGATGCCCCGGTAGGCGATGGTTCCCAGGTCCTTGATGACCACGGGATAGTGATGCAGAAGGTTCTTTAGTTCAAGGCTGCGCGGCCGGCTGACGCGGGCCAAACCCAGCGGCCGGGCTTGCAGAATCCACATTCGTCCCTCCTCATCGATGCTCCATTCAATGTCGAGGGGATGTTTGAAAAACCGCTCAAGAATCATGGCGGTCTCTACCAGCGACGACGCCTGTTCAGGCGTCAGGCAGGGTCGGGGCGCCTCCTCGCTCGGACTGTCGGCAGCATTCGTTGGGGACTGTTGCGCGGGAAAAAATTCGCGGCCGCCGATGCGGGACGATAAGATCGGATAGGGCGGATCGCGGGCGAGTCGAAAGGTCTCAGCCGCGGCGCTGCCCTCCACCACCCCTGTGCCCAATCCCCGGATTGCCGTAACCAAACAAACGTTCTCATGCGGCGCATTCGGATCAATGCTATAGGTCACACCGCTCACGCGGCCGGGCACCATCTCCTGATACAGCACGGCCATGGCCATATCCGAGAAGGGGATCTGGCGACTGATCCTGTATTCAAGCGCAGCCGGATTATACAAACTCGCCAGGACCTTTTTGTAACCCGACAGCAAATCGCGAAAAGCAACGTTTAGTAATGTATCGTGCAAACCGGCAAAACTCAGTTGGCCGTCTTCCCCCACCGCACTGCTGCGAACGGAATAAAGACCGGACTCCGGACGGTCGGGCCGGATCAGCACAACGGCCTTCAGTATTTCCTGGCGCAGATCGGGAGGAATTTCGCCCCCTAGAATCAGCAGACGGATTTTTTGGGAAATCGGCTCCAGTTCGCGTCCCCCTCGCCGGCAGGAGGCCAGCAGACGTGTTATCTCGTCAAACAGGTTGTTGTACGCCAGATAGTTGCGAAACCCCATAACCGTGACGACTATTCCCGGCGGAACCGCGGTTTGGGGCAATTGGATAATCTTGGAAAGCTTATAGGCCTTGTTGCCCGCTGCGTCGGCCAGGGTGTCATTGATATTGGTCAGGGCGACGACATTTTGCCCGTGTGGGAATACAAGCCGGCCGCTTAGTTCCTGCTGCAATTGCTGGGTCAGAGACTCGACAACCAGGTAGATATCCGAATATCTGTTGTTGGTTATCGTGTTGAAGTGATAAGCACTGCGCAGGATCACCGCTTTGATGTCCTGTACCGTATCTTCCAAGAATTTGCGATCAAAGACATATTCCCCGCCCAGCTTGTCTTCCATTTCCGTTATGATTTCCAGGGCCTTTGTATTTTCCTCCAGGATCTGGTGAAAACGGACAAACAAATCGTTAAAGGGCAGCGACGCAGACTTGCGCTGCCGGCCTCCGATCCTGAGGAATCTGGCTATGTTGCCTGTCCAGACCATCAATGACCACCTCTGCTTTTAAAAAGCAAGCCCATTACGGCGCCGGTGAACAGCGCGATGACGACGGCCAAAATACCGTATGTCAACCGCTGATTCGTGGCCAGATCATAGACCAGCCGGGTAAATCCGACCTGATTGACAAGAAAGCCGTGCGATAGCTCCATGACTTTTGCACCGTTTGCTACTGCGGTTGCTTTGATTTGGTATTTTCCGGTCACCGTGGAGCGGGGAAAACGGTAGATTGCCGTAAACCGTATGCGCCCGTCATCGGCGGGAGCATAGGCAACGGCGTTGTCCTGCTCGGCATAAAGCCCTTCGTTTTTTTTCAGTTCAATGAACATGTTGAAGAGTTCGTCCGGCGGCAGCACCGCGGATTGGATTGAAATCTTGTTCCTCAGCTTATCAAGGCCCAAACCCAGAGCCGAGGCTTTCCCAGGCCAGTCTTGGCCGCCGGGCAATAAAAGTACATACATGGCCGGCGCGCCGTCCATCTCGGCCTTGCCGCGCGTCATCCAGAAGGGTCCCACCCGCCCTTTGAGATCAAATTGTCCGTTGGAGGTCGGTCCGACAATTTCGACCATGACATCCTGCCCACCGGCCACTTCACCGGATATCGTGACTTGGCCGGATGAATAAAAAGTGCCAATATTCAAAACCTCGGGTTGGATTGTCAATTCATTCGAGTCCGCGGTCCAGGCTGTTTCCGCCAGCAAAGCCATGAAACCGGAACAAACCAAAAGCAGCATAAAAAGTCTGTGTCGCATGAAATCAGTGGCCTCCGTGGTAGGATAACAGGTTATGGGGTGGAAGGATAAGGCTGAACAGCATTTTAACCATCACGGCCAGCACCAGAACCGCCAGAAATATCTTCAACTGGTCTTCTTTGAGCCTGGTGCTCAGACGCGCACCGATCTGGGCGCCGAAAGTCGATCCAATCAGCAGGAGCAGCGCCAGAACGAAATCGACGGTTCGGTTTGAATAGGCCTGCATGATGGTGACGTCGATACATGTGAACAGGACCTGAAAAAGGCTCGTGCCCACCACCACATGCATCGGCATCCGCAGCAGATAAACCATGACCGGAACCATGATAAATCCGCCGCCAACCCCCATGATGGCAGCCAGAATACCAACCAAACCTCCCAAAAGCAAGGGGACGACAGGCGACAACACGATGCCGGATTTATCAAAGCGGGTCTGATAAGGCAGTGATTGGATAAACCGCGAATAAGCGGAACTCCGGTTTTGCGGGACCGGTCCACCCATGGATTTTCCGGCCCGCAGCCCCTGAAGGCTTTCAAGGAACATGTAGCCGCCCACGAAACCCAACATAATCACATAGGTGATATTGATTAAAAAATCGGCATTGCCCATCTGGCGCAGAACCCGGATGATCTGAACGCCTCCGGTTCCGCCGATAACACCGCCGATCAGCAAGTAGATCCCCATCTTGAAATCAACGTTGCCCAGCCGGTAGTGCGCATAGGTGCCGGAAGCTGAAGCTGCCACAATCTGGTTTGAATCAGAGGCCGCGGCGACAGTCGGCGGAATGCCGATCATAATAAGCAGGGGGGTCATCAGAAAACCGCCGCCGACACCGAAAAGGCCGGACAGCAGACCTACCACAAAACCAAGCCCGACCACCACCGGCAGGGCGACACTGTGCTGCGCAATCGGAAGATAGATGTACCAAGGCATAGTCACTCCAATGTTTGAGGATTTTTATCATTTTTCCTCAAAGCAAAAAAAATGCCAATGCTATTTAGGTAAAAAAAACAATAGGTTGTATGATATTGCCGGCACGGAAGGCGACAAGGCGGTTTAAAAATGAAACATATTGCGGACTTCATGCCGGTACATAAACAAAATAATACGTATATTCGGCATGTTATAATGTTTTAAATTTAAACGGCGACGGCCGGCTCACGCCGGTCCTCTTTGGCGTCTATTGCAAGGTTCTGCCGGTCTCAGGATTAAAGGAGTGGTAATATGACAGGTTTCTTGATTTGCCAAGAGATTAATGACGCCGGATCAGATTGGCAACAAGCCTTTCCAGTAAAGCATGAAACATCATCTCCCCTATGGATAGGGCAAAAGTAAATTCACGTTCTTATATCAGCGGATTTTTGTCCTTATCCTGAGACTTTGTTAACGCCTCTTCCGGCTTTACTGAATCCTTATCTAATTTGCGTTGTCTTTTTTGCTCTTGTTTTTGCTTCCTTGCCAATTCTTTCTTACGCTTATTGCCTGAATAGTTCTGTTTCGCCATATTGTCACCTCAAAGGCCGTTATTCTTGATACTGATCAAAAGAAAAGGGCATCCCCCCTCTAATGGAAGAATGCCCTTTTTACTTGGATTCGAAGGTTAAATCACCGAGACATTTGCAGCGGCAGGACCTTTTTGTCCCTGCACGATGTCAAAAGAAACCTGGTCGCCCTCATTGAGGGATTTAAAACCGGTCGCGTTGATTGCTGAGTGATGAACGAACACATCCGGCCCGTCTTCGCGTTCAATGAATCCGAAACCTTTGCGGTCACTAAACCACTTCACAGTTCCATTAGTCATAATAACATTCTCCTTTCTTAAAAAATTTCAACGTTGCAAACTGGAGGATGCTACTTAGACAAATGGATTGATCCTTCAGAAAGAAACCGTCCCGAGTTTACAAGGCGGAACTTAATTGATTGGGTCGAACATAATCTTTTTTCAAGCGTATAGCAAGCGAAATATTGCTCTTTTTAATTGGAAAGACCGGCTCGATCGTCAAAATAAACTTCAAAAGCCGGTTCTGCGTTGCCATTAAATAAAGCAGTTACACTTTTGGCGATAATTTTTACGCACGGATAGATGGGAAAAAAATCACCGGACCGAAGTTCTGAAATTAATGCCTCCTGCCCATCTTTAATAGCGGCCCGAATTATATCTCCATCGTACGAGACCTCGTGGAGAAGAGAATAATCCTTGTCAATAGGTTGGCAGTTATCATGTTTACGTGATTTTGCCTCTATAACAGCAAATTCCTTGATTGAAAGACGATTTTTCTGGTCATTCCTGGCGAGGTCGTATCTTTGAAGCATAATACCCTCCCTGCATCGGCAAACTGTTCAATACCGATGCCGTTTTGGTTACTGCATGCCGAATGAAAATGCTGCTTTTTCCGGTGCAAGCGCTATGGGGATATTATCGGAATGAAATCTAAGACAGGCGAGAGGCAAATGAATTGCTGAATTAAATCTAATTCCAACAAAGTTCTTTACAGACATACACGTTGGAAATATTTCATTGACCTTTAAAATAATCACCATATCCGACATTGTCAAAATTAATCTTTAAAATCGGATATTTTTCTCTCCCGCGATGCTTGACATGTTTTATTTGCTGATTAAGGTCACAAAGTAGAGGATTAGGAACATTGTGGTATTATGAAGCTTACCGAGCTTTTCAGAGTCTGAACCTGCTCTGAAGAAAAGGACACTCTCATATTTTGATTCACTAGCCCATTGTCCATTTAACATCAGATCGCAAGATGCAGGTTCTTGACTCCTCATACTAATCTGCCCTGCCAGAGCAAACTTTTTCATATAGTAGTAAAAATAGGTTCATTGATTCCTGGTTGAAGGAGGCGATTGGCCGGGATTTCGCGGTCGTCCGCAACTACGTGAAGGGATCGACTCATGCCAACGACTACTGGAATGAAAGGCGGCGGCGGACCGCAGGATTGAAGCGGACGAGAGCCAAATGACACTTGAATACATGTTGAATACGTTCAGATTCCGGTGATTGTCGGGTTTCGGTTCCTTTACGGGATCAGAACCGTCACGCCGTTTATCATTGGTGCCAGCGGGCTTAACCCGGGCCGGTTCATCATCTGGAATTTCATCGGTGCCGGAGCCTGGGCCGTTGCCGTCGGTTCTCTCGGATATCTCTTCGGCCGGAGCGTAGAAGTATTTTTAGACGATGCCAAAAAATACGAAGTCTGGATGATGGCACTGGTTTTTCTGATCGGACTCGGAATCTGGCTCATGTATTTTCTTAAAAAAAGACAAGTTGCTGCTGCCGGTGCACGGTACTGCGGGTGAGGCGGCCGAGGCTGCCGATCTTACTAAAGCCACCGGCTAAGAAGGACGTTTTTGCTGTTGCCAAAGATACCAACTCGGCAGAAAGGAGAACTCTATCCATGATCAATACATCCGACAGACCGTTGTCATTTACAACGGGCATTGTGATAATGATACTTTTCGCTTTAATAATGAGCGGCTGTGCCAGCAGCCCGGAAAGCGGTGGGATCGAGCAGAATAAAAAGACACTTATCGGGGGATTGGGCGGGGCCGCTGCCGGCGGCCTGATTGCCGCTGCACTTCACGGCGGCACGGCGGGTATTGTCGGTGGCATCCTGGCAGGGGGCCTGATCGGCGGGGCCATCGGCGACAGGATGGACGCGGCCGACCGCCGCGAAGCCCAAAAGGCCTCCCAGCAAGCTTTGGAAAAAACACCATCGGGCACCGCCGTCGCCTGGCACAACCCGGACAGCGGTCATTCCGGCACGGTCACACCGGTTCGCACCTTCGAGAAAAGCAGCGGCCAGTATTGCCGGGAGTACCGGCAAACCGTAACTATCAGCGGCCAGGAGCAGCAGGCCTACGGTACGGCCTGTCGCCAGCCGGACGGCAGCTGGAAGATTGAGAAGTAACGTACCTGCCGGAAATTCACGGCCATGGTTATAATTGCGGCGGTGAATTGGAGGGTCCTCACATCATACATTTACTTCAGTACCAGTAAAGGAGACGATTCGATGAAAAAAGCAGCCTTATGGCTTTTAATCATATCGACTGTGCTATCAACGGCGGCTTTCGGTGCCGATATTTACCACATGGATGCGGCCGAAGTAATGGCAACATCGGACAAAAACCACGACGGTCGCATTGACCGCGAAGAGTATCTCCAGCGGATGACGGAAGTTTTTTTCTTCATTGACACAGACAAGGACGGCAGCCTGACGATAACGGAAATCGAGGGGGCCGGCGCGATAAACCCAGAGCGCTTTAAGGCGGCCGACCGGAACGGCGATCAGACCTTGTCCCTCCGAGAATACCTCAACGCCCTGAATAATGACTTCGACGCGGCCGACAGTGACAAAGACGGCACGCTGGATATGGAGGAACTTAGTCGCCTGGTGGGAAAATAAAGGATTGAACAATGACTACAGTGCTGCTAACGGGATTCGAGGCCTTCGGACACACGCCGATAAACCCGGCGGAGCAGGTTGCCAGAGCCCTGGACGGTACCGGCGTCGACCGCGCGAAGATTGTCGGCCGAATAGTTCCGAATGTCTTTTTCAAAGCGATAGATGTCGTGCAGGCGGCAATCGACAAAGTCCATCCGGGCGTTGTCGTCATGCTGGGGGAGTACGGCGGGCGCGCAGTTATAACGGTCGAACGGATCGCCCACAACCTGAACGATTCGACCCGCTATCGACTCGCCGACAATGATGGATTAGCCCTTCAGGGTCAGCCCACGGTTCCGGGCGGACCTGTCGCCTACTATTCGACCCTGCCGATTCGCGCCATGGTAAAGGCCATGCGGCAATCCGGTATACCTTCCGATATTTCCGATACACCGGGAACTTTCTGCTGCAACCATCTGATGTACGGTATCCTGCACCATATTGCCACAAGGGGTCTGCAGGTTCGTGCAGGGTGGATTCATCTTCCCTATCTTCCAAGCACAGCAGCCCTGGAGGAAAACCTCGGGGCGCCGAGCATGTCCGTTGAGACATCCGCTGCAGGTGTCCTGGCCGGGATTCGAGCGATCTTAGACAACAATGCCGACATTCAAGAAGCGGTATTATCCCGGTTCCAAATTTAGTGGAGGTCCTATGAATCCGCAGTTAATCGGAAATTATAAGAAAAGTGCAGACAGAGCGCTCAACTGGCTGTTGCAACAGCTCAGGGATGACGGCTCATATGGTTCTGAGGTCAATGATCTTGCCTGCTATTACAAGTCGCCCTATCTTTTTTATATTTCCGGCCGAATGGAGGAAGCTCAGCGTGTTTTAACCCATATTCAACAGACATTTATGCAAGCCAACGGCGACTTTAGGACTTCCGTTGATCTAAAAAGCGCCAATGGAGCCTTTGGGGAGTACTGGCCCTATACCAACGGCTGGATCACGTTGGCCGCTCAAAAGATGGGATGTTTTGACATTGCTTATCCGGCCTACCGCTATCTTAAATCATTCCATCACCCTAAGAATGGTGGGTTTACAACTCGGCATCCCTACGCAGATTCAAACACAAACAATATCGTTGATGCATTCACCACGGCGCACTTGGGTTTGACATCTTTATATTTCGGTGAAATCGAAACAGCGCAAAGGGCCGGAAGCCTGCTGCAAAGATTTATTGCCATTCAGCCGGAGTTAAGCTCCGGGTTTTATCTTCGTATGAACGGCAGCGGTCAGCTGGTTACCGAATATTCTAAGGATGCCGCGCTTTTTCACAAAGTGAGCTCCCTGGATCCCGATCAGGCCTATTTTATGATCGGCTATCCCATAGCGTTTTTAGGCAAGCTTTACATGGCCGGCGGCACTTCGGAAAACCTGGATACGGCAATCAGGTATCTTGATTTTGCAATGAGCTGCCATCACAGTATTCGCGCGTTTCACTTTAGCCATAAAGTGGCCTGGGGTGCTGCAATTGTGGCCGGCCTTACCAAGGAAGCCAAATACACTGATTTTTCAAAAAGCATTGTCGCCTACCTTCTAAGCATCCAGGATGCAAGCGGTGCCTGGTTAAAAAGCGAGCCGGCCCATACTTCTTTCGATCAAACCGCAGAGATTGCAATATGGTTGCGAGAAATAAGTGCGAATCGGTGATCTGATATTTGAGATGCTCCCTCCGCCTTCAAGGGCTTGAGTGAAGAATCAATCGCAAAACTCAAATTCAAAACAAATCTCAGATTGCAGCGCAGCCACTGGACGTAAAGCGGATAGTTTGTAGGTGATCCTATTCCCTTGCCGTGCAGTAACAGTCAATATTTTTTCTAGTTGACTTGCGAAAAGGTTTTTTTTATTCTAGCCCGCAATGACACCGGTTCTGGTTCATTTCACCCGTTCGCAGCTCCAATCCTTTTATTTCTTTCAACATTCCTACGGAGGAACTCCATGAAAACCGATCGTGATCGTCCAGAAGATAAACCTGGACTCGGTCGCGGGATCACCCGCCGCAGATTTCTCAAAACCATGGGCAGTGGCGCCGCCATCGCGGCCGCTTCGGATGCGCTGACGGGCCGCGGCACCGCGCAGGCCGAAGTCATCGAGCCCGAAACGATCGTGCGCGTGAATCTTTTCATCAACGGGCTTCGCCATAGCCTGGTCGTCGAACCCCGCTGGTCGCTGCTATACGTTTTGCGCGAAAAGCTCGGCCTGACCGGGACCAAGGTCGGCTGCGAAAGGGGGGAGTGCGGGGCCTGCACCGTGCTTATCGATGACATACCCCGCTATGCCTGCCTGACCCTGGCGGTCGAGGCGCAGGGAGCCGATATTGTGACCGTCGAAGGCCTCATGCTCGCCGAAACGCTCGGTGCAGTCCAGCAGGCCTTTGTCGAACATGATGCGTTTCAATGCGGCTACTGCACCCCGGGACAGATCATGTCGGCCGAGGGACTGCTGCGCACCAATCCGGCCCCGAATCCGGACGAAATTCGCAGAGCCATGAGCGGCAACCTCTGCCGCTGCGGCGCCTATGCCAATATTTACAAGGCGGTCGGACGTGCGGCTGAACTCAAAGGCACAAAGGGAGGTGCATCGTGACGGACCAGCAAAAGGAGCGTTACTATGTGGAGGGGCTTCCGATCCCGGAGACCCCGCGGCCGGGTGAAAATCCGGCACCCTGGAAGAGCACCCGAATCATCGGCAAAGCCGTCCCCCGCGTGGACGCCTATGAGCGGGTGAGCGGTTCGGCGGTTTATCCGTCGGATGTGTCGCTGCCCAACATGCTTTACGGGGCCATCCTGCGCTGCCCGCATCCCCACGCCCGGGTTAAAAAAATAGACACCGGCAAGGCCCAAAGCATGCCCGGCGTGCACGCCGTGATCAGCGCGCTGGACCCCGCGGCGGACGTCCCCTGGACCTATTCGAGCTCCGGAATCACAATCAAGTCAAAACTCTTCGACCCCCACTGCCGGTTCGAAGGCGAGACCGTGGCCGCCGTGGCCGCGGAATCACCCTACCTGGCCTGGGATGCGGTCGGCACCGTCGACGTGGCCTATGAGGTCCTGCCTGCCGTAGCCGATGAACGGGCGGCTCTGGATCAAGGCGCTCCAGCCGTCCACGAGGACGGCAACCGGGTCGGGCCACCGCGTTCCTACGAACGCGGAGATGTTGCGCAGGGGTTGGCCGAAGCCGATGTGGTGCTCGAAGAGAGCTACCGCACCGAGTGCGAAATCCACACCCCCATGGAACTGCATGGGTGCGTGGCCGACTGGGAGGCAGACCGCCTGACGATCTGGGAATCCACCCAGGGGGTTTATCGGGGTCCAGCAAAACGTGGCCGAAACTTTAAATCTGCCGCTTTCCAAGGTCCGCGTCATCGGGCATTACATGGGCGGCGGTTTCGGCAGCAAGCTGCAGGCCGGAAAGTACACCGTCATCGCGGCCCTGCTGGCAAGAATCACCGGCCGGCCGGTGAAAATGATCCTCAGCCGGGAGGAGACCTATCTCGCCGTCGGAAATCGACCTCCCAGCAACATGACGCTCAAGGCCGGTATCAAAAAGGACGGAACCCTCACCGCCCTGGATTTCACCTGCATCGGCACGGGCGGGGCCTACCCCGCCGGCGGCACCTCGCTGGTCGACTGGCAGGTTCGGGACCTTTATACATGCCCCAATGTTCGCACGAACAGCACGGATGTCTATATCAATGCCGGTCCGGCCAGACCCTTTCGCGCGCCCGGTCATCCCCAGGGTACCTGGGCCCTCGAGCAGATGCTGGATGCGCTGGCGGAGGCGATCGACATGGATCCGGTGGACCTGCGTCTGAAGAATATCCCTCTTTACAGCCAGGCCAGAGACGGTCAGCCCCCGTACACCAGTACCGGACTCAGGGATTGCATCGAGAAAGGGGCCGCGGCCTTCGGTTGGAAGAAGGCGCGCCAGCGGATTGCCGGCAGCCGGCAGCCTGGGATTTATCCGCAGGGGCGTGGGCATGGCCGCCGGTCTCTGGATCGCGGGCGCCGGCCGCCCCCCTTCCACGATCATCCTCAAACTCTTTGCGGACGGCAGCGTCAATCTGAACATGGGTGCCAGCGACATCGGAACGGGCACCAAGACCGTCATGGCCCTGGTGGTGGCGGAGGAGCTGGGGATCAAACCGGAATTCATCCAGATCGAAAATGCCGATACGGGCACCACCCAGTACGCAACGCCGAGCGGCGGCAGCAAAACCGTCCCCACCGAGTCACCGGCCGTGCGGGCTGCCGCCATCAGTCTGAAACAGCAGCTGCTTGAAATCGCCGCCCGCGATCTGGCGGTCGATCCGGCAAGCCTGGAGTTCAGAGCCGGCAGCATCGTTGCGCGCAACGACCCGTCCAAAATTATCAGCTTCACGGAACTCTCCGGTCTCAAAAAGCAGGGGGTGCTGGTCGGCATCGGCTACCGGGGTCCGAATCCGGCCAATAAGGCGATCAATCCCTTTGCCGCCCAGTTTTGCGAAGTGGAGGTGAACACCGGTACGGGCGAGGTTCGGATTATCCGCTTCCTCGGCGCCCATGACAGCGGCCGCGTCATGAGCCGACTGACCTACGACAACCAGGTATTCGGCGGTATCACCATGGGAATCGGTCTGGCCACGACCGAGGCCCGAATTCTGGACAGAAACCAAACCGGTAAAATGGTCAACCGCAACTGGCACGACTACAAGCTGCCGACCGCCCTGGATGTGCCCGCAGATATCGCTTCCCTTCCCATCGAACCCGATGATTCGGAAGCCAACACCACGGGTGCCAAGGGTCTGGGCGAGCCGGTCACGATTCCCACAGCGGCCGCCGTCGCCAATGCCGTCTACCACGCCACGGGCGTGCGCATCACCCGGACGCCCATTAATCCGATTCAGCTCTGCCGGCTGCTCGCAGAGCGCAGCAAGGAGGGATAAGCCATGGTACCCAACTTTTCCTATATCCGGGCGAGATCAGCTCGATGAAGCCGTCCGTTATCTTTCGCTGGACGGGGCCCGGGCTCACGCCGGCGGAACCGACCTGCTCGGATGCCTGCGCGACCGTGTTTTTGACGTCACCACGGTTGTCAGCATCGCCGGGCTCAAGGAACTCAAGGGCATCGAGGCAACACCGGCGGGCGGGCTCCGGATCGGGGCCCTGACAACCGTTGCGGAAGTTGTCCGCCACCCGGTCATCAGATCAAAGTACCGGGCGCTGTCAATGGCGGCCTCCGAGGTGGCGAGCCCCCAGCTGCGCAACCAGGGTACCATCGGCGGCAACCTCTGCCAGAAGCCCCGCTGCTGGTACTACCGGGGAGAATTCCATTGCCTGCGAAAGGGCGGGGACCAGTGCTACGCCGTCGAGGGCGAGAACGCTTACCACTGCATCTTCGGCGGCGAAAACTGCTTCATCGTGCATCCCTCGGATACGGCACCGGCCCTGGTCGCCCTGCAGGCGAGTGTTGTAATTGCCGGCCCGGATGGCCGGCGAAGCGTGGCGGTGGAAGACTTCCATCTGCCGCCATCCGAGGATTACACAAGGGAAACCGTGCTCGAACCTGCCGAGATCGTAACGGAAATCGTTCTGCCGCCGCCCGCGGCGGGCCTGCGCAGTTCCTACCGCAAGGTCCGGGCACGTCGTGCCTGGGACTTCGCGCTGGCCGGCGTGGCCCTGGCGCTCGTGTTCGCCGGGGATCAGGCAGCCGATTGCCGGGTGGTGCTCAGCGGCGCCGCGCCGGTGCCCTGGCGTTCGGTCGAGGCGGAAAAAGTGGTCAAGGGCACCCGGCTGGATCAGGATCGCGCAGCCAAAGCCGCCGCAGCGGCTGTGAAAAACGCGGAGCCCATGGCGCAGAACGAATATAAAATCCCTCTTTTTCGCGGCCTCATCGAACAGGAATTGATGTCAATCGGCCAGCTCGACTCGCGCTTACCCACGGCAGAGTAAAGAATCCTGGGCCCAGAGGGCCTTTTACATAAACCGAATTTTGGGTATTTTTGCCCCTGACAAGGACAAATCTGCTTTAAATTAACAGTTCGTCACGCCAGGGCGGGCCAGCACTCCACGGCATAGGTACAAGGCACAGCCATCCTCCTCTTATCAGGCCCAGAAGACCAAGTTTTCAGAGTTGGAACAAATGGCCCGCAAACAGGAGATTCGGATGAATAGGAAAATTGATATGATATGATCTTGGCACGCAGCAAGACATCTCGGCAAACTAGTTTGTTCAACCAGCCGCAAATGGATCCAAGACAGATTTTACGCTTCGAAGATTATTTTATGATCGACCAAATTCATCTGTTTGAGCTTGCCTCTGACTATCTTTTGCGTTCCAAAAATGTCGACCAGCAGAAAACCGTTATCTTCTTGCGGTCTTATCAGGTCAACGGATTCTAAAATCAATTTCTCTTGATCGTCTTGCAGAATATAAGCATTGGCCTCACACATCAGCTAATACCTCCTTAATCTTCTCATTGACGGCACGCTGGACCAGATGCGGCAAAGGCTCGCTGACCATGCCGATCAGCACCACCGGTTCCTGGGTCAGCGGCAGCAAGATCTTGGGCGCCGGGCAGGACATGATCGCTTCCGCCATTTTGGGCGTCACCTCCCCCAGCATGGCATTCGCCCAGCTAACGGAGATAGGGCCCACAATGAGATCGGCTGTGCCGACCGTATGGACGATGGCATTTTCACCCGAGGCCCCGCGGTTGGCGCCGGCTTTCAGCATCTGGGCCGAGGCGATGGCATTGGTCCCCAGCGCGATCAACTCGACCGACTCGCCGTAGGCTTCCTTCAGATATTTTATCAGGGTTGCACCAATGCCGCCGCCCTGGCCGTCAACGACACAGATTCTTTTCATTGTCGATATCCTGCCCTTTGAATGCAAAAGCCACAAAGAGCCGCCCTCGGCATGCCTTCATGGCTTTTTTTCACAGATGGAAAGACAAAATTGACGATTAATAGGGAGTTTCAACACCCTGCTTTAAACTTAACTTAAATAATTGGATTCCATATGTCAACAAAAACCGGTACAAACGATGAAAGTACCAATCCATCAAAACCGGTGGCCAAAAATCGACCTTGACAATAAAATCCGCCTTCGATAGGTAAACTTCAATTGCTCCTGTTGATTTAACCTCATCCACTCGCAGGTCTGTCGTAGATAACACTTCAAAACGACGGCCGTCAATTTTGCCTGAAATTGGAATAAAATTACTGCTTTCAGCAGTGATCTTTTGGCCCCGCAAAAAAGATCGTTGCCCAACCGGAAGGGCGGTAATATGGATACAATGTTGAGCCCTGAAGATCTCGCTTATCAGGAGTCCTGCCGCCGGTATGCGACAACCGAACTGGCTGCAATTGCCAAAAAGTATAGCGAGATAAACGAAGTCCCCGAAGAATTGCGCCGCAGTATGGCGAACGCCGGCCTTTTTAAGCACGCAATTCCTTTGGAATATGGCGGCGCCGGTGTGAGTGCAACCCGGATATGCCTGGCGCGGGAGGTTCTGGCAGGCGTCTACAGTCCGGCGGACGTCACGCTCGCCATGCAGGGTTTAGGCGCTTATCCCATCGTTCTGGGAGGCAATGAAGCGCAAAAACAGCGGTACCTGCCCCAAATCGCCTCCGGCGACTATCTCACCACCTTCGCCCTTACCGAACCCAACGCCGGATCGGATGTCTCCGGTCTTGAAACCGTTGCCGCACCTGTGGCGGGAGGATATGCCCTGAATGGGGTAAAAAAATTTATCTCCAATGGCTATTCCGCCGATATGGCGGTAATTTTTGCCAAGACGCCCACGGCTGAAAAGCCGAAAGCCATCTCGGCCTTTATCATAAAGAAAGGCACCCCCGGTTTTGAGGTCGCCGCCAGAATGGAACTCATGGCCGCTCACGACATCGTCCGCTTTACGCTGGACCGCGCAATTGTGCCGGCGGACGATTTGGTGGGAGAAATCGGGGATGGATTTAAATTGGCCATGGGTACGCTTGAGCTTATGCGAATGACCGTCGGCGCCGCAGCGGTCGGAATGGCGCAAAAGGCGCTGGATGAAGCTCTTGAATATGCCTCCTACCGGGTTCAGTTCGGAGTCCCGCTCGCGGATCAGCAGGGCATAAAATTTAAATTGGCTGAAATGGCAACCAGACTTGAAGCCGCTCGATTGCTGGTCTACCGGGCCGCCCTCAAAAAAGACCGCAACGCTCCGGATGTGGCTCTGGCGGCTTCGATGGCCAAACTGTATGCAACGGAGGCGGCCTGGTCGATCATCGATCAGGCGCTGCAAATCCACGGCGGAAGAGGTGTCATGAAAGGTACGGCCGTCGAGCGGCTCTACCGCGAGATTCGACCGCTCAGGATCTACGAAGGCACGACGGAAATACAAAAATTGATTATAAGCAGGTTCTTGCTGAAAAAAAAGGGCAAGGAGGCAACCCCATGAGAAAATATGTAATTGCTCAATATCATTGACTTTATTTTCAAAGTCAATCTTTGGCTCTCGCTGTTCTGGGTAATGATCATATCCATCATCCTGGGCATGGGACTGCCGCCGTTAGTCTCCTATCTTATCCTAACCGGCCTGAAATAGTCCACATTGACTGGAAGGGGGTGAGCTCCATGACGGCTCATCTATTTATCTGTACTTTAACCAAAGTTGGGATTTCATCTACTTATATGAATTTTCACGATTTTGTATATGGTCTCAATTTACTTTGATATCACAGGGTATAAGTATTAACGATACATAATTGGTTTGGAAATATGGGTAAAACCCAAATTCCAGGGGTAAAATAATGAACCAAAACCAATTGGGTAAATCTTCAAAACCCAATCGGGGAAAATCCACCGACGGGCTCGCCAACGGCCGCGGCAGCCGGCATCCCGAGCAGCCACAGGTTGAGGATGCCTTGCATTTCATGGAAGATATCATCAGATGCTCTTCAAGTGCAATTGCTGCCTGTGACCTTGAAGGGAATATGACTTATGGGAATCCGGCTTTCCACCACATGTGGGGCTTTGACGATCCGAAGGAGCCTCTGGGGAAGCCTTTTTGGCAATTTTGGTTGGTTGAAGACAGACTCGATGAAATCATGCAGGCCCTCCGGGGAGATGGATTATGGTTTGCTAAGATCAAGGCGCGGCGGAAAAATGAAGCGATTTTCGATGTTCAGGTGTCAGCTTCCCTGGTCTATGACAGGAATGGTGATCCTGTTGCTCTTTCTTCAACATCTATAGATATAACAGAGCAAAGGCGAATGGAGAATTTTTTAATAGAAAATGAACAGCGTCTCCGTCTGGCAATCAATACTGCAGGTCTGGCTATCTGGGACTGGAACATATCCAAAAACACGGTTGTCTGGGACAATCCCTGGCAATACTTGATTGATGGCCCTCTACAAAAGGAGAACGCCATTGAATGGTGGGCCGAACGCATTCATCCGGACGATCGAGACCACGTGTTCTCAATCTTTAACAAGGCCTTGACCGCCGGAGATGAATCGCTTGTGATGGAATATCGACTTCAGTGCACTGATGGTACCTGGTCGAACGTATATGACCGTTCCCACATCTTTCGCGACGAGTCAGGCCAGGCCTACCGAGTTATCGGCGCCTTAATGGATGTGACCAATCTGCGCAGGACGGAAGAAAAGCTGCGGCAGAGTGAAGTGCGCTTTCGAATGCTTGCCAACAGCATGCCGCAGCTGGTTTGGACGGCAGATCCGAAGGGAAAGGTGGATTATTTCAATGAGCGGTATAAGGAATACCAGGGTATCGAACGGATGCCCAATGGATCCTTTAAGTGGAGCCCGGCTCTGTATGAGGAAGATAAGGCACCGACGGTCGCTGCGTGGAATCAAGCAATCCAAATGGGCAAAATTTATCATAGCGAGCATCGGGTTCTACATGAAGACGGCAGCTACCGCTGGCACTTGAGCCGTGCAATACCGTTTCATGATCCTCAAGGCAAGCTTATCAAATGGTTCGGCACCTCGACCGATATCGAAGATTTAAGACAAGTCGAATTAAGATTGCGCCAATTGAATGAAAACCTTGAAAAAATTGTAGCTGAACGCACAGAACTGGCTGAATCACGCGCAAGGCAGCTCCAGAATCTGGCAGTGCAATTAATAGAAGCTGAAGAAAATGAGCGGCAGCGAATAGCGCAATTGCTTCATAATGACATGCAGCAGCTTCTGGCCAGTGCCAAATTACAATTGGAAAACGCCTGTGTGAATTTACCCGGAAACCCACTGCTTGAGAAGGTGCAGGATATATTAAAGGAGTCCATCGTCAAATCGCGCAGATTGTCTCATGAATTAAGTCCTGTTGTGTTGCACCATTCTGGGCTGGTTGCTGGCTTGGAATGGCTGTTTATACAAATGAGCAAACAATTTGGGCTGACCGTACACTTTGAAAATCAGACTAAAGAACGATTTGATAACACGGCGTTAAATATTTTTCTTTTCCGCTCCGTACAGGAACTGCTGTTTAACATAGTAAAGTATGCTGACGTAAAAAACGCCTGGGTCAACATTTCCATATCCGAGAAAAACCTGATTATAAACGTCACTGACAAGGGGAAGGGATTTAGTCCGGATGTCATTCATGGGTCTGACAAAAGGACCGGGTTGGGGCTTTTGACAATTACAGAACGTGCCAACCACATCGGGGGCAGCTTGACCATCGAAAGTGCTCCTGGATGCGGCAGCCGCTTTATGCTGACTGTTCCCATCACCGCAGAGCAAACTGAGAATCCACAAAAACTATTGCCCCCGTCCTCCCAACTGTCTCCGGTGACGACCGGCCTTAAGACCACTTTCCGTAAATCAGATATTCGGGTTCTTTTTGTCGACGATCACAAAGTCATGCGACAAGGAGTGATACAACTCATCACCAGCCAGCCGGATATTCATGTCGTGGGAGAGGCGACCAATGGACGGGAAGCCATAGAGCAGGTTCGGATGAGTCAACCGGATATCGTCGTGATGGACATTTCAATGCCGGGAATGGACGGTATCGAAGCTACTCGCCATATAAAAACAGAATTTCCTGAAATGCGCGTGATAGGGCTTTCAATGTATGATGATGAGCATATAAAACAAACCATATGTCAAGCGGGAGCCGACATGCTAATAAGCAAGACTTCATCGTCAGCCGAGTTGCTCAATGCAATCTACAAAGTCAATAAGAAAAAGCGCGATCTATATAGTCTGTAGCTTGAACTATCCCCAAAAATCTTCTTTCCCAAAATTGCAGATTACCATAAATTTTATTACAACTCGTCAACTTTCGCAGCGAAGATAAAGTCGCTTTCCGTCAGTCCATCGATTTTGTGCGTCCAGACCATCAGTTTAACTTTACCCCAGGCCAGGTAAATATCCGGATGGTGACCTTCGGCTTCGGCGAGCTCGCCGACTTGATTGGTGAAGGCCAGCGCTTGACGAAAATTTTTGAACTTGTACTGCCTCTCAAGGTGATGGTCATCGACAACCATCCACTCGCCGTCGAGTTGCTTACGTAAATTTTCTAAACCTTCTCCCTGCAATGGGGGCGCGCCTCCTTTGCAGGGGATGCATTGTTTTTTTGCCAACTCGCTTGTCATATTTACTCCTAAAATCATTAGCTCTCACAGCCGTCCGCTGCGCCTTAGCCTGCGATTAACCTGTCTGTGATAAGCCCTTGAGAGCATTGAGCGAATAAACGGCAGCGCAATCAGCCAGGCCAACGGTTTTAACAGCGGCACTTTTTTCATAAGCAGGATATAAGCATCGATCTCCGTGAGGATTTGTTGATCCTCGGTGCTGACATGAAGCTCCCGCAACGCTTTCTGAGGGTCGATGCCGATTTCACGCAATCGCTCATCCTGACCGGTAATATCAAGCCAGTAAACATTTTTTCCTGCCCTACCGGAGAGCATTTCATAGAGTTCCCTGTCTCTGATACATTTCGGGCACGCTCCGTCATAGTAAACGGTAATCGCACCCTTATCGCGGTCCATCTTACTATTCTCCACCGCTTCGTCGGGCATCCGAGTTTGTTTATCATCGTATCACAAGGGGCCCTGGTGAGCCCCTTGCGGGATAGATATGATTATAATGGACATTCACCGAGACAGTTTCGCTCGCGGGTCTTGCAGATGGATGCCCCGTCTTCTTGGTCAACGCATTCGACATATTCAAGTACACATCGACTATCGCATCCGTAATCCGGTTTGCGGATCTCTTTATTGCTATTTTTCATGATATCCTCCTTTCCTCCGGGACAGATTGTTGACGCCCTCGGATTTAAATCAGGAAGGGTTGAGTCAGCGAAATTTTTCTGACCTCCTTATCATTAGATTTATCTTAATCACTGTATCCGCCCGTGGCAAGCCGGGAAGGGCGGCGGAACGGCAGGCGCACAACCTATTGTACAATAAACGGTGATGCCCCTTGCTCACCCGCCAGGATTTTTTTGAGCACGTCCTCGATTTTGGCCTGATTTGTCGAACCGGTTATTTTATCGCAGACGCTGCCGTCTTTGAAAAACATAAGGGTCGGAATGGATTTAATGCCGTATTTTGCAGCAGTTGCCTGGCTGTCGTCAGCGTTGCATTTGGCAAACAGGATCTGGTCGCCGTAACTTTCGGCCAATTTTTCAATCATAGGACCCACGACTTTGCAGGGCCCGCACCAGGGAGCCCAAAAGTCGACCAGGACCGGTTTGTCCGCCTGCAGCACCCGGGACTCAAAGCTGCTGTCATCAATTTCCATTATATTTTGCGCCATTATTCTGCTCTCCTTTCCTCTTTACATTTCCAATTAAAAGTACAATATAAGAAACATTTGATCCATATGTCAACAGTCACGGGATTAATCTCCATCCCCCAGGGAGGTATCTTTGAATGCCCGCGAACGTGTGAGAGAGGCGCTGCTCTGCCGCAAACCCGACCGCATCCCGAAAGCGCTGGGATTTTTTGACCAGTCGCTGGCGGCCATCGCACCGGCGGCTCCCGAAGATTATTTCACATCTGGACATCCGCTACGCGAATTCGACCCACCCAACAACCAGGATGACTTTCCGGCGCTATCTGGATCGCTCTGCCCGCAGGACATCCATGTGGGCAGCCCGGCTCAGCTTCGCACCTACCATGAATGGCAATATCACCCGGAAAGGGGAGCCGCCCGCCCGCTCAGCAGCATCCGCTCGCTAAAGGAACTGGCCAGATATGTCCTGCCGAATCTCTCGAATCCGTCCCGCCATGCCGGACTCGCCAAAAAGGTGCGGCGCTGGCATGCCCGGGGGTTTGCCGTGGCCGGTTCGCCGCCCCATTTGGGCGGCGAACTGTTTGAAGCCGCCTGGCGCCTGCGGGGATTTGAAAATTTCATGATCGACCTGGTGGACCGCCCTGAACTGGCTGACTATCTGCTTGACCAGCTGACATCGATGCTGATTGAAAACGCCCTCATTTTAGCCCGCGCCGGGGTCGACATTCTGCTGCTGGATGATGACGTGGCCATGCCGACCGGCTTGATGATCGGTCCGGCCGCCTGGCGACGGCATTTTAAAGACCGGTTGGCCCGGGTTATCAATATCGCCCGGGAAGAATCACCCGACTTGTTGATCTTTTATCATTGCGACGGCAACTTTACCCGCCTGATACCCGACCTGGTGGAGATCGGCGTTAATGTCATCAATCCCGTGCAGCCGGACTGCATGGATGCTGCCGTCCATCAAACGGGAATTCGGTAACCGGCTGGCGATATGGGGGACGGTGGGCAGTGCGCGCCTGTGGGACTGGGGCACGCCGGATCAGATCCGCTCTGAAGTGCGGCGCCGCATCCAAACCTTAGGACCGGAGGGCCTGCTGCTGGCGCCGGCCTACGACATTGATTTTGCGCCCTTCGCAAACATCGTCGCCTTCATTGAAGCGGTGGAAGAATTTGGAGGTAATTAAGCCTCGGCAAAAAAATGCCGGGAGACTGAAAAACTGGGAGGCTCGACAGCCGGGAACCTAATAAAAGATAAAAGGTTTCGGGTTTCAGGTGTTCCGCCTCAGGCGGACCGCCGGCCAAAACAACGGCCGATCTGATCAAATAAGAAACATAGTAGTTCAACGCAGAGAACCCCGAGAAAGAAAAGTTTAATTAATCTCCGCGCTCTCTGCGTTCTCAGCGGTGAGACACTTGAACCCCTAAACGCTGAACCTGTTACTTACCCGCGTGTATCTCCATAATTTCGCGCGCCATCTCTCGACTCAGAGCTGCCAGAATCCGGCTCTCGGCCGCCACAAAGTCTTCATAGTCCGCTGACTGCACGGCTTCTTTGATCACAGAATTTCGCACCCGCAGGACATCGCCGGGTTGCCGGCCGGTTATCGTCCAGGTGACGTTCAATAGGGCATATTCTCCGAGCCGGCCGTCAAATTGATTAACTTCCATATAAACTCGATAATCCGGATCAAAGTATTCCTCCCACGGATAAGCCGCCACGAGGTTGCTTTGTAGCAGCGAGGAAAGATTCTGGGCCAAAACTGTCAGAAAATCCTCATAAATCGAACCCGCCCAGCGGTGGAATTCGTCGACATTGATTCTATTGAGGCCCGTACGGGAGACGATTTGCGGCCTGTCGATAATTTTGGGCATCTGCAGGGGGCCGACACCCACCGCAACGCCATCCCCCAGGCCGGCCGCCTTATCGGCCTCCGGCGCACCGATTAGCGGCGTTAAGGCGTAAAATTCAATCGGGGATGTGGCGCTGCGGCATCCGGTCAGGATAAAAATGGCCATACATGTAGCAAGGCCGATTTTTGAAAGGCAGGCTTTGGTCATCATGGTCTTTTCCCTTTCCCATAGATCAGAGCATCCGGGTGTCGCTCGAGATAATCGGCCATCACGCGGATGGAACGCGCGGCCTCGGTAAGCTCCTTGAAAACGCGCAGCAATTCAAAATAAAGCTGTGAATCTTTGCTGACGGTACCGTTAATGGATTTCAAAGTGGACTGAGCTTCCTGCAGGGTGGCTCCCAGTTCCGGCACGACACTGGCATCGAAGTTCTGGGCCAGCATCCGGGTGCGCTTGAGGGTCTCATTCAAGTTGGAAACCGCAGATTTTAAGTCGGGCGCAACCACCTGGTTTAATGCGGCGGCAAATTGCTGCGCCTGCTTGAGGGTTTGGTTCAAGGCCGCAACGGCTTCCTGCAATTCGGCTGAGGCCACCAGCTGCTTGGCGCCCTGAACCGTATCCCGCAAGTCGCTGCCGATCTGCTCGATGGGCAGCTTTTCAAATTTATTTAACAGCTGGGTTAAACTGGTCGTAATTTCTTCCAAAGGCGCCGGCACGGTTGGCATCTGCGGGTAGCGGCCTTCCCAGTTTATTTTGGCCGGCGGTGCCTCCGGATGAAAATCAAGCTCCACTAATAGCTGTCCGGTAATCAGACTGCCGGTTTTGAGCTGGGCCCGCAACCCCTGCTCCACGAGATACTCGTCCATTTTTTTTTGATCGCTCAAGTCCCTATCACCGATGACTTTGATTCTTTCGGGCTCGATTTCGACCAGGACCGGGATTTGAAAAGACTTCTCTTCAGCATTATACTCCAGGTTGATGTCCAGCACCTGACCGATATGGATGCCACGAAATTCAACCGGCGATCCCACCGTCAGCCCCCTGACCGAGCCTTTGAAGTGAAGCAGCCAGCGGGTTTTTTCAGCATAGGTTTTCTCGTAGATTTTTTCATGGGTTTCATAAAGTTTAAAGACTTCGTCCGGCTTGGCTGGGCCGCCGGGCTCCAGGCTAACCGGCGTGTCGAAGGCAATACCGCCGATCAAAATGGTCACAAGGGATTCGGTGTTCACCCGGATCCCATTCGCATCAACCGCAACATCCAGCCCACTGGCATTCCAGAACCGGGTGTTTTTGTGCACAAGCTTGTCAATCGGCGTATTGATGAAAATTTTAACGTCCACCGCCTGGCCGTCCTCTTTTAAGTTGTATCCGACCACCTGGCCGACCTTGATCTGCCGGTAATAAACCGGGGCCCCGATGTCCAGCGAGCCCAGCCGGGAGGCCTCCAGAACGAATCGCCGGCCGGGCAAACCAGTGGTCACCAGCGGCGGAATTTCCAGGCCTTCGAAGTGGGTGGCCATCGGTCCCGGTTGGCCGGGATCGAGGCCGATGTAGGCGCCCGAAAAAAGCGTGCCGAGGCCCGAAACCTGGCCGGCGGCCACTCGCGCGCGCACCACCCAGAAACGGGTGTTGGCCGACAAAAAGTTATCGGCCTGCTTGACGAGCGCCGCCGTCACCACCACATGGGAAAGGTCCGGGCTGAGGTTGATTTCCGACACCTGCCCGAGTTCCACGTCCTTGAATTTGATCTTGGTCTTGCCGGCTTCGAGCCCTTCGGCGGATTTAAATACAATGGTCACGGTCGGACCTTTTTCCGATACGGCCTTATAAACCAGCCAGGCGCCGATGAGAAGGGCTACCAGCGGGACGACCCATACGATGGAAATCTGGCGCCGGCGGGTTGAGACAACGGCATCGGGCAGTTCGTCAACCTCGTTGCTGCGCGTTTCTTCTTCACTCATCAAGGGTCTCCTTTGCATCCCATATCAGTCGGGGGTCAAAGCTCATGGCGGCAAACATGGTGATCACGACCACCGCGGCAAAAAATGCCGCGCCCGGGCCGGCGTGGATGGTTGCCAGGTTGCCTAAATTGACAAGCGCCACCAGAATCGTGACCACATATATGTCAGTCATGGACCAGCGGCCGACCGCCTCGGTGATCCGATAAAGCCGCGTGCGGTCTTTGGGCCGCCAGGCGGATTTCCGCTGCACGGTAATCAGCAGAAACGTCAGAATGATCAGCTTCAACACCGGCACCAGAATGCTGGCCACGAAAATGACCAGCGCAATCGGCCACATCCCGGTGTGAATAAAATAGATGACACCGCTCATGATCGTATCCGCCTGAGCCTTGCCCAGGGATATGACGACGGTAATGGGCAGCAGGTTGGCAGGAATATAGAAAATGGCAGCCGCCAGGACCAGCGCCCACGTTCGCTTCAGGCTGTTGGGCTTGCGCTGATGCATCTTCGCTCCGCAACGGGGACAAATCAATACCCCGTCTGCTGAAGGAGAGCCGACCCGGCAAAGCAGATGGCAGCTGTGGCAGCTGATCCGGGATGCATTGCGCGCGGTGAGGGGCAGGGAATTCATCGCAGCTTCTCCCATCTTTCCCAGATTTCGTGCGGGTCCAGCGAAACCGTCGCAGCGGCCAGCACCAGGATAAGGCAAAAAAATGAAAAAATGGCGATGCCCGGCACAATCTGGGCCATTTTGGCCAGCTTGACGACGGATACCAGAATCCCCACCATGAAAACCTCCATCATGCTCCAGGGTTGAACGCTGCGCACAAATCGAAACACCAGCGCAAATTTTGGAGGTATGCGCCGATGCCGCAAGGGCAGAAGCACATACAGCAGGCCGAGTAATTGGGTCAAGGGAGCCAGAATCGTGGTGCAAAACACCAGAATCGCAACCGGCTGCATACCCTGGGTGTAGAGAACCTGTATCCCCGTAATCAGGTTGGTTTGATGAACCTGGCTTCCCATCTTCAAGGCCAGAAACGGGAACCAGTTGGCCAGCAGAAACAATATCAAGCCGGCCAGCGACAGCGACACCGTGCGCTCCAAACTGTCGGGTTTATGGCGGTAAAGCACGGATCCGCAGCGGATGCAGCTGGCGACCCCTTTCTTAGGCAGCGGCTTGACGCGGTGAATCAAATCGCATTCATGGCAGGCAATCAATGACTCCATTTGATATTCCTCAGAATCTGCGCAGGCGGTTGAAGCGGCGGCCCGCAAAGGAAGAGAAAAAGCAGGCTTTTTTACAGATTCCCAATCATCGGTGCGCCGATCGAAAATCGCACAAATATCAGATAGTTGATTTTGATTAATAATATTTACCGGCAGGACTGTCAAGCAAATAGGGTAAAAGCGGATACAATGCGGTTTCAAATCCGACAACCTCCGGCAGGTCCCCCAGCACCGCGTAGATTTCACTGCTGCCCATCCGAACGCCCAATCGGTTGATGGTTGAATCGGACCGGCCGAGAATCACGCCGCTGCCGCCGGAGGTGAATTTTACCCAATCCCCGTGGCGCCAAACGCCGGGATACATTTCAAAATAACTCTCATGGTAGCGTTTGTTGGCAGGATCGTTCCAGAGGCAAAGCGGCATGGACGGCATGGGCTCGGTAATGACCAGCTCGCCGACCTGGTCGGTAAGCGAGTTTCCGTTTTCATCAAAGGCCCGGGCATTGACGCCCAGGCAGCGGCATTGAAGCTCGCCGGCCCTTACCGGCAGCAGGGGGCAGCTGCCTAGAAATCCGGTGCACGGATCTGTGCCGCCGCTGGTAGAGCCCAGCAAAACATCGCTTTTGACCCGTTTCGAAAACTTCATGAACTCAATCAGAATACCGCCGTGCCCATGCACAAGGGCTTTCGGCAGTCCGGTGGTTCCGGAAGAATAAACGACCCACAGGGGATGATCGCTCGGAACGTGCTCAAATTTAAGTTCAGCGGCCTGAGCCAACATATCGTCCCAGATCAACATATCAGTTGATCCCCATTTTATTTACGATCATTTGGGCTATTATCATTTTTCTGGTTATATAGAAAGAGCAAGTAAAAGGATTGTGGGAGCGGCTTGCAGCCGCGAAATCAAATAGCGCGACTGCAGGCCGCTTCCACTAAAATTTATCTCATATTAACTTAGGGCTCACTCAAAAATAACTTTACATTTTATACGCCGAGGCATCTCTTCCGGCTGCGTTGCGAAAGCTCGGAATATCCAGATATTCCTGTGTTTTCGCGCCTTGCCGGAAGAGCGCCGCAACGCCAAAACTGTGAATTAATTTTTTCGTGAACCCTTAGGCTTTCTTTGTAACCGGAATCATTTTTTAATTTGACACACAGGCGCCGCAATAACTATATTCAGCCCCGTTCGGATCGAGAATAAAATGGGAACAGTGAAAATCTGCGCAAATCGGCCTGCCCAGTGAAATGCGAAGAAACCTATTTCAGCGGGGTGTCCCATAACAAACCAGAAAGCTGAAAATGAACCCACCCATCGTCATCATTGGAATCGGCGAACTCGGCGGCGTCTTCGCCAAAGCATCTTTGCGAAGCGGTCATCCGGTGTATCCCGTCACCCGCGCCATGAATATGATTGAAGTCGCGGATCAATTGCCGGCCCCTCAACTTGTGCTGGTTGCGGTTGCCGAAAAAGATTTTCACCCGGTAATGGATACCATCCCGGATCGATGGCGCAGCTGTCTCGGCCTGCTGCAGAACGAGTTGCTGCCCCGCGACTGGGAGAAGCACGACATCGCAAACCCAACCGTTATTTCGGTCTGGTTCGAGAAAAAAAAAGGCATGGACTATCATGTGCTGCTGCCTTCACCGGTGTATGGCCCCAATGCCGCAATTATTGCCGAATCACTGGCAACAATCGATATTCCCTGTAAAGTTCTAGCCGCAAAAGATGAGCTGGTTTTTGAATTGGTGCTGAAAAATGTATTTGTGTTTACCATCAACATCGCCGGTCTGGTGCTGGAAGAAGGGACTACGACATCGATACTGTGGCAAAAGCATCAGAAATTGGCCCGCGATATCGCAAACGAGATTATTGATATTCAGGAATTTTTAACCGGCGCCAGCTTTGCCCGTGATCGGCTGATTGAGGGCTTCCTGGAGGGGGTCAAGGGTGATCCGGCCCACAAATGCAAGGGGCGCGCGGCATCCGGACGCCTGGCGCGGACGGTTGAATTAGCAGATGATGCGGGTTTAAAAATAATGACCATAAGAGATATCCAGCGGCGTTTACTAGGCTAAATGTTTATTAGTCCGCCTGAAAAATAAAACACTCAAGGTAGAATGACCATTGGGGGTAATAATGATTGACATACATTTCGTCATATGTCATGAAATTTGACGAATAATATGTCATTAAATGCCATGAGTGATAACATTACATACATAGAAAGATTGGTCGATTTAAATGCATTATTGGCCCAGAAGTCGCATTTCCTGCTCGGACCTCGCCAGACAGGCAAAACATTTTTAATTCGACATAAACTGGAGAATTCACGCGTCTATGATCTTCTCGACTCGGAGATTTATCTGACGCTAAGTCGTCATCCGGGGCGTATTTCCGAAGAAATACAACCGAATGACCGGATTGTTGTGATCGATGAAATACAAAGACTGCCGGAACTTTTAAATGAAGTTCACCGGCTCATTGAAGCACGCGGGATTCGTTTCCTGCTTACCGGATCAAGCGCACGCAAACTCAGACGGGGAGGAGTCAATTTGTTGGGTGGGAGGGCGCGAACCAAATACCTGCATCCCCTGACATACAAGGAGTTGAATGGCCACTTCGACCTGTTCAGGGCGATAGAACGAGGCCTAATCCCTTCCATCTATTTTTCAGATGACCCGCGTGCCGACCTGCAAGCCTATGCGGGTTCTTATCTTCAGCAGGAAATTCTTGCTGAGGGGACAACCCGAAATATACCCGCATTTAGCAGATTCCTTCATGTGGCAGCACTATGTAATGCCACGATAGTCAATTTTACCAACGTTGCCAATGACGCTCAGGTGGCCAGAACAACTGTTTATGAGTATTTTGATATTCTTAAAGACACACTGCTTCTTTATGAATTGCCGGCCTGGCGCAAATCGAAGAAAAGGAAACCACTGGCTTCATCGAAATATTATTTTTTTGACATTGGCGTCGTATCTGTGTTGCAGGATCGGGAGTTCAAGGTCGGTACACCTGAATTCGGTGAGGCTTTTGAGACGTACCTGATGCATGAATTGAAATGCTTCAGTGACTATATATCCGGCAGTCGGTTGAGCTATTGGCGATCTACTTCCGGCTTTGAAGTGGATTTTATCATTGATGACCATACCGCTTTGGAAATAAAAGCGAAAAAAAACATATCTACCAATGATATTAAACCCTTGCGAATGCTGGCAGAGGAAGGAATATTACGACGATATGTATGCGTCAGCATGGAACCGCGCAGAAGAAAAGTCGGCAACATAGAGATCTTGCCCTATAAAGAATTCCTGGATATGTTATGGGACAAGGCGTTCACTTAAAGGTTCTTACCATTCGCGGTAAGGCCCGCCTCTCGTTGGGCTCTTTCCTTCATCAGCAGCGCGTAGCCTTCTGTCGAGGCCGCCAGCATCTTAATGAAACTTTCACTCCATCCCAGTCGCTTTCTCTGAGAAAAAGTTCTGAAGAAGGCGACTGTCTCCTTACGTTTAAGGTTGTGAAGTGCCAGCACATCCGAAGGGTACAGAGTCGCTCTCAACCGGAACAGATCGGCCTCCGGCAGGAAACTTTCGGCGACGGCGATAAAAAGAAGGTCGCTGTCGAGCCGCATGTCGCGGAGGAAAGCAAGTTTGGAATGGGAGAGTTTGCCGATATTGTCCAAAACGATCACTCGCGGCAGATCCGCGGCCGCCTTTCTCTCCATAAGAATTTCCTTTGCATACATCAGCCGCGTATATTGATGTTGTTGCGCCTTGCTCCCTCCGGATGCCAATTGGCCGATCATCTCGTTGCAGGATCGGGCAACCGTCTTGGAAAAATCGGCAAACAGAAATTGCCAGGTTGCCGAGTGAAGCCTGGCAATGTGTTTAACCAGGCTTGTGCGGCCCACTCCGTATCGGCCGGTCAGAACGACGTTGCGGTTTTGCCTCAGAGATTTTATGACTGCTGCTATCTCTCGTTTCCTGCCGGCAAAATTCATGTCAATTTATCCGTTCCGAATACACTCTTATACAAATCTGCGCCGAAGCTGGTTTGCAGCGGTTCTCCTTCGACCAACTTAAACGTTCGCTTTCCGTCGATTTGTCTGTCGGCCCGCAGGAAAATGGCGCTTTCCGTTTTTGTGTCGTAAATACTCTGCGGAAATTCGTATAAATGCGTAACGAAGAACTCTTTGACCCTCTTTTCCAACAACGCACAGACTATCTGCCTTGCGATCTCCGAGCCCTCCCTTTCGTTGGTTGCGGCAAACGACTCATTAAACAACACCATGGAATTAGGCGTTATACTATTTACGATGTCGCTCATCCGGCTGAGTTCTTCATCGAGCTTGCCGCTTTCCATGGCAGCGTCCTCCTCCCGTTTGTAGTGCGTGAGAAGGCCGTCGCAGACATTAGCACAGAAAGACTCTGCCGGTACAAACAGGCCGCATTGCATCATCAATTGAGCCAAACCGATACTTCGCAGAAAGGTTGATTTGCCGCCCTGGTTCGCGCCTGTGATGATCACGAGTTCTTTGTTGTCGGCGTTCACGTCGTTGCCGACGATTTTTTGCTGCATGGTTAAGGCCAGACAGACATCGTACAATCCCCGGAAAGAATGTTTGCGTTCGCTGGAGGCCGCGGGTAGGGGAAAGGATACCGGTTCCCCCATATGGGCAAGTTGTTCATATAAATTCAAGCAGCCGATGTAAAAAGCCAATTCAATTCGCAGCATTTTAAAGAAGCTCTCAATATGATCAGCGGACTGCGCAAGGGCATTGGCAACAAGATTGATGCCCCTGTCTTTTAAATCCGACAGAAACCTGCCGCCGGCTTCATCGCGAGGATGGATGGAAAAGGTATAGACCGGCGGCTTTTTGGCAAAGATGCGCTGCATCCAACTCCGATTTTCAGCGTGCGGCTTGCGAAGTATATAATCGGCACCTTCATTGCCTTTTCCCAATTCGGCGCTGAGCAACACGCCGTGGCGGAATTTCAGTTCTCTGAGATGATTTTGGATGCCGACGAGATATTCATCTTCCAGCTCCGTATGAATCATTCTAAAAAACCTGGCAAATCCCTCCGACCCGAATTTAGCGACATTTTTATCGGAGATATTTTTTAACTTTTTAAGCTGGTCGACAAACATTTCCATCATATCAATTGCGCCATGCAGGATTGAACCGGGCCAACGGCCGAAGATGCCGATATGATGCCTTTTCTTGTTTTCAATGGATTCCACCGCGATGTCGTAAATTTCCCTGACAATGGAGGAATTTTTCAGGCAGTCTGTTAGAATGCTTTGACGGTACCGGATTGTTGCCAGATCGTTGTTCAAACCCCAAAAAACGGCCTTCTTGGCCGCATCAAATAGAAATTCGTCACCGAGCGCCATGGCGTTGAACAGCGTGTTTAATTCCAGGTCCTGGGTCAGTGCTTGTTCATTTGTCGGCAACTTCCGCTTTAGGTCAAAGTCCTGATCCTTATGCATGAGGAAAGCCTTCATGAGTTTAGGCGCTCCCTTAGCTGCCTGTACGTCAGACGATACTTTTCGGCAATGGCCGTTGCATAGGCGAGTCCGTCGGCCGGCCTTCTCACAATTTTAAAGGTCCGCAAGGCCGGATTTTCAGGCACGATAGTGCTGACCATACTCACGGTTTTTTCGCTGATAGAGGCCATCTCATCTATAAATGTCACCCAGACGCACAGCAAATCCAATCGGATTATTTTTTCCATCACCTTTTGGCTTAAAAAAATCCCGTCTTTTAGGGCAGTGGAAGTGAAGATTTCATTCATGATGACGATGCTGTTGGGCGTGGCCCGGTCGAGAATATGGTGAATCCGGACCAGGTCGTCCTGCAGTTTGCCGCGCAGATTTTGGATGTTTTCTTCCTTTTCGAAATGCGTAAAGAGTCTGTCGCAGAGAAAAAGCTGCGCCTCCCGGCCCGGCACGGGGCATCCCAGGCCGGCCAGGTAATGCAGCTGCCCGAAGGTGCGGGCAAAGGTGGTTTTGCCGCCCTGGTTCGGACCGCTGACGACAAGGATGCGCTCCTTGCCCTTCAGGTAAAAATCATTGCAGACAACAGGCGAGTTTCCGGCAATGAGTTTATGGGCCAGCGCTAAATCAAACCCTTCGTGATCATAGACTTCCTTGCTCCGGTCGACGATTTGCGGGTAACAAAATTTCAATCCCGCGCGTTTGGTTTTTGCGACATACTCTAGATAGGCTACGTAAAATTGGATTTCACGGTCAAAAGCAGCTAACGTTTCATTCTGATAATCAGCGTTTTTGGTGCAATAATCATCAAGCCTTGAAAATAGGTCGGGATACAATTTGGCTACAAAATCCAGTATATTGGCTTCGACATGATTCATGCCCGCACCGATGGCCAGCTCTGTCTTGTAATCTTTTACCGCGCCCTGTTTGAACCTTTCGAATGTTTGCTCCACATCTGTACTGTAATCGATTTCAGCTTCATATTTACGGACCTTGACATGCCCTCCGTCTATAAGCACGCAATATTTCACAGTGGACAAGCCGACTTTAAGCTTTTTCGTTTCGGCCAGAAGCGATGAGAAACCATCGGATTCGGCATAGTTCGATATATAATCACGGAAAGCCGAAAGCCCACGCGATTTTAATTTTGCCTGAGATAAATCATGCGCCAGACGGTTGACGGCATCACAATAAACTATGACCGCTTCCAAAAACCAGCCCTCTTTATGGTATTTATAGTGAAGCTTTTCTATCATGGATAGATAGCGGCGCATGACGATCATCTCTTGGGCGAAAGATTTTATGCTTGCCAGCAACGTTTCGCTTTCGAGATCCTGCGCGACTTCCTGGCGGTACTTGATGGTATCGACGTCATTTAAGGAAGTGTAAAAAAACGGTTTCAGATTATAGTCCTGCCGGCCGGCCGTGACGGCGTCTATAATCTGATCAAGATTTAAGTCGCTAAAAAATTCGGGCACTTGCGGAGTTTCTTTTTTGAGGCTGTCTTGCGGGTTTTCAACTAATATGCTGCAGAAGGTCATTGCACGAATACCCTCCGGCCCATGACGCGGAAGCGCGACATCCGGCTCCCGGCCTGCAGGCAGATGTATTTGCGAGTCAAGTCTTTGTTCGGCAAATGAGCGCATAAGAAAGTTACCTCTAAAGCCCACTTTTTAAAAAACTGCAACTTAATGCTTGGACTTTAACAAAATGTTTCAGTCAATTTCAAAAACTGCCGCCGCAGATCTGAAACGATTTCATCCAATTCGCGGCCAGCCGCTACGGAAAGCTCGCCGTAGCCGTGCATACGCTCCGGTTGCAACTCGTCGACAACACTGAGCATGAGATCCACGCTGGTTTGAACGAGCCAGGCTGCACTGGCGGTGGATTGCGCAGCCACAAGGCCCTGGCGTTCGATGATGGATTTCAACAGTTGCCGAACTTCAGCGATCCAATCGAATACGATCCGGCGCTTTGCGCATGTCCAATCTGAGATTTCGTCCTCGAAAGCCGACTCGATGCCGTCCGGCCGCGCACGGTATTCGATTTCCCTCAGCAGGTCGTCGATTCGCCGCAGCCTGCTCAGCAAGGCGCGCTTGTGATTTTCTGCAAGGGCCGTCATGACGGCACCTCTCTTTATTTTGGCTGGATCGAACTTATTTCTCTAGTATGCCCTATCTCTTGCCAAATGTGCCAATGAGGAAATCCTCCTAATGGCAGTGCAAGATTGCAAATTCTCCGCGGGCATCAGGATTAAACAGCCTCTGCGGACTAGTTGAATTTTTAATGGGAGACCTGCTGGAGGACGGGCATCGATCTATCCGGCGAGTGTTCAGAAAGAGATTCGGGACTTGCTGCGATTTCAACAGGCGGAATTTGCTGCGCATGAAAAAACTCCCCCAGGTCTCGTACCCGGCAGGAGTACTTCAGACAGAAACTCCTACCAGGAATTTTGGGCCATGGTAGGAGTCATCAGCCGTCAAGGCGGTTATCAGGGGGACTCCATCCCCCCGTTTTTTTTTCGAGCGAATTATATTAATTTGACTATAGTTCTTATCGAGGCAAAGTCAAGCAAAAATTTTCAATGTATCGGAGGGCTCATTTCATCGAACTGGAACATATTCCTTGCCTTATTCACCCTATACAAATCGGCTTGACACCCAAAACCATGGTGCTGTTATCTAACTCTTTGAAATTAAATCTGTATTAATGGGTAACCAGCGACAAAAGGACTCCTATGGAAGCTAGGATCAGCATCCACGATCTGCATCAAATGGAGCTGAAGCTAAATTATCCCCTTCTTGACAACCATCGGCGGAATTCATATGAGGTGGATTTGTATTTTTTCGCCCCTCGCAGCCTGGGCGTACATCCTCAGACATATAGCAAACAGCAGTTCTATACCGATTTACAGTCCTACATCCGCATAAGGACACCGTCGGTGCCGCTGAACCGCTTTAAGGCAGGCGCTCAGAGTCCATTGGCGCAACTTCGCAGTGATTTGGAACAGATAGCCCAGCAATCCTCGAAGATTCCTCTACGGGCGTTTGAAGGGCAAATCAAGATGTTCTGCTGTATCCTCAAGAGTGCGGTCCGCGACTATGTGGCTTATATTCTCAGGACCGTTGATGCGCAGGATAGGGAACGCCTTACTCGCGAGTATCTGACTGCGATTCAAGACATAACCGCCGGATACCATGAACTCCAACAGATTATCCAGATCCCAAGTGTTGATCAGCGTACCTTTGAAATCTACCTTTTTGGTGACGAGTACATCAGTCTGACTGTGGAAGACTACACCTACCACTTGCTGGATGCTATCTCAGCCATCGATTCAGGTCTGAGCCCGGAGAACCGTAAAAAGATGCTGGCGTTGATTGAAGGTGAAGTCAACTATCGCAAGAAAAGACGCTATGCTTCGATACCGGAAGAGCAGAAGGATAACGAAACTTTGGTGTTTCGCAGGAGCGTATTAAAAAAATATGTCGCCAGTATTCTGTTTCTTGATGCAGAAGTAAAAACGGACTGGCTTTTTCTGCAGCAAGTCTTTTTTGGTTTGGCCGCCGCTGCCGCTATGGTATTTGCAACGGCCGCCGCATTCATTTCCCAAACTGTCTATGGCAGCCTGACCATGCCGGTTTTTGTGACGCTTGTCATCAGCTATATCTTTAAGGACCGAATCAAGGATCTTCTAAAGTATCACCTGTCCCGCAAGATGATGCGCTTTCTTTTTGATCATAAGGTTCGTGTACGCGATGTTGCCGGCGGAATCGTCGGGGTTTGCAGGGAAAGCTTCGGGTTTGTCAAAGAACGCAAACTTTCGGCGGAGGTGCGGGAGTTGCGAAATCGAGACCACATTACAGAAATTGAAAACGGATGGATTGGCGAGGACATTCTGCTGTACCGCAAGCGTATTCGACTGCATCGGGAAAGAGTGCGCCGCATTTTCTCGAAATACGAGGTATCCGGTGTCAATGATATTATGCGTTTCAATGTCCAAGAATTTCTACGGCGGATGGATGATCCCAAGAAGGAGCTCTTCGTAATGAACGACGAGGGATACTATCGTATCAGGGGTGCAAGGGTTTATCACCTTAATATGGTCGTTCGGATGGCCCTTGCCGAAAAGGATTTATACATGCGGTACCGGGTGGTATTGAATAGGGAAGGCATCAAGCGCATTGAACATGTCCAACCCCGATAATCGAACTGAAAAAATCTTTTTATGGCCACTGTGTCATCTCAGTGATGCAGATATATCCGCGAGAAAATAAATTATTTTATTTGTAAAAATTAGAATTTTAGACTTCATTTTTTGCATATTGATAATTTTAACTCAGTTTAGGGGGCACCTGTTTGCTGCCTAAACGGCCTCCGGCGTAGAGTAGGCGTGAATCTGAGATAGGCTTTTGCGTGGAACTTGGGAACTCGATAGTGTTTTAGTGCATATGAAACGGGCATTTTATCAAATAGAGTGACTGCCAAGATCAGTAAAATTTTCTAAGAAGATTTCAGCTGAAGGAGTTGGCTATGGCCATAGAGCAGATTTCGGAACATGCAAATCGGCTCTCCAATGGGCTGAAATTATTGACATTGAAAAGGAGGCTTTAATGTATTCGCTTCTGGGCGGAGTATTTCTGGGGTGGTCTCTAGGAGCCAACCACGCTGCTAATTGTTTCGGTTCAGCGGTGGCCTCGCGCATGGTGCGCTTTCGGACAGCAGCGATTCTATGCGCCATCTTTGTACTGATCGGCTCTCTGCTCGAAGGACAGGCTGGCATCAAGACCCTGAGCAGTTTGACATCAATCGACTTGAAACAAGCCGTAGCAATAACGGTTGCAGTCGCCTTGACGGTGACCGTCATGACATTGCTCAGCCTGCCTGTGTCGACTTCCCAGGGGGTGGTCGGGGCCATCTTGGGGATCGGATTTCTAAACAACCAGGTCAACTCGGCCGGTTTGGAAAAAGTAGTCATCTGCTGGTTCGCGACCCCCTTTTGTGCGATCTTGGCCTCCATCATGCTGTACAAGGTTTTAGCGTTAGTTTACAATCGCCTGAGGACAAACATTTTTCAGGCCGATATACTTGTGCGGATCGCATTGGTGATAGCAGGGTCATATGCCTCCTACTCTTTAGGCGCCAACAATGTCGCTAATACCTCGGCCGTCTTCGTTGCGGCCGGGACCCTAACTATATTCAATGCCGCACTTATAGGTGCCATAAGCATTGGATTTGGAGTTCTGACTTACAGCCGAGGCGTTATGGAGACGGTGGGTCGAAAGCTTGTGCGCCTGGATCCTTTTTCTGCCCTGATCGTTGTTTTGGGCGAAGCGGTTACCGTTCATATCAATGCGATCATCGGCGTACCGGTATCCACCACGCAGGCCGTGATCGGCGCTGTTATAGGCGTTGGATTCATCAAGGGTGCCAAGACCATCGATCGCAAGACACTTTACAGCATCTTTACGGGCTGGTTTCTAACGCCTACGGTGTCCTTTTTCATCACATGCATAATCGATTTCGCACTGCATCTGCAATATGTTTCACGGTAGCGAATCGTCCGAAAAAGAAAGGTGAGATGATCTGGTTCGTAATCTAACACAGAAAAGATCATCCGCTTTCAGCGCAGAATCGGTCATGAGCACTACGTCGGCAGTCTCGATGGCTGCATCCATGCCAAGGGCACCCATGGCGGCCCCGACATCGGCCCTGGCAATAACCGGAGTGTCATTGATCCCGTCGTCGACAAAGGCAATTTTGCCGCCATGATCGGTTGCCGCCTGGATTTCTTCCAGCAAGCGCACCTTGTCTTCCGGCAAAGAGTTCTACATGGAACGCATCCACGCATAGATTATTGGCAATTGCCTCAGCCGTAAAGCGGTTGCCGCCGGTATTTCAACGCGCTCGATCCCGATGCTTCGCAATTGCGAAACCGCTTGCCGTGTGTCGGCCTTGACCGAATCCCCGATGAGGATATGGCCGGCATACTCCTCATCGATGACCATGTGAGCTGTCGTTCCTTCGAGTTAGCAGACATCGTGGGCAACCTGCCGATGATGCAGCAAACCGTCGCTGCCGACAAGTATCTCGTGTTCTCCAACCAGGGCGCGAACGCGCGACTGGCAGATTTTACAGAAACTCTCCCGCTTTGGAAAATTTCATCACGCCGGGCGCTTGTGTTTTTCCGTAAGGGCCGTCATGCAATGGCCTATTCTGACTTTCGCAGATGCCTTTACGCCGCTCGCATAATCAGCAAAACAATCAATAGGCTGATCAGGATATAGGCGGCATAAGCATTTACCCGTCCCGAGTGCATCCGGGCCAATCGGACGGCATAGACTTCGGCCTCCGAGTATAACGGGTCTTATCAGGAGTCGGTCTGCAATATGGACTTCCCGGGTGTCCTTTTTGATGGCGTTGCGGAAGTGCTCAGCGATGGTCTCCCGGCTGTCCTGGATCGTCACGGGTCGAAAAATGGTTTTAAAAATCACCCGCACGGGGTTGGAAAACCCTGTGGCCGTATAGGTCATCGCGGGGACGAGCCTGCGAACCCCTCCGTCCCATGCGGCCCGCCTGACTATAGCCCGCTTGCGGGTCGACAAAGCGTACGACGACAATTGCAGCTCCCAAAAACAAAACCAGAACGATGACCATGTACGATGTTGACATGGCGAAGATCACCGGGTTGCGCGTCGATCCCCGGTGCATGATCACCAGGCCTCTTCCCGGGAGCGTACTGCTTCCGATCTGCGCGCCAAGGTTATGGAACTCCTGAACAAAGGCCTCGGGGAAGCGTTCGTTTCCCGCACCGACCGTGAAAAAGGGAGGCACCAGGGCGTCGACCGCACTTTCGTGCACATAGGGCTTCACCACATGGTCTATCTGCGGGATGACATAGGTGGGCAGGATTCCCAGCAGTAGACAGGCGAGCGCCAGCATGCCCATCGGGACGGTCATGGAGCGCGGGGCATCCGATGCCTGCCGGGCCTCCGCCGACCTCGCCATGCCCAAAAAACCCATCGCAAAGGCCTTGACAAAGCAAGTCACCGCCAGCGCGGCGGTCAAAGCAAGCCCCGCACCGCAGATGGCAAAGACTATTTTGGCGGCCTTTGATGAAAGCACCGAGCACTGCAGCAGGGACTGCAGCGTGAGCCACTCACTCACAAATCCGTTAAAAGGCGGCAGGGCGGCGATGGAGAGTGCGCCGACCAGGAAAAAAAGGCCGGCCCAGGGCATGTTCCGGATGAGCCCGCCCATTCGGTCCAGGTCCCGGCCGCCCATCCGGCTTTCCACTGCGGCGGCGCCCAGAAAAAGAAGCGCCTTGTAAAGGGAATGATTGGCCATATGGTAAAAGGCCGCAATAAAGGCGATCCCGCCCAGGACGGCATGTCCGGAGGAGAGAAATACAAAACCGGCGCCGAGCCCTGCGGTGATGATTCCGATATTTTCGATGGAGCTATGCGCCAGCATCCGCTTCATGTCGTTTTCCGGAGTCGCATAAAGAATACCGATCAAAGCGGAGAGGGTTCCAATCCCCAGCACGATCAATCCCTGCCCGATATCTCCAATCGGCAGCAGATCCGCATTGATCCTGACGATGCCGTATAGACCCAGGTTAACCAGTGCTCCCGAAAGCAAAGCGGAGAAATTCCCGGGGGCCGCACTGTAGGCCCGGGGAAGCCAACTGTTCACCGGCACGAGGCCGGCCTTGACCCCAAAGCCGAAGAAGGACAGCAAAAACACTGCCCAGCGGGCAAACTGGCCGAGGCCGGCCGAGCGCAGCGATGCAAAGCCGATGCCTCCCGAGGCTGTTGCCATGATCAGGAAGGCCAGCAGCGCCGCCAGAGTGCCTGCCTCACCCATGGCCAGCATCAGGAATCCTGAACGGGTATTTTCCTCATGCTCGTGCTCATAGCTGACCAGGAGATAGGACAGGATCGACATGGCCTCCCATGCTATCAGAAACAGGAATACATCGCCGGCCATCAGGGTCAAAACAATGGCGGCAAAAAGCAGATGATAAAAAATCGCGAAGGATTTGAGGCTGTATGAATCGGCGTATCGATTCAAATATTCCGCCGAAAAGATCGAGACCGGTAAAAAGACCAGTCCGGTGACAAAGAGAAAAAAGGCGGAAAGCCGGTCCACTTCCAGGGAAAGTTTGATATCAGCCGTCACCTGCCACAGGGGGCAGATGATGGTCTGATCGTAAAAGAGCGCCCTGCCGCCGGCCCACAGGAGGACGATTGCGGCCAGGGAGGCGACCCATGCGAGCACCGGCTGGATTTTTGCGATCGGGCAAAAAGGCTGCGAGGAGTACCCCGAGGACGCAAATCAGGAAAAAGATCAGGAAGAGACTGCCGGTTTCCATTATAGCCGCTCCTTGTTTTTCTCTGCTTCCGGAGGCGATGGCACGTTCGACGTTTTTTTTCGGCCGACTGCAACCAGCGCCGCGTGGATGATTGCCAGGGGCGGCGGCGGACAGCCCGGCACCTCCACATCCACCGGAATCATTTCGCCCACCCCGGCCTGCGTGGCGAAGCTCGGCCCGAAAACGCCGCCGGTCAGCGCACAGGTCCCCACGGCAATCACCCGCTTTGGGGCGGGCATGGCCTCAAAGACTTTTTGCAGCGATACCCGCATGTGGTCGGTTCCCGGCCCTGCCACCAGCAAAACATCCGCGGCTCTGGGAGTAGGTGTGATAAAGAAACCGAGGCGGTGGATATTGTAGTAGGGGCTGGTGATCTGCCTGATCTCGCTCAAACAAGCCCCGCAGGCGCCCGCATCTACGATGCGGATGTGAAGGGAAGCCGCAAAGGTCTGGTCAAGTGGCCCCTGATCGGACACAAACTCCCCCCACTCATAGCCGGGTTCCCAGCTCAAAGGTTCAGCGGGCAAGCGTTTGCACCGGAAGCAGTGAATACAGCGCCGGTAGTCCACGCTGATCCTGTCCGCCGATCGGAGCAGGGCGTTGGTGGGACATAAATCCATCACAGGCCGGATTTCCTTCTGCAGGACAGGCTCTTGATCAACAGGCCTTCCCGGAGAAACCCCCGCTGCGGTTTCCGGAGAATGAGGGTATTCGGTGGTCTTGATGCCTGTCCGAAGCCCTTGCCATACCCATTTTGTCATAATTTTTTCCTCCTAACGGTCGCATTCTGCATTGGAGAGCCCGAAGGTCGCCATGATGATCGGAAAATCCTGGAAGGCGAAGTCCTCTGCGGCAAGATGAAATCCATGCCAGTTGACGAAGGACGGCGTCATGACGCGGCAGCGGGCAAGCTTGCCGTTGACCCCGATGCGCACCCAGTGAAATGCCGCGCCGGCAGGCGCTTCGACCCAGCCGAGGGCGGCCCCCGGAGCCGGATCAAACGGCTCACACCGGACCGGCCTTGCGGAAGGGCAGCGGCCACCTGGCTGATGATGTTCACCGATTGTTCCGCTTCGCCGAAAAAAATCCGCAGGCGGGCATAACCGTCGCCTTCCTGTTCGCGCGGGATCCGGAACTTAAGGGCGCTGTCGTAATAGCCGTAGGGCAGCGCCGCCCGCAGATCGCGGGAGACGCCCGACGCCCTGGCCACAGGACCCACCAATCCGTAAGAGACGGACTTTTCCCTGGAGACGATCCCTACTTCCTCCAGACGATCCAGGAAGGAGCTTGAAAAGCGCAGCATGTCCTGCAGATTTTTCAGTCGTTCCAGAACACCCCAGGCTGCTTGAGCGAGTTTGTCGCACTCAGCATTGCTCAGATCCAGGACAAGGCCTCCCGGCACGTTGATTCCGAAAAGATAGCGGTGCCCCGCCAGGGTACAGCAAAGCCGCAGAATCTCTTCTTCCAGGATGCTTGCCTGGCTCGTCGCCACGGCAAGGGCCGTCGACTGGCAGATACCGGCAATCACGGCCACATGATGACGCAGCCGCTCCAGCTCTGCCAGAAGCACCCGCAGGGCCTGGGCTCTGTCCGGAACCCGCACCCCGCAAATTTCTTCCACGGCCCGGCAAAAGGCCAGTGAGTGCGCGAATGCGGAGGTTCCTGAAAATCTTTCGACCGGCAAAAGGACCTGATCGACGGATTTTCCCTCCGCGATTTTTTCCAACCCACGATACTTGTAAAAAAAACGCGGAATGGTTCGCAGGACATCCTCTCCGACCGTTTCGAGCAGAAAAAGGGCGGATTCGGCATGGTCGGAATAGACCGGCCCCACCGGCATCATGAAGGCCCCGGGGGCTTCCACGATGGCAAGCGGGCTCCATTCAGGATCCGGCTGCCTGTGAGGATAGGCTCCGGCGGCATCAAAAGATGTCCGCATGGGGTTGACGCCCTCGGGCCATTCCTCGTGCAGGACAAAGTCTCCCAGCCGGGGATGGCCTTCGAACCGAAGCCCGAAGAGATCTTCAATCTCCCGCTCCTGCCAGTCGGCGGCGTGGACCGGCCGGCTGATACTGGGAATCGTGGTCTGGGACAGGGGGTAGCAGACGACAACATGCACCTGCCCGCTTCCCAGATCTCCGTAAAAGAAGTAGCGCAGCATCCATGCGGACGCTTCTTCCTCGACGACCAGCGCGGCCAAGCTGTAACCCAATTCGGAAACAAGCCAGCCGCAGAGCGCCTGCAGGTCGCCGGGATCGCATTTGATATGAGCGATAAGCCTGTCTTCATCAAGACTCGCTTCGACCCGGCCCGGCCAGCGTGAGATGTTGCGCTTCAGCCAGATTCGTCCATTGCACGATGTTGTCCAGGGGAAGGGCCATTTTCGTCTTACCTCCCAAAGCCGGCCGCTGCAGACCGCAAAAGGTTTTGCAGCGGTTCGGGAATATGCAAACCGAGCAGAATCACCGGCAGCACGGTCAGTGCCAGGGTAACCCCGCAGCTCAGCGGCAGGCGGGTTCGGGCGGCGCCGGCCGGACCCCGGCCGAACACCATGGCGTTGACCTGGTACATGATGCCGCCGAAGGCTACTGTGATGAAGAGCGTGAACAAACCCGTCACGATATAACGGCCTCCGGCAAGCCCGGCGCTGAATATGCCGAACTCGCTCAAAAACACGGCGAACGGCGGGGCGCCCGCGATGGCCAAGGCCCCGATCATCAGGCAAATCGCCACAATCGGGGAAGTCCGCACCAGTCCGCGCACGGAAGCGATCTCGCGCGTGCCGGTCATCATCAGCACGGCGCCGGCCGCATAAAAGCAGAAAGACTTCGTAACGGCGTGGGTCATGATCTGGGCGGCGGCAGCCAGGTGGGCGGCCTCTCCTCCGATTCCGGCCGCGACCAGGATGATGCCCATATGCTCGATGGTGGAAAAGGCAAAAAGCCGCTTGTAATCCCGGACCTGAATCAGCAGGAAGGCCGCTGCACCCATGGACAGCAAACCGAAAACCGTCAACCAGGTCGAACCGATGCTGCCGGAGACATTGCTTAAGACCGGTAAAAGTCTGAGGATGACGTACAGGGCCGTCGTGGTTTCGACACCCGAAAGCAGCGCGCAGACCGGTGAAGGGGCCTGGCTGTGCGCATCGGGCAGCCAGGTATGCAGAGGCACCAGCCCCGCCTTGGTCCCGAATCCTACCAGGATAAAGAGGAAGGCGGTCTTGAGAAATATCGGCGGAATCCCGGGTGAGGCGGCAGCCAACCCCGTCCAGGTGAACGTCCCCCCGCCTGCAAGACTCTGGCCCCAGTAAAGAATCAAAACCCCGATCAGTGCCAGGGCCGCTCCCATGCAGGTCAGAATCACATACTTCCAGGCGGCCTCCATGGCCTGAGCGGTATTTTCAAAACTCACCAGGAATACGGAAAGCAGTGTCGTCAGTTCCACGGCGATCCACACCATCGCAATCTGAGACAGCAGCGGGACGGCCAGCATGGAAAGCAGGAAGAGGTTAAAGCGCCTATAGTACCGCCGGGCGCGCTGCCGGTCTTTGTCATCAGCAGGCAGGCCGATATATCCCCAGGAGAATATGGCGGCCGCACATCCCACGAAGGAGACCAGCATCAGAATAAGAGCGCTCAACCCATCACAGGCAAGCCACTCTGCCGGGCCCGGCACCGGTATGCCGTGCCCCAGGCCCCAGGCCGCTTGCCAGGACAAAATAAAGACTGCCAGGGTCCCCAGCACGGTAGCCCCGGCCGCAAGTCCGGGTTTACTCGTCGGGACCATCGCCAGGCCAGCGCCAAGCATGGGAATCGCCAGGATGTACCAAAGCTCCATGAGACTTTATTCCTCCTTCAATGTCGCCATTTCCCCCACCAGCGTGGTACCCACCTGTTTGTGGATCCGCCTGGCGAGAAGCCCCATCACCATCGCGATGATCAGCACGTCAAAGGCAGCCGCCAGTTCGGCGATGAAAGGCAAGTTCGGGGCAATTGAAACGCCTGCCAGAAACGCCCCGTTTTCCATGGTCAGAATCCCCAGAACCTGCGGCAAGGCCTCGCGCCTGACTGTCACAGCGTAGGCTCCCAGCAGAAGGCCGGCCGTACCGATGGGCAGGTTGATCCGGGTAAAGGCCGTAGACGATACGGCCAGCAGGGGCTGGACAATAAAATAGGCCAAAATGGTGATCGCCGCCGCAACCAGCAGCGAGGTGGGGATGTTCAAGACCTGTGTGATCTCCCGGCGGGCATGGACCTCATGGCTGAGGGTGCGCAGCAGGAGCCAGGGAATCAGGATGGACTTGACTGCCAGGGTGATGCCGGCAACCGCCAGCAAATGGATCGAGGCGAATTCATAGCCCAGGATACAGGCCGAACCGGCCAGCAGGATCGACTGGATGAAAAACAGCCTCAGACCGCCGATGATTTGACGTACGGCGATGACCCCGAATATGGTGAGCAGAAAGAGTCCCCCCGCGAGAGCGTTCAATTGAATCATGTCTTACCTCTATATCTCCAGAAGTTGGATAATCACTGCCGCCACCGAAGTGACGAAGGCCGCACCCAGAAACTCCGTGATGCGAAACAGCCTCAGCTTGGCAAGCGATGACTCGATCACCACCAAAACCACGACCAGGGCGAACATTTTCAGCAAAATGAGCGGAATGGCCATCAAAATCTGCCAGACGGCATCGCTGCGCGCCAGGCCCCACGGTGTCACGATCACATTGAGAAAGATGCACAGCAGTACGAAGAATTTCATCGCGCCGCCCCACTTCATAAGCGCCGCGCCGCGGCCCGAATATTCCAGCCCTTTGGATTCATCAATCATGGCCAGCTCAAAATGACCGGAAGGGTTGTCCACCGGAATGCGTCCGTTTTCAGCGATAATGAGCATCAGGAAGGCGAGCATCACGAGGACATGTGATGGATCGAAGAAATTCGCAATCGATGTCACCCAGACTTTCTGAACGATATAGGGAATGGTGGAACCGGCTACAAAGGAGAGGGTGAAGAATACCACCATGAAGACGGGTTCGGCCAGAAAACCGACCATCCGCGTGCGGCTGGCTCCCATCGGTCCATACGGGTTTCCGGTATCCACGGCGGCCAGAGTTGCAAAAAACCCGCCCAGTGCCAGCACGAAGCCGCCGCCCAACATATCCGCCATAAAAGCAAAAAAGAGCGGATAATCCGTCAGTACGGGGATAAGAAGGGCGACAAACATGGGTGTTGTGAAGCACACATAGGGCGTCAACCGGAAAATCCAGGAGCTGTGCTCCGACACCACTTCATCTTTGTGGAAGAGTTTCCAGATGTCCCGGTAGGGCTGAAAGATACTCGGACCTCTCTTCGACTGGACCCGCTCCTTGAGGCGATCCATAACCCCCTTGACGAGGGGCGAAAAGGCCAGCACGACCAAAACCTGAATGATATTGAAAATGAACTTTTGAAGCATCCAGCCTTCTCCTTTTAAATTCGCCGCCTCGCGCAACATCGCGTCCTCTGCGCACCCAAAAACGCCATGTCCGGCAGAATGAAAGATCAGACGCAAAATTTGTTATATTTATGATAAGAGACCCATTGGAGGCGGGAAACAAATTAGTCTGGAGCGTGTTTTTAAGACGATTCGGAACCTGCTGCGGTTTCCACAAACAGAAGTTGCGGCACACAAAAAAACTCCTCCAGGTCTCGTACCCGGCAGGAGCTTTTCATATATAAACTCCCACCAGGAATTCTCGGCCATGGTAGGAGTCATCAGCCATCAAGGCGGTTATCAGGGGGACTCCATCCCCCTTCTCGGCAGTTTTTGCTTATCTAGTGTTTTTTTGACTATAGTCTTTTCAAAATTAAGTCAAGACAAAATTTTCGCAGTCGGCTCAATTGCATTCGTTCTATTTTTGCTTCGGATTTCATTTTCCAGATCGCAATAGAACTATTTTCAGCAACCACAGCTCATGCGCCGGTCTCCGATGGTAAACCATCCTGCGATTTAGGCTCGGCAGCCTGAAGCAAGCCGGATCGCAAGACGGCAAATTGGGTTTTCAACCCTTCCAAAACCGCGATGCGGTCGCCCATGCGAGCCGCTTCCGATTCAATGCTTCCGCCGTGGGCCTGTCGCCGTGCATGGGCTGCCTCCATGGCCCCCTTGGTGGCGGCAACGGTTTCATCCAGGCGTTCCCGGGTCCGGCGGGCAAAACCGGCAAAGGAGATGTTCAGGTTCTGAAGCATGGACCAGCGGATGTTTTCGACATTGCGCCGGACCAGTCCGTCCAGACGTTGATCCATGGATTGAAGCATGGGCAGCGGATCGGTGTTCCAGGTGTTCAATACCCAATACGGCCTTTTTTTGATTTCCAGGGCCGCTTCCTGCGTCAGGGGCCTGTAAGGTATCCGGAACAGTTCGGCGGCAGTCTGACGCAGTGTTTCCAGGAGATGGGTCAGGCGCTGTTCATGCGGTGCCAGGCACTCCAATAGGCGTGCCTGAACGCGTTCATTGAGCGCCGCCCGCTGCTGCTCGAAAAAGTCGGGGATTGCTTCGGCCCAGGCCTGCTGGATACCGGCTTTGGTGGATTTGCCGCAGCTGCCTGAATCGGCGCCGCCATGCATGGTATTCTTCAAAAATTGTTCGGCTTCCCCGCGCAAATCGCAGGCCTGTTCCTCCACAAAGGCCACGACCCGCTTTTTATCGCCTGCCAGAACATCCTGGATCAGCCCGCGCTCGCTCGCGGCCCGCTTCAGGCTTTCCTCAAAAATGGAGATTTTCTCTTCGAGTTTTTGTTGGGGCAGCTGCAGGGCCTGCAAAGCGATGCCGGCCTCCATCAGGATGGCCTCAATAAAATCCAGCGACCGGCGGGAGACGGCATCCATCAAGGCATTGAACTTTTCTCTGGCAAGAAAATCCACCAGGAAGGATTCCAACTGCGCCATGCCGCTGGCGGTCCATCCGCCGGGATCTTGGGCCGCTCTTGCTTCCAGGCCTTTGCGGGCCGAAACGCAAAAAACGGGAGATTCGCCGGTCCAACCAACCTCCTGGGCCAGGACGCTCTTGCAAAAGGAAAGCGCTTCTTCGAGTTCGCCGTTATCCAGGTAATCGATTTTATTCAATACGAAGAACAACCGCGGCACTTTTTCCCTCACCTGCCGTAAAAACTCAAGCTCCACTTCTGTGATGGGCGGGTCGGCCGAAACCAGAAAAAGGGCCGCATCGCATTGCCGCAGGAAATCGAGGGTAGCCGTGGTGTTGTGCCGGTAGGTGGAGCCGATGCCGGGCGTGTCGATCAATACGACGCCACCGGAAAGAAGGGGCGCCGGCAGGTCGACTTGCACCTCGGCAATGCCGCGCCTGTTTTGGGGATTGCCCTTTTCAGTGACAAAGCCGGCCAAATAAGCGCATCTTTCGCCGGTGGAGGCGCCGATGAATACATCTGCGGGGCGGTTATCCTGGTAGCTTACCCTGATTTTTGGTGCCTCTCCGAACTGAAGGAAGGTCGGTGCAGCGGTCAAGGGGACGACTCCCACGGGCAGAATCGGCTGGCCCGTCAGAGCGTTCAGCAAAGTGCTCTTGCCGCGCTTGAACTGGCCGAGAACCGCCAGGTGAAACCGGCCCTCGGAAAAGCGACTGTTCAAATCGGTCAACTTGCGGCCATAATGAATGAATTGCGGTCCGATCTCCGCGACCGTGACGGCCGCTTTTTCCAGCAAGGCCGCAAGAGGCGGGCGATCGTTGCAATATAGTGATGCGGGTGCTGCCTGCGTCATTTCCGTCTCCCCGGTTGAATTCTGAGCATCCATTTCCGGAATGCTCACACCCAGAGAGGCCGTCGGCGCGCTGTGGCAATAAAAAAACCGCCTTCAGGCCTCCCACTAATCAAAACCCGCCGAACATGGCTGTCGGCAGGAGTCATCAGCCCGGGCCGGGCGGTTACAGGGGGACTCCATCCCCGAAATTTAGATTTAAACTACCACCACCTTCAGCGAAAAGCAAGCTCAAAAATAGCTGCGGGCTCTCCTGTAGCAAGCGTCGACCCCTCTGCTTTCACTGCATGGGTCATTTTTCAGGACGGATTAGTTCGATTTCTCCAATATCGCCCTGGCCTTTGCGACATTGTCCTGAGCACCTTGATTGGTCGGATCAATATCCAGGACTTTTTGCCACTCGACAATCGCGCGGTCCAGATTACCCTGCATGGCGTAGGCAACCCCCAGGTTGTTGCGGGCTTCAAAATCTTCCGGGTCCAGCTCGATCACCTTCCGGAATTGCTGAATGGCTTTGTCCAGAAGACCCTGCTTTTGATAGATAATGGCAAGGTTGAAACGCGCATCGATATATCGGGGATTTATCTCTATTGCTCTTTGGTAATGGTGCACGGCCTTGGCTGAAAGATTCTCCCGATCATAGATAACGCCGAGGTTGTAGTGGGCCTTGTAGTCGGCGGGAAATATCCGCAGGGCTTTTTCATATTCAGTCACGGCTTTATCCAGCCGCCCCTTCTCCTGGTAAGCCCGGCCGAGACTCCCGTGGGCAACGCTGCTGTTGGGCGATTGCTTCACCGTTTTCGACCACAGGGTAAAATTGTCTTTCCAATCCGGATTGCGGAAGGCGGCAGCCGCCGCATACGATCCGACCATGGCTATGAGTACTGCCAGTGTTAAAATTTTGAGCGGTGCCGTTTTCGCAAAGCGGTTTAAATACAGGTTGCTGAAAATGATTGACACCAGCAGGCAAAATCCAATCAGCGGGACATACAGATATCGTTCGGCCAGGGGGTTGAAGATCGGGATGATATTGTAAACGGGAAACAGGGTGATCAGAAACCACCAGATGCAGAAAAAGATTTGCCGGGAATATTTATAGATATAAAAGCTGACGGCGGCTAGCCCGAGGACGATGACAAAACCGGCGAGATTCGATAGGCCGAAAAAGCCGGACGGATATGCAAACACATAGTCAGCGTTTAAGGCGGCCGGGAAAATTGCCAGCTTCATAAAGCTGAAAATATGCGCGGGCAGATACAGGATTCTTTCAAACAGGCTGCCGTAAAAAGGCGTGGCCTGCTCCGCCGGGCTGGACAAGAATTTAAACCGCAGGGCTAAATAAAACAGACTGACGGCCGCATAGCCGGCATATAACCGCCCCCTGTCTTTAACGGCGTTTAGAATCATCCCCGGGGTAAAAGATTGCCGGCCGGCCGGCCTTAGCGTCAGGTCATAGAGCAGAAGTACTGCCGGCAGGGTGATCGCCATTTCTTTGGACAGCAGCCCCAGCAGAAAAAAAAGCAGCGAGCCGCAATAGTATTTTACAGCTGCCTTTTTAAAATTTTCCGGGGTTGATTTCAGGTACAAAATAAAGGCCAGCAGGAAAAAAAAGCCGGTCAACAAATCCTCATTGTAGGCAATGCAGTCAACCGTTTCAGTCAGGACCGGATGGCAGGCAAACAACAGCCCTGCGACCAGAGCCGATAATGGGTTCTTCAGAATTAAACAAGCCATCCGGTAAACCAGGAGAATATTCAGAATGTGCAGTACGACACTGGTCAGATGATAATAAAACGGGTTCAACCCCGCCGCCAGGTGGATAAGGTAGTAGGATAATGTCGCCACCGGACGATAACTGGCTTCACCGCCGGCAATGTTAAAATAGGAGTGGTTGAAAAAGGACAGGAAACCTGCGCCCCGCTCCGTGAGGTATTTGTTTTGGACAATCACGGCATAATCGTCAAAAACAAAACCATTGGACAAAGAGTTAAGGTAAACCAGCACGCCGACGAGCACCAATACGGCAATCGGCAGCACCGGCCGGTCGAATGCCTTTAGCAGGGGATCTATGGCCTGGTTGGAAGATTCGGACACAGGATGTTTTTGATTGGCGCGCATGCCTTGCAGATATAAGCTAAATTTCCGAAGTTGGGCGGATGTTAAATTGTAAACTTATTTTTATTCGTAAACCCTAACGCGACCCGAGCAGTCCTTCCGAGCGCCACATCAGCACACCGATCATGGCGATGAATGCCAGCGCATCCCGGGGCAATGGAATATTGGCATATCCGATGAGCAGTGTTTCCGCCACGCCGAGCAGCAGGGAAGCAATGACAGCACCCGGAACCGATCCCAGCCCGCCGACAACGATCAGGGCTAGGGTTTTGTAAGCCGGCACCGCGCCCATGGTCGGATAAACCTGGTTGTAATATATGCCGACCAGAATCCCGGCCAACGCGGCGATGGCGGAGCCGATGACAAAGGTTATGCTGATGATAATGTGGCTGTTGATTCCCATGGCATCGGCAATCTGAATATCCTGGGAGGTCGCCCGCATGGCCAGCCCCAGCTCCGTTTTACTGGTAATATACCAGAGCACAATCAGCACGACGGCCGTTATACAATAAACCGCCATCAAAGTGGATGATATGTTAATGCCGCCGATTTGAAATTCAGGAAAAGGCAATTCAGCCGGAAAGGTTAAAATCTGCGGACCGGCAATCAGACGGCAAAGCTCTTCGATCGCCAGCATCACGGCAATGCTGCCGATCAGGGGGACATAGGGTGGGTACTTCAGCAGCGGGTAGTAAACAAACCGTTCGATGGCCACCCCGAGTACGGCGCAAAATACCATGCTGCCGGCCACGCCGACAATCAGGCTGCCGCTCAGATGAAATAAATAAAGCCCCACGTAGGCACCAACCGTGTAAATCGCGGCGTGAGCCACATGCAGGATGCGCAGGATTCCATAAACCAGCGCCAGCCCCAAGGTGATCAGGGCATAGATGGAGCCCATAGCGATGCCGTTGAGTAATTGTTCGAAAAATAGTTGCATGGAATTGCCTGAGGCGCGGATTGCAGCCTTAACATAGTAATATGCAATTATCTAATATGGTAGATATTGCGAGGTGTAAGTTGTGGGTTGAATGTTGTGGGTGGGAGCGGTTTTCAACCGCGAAAAAAAACCCGCTTGCATAAAGTTGGCTTTTTGTATTCGCTATTTTACTTCGAATGCTACAGCCAATTCACGACAGCTGGTTAGCAGCAAACAATAAATGCCCATTCAACACCCCACAAACAACTCACAACTCACAACAGACAACACACAACTCACAACATACAACTCACCACATACAACCCACAACTTACAACCAGCTATATTCTCACATATGCCAGTATCTCTTTCTCCCGCTCCTGCACCCGCTGTTCCAGTTTATTTGCTTCCTGCATCATTTCTTTGACAAAGGCTTTGTCTTTCACGGAGACCAGGTTTATTTTCACATTAAATAACGCGCCCCGGACGGCCGTGCGTGCCATCATCGCCCCTACGGCGCCGTCTGAGACGGCATTCCGGTTGCCGCTCCTTATCACCGTTTCAGCCAGATCCATAACCTGCAGGGCATCATAGGCTACCCCCAGCGGCACCCGGGCGGCATTTTTCATGGCCTCCTGAATTGCCCGGCTTCGAGTTTCTTTTTCGGCTTCCGTCGTTTGGGGCAATTTAAACGCCGCCAGGACTCCCTGGTAGGCAGTGGCGTCATTGTCGACTTCGGCCGTCAGTTTTTTTCTGAGGTTGGCGGCCGTCTCAGAAATTTTTTTCATTTCGCCTTCAACCGCCTCATAATTTTTTTTGCCCACGGTCAAATTTGCCACCATTTCCGTAAGCCCTGCTCCCAGGGCCGCACTCAAGGCGGAAACGGAACCTCCCCCGGGAACGGGCGTTCCGGAAGCGGTTTGCTGCAAGAAATCAGTAATTTTTTGATCGGTCAACAATATATCACCCCTCCTTTTTTTTCTTTATCAAAAACCAGATTTCCATTTTTGACGACCTTTTCAACGGTGCTGACCCCGATATGATAGGGAATGAACTTATATGAAGGATATTCGAGCACAACCAGGTCGCCCTGTTTGCCGGCATCCAGGCTGCCGATGGCATCGGCTCTGTCGAGGGCGGCCGCCGCGTTGATTGTCAATGCTGAAACCGCTTCCTCGGTTGTGATGCCCATATAAAGGGTTGCCAGGGCAAATATTAAGGGAATGGATTCCGTGAAACAGCTTCCCGGATTTAAATCAGTCGCCAGCGCGACGGCACAATTGCTGTCGATGATAAAACGCCCGCGGGCATAGGCTTCTTTCAGGCTGAAAGCGGTTCCGGGCAGCAGGATGGCCACCACACCGGCCTTGGCCATTTGCCGGATGCCTTCGTCGGAAGCCTGCAGCAGATGATCGGCCGACGTCGCCTGAAGTTCAGCGGCCAGCTCGGCCCCTCCGAGCTGCACGATTTCATCGGCGTGAAGTTTGAGCTTGAAACCCATTTCTTTGGCTTTACTGAGATATCGCCGGGACTGTTCGACGGAGAAGACATTTTTTTCGCAAAAGATATCGCAATACTGCGCCAACTTGCGCTCGGCTACCACCGGCATGACTTCTTCGACCATGAATTCGATAAACTCATCTTCCCGGCCTTTGAAGTTTGCGGGCACCGCGTGGGCGCCCAGAAAAGTGGGGACGATGTCGATATAGTGGATGCCGTCCAGGTGGTTGATGACTTCAAGCTGCTTGATCTCGGTATCTTTATCCAGACCATAGCCGCTTTTGCATTCAACCGTGGTGACCCCGAAGGAAAGCATGGAGTCCAGCCGTTTGATACCGGATTGCAGCAGTTCATTGGCGTCGGCTTTTTGAGTGGCCTTTACCGTATTGACGATTCCGCCGCCGCGCTGCATGATCTGCATGTAGCCGTCGCCGCGCAGGCGCCAGGCAAATTCTTCCGCCCGGTAGCCGCCGAAAACAAAATGGGTGTGCGAGTCGACAAAGCCGGGCAGAACGGCCTTGCCTTGCGCATCGATGACATCGAAGCCGGATAAATCCGCACCGGTCTTTCCCAGTTTGGCTTCAATATCTTCCGTCGTTCCGACTGCCTCGATCCTGCCTGCTTTAATGATTACAGCGCCGTCGGAAATAATGTGCAGCTCGGCCATATCCGCGCCCCTTTTGGCTGCAAATCCGCTGCAGGTAACCAGCTCGGAAGCGTTTTTGATGATCATGTTGCCATTCATGGAGTTGCCCTTTATTTTGTTTTATTTGTTCCTGTATGGTTAGTGTCAATGAAGGTCAAGCACTTTTCGAATTGATGCTGGATGCTGGATGCTTGATACTCGATACTTGATGATGCTGGTGCATAATTTTTGATAGCTTGATCTAAAAAGTTAAAAAATTGTCACTTTTCGCTGATATGTTTTTTTTGGACGGATTGAATGAATAGATTTATTTTTTTCCCTAAAAGGTCAATCCGCTGATGCAGCTCTTCATATAATGGGCGATCGGTTAATGAACCGGTCTCAAATAGTGTTTCGAGATGATCAAGTGTTTCATCATTTGAACCCAATGCATAAGTTAGGAAACGAATAAATTCCTGCTTGTATCTTCGCCTTCCGTAGCCTTCCACAATTGTCGATTTTACCGATTTGCAAGATTTCCGAATTTGAGCCCCTTCCTCATACATTTCAAATTTTGGCAGCTTATTCAGAGTCATAAAATGTTTGTCAATAACCAGTTCATGAGCAAGCTGCCAAATTTCCAATTTCTTATAGCTCAAACTTCCCCCCTTAATCCTTTTCTATTTGTTCATAGTATGCATTCTGACCATCTATCATCTTTAATCCAGCAGCCGGTATCAAGCTTCCAGCATCCAACATCCAGCATCCAGTATCCAGCATCCAGTATCCAGCATCCAGCCCTACTCCCATATCCTCGTCTCCAGCACCTGCTCCATGGAAAAATCCTCCAGCCCCAGGTAATAGGCCGCGGTGTCCATCAGGGCTTCCATGGGCACCAGGCCGATGATTTCGCTGCCCACGACACTGACGCCGTAGCGCCGGGCTTCGATTTTTATCAGCTCAAACACGCGGTATAAGGCGGTTTTGCTGTAGTCGGTCATATTCATCGAAACCTGGACCAGGCCCCGGTCCTTTAATTCAATGCCGATCGCCTTGCAGTATCGCAGACCGCCGCTAAGGTGCCGGACCTGCCTGGCGATCTTGTCGGCGATTTCAAAATCAGGGGTGGCTAAATTCACATTATAGGCCACCAGCGGCATCCTGGCACCCATGGCAGTCACCCCGGCCGAAGGGTGAATCTGCGCCGGACCGAAATCAGGCTTCCACTCCGGCTGGGTGATTTTTTCAGCCATGCCCTCGAACTGACCCTTTCTGACGGCAGCCAGGTTTTGCCGTTCGGGCTTGGAGGCGGATTTCTCATATAAATAAATCGGCAGATTGTACTTGGCGGCCGCCTTCGCGGCGACATCCTTTGAAATATCGACCGCCTCCTCCAGGCTGATATTTTTCACCGGAATAAACGGGACCACATCGATGGCGCCCATCCGGGGGTGCTGGCCCTGATGCCGGCGCATATCGATGACCTCGATGGCAACCCCCATGGATTCAATGACGGCGGCCTTCAACGGATCGGGCTCGCCGACGATCGTAACGACCGCCCGGTTGTGGTCTTCATCGTTTTGAAAGTCCAACAGCTTGACACCGTCTTTGCCGCGCAAAGGTTCCAGGATTTTTTCCAATTTATCCAGATCGCGCCCCTCGCTGAAATTCGGTACGCATTCCAATATCTTTTTCATCGATGACATTTTTTTCTCCTTGATCGGTTGCGCCTGTTAGCCCGTTGGCCTGTTAGCCCGTTGGCCCGTTAGCCCGTTGGGCCGTTGGGCCGTTAGCCCGTTGGCCATGGTTGGCCGGTTGGCCCGTGGCCCCTTAATCCGTTGGCCTGTTAGCCAATTAGCCAATATGTTTTCGACAGGCTAAATCCCGCTACGGCGAGGATAACCGGATAACCGGCAACTGGCAAACGGGCTAACCTTTCGCTTCTAGTTTTTCAAAGGCTTTCGATACCAGGCCTTCCACCATCCTCTCATCGGTAAGAAACGGCAATGTGATATGATCCGAGTCCCGGCGCATTTCATTATAGGCGATGCCGGTGGCGATGGAATTTTCATTGCGGGCCCAGGCGCGGCGGGCAACGCCGCCCATAACATCCCAGGGGATGGCCTTTTTGATGACGTTATCCACGCGTTCACTGCCGTCCAATACCAGGCCGAAGCCGCCGTTGATGGCCTTGCCGATGCCGACGCCGCCGCCGTTGTGCAGGGCCACCAGGCTCATGCCGCGGCAGGCATTGCCGGCAAAGCACTGGGTGGCCATGTCCGCCATGATATTGCTGCCGTCTTTGATGTTGGCGGTTTCCCTGAAGGGCGAATCCGTGCCGCCGGTGTCGTGGTGGTCCCGGCCCAGCATCACCGGGCCGATTGCTCCGGTGCGCACCATTTCGTTGAATTTAAGGGCAATGGTCATGCGGCCCCAGGCATCCTGGTATAATATCCTGGCTTTGGTGCCGACCACCAGTTTGTTTTGGGCGGCGTCCCTGATCCAGATGTAGTTGTCGCGATCCTGAAATCGGCGGTCCGGATCAATGCACGCCATGGCGGCCTGATCGGTTTTGAGCAGATCTTCCTGCCTGCCGCTCAGGCACACCCAGCGAAAGGGACCGTAGCCGTAGTCGAACAGAATGGGTCCCATGAGGTCTTCCACGTAGGATTGTAAAACAAATCCATCCAGCGCATCCTTCCCGTTTTTGCAGATATCGGTGACGCCGGCATCATAAACGGCCTTTAAAAAACTGTTGCCGTAATCGAAAAAATAGGTCCCGCGCTCAACCAGGATTTTAATCAATTCATAATGACGTCTCAGGGTAGCGTCCACCATTTCCTTGAAGCCGGCATGGCCGGACTTTAGCAGCTCCGTGCGCTCTTCAAACGAAATCCCCTGGGGGCAGTACCCGCCCTCGTAGACCGCGTGGCAGGACGTTTGATCCGACAGCAAACCAATTTTAATATGGCTGTTGACCGCGTATTCGATCAGATCCACCACGTTGCCGGAATAGGCGATGGAGATGCTCTTTTGGGCCCGCAGGTGGTCGGCCGCCAGTTTGAAGGCTTCGGCCGGATCTTCGACGGATTTTTTAATCCATCCCTGTTCCAGCCGGGTTTGAATCCTGGTTTTATCGACCTCGGCGATGACGGCCACCCCGTTGGCAATCTCCACGGCCTTGCCCTGGGCGCCGCTCATGCCGCCCAGCCCGGAGGATACGAACAAATGTCCGGTTAAATCTTTATCGGCGGGTATCCCCAGCTTGGCCCGTCCGGCATTGAGAATGGTGCTGTAAGTACCGTGCACGATTCCCTGGGGGCCGATGTACATCCAGCCGCCGGCCGTCATCTGGCCGTAGTTGGCCACCCCCAGTGCCATGGCGCGGTGCCAGTTGTCCTGGTCGTCAAAGCAGCCCACCATCAGCGCATTGGTGATGATCACCCGCGGGGCATCCGGCGATGACGCAAACAAGCCCAGCGGATGGCCGGATTCCATCACCAGGGTCTGGTCTCGGGTAAGCACCTCCAGGTAGCGCTTGATCAGCCGGTACTGCATCCAGTTCTGGCAGACCTGACCGGTTTCGCCGTAGGTCACCAGTTCGTAAGGATACAGGGCCACATCAAAGTCCAGGTTGTTTTCAATCATGACCTGAAAGGCTTGGCCTTCGATGCAGTTGCCCCGGTATTCTTCAATCGGCTTGCCTTTGAGCGTACCTTCAGGTCTGAATCGGTAACCGTAAATTCGACCCCTTGAGAGCAGCTCCTCCAGGAACTCGGGCGCCAGGGTCTGATGCCACTTTTCAGGAATGTAGCGCAGGGCATTTTTAAGGGCTAGCGCGGTATCTTTTTGAGAGAGGTTAAAATGCCGGGCGGGCGCGCGGCGAATGCCTTCCACAAATTGCGGCATGGCAGGCAAATCATCAAAAATTTCTCCCAGGTGGATATTCATTGCCTTGGAAATCTCAGTGTTATCGGACATGGAAACACCCCCAAGATGTCCGCCCTGCGGTTGATAGCGGATCGCTCATAGTTTAAAAATATGGGACACTGATGATAAGGATAATATTTTTTTTGTTGTGAAAAATTAATCACAAATTTATTAAAAATGAAAGGGAAAAGACTCGGATGAAATTTGTCGAAACGTTTCGAATCCTTTCTTGATTTCATTTGGTGAAATTGAACAAATTTTATTATCCAGTCGTAACAGGTTCTTTCTGTATAAATCGAATAATGATGAAGCTGCAAGTAATCCCGCACCTCATCCAATAATTTTCGATTTTTTTGTTCAGACATATCTGATATTATAAAATTTTATGGATATGCATCGTTTATATTCTCTCAACCGGTATCAGGCAAAAATCAATAAATCAATGGACGTCCCATAAATCCCCCCCAAATTTATAATAATCGTAATTGAAAGAAGAGCAAATGAAGGTATTTATGGGAAGCTCTCGTGAGCAGGAGGAGATAACAATGGAAGTTAAAAAGGTAAAACTCATCTATTTTTCACCCACTGGAACCACTCAAAAAGTATTGGAAAGTATTGCTAAAGGTATCACTGTTGAAGATGTCGAGCATATTAATTTGACACTTCCGGAAGGAGCTCAACAAACAATTCCGCCCTTTTCAGATGAACTCGTAATTATAGGTGCACCTGTTTACGGTGGTCGTCTGCCAGTTGATGCAATCAATCGATTCAAACAGATAAAAGCAAGCAAAACCTTAGCGATTCTCATAGTTGTATATGGGAACCGGGAGTTTGAAGATGCATTGTTAGAATTAAAAAATCTTGCAATTGAGTTAGGCTTTAATCCGGTTGCCGGTGGTGCATTCATCGGGGAGCACTCTTTTGCAACAAAGGATGTCCCCATCGCAAATGGACGTCCGGATAGCCTGGATGTTCAAAAGGCAATGGATTTTGGAGCAAAAATTAAAGATAAAGTCACAGCGTTACAATCACCTGATGCCCAAATGGATTTGGAAATTCCCGGCAGATTTCCATATGAAGGCGGAGCGCGATCTATGGCTGTTTCACCAGTGACCAAAGAAGACACATGCACAGTTTGTGGTACGTGCGCCAGTGTATGTCCAACTGCAGCCATTTCAATTAATGCGAGCGTGGCAACTAAAATCGAGCTATGCATTCGCTGTTGTGCTTGTATTAAAAACTGTCCCACAGGTGCAAGGGTTTGGGAAGACAGCATGATGAAAAAAATTGCCAACTGGTTAAATGAAAATTGCAGTACTCGGAAAGAACCTCAAATTTTTGGGATAGATGTGTAGAGTCGAATTATGTAAAGTTTCTTGTTCTTGCAGCATATGGCCAACCAGGCGCTCAAGCGGACCGGGGGGCCTGCGGCGCTTAAGGGAATTCATCATTAATCAAAGATTCAGGCTTTTGGAAAGGCCGTGTCTGCTCGTCCCCGGCCGCTCAGCTTGGGGTTGATAAGAGTTCCACCTGGCAATCACCTTGAGGCACTCAAGGGAGATCGTTCCGGTCAATGCAGCATTCGCATCAATGATCAGTGGCGAATCTGCTTTCGTTGGTTGGATGGATTCGCAGAAGACGTCGAAATTGTTGATTATCATTAAGGAGTGTCCATCATGAAAAAACTTGAACCCATAACACCAGGTGAAATTCTGATAGAAGAATTCCTTATGTTTGTTGACATGCCCGGCGTTTTCCCGCATACTTCGCCGCTGAAAGCGCAGACCCAATTTTTTACCCAATTTTTTATCGGATCAAACTTGCCCGAAAACGCCGGGATATCGATTATCTGAGTAAACGACATGACGAAGAATAAACCGCCATTTGAATCACTCGATCAAATGGCCGGAGAAACGGCGGCGGCTCTGGTGCAGGCCGCCGGCAACGCCGCGTTCCAGCTGTTTAATGACAAACAGTTCCGACACCTGGCACGCTTCGAGCATCTGAGTCAGACGGAGCAGGACCGCATCTTCAATGAGCTGGTGGTTGCCGCGGTTGTCCTGATCATGCTCGTACTCGAGGCGCCCGATCTCCGGGTTGCCGGAGAATTCCGCGGCTATCTTTCCAATCTGAACAAAAAAATTTCCAAAGCTCATATTAACTACTTGAGGACCCTAGGCGTCGCGGCCGAACACCTTAAGATCTGGAAAAAGCTTATCGCCATGCGCTATAAGGAATATGCCCGGGATAGACATGACGTGCGTGCGGCCGCAATGCAGATTGAGTCGGCAGAAAAAAGATTGGAGTTGGATGATCTATCGAAGATCCAGATGCTCGTGCCGGTTCAAGCCGTTGCCATCGGTTGCCATCATCACATCTGCCGCGGCGCGACCGATGGCCGGGATGACCTGTTTAAGTTGACGCTGAATTCATTATCCAGCTTCTATGTGGAACTCAGATCACGCTTTGAAGGCGCCCCGATAACTCCTCTTAAGCGATTGCAGGTGAAATTGAAGCGAAAACTTCGCCGGCTGCGTAAGGGAAAATGAGGTCAACAGCAGCAGAACATGACGCGAACTAAAAGCCGACGAAGCCCCGGTACTCTGCCCACCCTGAAAAGATTCGCGGTTTTCTCCTCGAATTTAACCAATTGAAAAAATGTTTGCATGGAATTTATTCCGGGCCTCACAGAGCCGGTACCTGGCAAGTCGACACCAAGGCTAATCATCTGCGTCTCTGAAGGCATCCCGCAGAAGTTTGGACTGGCGGTTGAAAGCCTCGCGCGGATTGGCCGAATCTTTCATCAGGGATATCTCCTGGGTAATCAGACGGGCGATGTTCAGGATGTGGGCTTCCTTTTTCTTGGACTCGCGTTTGTACAAAGGGTGATCCCGGTTGATATAAATGATCGTTCCCTCCGTAATACACTCCGGTCCGTCCTCCCCCAGGTGATCCAGACAGCAGGTAACACCCGTATCCCCGAACTTGAGCCTTTTTACCACCGCGTTCGGCGTGGCAATTCTGAGAGAAGGCTTGCGCACCTTTTTTGGTTTCTCCTCCGCATCTGCGGATGGTTCATTCCCCTGATCTGAATCCGGCCGGGTCTCGTCGTGCGGCTTAATCTGCTCAGGCGCCTGGTTCGTCGAGCCGGATTCCACGGCGGTCTCGCCGACGCCCGGGCGGCCTTTTTCCGCCAACGGAACAACCCCGAAGGGGGAAAGTTCCGGGTTCAGGGACAGCGCCTGATAAACGCGCTGCAACGCTTCCTTGAGTGCCCGGCTGACCTTTTGATTTTCCTTCTTGGAGGCCAGCTGCCGGTAAACCTTCTCAACGTCGGCAATTGTTTTCTGCATGCCTTTCAGAAAAGCCTCAAATTGCGGGGTGTCCTCCAAAAATCCGGACCGGTCGCTGGTCAAAGGCAGAAAATCGGCATGAATTTCTCCTCGGATGCGGGTGGCGGCCTTGCCCCAGGCAGCGATATTGAAAAGCTCCCGCCGCACCGTGACCCCCTTGACCTTGATTTCGATTCCCATATTTTCGGTGGACGCCTGGGAAGCCGGTAGAATCACTATTTCTCCATGAATAATGCCGTGAGGGGTACCTTCCATCACCGGCATACGGTTGCCCGACCATCGGTGCGGCGTCACCCGATATCGGTTGACGTAAACCGCAAAATTTTTGGCCCGGATCGGCACACCTTCGGCAATTCGCCGGGTAACGTCCTCCGGTTTGAAGATCCTTTTAAGATCTACCAGGCGCACGGTGGTCCCATTGCCCCGGTCGGCATCAGGCTCCAGGCGCGTAAGGGGGATCACCCAGGAGTCGCCCTGTCCCAGCCAGCGGGTTCGGTCGAATACGACCCGGGCGCAAAACGCTTCTTTCTGGGTTGTAATTTCAAAGCGGGAAGCGGCCGCCAGACTTGCAAACTTGCCGATGCCGAACTGGCCGATGCGGTCGCGGCCGAACCGGGGAGATTTGGGATGAAGCAGTTTGGCGTCGGAACCGACATTGAAGTATTGCTCAAGTCCTGTCATATCCATTCCATCGCCGTTGTCTGCCACAACAATCTCCTTGCCGGAGACCGTCACATCCACCCGCGTGGCATCGGCATCGTAGGCATTATTGACCAGTTCGCGGATCAGCTCGATGCTCTGCTCGTACAGCCGCTCGCCCAGGCTTAAAATATGACTCTTATCAACGGTGATCGTCAGATGGGATACTTCGTTTGACATGGCTGTCGTCCTCGTTGGTCGGTTAGTCCGTTAGCCCGTGGGCCCGTTGACCCGTTTCAGTAAACCGGCACTCCGGCAAACGGGCCAACCGGCAAACCCATTCAAGGTTAGAATAGATTAGAAATTACATAAAGTCAATGAGTTAGCACTTCCTATAGCCCGTGTGTCTTCGTAGCCGAATTTTGATGCGGTTCAAGGTTGACAGAAAACAATCCGAGGGATAATTAAAGAAGTTCTCCGACCGGACATACGATCCTGCAGACACCGACGACGTACAATCAACAATCATGCCGATATAAATAAGGAACAGGTCACCATGATAACATTGAAAGATAAGCTGTCTCGTCTTTCTTATGCGCAAGCCTGCAAGCTGCTGGGCCCACAAGGAAAGCAATTGATTTTGGAAGGCGGTAAATATGAGATTGACGTGTTTGAGCAGGTAACTTTCAACAACGAGCATTTCAGGCTGAACCTCGAAGAGGCCAGAGGTCTCCATCCGCCTCGATCCCCAAAAAGCGCAGCGTTTGAACATTCACTGCAGCGTCTGTCCCGGTGCCTGTGAACATCAGGGGGCGGCCCTATCTCTGATTTTAGAGGAAAAACTGACGCTGGGGCTTGCGGCGCCGCCGCCTGAAAGAATCCCCATGGAGAGCCTGAGCGACGAAGCCCTGGTCGAAGAAGCACTTGCCGATCGGAGACAAAGAGCGCAAACCGAAAAAATGCGACTGCAATCGCTCGATCCAGGCGCCTTGTGGACCGAATATATCCTTACCAGTCAGGTTTCCGGCAAAAGTTATCGCATCGCCCTGCGGGGCTGGGAATTGGGCGAGTCATACTGTTCGTGTCCGGATTTCCGCAAAAATACGCTCGGCACCTGCAAGCACATCATTTGCGCCTTGGACAGGTCCGGAAAAAATTCAACAAGACCGTCAGAGAAACGCCGGCCGAAATCAATGACCTCTGTGTTTACCTGCGCTACGGCCGAGCAGCTGCAGCTCGGCATGCTGATTCCGGACAATCTTGATCCCGGAAATCTCAAAGCTGGTCAAACCCTTCAGAGACACAGCAATTAAAAATGTAAAAGAAGCCTGATCCACTGCATCCGGCGGCTTGAGAACCTGGATGCCCCGGTAACGGTTTATCCGGATGCCGAAGAATACATCAACCACAAGCTGTTCCAGGAGCGCATGGGCGAAAGTGTGGCCGGGATTCGTGAAAACCCGAAAACGCATCCCCTGCGGCGGACCCTGCTCAAAGCCGAATTGCTGCCCTACCAGCTGGACGGGGTGGCCTTTGCCGCCGGGGCCGGCCGGGCGGTCCTGGCCGACGACATGGGTCTGGGCAAAACCATCCAGGGCATCGGGGTGGCCGAACTGCTGTCCCGGCATGCGACCATCACCAAGGTGCTGGTGATCTGTCCGGCTTCCCTGAAATCGCAGTGGCGCATCGAGATCAAGCGGTTCAGCAACCGCAGCTGCCGGCTTATTCTGGGAAGTGCCAAGGATCGACCGGCGCAGTATGAAAGCGACAGCTTTTTTACGGTCTGCAACTACGAGCAGGTGCTGCGTGATTTTCTGTCGATCGAGCGTGTCCGGTGGGACCTGATTATCCTGGACGAAGGCCAGCGCATCAAAAACTGGGAGGCCAAAACCAGCCGGGTCATCAAGGCGTTAAAATCCCCCTTTGCCCTGGTGCTTTCGGGAACGCCCCTTGAAAACCGCATTGACGAGCTTTTTTCGGTGGTGGAATTCATCGACGATCGCAGGCTGGGACCGGCATTTCGGTTTTTCAACCGCCACCGGGTGGTCGATGAAAAAGGCAAACTGCTAGGCTACAAAAATCTTGATACATTAAGAGATCAGCTCAAACCGATCATGCTGCGACGCACCCGCCAGCAGGTGATTAAAGACCTGCCGCCGCGCACCAATCAAATCTTAAGAATTCCGCCGACCGAAGAGCAGCTTGATTTGCAGAAAGGACACCGCCAGATTATTCAGACCATTATCCAGAAAAGATATCTGACGGAAATGGATCTGCTCCGGCTGCAAAAAGCGCTGCTGATGTGCCGGATGTGCGCCGACAGCACCTTCTTAGTGGACAAGCAGCCGCCGGGGTACTCCAGCAAATTGGCCGAACTCAGCCAACTGCTGGAGCAGCTCATGGCGGAGGATGATCGCAAAGTTGTCCTGTTTTCCGAATGGACCACCATGCTGAATCTGATCGAACCGATTCTGGAAAAGCAGCAGCTGAATTATGTCAGACTGGACGGGTCCGTGCCTCAAAAAAAGCGCCAGGCGCTCATGCACCGGTTTCAGAATGACCCCGATTGCAGGTTGTTTATTACCACCAATGCCGGTTCCACCGGATTGAACCTGCAGGCCGCCAATACGGTCATTAATGTCGATCTGCCATGGAATCCGGCCGTCCTGGAGCAGCGCATCGGTCGGGCGCATCGCATGGGTCAGAAACGGCCGGTGCAGGTCTATCTGCTGGTGACCGAAAACACCCTGGAAGAAAACCTGCTGGCAACGCTTTCCGCCAAGCATGAACTTGCCCAGGCCGTGCTCGATCCGGATTGCGAGCTGACAAAGGTTGACATGGCCACCGGCATGGAAGAGCTCAAACGAAGACTGGAGGTTCTGCTGGGAGAAAAACCGGATGCCGCCGAAGATGAAAGCATGCGGCAACAGGTTGAGAAGGAGGCCGAAGCACTGGCCAGAAAAGAAAAAATCGCCGCGGCCGGCGGAAAACTGATGGGGGCGGCCTTTGCGTTTATCGGTGAAATGTTTTCAGCCAGGGAGGAATCGGAAGAAATGACGCAGCTGGCCGGTGCCTTCAAAGCCAAATTGAGCGATTGCATGGAAAAAGCGGACGACGGCACCTTGAAAATGACGATTTCGCTTCCGGATGAAGCGTTCCTGGACAATATGGCCCGGTCGCTGGCCCAGATGGTCAGCGCCGGACGAAGTGAGTCTTAAATTTTTTTATGGAAACAACGGCTATCAACAGGGGACTTTAAAATGAGTGAAGCCAAGGATAAGATTTCCGCCGCCATTTTACACGCCAAAGCGGATTTAGAGCGCGCACTGGGGGATCTTCAAAAAATACCCTCCTTCGATCCCACTTCGGTTGCATTTTCGGCTCATGCCCTGAATAATTTTTTAAGCGTTACCACCGCGACCACCGATTTATTGCGGATCTCACTAAAGGATTATCCGGATCAACAGGTCCAGGACTGGCTTAAAGGTCTCAAGCGCACCGCCCGCCTCATGTCACATATTGTGGCAGAACTGATGAATGATGCCACCATTCGAAAAAATCCCGAACTAACCTTCGAAAGATTTGACCTCTCCAGATTGGTCCGGCGCGCGTGCAACTATTACCAGCTTCTGGCAAGTCAAAAACAGATTCGAATCAAATTGGAATCCAAGGCGGACCCGGCCTATGTCCGGGCCGACCGGGTGGCCGTGGCCGCCGTTATGGACAACCTGCTTTCAAATGCCGTCAAGTATTCATACCATGAACGCGAGATTCTGGTGACCATCGATGAATCATCAAAGGTGGTCGAATGCAGCGTCAGGGACGGCGGGCCGGGCTTGAGTGCCCAGGACCAGGCCGGCTTATTTCAAAAAGGCGTCACCCTCAGCAGTGTGCCGACCGGCGACGAGCCTGCAACCGGCTACGGCCTGGCGGTGGCCAAGGAATTGATCGACCTTCTGGGCGGGTCAATCCGGTGTGAAAGCGAGCTGGGGAAGGGTGCCTGCTTCTCATTCAGTCTTCCGGCGGCCGAATAAGGCCAGAATCATACGCCTGCCTTCTTAATGACCGAAGCCCGCCCAAAGCCGCCTGATACATGGATTTCCCCCGGATTACTTTTTGGGTGGTTCAGCAGCAGCCGACCTGCAATCTGCCCGCATTAAACAAAACGGCTGCGGGAACGAAGTTCCCGCAGCCGTTTTTTACAGGACAACTTCACGAACAATATAGAACAGGCGACCGTGATGTTTTTATGACCACGACCAGTCCTGGATGTTCCAGGTAATGTCGGTCACATAGGGGTTGATTTTATATCCCTGCAGATCGCTCTTTTTGCCATACATGAACGTGTAGGCGAAGATCGGCGCGAAGGGGACGTCATCGGCCAGGATGGCCTGTATTTTGTCGTAGACGGCTTTACGCTTCTGCATGTCGGATATGAGCACGCCTTCTTCCAGCAGTTTGTCCAACGCGGGATTTTCATACTGCACATAATTCGAACCGGTGCCGTACTTGGCGGGGATCTGCTTGGAATGGCAGCGGGCGGTGTAGTCCGGATCCATGCCCACAGTGGGCTCCCAGCCGACCATCAGGGTGTCGAACTGGCTCTTGGTGGTGTACTCGCCCCAGACCACTGAGGCGGGCATGTTTTTGATTTCCATGGCCACGCCGATTTCCTTCCAGTTGGCCTGGACCATGGCCTCGGCCTGTTCGCGGGCTTTGGAGCCGGCGGTGGTGGACATGGAGAACTTCAGCTTGACCCCGTTTTTCTCGCGGATGCCGTCGGAGCCCTTCTTCCAGCCGGCGGCATCGAGCATCTCGGCCGCACGTCCCGGATCGAAGCCGGGGTCTTTCAGATTGGAATTGTAAGCCCAGTGATTCGGGTGCAGATAGGACAGCGTGCGGGGCGGCAGACCGTAGTAGATGTCCTTGATCCACTTTTCCTTGTCCACGGCATAGTAAAGCGCCTGGCGCACGACTTTTTCCTCGAATTGGGGTTTGCCGCAGTTGAAATAGATAAACTCGACCCAGGGCGCGGGGGTCTCGAGCGCGTCAAGGCCCGGCAGGTGGCGGGATTCTTCAAACCTTTCGGGCGGCACGCCGTGCAGGCCGAGCACATCGATCTCACCGGTTTTAAACTGGGTGTAGAGCACGGTCTGATCGGGCACGAATTTGTGAATTACCGTTTCAATGGCCGGGGCACCGCGATGGTATTCCATGTTGCGGTTGTACACCATGTGGCTGCCGGCGACCCGTTTGACCAGTCTGTAAGGCCCGGTCCCGATTGGGTTGGTGTTGTACGGCGCCGTGTTGATGTCCGGGACTTTGGCCAGAATGTGTTCGGGGACAATGTGCATTTTCTGCCAGGCCCAGGCAAACGGCACAAACGGCTTGGCAAGATGGATCTCCGCATTGTAGTCGTCGATGATTTTAAATTCGGAGATCAGGTCGAATCCCGACCGCGAGCGGATGGCCACTTTGGGATTGACGATGGTCTGGTAAGTGAACTCAACATCTTTGGCCGTAAACGGGGCGCCGTCCTGCCACTTGACGCCCTTTTTCAGCTCGATCTTCCAGACCAGTCCGTCCGGGGAGATGCCGCCGTTTTCCAGGGTCGGCACGCGGACGGCCAGATTCGGTATGAATTCGCCCTTGTCGTTCACGTCCCACAGGGCATCGAAAATGCAGGCTTCCGGAACTTCTTCGGTGCCGGAATTGACATACAGCAGGGCATTGAAGTTGACCGGCTCCTGGGTCATGCCGATGATAACGTTGTTTTTCCCGGCCCAGGCCCGCCGGGGGATGCCCATGCCGGCCGCCGCAGCGAAAGCCGTCAAGGCCCCGGTGGTCTTGATAAAATCACGTCTGGTCATTCCTTTTCGTTCCATAGCAATTCTCCTTTTCAAGGTTGTGGCTGGTATGGCGCAATGAATGCCGTCAGCCGAGTTCAGCGCATCAGGTTTAAAATCCTGGCCGGAAGGTCAGGCTTTGACTTTACCTCCCAGGCTACATTCTCAGCCTGGGATCCAGGGCGTCGCGCAGACCGTCTCCCAGGAAATTAAAACTCATCACCGTCAAGGTGATCATGGCCCCGGGCAAAATGGCCAGCCAGGGGGCCAAATCAAAGTAAGACTGGGCGTTGGTCAACATATTGCCCCAGCTGGCCAGCGGCGGCTGAATGCCGTACCCCAAAAAGCTGATATACGACTCCATGAGCACCGCATTGGCGACATTGAGGGTCGCGGATACCAGGACCGGTGCGAGGGCATTGGGCAGCAGCTCTTTGAACATAATGCGCATTTCCGAGGCGCCCAGTGCAAACGCCGCCTGCACGAAATCCTGCTCTTTGACATACTGGATCTGAGCGCGAATGATACGGGCCACCTCCATCCAGGATGTCAGTCCGATAATCAGAGCGATGGAAATCACCGTCGGGGTAATAAAGGCCGCCAGCACCAGCAGCAGAAACACCTGCGGAAAGCAGAGCATCGTGTCGGTGAAGCGCATCAGGATCATGTCCACTTTGCCGCCGTAAAAACCGGATATCAGTCCGATGGTCAGACCGGTCACGATCGTGGCAAACATGGCGGCCACGCCGACCACCAGGCTGATGCGGCCGCCGTAGAAAAGCCGGCTCAGCAAATCCCGCCCCATTTCATCGGTTCCCAGAAAATAATTCGACTCCTTCAATGGGGGGATAAACCGTCGCTGCGTGTCCAGGGCCAGGGGGTCGTGCGGCGAGATAAAACCGGCCAGCAGCGCCATAAGCAGCAGCATGATCACCACGCCGCCGCCCGCCACGGCCAGCCGGTGCTGTAAAAACCGCCGCCAGATCCGCCGGCTCTGGCTCTCATAATAGTGGATGGTCAGCCCCGCGACGGGAGCGTGCTCCCGGCCGTCGCCAGGTTCGGCGTCCCCGGTCCCATCGATTTTGGTCTGGTTTGAATCAGTCATCATTGCAATCTTATCCGCGGATCGATGAGCGCATTCATTAGGTCGGCCAAAAGATTGCCGATAATTACAAATATGGCCGTAATCATGACCATGCCCATCAGCACGGGGTATTCTTTCATTGTCAGCGCATCGACAAACAGGCGCCCCATCCCCGGCCATCCAAAAATGGTTTCGGTCACCAGGGCACCCGAGAAAAGCCAGGGAAGCTGGATTCCGGCCAGCGCAATCAAAGGTGCCACGGCGTTGGGGAACGCATGGCGAAACAGAATGCGGCCCCCGGAAAGCCCCTTGGATTTGGCGGTTCGAATGTAGTCCTGATGAATGACTTCCAGGAAACTGGAGCGTGAATAGCGGCTCCATTGGGCCACGAGCACCAGAGCCAGGACCACCGTGGGCAGGATTAAATGCTTTAAAATATCCAGGATGCCTTCTTCCCCGCCCAGGGTGTACATGCCGCCGGACGGCAGCCAGCCGAGCTTTAGTGAAAATAAGAATATGGTCATCAGCCCGAACCAGAATGTCGGAAAGGAAAGCGCCACCATGGCCCCGCTGGTCGCCAGGTAGTCGAAAATCGAGTAGCGCCGGACCGCACCCAGAATACCGATCAGCATGCCGAGGATGATGGCCAGGGACATTCCCGACCCCATCAGTAAAAGGGTTGCCGGAAACCGCTCCAGGATCACGTTCAGAACCGGCCGGCCGCCGAAAAAGGTATAGCCCCAGTTGCCGGTAAAAATACCGTACGCCCACTTAAAGTATTGAATGTGAAGCGGCTGGTCGAGGCCGAATACCTGTTTGATCCGTTCGATGTCCTGGGCGGTAATGGTCGGATTAAGGGTGTAAACGGCCAGCGGTCCCCCGGGTGCAAGGTGCATCATGGAAAAACCGATGATCGATACACCGATCAGAAGCGGTATGGCCTGTAGAACCCGTTTGATGATGTATTGTAGCACCGCTAACCTCCTGCGGCCGATCCTGATTTTTGCGCCGCCGGCCTCCCGCTTCTATCACTAGTATAAATGACACGCAACGCCGTGGCCGTCTTCAACGATCTTGAACTCGGGCTCTATTTTGTCGCAAGGCTCAAACCGCTGCGGGCAGCGCGGATGAAAGCGGCAGCCCGCCGGCGGCCGAATCGGAGACGGTACGTCGCCCTTCAGAATCATCCGCTGCGGCTTGTGCTCCGGGTCGGGTATCGGCACGGCCGAGAGCAGGGCCTGGGTGTAGGGATGCAGCGGATGCCGGTATAGCTCCCTGTTCGCGGCGGTTTCAACGATTTTACCCAGGTACATGACGGTGATGACATCGGCGATGTGACGGATGACGCTCAAATCATGGGCAATCATGAGGTAAGTCAGACCCAGCTCATCCTGCAGGTCTTCCAGTAAGTTCAAAATTTGAGCCTGAATGGATACATCCAACGCCGAAACCGGTTCATCGCCCACAATCAGCCGGGGGTTCACCGCCAACGCCCGGGCAATGCCGATTCGCTGCCGCTGACCGCCGGAAAACTCGTGGGGATAGCGTCGCATGGCGGCGGCCGACAGACCGACCTTGCGCAATAGATCGGCGATCCGGTCTTCCTTCTGCGACGGATCGACCAGCTTGTGAATTTCCAAAGGCGCGGCAATGATCGCACTGACCGTATGGCGCGGATTCAGCGAGGAGAACGGATCCTGAAAAATAATCTGCATTTCCCGCCGCAGCCCCTTCATTTGCGACCGTTTGTAGTGGGTGATATCGTCCCCGTTGTATCGAATGGTGCCGGCGGTCGGCTCCAGCAGTTTAAGGATCGTTTTGCCGGCCGTTGTTTTACCGCAGCCGCTTTCCCCGACCAGTCCCAGCGTCTGGCCCTTCATCACCCGCAGGCTGATGCCGTCCACCGCATGGACATAACCGGACACCCGGGAGAAAATACCCCGTTTGATCGCAAAATGCTTGACGAGTCCGTCAACTTCGATAAGCGCTTCAGCCAAGGCTTGATCCTTTCAGGGTCTCCTCGGCTCTCCAGCAGGCAGCCAGATGCCCTTCCTCCACCGGCAGCAGTTCAGGCCGTTCCGCGACGCACTGCGCTATGTGAATCGGGCAGCGGTCATAAAAAGCACAGCCGCGCGGCAAAAAACACAGGTTCGGCACCCGCCCGGGTATTTCGCTCAGCCGATGCGGCCGCTGCTCCTCGTCGATTCTGGGTATGGACTGCAGCAGCCCCTGGGTGTAGGGATGGACCGGGGATTTAAATATTGTCTTTACATCGGCCTCCTCGACAATCCGGCCGGCATACATGACGGACACCCGCCGGGCCGTCTCGGCAATGACCCCGAGGTCATGGGTGATCAGCAGAACGCTGGCTCCCAGGTCGGCCTGCAGCCGGTTCATCAACTCCAGGATCTGGGCCTGGATGGTAACGTCCAGCGCCGTGGTGGGCTCATCGGCAATCAGCACCTGGGGATTGCAGGCCAGCGCCATGGCAATCATCATCCGCTGCCGCATTCCGCCGGACAGCTGGTGCGGATACTCATCCACCCGTCGCTCGGGTGATGGAATGCCCACCATGGTCAACAACTCAACGGCGCGGTCACGGGCGGATGCCGGCCGCATTTTATGGTGGGTGGTCAGCACCTCTGCAATCTGAAAGCCGATGGACAAGACCGGGTTCAGCGAGGTCATGGGCTCCTGGAAGATCATGGAAATCGTCTTGCCCCGCACCCGGCGCATTTCCTTTTCGCCGGCTTTAAGCAGATCCCGTCCTTCGAAAAGGATCTCTCCCCCCCGATATTCAGCCGGCGGGACATCCAGCAGTTTCAAAATCGAAAGCGAGGTCACGGTCTTACCGCAGCCACTTTCCCCGACCAGTCCCAGGGTTTCACCCCGCCGGAGCTTGAAGGAAACTCCGTCGACCGCCCGGGCGACGCCTTCCTTGACATGGAAGTATACGCGCAGATCGCGGACCTCCAGCAGGACCTTATTCATATCTCTACCTTGAAATCCCTGGGGATCTTGAAGCCGGGGGATTATCCGATGACCGAAAAGCTGGAATCGGGGTTGATCTCTCTTAACCGGCTGAAAAAACCGATGTTGCATTCCCGGCCGGTATGCCGCATGACGAACCTGACCGGATCGTTGTCGTGATCGTGGCCGGCTTCGACCTTTTGAATCAACTCGGCCATTAATACGCCGGCTACCGGGGCGTTTTTGTATTGATTTCCCGATGTGCCGATGGCCATGTAATAACCCGGCAAATCGGATTTGTCGTAAATCGGAATCCAGTCGTCGGAGACGTCGTAAAGGTCGACGACGCCCTGGGCCTGGTTGGGGATGGGCAGCCCTTTGATGCGCTGGGCTTCGCGCATGGCCTGGGTGGTCCACTGGTCCGTGAAGCTGCTGTCATAATCATCCGGATGGACAAATTCGCGTTCGTCACACTCCGGATCTTCGCTGCCGATCAGCACGTGATTGCCGACTTCCGGGCGCGAGTAGCAGCCGATATCGCCGTCCGATATGATCATTCCGGCTTTCTCGTAGTCAAAACCTTCGGGGGCGGGCACATGGCAGACTTCCTGCCGCAGGGCCCGGGTCTTGATTTTCATGCCCTTCTCGACCCCGGCCATGCGGTTGATGAGATACGAATGCGGCCCGGCGATATTAACAACCACGGGCGCGTATACCCGTGATCCGTCTTTCAATCGGACGCCGGCCACCCGACCGTCCTTTTTCAGAATTTCCACAACTTCGGCATTGAACCGGAACTCCCCGCCTTTGGCCTCGGCTGCCATCTGGGCATTGTGGGTCGACAGCTGCGGGTCGGTGATGTAGCCGGACTCGGGGACAAAAATTGCGCCCTCGATGGCTTCGCCGGTGGGGCGGCCGAAATCCGGATCGTTGAGAAGCTTGGGTGGAAAGTATGTCTGCAGATCCAGCAGCGGCATTTTTTCCCGGATGCCGGCCCGATCCAGTTCTTCGTAAGCGACGCCCATATTGTCCAGACTGGCCATAACATTTTTCAGATATTTGTTCAGGGCTGTTTTGATAACCAGGCAGCCGGTGTTGACGTAGCGGGCCATGCCGGCCTTGTCTTCGACCTGCAGATGTTGCGGCCATTCAAGCCAGTAGTAATAGCCTTCACGGGCCATGGCGACACCGTCGGGCGTCGAGTAGTGCAGCCGGATGATGGCACACGACCCCCCGGTCGACCCCTGCCCCGAGGCCCCCAGTTTTTCAACGTTAAGCGTTTTGTAGCCCCTTTTCGCCAACTCAAAAGCCGTACAGCAACCGATGATGCCGGCGCCGACAATGATTGCATCATAATTTTTATCCATGTACTTAACTCCTTTGATCAAGTATTTTTTCTAGGTGTCGCAAAGCCCTAATCAATGCGGTGAATAGTGGGACGGGTTGTTCCGTTAGCCGGTTGGCCCGTTGGCCCGTTTGCTCGTTGACCGGTTATCCGGTTGACCCGTCGGCCGATTAGTCAGCTGCCCGGTCAGCCTACAGGTTCGCCGGCCCGTTTCGGTTTACCGGCCCACATGAAAACCGGCTGACCGGCAGACGGGCCAACGGGCACACGTGGATCTCCGCAGGTTGATGCGGATTGTATTAAACATGCATTAGAACAGCGGATTGCGGGGAATCTGCTATATGGTCTCGTGCAGTTGCCATCAACAATAAAGAAAATGTTGAAAATGGTCAAGCGATAAACTATACAAAAATGATCGAAAATTAAGTCCTGCTCAACCCTATCAAGCCGGAGGTGCGGATTATGATTCAGACCAACTCGACGAAAAAACAAAGTCCGTTGTTCAGGATGCTGACCGATGATCAGATTCAGCAACTAATCCGGGCGGCATTCGAAGTGATGGAGAAGGTGGGATTCAAAGTCCTGCATCCGGATGCCGGAACCATGCTGAAGAAGGCCGGCGCCGTCGTTTCCGAAGATCGTATCAGAGTGCCGGAGTTTATTGTCCGGCAATGCCTTAACACCGCACCCAGGGGCTGGACCATCTACAATCGTGAAGGGCAGCGGGCCCTGGAGGTTGAAAACCGAAAAAGCTACTACGGCACCTCCACCGCCAGCCCCAACACCAAAGACGCCCTGACCGGTGCGGTGCATCCGACCACCGTCGCCGACATCGCGCGGGCTGCCAAAATAGCCGACAGCCTGGAACATATCGACTGGGTGATGCCCATGGGCTCCTGCCAGGATGTGCCGGCCAAAGCCGCCGACTTGCATGAGTTTGCGGCGGTTGTCGGCAACACCGCCAAACCGATCGTTTTCCTGACCTATTCGGCACGCGGCACGGAACTGGTTTACGAAATGGCCGCAGCCGTCAGCGGCGGGCTTGACCGACTGCGCGAAAAACCGTTTCTGGTCTTGTATCCCGAATCGATCTCGCCGCTTGTCTTTCCCGCCGAGGTGGTGGCGCGAATGTTTGTCGCCGCCGATCTGGGCCTGCCGCAGATGATGGGCCCGGCGATCCAGCCCGGCGCCACGGGTCCGGTGACGATAGCCGGCGCAGTCGCCCAGGGATTGGCGGAATCATTGATGGGGCTGGTGCTGGTTCAACTTCGCCGTCCGGGCAGCCCCGTGGGACTGGGATGTAATTTCGGCATTTTCGACATGGGCACCGGGCTGATGTGCACGGCCGCGCCCGAAATGAGCCTAGCCCTGGCGGCCCAGGCCGAGGTCGCCCAGCACTTCGGCCTGCCCACCTGGGGTCTGGCCGGCTCTACCGATGCCAAAGTTCTGGATGCCCAGGCCGGCGCCGAAGCCGCCTTCCATATAATGGCGCAGGGGCTGGCGGGTCTGAATTTGATTCACGACGTCGGCTACATGGACATGGGGATGGTTTGTGCGGTGGAACAGCTGATCGTCGGCAACGAACTTATCGGAATGACCAAGCGGTTTTTGCGCGGGTTCGAGATATCCCGGCAAGCTCTGGCGCGGGAGATAATTGCATCCGTCGGACCGGGCGGTAATTTTCTTGATACAAAGCATACCCTGCAGCATTTCCAGCATGAACTCTGGCGTCCCGATATATTTACGCGCCAGCAGTACACTCGGTGGCAGGAAGCCGGCGCCAAAGATACGGCCACCCGGGTGCGGGAAAAGATTCAGCAAATCCTGGAAACACACCGGCCGCCGGTCCTTGGCGATAAGACCCTGGCGAGCCTGGAGGAGATAAAAAAGCGCGGGGAGAAGGAATTGGCCTGATATAAGCTGATAGACTTCGGCGGTCGACGCTGACGCCTGAAACCTGAAACCTATATAAGGAGCAACCATTGGCTGCAAAAACAATTATGATCGACATGGACGGCATGACGCTGGAGAAACTGGTCAAAATCGCCAGGCAGGGCGCGCATGTCAAATTAACCGAAGCTTCGGAACAAAGATTGCGGGATACCCGCCGCTTGATCGAAAAATGGGTTGAGGAAGAAAGAACCATATACGGCGTTACCACCGGATTCGGTGCGTTAAGTGATGTGGTGATTTCCAAAAAAGACACGCGCCGGCTGCAGCAAAATATTCTCATGAGCCATGCAGCCGGCGTCGGTGAACCGCTGAACGAGGAAACCGTACGCGCCGTCATGGCACTGCGAATCCAGGATCTGGCCCGCGGTCATTCCGGCATCTGCCTTGAGACCGTCGAACACCTGATTGCGCTTCTCAACTGGGGTGTTTGCCCGTTGATCCCGCAGAAAGGCTCGGTCGGAGCCAGCGGCGACCTGGCGCCCCTGGCCCATTTGGCGCTGGTTCTGGTCGGACTGGGTGAAGCGTTTTACAAAGGGCAGAAAATGACCGGTCAGCAGGTGCTGAGCAAGTGCGGTCTGGAGCCCATCCAACTGGAGGCTGCAGAAGGTCTGGCGCTGGTCAACGGCACCCAGGTGATGACCGCGATCGGCGCTTTGGCGGTCAATGACGCCGTCCATTTTTCCAAGCTGATCGATATAGCGTCCGCCATGAGTCTCGAGGTACTGATGGGCAGCCGCACCGAATTCAATGCCAGGATCCATGCCATCCGGCCGCATCCCGGCCAGGCCGCGGCCGCCGACAACATGGAACGAATTGTCCGCAACAGCGAAATCATAACCTCCCACAAGGACTGCGGCCGGGTGCAGGATGCTTACACCCTCAGGTGTTCGCCCCAGGTGCACGGCGCCACCAAGGACGCCGTCAACTATTGCCGCAAGGTTATCGAAACCGAGATGAATTCATCCACCAACAATCCGCTGATTTATGCCGCAACCCAGGACTTTTTGCTGGGCGGCAACTTTCACGGGCAGCCGGTGGCTCTGGCCATGGATTTTCTGAGCATGGCCGTTGCCGAACTGGCCAATATTTCCGAGCGTCGAATCGAGCGGCTGGTCAATCCCATGCTGAGCGGACTGCCGGCCTTTCTGGTCGGCGACGGCGGGCTTAATTCCGGTTTTATGATCGCCCAGTACACGGCGGCGGCCCTGGTGTCTGAAAACAAGGTGCTCTGCCATCCGGCCAGCGTGGATTCAATCCCCACCTCGGCCAACAAGGAAGACCATGTCTCCATGGGCACTATCGCAGCCCGCCAGTGCCGCGAGGTGGTAAACAATACCCGGGATGTGGTCGCCATCGAACTTCTGTGCGCCGCCCAGGCCCTGGACCTTTTCACCAACCTGAAACCCGGTGAGGGCACCATGGAAGCCTACCGCGTCATCCGCGAGGTGATTCCTAATCTGGACTGCGATCGCATCCTGTCACACGACATCACCGCCATGCGGGAGCTGATGTGCAGCGGCAAGATACTGGCCGCAGTGGAAAAGAAGGTTGGAAAATTAAAGTAGGTAGAATTAAGCGTTAGGTCCCTAATAAAAGTGCTCGAAGTCAAATAATCAGTATGAGGTTATGACAAATTCCAAGCTCCAAAAACCAAATTCCAAACAAATACCAATCACCGAAATTCAAAATTCCAAACAAATAATCATTTGACGATTGTATCTAATGGAAAGATCAACGGCAGACCTGGGTTTAGAAGCGGATACGATACAACTCTGATGAATGTTTCGGTCATTGGATATTGGGATTTGAAATTTATTTGGAATTTGGTGCTTGAAATTTGGAATTTTGTTATCTTTTAAAACCTGCCGCTGCAACTGCTTTAGAATTTACTTTAACGATACCTTCACATCCGCGCCATCATCCTTGACACTCGCTTCAAGTTTCCCTAAAATATAATGTCTCCATAAATTATAAGCTCGCCGGCGGCACACCCGGCAAGCGCTTAAAGGACACTCTGCAGCATGGCATTTTTGGGGCGCATTCTTAAAATCGATCTGAGTACGGGAGCCTGGGAATTCAAGCCTTTCCCCGCCGAGCTGACCTGGAAGTATCTCGGCGGCCGGGGCTTCAATGTCCAGTATCTTTATGCGAATCTGCCGCAAGATTGCGATCCCCTCGGGCCCGAGAACATTCTCATGTTTTCCTGCGGTCTGCTGACCGGAACCGCGGCGCCCTCCTCCTCCAGGCTGCACCTCAATGCCCGTTCCCCCTTGACCGGCATCCTGGGAAGCTCGAATATCGGAGGCGCCTTCGGCGCCCAGCTGCGCGCCGGCGGCATTCAAAGCCTGATTATCCGCGGCAAGGCACCGAAGCCGGTTTACTTGTTGATCGACGGCGATACGATTGAAATCCGCAGCGCCGAATCGCTCTGGGGGCTGGACACCCGACAAACCGACGAGCAGCTTAAAACCATGCTGGGCAGCCAAAAATTAAGGATTTTGACCATCGGTCCGGGCGCCGAAAACGGCGTGCTGTTCGGCTGCATCATGTCGGACGGCGATCATGCCGCCGGACGCACCGGCATGGGTACGGTCATGGGGTCTAAAAACCTGAAGGCCGTTGTTATCAAAGGACAAAACCCCCCGAAACCGATTCCGGTCCCGGTGACGGATAATGAAGCCGTCATCCGCTATGCCCGGCAGATAAAAAATTCGCCGCGAATTTAAAACATTTAAAACGCACGGGGGAGCCGGCTACGTCAAATGGGCGGATGACCTGGGCATTATTGCTACCCGCAATTTTCGGACCAATACCTTTGAGGCTGCGGATCGAATTGACGGGAAAAATCTGACGGACAAGGTCACCCGGTCGCGCGGCTGTTTTCGATGCCCCGTTCAATGCAAGGCTGAACTGAAATTTACCAGCGGCCGGCTCAAGGGTGAAAAAGTCTTCCGGCCCGAGTTCGAACCCATGCTGTCGCTGGGGGCCAAATGCGGCTTGACCGATCTGGACACCCTGGTCTACCTGGACAACCTTTGCTCCCGGCTGGGGATCGACAATATCTCAGCCGGCAACGTCATTTCCTTTGTCATGGATCTCTTTGACCGCCATATTCTGACATTGGAAGATACCGGCGGATTGGACCTGGCCTGGGGCAACGGGAACTCAATGGAGGCGTTGATCAGACAGATGGCCTCAGGCCAAGGGTTCGGCGCCGTGCTTGGCAAAGGCGTGCGCCGGGCCGCCCAGATCATCGGGCGAGGATCCGAATACTATGCCGCGCATGTCAAAGGGCTTGGGCTGTCCGGCTATCATCCGGACAACATGATGGGTACGGCCCTGGGATATACGGTTGCCAGCCGTGGAGCGGATTTTAACGACGTCTACTCCGCGCTGGAACATAAATGGATGCCGGACGAGCCCGGCGAGGAGTTCGGAACACCCAAGGCCTCCGATCTCAAATCCATCCACGGCAAAGCCGAACTGGTTCGAAAGGCCATGATTGTCGGCACGGTGATGGACAGCCTCGGCATATGCAAAGTCCCGGCCTTATCCCTCATCTGCGCCTATGACCTGGTGGCCGAGACGGAACTGGCGGCGGCTCTGACCGGAGAGCCGGTTGCAGTGGCCGATCTTTTTGCCGCGGGGGAGAGAATCGTCAACACCGAAAGGCTCTTTAACCTGCGCTGCGGCGTCGGCGCGGCCGATGATCGTCTGCCGGATATGTTTTTTGACAAAGAGTACAATTCCGGTCAGGCGCCGTCCAAACCGTCGGAGTGGATGGAACCCATGAGAAAGAAATTTTACAGCGTCATGGGATGGGACGCGCAGGGCCGGCCGACGGCGGCCAAACTGGCCGAACTGGGAATCAAATTCAGTCAGGATCATCCCGGGTTAGCGGCATGAAACATTCAGTGAAATTAATTTTATAAATTAACGAATGGATTCTGGTTTTATTTTTTAAAAATAGACAGGATTTGCAGGATTGTTGGGATATTTTTAATTTCCGGTTTCCGGAGGAAACCGGAAATAGATAATCCGCTTCGCGGAAAATGTAGAAGCTTCAGTGTTGTCCCAGATTTGAATAGCATTTCGTTCATCAATAAATAGGGTATCCTTGATCTTAGTCACGTAGCGCCCAATACTGCGCCGGAAGGCGGTTGCTGTTTTCACGGTTTCATCCGGAAACCTTGAAAAGATCCTGTTCATCCTGTAAATCCTGTCTACTTAAAGAAATTAAAATCGAATCCATTCATTTTTATCCATCAAACTAAATTTTATCCATCAAACTAAATTCCGGGGCTATAACAATGAATCCTACCATACCTGTCGAAGAAATATCCATGCGGCCGACATTGTCGTTTCTCTCCCAAGAGGATAAGGAAAAAATTCACCGGGCTGTTTTTCAGATCCTGAGCGATATCGGCATGAAAATATTCCACGACGAAGCCTTGGCGCTTCTCAAAGATGCCGGCTGTTCCGTATCAGAAGAGCGCATGGTGAAAATCCCCGGGAAACTTGTTCAGCAGGCCCTGGCAAGCGCACCCAATAACATCCTGATCTACGACCGCGAAGGCAAACAGGCCATGGACCTTGGCGGGCACCGTTCCTATTACGGCACCGGTTCCGATCTTATTTACTCCCTGGATTCAAAGAGCATGCAGCGCCACCGCTGCCTGCTGGAAGACGTCATCCGGGCAGCCAAGGCGGCCGACGCCCTGCCCAACATTGACTTTATCATGTCTTTTGCCAATCCGTCCGACTATCCGGCCAAGCAGGCCTATTTGCGCAGCTTCCAGGCCATGGCGGCCAATTCGACCAAGCCGATTGTCTGCACGGCCGACAACCGCGACGATCTGAGCGCCATGTGGGCAATCGGGTGTATCCTGCGCGGCGGGGAAGACGGGCTGCGCTCCAAGCCGTATGCCATTTATTACGGGGAACCTGTAAGCCCTTTGAAGTTTCCGGTCGAGAGTGTGGACAAACTCCTGTTTTGCGCCGAAAAAGCCATGCCGGTTATCTTTTCGCCGGCCCCGATTGCCGGCTCCACCGCTCCGATGACCATTGCCGGGCATGTGGCCCAGGGCCTGGCCGAATGTTTTGCCGGTCTGGTGATCCACCAGCTTAAAGCCAAGGGCGCCCCCTTTATTATGGGGATGGGGCCGGCGGTGCTGGATATGGCCACCGGCCAGTGCTCCTACAATGCGCCGGAATATCTTCTGTCTTATCTGGCGATCATCGAGATGAGCCATTATTATAACCTGCCCAACTGGGGCTACGCCGGCACCAGCGATTCGCAGATCCCGGACGGGCAGGCCACCTTCGAAGCCGGCCTTCTAACCTTCATCGCCCAGTTGGCAGGCTCCAATTTGAATCATGATGTGGGGTACCTGGATTTCGGCCTCACCGGCAGCCTGGAAATGATTGTGATTCTGGACGAAATCATCGATCAGGTGCGCCGTCTTTACCGGGGCATTCCGGTCGACGATAAAACCCTGGCGGTGGATGTCATCAAAGAAGTGGGGGCGGACGGCAATTTTCTGGCCCATCTGCATACCCTGCAGAATCTCGAATCCACCCAGTGGCGGCCCAAGTTGATCAGCCGCATGGGCCACGACAAATGGCAGTCATCCGGCAGCACGAGCCTGCTGGAGCGGGCCCAAAAGAAACTGCAAAAAATCCTGCAGGACCATCAGCCGGCAAATATCCCCGCGGAGCAGGCCGCACAAATCCAAAAGCGGGTCGATCGATTCAAATAGTCCCGAATAATTTATAATATCTCTCGCAGAGCACGCGGAGATCGCAGAGATAGATTTTATATCTTGCCGAAGGCAATATGGGCCGGCGGCGGCAAACAAAGAACAATAAAAATCCAACAAATCCGGTAGATCCTGCCTGCCCTGTAGCTCCGGCAGATGGTTCAGGGTCTATTAGGAAAAAATATAAAAGAATCCATTCATTCTTTGATGGAATTCTGGTACCTATTCCGCTGGACAGTAAAATCGTCCGTCCCCTCGGCACTCTACGAGAGACCAACCTTGAACTTTTTTCATCCTGCTAAATTATTGAAACTCCCAATATACGGCTTGATTTCACACAAACAAATGTGTAATATTGTGTGTCGTTTATAGATTTTAAGGAGGTGCCCTTTATGGCGACAAATTTACAGATAGATGACAAACTTATCTTAAAAGCTGTCAGGCTGGGCGGCCACAAGACTAAGAAGGACGCGGTCTCAACGGCACTAATAGAATATATACAACATTTAGAGCAGGAAAAAATTCTCTCAATGTTCGGCAAAGTGGAATACGACCCGGAATATGACTATAAAAAACAGAGACGCCGCACATGAAGGTTATTGTAGACACGAGCGTATGGTCTCTGGCTTTAAGGCGCGACAAACAGGGCACCTTTGCTCCCGTTCAAGAGCTTCGGCATATAATCAGAGACCACCGTGTCCAAATGATTGGCCCCATACGTCAGGAGATTTTATCGGGTATCCGCAGTGAATCTCAGTTTAAAAAGCTCCAGAAACATCTTGAAAGCTTTCCCGATCTACAAATTTTCACCGAAGACTATGTTACGGCTGCAAAGTATTTCAATCGATGCCGATCAAAAGGAATACAGGTATCAAATACTGATTTCCTAATTTGCGCTGTGGCTGCAAGGAACGGGTTTTCAATATACACGACAGACAAAGACTTCGAGCTATTCTCAAAATATATTAAAATTGAACTCCATCAGGCCGGTCAATTGCATCAAACTCCTGAAGACTGAGAAAATCGCCTTCATATTTGTACCGTTTTCGACAATATTGTCTCTTTTTTAAATTCATAAGGATGGTATGGAGCCGGTGCCGGTAACATATGCCCTCTAAGCCCCCCGCGTCATTCCGGCGGCACAGTCTGAGTCGTGGGAGCGATTGGACAGCGAATATTTTTTGATATAGCGGATTCTCTGGGGACGGGCCACGCTAAGTTTTTTACATTGCTGATAGAATTCCTTAAAAAAGACTTTGAACCGGTCTTAATCGACCGATTTTCCTCAAAAACTGACCTATTAAGAAAATTGACGGAAAATGGCTCGTGCTAAAAGACATTACATACCCGGTTATGTCTGGCATATAACCCATCGGTGCCATAAGAGAGAATTTGCAGTGTGATGCGGGGCGGGGTCGGACCAAACTGGATGCTTATTTGATGCGGGTTTAGGTAAAAAATAAGACCGTTTTTTGGTCTTAGAGCGATGTTTTTGGACTTAAAAATGGCGATTTAAGTAATCATCTGGCTAAAGCCTGGCAAAAGGGGGTAGGTCTTCATTCTTCACAGCTCGTTTTATTTATAGCGATAACCTGTTTGAGTTTATTGACCAAAATTCTAACCACGCCTTCACCAGATAAACTGGTGAAGGCGCCCTTGGGTATCGATCGCAGAGGGTGGGCACAATCAATAGTGGTATCGAAGTTGTGCTATTAGAATAGAATCGGCAGAAGCTTTGTAAACGATTCTGTGTTCATCGTTTATTCGACGGGACCAATATCCTGACAAAGCATGTTTTAGCGGTTCAGGCTTACCGATTCCTTCGAAGGGATTTCGTTTAATTTCTTTAATTAAGGTGTTTATTCGCCGGAGGATTTTTTTATCAGTTTTTTGCCAATAAAGGTAATCGTCCCACGCATGATCTGAAAAAATGAGCTTCAATCTAAAAGTTCTCTTTCTGACCCCCGGCCCGCTTCGAGTTGAGCGATGGATTCAACCAGGCGCCTTGTGTTTTTGGGGGAACGTAAAAGGTAGGCAGTTTCTTCCAAGGCTTCATAGTCTTCAAGTGACATTATGACTACCGAATCGGTTGTTTTACGTGTGACGATAACAGGCGCGTGGTCTTTGCACACGTTCTCCATCGTTTTTGCAAGATTTTGTCGTGCGGCGGTATATGTAATGGCTTTCATTTGACACCTCCATGTGAACTGTACAGAATAATGTACAACTGGTTGTCATAACTGTCAAGATAAAAATTTTTACCCAACAAAAGCTTTGAGTCCGACGCCTTATTCCGTGCGATTTTCGTAAGTAGTTGGTTTATTTTTCATTCTGTCAGTTTAACAATATGGGCGCCTAATTTTCGGCGCTGCTCAAGCTTGGCGTTATGCTCCCCATGAAATTGGAGAACAATTATGCCTCATGTCATTGTGAAACTTTATCCAGGAAGATCTGAGGAACAGAAGATAAGATTAGCAGATGAAAAAGTGAAAGACGTTACTGCGATTGCAAAATGTGAGGAAAAGTCAGTGTCTAGGGAACAACAAAATAGCTTTTGAGGGATACTGGAATTAAAATGGCCCGAGCGAATCGACACTTTATATCCGGATATGCCTGGCACCTGACCCACCGCTGTCATAAGCGCGAATTTCTTCTAAAGTTTGCAAAGGATAAACAGCGCTGGATGTAATGGCTGTTTGAGGCCAAAAAGCGATTCGGGCTCTGCGTTCTGAATTTTACCGTCACGTCAAATCATGTTCACCTTCTTGTCTATGATACCGGAAACAGGAATGAAACGATTCCGAAATCGATTCAATTGATCGCGGGAAAAACGGGCCAGGAATTCAATAGCCGCAAAGGCAGAAAAGGCGCTTTCTGGCGGGACCGGTATCATGCGACCGCTGTGGCCCCAGATGATCATCTAATTCGATGCATGATTATTTCAGACAGAGCGCTACGGCAGCAGCCGGAGGATAATACAATTTACTGGCAAAATGGGCCAGAGAATTATCTGGATTCGAATATGAGCTTAGAGGGATCATTTTGAGCCTAAAAAGAGGGCTCTAAGCCAGAAAACAGGCGAATATTTTACATCAATAGATAGAAAATCAATACGTTACCTTGGTCCTAATGCTGTTAACTTAAGAAAAATATTTTTAACCGGAACTATCTCTCGCAGAACTCTGGAGGCCGGAGAAGATTGATCAGACTGGATTCCGGCCTTCGCCGGAATGACGCAAACGGCCACCAAATAAGGATCAGAGGGCTTAAGTTATTATTATGGCACTTGGACTTTATAAACCAGAGGCTAAAATATCATAACCTTGTTTTTCAGTCCGACTCACTTCGCTCATGGCTGAAGCCGGCGTTAGGGGAATATTAGGGACGGGTATTGATATATCGATATCGTTCGAATTTAATAACCTAACATAGCAAATTCAGGCGATTCGTAAACTCACGCCTTATTTGCGTCGTTGTCGACGACGCTGCGCGCCCTCGACACTCGCTGCGGATGATCATCCGCAGCGATTTGGCGGAGCAATGGAATGCATGGGCCTACAACGATTTCCCATTCAGTTCGATGCATGGTATGGGATGCTTTCGAGCGCTTTGTTTTTGCCTCCTTCGAGTTCCTACGTGGAAGTAAATGGTGAGGAAGTGCGAGTGCAAATGGGCTGGGCGTTTCGATCTCGTTTTCGGAGAACAGCTGTTGTCTTAGCTGCGAAAACGCATGGAAAGCCATTGAGCCGTGGGGTGCATGGGTTCGCAGGTCGATGGCTGGTGAATGGATCAGGACGGGGAATCCTGACTATCAATCTGGCACCAGTCCAGCGTGGCTATGTGATGGGATTTCCGGTCCGCTTGCGACAACTCATGGTGAGTATAGCTGAGCCCGAGGCTCTGGCAGAGGCACTCACGAGTTCCGCCTAATCTTTACAAAAGACTGGTGTCTAGCGGATCAGCATTTTCCGGGTGGGCGAATGAAGAGGATAATCGCCCAACAAGCGCTTTCACAGCCGACCGGGCTCTGCTGGCGGTTTTCCATCTATTTGTGTGATTCGCGAGCTTTGTCACATTTTTCAAAGTCTGTTGTATATCACCGCCCGCTGAGTGAAGCGCTGCGTTATGATTTGCTCAGATAAATCTATGGCACGAAAAGATCTTTCAATAAATTATGCCCGCCAGCATATTATGGCTGGTTTATTAAAAGCACGGAAAAACGCTGATAAAATAAATGCGATTTTAAGGAACAGAGATAGCGCTGTAAAAATACTTACGAAAAAATTTAGTTTTAGCTCGATGTAAGCCAATTCGCTGTTGGATTTAAAAAAACCACTAAATGAGATAGATGAAAGCAAAATCTTACAGGAAATAAAAGAATTGAACCGCATTGAGGCGGAATTTAACGAAATAGAATCATGACCTCTCAGTCCAGGTTACTGCCAAGGCCGGGCGCATTTGGAAAATAGTACCAAGCTGAAAAAGAAACAAGGGGTCGTGTCTTGATTTGTGATTAAAAAATGCCAGTTAATCAGCGAGGACAGCATCATGCCCGCAGAAGCACCGAAGTCCCTGGAACATTGGCTGAAGATTTCCGGCGTAGCCCTTACGCTCGTCGGCCTGCTTGCCGGTACATATCAGTTCACTCGGAATCAAGCAGTGGAAGCCGCGCGGCCGTTTCTTGAGCGAAAGCTGAGGTGGTGCGAAGAGGCGGTTGAAGTTGCAGCCGGCATCGCCATCTACGGCAGAGATTCAGCTGTGCCGGCTGTTGCACCGGCTCCGCCTGTCCGCAGAGTCGATCGGTTTTGGTCCCTCTACTGGGGCGTCATGGGCATGGTCGAAAACCAAGACGTCACAGACGCCATGGTGGCATTCGGCAACGGACTCCGGTCCGGCTCAGCCGAATCGGACAACACGCGCTCCCTTGCCATAGCTCACGCGTGCCGTAGCGAGATGGCTCGCGATTGGTCGCCAGTTTGGAGGCGTTGATGACGCTTAACCCAATCGCTTAACCTGACCGGCAAAATATGCGATTTTGCGTAAAGACCTGTTCAGGTTTGAAGGTAAGGTGGCCGGCAGGTTAGCTCAAAACGTTCGGCAAAAGTTGATTTGGAAAAGGTTTAACGGAGTAAATTACTCACCTTGGATCGTACTTATCCTTCTGAGGCCGAAGTTAGAAAGTCAACCCCGCCCCCCCCGCATAAACTTTCGGGCTCGCTCTGCAAAAAATTGTCACAGGAAAAATCACGCCACCGGATATAAAATCCGCATGGAACGCGATAAACCATCAACAACGCGCGATGAATTTCTTAATGAGGTCTTCCTCGCGATGCAGGTCGACTTTCATGTCATGTTTTTCGGTCTTAGTGATTTCCCCCCTCAGATCTTTTAAATATATGTTAAGCGCATGGCAAACAACCTCTTTTTCTTCTTCCCTAACTTCCATATCCATGTCATTCACCTCCTGGCAGTATTTAACTCAACGACGCGCAGCGACAACTCAGACAAACAAAAGCGAACTGCGCGCATTGGCTGGAACAAGTTATTTAAAAATAATCGGCCAAATATTCGCTTTTGCGAAGCCCGCAAATGATAGATTGCTGTCAGATACAAGCTCCATCAACAACTAATAAAATATCCATTGTGGCAACCAGAATCAAGGACCTCTTCAAAATTAAAACGAACGGCAGCTGAGCTGTCGGACCCATGATCAAGGTGATGCGCTCTTTGGGGTGGTATCCCTCCCGCTGCGCGGCGTGAATGCTGTTTCATCATTCCACGGCATCTGTTTACGGCACAAGCCAATCTCCTCTGACCTGGCCCACAGGACCAGGTTTTCAATGTTGGAATAAAACCAATCTGTTCAAGTGCGGTGAAGGCGGCTTACCGTAAGGGCGGTGCGAGTTCGAAACGCTTTTGACACGCAGCTTATTTGTGGAGGTTGGCAAACATAAATGTCTGTTTTGGGCTTGACAACAACTCCATTTGGTTTCATATTGGTTTCATATTGAAATCATTTGGGGGCGCTAATATGGCAACTGTTACAGTCAAGAATATACCTGATGAGCTTTACGAGCGGCTTAAGTCAGTCGCACAAATAAATCGGCGTTCCATCAATAGCGAGATTATCATGTGCATTGAAAATAATGTTGTCAGCCGCCGGATCGATCTCGAGGAGGTGCTTGAGAATGCTCGTCAGCTCCGTCAATTGACAGCCGGACATCTGATCAGTGATAAGGAATTCAACCGGGCAAAAGCAGAAGGCCGGCTATGATTGTGGTTGATACAAATGTTATCGGCTATCTCTTCCTATCGAGCGAGCAATCCGTTTTAGCCGAACGAACCCTGCAAAAGGACAATGAGTGGGCGGCACCCATTTTATGGCGTAGCGAATTTCGCAATGTTCTTGCCTTTTATATGCGAAAAAAAATCATAAAGTTGGAGCAAGCTCAGCAAATAATGAATAGTGCTTTGAAATTACTAAGGGATCGAGAGTATGAGGTTCCATCATATGAAGTTTTGAGGCTTACCTCAAAAAGCAAATGCTCTGCTTATGATTGTGAATTTATCGTTACGGCAAAGGACCTGAAGGTTCCTTTAGTAACTGTTGATAAGCAGCTGCTGCGCGAGTTTTCCTCAGTGGCAATGTCATTGAATTCGTTCGGTAAGTAGCAGTAGCATGATACCAGCCAACCTGCCGCTGCACTTGAACGGAAAAAGTATGCGGTTTTCCGTAAAGACCAGCGCAGGCGCGAAGGTATGGTGGCCGGCAGGTTAGCTCAGTCGAACCTCGCTGAGGCATCCTCCTCAAGATGGTGGCCGCTATGGTTTCTGTCGTGTTACTTATTCTCGTATTAGCCCTTTCGATGTTAGTAATTCGGATGGGCTCTGTTGCCTTCCTTTTTTGATGACGGGTTTATCAGAGGAGGGGGTGCGATTTCAACCGCTCTCGGCTTTCTCAGGCACAGGATTCACTACCGACGAAGCAGAGATCATCGTGAAGCATCAGGCAGATTTCGCTATGAATCCGGCAGTTATGGGCAGTGCCCCAGGTCCGGATAATCGGTAATCAAGACATCCACGGGCCATTGGCAATACCTTTCAAGATCATCCCGGGTGTTTGGAGTAAACAACACCACTTCAACGCCGTTGTCCCGGGCTTCCCCGACCGCGTGCCGGGTAACCACCTGCGTTGGAGCGGCCACTGCTCCGGCCTGCGCTTTGCGAGCCGCCGCCAGAGGGCTGCGCAGCTTTAGTTTGGTGAGCCAGCGTGCCTTGAGCGCCGTCCAGGTGAAATTTTCCGTTGCGCTGAAAGCCGGATAGGACAACACGGGCACAAAGTTCGTCGTGAACGCCGCGCGATAGGCCGCCAGGCTGTCCGGCGAAGGCCCCTCAACATAAAGACGATTTGACAATCCAGCGGCCTCCCAGAGCGCGGATATTGCTTTGGCGTAATCTTCGGCACTTGCGGTCAGGTCACCGTCGATTTTGACGTCCAGATACAGCATCATTTTCGGCGCCTTTTTCAATGCCTGCAGAACTTCATCCAACGTCATGATCGGCTCGGCTTTCGGATGGACCTGTGGAAAGTCAGGCTCCCGAACTCCTCCACAAATGTATTGGGATTGAAGTTGGGCCAGGGTTTTTTCACGGATCAAGACGCGGTCGCGGATCGGTTCGCCGGATGCCGTGGTGCACAGGGCGGTGTGAACCCATGGGTCATGGGATAAAACCGGAATACCGTCCTTGGTCAGAACAATATCCATCTCCATGCCGTCATAACGATTTTGAAGGGTGGGGTCTTGAGCCTTTGCTATGCAGTTGAGCACGGCGGTTCGGGAATTTTGCGGCCACTGGCCGCCGCCCGCACGGTGGGCAATGACCCTTGGAGAATTGTCGGTTCGTGTCTTTACCGGGGCGGTGGTTGACGCATGGCATGCCGCCAACCCGAAGACAAGTAAGTTATCGTCCACTATGATCCGGCTTTTTCTCACAATCAATCTCCTTTCCTCGGAAGAGGTACATTGGATCACCGGCCAACGGATTGAGGCGTCCGGGGGGATGTTCTTACAATAACGCGCCGGAAACGGAGCCCGGGTTTTTCACCGATGCGCCCTCCGGTAGTGCTCCCTTAAAAGGTCTTGGCCGAAATCGCCGTCGAAATCGCGCCACACCGTGTGGATGTGATTGGCGCTGTTTTGGACATTGTCGTATTCGATCAGAAAGGCGGTCCCTTGAATACGGTAGTAGTGGGGGCGGCCCGGTTCGAGGCTGCCGGCCCAGCCGAAATGAATCTGATTCAAACCGCTGTTGCGGACTGCTGCGCTGCGCTGCCGTGCGATTTCAGGCGTCAAGGCCGATACATACTCGTCGATCAGCCTTATCAGAAAATCCATCTGCGCCTCGTCCAAGGCAGCTGCTGCAATGCCCACCTGCTCGAGGGGCGAAACCTCTGCCGCGTTGCCGGTCACAATGTCGCCATAGGCTTGTTCGCGAAAAACTGCTTTTTGTCTCTGCTCCGAATCCAGAGAAATTAACAGCTGCCGGGCCAAATCTTCTTCAGCGGCCAGGGTCCGCAAACCGCTCAATTCCCCTGCCGCGACTTTGGCCGGATTGGCACCGAAAAAGCGCGGGGCGGTTGCCAGCAGACGTCCCTTGACAATGGTAAAGTTGAGCGATAGATGATGCCCCTCCACCCGCCAGCCCCAGGTGCCGTTCCCGGACGGACGTCCGAAAAATGAAAAGAAGTATTTTTCCGGGTCACGACCCATGTTAAAGGCTTCAATTTCACGCAGGACCGTCTCCAGCTTCATGATGGTGGCTGATTTCCAATAGCCGCTTTGGCTCAACCCGGTCTTTAAAAACCCCCGGGCCAGCACCTGCTGATCGGCGGTCATGTCCTTCAGGGCCAGCCCGTTCCGTCTGCGGGGTACGTAATGCCAGCCATAGCGCTCGCCGTCTTCAAAGGGAAAACAGGCGACCCGGCGCTGTTCGGACGAAAGCGAATTCAAAAAAGTGTCGGCTGTCTGAAACATGCGGGCGGCAGCTGCGAGTGTGCTGAGCTGGTGAGCATCCGGCGTCATTGTGGCAATATAGCTGGCGGCCATTAGATTCCTCCCTGCCCGGTTCGGGATCGGCATGTTGGCGTGGTCTTATCCTAAAGCTTCCTAAAAGGTAAGGCTCTTTTTCCAATTCGCCAGCAGCCGGTCCCGGCAACCTCTCAAATTACCAAACATACAGTCGGGAAATTGGGAACATTCCGAAGTCATTTCCTATCTGCTTCGTATTGACAGATAAGCGAATCCGAGTTATCGCGCCCGGAGATATGAATCGAAAAGTAAGATTTATGAGAAATCATGAAAAATGAATTCATAGAATTTGTACCGATTTTAGAAACTTACAATGCAGGTGACCGCGTTTTTCTAAAATCCATATTGGATGCCGAAGGCATCACCTATTTTATCCAGGGTGAATATGTTGCACCCTATATATTCAATGCGTTGCCGATGAGGCTGATGGTTAGAAAGGATCAGGCCAATATAGCCAGAGAAATTCTAAAAGACATCAAACTGTCTTATTCATATGGCGGTAGGAAAAGGCCGGCAGATGAAAACGACCGCGAAGATAGTTGAAAAATTTTTCCCGCATCTCCTATGGTTAGGGTTCACGAAAAAATTGATTCACAGTTTTAGTTGTTCCGGCGCTCTTGCGGCAAGGCGCGAAAACGCAGGAATATCTGGATATTCCGAGCTTTCGCAACGCAGCCGAAAGAGATGCATCGGCGTATAAAATGTGAAGTTATTTTTGAGTGAGCCCTTAGTTGCCATCAGCACCTAAGGGCAATGATCGTTATCATGCCATTATGAATATCTAACTTTTCAATCGTAAATCCGACTTTTCGCAAACATTCGCTCATCCACTGCTGCGGGATGCGGAGCTTGCGGAAATAGCTTTTTTTCATCACCCATTGGTTTCCGGTTTTTTCATGAACAATGTCATGAACTTTTACATGTTTTTCTTCGTATTCGAGAAAGCATGTAAAAATTCTATTGGAATCACTTCGCACGGGAATGAAGCGGTCCAGGTTTTTCAATTCAGCAGCTAAGTCTCTGAATTCCAAAATCAAACGGCCGTTATCCTCCAAAGCCCGACACCCCTCTTCAACCAGAGCCTGAACTTCCGCCAGAGTCTGCAGATGGGTCAGCGTATCGCCCATGCAAACGATGAGTTCAACTTTTCCGGCGATGTGTTCGGTAAAATTCAGCAGGTCGTCTTCAACCGTGACAATGACCAATCCTGCGGCATGTGATTTAAGTTCCATCAGCAGATCATGGCATCCATCAATCGCAAGGACCTTAAACCCGGCTTGAGACAACGGTATCGACTGAAAGCCGGATCCGGCACCCAAATCCACTGCCGCTCCGGATTGAGCCGGACGGATACCGTGGGATTGAAAAAATTTGCGGTTTTCCTCAAATTTTAATTCTGACCCGCCGTATATCCACGCATAGTAGGGGGCAAGCAATTTATCATAGTGTTCTTTTACGCCGGCCATATCATTCCCTTTCTCCATCGGTTGCCTGAGGGCAAACGCCGCCGCCCGGGCTGAAACCAAAGCCCGGCCCTGCTTGCCGGCCGGAAGCCGGCCCAGGATTCTTTACCTTTCTACCGGTTTTTTTCTTTATAGACAATGGGATTTTTTAATTCAAACCCAAAGGATCAAACCATCATCCGATGGCAGAATCCCTGCCTTTGATAAGGATGGGCTGCCGATCCGCCAGAAAATGGTCTTGAAATGCTTCAGGCGGAACGGGAGTTTTATTCAATTCCAAACATCACATATAAAAGGCAGGTCCGTGCAAATTCACTTGTCTTTCAAAGGCTATTCATATAAATAGTGTCAGTATTATGGGCAGAGGGGCTATCCCTTAAATAATTTATTATTTAAATAAGATTCAAATAGGTATCGTCTATCAACGGAGTATAACTTTCCGGTTGAATTATGACGGACTCATTTCAATACGCAATGCTGGGAATATATTTGTTTGCCCTGGCAGCGCTGCTTACCTACGGCATGAACTGCTATTTGCTCATGCTGTTTTATCGTCTGAACCGCCCCAAAAACCTTCAGCAGCATGCAGAGATAAAAACAAGATTTTACCGGGATTTTCCCGTCAAAAATTGGCCGCGGGTCACCATCCAACTGCCGATCTTCAATGAACGCTATGTGGTTGACCGATTGATCAAATCGGTTTGCTGCTTTGAATACCCCAAGGAACTGCTTGAAATCCAGATTCTGGACGACTCCACCGATGACACCGTCGATATTGTCCAGGCCTTGGCCAGGCAGATGAATGACCGGGGCTTCGATGTTCAATATATTCACCGCGACAATCGCACCGGTTTCAAGGCGGGTGCCCTGAAAGAGGGTCTCAAAACTGCCAAAGGCGAACTTGTGGGAATCTTTGACGCCGATTTTATTCCTAATCCGGAATTTTTAATAGAAACCATCCCGTATTTCACCGACCCCAAGGTCGGCATGCTGCAAACCCGCTGGGGGCATATCAACCACGATTATTCATTGCTGACCCGAGCACAGTCGATTGGAATCGACGGCCACTTCGGGGTGGAGCAGGCCGCACGCGCCTGGAGCGGCTTGTTTATGAATTTTAACGGTACGGCCGGCATTTGGCGCAAAGAAACCATCGAAGATGCCGGCGGATGGCAGGCCGACACCCTCACCGAAGATCTCGATTTGAGCTACCGGGCTCAGCTTAAAGGCTGGAAACTAAAGTTTGTAACCGAAGTGGTCTGTCCGGCGGAAGTGCCGGTGACCATTAATGCCTTTAAATCCCAGCAGCATCGCTGGGCCAAGGGATCAATCCAGACCGCCAAAAAAAATCTCGGCAAACTTTTCAAGTCCGAGGCACCGCTGCTGGTTAAAATCCAGGCGTTTCTGCACCTGACCCACTACATGGTCCATCCGATGATGCTCCTGGTGGTGCTGACATCCATTCCGATGCTCTACTCGCAATGGTTTTTTGACAACCTTTCCTACCCGGTCTTGATATTTACCATGCTCAGCCTGGCCACATTCGGACCATCGTCGATGTATTTGTTCTCTCAGAAAATTCTTTATCGCGACTGGAAAACCCGTATCAAATTTCTGCCGTTTCTCATGTGCCTGGGAACCGGCATTGCGGTGAATAACACCAAGGCGGTCCTGGAAGCACTGCTGAATATAAAAAGCGGTTTTGTGCGCACTCCCAAATACGGTATTAATAAGCAGCAGGACAGCTGGCGCGGCAAAAACTATTCGATTCCTTTAAGCGCCGTGTCGATTCTCGAATTTTTACTGGGGCTTTATTCGCTGGGCGGGCTTCTGATGTTTCTTCTTTTCAGCAAATATCTTGTCAGCCCCTTCCTGCTGATCTACACCTCGGGCTTTTTCTACGTCTTTTTTCTCTCGGTAAAGCACGGATATGGAAAGACGCAATCCTAAACATACAACCCGCCTTAACTCCCGGGTCGTATCGGCCGTTATCATTGGCTTGGGAATTCTATCGGCTTCAATTTATTGGATAAATTTTAAAATTGATGATCTCGTTTCCATATTTTCCGGGCTGGCGGAGCTTCAGCTTTATGTCGTCATATTTCTGTTTTTAGGCGTTCTTTATCTGATCTGCGTCTTTCTGGTTCTAAAGATGCCGCCCACACAAACACCCCGGTGGTTGGCGGGCATCATTATCCTGCTGGCGATTGTGTTCAGGCTCGGTCTGATCGCGCCGGACCCGGTCGTGCTATCCAAAGACATGTATCGCTATATCTGGGACGGCCGGGTGCAGCATAACGGGATCAACCCCTACCTTTACCCGCCGGGAGCCGCCGAACTGAAAAACCTGCGCGAAGATCGGATTTTCCCCAACATCAACCGCAAAGGTTATCCTACCGTGTATCCGGCCGGAGCCCAGGTCTTTTTCCGGATTTTTTATATCCTGGCGGGAGACAGTGTCACCGGGCACAAGGCTATCATGGTGTTTTTTGATATCCTGACCCTGCTGGTGCTGGCCGCGTTGCTTCAGACCCGGGGATTCGCCTTAGCGAAAATCATCGTCTATGCCTGGAATCCCCTGGTCATATGGGAAATAGCCTACAGCGGCCATCTCGAAGGGCTGACCGTTTTTTTGATGGTGACTGCCCTTTATTTATATACCATCCGAAAAAAAATACCGGCAATCATCATGCTGACCCTCGCGGCTGCGGTCAAGGTGTATCCGGCCCTGCTGCTGGCGGCCCTCTTAAATCGCGGCGACAGAATAAAAGGCCTGGTTATCTTTGCGGCAGCCATCCTGGTGCTCTATCTGCCGTTTGCCGGTGCAGGCGGCAAAATTGCGGGATTTTTGCCGGTTTATTTAAATGATTCCCATGAGAGCTTCAATTTAGGCTTAAAATATTTTCTGATGCACCTGATCCCGGGGCTGGGCTACTACCCGCTGACTTTTTTGTTTATCATCGTTCTGTCAGCAGCCGGATTGGTCGTTTTCCTGAAAGAAAAAAAAGACACTGAGGTAGTGTGGTATGCCTATATTTTAACGGGATTGCTGATGGTCCTGATGCCGGCTTCGCTGCATCCGTGGTATGTCATCCTGATCATTCCCTTTCTGATCTTTTTTCCCAGCCCGGCCTGGCTGATGTTTACCTGTACCGTGACCCTGTCCTATTTAAAATATGTGCCGCCCGAAGGGAAAATGCCGGTCTGGATTCTGCTGGCCGAATACCTGCCCCTGTTTGCACTTCTGGCCGGCGGTTATATATTAAAAAAGGCTGCCAACAGCGGGCAAACAGCCGGCCTGGACTTCAGCCGCAAAAAAGAAGACATCGCGGGGGTAAAATTATGAAAATCAACACAATCATCGTTATTGCATCCATATTGATCGTCATGGGCCTCTGCCGACCGGCGACGGCATCGGATTTCGATCAATCAAAATTCGATCAGGTTTTGAAAACTTATGTCAACGACAAGGGGCTGGTCGACTACAACGGCATTGCCGGGGATAGCATGTTCCGGGCCTACATGAAATCCCTGGAAACCGCCAATCCGGAGGCCATGTCCCGCGACGGGCAGCTGGCTTTCTGGATCGATGCCTACAATGCCGTTACCATCGACAAGGTAATCCAGTGGAAGCCCAAAAAAAGTGTGCGCGAAACCTTTGTGCCGGGGATTTGGACCTCGACCAAATTTTTTACCACCCGGGACCATATAGTGGCCGGCAAACATTTGAGCCAGGACGATATCGAGAACGATATTTTACGCAAGCAGTTTAAAGACCCCAGAATTCATTTCGCCATCGTCTGTGCATCTTCCAGCTGCCCGCCGCTGCCCCGTTTTGCCTATACCGCCGAAAATGTGCAGGCCAAGCTGGAAGAAGAGACCCGCAAGTACCTGAACTCGAACCGCGGCACGCGCACCGACTCTGCGGATAACACCCTCTATCTTTCCAAACTGTTTGACTGGTACAAAGGTGATTTCGAGTCTAAGTCGGGTTCGGTGCTGAATTTCATAAAGCCCTATCTTGACGAAAAGACGCTGGCATTTTTGCAGCATGGGCCCAAAATTGCCTACCTGGACTATAATTGGGCGCTGAATGCCCAAGGGCCGCTGCAATAGGCAGTTTGTGATTGGGTTTCAGGTGTTCCGCCTCAGCCGGACCGTCGGCCAAAACAACGGCCGGTCTGATCAAAAAAGAAACATAATAGTTCACCGCAGAGCCCGCTGAGAACGCCGAGAAAGAAAAGTTTAATTAATCTCTGCGCTCTCAGCGGTGAGACACTTCGTAAAAATGGCATCGAATTCAATGAAGTTTCACACGAGCACCGCCGCTGGCCTGAAAGGCGGCCAGTTTGATCGAAAAAAATCTTCGGAATTCATATAGTTTCATCCGAGCATGATGTCAGATAAAAGGCACCAGAGGCATAATGAAAATATCCGTCGTCATACCGACCCTCAACGAGGGGCAGGCCATTGGTGAAGTTGTCCGAGCCGTACCCGCCGACCGGGTGCATGAGATTATCGTGGTCGACAACGGCTCCACCGATGATACCGCCTCCCAGGCGTCTTCAGCCGGCGCGCGGGTTATTGTTGAGCCCCGGCCCGGCTACGGATTCGCATGTCTGGCCGGCGCGAAGGCCGCCGTGGATGCCGATGTCATTGTATTTTTGGACGGCGACCGCAGCGATGATCCGGCCCAGTTGGAGGCGGTTGTCGGCCCTCTATTAGACAACCGGGCGGATCTGGTGATCGGCAGCCGCATCAAGGGATTGCTGGAGAAAGGCGCCATGCCGCTGCATGGTCGTCTGGGAAATCGCTTTATCGTGTTTTTACTGCAGCGGCTATATGGCGTAAATATAACCGATGTCGGATCGTTTCGTGCGATCAAAGCGCACCGGCTGTTTGATCTGGGCATGCAGCAAATGACATATGGATGGCCGGTGGAAATGGTGGTTAAAGCCGCCCGCAAGAAGTTGAGGATTCAAAGCGTGCCGGTCAATTACCGCCGGCGCATCGGCCAATCCAAGGTAACCGGAACCATTCGAGGTACCATCCTGGCCGCCTACTATATGTTTCTGGTGCCGCTGAAATACCTTATTGTCAAAGTTTAAGTAATTTTTTTTTCCAGTCGATCTGGGTCGGAGGTAACCAAATGATTTCCCTGGGAATCGGACTGACAAGCAACTGCAATTTGCATTGTGCCCATTGCTACCGTGATCAGGATCTGATTTATAATCTGACGCTGGCCGATGTTCAAAAAGTCTGCTCCAGTCTCGAGATCAGCTCCATCGGCTTCGGAACCGGTGAAAACGGATTAAACCCGGAATATTTCCAGATTATAGACTACCTGCAGAGCCGTGACATCAAGATGACCCTGGCCTCCAACGGTTATACGCTGGCGATTACGCCGGATGAGAAGCTCAAGTACTTTCAGGATGTCGAGTTTTCAGTCGATTTTCCGGACCAGGTTCGACAGGATCGATTTCGCGGGGCCGGAAACTGGCAGACGGTGATGCAAGGTATTGAAAGATGTCAGCGACTGGGAATCCGCGTGTCGATTCTGGCGGTTCTGATGAATCTCAATTGCTCGGATCTGGGCCGCATTGCGCGTCTGGCAGCCTCACTCGATGTAGATTTTCGCGTCAATGCCTACCAGCCCATGTACACCGAAAAATTTATGCCGAGTTTCGAGCAGTACTGGGATGCCTACGAAATTCTCTTCGACCACAGTGAAATCATCTCCGTTACGGAACCGCTGGTGAACACATTTTTGGGATTAAACGGTTTAAGCGGCACGGCCTGCGGCGGCCGCAGCCTGCGGGTGACACCGGACGGCAAACTGAAAGCCTGCGTCTACTGGCCTGATTCGGATCTAACCATCGATGACCTTGCCGAAAAAAAAGAAGCCATTTTAGATACGCCCCAATTTCAATCAACCCATTACACCCCGCAATTTTGCACCAGCTGCGAATACGTCCGCAACTGCGGCGGCGGATGCGCCGCCAGGCGCAGGCTGCGCGGAAGTTTGGAAGCGCCCGATGAATACTGTCCGATTTATAAAGGCCAAACCGTAAAGCTGACGGGACAATTATCTCCGGTCGCAAAACCGCTGCGGACCGGAAGCATTTGTACAACCATTGTGAGAGGGGTGTAAAAACGTTTAGGCTGATGAGCTGGTGAGCTGTTAAGTTGGTAAGTCGATAACCCCTAACTCGGACAAAGCGAAACCAAAAGAACGAATTTATCACGAAAGCTCGAAAGGACGAAAACACGAAAAGGTTAAAAGATAAATTTCGTGATTTCTATATTTCGTGTTTTCGTGATGAAATTATTTTTTCATAAAGCGCAAGAAATCACAATTAAATATCTAAACAAAAATATGCTGGTGGTCCATCAAAATTTGAAACTGCCCAAAACTTTATACCTCGAATCGACCAACCGCTGCAATCTCAGATGCAAAGGCTGTATTTTATACCTCGGCCGCCGGGAGCCGAGCCGGGATCTTTCTTTAGAAGAAGTCGTAATGATTACCGACCAGCTGCCGGAACTGGAGAAGGTCATTTTGCACGGCATCGGAGAACCGCTTTTAAATCCAGCGCTTCGCGAAATTATCCGGCACCTCAAAAGGCGTGATGTATATGTGCTGTTTAATTCCAACGGCACACTTCTCAGCGGCCGGATGCAGCGCGATCTCATCCGGTCCGGGCTGGACGAACTGCGCATTTCGCTGGATGCCGCCTCGGCCATCGGATACCAAAAAATCCGCAACAGCGACAAATTTGAGCAGGTTTTAGAAAATCTCAGGTCCTTTGTATTGCTTCAAAAACAGCACCGGGCGACCCACCCCAAACCCTCGCTGTGGTTTTTGGCAACCAGGGACAATATTTCCGAGCTACCGGGTTTTGTGAAACTGGCAGCCGAGATCGGCATCGGAGAGGTATACCTGCAACGGCTGGTATATTTTCAGGATGATCACGGCCATGGGCTGGCCCGGGATTCCAAGAGCCTGCAGGACTCCGATGCCGGGACTGCGGCGCTGATTGAGGAAAGCCAGGCCCTGGCTGTGAAACGGCGGATCCAATTCAACGCCTCCGGATTATCGCAGCCTGCTGAAAGTCTGCGCGGACAGGCGGCCGCCGGATTGCCCTGGATCAAGTGCTATCGACCGTCAAGCCTCATGTACATCACCGCCAACGGCAATGTGCTGCCTTGCTGCATTTCCCCGTTTGCCACGGTTGATTATGCTTCCATTGTTTTGGGCAATGCCTTCAAAGAATCACTGGAAGAAATCTGGTGGGGTTCCGGATACCGCAACTTCCGAAAACAGCATCAATCTGAAACACCGCCGCAATGCTGCCGGGGATGCGGCGTTCGCTGGAGCCTGTGATGGACAAACAACACGAAAAATTGCTTTTAGTCGTGGTTGCCAAGGCGCCGGTGCCGGGCGAAGTCAAGACGCGTCTCATCCCCCACCTGACATCCGAAGAGGCGGCCGACCTGTATCGATGTTTCCTGCAGGACCGGCTAATGACCCTCGACACCTTAAGGGGGGTCGAACTGGCCATTGCTTTTACGCCGGCGGATGCCGGGGAGGTGTTCGTCCCGTTCAGCCGGAATGGAATCGGTCTTTTTTGCCAAAAAGGCCGGGACCTGGGGGAAAGGTTGAATAATATCTTCGTTGAAAAACTTGCCGGCGGCTACGACGCTGTTTCCATTATAGACAGCGACACCCCTGATTTACCGTGCTGGTCAATTCGGGAATCATTCAAGCGCCTGCTGTCCAATCAAACCGAGGTCGTGTTCGGCCCCTGTCACGACGGCGGCTACTATCTGGTGGGCATGCGCCGACCCCATCCGGAACTGTTTGATAATATTCCCTGGAGTACCGCGCGGGTGCTGTCCGACACCCTTGCGAAGGCCCAAAAACTCGGTGTCAAATCAGACCTGCTGCCCTGGTGGAATGATCTGGATACTTTCGAAGATCTGGTCGCCTTTTACAACAAGTACAAGAATCAACCTCCTGCAGGGCATTGGGCGGGGGTGAATACTTTCCTGTATCTTGCAAGTCTGGAAAAAATCAACAAATGCCGCAGCAGATAGCCTCGGACCGGGATTCTTTACTCCTCCCGATCTTCCCTCTTAATTCCCAGCACTTCGCGGCAGTAGCGGATGCTGCGTTCAACGGTTTCCTTTTCCATGCGCAGCGCCTGCGCCATATCGTCCAGCGGAATTTCCATCTCCGTCTCAATGTTGATGCGGCGCATGCTTGATTTGGTTTTAATAATTTCGTAGGCGCCTTTCATATCGATGTCGCCTTCTCCGACGGCGGCGCCCGTCAGTTTGAACCCGTAGCGCTGCAGTTCAATCCGGTCGTCCCTGAAATGGTTGGTAAACGCCCGCGGAGCCAGGTTGGCAATAGCCTGCATGGGATCTTCCATGACCATCAGGGCATTGACGGTGTCGATGCAGGCACCCACCATCGGATGGCCTACCAGATCCAGCAGCCAGAGGATCTCCTCGGAAAAGCTGTCGCAATGATTTTCGACTGCGATCTTAACCCCGGCAGCTTCGGCGGCCGGGGCCGCGGCCTTTAATTGGGACGCAATTTTTTGCATCTGCGCCTTTACCTGCGGATGGAAGCGGCTGGCGGCCAACGGGCGCGGGCGCTTCAAATCCATGCTGACTTTAACGACGTCTGATCCCAAAGCCGCGGTCGTTGCAATGGCTTCAGCAAGATCGTGCTGGAGCCCGATTCCCATGCCGCCCATATCCAACGAAAAGTTATACTCAAGGTAAAGCTTTCGATCTTCAGCGGCCGCCTTTACTTCCCGCAGGTAGGAAGGGTCGAGGGTTTCCAAGACCCCGTCGTCCAGATGGAGCCCGTCGAGACCCATCGCAACCGCCGCATCGAAGAGTTCAAATGTGCTCATCTGCCTGGACCAGGGCAGTTTGAAATCGGCCCAGGCCTGCCCGATGCCGTGCAGATAGAAACTGTAGGTGTGCAACCCCAGCAGCATGTTCTACCCCCATCTCGCCGTATTTAAGGCTATGCAAAAATTGGTTTCAATAGAATCAAAAGTATATTAAGATCCTTTATAAAGGAGTCAAGCATGTCATTAAAAGGCCTCAGCGGCGGGTTGTATAAGCCGTTGTCTTCTGAAGATATCGAAGCCATCCATCGGGCTGCGTTAAGTATCCTGGAAAGCACCGGGATGAAATACGAGACCGGCCTTGAAGCCGCTATCGACATGCTCCAAAACCGCGGCATATCGGTAGATAGAGAACGGTCAAGAATTTTTCTCAAGCCTGAGCTGGTCATGTCCCAGGCCGCGCTGGCTCCGGAACAGGTGATTCTGTACAGCCGTGATGGAAAAAATGATCTGGATCTGACCCGCCACCGTGTCTATCTCGGCACAGGTGGGGCGGCGGTTAAAATTCTGGATCTTGAAGACGGGCAGGCCCGCCCAACTACTTTGAGCGACCTGTACCGGCTGGGGCGGCTGGTGGACGCTCTGGACAACATCCATTTTTTCCTGCGACCCTGCATTCCCACCGATATTCCCGTGGCGGCCTATGACGTCAATTCATTTTTCGCCTGCCTGAAGGCCACCGCCAAGCATGTCATGGCCGGCGTCGGCAACGAAGAAGGATTTCACAAGGTCCTGGAGTTGGCGTCTATGATCGCCGGAAATCAGCAGGCGCTGGTGGAAAAACCTTTTATTTCGGTAATCGCTTCTTTTGCGATCAGCCCCCTGAAGCTGTGCACGCAGTCGACCTTGATCATGCAGGAAGCGGTGCGCAATCGAATACCGGTGGCGCTTTCGGCCGCCCCCATGGCCGGATCCACCTCACCGGTGACGATGGCCGGAACTTTGGCGCAGCTTCACGCCGAACAGCTGGCGGGGATTACAATTTGCCAGCTGACCAATCCCGGAGCACCTGTCCTGTACGGTGGTATTCCCGGCCGGGCCAATCTGCGCAGCCTGGGCTACCTGGGCGGAGCGGTTGAGTGCGGGATGATGAATGCCGCCATCCACCAATTGGCGCACTTTATAAAGGTGCCGAATTATAATTCGTCCGGACTGACCGATGCTAAAATCCCGGACGCGCAGGCGGCCTGGGAAAAAGCGCTGACAACCGTACTGGCGGCCATGGGTGGCTCCAACTTTGTGCACCATGCCGCCGGCATGCTGGAGTCCATGCTGGCCGTCGCCTACGAGCAGTTTGTTATCGATGACGAAATTATCGGCATGTGCTGCCAAGTCCTGCAAGGCATCCAGGTGGATGATGAACACCTGGCATTGGAAGCCATTAACCAGGTCGGCCCCGGCGGGTCATTTATTACTTCACCGCACACGTTGACGCATATGCGCCGGGAATATTTTAACGGCATTGGAGTTGCCGATCAGGACAGCCGGGAAAAATGGCTGGAGAAAGGTTCGCAGGATGCCCGCACACGGGCGCGGGAGATTGCGAAAAAAATTCTGGCCCGGGAAGAAAAAGCTTACATCCCGGCCGACGTAGAAAAGGCGATACGGGAAAAGTATGAAATACTGCTTTAGGCTGGGAGGCTGACAGGCCGGGAAGCTGAGAAGTTGAGAAGTCGGGAGGTTGGGAAGATGTGAAGCCTGAAGGTCGACAGGCTAAAAGACTTGCAGGCCTGGAGTATTGGCGGCTGTGAGGGTTGGAAGTTGAGAAATTCGGAAACAAGAAGAGATTTTGTCCTGACCGGCTTTCGAGCATTCCAGCCTCTGAGCCTCCCAGCTTCCAAGCCTTCTGGCTATCTGCCTACTTCCCTTCAAGGCCAAACTAAGGGCTCACTCAGAAATAACTTCACATTTTATACGCCGATGCATCTCTTGCGGCTGCGTTGCGAAAGCTCGGAATATCCGGATATTCCTGCGTTTTCGCGCCTTGCCGCAAGAGCGCCTCAGCGCCTAAAACTGTGAATTAATTTTTTTGTGAACCCTAAGGCGAATTTGCTATGGAAACCAAGGTAGCTCAATTTATCCATGAAACAACCTGGAACGATTTGCCGCAAAACGTTCGTCATCAGGCCCGCCGATGCCTTTTGGATACCTTGGGTTCCGGCATCAGCGGCCGGGCCACGACCTTATCGCAGATTATTCACGATTTCGCTGCGATGGTATTCGCCGGGGAGGGCGCGCAATTGTGGCTTGACGGCCGCCTGGTTTCGCCGCCGGGAGCGGCTTTGGCAAACGGAATGACCATCGATTCTCTGGATATCCACGACGGCCATTGTTTAACCAAGGGGCATGCCGGCGCCGCCGTAGTGCCGAGCCTGTTGGCTGCCATTGGTTTGAGAAGTCCGGCCGCCCAATCGGGCAAAGACTTTCTGACGGCTCTGGTCATCGGCTATGAAATAGCTCTGCGAGCCGGCATGGCGCTGCATGCCAGCACCTGCGATTATCACACCTCCGGTGCCTGGAATGCCATCGGTTCGGCTGCCGTGACTGCCCGGCGGCTCGGTTTGGACAGGGAGAAAACTGCACATGCCTTAGGGATCGCTGAGTACCATGGCCCGCGCTCTCAAATGATGCGCTGTATCGACCATCCGACCATGGTAAAGGACGGCTCCGGATGGGGCGCCATGGCCGGCGTCAGTGCCGCACTGCTGGCACAGGCCGGTTTCACGGGAGCCCCTGCGTTGACGGTGGTGTCTGATGAAGTCAAAGAAATATGGCATGATCTGGCCGGCAGCTGGCAATTTACCGGACAATATTTTAAACCCCATGCCGTTTGCCGCTGGGCCCAGCCGTCTATCGAAGCCGCCCTGGCGCTGCAGCAAAATTACCGTGTAAAGCCCGAGCAGGTGCGGCAGATAAGAGTTTTCACCTTTCATGAAGCTGTCAGGCTAAACTGCCGCCGCCCCCGGTCCACCGAGGAGGCGCAGTACAGTCTGCCCTTTCCGCTGGCGGCGGCCCTTGTGTTCGGCCGCCTGGGTGTCTCGGAGCTCAGCGGACAGTCCCTGACCAATCCGGTAGTATTAAAGCTTTGTGACTGCGTGAAACTGATCGAATTTGAAAATTATAGTGCGCGGTTTCCGGCTCAACGGTATGCGCGTGTTGAAATTGAAACCCAGGGCGGTGGAATATTTGACTCCGGTGAAGTGGAAGCGAACTGGGAAGCGACCCGCCCGCCGACAGACCGGGCGCTGCGGGAAAAATTTCGCTGGTTGGCCGGCGAACAAATGCCCCAAGAACGAGCGGCCGATTTAGAGCAGATGCTATGGCGCTGCGAGGAGCTTCCGGATGCAGGCCAGCTCCTGCCGTTGATTACGATGCCGGTGGGCTGAATACTGGTCCGTTTGCGAGGATTGTAAACTATGTAAAGAGGCAATTGGAAAATAAGGAGTTGCCGGCGAACCTGCCGCATAATTTATTCCGTTTTCAGGGCCGGCTTATATTAAAATCACAAATTCCAAATAGCAAATTCCAAACAAATAACAATGACCAAAATTTAAAATTCCAAACCGGACTGCATCTGTTTTGGTCACCGCTTCTGACAATAAAGAGTGCACGGAAAAAGTAACCAGCCGGATTCTCTTGGTTTGGCCGGCTTCGGTCATTGATTATTGTAATTTGAGATTTATTTGTTATTTGGTGCTTGGAATTTGGAATTTATACTCTGCCGGCTATGCATTGCTCCTAATTTTTTAGCTTCAGGCGATTTGACACGACAGCCACCTTAATTTCGATAGGTTTCATTATATAGGCAAGGGAGGTCAAAATGAAGATTTTAGTGGGTTATGAAGAATCCAAGGTAGCTGAGGAAGCTTTGCAGGTCGCCTTGCAACAAGCCAGAGCTTTTAATGCCGATTTATTTATCGTTACCGTCCTGGAACAAAGCCCCCAGCTGCAAAAAGATGATATCGAAGCGGCCGAAGACAAACTGGAGAAATTAAAAAGAACCCATAACATCAATGATCTTGTTTGCGAAACCAGCGCATCGGTCAGCTTTCTCAGCCCCGGGGAATATCTGGTTGAGTTTGCGCAGGACAACAACATTGACGAAATCGTTATCGGAGTGAAAAAAAGGTCGAAAGTCGGCAAATTGGTGTTCGGTTCCAATGCTCAGTTTGTCATCCTGAGCGCTCCCTGCCCGGTTATCACGGTTACTTGATGGGTTCGATTCTGGTGCGGCGTCCCGGGAATGAAATAAAACAAGTAGAACAGGATATCTAACCAGAATCTTTGAAAATAGAAAATTACAAGCTCCAAATCACAAATAACAAACAAAATCCAAATTCAAAGCACCAATGCTCCAAACAAGTTTTGGCCTATCGCAAGCATTCGACCCGAGCTTAGGCCGAGGGTGTGTTTCCTTGATTTGAACTCAGAGCGAATGTTGAAAGTCAGAGACAAGCGGATCGGATTAAGTCATCGAATTTTGGAGACTGTTTCGGATTTGAGCTTTTGAATTTGGGATTTATCCGAGTTTTCTAAATCTCATTTGGAACACGGCTATAGTCACCGTCGGCTCTTTTTACTTTTACAACCGGGTCGATCTTGCATAACTCCTCCAGCGGAATATGGCAAAATATCCGATGATTTCTATCCCGTGTGCGCCAGGGTGGAATTTCGGTTTCACAGATTTTGCCGCCGTCCGGGAGCATTGACCGGCGCCGCGGACAGCGGGTATGAAAGCGGCATCCCGCGGGCGGATTAAGGGCGCTGGGCACGTTGCCGCTGAGACGAAGCTCTTTTTGCCTGACATCCGGATCCGGGATGGGAACCGCCGAAAGCAGTGCTTCGGTGTAAGGATGATACGGTGGCATATAGATGGCATCGGCCGGACCGATTTCCACAATCTGTCCCAGATACATAACCGCGATATCGTCCGAGAAAAAACGCACCACGCTCAGGTCATGAGCGATAAAAATCATGGAAGAGCCGAACATCTGTTGAATTTCCAGCAAAAGATTGATGATCGCGGCCTGAACCGAAACATCCAGGGCCGAAACCGGCTCATCACAGATGATCAAATCGGGACGACAGGCCAATGCGCGGGCAATCCCGATCCGCTGTTTTTCACCCCCGCTGAGTTGGCGGGGAAGTCGATCGTAGAAGGTCGGCGAAAGACGCACCGCCTTGAGAAGTCTGATTACTTCGTCCCTGACCTGATTTCTGGGTACGATCTTGAAGCGCCGAATGGGCCGGGCGATCTGGGAGCCGACCGTATAAGAGGGGTTGAGGGTGGAATCGGGGTTCTGGAAGACCATCTGCATTTCTTTAATGAGGTTGGTATCGCGCTGTGTTACCGGCATGGTGTTGTCGATACCCATAAAATGCACGTCGCCGCCGGTTATCGGCTCCAGACCGATCAACCCCTTGACGAGGGATGATTTACCGCAGCCTGATTCACCCACCACCCCAAGGGTTCGGCCTTTGGCCACTCCGACACTGACATCATCGACAGCTTTGACATATTTCTTTTCACCCATGCCAAAAAGACTGGCAACCGAGTTGGATTCCTGGGGATAATAGACCTTGAGATGTTCAAACTTGAGCAGGTCTTGCTGCGAATCTTGAGTCCTGGCCGATGGTTTCAATGCTTGGGGCCGCTTCCGGGTGCGCTGGCGGGAATCAATTTCGAGGGCGTAAATACAGCGTGCGGTATGCTGGGGGCTGACCGCCACAAAGGGAGGCATCCCCTGGCGGCATGTGTCGGTGGCGTAGTCACAGCGCGGCGCAAATATACACTCGTCTTTTGGTCGTCTCGCCGGCGGCGGCACGCGCCCGCGAATGGGCTCGAGGACCGATCCGGACTTGTCCTGTCCCAGGCGCGGTACGGAGCCTAAGAGCCCGATGGTATAAGGATGACTGGGGTTGCGGAAAATCTCTGAGACGGGGCCCTTTTCCACCATCTGGCCGGCATACATCACGCAAAGTTGATCGCTGACCCGGGCGACCACGCCCAGGTTGTGGGTAATAAAAATATTGGCCGCCCGAAAATCCGCCTTGAGTTCCTCGATCAAATCCAGCACGGCAGCTTCCACGGTCACGTCCAAGGCCGTGGTGGGTTCATCCATGATCAGCAGGGCCGGATTGTTGAGCATCGCCATGGCGATGACCACCCGCTGCTGCTGTCCGCCGGAGATCTGATGGGTGTAGCGGTTCATGACCTCCTGGGGATCGGGCATGTTCACCCGCTGCAACATCTCAATCGAGCGCTGCCAAGCTTCTTCCCAGGTTACGGCCTGGTGACAGGTCAGTACTTCGGCCAGCTGCGCACCCAGTTTGAGGGAGGGGTTCAGGGCCTGCATGGGATCCTGAAACACCATGGCAATCCGGTTGCCTCGGAGCTTTTTAAGTTCCGCCTGGGAGCGACCGACAAGCTCTTGCCCCTGAAAGCGGATCTGGCCATGGGTAATCTTGCCGTTGGGTCCCAGAAAGTTGACCATTCCATAGGCGATGGTACTTTTGCCGCAGCCGGATTCTCCCACCAGGCCGACCGTTTCGCCTTCCTTGACCACAAAGGAGACATCCCGCACCGCTTCGACCTCACCTCTGCGGGTGTCATAGGCAATGGAAAGGTTTTCGACCTCGACCACTGTTTCAGAACCCATCAAGTTAAACTCCTTCCATTTGGCTGTGCCGGCGGATCTTCCAAAAAAATCATCCCCGGCCGCCGACCGCCGAAATTACTGATAGCGCATCGTTTCTTCCCGCAACCCATCGGCCAACAAGTTAAGCCCGACCACCAGTGAGGCAATCGCCAGCGACGGCCACAGGGCGGCCCAGGGGCTGCCCGACAGGATGAACTCCCGGCCCTTGGCTACCATGCTGCCCCAGTCGGGGGACGGCGGCGGCAGCCCCAGACCGAGAAAACCCAGGGTTCCCATGGCGAATATGGCATAACCAACGCGCAGCATGGCATCGACGATAATCGGACCGCGTGCGTTGGGCAGGATTTCAACGAACATGATGTGCCATGGATTCTCACCCCGGGTCTCGGCTGCCCGGATGTATTCCCGGGTGCGGATATCCAGCGTCAAACTGCGCACCAGACGGGCAATCCCGGGGGTGCCCACGATGGTAATGGCGATGACCACATTCAAGGCGGATGCCCCCAGGGCGGCCATGATAATTAAATAAAGCAGGATGATGGGCACCGCCATCATGGCGTCTAAAAGACGCATCACGATTTCATCAATCCACCCGCCATAGAAACCGGCCACCAGTCCGAAGGCCATTCCCACCAGAAGGGCTGCCAGAACCCCCCAGATCGCCGTGCCGCCAGGCAGCCAGTATTTTTCCGTAATCGGCAGGACGATCAGGACGACCCGGGCACCGTATATCAACCGGGACCATAGATCCCGTCCCAGCTCATCGGTACCAAGGATATGCGCTTGGGATGGCCCTTCATTGGGTGCTTTCCAGTCCTGCTCAACCGGGGTGTATCGGGTCAGAAAGGGTGCAAAAACCGCCGTGAACATCCAAAAAAAGACCAGCGCAAAACCGACCAGCGCCACTTTGGAGGAGAAAATAATGGAGATACCGCCCCACATGCGTTTAGGAAAGCTGCCGGGTTGCGATACTTCGGCCGTATCCATGGCTTCTTCAGAGGCTGTCATAAACTCTCCGGATGATATTTCAAAAATTCGTTGCGTGGCACCGTCGGCCGCTTTAACCGTAGCGTATCCTGGGATTTAAAAACGTGTATATGATATCGGCGAACAGCTGGGTGCCGACCGCCACCGTGACCAGTATCATGGCGCCCGCCTCCAGTGCGTTGATATCCTTATACAGGGCCGAGTCCAGCAAATATTGCCCCAGGCCGGGATAGCCGAACACGACTTCCACAATCACAATTCCTCCCATCAGCCAGTTGATATGGAGCATGATGACCGTGATCGGCGCCATCAGCGCGTTGCGTAAGGCATGCTTGAAGACGATGCGCCAATACGGCAGGCCTTTGAGAAAAGCCGTGCGAATAAACGGTGCGCGCATAACCTCGACCATGCTGGCCCGGGTAATTCGCAGCACATAGCCCAGCTCGATGAGGGTCAGCGTCAGTACCGGCAAAATGAGCATGTCCGGTCTTTCCCAGGGCGCTTTTTCGCCGAATACCGTGGCGCCGGGTACCAGGCCCCACCACACGGCCACAATCAAAATCAGAAAAATACCGGTGGCAAACTCGGGTATCACCGAAAACATCATCCCTGAGATTGAAAGGAAACGATCCTTCAGCGAGCCTTCTTTTAGACCGGCAATGATCCCGAGAAGCAGAGCCAGCGGCATCACGATCACAAAGGCGATGCCGGCCAGCACCAGGGAATTTCGCAATCGTACAAACAAACTGTTGCCTACCGGGCGCCCGGTGCGCAGCGAAACACCCGGATCGCCCCGAATAAAGCCCTTTTTTAACGGGATATAGGATATGGGCCCGCCGGTGGACTCCATCCAGCCGGTTCCGACCACAAATGTCCACACTTTTTGATCGGAGCCTTTTTCCCAGAGTACGGCGTGATTCTGGCGGTCGACCCCCCAGAAGGTGCTGACGCCTTTTTGGCCGACGGTCCAACGGTCATTGTCGAGCTGCTCGCTGATGCGACCGTCAGGGCTGCGCACAAAGGCTTTGAGGTTTTCGCCTTCAAGCTCCCAGCGAACCAACTTGCCGTCCGGCCGGACGGCCCACCATTCCTGAAAACCCTTCGGGGTGGTTATGCGCTGCAACGGCAGGCCGATTTTGTGCGCTGCCTGCCAGTCGCTGCCGATAAGCCAGTAAATGTAGCGCGTCAGTATCGGTTTATCCAGGCCCACTTGAGCCAGAAAGGAGGCCTCCTGCTCGGGCGTAATAAAGGCACCCAGGACGTTTTTGGCCACATTACCCGGGGAAGATTCCGTGATCAGGAAAACGGCAATCGACACCAGAAACATCGTCAGCAGCAACAGAAAAAAACGTCTTAAAATAAATTTTGCCATTTTCGACAACCTTTTGAACCGGCCAGCGGCGTTAGCCCATCCCCATTTTAGTTCCGCCTGGGTCCGCCCCCTTAACGGTGCAGGGTTGGGGTGGAAGCGAACCCGGGTTGTTGGAAAGTCTGTTGGACCGCACCCAAGCGGACGGACAAGGGTTTGCAATTTTCAGCGTCCAGTGGAATCATCCGGATGGCCTGCTCCGGGCAGCCGGTCTGGCAGAGGCCGCACCCACGGCAGGCGTCCGGATTAAAAACGATAGCACGTTTGCGGTCCCGGCTGCGGTTCGGAGATGATTTTTGAAATTGAAAGGCCTGGAATGGGCAGCGGGCAACGCATTTGCCGCAGCAGGAGCAGAGTTCGACCAGATGCTGGGCTACATAACGGCTGGTCGGCCAGATCTTCTCAGAGCCCAAGCGCTTTGATAAGCGATGGGGATAACAGCAGTGCGTGCAGCAGTTGCATATCGCGCCGGTAAACCTGCCGTCAGGTGTTGTTGAAACTTCACCGACCTGCATCAGTCCCTTGCGGTTGGCGTCATGGATAATTTCTCGGGCGCGACCGGCTGAGATTTCCCAACCCAATCCGCGGTCATTGCTGAAGCGCAGGCAGGTATACAAGGGTTGGCGGCATTCTCCCATCATGGCGCGGCAGTTGCATGGCCACAGGTAAATACGGGGGGCGTGCGCGATCAGATCCTCAGCCTCTGTCAGCAGCATGTATTCGGCAATATCCGCATTCGCTCCGGCAGTCCCCTTTTTCAGGGATTCAATCTGATCCCGTTTGCTCGCTTCGTAAAAGGCCATTTCCCAGTCGTTGAGACGCCGGCGAATCTCTGCGGGAATGTCCTGCCACCCTTCAAAAAGGGCCCAGATTTCAAAGCGCACATGAAAGTCTGTTATATCGATCCGGCCGTCCGGCAGGCGGTTGATGATCCCCCGCCGGTAGGCTCTGTCCAGAAAAATCTCGATGGGCCTGTCGGCCATCCGGCCGGCCAGGGATGCTGGGCGTAAAGGTTTTTCAGATAAAATCCGGATGAGGGTCATTTCGGCCGGTTCGAAAAACCGGTCGAGCCAGGGCGTAAGAAAATCAGGAATATTAAAGCGGCGGCAAATTGCCTCCAGATGTTCACCATGTCCCTTCATAAATTGAATCTTTGCAGAAAAAGGGGTCGCGATGAGCAGGCCTCGCCTGAATTTAAATTCAGGCGAGGCCTGCTCCGGTAATAATTATGACTTAGGTGAGCCATACCTTGTCGAACATCAAATAGAGGCTTGGGTGGGCTTTGATATCCTGGACGCGCTTGGTGGTCATGTTCCAGACATTGATCCAGAAAGCAATCCCAATCGAGCCCCTGCTTTGTTGGATATTTTCGAGTTTACAGAATATCTTGCGGCGCTTTTCAAGATCCAGGGTGCCGTTGGCTTCTTTGAGCAATTTGGAAAACTCCGCATCGACCCAGCGGGTTTCATTCCAGGGCACGGGTTTTCCGGTGTCGTCGCCGACGTAGGCCAGATTCAGCACCATGGTTCCAATCGGACGGTGGGCCCAGGTCGTAATTCCCAGGTCCACTTCGGTCCATTTTTCCCAGTACTGGCTGTTGGGCATGGTCTGGATATTGATCCTGAAGCCTGCCGGCGCCGCATCCTGCTTGAGGATTTCGGCGTAGCGTACAATTTCCTTCCAGCCGCTGCCCACCGCCAGGTTGACATCCAGGCCATTGCTGTAACCGGCATCCTTCAGCAGCTGCTTGGCGCGCTGCGGATCAAAGGGAGGCGTACCAATCGGACAGTAATCCGGATGCTTGGGGCTGACATGGACATCCTGTCCCACAAGCCCCTCCCCGAAGTAGGCCAACGCCAGAATTTTTTCGCGGTGCTGACACAGCTTGAGGGCGGTGCGCACGTTGTTGTCGGACCAGGGTTTCATGTCTACCCGCATCCGCAGAACCCGGGTTTGGTTGGTTGTCGCCGGGTAAATATTGACCCGTTTGTCATTTTTCAAGGCTGCAAAGGCCTCCGTGCCGCCGATATCGCCGAAGTCGATCAGGTCGATCTCGCCGGCCTGCAGGGCCGCGATCTGGGGAGGCATTTCAGTTCCCATATCAATAAATTCAGCACCATCCATGTACGGCAAGAGCTTTCCGTCCGCCCCCTTCTTCCAGTAGTCGTTGCGCCTTTTTAGGACACAGCGCTCCCCCTCTTTATAAACTTCAAGGGTATAAGGACCGGTACCGTGGGGCCTTTTAATGAAATCGCCCTCAAACGTACGGTGGTTCAGAATCATGGCCGGGTAGTGGAACAGATGTTCGGGGACTGCAATTTCCGCCGCTTTGAGGTGCAGCGTCACCTGATAAGCGGAAGTTTTTTCGATTCCGGTAGGTTCCAGATAAGCCCCCAGCAAACCGAGCATGGACGATCCCACATCCTTGTTCAGCCACTGGCCCATGGTAAAAATCACATCGTCGGCGACGAATTCGTCACCATTGTTGAATTTGATTCCCTTACGAAGATTCAGGGTCCAGGTTTTTAGATCATCGCTGGCCTGCCAGTTTTCGAGCAGATACGGGTGGGTAATATTATCGGCATCGGTGAAGGTCAAATATTCCGCCACTTGACGCAGCTGGTTGCTGGGCGAGATCCAGGAGAACTGGGCCGGATGGGTCACTTTGTGAACCGGCGAGGACACTTTAATGGTTCCACCCCGCTTTACAGCGGCAAAAGCCTTCTGGGGCCAGACCATCCCGGCCAGCTGGCCGGCGGCTGTCGCGGAGACGCCCAACAAAGTTGCATAGCGCAAAAAATCGCGCCGGGAGATTTTACCCTTGTCCAGGTCGTCTTTGAGTTCATTGACTGCGGAATGAATTTTTTCGTGTTCCTTCATGTTGACTTCCTCCTTTTTTCCCCTGGGTTCAAAAGAAATGCCTCCCTAAACCGTCGCAGGCGGCACCCATCTATTGGTGGTTTAGAAACCTTCGCGTGAAGGTGTCAGAAAAGGAAAATTCGGCAGTGCATCGCCTTGGGAGCACTGGAATTTTGGTTTTATCTCAAAAATAACGCCGGCTGCACTGAAAAGGTTAATAATACAGATGGGTTGCGCCACCAAGTTCTTGGTAGCCGCAACCCCCTGGCCTAGATGGCTTAAACTATTTCTTTGGGTTGTGTCAAGGATAATCCGGTTTCTGTCCGGGCAGCGGTTGTATTCCAACATTGAAAACCTGGTCCTTTGGGCCAGGATTCTTTGCTTGTCTCTAAATCCTTGGGGGTCAAAGCCTCGTCAGGGCCTGATCCAGATCCGCAATGATATCCTCGGGATTTTCCAGGCCGACCGAAAGCCGGATCAGGCCGTCGTCGATGCCGGCCGCTTGGCGCTCGGCGGGGGTCATGTGTTCATGGGTGATGGTCGCCGGGTGCATGCAGATGGTGCGGCTGGTGCCGAAGGTGACGGCGTGCACGATAAGCTTCAAGGCGTTCATCACTTGCGCCGCTGCCGGCATGCCGCCTGAGACCACAAACGACATCAGTCCGCCGTGGGCTTTCATCTGGCGCTGGGCCAGCTCATGCTGGGGGTGATCCGGCAGGCCGGGGTAGTTGACCTGCTTGACCTTGGCATGGACGGCCAGGAATTCGGCCACGGCCTGGGAGTTGGCGCTGTGCCGTTGCATGCGCATGGAAAGGGTTTCAAGATACTGCAGCGTCATCCAGGCCTCCAGGGGCGGCATGATGGAGCCCAGAAATTCGGTTGTATTCCAGCGGATATCTTCCACCAGTGCTTCCTCCCCGATGATGGCGCCGCCGATTACCGTCGCATTGCCGGCTAAAAACTTGGTAATCGACAGCAATATGATGTCCGCTCCCAGGGCCATCGGCTGCTGCAAAGCAGCGGTGGCCGTGGTGTTGTCAACCAGCAGCGGGACGCCGCAGGCATGCGCGACGCCAGCCACCCCGGCGATGTCGGTGATAAATAGACAAGGATTGCTGGGGGTTTCGATCCAGACCAGCTTGGTCCGCTGATCGATGTGGGATTCCCAGGATTTGAGATCGGCCGGATTTTGCACGAAACGAAACTCGACCCGGCAGCGTTCCGGAAAGACAGTGGCCGCCTGCTTATAGCCTTCGCCGAATATATTCAGGGAGGTGACCACGTTGTCCCCCGGCCGCGCAATGGTAAAAATCAGGTTGAACAAGGCCTGGGAACCCGAACCGGCCGTAATACAGGCCTCGCCGCCTTCCAGTGATGCCAGGCGCTCTTCCAGCAGCGAGTTGGTCGGCGTGCGGGTGCGGCCGTAGACCGGACACGGAATCTTATCAAATGTTTCATAGGGATAGGTCATGGAAGGGGTGATCGGCGGTACAAAGGAACGGAAACTCTCCAAATCCTGCATCGGATGAAATCCAGCGTGCAGGCAGCGCGTATCAAGGCCCAGCCGGGCATCTTCGCGCTCCGTCTTAGGGGCATCCGGACGATAAACCCAGGGGTCGCGCATGAAAAAAAGATCTTTCGCACTCATTTATGAAACCTCCTGAATAAAAATGCAGAAAAATTACAAAATACCTAAATTGCCTGAAATTTCGGTTGATCATCTACCCAGTATTTTATCGATTTCTGCGTCCACCTCCACCGGCAGCGGCTGCGGGCGATGATTTTCCAGGATATGTTTAACTTTTGCCTTGGCCCGCTGCTCCATGCTCGCAGCCCCCTGGGACTTCCAGGTTTCGTATGTTTTTCGGTCGGTTAGCTCGGGCTGCCAGTTTTCCCGGAAATGGCGCATGGTGTGTTCATCGCCGAGAAAATGCCCTCCCGGTCCGACGCGCTTGATGCTTTCAACGGCCAGATATTCTTTGTCGACCCGGATGCCTTCCATCATGCGTCGGACCTGGCCGATGATTTCGTCGCAGAGTACCAGCAGATCGAAAGAATAGGTCAAACCGAATTCCAGGTATCCCACGTCATGGACGAGATTGGTGCCCATCCAGCCCGCCATCATGACATAAGCAGCCGCTTCATTCACCGCCTGGGCATCCACCAGTTTGGCGGCACTGCATCCGCCGAAGCCCCAGGTCGGCAGATCGTAAAGGCAGCGCCCGAGCTGGCAAAGGCCGGCCTGGGTGATCATGGCTTCGGGAGCGGAATAGGTCGGCTGCATGCTCTGCATGTCCATGGGCGACATACCGGCTCCGAAGATAAAGGGTGCCCCCGGATTTGTCAGCTGATGAATGACCAGACCGGCCAGGATTTCGGCGTTGGCCTGGGCGATGGCGCCGGCCATGGTTACCGGGCTGGTGCCGCCGGCCATGATCCCCGGGGAATAGTTGGTCGGCAGATTGTTTTCCGCCATGAACATGAGCTTTTCCAACGCTTCCTTAATATGCACCAGGGGTGACGTCGGTTCGTCATATAAAACGAAAACGGGCTTGCGCCTGAGTTCATCGCGACCGCCGACTGCCGCGGCGGCGATATCGACGATGTCGTTGAGAGTTTGCCGGTCGGCTGCTGTTATGACCTGGGGTTTGGTGGAATTGCGAATCATGACGGCATACTTATGCTGATACTGCCGGTTGCTTGGAAAATCAGGCGCCAATCCCATTGACATGGTAAAATCAATATAAGGCAGTGCATCCACCAGCCGGACGGCATCGGCCACGTCCTTGGATAAGAATTGGCGGCGTTCACCCGTGAAACTGTCCAGCAGATTCGGACAGTCGGATCCGGTGCCGTAGTAAACATTGCGGCCTTCAAGAAACATAAACGGTTTTCCGTTGCGGTCGTACAGGGTGACGCGCGACGGCGCCCGGCGAGCAGCCCATTCGACCAAACCGCTCGGAATAAACACCCGCTTGTCGTCTTGGACCCGGGCGCCGGCCTGGTGCAAAAGGCCAACTGCTTTCTCATGATGAATAACCGTTCCGCAGTCTTCCAAAATAGCCAGCGATGCTGAATGAATATCACGCATCTGCTCGGCGGACAGGTATTCCAGCGGATTTGAATTGAATCTTTTCAGGTTCGGATCCATTGATTTAAATCCTCCTAATTCATCCGCCCTGAAAAACAGCGCTTTCAGGGCTGTATATTTTTCTTTTAATACGAAGGGAAGTTGTAAGATTTAAGGTCCGGCGGATGAATTGCTTTATGCTGCGCATATTTTTTTACGCCGGCCCGGACTTTGGGTTCAAGCCTTGGTTCAATTGAGCAAAAATTTTTTCCGAGGCGGACTGTTTCACAATCATATTTATTTGTCAAAGATTTCCTATCAGTTTAGATCCTTGTAAAGGTCATCCAAGTGGTGTATCAAACTACCTTGGCATTTATCACAAGTTGTTATCGACGCTGTAAGATTACTTTTGCTTTTGAAAAATCGGTGCCCAATGGCAGATCAATTGCCGTCCAATCAGGAGCTTCCCCTGGCGGCCGCGCTGTACACAATTTTTTTGTGCGCAATTTTCGGGTCCAATACCGTTGCCGTAAAGATTACTTTTACCGGTTTGGGGGTGTTTACCACCGCCGCCCTCCGCTTCCTCACCGCCGCGGTGACTATTTACCTGTGGGCCAGATTGACCGGGCGGACCGTCGCTCTGAAAAAGGGGCAAATCAGGCAGGTGCTGATATTTTCAATACTTTTTACGATCCAGTTGTCGCTGTTTTATTTGGGGCTCAGCAAAACAAACGCTTCCCGCGGCGCCTTGCTTGCGAATCTGCTGCCCTTTTTTATTTTATTTCTGGCCCACTTTTTTATACCGGGGGACCGGATCACCCGGCGAAAATTTTTCGGAATCCTGCTGGGATTTGCGGGGGTGATCATAATGTTTCTGGATAAAAATGCGGCCGCCGCCGGCTTGCGTACGGGAGATCTGATCATTCTCTGCGCCACCTTTTTCTGGGCCTGCGCTTCGGTGTATCTGAAGCGGGTGATCAGCACGTTCAGTCCTTTTCAGGTGGTGATGTATTCAACGCTGTTTTCGGTTCCGATTTTTTTAATGGAGGCCCTGCTATGGGACACCCCGATGGTATTCAATCTGGATGGCCCGGTCATTGGTGCGCTGGCTTACCAGAGCCTGATTTCCGCCTCTTTCGGATTTGTGGCCTGGAACACCATGCTCAAAAAATACGGCGCAGTTGCGCTGCATTCATTCATCTTTATCATGCCGATTTCAGGTGTCGCTCTGGGGGGGCTGGTGCTGGGAGAACCCATTACCGTTAAGATATTGCTGGCACTTGTATTTATCGTGTCCGGCATCCTGGTGGTCCACTGGCGGCCCCAGAAAGAGGCGCCGGCCTATCCGATCCGCCGGGAACTATGACGATCATGCAGCTGGCGTGAAGGCTTATTTCAACATTGAATACTTGGTCTTCTGGCCCAGAATTCTTTACTGTTAGGGTATGAAAAAACTATTCTATATTTTTCTTGCGGTTGCTATTGTATTTCTGGGTTACAGGTTATTTTTCTCTTCGCCCCGCATGGGCTCCACCAAGATACCCTATGAGACCATCATCTGCTTTGGAGACAGTTTAACTTACGGCACCGGGGCCGGCGAAGGCATGGACTATCCGGCGCAGTTGTCGAAACTTATTGCCAAGCCTGTGGTAAATATGGGTGTGCCGGGGGATACGACAGCCAGAGCACTGCAGAGGCTCGATCGCGATGTACTGGCCAGATCTCCGGATGTGGTTCTGATCACGCTAGGCGGCAATGATCTTAAAAACGGTGTTGCCAAAGATATTGCTTTTAAGAATTTGAAGATGATTGTTGAATCAATCCAGAAACAGGGAGCGCGGGTGGTTATCGGCGGGCTGAATTTTCCGTTAAGGGACCGCGGTTTCGGAAGGGCCTATAAAAAACTGGCCGATGAAACCGGCGCCTCCCTTATTCCCAATATTCTTGGAGGCATTATGGGAAATCGTGATCTGATGAGTGATCCGATTCACCCAAACGATAAAGGCTATAAAATAATGGCGGAGAGATTCCACGAGGCTATGTTGCAGTAATGCCATGAGAGGATACGTCCAAGTATACACCGGTGACGGTCAAGGCAAAACCACGGCGGCGATGGGTCTTGCCCTGCGGGCGGCCGGAGCGGGTCTGAAGGTTTTTATCGCCCAGTTTGTCAAGTCGGAGAAATACAGCGAAATATTCGCGCTGGAGCGATTTCCGGACCTGATTACCTGCCGTCAGTACGGCAGCGGCTGCTGGCTGCAGGGGCAGCCGGGCGACGAGGATGTTCAGCTTGCCAGATCCGGACTCGACGAGGTCCGACAAATCGTTGCCGCGGGCGGTCATGATGTCGTCATCCTTGACGAGGCCAATATTGCCACTCACTTTGGCCTGTTGTCGGCGGACGACCTGACGGCGCTGATTGATATAAAGCCGCCCGGCGTCGAGTTGATTTTCACCGGGCGTAAGGCGGATCCGCGGCTGATCGAACGGGCCGATCTGGTCAGTGAGATGCGCGAGATCAAACACTACTACCAGAAAGGCGTCCTGGCCCGCAAGGGCATCGATTGCTGACCTGCCCGAACCTCGCGCAACATCCGTATAGCTAATTGCTCCCGGTGTTGTATCCTTTGAACCCTGGTGATATCGTAAAAGCCATTTTAACGACTGGATGCCCGACTTCGCGGGCATGACAGTAATCATATCTGCTTGATATTTATTAATTTATTGTCATTCACGCGCAGGCGGGCATCCAGCAAGATGACGGAATCGGACTTATTAGGAAATCATCAACCTTGGACCCTGAACCGATCATGCTGGATTCCACCAAAATACGAAATATTAAACCATAATGCCGGACAAGTATCACTTCACGACGTCATCTTTCTGATACATCGCAGCCCGGCCTCTAAAAACAGGCCGTTCGTATCACCGGCCGGATCGAAAGAGGCCAGCGTGGCGGACATTATTTTAAAGTGCTTCTTGACTGCGGCAATAGCCCCTTCAATCAACGCGACACTCAAGCCTCCGGTGGCCCCATAATGATTGGCCCGGCCTTCGCTGATTTCAAAGGCATCCATGTCGATATGCAGGTAGATGCCGCCAACCCGGCCTTGCAGGCGCACCAGCGCCGCTTCGATCGATTTTAAAATCTCCTCGTCATTCCGGCCTGCGGATTTTATCACATTCACTTCGCTTTGCTCCAGCTGCCGCTGTTCCTCGGAATCCAGGTCGCACGCGCCTACCAGGATGACATCGGACTCCCCGACCGCTGTAAACCCCGGGATCGTTCCTGCGACGCCCTTCCAGCAGCGCCCCGTCGCGATAGCCAGCGGCATTCCGTCCAGAAATCCACTGAGGGTTGTTTCCGGAGTGTTGAATTCCCCGTGCGCATCAAACCAGACAACTCCCAATCGATCCGAATTGATGCCGGCGATGCTGCCCAGACAGCTGTTGCAATTGCCGGCCAGCACGAGCGGGAACCTGCCGGCAGCGACGGCGCTCTTGACTGCCGGAGACAATAGCCGGTTCAGTTCGAAGGCGGTTCCCACTTCCAGGGTAAACCTGGATTTGGCCTCGATCCGGGAAACCTCGACACGGTGTCCGTCGGCTTCGAGCAATGGGACCAGGTTGTTACTCAGAAAATATTCCGGAGCCCGTCCCTGTCGCACATCCTTGTAGCCGCAGTCATACGGTACCTGAATAATCTGAATTTTCATCGCTTGCCTCCTGTTTCTTCAGCCGCAACTCTGAGAATAGCCGCCAGGCTTTTTTCAACGTCTTCTGCGGTGGTGGCCCAGGAGGATACGCTGATTCGCATCGCAACATGTCCCTGCCATTTGGTTTCCCCGCACCAGCAGGTGCCGTCCTGCTGGATGCCTTTTATCACGCGGCGCGTTTGTTCTTCATCGCCGAATTCAACCAGGACCTGATTGAGCACGACTTCATTTAACACCCGATACCCTGCCTGCTGCAGTCCTTCGGCAAATTGAAGCGCATGCCGGCAGCATCTTGCGACTAAGTCCGCCATTCCCGATTTTCCCAATGATCGCAGCGCGGCCCAGATTTCGATGCCGCGGGCCCGGCGCGACAGCTCCGGAACGTACTGACAGGGCTCTCTTCGTGCCCCTTCGATCAGGTAGGCGGCATGGGTCGACATGGCGGCCGCCAGGTGGCGGACGTCGCGCACGAAAACCAGACCGCTGTCGTAAGGCACATTGAGCCATTTGTGAGCATCCGTCGCCCATGAGTCGGCATCGGCCACACCGTCCACGAGCAAAGATTTTTGCGGCACGGCGGCCGCCCACAATCCAAAGGCGCCGTCCACGTGGACCCAGGCCCCTGATTTCCTGGCCTTTAGACAAATCTCGGCGGCCGGGTCAAAGGCCCCGGTATTCACGTTGCCGGATTGCAGGCAAATAATGGCCGGTCCATCAACTCGAGGCAGCAAGTCAGCCCGCATGCGGCCCTGACCGTCAACGGGCACTCTTTCAACCCGATCCCGGCCCAGACCGAGCATGCTCAAGGCTTTCAGCACGCTTACATGCACTTCTTCCCCGACGATAACTTTTATGGGCGGGGCTCCAAACAGCCCGCGGGATTCAACATCCCAGCCCTGCTTTGCCAGCAGCGCATGCCGGGCTGCGGCCAACCCTGTGAAATTGGCCATGGTTGCCCCGGTGACATATCCGACGGCGGTCTGCGGCGGCAGTCCCAACAATGCCAGCAGCCATTGCCGGCAAACTTCTTCGATAAATGACGCCGCCGGCGAGGCCGCTTCCAGACCAGCGTTCTGATCCCAAACCCCCGCCAGCATATTGGCCGCCGCGGCCGCCGGCAGGGCGCCGCCGATGACAAACCCGAAATAGCGTCCGCCGGCGGATGCCACCGTAGCAGCGGAGCAGATGTCGTCCAACTCGGCAAGCACGGTTGCCGGTTCGAGCGGATGATCCTGCAGCGGCACGTCAAGGCGCCTGAGGCCGTCCACGGCATCCGGGGCAGGGCTTACCCGTCTGCCCGGCAGTTCGGCAAGATAGCGTGTTGCCCGTTTGATGACTTCCGCCAGAATATGATCCATTTTCTACTCCACTTTCCACGTTGAATCAGTCTATCGCATGAAGCTCTTCGCGAATCACCCGGCGCATGATATTTTCCAGGTCGATGTTCCGGATATTCGTTTTCAGCGCTTCGTTGATAAGTGTTTGATAACCCCGTCCACCGGCTTTTGCTTTGAAATAGGCGACAACTTCTGCATCCAGGAATATATTCACTCGGATTTTGCCTTTAGACACATCCCTGCCGCCAAGGCGCAATTTGGCCTTTGCCATTTGATCTTCAGTAACTTCAGGAATATCAGACGTATCGATGTCTTCATCCTGCATAGAATTAATACGCTGCCAATCAGTCTGTGAATCCTTGGAAATAAATTTTTTGCTCATATTTGGTGGCCTTTCGCATGGAAATAATACGAATTTCGTCATTACGCTCAGTATGAGCAATTACAACCACGACATCTCTTAACAAGCCAATTGTAATGAACCTTTGTTCGCCGTAAGATAACCGATCGTCCTCGAACGTAAAGGTTGCACCTGGAAATACATCCTTCGCATCAACGAAATCCATTCCATGTTTAATAAGATTAATTTTACGTTTTGATTCATCCCAGGTAAACGTCAGGGTCTATATTATACACATATTTATGCATATATCAAGTGTGAATTGAAAATTACTTACTTTTCATTTCATCCCACGCCTGAATGGCTCGCCGCTGATGGGGAATCGTGATGGTGCCGCCGACAATCAATCCGACAAACAGGGCTTCCTCCAATTCCTGGTCGGTGACGCCTTCTTCGAAACACCGGATAATATGGTATTTGATGCAATCGTCACACCTTAATACAAATGAGGCCACCAGACCCAGCAGCTCTTTGAACTTTGCCGGAAGAGCGCCGTCCCGGTAAGCCTGCGAGTCCAGGCTGTAAAATCGCTTGGTGCCCAGACCGGCGTATTCCATGACAAGGTTGTTCAATTCTTCTCTTTCGGTTTGAAATTTTTCAATGCTCCCGACCGGCATGATGACCTCCTGATAGTTTAGTGGAAACAAATGGGCAATATTAATCGAGTTTCTTTACAAAGCTTTCGAAAATATAAAAATAAAATCCAATCTTGTTCAATCCGCAACTTACAACTTACAATTCACAACCTACATTTAAACATCGAGCACCTTAACGCAACAGGGGAATCGGCTCTATACCGGCGCGCATAACCGCAGCACGAGCCAGGATGGTTACGGCATTGAAATAGGGGATCGCCAGGTGTTCCTGCTTGAGGGCCAGCGGAATTTCAGTGCAGCCGGCAATGATGCCTTGGGCGCCCTCCGGACTGCGGGCGATCAGGCTCTCGGCCGCCGCAATTAAGTCGGTCGTGATTTCGGATCGGCTGCGGGCGGCATGCGCATTTTTTATGTCGTAGATGGCTGCCATAACCCTTGACTGCACCCCATCCTCGCATACCAGGGTTTTTATTGCATCCTGCCCGAGGCGCTTTTGAAAAAGCCCGCCGCTGAGCGTGCCGGTAGTTGCCAGCAGTCCGACGGTATTAATTTGCGGGTGGTCCCGGGTGACGGCCTCGGCCACTGCATCAAAAATGGACAAAACCGGCAGTTGGATCTGCCGCTGAATCTCTGATAGAAAGACGTGCGCGGAAACACAGGGAATAATGATAAAATCGGCACCGGCACGCGCCAGGGCCCGGCAGCCCGCTACCAATACCGGCACCGGTGATTCACCGTCGCCGATGATGGCCGCCGTACGGTCGGGCACCTTGGGGTTGGAATCGATGATGACCCTGATATGATCCTGATCTTTAGCGGCCGGGGTATTTTTGATAATCTTGTCGAAACAATCCACGGTGGCTTCCGGCCCCATACCGCCGAGGATACCGATTACTTTTTCCATCTCACAATGACCTTCTTCTAATAGGGGAATGGATTCCTTTTTGATATTTTATTCCGAGAGGATTAGCAGGATGAACAAGAGTTTATTCGGTTTCCTCCGGAAACCGGAAATTTAAAAATCCAAATAATCCTGTAAATCCTGTCTATTTAAAAGCCTAAAATAGAATCCATTCATTATTTACACTATTCGAATAAAACTTCTTAGCGCATATTTACAAAATCTGATCCAAAAACTCCTTGGCTCTTTCGCTCTTGGGATTTTTAAAGAATTCCTCGTAGGTGCCCCGCTCGACGATTTTGCCGAAGTCCATGAAGATGATTTCATCGGCCACTTCGCGGGCAAAGCCCATCTCGTGGGTAACGCACAGCATGGTCATGCCTTCTTTTGCCAGATCGATCATGACATCCAGAACCTCTTTGATCATTTCCGGATCCAGGGCCGAGGTGGGCTCGTCGAACATCATGTAGTGGGGTTCCATGGCCAGGGAGCGGGCGATGGCCACCCGCTGCTGCTGGCCGCCGGAAAGATTGGCCGGATAGGCATCCGCCTTGTCGGGAATGCCGACGCGCTCCAGCAGCGCCATGGCTTTTTGGGCGGCTTTGTGTTTCGGCCACTTGCGGACTTTTATCGGCGCCAGGCAGATGTTTTGCAAAACGGTCATATGCGGATAGAGTTCGAATCGCTGAAAAACCATGCCGATATTTTCCCGCAGCTTGTAAAGATTGGTCCGGGGGTCGCTCAGCGATACGCCGTCGACAAAGATTTCGCCTTCCTGGTAGGGCTCCAGTCCGTTGACGCAGCGCAGCAGGGTACTCTTGCCCGACCCGCTCGGTCCGCAAATAACTACGGTTTGGCCGCGCTCAATCGTTTCATTCACCTCCGTCAAGCACCTGAAAATCACCAAACCATTTGCTCACGTTTTTAATTTCAATCATAGCAAGCCTGCCCTTCTGCCTTTTTCCTCGAAATGCCGGGAAATTTTGGAACCGATGAAACAGAAAATGAAGAAGACAACGGCCACAAAGCCGAAAAGCTGAATCGAGCGAACTTCCAGGTTGTCCACGATGGATGCTCGCCGCACGAATTCCTGCAGGCCGATGACAAAAGCCAGGCTGGTGTCCTGAAAGGTGACGATCGACTGGGTAATCAGACTCGGCAGCATGCGGCGAAACGCTATCGGAACCAGAATGTAGCGTGCCGTCTGGGCATAGGTCATGCCGGTTGAATAGGCAGCCGCGCTGAGATCCTTGCTGATGGATTGATAGCCGGCGCGAAAGATTTCGCCGAAATAGGTTGCCTCGAAAATAATAAAGGAGATCACCGCCGAAGGAAAAGGATCCATCGCGCTGTCCGACGATGATCGGCATCACAAAGTAAAACCAGAAAATGACGAGGATCAGCGGAATGTTGCGCAGTAAGTTGACGTACAACGTAACCGGGTAGTAAATCCAGGGACGTTTGGAGATCCGGCCCAGCCCGACCAAGGCGCCCAGGGCAATGCCGCCGAGCAGGGCAAAGAAAGTCAATTCGAGGGTCACGAGAAAGCCGCCCATCAGGAAGGTAATATTGCGGGTGACAGCGTCGAACATGCTTACCTCCCGATCAGGCCCCGTATTTTGAATTTATTTTCAACCATGCCCATGATGCGCACCACGGTCAGACCCAGAATCAGGTAGATCGCCATAGCGCCGGTGGTTGCCTCCAGCCCGTGAAACGTTTCCGCATCGATTTGATAACTCATGAAGGTGAGTTCGGCCACGCCGATGGTCATGGCCACCGATGAATTTTTGAATATGGTCAGAAACTCGGTTGTCAGCGGCGGCATAATGATTCGCAGTGCATAGGGAATGATCACATAGCGGTACATCTGATATTGGGTCATGCCGGTAGACAGCACCGCCTGGTATTGGTCGCGGCCGATGGAGGCGAATCCGGCCCGCAGGTGTTCGGCCACCCGGGAGGCGGTGTACAATCCCAGGGCAAAAATGGCTATGTAGTAGTTAAGGCCCATTATATGGTTGATTTGGCGCCCTAAATATTCTCCGAAAACCATGGGGCCGGCATAATACCAGAAAAACAGCTGGACCAGAAAAGGAATATTGCGAAACACCTCGGTATAGGCCGCGGCGATAGAAGCGCAGCCAGCGCCAGGGGGTTACCCGCAGGGTGCCCACGAAAATTCCCAGGAAGAAGGCGATAATCCAGGCCAAAAACCCGATCTTGATGGTCAGCCACAGCCCTTGCAGCAGCCACATGCCATAGGGCTGGCGCCACAACACCCCCCAGTCGAAATGGTATGCAAAACCCATATACCCTCCGGGAAATACGAAATCTGGATCCACCAAAAAAAGATAATCTAATCACGAAAACACGAAAGATCGAAAGCACGAAAAAAGGCAGATAAACGCCTATGGATAAATATTAACCGGCTAAACCGAAAGGGGCGTCCGCCCCCTTCTTTATTGCTAGTTTTAAAGGCTAGAATTGTTTCATTATCAAGTTATAAAAGCGAACTTATCAAAACGATAATGCGTAAATTCAGCAAATTAAATCAAGTCCCCATCCGTTCAACCCCGAACGCAGAACCCTGAACCGCGCAACCTCTCTCTACTTCTTCCACCACCCGTCCTCGATCGGATAGACGATCATTTCAAGGTATTGTTTGTAGGCGTCCGACATAGGAATGGGAACCACCCCGTTGGGCCCCATCCACTTGTCGTACAATTCAAAGAATTTGCCGTTATGAATGGACCACAGGATGGTGTTGTTCACGAAATCGCGGAAATCCGAATCGTTTTCGCGCATGATATATGCATAAGGCTCATAAGCAATGGCAAAGGGGACCGTCATCCATTTTTCCGGATTCTGGTCTTTCATGCGCAATCCCTCCAGCAGGCTGCGATCGGTGGAATAGGCGTCGATCTTGCCGCTTTTTAAGGCCAGCATGCCCTGGGGATGGGTTTCGGTGACGACGATATCGGCCGGCTTAAACTTGCCCTCCTCGGCCAGTTTTTGGACTGCCATGAGATTGGTGGTGCCCCGGGCTGCGCCGACCCGTTTGCCGTTCAGGTCCTGCAGCGTTTGGACGCCGCTGTCTTTAGCCACCAAAAAGGTTGTTTCCGAGAAGAAGAAGATCAAACTGAAATCGGCCTGTTCTTCGCGTTTCTGGGTGTAGGTGGTCGACCCCATCTCAACGTCGATGGTGCCGTTGACCACCATGGGGATGCGGGTTTTTGGGGTAACGGTAAACGGCACGATTTCAATGGTCTTGCCGAAGCGCATACCCAGATACTTGGCCAGTTCGCCGGCCATGTCCACTGAAAACCCGACGTGTTTGCCGACTTTCGGGTCGACATACGCAAAGGGGATGGACCCCTCCCGGAAACCCAGCCTGATCTTGCCGGTTTTTTCGATTTGATCCATGGTTTGATCTGCCAGAACCGGTCCGGCCAGCAGGGCTATTGCCACTATAAATACCAATCCCAAAAAACATAATTTTTTCATTTCTTCCTCCTTTATTTATGCGGTTAAATAAACAGTGAGAAAAGTGACGGCAGGTTGAAAGTTGAATTGAAAATGGAAAGACCGGGTCCCCCCACGAACTAAAGCCGGTAAATAGGATTTTTTGTTGGAATTGTCAAACCGAAAACGGGTTGCGCGTTACGGGGTGCGTGGAAGTGCGCATAGGGCAGGGCGCATAGAAGAGGGCAAAGAGCAAAGGCCATAGCGTACAAGCCAGTAGCAGGATTCTGGATGCTGGATATTCAGTAATGCACTGCGAATAAAATCCGGAACCGACTAAGTCCAATGGCCGGTGATGATTATGAGGTGATCAAAATTAAGATTGACATGGTCTGGGAAGGAAATTATTAGATCTTTGAGTTGTGAATCAACAATTTTCAGCCGGCGATTATTTAAAATTTACTCGGAGAATGATTGTCTGTAGAGGATTCTGCCATGTCCAAACAATACATCATCGGCATCGATATCGGGACTTCGGGATGTAAAACCCTCATTATCGATCATGCAGGCGAGGTGGTCAGACGTGCGGTTGAAGAGTATCCCTTGTTTACACCGCGGCCCGGCTGGTCGGAACAGGATCCCGAGCACTGGTGGCAGGCCGTCTTATCGACTTTAAAAAAAGTCTTGAACGGGTTTCAGCCTGTCGACGCCATCAAGGCCGTCGGGTTAAGCGGTCAGATGCATGGATTGGTGGCCCTTGATGCAAAGGGCAGCGTCCTGCGCCGCGCGATTCTCTGGAACGATCAGCGTACCGGCGAACAGTGCCGCAAAATTCATGCGTTGGCCGGCGGGATCGACGGCCTGCTGAAGCTCACAAACAACCAGATGCTGCCGGGGTATACCGGGGGCAAGATTCTATGGCTGCGGGAAAACGAGCCGGACACCTACGAAAAGACCCGCGCGATATTAAATCCAAAAGACTACATCCGCTACCGGCTGACCGGAGAATATGCCACCGAAGTATCGGATGCTTCCGGTACGGGGCTGTTTAACGTGCGGGAACGCCAGTGGTCTTTGGCTTTGCTGGAGCTGTTGAATATCTCCAAAGATCTGCTGCCGGCCTGCTATGAGTCGCCTGAAATCAGCGGCTTTCTGCTGAAAGATATCGCCGGTGAACTCGGGCTGCCGGCCGGACTTCCGATTGCCGGCGGGGGCGGCGATGCCGTGGCGCAAACCACCGGCACCGGTCTGGTCAAGCCCGGAATATTGGGAACCACCATTGGAACGGCCGGCAATGTCGCCATGGCGCTCGATCGATGCTATGACAATCCGCAGGGCAAACTGCAGGTATTCTGCAACAACATGCCGGATAAATGGCACACCATGGGGGTCACGCTGGCAGCCGGCGGGTCTTTGCGCTGGGTGCGCGACATGCTGGGCGGCGCCGAAAACGAAGCGGCCCGCTGGCTGGGCAAAGATGTTTACGAACTCTATACGGCGGAGGCTGAACTGGCCGAGGCCGGATGTGAAGGACTGCTTTTTCTGCCTTATTTGATCGGTGAAAGATGCCCGCATCCGGATCCCAAGGCGCGTGGCGGATTTATCGGCCTTACCCTGCGCCACGATCGTCGCAGCATATTGCGCAGCGTGCTCGAAGGCGTCGTTTTCAGCCTGAAAGACGTGACGCGGCTGATCGAGGAGATGGGCATGGAAATCGGCCAGATTCGGACTTCAGGCGGCGGCGCGCTCAGCGACTTCTGGCGCCAGATTCATGCCGATGTATTTAACAGCGAAGTGATTACCGTCAGCGGCAGCGCGGAAGGCGGCGCCTTCGGTGCTGCATTGGTGGCCGGCGCGGGCGTGGGCGTCTGGCAGACGGTCGAAGAAGCCGTTCAGCTTATCAAAACCGAAAAAAGAACGCTGCCGAATGAAAAAAACGCCAAAATCTATCAAAAGTTATACCCGATTTACAGCAATCTTTATCATCAATTAAAAGATACCTTTGAAAGTCTTGCCGGTATTTATCAATTATGAATTTTCTGGTGGGAAAAGCTTTTTTAGCATATCGAAAAAACAAAGGCACGAAACGATCTCAACTACCCGACTTTTATATCGGTGCACAAGCCGCTATCTTAAAAATTGACTTACTCACACGCGATCCTTCAAGATATCGTACACATTTTCCGACGGTCCAATTAATCACCCCCAAGATGATGTAAGAGTATATTTTCGAACATACTCCCCAAATCTGTCTTTCTGGATATCGACAGAAAGGTCTATAACGATAAAATAAGGATCGCTTCTCCTGCATCAATCGAATTTAATCCCAAAGCCCGCCGATAAGAAGTGTAACTCCAATATGCAAAATGCGCCACATCGGCTTGCGGGAAAAATATCGCATGTTGGCGTGTTTTGTTTGTTGCTTGGCGCGATACGCTATTGCGTTTTTCTTTGGGTTGCTTAAATTGTTTCCAGATAACAACGAGTCGGATTGGATATAAGGAAGCGTCAGGGAGGGAAGTTCACATGATGAAGATAGACAAAAAAATGCCGGTGATGATTACGGGTGCCACCGGGTATGTTGCAGGGTGGGTCGTCAAAAAACTGCTCAATGAGGGGCTGACTGTCCATGCTCCGGTCCGAGATCCTCACAACCCGGAAAAGCTGAAGTACCTGGACCGTATCGCTGAGGAAGCGCCGGGCAAGATCGTATACTTCAAGGCAGGCCTGCTTGATCAAGGCTCATATGCGGAAGCCATGGCCGGATGCCGGATCGTCTTCCACACGGCATCTCCGTTCAAGATCGATGTGGTTGATCCGCAGAAGGAACTCGTCGATCCGGCACAATTGGGTACCCGAAATGTCTTGGAAGAAGTGAATCGGACTCCTTCGGTGAAAAGAGTGGTCCTGACCAGCAGTTGTGCGGCCATTTACGGCGACAATGCCGACCTGAAAAAGACACCGAATGGAATTTTTACTGAAGCGCTGTGGAATACGAGCTCATCACTCGACCATCAACCCTATTCATATTCGAAAACTGTGGCCGAAAAGGAAGCCTGGAAGATTAGCGAAAAGCAAACACACTGGGATTTGGTTGCGATTAACCCCTCGTTCGTCATCGGACCCGGCCTTAATCCATATGCAACCTCTGAAAGTTTCAAGATTATAAAGCAGTTCGGTGACGGATCCATGAAGTCCGGTGCTCCGCGGGTAGGGTTTGGCGTGGTCGATGTCCGCGACCTGGCAGATGCACACTGCAAGGCGGCTTTCACTCCGGAAGCCCAGGGCCGCTACATTATCTCGGGGCATAATACAGATTTTTCCAGTATGGCCGAAGCGCTTCGCGACAGGTTCGGAAATGACTATCCGATACCGCGCAAGGTGATGCCCAAGTGGCTGGTATGGCTGGTTGCACCGATGGTCAACAAGGCAATGACGCGAAAGTGGGTTTCCCGCAATGTGAACCTGCCCTGGATGGGCGACAACAGTAAGGGTGTGCGAGATTTGGGCATGCAATACCGCCCGATGAAAGACTCAGTGGTCGACTTTTTTCAACAGATGATCGACAGCGGTCAACTGCAACCGGCCAAGTGAACCCTTAAAAGAACGCACTGATAATTTCATCAAATGGTACCCATATACAATGTATATAGCCGCTGCAATTATCACCATTGGAATTGGTTGCTGCCTTGATGTACATCGAGGAGCTTTTGATGGTTGGTTTTTTTCTTAAAATCGGAATGATGGGCCTGCCCGGAGCATCCGGGCTCTTCGCAGCTGCTATCCTCGTCTTGGCACTGCCGATAAAAATGCTTCTCTACATCCTCGTGTTTTCCCGCTTCAGGCTGAACGCCAGGAACTCTTTTCTCACTACGGCGAATCTCGCCAACTTCAGCGAGTTCGGGCTCATCGTCTGCGCCATGGCTGCCGCTGGAGGCAAAGTCGATTCGCGTTGGCTGGTGGTCGTCGCCATGGCGTTGTCCGCTTCGTTCATCCTGGCGGCTCCCTCAACCGCTACGCCGACGACATTTACACCCGCTTTCGCGGCATTCTGATTAATTGGTGCAAAAATCTCAGGAGACTATAAGTATATTTGATTTTTTCGATGTTGGCTATAAATAATGAAGCTCCCCGCAGCAAGCTGCAGAGTATCCTGGCGAAGGCGAATGAACCGGCATCTTCTTGAAAAAGCAAATTTTTTTAGCTGCCTTGCAGTTGAACCTCTACCAAGCTGCAATGGAAGGCACAGGTCTCACCCATGTCGGTCAGTCTCTGGCTGGTCAGTTGGTTGGCCCCGCCGCCGGGCGAGAGGCTGGGCCAGTGGAGGCCTTCGGCCACTAAAAGACCGGGCTGGGTGTCATCGGTTACCTGTGCCTTACAGCTGCACTCGCCACGGTCGTTGAACACTCTGACCCGGTCGCCGTCGGTTATGCCCCTGGCACGGGCGGTTTCAGGATGGATCATCACCTTGGCCTCGCCGGCCCTTCCCCTGAGTTCATCTATCTCGTTGAAGGCGGAATTGAGGAAGAAATGATGGGGCGGAGTGATAAACTCCAGACTGTATCTGCGCCCGCCGTCGGGATCCCTTAGCGGCTGCCCGTCGGGAAGGGGATCGAGGCCTCGCTCGGCCATGGCCTGCGAGTAGAATTCCACCTTGCCTGACGGCGTGGAGAATCCATTGGCATATGGATTGGACGGTATGTTCAGCCGCACCGGCCGGCCGGCTTTCAGCGCCGCAAAATCGACTCCTTCCAGATAGGGCGAGTCTTCGCCTAAAAATCCTTCAATGAAGTCCATCTCGTCCAAGGAAAACACGTCGTCTTGGAAACCGAGTCTGGCCGCAAGATCCTGGAAGATGGCCAGCGTGGACCGGCTTTGTCCCACCGGCGGAATGACCGGCCGGGCCATTTGGATGTAATTGTGGCCGTAAGCCCGGTAAATATCGGTAACTTCTAAAAAGCCGGCGCCCGGCAGAACGATATCCGCGTAGCGGGTGGTGTCGGTCGGAAACATTTCCTGCACAACCAGGAACAGGTCTTGGCGGGCCAATCCGGCCAGTACCTCACGCGATTGCGGCGCAACCACGGCTGGGTTGGAAAGATAAACGTACAGCAGTTTGACCGGCGGATCATCCAGTCTGGTCAGAGCGTTGCCCAGTTGGACCATGTTGACCGTCCGGGTGCCGGGAGGGCGCAGATCCGGTCGAGTCAATCGGCTCAAGTCGGAGGGTGCACCGCCCAAACCGCGGGTAATCCCTCCGCCCGGTTTATCAAAAGCGCCGACTAAGGCCGGCAACAAGGCGATGGTGCGCATCGCCATGGCCCCCTTAAGCTGGCGTGCCGGCCCCCACCCGGTTCGGATGTAGGGCGCCCTGGCACGGCCATAACCTTCGGCCAGTCGGACTATCATGTCCTCGGACAAGCCGCAGATATCGGCCGTCCGGGCCGAGGTGTACTCAGCGACCCTGGCCTTCAATTTCTCAAAGCCCACAGTCTTCCGGGCAATAAAGTCATGGTCGATCATATCGCGCTCGATCAGAACGTGCATCATGGCCAGCGCCAGCGCGGCATCCGTGCCCGGTTTGATCATCAGGTGCATATCGACCCGTCGGGCCGTTCGATTTCGATAGGGGTCAATAACGACAAGTGTGGCTCCGGCCTTCCGGGCCGTATTGAAATGGGGCCAGGCATGAATGTTGGTCGTCATGGTGTTGCTGCCCCAAATAATAATATAGTCCGACCGGGCGGCCGATTCGATCTCGGTGCTGGGTCCCCTGCCTAAACTAACTTCAAATCCGGCCTGGGCCGCAGGTCCGCAGATGGTGTAGTTCAGACGGCTGGCCCCCAGCCGGTTGAAAAAAGCATGGCCGGCGTTGCGGTGGACGAGGCCCATGTGGCCGGCGTACGAGTACGGCAGGATTGCCTCCGGCCCGAACTCGGCGCATACGGACTTCATGCGGGAGGCCACTTCATCCAACGCCTCGTCCCAATCGATCGGTTCGAATTGGCCGGCGCCCTTGGGCCCTATCCGCCTGAGCGGGGCGGTGATGCGTTTGGGCGAGTGGACATGCTCTGGAAAGTAGCGGGCTTTTTGGCAGATAAAGCCGCCGGTGAAGGGATGATCCGGATCCCCTTTGACGGCTGCGATACGTCCGTCCTCGACCTTGACCAACAAACCGCAGGTATCGGGACAATCCTTGGTGCAGACCGCGCGTTTCCACATATTCGGTCCCTTTCAGAATCGTGTTGTGTTTAAAATTGAATTTCCTTATGCCATGCGACATAAAAGGAAATCAAGATTTTATTGACAGTCTGCAACTATGTATCCAGAATGTATGCACTGCGGAATTTAAGAAGACAAGACCTTGCCTGATCGTTTCACCCGATGAAATGATCCGGCAGAGATGATGCCAGCTACCTAAACTTCCCAACCCGCGATGACTCGGTGATAGTAAGAAAGGAGCAGTCTGCCATGAAGTACAGACGTCTTCTGCCCCTTCTATCAGTTTTCGGCGTTTGTCTGTTCTGGATTCAGCTGTCCGCAGGCGCCTCGGCTTTGGAAAAACCTCCCATCGTATTCACGCATGCCAACCTTATCCCAATGACAACAGAGGCCGTTCTGCCCGATCAGACCGTGGTCGTCAATGGTAGACAAATCTCCTTCGTGGGGCCTGCGAACCAAACCGAGATCCCGCCAAATGTAAAAGTGATCGACTGCCGGGACACCTACCTGATGCCGGGTCTGGCCGACATGCATATGCATCTGCGATACGACTGGATGAGCAATGCCTGGCCGGTGTCCCCTCTGAAGCTGTATCTTGCCACCGGCGTAACCACGATTCGCTGTTTCGGTCCTGATGGAAAAACCGGCCGCTACGGGCTCCAATGGCGAAAACAAATCGATGCCGGGCTGCTCGACGGCCCCAGTATTCTGACCTGTGGGCCCCTGCTGCGCGGACATTTTAGCGAAGATCCCGCCAATATCGTGATCAGGCAAAAATACCAGGGCTTCGACTTCATCAAAATCTATTCCTTTGTCAGCAGGGAGGAGTTTCAAACCATCCTGACGACCGCCAAAAAGCTTTACTTTTATACTACCGGCCACATCCCGTTTCAGGTGGGACTGGACGGCGTGCTGGCTGAAGGCATGGATGAAATCGCCCATATTGAAGAGTTCTTATGGGAGTTTGCGGATTTCGATTTATTTCTCTTCTGTTAAACCAGAGTTTAAAGGGTTAGACAAATCTGCGTCTTTCACTATCTTGGCATCAGAAAAAAATTAGACAGCCTTCCTCTCTGACAGGTTGATATTTACAGATGACCAGCCGACGAGCAGGTGGGTTGCACTTGGGCCTTTCAAAGCCTGGGGTATGACCAGGGATCGGTCATGTCTGAAAGCGGGAGGGCCGTGATGTTATCCGCAAGGCGGTATCTTATAGATCCCGGGTAGACCACCCACAGGTGTGCCAGTCCGAGATCCTCCAGCGCCGACTGCATCGCCGCCGATTTTCTGGGTGCGTCCATGTACTTGAATTCTACTGCCCAGCTTTTGCCTTGGTGCTGCCAGAAAAGATCGACTTCGGCACCGCTGTGAGTTCTCCAGAAGAAGACTTCCTCGTTTCGCTTTCCAATGCTGCGGACCACGCACTCCAGAGCAAAGCCTTCCCAGGAAGCGCCTAATTTGGGGTGCGTCAAAAGCTCTTTTCTCCGGCCGACTGCAAGTAGAGAATGGAAAATGCCCGGATCCGTAAAATACAATTTAGGCCGTTTCACCAGACGCTTGCCGATGTTGACGTGCCAGGGTTGAAGTACTCGGAGCATGAACGTGCCTTCGAGGAGCTCGATATATTTGCGGGCAGTCATATCCGAAATACCGAAATTGCGGGCCAGCTCGGAATAGTTGATAATTTGGCCGTGGTAATGCCCCAGCATGGTCCAAAACCGTCTCAAGGTGTTGGCCGGAATTGAGATGCCCAGTTGGGGAAGGTCCCTTTCCAGGAAAGTCGCAATATAATTCTCTCTCCAGACAGCGCTTTCTTCATCGTTTGCGGCCAGAAAGGACCTGGGCAGACCGCCCCTGAGCCAAAGCTTAACGATCTCGTTTGACCCGACATCAGCGATACGAAACCCGCCCAGGTTGAAATACCCGATTCTTCCCGCCAGGGTCTCGGAACTCTGCCGAATCAAATCGCGTGACGCGCTGCCCAGGATCAGATAACGCTGCGTGGCCAAATTATCGACCAGGTGACGGAGCAGAGGGAAGAGATTGGGTTTGCGCTGGATTTCATCGATAACAATCAATCCCTCCAGGGCCTCCAGAGCCAACTGCGGCTGGTCCAGGGCCGCCAGGTCTCTTGGACTCTCGAGATCGAAATAATGATCGAATTCAAAACCCTTGGCGATGGTGGTTTTACCGCACTGGCGCTTACCCAGGATGGCAACCACCGGGAATATTCGCAATAAGGAGCGGATCTGTGCTAAGTCCGTCTTTCTTTCAATCAGGTTCATATGTTGTTGATAACGTCTTAGCGTTGAAATGTCAAATCTTAAGTTTGAGATTTCAAGTTTACAGATGAATTATTTTACGTTGTTGGAACGCTGCCAGGTTAGTTGGTATAGTTGGGGATAGCGGATGTTACCCACATGCGGGGCAAGGCCAAAGCAGTATGGTGCGCGATAGCTCCGAATATGGTTTTGAAGCCGAATCAGTCGAGTATATCCTTCATGTAGACATACAAGGCGGGCGAACCGCCGGTGTGAACGAAGAGAATATTCTCCTCTTTTTTAAAGTACCCCTTGCGCACCAGATCGATCAGGCCGGCCATTGCCTTGCCGGTGTAAACCGGATCCATCAATATGCCCTCCAGCCCGGCAAGCATGCGGACCGCCTCGGCCATCTGCGGTGTGGGCCGGGAATAACCCGGTCCGACATATTCGTCGAAACACAAAACGGCATCCTGCGGGATGACTGCATCGATGCCCACATGGGCGGCGGTTTGCTTTACCAGGCGGTAGACCAGTTCTTCCTGTTGCTGCTTTTTCCGGCTGACATTGATGCCGATGACCGGAATGTTGCTGTTGTTGCCATAGAATCCGGTGACCAGGCCGGCGTGGGTGCCGGTGCTGCCGCTGGCGCATACCACGCGGTCGATTCTTATGGCCTGCTCGAATAGCTGCCCCAATATTTCTTCGGCGCAGGCCACATAGCCCGTGGCGCCGATGGGATTGGAGCCGCCGCCCGGGATAATATAAGCCTTGCGGCCTTCAGCGGCCAGTTCGTCGGCCACCTGCTGCATTTCCCGGGCCATGTCCGAGCCGCCCGGCACCACTTTGACTTTCTCGACGCCCAGCAGGCGATAGAGAAAATTATTGCCGCCGGCTTCCGGGTTGTAGCTGCCGGGCACCCGTTCTTCCAGCACCAGTCGGCATTTCAAGCCTTCTTTGACTGCGGCGGCCAGGGTCAGACGGCAGTGGTTGGACTGCACCGCACCACAGGTGATCAGCGTGTCGGCGCCCCGGACCAGGGCATCGGCCACCAGGAATTCCAGTTTTCTGGTTTTATTGCCGCCGCCGGCCAGTCCCAGAAGATCGTCCCGCTTCATATACAGGGTCGGTCCGCCAAGGGCATCGGAGAGACGGGTCAGTTTTTCAATCGGGGTTTGTCCTTCAGTATAACGTCGCCGGGGAAATTGGGCCAGATTCATTTTTGCGCTCCTAATTTAATATTATTCTTGGATACGGATTTTTTGATAATGTTCAAAGGTTCAGGTTCAGCATTCAGGGTTCGGGGTTCGGGGTTCAGGGTTTCCCTGTTTCCAGAGGGAGGTTTTCAAAAAATTTTCTTACTGTCAATATCTATTCAATTAAATCATTTAAATATATTTTAAGCGCCTGCGGGCTTGACGACCATAGATCTCACTTGTAAGGTCCATTTTTAGCAATACCTTATGCAAAGTTTGAGAGCTTAAAATATGAAAGATGAATCTGCCGACAAAATGATTGCCAACATCGATGCCGCTGAAATTGCCAAGTTCGAGGCCATGGCGCCGATCTGGTGGGATAAAAGCGGCATCCAAAAACCGCTGCACGACATCAATGTCCTGCGGGTCGCCTATATCAACAACCGGGCGCGCCTGTCAGGTAAAAAGGTTCTGGATGTGGCCTGCGGCGGCGGAATTTTGTCGGAGGCCATGGCTGCCCTGCAGGCGGAAGTAACCGGAATCGATGCCGGGCGGGCTCCGCTGGAGGTGGCGAAATTACACCTGAAAGAATCCGGTTTGCAAGTGGATTATCGGATGGCCACCGCCGAAGCATTTTCCGCCGAACATCCCGAGCAATTCGATGTGGTGACCTGCCTGGAACTGCTGGAGCATGTTCCCGACCCCGCTTCGGTCGTCGCTGCCTGCCGCCGAATGGTAAAACCGGGAGGCGACGTCTTTTTCGCCACCTTAAACCGCAACCCCAAGTCATTTTTGTTTGCCATTGTCGGCGCCGAATACATATTGAAGCTGGTGCGGCGGGGAACCCACAGCTACAAAAAATTCGTCAAACCGTCCGAACTTGACGCCTGGGCCGGGCAGGTCGGTTTGGCGCTGCAGGATCTGACCGGGCTGCACTATAATCCGTTTCTGCGGCGCTACTCCATGGGCGGCAATACGCACGTTAATTACATGATGCATTTCCGTAATTAATCCGCCCCAAAGGTTGCACATTAGGAGTTGTAAATAGTTTTTTGAAAATTGAAGAACGTTGTCTGATCGGAAGTCCGGCGGATTAATATCTTGTCATATATTATTTATGCTTTAGTTTAGGTGTTAGATTCGTTTATTATTTTATGAGAGGTTATAATAATACCAATGAAACAAGATCCATATATATATTTCCCTATGATGACAGTCGGCGAGGCGGCTAAATATATAGGCGTCGGCCGCAAGATAATTTATCAAATGATCGAATTTGACCAGATCAGAGCCGTGCGGGAAAAGGGCGCCGTGCTGGTTGAAAAAAGGAGTTTGGATGAGTTCCGGGCCTCCGGCCAACTAACCTAAAACCGGCTTTAAAATCTTCATCTCTTGCTCGAATACGGCGTTGTTCGTCGGAGAAAGATGCTCACGTACTCCGTGTACGCTGCGCTTTTTCTCCTCCTCACGCCTTGCCTTCAAACAATATCTAAAGGTTTTAAAGCCGGTTTAGGAAATAAAAAACCGTTAAATGGTGTTCACAAAAAATGAATCATTTTGGTTCAGACCAAGGCACCTCAAATCTTAAACGACCCTTTTTCTTTTGCTCTTTGACGGGATCGAAGCATGGAAAATGAATAACTTTGATGCAGCAATAAAACTGGCGCAGAAGCTGGGCCATGTGTTTGTGGCCACTGCCGATTCATCCGGCATGCCGCATGTCGCCGCTGCAGCCCAAATTCAATCTGCTTCGGAAGACCATGTGACGGTATCGGCCTGGTTTTGCCCGGGTACTATCGCCAACCTGGATGAAAATCGGCGCATCTCACTGGTAGTCTGGGATCCTCCCTTAGACAAGGGATACCAGCTTCTCGGCGAAGTGGTGAACGTTGAGGAGCAGGCAATGATGAACGGTTACTCGGCGGAAACTGAAAAACACGCTCCCCTGCCCCAGGTTGAAAGAAAGCTGGTTGTGCGGGTGGCGAAGATCCTGGCTTTCAGCCATGCGCCTCACAGCGATGTGGCGGAGTGAATCCAAACGGGAGGCTGGAAAATAGAATGCATTTTCAGTCAGCGCGCTCATTGTTATAAAGCATCGCGTGCTTTTTGCGTCTTTCCTTAAATCTGTCATTTAAACTGCGCTTGACGTTGTCCCTGAATATCTTCGACTTTGCATTAAAGAAGGTATAACTGTATTTAAGATTCTTTTCTACCAGGTCCGGACAATTTTTTATATTGGTGCGCAATTTGACCCCGTTGGACGTCACCTTGCGGATGAGATCAATTTCTTTTCCGACAACCTTGGTCTGCTTTTTTTTGATGGCATCCAGGAAGGCCTGCCGATTGTTTTTGCATTCAGCATAGCACACCACTTTGCCCATCTGAGCCAGACGGTGCCCGTCGCTGCCGCCGGTGATCCCGATGTCCAGATTGAACCCGAGCAGGGCGCTGCGCAGATTCCATTTGTTGAGGTTTTCGGCATTAATGACCTCGATCCCATCCACCATTTCGAATAACCGGCCCAGCCGCTCTTCCGAGAAATAGGAATTGTGAATACCGGTAAAAGTGGCGCTGTAAGGATGGGGGAAAACAATCACCGTTTCATACGCCCGGGCCCGCACGATAATTTCCTCCATTTCCAGTTTGGTTGAACTCATGATGTCGTGGCCCATGTTGGGTTTTACATCATTCAGGTAAAACGCTGTCAGGCTTTTTATGTCATAAAAGTACACCAGGATGTGGGTGCCTTCCCGGGAGGTGACTTCGATACCCGGTATATTGACCAAATCTGTGTGATCGTCGAGCTCAACCGCGCCGCGGATATCATTATGGTCGGTGACGGCGAGGCCGATGTTCAATTCCCTAGCTCGCTTTGCAATCGCTTGAACCGAATTATATCCATCGGAATAGTGCGAATGAAAATGGGGGTCGACAACTGTGTAGCGTCGGGTCAATTCTTCGAGATTAGGGCGCTCGAAAAGGATCTTGTGGGGAGTGTGTGCATGCATCATGAATGAAACCAAAAATAATTAAAAGCGGATTCATGATCTGAGATTATGAAACCGCTTTATTGTTGGTTGGAGGTCCAATAGTTGCTCGGCAACTGTTGTTTTTCTTTTGCCGAAATTTTCCGACTTCAATGTTATCGGATAGTCTCAGACAAAACTTTAGCGATAATTTGTATTTAAAAATTGAAAACCTGGTTCTTTGGGCTAGGTCAGAGAAGATTGGCTTTGCCGTAGATGAATGATATGGAATATTGGAACAATGGAATGTTGGATTTTATTGGGTTTGGTGGAAGGAGATCTGTTTTTATAGGGTTGGTAGAGATCAAACAATTAAAATAATTCCTATTTCCGCATCTGATTCCCAATATCCCATTTTTCCAGTATTCCATTATTCCATGGGTACTCTGACGGCCAGGACCACCCATCTCGGATGAAGTCAAAGCTTGGTCCTCTGGGCCAGGATTCTTTACTGATTGGGTTGATCCTTGTCGCGTCGATACCATTGCGCGAGTCGCCGGGGAGATATACCGAGGTAGTAGGCAACGATAATTAGCTGATTTAACAGCCAGGTTCTGAAAATGCCAAGGTTTTGCCAACGTCGGGGCGAGGTCTGCACGGATTGCGGCAAAATGCTAACTTTGCATTTATTTTTCAGACGCCGGATTAACACGAAATCTTCCATAATCGGATATTCCGGGTACCCTCCGACCTCTTGAAACCGGTCGCGGAATACAAATAGTGCCTGATCGCCGTAAGGCAACTGAAGAAAGCGGGAACGCCAGTTGGCAACTTTTTCGATCAATCGGAGACCCTTTTTAGATGATTCGATGCCCAACGAAAAAGCGCCCGCACAAAAGCCGTCCTGGGCAGCAGCCGCCAGAACACATTCCTCGAAATTTTCCGGCAGGCGGGTATCGGCATGCAAAAATAACAGTACATCGCCGCCTGCTTCCGCAGCACCGGCATTCATTTGGGCACCCTTTGGGGGGGAAGTCCTGAGCACTTTGGCACCCAGGGATTCGGCAATTTCGGCGGTTCCGTCCCGGCTGCCCCCGTCAACCACAATGATTTCCGTCCGGCTGTTTGGCCGAATACCGGCAACGGTTTCACCGATTGTATCCGCTTCATTTAAAGTCGGTATGATAACTGACAGGGATATAGGGTTGTTTGAAGGGGGGCACGGGTTTGAAGCCTGATACCACACGCTGAGATCTTCGGGCCGATCCACATCATTGAGTGTATCGAGCAGACGGTAATTCAGTCCTAATCTTTCGGCAATGGCCAGCGTCTGGGGGAGAACACTTTCGGTTCCCCAGCTGATATCGCCGAATAATTGTGGATTCCAATGGCGGAAAGTTTTGCGATGCACACCGATCAGATAATACCCCCCGTCTCCGGCCGGTCCCAGCACCAGGTCAATATGTTTAAGCATCTCAAACGCATTTTGCAGAATTTCGGTCGTGATATCCGGAATATCGGATCCGATAATCACCACGCTATCGAATTCCTGGGTAAAAGCTTGCTCCAGGGCACGCCCCATCCGAAGCCCGATGTCCCCCTCACCCTGGGGACAATAGGAAAAGCCGTTCCCCAGCCATGCGGCCATCAATTGTTCACTGCCGCCTTCATAGCGAATCTCCACCGGCATTTTGCGCAATTCCCGATCAGCTTGACAACTCTGGCCACAATGTGCTCGGTCATCCGGCGCTGGAGATCGGCGGCGCCTTCGGCCCCAGCTCCGGTATCATGCGGGTTTTGGTCGTACCGGGTTCCGGGTAGCGGGTGAAGATTATCAAGCGTTCGCGACAAGCTTCCGTCATGGATTTGCTCTCCGGAATCGGTATGACAACGCCGCCTCAGGAGAGACTGATATATTCGGCGACATATCCATATAAGGGTTAGCTTTGAATGCGAGCGGGTGTATGAACACCGGATCCCAGGCCGGGATGCCGTCTTCGGACAAAGGTGCGGGTACGTTGTCCGGGATGGGTTGGGAAGAATGAAAGAATAGGCTTTTACGCAAAAATCTGTGGCCCCCCTTTTGACGCTTCTGCTCAAGATTTATACTGATATCGACAATAAAGTCAATCAAAGGTTCCGAAACTTTTGCGGAATGCTCAGCCCTAAACAACTCGGCCATTGAAGCACTGCCGGTTATATTGCTTCTTCCAGACCGAGGGGGAAAAGAATCCTTTTCAGAATGCTTGAACGCAAACTAAAATTCCAACCCTTGCAAAATGCCGCGGAATGCCATATTCAATTTCTGAAGCTATTTTTCAGGGCGGATTAATTAGGAAGAATCAGAAAATGCTGAATATTGATTTCAGTTTTCGCGAGCTTGAAATTTTTTGCAAAGTAGTCGAATTGGAGAGTTTTTCGAAGGCTGCGGAAGCTGTTTTTCTGGTTCAGGCCTCGGTCAGTGAAAGGATCGCCTCGCTTGAAAAAAAAATCGGAATCCGGCTGCTGGACCGCCTGGGTAGAAAAGTGGTGCCGACGGCCGCCGGCGAAATAGTGTACAAGCATGCCGTCCTCCTGTTGGAAATGAAAGAAACGGCCCAATTGGAAATGGAAAAGTTTCTCGGACTGGAGCAGGGAGAAATTTCCATGGGCGGCAGCACCATCCCCGGTGAGTATATTCTTCCGGGTCTCGTCAGCAGATTTAAGAATAAGTACCCGCACTTATCTGTGAAACTGACCATCGCGGACAGCAGTGAAATTGAAAATCAGGTCCTTGAAGGTAAACTGGAGATCGGGGTTATCGGAAAAAAAAGTCTGCACCCCAACCTCTTGTGCCAGAAACTGTGGGAGGACGATCTGGTGCTGGCCGTCCCGGCCCGGCACCCGTGGGCCCGGCGCAAGTCCGTCTCCCTGCAGGAGCTGCGGGGAATCCCATTTATATTGCGGGAGGAAGGCTCCGGGACGCTGAAGATCCTGGAGGCCAATCTGCGTGAATCCGATAAGAACGGCAGCAACGTCCTTCAAGTCTCCGCCCGTTTCGGCTCCTCGACGGCCGTCAAAGAGGGCATCAAATCCGGCCTCGGCCTGTCGATCCTCTCCGCCATTGCCATCGACACCGAGGTTAAAGCCGGACTGCTCAAAGCTTTGAAGGTCAAAGGACTTTCGATGTCGCGCAGCTTTTTTCTGATTCGCAATAAACTGCGGATCGCTTCGCCATCCTGCCAGGCCATGCATGATTTCCTCCTATCGGAAAAACCTTAACAGCCTCCCATTTCTATCGGAATTTCCTGTTTGACATATCGATATTTTCCATGCGATAAAATTTCTATAAAATTACTCCCCAATTGATCGAAAGGGCAACTCTTCCGCGAGGTCCGCCATGAGTGACGTTTTTGGCTTTACCTGAGGACATTGAATCAGCTAACCGGGTTTGTTAGACGACGCCGAATGCCAAAATCGTATCCAACCTGCCATCGTCAATTCGTCATTTGGACAAAAATGCTATCTTTGCTGTCGGTATCGGTCCAGCCGAACTTTCCCGGAAACTGCCGCGTTCTGAATGAAAAACCACGCAACCGCTGCATCCATCCGGCCTGACCGCCGGGGGGAAAAAAGGCAGCAATCGTTGAAAGGAGCACATGATGAGTGAAGATTATCGTTCGATGTGGGCCGATCTGGGGCTCGATCTTGCAGCCCATGACGCCCTGCTGGATGTTTTGGGAAAAGCTTATCAGGACATTTACCTGTCTCAGAAAGACCGCCCGGAAGGGATGGGCTATTTTGACTTCGTCATGAGCGAGGTCCACGGTTTGCGGATCAAGGAGTTGCTGGACGAAAAGGCCGCCGGCCGTAAAATCATCGGCTCCTATTGCGTTTTCGTGCCCGAGGAGATCGTGCTGGCCGCCAACGCCACCCTGGTGGGGCTTTGCTCCGGGGCCGACTTTGCCACCGAGGATGTGGAAAAGCTGCTGCCCCGCAACACCTGTGCCCTGATTAAATCATCCTTCGGGTTTAAACTCGGCAAGGTCTGCCCCTACCTGGAAAGCGCGGACATGATCGTGGGGGAAAACACCTGCGACGGCAAGAAAAAGGCCTATGAAACGCTTGATACCCTGGTTGACAACCTCTACGTGATGGACCTGCCCCAGGTCAAGTCCGAAAACGGCAAAGCACTTGCTGCGGGCCGAATATGGGCGTTTCAAGGCGGCGGTCGAAAAACTGACGGGTGTTGTTGTCACGGCCGAATCGCTGAAGCAGGCCATTCGGACCGTCAATGCCAAGCGGGCGGCCATCCATCGGCTCTCACTCTCTGCGTAAGGCCGACCCGGCGCCCATCTCCGGCCTGGATGCCCTGCTGGCCAACCAGGTCTTCTTTTACGACAATCCGGCCCGGTTTACGGACTCGGTCAATAAAATCTGCGACGAATTGGAGCAGCGGATTGCGGAAAAAAAGGGCGTTTTCCCGCCCAAGACCCCGCGGATTCTCGTCTCCGGCTGCCCGCAGGCCGTGCCCAACTGGAAGCTGCCCCTGATTGTGGAAACCGCCGGCGGGGTGATCGTGGGCGAGGAGTCCTGCGTGGGCGAGCGCGGCACCCGCAACCTTACAGATGATTCCGGTCAGACCGTGGAAGAAATGATGGACGCCATCGTGGATCGCTATTTTCAAGGTCGATTGCGCCATTTTTACGCCCAATCCGGACCGCCTGAACCATATCCGGGAAATGGTGGCCGCCTACCACGCCGACGGTGTGATCCATTACGGCCTGCAGTTCTGCCAGCCGTATCTGATGGAATCCATCCCGGTGGAAAAAGCGCTGGAGGAAAAGAATATCCCCTGCCTGCGCATCGAAACCGACTACAGCATGGAGGATATCGGCCAGCTGAAGACCCGGGTTGAGGCTTTTGTCGAGCAGCTGCGGTAGACGTCAGGATCTTGGACCATCTTAAAAGCTTGCTGTAGAATGCGGCGTTGGGTTTTGGCCCAAAAAAGCAGCCTGTCTGATCGAATAAGAAACACTGTAATTCACCGCAGAGCTTGCAAAGAACGTTGAGAAAGAAAAGTTTAAATTATCTCTGCGTACTCAGCGATCCCTGCGGTTAGATGCTTCCGGCTGACGGCATTGGATTTTAGAAAGCATCGTATGAGAAGTTAAGGTGAGTATGCGCTTTGCGGGAATTGATATCGGCTCACGCACCATCGAGCTGGTGGTGGTGGATGAGGCGGGCGAAATCGTTATCAGCCTGCAGGCCGACACCGGCTTTGATCCCATCGACGAGGCCCAAAAGCTGGTCGACGGAATTGCCTATGATCGTGTCATGGCAACCGGCTATGGCCGCAACCTGTTCGAGATCGCCTTTGACGCCCCGACGGTTACGGAGATCAAAGCCCATGCCAGAGGGGCCCGCGCGTTTTTCCCGGCTGTGCGCACCGTGCTGGATATCGGCGGGCAGGACAGCAAGGCCATCTCGCTGTTCGACAACGGCCGGGTGAAAAAATTCGAAATGAACGACCGCTGCGCCGCCGGCACCGGAAAATTTCTGGAAATCATGGCCCGAACATTGGGCTTTGCAATCGAAGAATTCGGCAGCGAAGCCCTCCTGGCGGAAAAAGATCTCAACATTTCCAGCATGTGCACGGTATTTGCCGAATCCGAGGTCACTTCCCTGATCGCCAGGGGGCAGAACCGGCGGGAAATCGCCCGGGGGCTGCACAGCAGCGTCATTCGCCGGGCCGCCGGCATGATCAACCGGGTGTCGTCGGAGGGGGATATCGTCTTTACCGGCGGGGTGGCCAAAAACCCCTGCATGCGGGTGCTGTTGGAAGAAAAACTGGACCGTCGCATTCTGAGCCCGCAGGATCCGCAGTTGGTCGGGGCCCTGGGAGCGGCACTTCTCGCCCGGGAATGATGACGGTTGACGAGTCCGGGCGTTTTTTTCGCGGGATCATCACAATGAAAACTGTTGATTGGATCTACAAACTGGCCCGCTGGGGTCTGGGGATCATCTTTATATATGCCGGGTGCGTAAAACTTCTGGAGCCCAGGACCTTTGCCGTTCTGATAGAGGCCTACGGCATCCTGCCGCAAGTCCTGCTCATGCCGGTGGCCGTCGTCCTGCCGGCCCTGGAAGTGGCCGGCGGCATCGGGCTGCTGTGCGAGATCGAAGGCAGCCTGGCGGTGATCGCCGGTTTGCTGTTGCTGTTTATCGCCATATTGGGCTACGGCATCCGGATGGGGCTGGACGTGGACTGCGGCTGCTTCGGCCCGGACGATCCCGAAGCCAAGGCCTTCCACGGCCTGCAGGGAGTCCCTCTACCGTGACCTGGCCATGCTGGCGGGAATTGGGTTTATGTATGGATGGCGCCGCTACCGTACCATCCAGCCGGTAAAGATAACATTAATAATCAGAAAACTTGGCAAAAAAAAGGAGGACGGAAGATGCGTACATTTAATTCGGTGCGGAAACTGATGATGGCGGGTATTCTGGTGTTCATCCTGGCCGGGCCGGCCGCCGCCCTGTTCGAGAACAAATTCGAACAGGAAGTGGAAAAGGAAACCGAAGCGGTCAAGCTCGTGCGGGACGTGAAGCGGGGCGGATACGATGTGGTCGCCACCGCCGAACTCAAAGAATGGATCGATGCCGGCAAGGACATGGTGATCGTGGACACCATGCCCTATGAGGCCAGCTACAAAAAAAATCATGTGCCGGGCGCGGTGCAGTTTTTGTTTCCCATCCCGGACATGCCCCAGTGGAACACCCAGGAGACCGACGGCAAATCCCAGGAAGATTTTATAAAACTGCTGGGCAGCGACAAAAATAAAACCATCGTCATCTACTGCGGGTTTGTCAAATGCACGCGCAGCCACAACGGGGCGGCCTGGGCCGTCAAGCTCGGCTATAAGAATGTCTACCGCTACCCGGGCGGAATCTTCGCCTGGAAAGGGGCCGGCTATCCGATGGAAAAGTCTGAATGAGCAGAAAATTAAAAAATCGAGACCGCTCCGGCGGGAAATCAGGGGATTTGAAGCCGTGCCGAAGCGGTTTCCAGGCCAAGGCGCCGCCCGCTTTGGAACCGTATCTAAAGGATATCCGGCAACGTTGCACGGAGTGCGGCGCCTGCACCAGGGAGTGTGCCTTTTTAACCCATTACGGCACACCCAAAGCCATGCGATCGGAGTCTTGATTTCTCCTCGCGCCCGGCATCTGGCGATAGCCTATGAATGCAGTTTATGCGGCCTGTGCAATGCTGTCTGCCCGGAAAACCTTGATCCCTGCGGCCTTTTTCTGGAGATGCGCCGGCTGTATGTCGGCCGGCGGCCATTTCGACAAAGCCGCCTACCGGAGCGATTTTAGGCTATGAAAAGCGCGGCACTTCGGCCTCTGTTTTCATGGTATGGGCTGCCGCGGGGCTGCGATACGGTATTTTTCCCGGGCTGCAATCTGCCGGGAACCCGGCCGGAGGTGACCCGGCGGATGTTTCGGCATTTGCAGAAAATCATTCCCGCCATCGGAATCGTGCTCGACTGCTGCACCAAACCTTCCCATGACCTGGGTCGCCGGGCCTATTTCGAATCCATGTTCGGTGAGATGATCGCTTATTTATCAGGCCGGGGCGTCAAGACCGTTCTGGTAGCCTGTCCGAGCTGTTTCAACGTTTTTCAGCATCACGGCCAGGGCATCCGGGTCAGGACGGTTTATGAAGTCATCCAGGAATCCGGCGGTATGGAAGGCGCGCGTGCCGGCGACCGGGAGGTCGTCGTGCACGATCCCTGTGCCCTGCGCAACGAGGCGAACGTACAGCAGGCAATCCGCAGCCTGTTGACCGGCATGGGGCTGACGGTGGCGGAGATGGAACACTGCGGCAAGCGCACGGTCTGCTGCGGAGAAGGCGGAATGGTCGCGTATGTAAAGCCCGAATTCGCCGGGAGCTGGTCGGGTATCCGCGCCCGTGAGTACGGCGATCGGCCCATGGTTACCTACTGTGCCGGCTGCGCCGCTTATCTAAAGCAGGCGGTTCCGATTATCCACATCGCCGATCTTTTGTATCGGCCCGAAGCTGCGCTGCACGGCAGTTTGAAGGTGGCGCGGTCGCCCTTCACCTACCTGAACCGCCTGCTGCTCAAGCTCCGGTTGAAAAGAGAACTGAAACCGGAAACCAGTCGGGTGAGACCCCGCGGGCTGGATTGAAAGCACCGCAAGCTTAAAAAATGAGAATTGGTTTAGCCGGACTGTCTACTCGCTATGAAATATTTATATATCAGCGTCAAGGTCGAAAACCGCATCGAAGCGCTTAAGAAAGCCGGCAAAGCGGGAGTCGCCCTGGCGCAAAAAACGATCCTCATTATCGAAAGTCTGACCTCGGGGGCTGTCCGGCACCACATGGATGCGATCGGCAGCTATACCAAGTACGGCGAGAATCGCATCAAGAACTGCCGCAAATACGATCTGGGCTGCGGCTACCGGCTGATCACCCTGCAGCGCGGGGGAAAGGTCTATATCCCCTTTTTAGGCACTCACGATGAATGCCAGCGTTGGCTGGAAAACAACAGCCGCCTGAAAGAGGTCCCTGTCGGAAAGGGTAAATTACTTAAAATCTCTCCCAAAGCGCAGACACCCGCGAGTCGCTCATACGGCGCTTCAACTGATATCGTCGAAGATCTTCAAGAGGATCGGCTGCTGGAAATAAGCGACAAGGTTCTGCGGTGCGTTTTTTCCGGCCTGGTTGAAGGAACTGGCAAGCAGTAGCGCTTCGACTCTGGATGTGTCATGTTTCCGGGTGGATTAATCATATGAAATTCATTTTTGTCTGTCCTACTCAAAACAAGGTGTTCGAAAGCCCGGATTTCAATATCCTGGAAAACAGAGGTGTCATAACCGACGCGGCCGGTAACAAATCGCTGGATGCGAAGGTAGCCCTCAACCAACCCTGCCCGTTCTGCGGCCGGAAGCACGTATACCATGCCGGAGAACTGTCCTGTCCGTTTGACGGTTAGACAGTTAGCCGGTTGGCCCGTTTGCCGGTTAGCCCGTATGTTCGTTTACCAAAACCGGCCGGCAGATCAACCGGCACACGGGCACACGGGCTAACGGGCAAACTGGAAACCGATTGGAGGCCAAGTCTCCAAATTGCACATTTGACGAAATAGAGGAAAAAAGCCATGAGCGACATTAAGATAATACGGTTGACCGAGACGGTCGCCGGATCCGGCTGAGCGTCCAAACTGGCTCCAGGGGACCTGGACCGGGCGCTGTGCGGCCTGGTGTTTCCGACCGATGAAAATGTGATCGTCGGTTTGGAGCGCGCCGACGACGCCGGTGTGTATAGGATTTCGGATGAGCTGGCGCTGATCCAGACCGTGGATTTCTTCACACCGATCGTAGACGACCCATACTGGTTCGGACAGATTGCCGCCGCCAACGCCCTGAGCGACGTCTACGCTATGGGCGGAACGCCGAAGACCGCCATGAACCTGGTAGCCTTTCCGGTCAAGGATATGGAACTGTCGGTTCTGCGGCAAATCATTCAGGGCGGGCTCGACAAGCTAACGGAGGCCGAAGTGGTTCTGATCGGCGGCCACAGCATCGAAGACCAGGAATTGAAATACGGTCTGTCGGTTACCGGAATCGTGCACCCGGCCAAGGTGCTCACCAAGAAGAACCTGCGGCCGGGCGACCGGCTGGTTTTGACGAAACCGCTCGGCAGCGGAATTGTCAACACCGCTATCAAGGCGGCCATGGCTTCAGCGGAACTCACGGACAAAGCAACCCGATTGATGGCCGCTCTTAACCGGGATGCCGCCGACGTCATGTTGAATTTTGATGTCGGCGCCTGTACCGACGTGACCGGCTTCGGCCTGCTCGGCCATCTGGCCGAAATGGTATTGGGTTCGGGCACGAGCGCAAAAATCTATGCGGATCAGGTGCCGGTGATTGCAGAAGCCCTGGAATTCGCTGCCATGGGGCTGATTCCCGCCGGAGCATACAAAAACAGAGAATTCCGGGAGTCGATGATCACCATCGCAGATTCCGTCGGTCGCTCCCGGCAGGATGTGCTGGTCGATCCCCAGACCTCGGGCGGCCTGCTGATCAGTGTAAGCGCGCGGCAGGCAGAAGCGCTCGTTGTGGACCTGAAAAATGCAGGCATCGAAGATGCCGCGCAAATTGGGGAGATACTAAGCGACGCGAGAGAGAAAATATACGTGGTATGAAGGGCTAGTCCGTTTGCCCTTGTGCCGGTCCGCTAGCGCGGTTGGCCGGTTGACCCGTTAGCCCGTTGACCTGTTTACCTGTTGGCCAAATTTAACGGACCAGCATACCGGCTAACTGGCAAACGGGCACACTGGCTAACCGGCGATAGCCATTCAACCAATCAACGATATCTGAAACAGGAGGATTAAAAATGAAGGAAATCGATGCCCGTGGATTGGCGTGTCCGGCGCCGGTGCTGCAAACCAAGGCTGCGCTGCAGGAGGAAAAACCCGCCGGCGTGAGAATTGTTGTCGACAACGCCGCATCCCAGCAGAATGTCCAGCGCTTCCTGGAGTCCCAGGGGTTTCAAACGAAGCTTGAGCAAAATGGTGCCGACTACCTGGTCATCGGAACCTGCGATACTGCCTCCGGGCAGCAAATTCAGCCACCCGTTGAACAGCCATCCGACGAACTGAAGAAAATCATGGTCATGTGCGCCACCGACCGCATCGGCTTCGGCGACGACGCGTTGGGCCTGGCGTTGATGGTCAATTTTCTGCGTACGCTCAAGGAGATGGGAAATGAGCTGTGGAGGCTGGTGTTTGTGAACAACGGCGTGAAACTGACCATCGACGGCTCGGAGGTTCTGGAAGATCTCCGCCAGTATGAAAAGGACGGCCTTAAGATCATGGTCTGCGGCACCTGCCTGAACCACTTCAATCTGTTGGAGCGAAAGCAGGTCGGGGAGACCACCAATATGCTGGATATCGTCACCGCCATGCAGCTGGCCGACAAGGTCGTCAATATCTAAAAACATCGGCTGAAGTTCGGATCCCAAATCAAAAAGAAGGCATCTCGCTGGGAAATTTTTAATTCGAATTGATTTAGGAGTATTGGAGTAATGGCTGGAAGAGCAATGTCTTTATAAACAATGTTAAAATTAACCCCCAAAGATGAAATACGTTTAAGGAGGAAATCATGAAATACGGCGCCCGCAATCGCATCCGTGCCAAGGTCAGCAGCCTCAAAAAAGGGGATGTCATGTCTATGGTTAAATTTTCCGTTACCGATCCCCATGAGATGGCATCCGTTCTGACAACGGAATCCGTCGAACATCTGGATATTAAACCGGGGGATGAAATCGAACTGATCATCAAGGCCATTCACGTGCTGCCTGTCAAGGAATGACGCCTTTAGCAGGACTATTGGGGATCAGGCTCGGCCCAACGATGCATTTCTCGCTAAAACACTGATATGGTTTTGCCGGTTTCTTTCGGGCTGTAACCCGGCAGATGGCTGATTTCATCGCGCAGGTCATGGGTTTGCATGACGTCCAGAATGCGCTGGATGGCGGGGTGCTCAACCAGATCCGCCGGTATCACAAGATCGCAGCGCACTTCGGTCATGGGCACAAAAGCCAGTCCGAATGCGCTTGCTATTGTGCGCAGCCCCAAGGCCGCATCCGCGGCATGGCAGGCGACCATCTGTGCTCCCTGGTCGTGGGTCCTTACCTCGTAATTGTAACCGCGGAGAAAAACAGCGTGTCGCTATCGGCCGAACGCTTTTGTGCAGTCCCTCCCTGCTTTTAATGGACGAACCCCTGGCTTCTATCGGCGGCGGCAGGAAATCCGAGCTACTGCCTTTCATCAGCCGGCCATGTCGTGATTTTTCGACACCAATCATTTATGTCAGCCATTTGCAGGAGGAAATCGAACGCCTGGCCCACCATCTGGTTCTTCTATAAAATGGCCGCATAGTTGCCTCAGGGCGTCTCGATGTATTGAAACCGAGCCTGGAGCTGAATCAATTAGACTAAGTTTTTCTTGACATAGCAAAGCGTTTGGATTTAAAGAGATAGATACTCAGGGTACGCAGCCCTGTAATACTGAAAATTTTCAACAAACAGGAGCCACGAAGGCAATCCCCCCATGAAGGGGAGCACTTCCGTGGCTTTTTTGTTTTGCAAAGGCAGGGCGTAATGAAGCAATCAGTGGCCAAACTCGGGTGCGCATTTTTTATTGCCGGGCTATTTTTTTGCGGTATTGGAGCTGCCGCAGCTTCTCAAACACGGGAAATCCGCATCGCCGACAGTCGGGGCGACTGGGGCTACCCCAATCCCCACCGCCACTACCCGCGCGGCCCGGGCTATATTCGAATGAGCTGGGTTTTTGATACCCTGATCTGGAAGGATCAGAACGGTTATATCCCTGCCTTGGCCGAGTCATGGTCTTATGATCCGGCAAAGATGGCTTTTACATTCAAGCTGAACCCCAAAGCCACGTGGCACGACGGTGAGCCCCTTACGCCCGATGACGTGGTCTTCACCATCAAATATTTTAAAAGGCATCCCTATGCCTGGATAACCGTAAAGGACCTCGACCGTGCCGAAGCTGAAGATCGATGGACGGTCAGCATTTACCTCTCCCGGCCTTACTCCCCCTTTCTGTCAGATATCGGCGGGACCATGCCCATCCTTCCCAAACACATTTGGAAGGCCGTGGAAAATCCCGAAAAATACAACGGCCCGAAAGCATTCATCGGCAGCGGGCCCTATGTCTTCCGGGACTTCGACAAGGCCAAGGGAACCTATCTGTACGAGGCCTTTACGGAGTATTACCAGGGCCGGCCCAAGGCAGATCGCCTCATCTACGTCCGTTCTGGAAAGCCACTGGTTTCCCTGGCAACCGGAGAAGTCGACCTGGCCAATATAAAACCCGATATGGCCGAACCTCTCAAGCGGCAGGGCATGGCCATCATCCAGGATGAGCGGGGCTGGAACAAAAAGCTGATGATCAACCACCGCCAGCCCCCTTTCAACGACCAACGCCTGCGCACGGCCCTGGCCTATGCCATTAACCGGCAAGAGATCATCGCCAAATCCCACCGCGGATTTGCCGCTCCGGCTTCTTACGGCCTGCTCAGCATTGATCACGCGATGTACAATCCCAAGACACCGACGTATCCGTATGACCCGGCGAAGGCCTGCCGACTCATCGAGTCCGTAGGATACCGCCAGGGGCCGGATGGTTATTTTGTTCGGGACGGCCGTCCGCTTAAAATTGAGTTGCTGTCTTCAAATATCACGGCAGCCGGTGAGAGAGTGGCCGACCGGGACGGGGAGGTTATTAAGAAACAACTGGCGGCGATCGGCATCCAGGTGGACCTGGTGAACCTGGAACAGGCAACAACAGACAGCAGGGTAAAAAAGTGGCAATTCGACCTGGCCGTATCCGGACACGGCGGCCTGTGCGGCGATCCCAGGATGTTGAACGAAATGATCTCCTCGCAATACGGAGCCGGCTCGGTCAACAGCGCCCGCTACGATGCCGACCCGGAGCTCAACAGATTGATGGAAGATCAGATGCGCGAAATGGACCCGGAGAAGCGCAAGGCGATCGTTTTCAAGATTCAGGAAATCTACGCGGAGGATTTGCCGGCAATTTCGCTCTATTATCCGGATTCCATGGCCGCCTATAATCCCGGCAAAGGCATACGCTGGTATTACACGAAGGGAGGCATCAGCAAGGGCATCCCAATCCCCCAGAACAAGATGTCCCTTATCAAGTGATATGAGAAAAGGTCATCACATAAGACTTGTACCGGCCTACCTGCTGGCCGGCCTGGTCATGATCTATGCCAGCTACATTCTGCCGCGGCTGCTGCCGGGAGATTTCGTAACGGCCATGTATGCAAGCTCGCACGTAACCCTGAGCGCGGATCAGGAGGAACAGATCAGGGCTTACTATAGTCACGGAGAGGGTTTCAGCCGGTTTCTGGTGAACCTGCTGACCCTGAACTGGGGGTATTCCTATGCTTTTTTGACCCCGGTCTCGGATCTGATCCTGGGAGCCCTCCCATGGACCCTGTTGCTGCTGGGCAGCGCGCACGTGATTTCCATGTTCTTCGGATTTATGGCCGGGGTGGAGGCGGCCTGGCGTCGAGGTGGTTATTTGGAGAAAGCCGGCGTCGGATGCATGACCGTGCTGGAGGGGATGCCTGAAATTGGCACCGGCGTGGCGCTGCTGCTGGTCTTTGCCCTTTACCTGGGATGGTTCCCCCCGTCCGGCGCTGAGACCGCCTATGCCATGTACTCCCCCTTGGGGCAGGTCCGGGACGTAACACGTCATCTCGTCTTGCCCCTTTCCACCCTTGTCCTGGCCTATTTTCCGGGCAATTTCCTGCTCACACGGGCAAGCATGGTCATGGTGCTTAGGGCGCAGTTCGTGCAAACCGCCCGGGCAAAAGGCCTGCCACCTGTCCGGGTGCGATACGCACACGCTGCCCGCAACGCCCTCCTGCCCATGATCACCCGTTTCGGGCTGCGCATCGCCTTCATGGTCACCGGGGCACTGGTCGTGGAAAACATTTACTCCTACCCCGGACTGGGCACACTGCTGTTCAACGCCATTGCAGTGCGTGATCTTCCGTTGATCCAGGGGATCGTCCTCTTTTCATCCCTCCTGGTGCTTTTTATCAACCTGGCCCTTGAGTATGTCTACGGGTGGATTGATCCACGGGTGGATTATGCATATTAACATTCGCCATAAATTAGGCCAAGATCCCTGGTTTATAATCGGCATGGTTCTCGCCTCGGTTTTAATCCTTTTAGTCTTACTGGGGCCGCCTTTGACGCCTTATGATGCCCATGACATGTCCTTCCGGCCGCTGAGCGCGCCTTCCGCCGAGCATTGGCTTGGCGTCAATGACGGCGGCATGGACATCTTCTCCGAACTCCTCGTCGGGATGCGCAATACCATGGAGTTCGGCCTTCTGGCCGGCTTTGCGGCCCTTATCCTCGGCGTAGCCGTCGGGCTGGCAGCTGCCTGGTTCGGAGGTCTGGCGGACCAGGTCTTCATGCGCTTGGCCGATATCCTGTTGGCCGTCCCCGCCGTGATGATCCTGATTATGACCGCAGCCGTGTTCCGGCCTGCACCCATGACGCTGGCCTTGATTCTATCGATCATGCTGTGGCCTACCACCGCCAAGGGAATCCGAGCCCAGGCTCTGGAGGTAAAGACCCGTCTTCACATACACGCGGCCAAACAGATGGGAGGATCAGGTTCGTATATTGTCGTCAAACACCTGCTGCCGGAATTATTTCCGCTTTATATCATCGGCTTTGCCACCAAGGCCCGGATGGCCATTTTCATGGAGGCCTCGCTGGCCTTTCTGGGATTGTTCGACCCGAGCCGCAAATCCCTGGGGATCATGATCAGCTATGCCCTTAAATACTATTACCTGGATATCTGGTGGAACTGGCTCCTGCCGCCGGTTTTTCTTCTGACCCTGTTGATCATGACCGTCACCTTCCTGGCCATCGGCCTGGAAAAGGTGTTCGATCCGAGGCTGAAGGAGGCGCTTTGAAACTAAGCATTGAAGAATTATCCGTGATCTACCGGGACGGGGATTATGCCTTGCAGGCTCTGGACCAGGTCGCTCTCACCTTGGAGCCCGGACGGATTACGGCTTTGGTGGGTGAATCCGGATCGGGCAAGACCACCCTGGCCAAGACGCTCATGGGACTTTTACCGGACAATGCGGAAATCTCGGGCAGCGTGAAGCTCAATGAAACCGAACTCATCGGCCTGGACGAAGCGGGCTTCAACGAGATCCGATGGTCGCGAGTGGCCATGGTCTTTCAGAACGGGGCGGCCAACCTCAATCCTGCCCACCGTATTATCGACCAGGTGGCTGAACCTTTGATTCACCACGGACGAAGTGAGAAGCAAGCGGCGAATGATCGGGCCGATGAACGTTCTTGCGCGGATGGGACTGCAGCCGGAACAGGGACGTCGTTTCCCCCATGAATTGAGCGGCGGCGAGATCCAGCGGGCGCTCCTGGCCATGGCCCTGATCATGGACCCGGCAGTACTGATTCTCGACGAGCCGACCTCGGCCCTGGACGCCATGACCAAGTCATTCGTGGCCCATGTAATCCAGGATGTGTCAAAAAAGGGCGCCTCCGTTCTGCTGGTAACCCATGACCTCGATTTGGCCGATAAGCTGGCTGACGACCTGGCGGTGCTTTACCTGGGTCAGATCATGGAGACCATGCCGGCGGCGAGACCTTCTCCTGAACCCGTGCCATCCTTACACCCTGGCCCTGGGCCGGTCCTATCCGGGCATGGATACGCTGCGCGATCTCGGCGGTATCCGCGGGGATGCCTTTTACCGGGTCAGCCACAGACATTCCCAAGAAAACGATAGGGCTGAATCTCACAGCCACATAATCGGCGCCGGATCTATTCATGAAGACAGCCATGCATCGCCTGTGGATGCCTTTTCCAGCCCCGGTGCACACAAGCCGTTGAAGATTGTTTAGGCAAGGACTTGACCATGCTGAGCGTAAAAGATCACCGTGTTCGCTGCCTGCGCGGCGGTATTGCAAGTCGAATCGAATTGAAGGGAGTGCGCAAGCGCTATAATAAGGTTACGGCCCTGTGCCATACAAATCTGAACCTGCGAGCGGGAGAAGTGTTTTGCCTGGTTGGTGAAACCGGGTCAGGTAAGACCACGCTGGCCATGATCGCGGCCGGGGTGCTCGATCCTGACCAGGGGAGCCGGGTCTTCGACGGCAGCGATATGGACGAATGGAGGAACCGCAGCTATCGAACCCTGGCAAGAAGGATCGGGGTGATCTATCAAAACCCCGCGGAAGCGGTCAGCCACCGCCTATCCGTTTTCGATATCGTGGCGGAGCCTCTAAGAATTCAGGGATCGATCCGGGGAAAGGAAGAAATTCAGGATCGCGTTAAAAGTGTCCTGGCTGATGTGCGGCTTTCCACGGAACCGGCGTTTCTTAAACGATATCCCCATGAGCTCAACATGGGGGCCGTTCAGCGGCTCTGCATCGCCCGTGCGCTGGTATTGGAGCCCTCCTTGCTGGTGGCCGATGAGCCGACCAGTTCCCTGGACCCGAGCGTTCAGGCCAAGGTCCTCAAGCTCCTTCTGGATCTACAGATCGAGAAGGGGCTCACCATGCTCTTCGTGACCCATGACATCGGATTGGCCCGCAAGATAGGAGACCGCATAGGCGTAATGGTAGCCGGTACCATCGTCGAGATCGGGCCGTCTGTGCAGGTGCTGCGCCAACCGCTTCACCCCTATACAAGGCTTCTGATTCGGAGCGCCTCAGGGAGAGCCAACGGCCTTCTTTTGCAGGCGAAGGACCCCCCTCAGGCCGGGTGCCCGTTTTCTTCGCGATGCAGGTATGGCGTTTCGCATGTTTTTCCGAAACACCGCCGGAAGTAAATCCGAATGGTGGTCAACACCTGGTGAGGTGCTTCCGACCGCAAATACAAGCTAACTTGGCCACCTTGGAAATGAAATCTCTCCGGTATTTGGCACCCGGCAGAGATGGACATCGATATCTATTAAAGGAGGAAATGATGAGTGACAAAATAGTAACCGAAGAACTGATTAAACAAACGACCAGTTTCCATGGCCACTGGTGTCCCGGCTTGGCCATAGGCATCCGGGCCGCCGAATGGGCCTTAAAGGAGATGGGCAAAGCGCCGGATGAGGAGATCGTGGCTGTTGTGGAAACCGACATGTGCGGCGTGGATGCCATTCAGTACCTGACGGGCTGCACCTTTGGCAAGGGCAACCTGATTCACAAAGACTATGGGAAAAACGCCTTCAGCTTTTACCACAGACAGGACGGCAAGGCCGCCCGCCTGGTCGCCTGGCCGGATATTTACGGGGATGCCGGCGCTACCCTGGGTCGACTTCACAAAAAAATGCTGGCGGAAGGGCTGACCGCAGAAGAGGATAGTCTCTGGCACGCAACCCGGCACGCCCTCTCCAAACACATCATGAAATCCGAGCTGACGGAACTCTTTGAGGTCAAAACACCGCTTGACCATGTCCCCCAAAAAGCCCGGATATTGGCTTCCCTGGTGTGTGAAGCGTGCGGCGAGACTGTCATGGAGACGCGGACCCGCCATTTCGGCGGGCAGCTTTTATGCATCCCGTGTTTTGAAGCCAGAGAAAAACGGTAGCTCATCTCCAGCTGAAATGAGATAGAATTAAAGTTTGCAGATCTGAAGTGAATGGCAGGCATGAAGCCGCTTATGATGACGATCTATTTGTTGGTCGTTATTCTCTTGGTTGCCGCATTCATGTTGACTGCCTCGCCTTGGGCTGCCAACGAGCCACCTGGCTGGATCCGGCCAAAGAAGCTCTCGGCCGTGCCATGTCCGAAATGTACGTATCCAAGTCTGATGCCAATCTCCTGCTGCTGACCAATGCCGGCTATGGAACGGTCGACAACCAGAGCACGGAGGCTTTTCTGAACACCGCTTCTGCGGCAACAGGCTGCCACATGGGGAGCCGTTCCCTGCTTGCCGTGCACACGGGGATTCAGGAACCACTTTGGTGCTCCCTTTACCGGAAGGATACAGGCAAGCTGATCTTTTTCAAGTGGACCGGAAAGGGGTTTGAGCAGCAAATAGTCGATGCATCTCCTGCCGGAATCCTGGACCCCGAGGGATGGAAGGATGCCGCCGGCGGCATCATCGGCGCGAGGATCTTTTCTGTGGTCAGCATCAGTCTCACCTGGGCCGTGGAGCCGCCCTGGGCCTTGCTGCAGGCGGCGGCTTTTCATGACCATTTCTGCCCGGGGGTCAACTCCGGTTTCATTGCCGGGGAATATCTTATGGACAATCTCCCCCTGGGGTCCGGCGAAAAATATGTTTTTGTAACAGCACCGGGCAAATGTGTGGCCGACGCCCTTCAGATGATGTTCAACGCCACGGCGGGAAAATCCTCGGGATACGCCATGGCGATTGACGGCAGCCTACTGGAAAAATATGCCAAAGCCGGGGTTCAACCCCCGCTCGTTGCCATGCGCACAAACAATAAATCGGACTCGTGCGACGGCAGGGTGCTGGGATTTGACTGGAACAAGGCTTTTCAGGACACCGGGATGAAGCCCGATGAATTGACGCCCAAAGGCGGACCTGCGAACCCGATGTTCTGGGTTGCCAGGGTGAAAATGTCCCGGGAGCTGGCCCGCCTCCCCAGGGATAAGATTCTTGCCTATATCGTCGAACTCAAGTCTTTCGAGGGAAAGGCGAAGCTGGCCGACAAGGTAGCCGGCGGCGATCCTTATGCTGCGGTCTGGAACCGGTAGCCCATTGGTGTCCCTCCAAGGCGAGTTCGCCAGCCGCCCTGGAACCGACGGGCGGATCATGAACTGTAAGTGATGAAACGATATGAAAATCTGTAATCTCAAAGGATAAAAAAACTTATTGACCCTCGGGAAGGCAGTCCCGCGTTTCCATGGATTTAGGAGAAATATCCAATGAACGTTAACCAAAACCATCTATTGTCGATGCAGCTCACTCCGGTCGGAGAGGTGCGCAGCGAAATCAAAACCCCCATGCTGCTCGCCGGCGAATCGGATATTGAACTGCAGGAGCGCCTGGAAAAAATTCGCGAATATCACAGACGGGTCGAAAACAGCATATGCGAGCTGTTCATCTTTCCCCAATGGGCGGAGCTGCTCGACGGCATCGACGGTTTTTCCCATATCCTGGTGCTTTATTGGCCCCATCTGATCGACCCGAAACGGCGGAACTTGCGGAAAGTCCATCCCATGGGCCGTAAAGATTTGCCCTTGCAAGGCATATTCGCCACCTGCAGTCCGGCACGGCCCAATCCGATTCTGGTGTCGGCGGTGCCCTTGCTTGAACGGACCGGAAATGTTATTAAAGTAAAGGGATTGGAGGCCCTGGACGGCAGCCCTATTATCGATATCAAGCCTTATTCCAAGTCCTACTTGGGCGTTGACAATCCTACGGTTCCCGAATGGATGCTTCAAATCCACAGGGACCTGGGAATTGACCGTTAGCGGTAGACGGAAGTCTTACACTATAAAGCAGCCGCGGCCGGCCCAGGCTTGCGCAGCGTCCGGAAGAACCGGCATGAATGGCGCCAAAATTTGCCCTTCGCCGGCGGGGCATTGGGCCGGGTGATCAGCTGCACGTCCAGGTCCGGGCACGGCAATTTCTTAATTCAACGAGGTGACCTATGAAGTGTGAACGCTGTCATAATGCCATTGAGGCGGGGGAAGAAAAAGAACATCTGGGGCAGACCCTCTGCGAAGACTGCTACATGGACGCCCTTTCGCCCGTCCGAACCTGCGACCCCTGGGCCGTGCACAGTGCGAAATCCTTTGAAAAGCATGCAGGCGGTGCCGGGACTCTGACGCCGATCCAGTCGGAAATCCTCGACATCTTAAAGCGAACCGGCGGCATCGAACCGGCGGCCTTGCTGCAGCAGCTCAGCTGCCAAATGAGCCCGGAGGATCTGCAGCGACAATTTGCCTCACTTAGGCATATGGAGAAGGCCCGGGCCGAAAAAAGGGGCGATCGAATTGTCTGGCGGTTGTGGTAGTAAAAGCCAATATGACAAAGTAGAACTAATTATACAAAAGGACCTAATTCATGGCGCATACATGCCCAGTGTTTTACCCATGTCTACCTACTGAAGCGGTTCTTTTATCGACCAGAAAAAAGCGAATACACATTTAAATATGATGCGGTGTATATAAATGGAAGAATCATTTAAAATGGCTCAACGGGCCCTTGAGGTGATCGACCCACATGTCGACGAAGACATCATATTCAGCGGTTCCCTTGAGAATGGGAACGCACTGGATACCGGCTTTGGCGAAAATTGATTTCCAGGAATCCGCATCATCACCGGCCATGTCGTGTTTAGCATGGTCGCCGGCGACCGACATAAACGGCATCAAATACGCTTTTTTGATTTTCTTTTTGAGCATCAGATCTTTGATTAAACCGACTTCAGGGTATCCTTCAACGGTGCCGACGAAAATGTTGGGATCCTTGAGTTGAAGCTGAAACATCAAGGCGGCATAAAAAGCGTTGGATGGATGCGGGTGCCGTGCCCCATCAAAACCACCGCTTCGTTTTCTTTTCTTTCTTTGGGAATAGTTTCCAGAATCCCGTCCACAGCACGCTGCATGTCTTCCTGGGTGGCCAGCAGCGGATATGCCAGGATAATGCGCTGAAAGCCGCCCATCACCTGGAAGCCCTCCACAGTGCGGCTCAAATCGTGGTATTCCTCGCCGCCGATGGTGTGCAGCGATTGCACCGCCACATGGGTAAATCCTTCATCCATCATTTTGGCCAGGGCGACTTCAGGTGAATCCAGGTACTTGCCCTGTTTGGCCAGCTTTTTGCGGATTATGCTGGAAGTATAGGCCCAACGTACGGGAATATCCGGAAAAGCGGCCTTGGTCTTTTTATCGATGTTTTCAAAGGACACCTGGGCGCTGGCTTCGCTGGATCCGAAGGCCACCAACAAAATTCCTACCTTCTTAGGGGCTTTGTGCCCGTGCTCGGCAGCCCAGGCAGCAGTGCACAGACATAACTACAGTGAACACAGCGATCACCGAAATCAGGATTTCTTTTTTTCATTCGAAGACTCTCCTTTGCAGTTGCCTTTGACCTTCAAATAGATGTTCTCCAATAAGTTGGAAAAATGTCACACTTCCCTGGTAAGCCGAATACTTCCGGGGATCCCGTCAACGTCTATCCCCTTGGTGTCGGTTTCTATTTCATACGACCTGAGCTCACCTCCTTTTTTGTGGAAGATCTCACATAGAGGTCGAATAAGATAAATTGCAAAAAAAAACCCTTCAAGCGTTCACGCCTGAAGGGCTGCACCCAGTTTTCTTAACCCTTTTCATATCACAACACGCTCTGTTGCCCGCAGAGCAATAGCGTATTGGCAAGGCAGGTCTTCTGACTCCCCCGCCCGTCCGGCGGCCTTCCCATTCCGTTAAAACGATACAGTGGCGCACGGGGCCGAACTGGTTTTCTTCAATTAATGAAGCAGGGTTACAGCGGCGGGACCGTTCCCGATTCTAACGGGATTCCCTATTAAGCTTACGCACCTTATATATTTCAGTAAAACAGTGAGCCTATTTTTGTCAAGAAATAAATTACAGCTAAGGGACTTCCCAACCAGCTCTATATACTCTGCCTCATTTTCCTGTTTTGTCTAGGCGGGAAATCATCGGCGGGTTCATGCTTTCTTCATAATGGCCTGCTATTTTGATAACCAATACAGTGTGCGCCGGTGGCTATGGATACTGCCGTACTGGCCTGATCGCGATAGGTCTGAAGGCTTTTTGAATACTGTATTATTTCAACACCCCAGCCAACCTTGCCACAGTCACACCTCGGTGTGACAACGGCGGATACTTCAGAATATAGGGTTTAGAGAGCTTTCGGCACATTTAATTGACTTTTTATCGACCATAGTTCATAAATGAGAGAAAATTTTCGCATCTGAAAATAAACAGTCCAGTGTATTGGGCGCACCTGGAGTCGAATGATAATCGGCACGGTCGGACGCCGAATTTGTAAACCAGTCTCATGAGTCAGCCCGTGGGGGAAAAAGGACCACATGAAAGCCGTGTGGGTGATAATCATAGCTATAGCGGTGCTGCTGACTGGCTGCGCGTCATATCAGCCACAACCTTTGCCCGAAGGGCCGGATATGGCGAAAGGGGTCCGACGGCTGAAAGTCGATCCCCGGCTACTGCCCCTACCATTGCTGCGTTCGCACCCTTTCAATCCGGACGACGGCCTCGACATGACTGAAGTGGCCATCCTGGCGGTCATCAACAACCCCGAACTCAAGGCCCGCCGTCTCGAAGCCGAGATTGCGGGAGCGCAGTTGTTCGATGCCCGTCTGTTGCCGGATCCCCAGCTCTCTCTGAGCGGCGCTCATCCCACCTCGGGGCCGCCTCCTCTGACCGATGCATATGGGATCGGTTTGAGCTACGACGTCATGACCCTGGTGACCCGCGGCGCCGGCATCAAAGCGGCAAGCGCCGCCGCGCGGCAGGTGGATCTGGATATCCTTTGGCAGGAGTGGCTGACCGTCCAGCAGGCCCGCGCGCTCTTCGTGCAGAGCGTCCAGCAGGATCGCAAGCTGGCCTTGCTGCGCCAGGCACAAACGCTCTATGCACAACGCTACGCCCGCTCCTCCCAGGCCCTCGAAGCGGGCAATCTTACCCTGGATGTGACCGGCACCGACCTGACCGCCCTGCTCGACGCCAACACCAGGGTGAGCCAGATGGCGTTGACGGTGAATCAGACTCGGCACGACTTCAACCTCCTGCTGGGACTGCAACCCGATGTAACCCTTGATCTAACACTCCTGCCGGCGCCGCTACCGCTTCAGCAGACAAACCTGCAGGCAGCCATGGCCGATCTACCCAAGCGCCGGCCCGATCTGCTGGCGCTGCAGGCGGGATATGCCAGCCAGGAGGAAAAAGTCCGCCGAGCGATACTGGCCCAGTTCCCCACCTTAAGCCTCGGGCCCAACTGGGGCCGGGATACAGGCGATGTAACCAGCATCGGTGTCGGCATCACGTTGAACCTGCCGGTCTTGAACGCCAACCGGGGCCAGATCGCCATCCAGCGCGCAACACGGGCTCAGCTCGCGCAGGCCTATCAGCTGCGCTTGGACCAGGCGCTGACCCAGATCGACCTGCTGCAGACCCGGTATGAGCTGCTTTCCCAGCAACGTTCCACACTCAACCAAAAGCTGCCGATTCTGGAGCAGATGGTTGCAAAGGCGACCCGAGCCTACGAGGCCGGCAACATCGATTCGCTGGCTTATGTCAACATGGCCAATACCCTTCTCAACCAGCGCCTGGAAGCCGTGGACCTGGAGCAGTCCCTGTGGGAAATCCGCATCGCATTGGATACACTGCTGGCCTGGCCCGCGGAGACTTCCGCCCCGGCCCCTGGAAAGTATCGACCATGAACTGTTTTATCCGTCATTCCAAGCTATATCTGTTGTCCGCCCTTCTCGCCGTGTACCCGGCAACGATCCCGGCCCTGGCCGAACCTCAGGCCCAGGTTCAAACCCTGCCGTTGGCGCAACACATCCTGAAAAAGACGGTCGTCGCTTACGGGCAGGTCCAAGCCGACCCGGATCATATCAGCAGCATTTCACTGCCGCGGGCCGGTACGATCAACCGCCTGCTGGTCCGCCTCGGCCAGCGGGTCACCCCCAATCAGGAACTCCTGGAACTCGACACCGCCCCGCAGGCCCGCATGGACTACCAGCAGGCCAAAGCCGCAGTTGACTATGCGCGCAGCAAACTGCAGCAAACCCAAAGCCTGTTTTCCCAGCAGTTGGCAACCCACGATCAGGTCGCGGCCGCAGAGCGCGACCTCAGCGATGCCGAAGCCAAGTTGGCTGCGCTGCTCAAGCTGGGCAACGAGAAAAACATGACGATCATTCGCTCGCCTTTTGCGGGGATCGTGATCGAGCTGAAGGTAAGCCAGGGGCAGCGCGTCCAGGCCGACACCGATGCCGTGCTGCTGGCCAGCGAGGACACGCTGCTCGTGCCACTGGGCGTGGAACCGGAGGACGCCCGTCGCGTCGCACCCGGGATGAAAGTGGTGCTGGAATCCCTGTTCGAACAGCAATGGCGAGTCGAGGTGCAGGTCAGCACAGTGCTGGCCATGGTTAACCCGCGCACGCGGCTGGTGGACGTACTGACGCGGGTGCCGGCAGCCAAGTCGGCCCCACTTGTGTTGGGCGACCGGATCAAAGGGACAATAACCCTGAACGAGGAAAAAACCCTGGCCGTGCCGCGCAGTGCCGTATTGAAGGATGCACAGGGAGCGTATCTGTTCATCGTTCAAAATGGTCGAGCCCATCGAGTGGCTGTTACGACCGGGCTTGAGGACAGAGGGCTGGTGGCGGTCGAAGGACCGCTGAAGGCCGGTGATGCCGTGGTCATCGTGGGCAACTACGAGCTCAAAGACGGCATGGCGCTGCAGGAGGTGCAGCCGTGAGTTTTGCCGACCGGGTCGCCGGGCATCGCCGCTCGATTCTGTTTCTACTGGCGTTGTTGGTCCTCGGGGGGCTGGTGAGCGCCTTGAAACTGCCGGTGGCGCTGTTTCCCCGTGTAGATTTTCCCCGCATCGAAGTCATGCTGGAGGCCGGCGATCGCCCCGCCGGCCAAATGGTTCTCACGATCACCCGCCCGGTGGAAGAAGCGCTGCATGCCATTCCCGGCGTGCACAGCATCCGCTCCACGACCAGCCGCGGCAGCGCCGATATATCGATCGACTTCTCCTGGGGACATGACATGGTCGTAGCGTTGCTGCAGGTTGAATCGGTAGTGAACCAGCAGCTCTCATCCCTGCCGGCGGGGACTTCTTTCAGCGCCCGCCGCATGGATGCAACGGTCTATCCGGTCGCGGCCTACAGCCTGACCTCGGACTCCCACGGCCTGATTGAGCTGCGCGATATCGCCCAGTATCAGCTTTCGCCGCTCCTGTCGGCGATCGACGGCGTCGCCAGAGTTCCGGTCATGGGGGGCGAAGAGGCCGAGTACCGCGTCTCTGCCGATCCGGCCCTGCTGCAGGCTTATGGACTCACCATCGAGGATGTCATCAAGGCCGTATCGGCGTCCAATGTGCTCAAAGCCGTCGGGCGACTGCAGGATCATTACAAACTGTTTCTGCTCCTGTCGGACACCCGTTTCCACGATCTGGCGCAGATTGGCGCCACGGTTCTCAGAACCGATGAAAACGGCTTGGTGCGACTGGAAGATATCGCCACTGTGGCGCTGTCCAGCGTGCCGAACTGGCAAACCATAATGGCCGACGGCCGAAACGCGGTATCGATGTCGATCTACCAGCAGCCGGGGGGCAACACCGTCGACATCGTGGCGCAGATCAAGACGCGGTTGAAGCAATTTCAGGACCGCCTGCCTCCCGGCATTTCGATCCACAGCTGGTATGATCAGAGCCGACTGGTGACTGAAACCGCCAGCAGCGTGCGTGATGCGGTCCTCATCGGCGCCGGTCTGGCAGCCCTGATGCTGCTGCTGTTTCTGCGCAGTCTCAAAATTACCCTGATTGCCGTTCTGACGGTGCCGGCGGTGCTGGCAACCGCTGTGCTCGTGCTCTACCTGCTCAATATGAGTTTCAACATCATGACCCTGGGCGGCATGGCAGCGGCAGTGGGACTGATCATCGACGATGCTATCGTCATGCTCGAAAACATCATCCGGCGTGTACGCCAGAGCCACGGCTCTGACTCTGACATAATCCGCCAGGCTGCCACCGAGTTTGTCCATCCGCTCAGCGGTTCATCCGGGTCTACCATCATCATCTTTTTGCCGCTGGCGTTTCTCAGCGGCGTCACCGGCGCCTTCTTCAAGGCCTTGTCAGTGACCATGGCCAGCGCACTGCTGGTTTCCTACGTGGTGGCCTGGCTGGCCATTCCCCTGTTGTGCGAACATCTACTTGGCGGCAAAGATGCCGCTCGAGAAGATGAAGGCCGCATCACGCATGCCTTTCAGCACGGATACAGGAGCTTGATGAAAACCATTGTGGCTCACCCCTGGCTTCTGGTGGCCGGTGTCTTGCCCCTGCTGATCGGTGGTACCTTTGCCTACAGCCGGGTTGGCTCGGGCTTCCTTCCCAAGATGGACGAGAGCGGATTCGTGCTGGACTACCTGACCCCGCCTGGAACTTCGCTGGCCGAGACCGATCGCCTGCTGGAGCAGGTGGACGCTATCCTGAAAACCGTTCCGGAGATTGCTACCTATTCGCGGCGCACCGGCACCCAGCTCGGCGGGGGAATTACCGAAGCCAACCAAGGCGATTACTTTATCGATCTCAAGCCGCCTCCGCGACGCTCAGTCTGGGCGGTCATGGACGCCGTCCGGGGGCAAATCGAGCAGCAGGTTCCAGGACTGGAAGTCGAGACGGCCCAACTGATCGAAGATCTCATCGGCGACTTGACCGCCGTTCCCCAGCCCATCGAGATCAAGCTGTTCGGCGACAATACTCAGCAATTGCTGGACACGGCTCCCAAGGTAGCCCGCGCCATCGGGCAAGTGCGGGGAATTGTCAGCGTGCGCAGCGGCATCGTCATTGCCGGCGATTCCCTCGAAATCAAGGTGGACAGATCAAAGGGAGCGCTGGAGGGCATCGATCCGGAGGCCGTGACCAGTCAGTTGGAGGCCTACCTGAGCGGGATCGTCACCACCAAAGTACAAAAAAACATCAAGCTGATCGGCATACGGGTATGGGTGCCCGCAGCTCTGCGGATGCGAGAGGACCAAATTGCCGCATTGAGTCTGACGGCCGCCGATGGCCACCGGTTTCCATTAGGCCGCATCGCCACGGTGGAAACCGTCACCGGCCAACCGCAGATCACCCGCGACAACCTGAAACGGATGGTGGCGGTGACCGCCCGCATCAGCGGACGCAGCATGGGTCCGGCGGCTCACGATGTGGAGCAGGCGTTGCAGAAAAGCGGTCTGCTTCCCAAAGGCATTTACTACGAGATGGGCGGGCTCTACAAGCAGCAGCAAATCGCTTTTCGGGGACTGATCACGGTCTTCGCCGCGGCGGTGTCGCTCGTGTTCCTGCTGCTGTTGTTCCTGTACGAACGGTTTCTGATCGTAATTACCATCATCCTCATGCCCTTGATGGCTATGTCGGCGGTGTTCATCGGACTGTGGGCCACGAACGTCGAGCTGAACATAACGGCCATGATGGGTATGACCATGGTCGTCGGCATCGTCACCGAAGTGGCGATATTTTACTTCTCCGAGTATCGAAATTTGCTCACCCTCAAGGAACCGGACAGCAATGTTCTGATTCAGGCCGGTATCAACCGTCTGCGGCCCATCGCCATGACCACGATCGCCGCCATCCTGGCCCTGCTGCCCGTGGCTTTGGGCCTGGGACAGGGGTCGGAGATGCTGCAGCCGCTGGCCATCGCCATTATTTCAGGCTTGGTGGCGCAGATGCCCCTCGTACTGCTGGTCATGCCGGTGCTTTTCCACTTCTTTAACCGATCCGGTGCCAAATGAAAGATCATCGCATGGCTCGCTGCCGGATCAATGTCTGGAATCCTGACTCTTTTTACGGCTTTGAACATATGCCGCAACGCCCACAAGCCCGAAGATGTAGCCGATGCCTGCAAATATGTCTTTGATGGAGGGGCCCTCCTGCTGCAGATCGGCCAGCATCTTTCGTGATGGGTTTCAATTTTCGATCCAGAACAGATTCGATGACTGCTTCCAATTCTTTCGGACTCATAACAGCGCCTGGCGCGGCCGGTTCCGTTATCGACAGATATTTTGGTAACAGCGTTTCTTTTGTCCGGCGGCTCCGGACTTTTCAGCGCCGGCCTTCAGATGCCGTCCCGGACGGCAAATCCTCCATCTCGGCCTTGTGGATGGTCCACTCGGCCTGATGCCCCTGTCCGGCGATCAGCACAATTTTTAAGTCCGTCCGTTCGGGAATTTTGAAAGAAAATTCACCCTCATCATTGGTCACGCCGGACAGCAACTCGGCACCCTGGGGATCGGTAACAACGACCTTGCCGGATTTCACCGGCCGGCCGCCGGCAAATTTGCTTTCCAGGTAAATCTTGTCGCCTTCCACCCAGGCAAAGACGCTGACCCGGTGGGCAAATGCAGAATGTACCGACAAAAACGCAAAGCATGAAAACATCACAACCGCAACAGCCATTTTTACCCTGAATTTATTCATACGCATACCTCGCCTCTTAAACCGTTTTTCGGCGTTTTGCAGGAATTGTTTTCTATTTCCAACATTAAAACAAGCATTGCTTAGTCCGGCCCGGTCAGCAGCATCTCCGGCTTTACTTTGCGCAAAAAGGCCACACAAATGGCAGTAACAATACCTTCAATAATCATAACCGGTACATGGGCGGCAAGGATGATGCCGGATACATCCAGGAAATTCTCATCCGTAAAAACCAGAGAGAAGGCGACCAACAACCCGCTCAGCAACACCGACAGAAATCCACAGGCAAAGGCGGCGATGACGGCCGTCCGGGAGCTTTTTTGGACAAACCGTCCGAAAATAAGATAACAAAGGGTCGCCGGCAGCGCCATAACGACGGTATTTACCCCTAAGGTCGTAATGCCTCCGAACTGGAAAAAAACGGCCTGCAATACCAGTGCGACCAGGATGGCCGGAAAGGCCCCCCAGCCCAGGAGAAGACCCACCAGTCCGTTCAATATCAAGTGGACATTGGACGGCCCGATGGGGACATGGACCAGCGACGCCACAAAAAAGGCAGCCGAAAGCATGCCGGCTTTGGCTATCTGATCATAGTCCAGTTTCTTCAACCCGATCCCCGTCCCTACGGCAGCCAGGGCCGCGCCCGAAAGCAGCACGGGAGCGGATAGAACTCCTTCAGAAATGTGCATAAGAGAAATCCTTTCTTTTACCCGAAGGCAATCGGCACCAGAATTTTGTGATTTCCCACGGGGGCAGCGGACTAGATAAAAAAATCAGATCAGAATTCGGCAGTCATCCGCAGCCCGCCGATAAACCCGTCAACATCATCGCTGCCGGTGTCGTATTTGTCCTGCATGTACTGCAGGTCCGCTGTGACGGCAAAATAGTCATTGAGCACAACCCGCCAATAAACCTCGGCGACCTGTGTGTAGTCCAAATCGTTTTTGCCGTTCAGCCAGGCGTAGCCGATACCGATGTTGTCGGCCGCGCGGCCATACCACTTGCCGGTAATGTTCAGCCCGCCTGAAAACAGCGCATCATAGTCGATAAGGACCTGGTCGTCCTGCCAGCCGCAGCGAATCCAGGCCCCGAAGATCTCGCCCAGCTGCTGATCGAATGATATGAAGACTCCCGCCCGCTTTTCCTTGCCACCGTTTTCGTCGGCAAACTCTTTGCTCGTCATCTGGCCGATCACCCGGTAGTTGCCTTCTCCCAGGGCGGTTTTCAGCTTGTAGCCGATCTGGCCGGCAAAAAAGTTGTAGTTGTTGCCGTCCTCGTTTTCCCCCACATTCATCCCCAGGGCGGTGATATCCCAGCTGCCGACCTCCCATTCCGCGGCCCCGCCGATATCATAGGAGGGGGCAAAGCCGTTGGGGGCATTGACCAGGGCCTCGTTCATGAACTGGGTGTACTCATCGTTGGCATAGGTATTTTCATCGATGTAGGCGGTCGCATCGATGATGCCGCCGGTCAGGGCCAGGGCGTTGTTCTCTCCCAGGGCAAAGGTGTGCTTGTACCAGACGGTCAGCAGGTAGTCCCGGTTGCGGCCGTTGATGTCCTTGACATCGTCTTCCAGGTCCGCGGCCCAGGGGGCCAGGATGAAGCCGGTCACCCCGTTTAAGCCGTTGCCGGCGGCAAAACCGAAGTTGGCAAAAATCTCGTCCTGTTCAGTGGGCCGGAAGCTGAACTCGGGCTGGAAAGGCAGCGCGCCGCGGCCCAGATTGTCGTCGCCGTCCACCCACTGCTGCTGGTAGGCACCGGCGATCACACCGCCGATGGACAGCTTGTCCGTTACATCATATGCTGATACGGTTCCGCTCAAAAATAAGAGGCAAATTAGGGCCGCAATTCCGCCGACAGCGGTTAAACACGGTCGTCTCTTCATCTTCTCTCCTTATTTTTGCTATTTCATTTCATGAAAGTACACCCAGATAACCGCTCCCAGTTCGACATTCTTTTTCTTCTCCTTCATGCGGCAGTTTGAAATCAGCTCCGTTTAAGCGCCGCAAAACCCCACCAGCCGGAAACCGGGGCCGCGTAAGTGAACACGCCGTTGCCATCGGACTTGATGGTTTGGGTAATCATATACTCGGTCGGGGCCGTATACTTCTTGTCCCTGTTATAGTATTCGACTTCGACCTCGGCAAATGGTACGGGTTTGCCGTTCAGCTTCACAATCCCCTGAAAAACGTTGCCGGCATACAGGCCGAAGGGTTTGGACAAGGGAACGATTTCGGTCTTGAGCCCGATCTCCTCATCCCAGCCTTCGTCGTCACCAAAAGCCGCTACGACACTCTTGGTATAATGAACGATAAACGAATCCTCAGCCGGCTCCCAGTATGGTTCGGGCTCCATGTAAAACATATACACCCCGGGGCGCTTTACCGGATATGCCGCCTGCCAGGCCGTGTGGTCCATTACCCGGGTGGCTTCCAGTGAACCGAGCAGGTTCTGGGTCTTTCCGCCGGCCAGCACGCTGAAAACTTTAGGTTTTACCAAGTCCATCCCCACCATTTCGAAGGGGTGGGAAAAAGACAGGGTGACCGTTACCGTCCGGTTGTCGTCCTGCATCACCATTGAATCCGAGGGAATCAACATCCCAAAATGCGACCAGGCCGGACCTGCCGCGATCAAGGTTAAAAAAACAATCAGGGCTGTCATTTTGCCAAACTTCATTTTTAATCCTCCCTATAATTGGGTTGCCGTTATCGGGTGACGGTTAATGGAGCATTTCCAAATCCGACTCTTCAAACCCGGGTTCAGCAGCTTTGTTTGCGCTTTCAGGAATGCGATGATCGAAGATCATTCCTCAAGCGTTCATAGTAACGACATTGCCGCTAAATGAAAACATCGCATGGCCCGTAAAAATAAAAAAGCCACGACCGCTTTTTCCCCATTTTGGGAAAATCGCCTTCGTGGCTTTGTTTAACATTTTATGGAAATACCGCCTCAGACCCGCAGGTCGCTCCGGTTTTCAATCTGACTCACCGGCTGACGGCGCACCGGGGCTTCCTGCCCCGGCTTGAGGGCGTAACTAACAATTATAAAACGACCTTGTCAAGCAAAAAATATTCCCCCGTCGACAGACGAGCGAAACAGACCGCTTGTCCATCGGTGTTGGCCCCTAGGCTGCAAAAATTACTTTTTCAGATTGACATCCCTTTCACCGCTGTATAGAAATCGCGTGTGAAAATCAAATTGCCGTCCCCTAACCCGGATGAACCGGAATCGATCCGCCTTCGGCGGACTCGCAAACTAGGCGCAAAGACGCCAAGTTTAACTTAATAAATTACCTTTGCGAGCTCTGCGGCTTTGCGAGAAAATATTTTATCAGAAAATGCGAAGACCTTACGTCTAAGCGCCTAGCCAAGGCAGGCATCCTGTGTCCACCCGTGCGATTGCATATCTGAAGAGAAAAAAGTTGCCCTACGAAGTGGTCAAATATGAACACGAGGAGAAAGGGGCCGAATTCGCAGCCAAGGCTACCGGCTATCCCCTCGCGCGCACGGTAAAGACCCTGGTGGTGGAATTAGACCGCAAAAGCTACTGCCTGGCGCTGCTGCCCGGGCACAGGGAGCTGGATCTCAAAAAGCTGGCGGCTCTGTGCGGGGCCAAGCGCAGTGCGATGGTCGATATCAAAACCGCCGAACGGCTGACCGGATACCTGGTCGGCGGGATCAGTCCTTTCGGCACACAGCAGCGGCTGGAGACCTTTATGGAAGAAAGCATTCTGGCCAATGAGGAGATCCTGATCAACGCCGGGCAGCGGGGTGTCATGCTCAAAATGGCTCCCGGCGACATCGTGGCGGCACTCGGTTGCAAGGTGATGTCGATTGCGAAATAGCTAATCGAAATCGTAGATCTCGTACTCCGTTTTCACCCCCAAAAGTTCGTCGAATTTTTTTTGCATACTTTCCCGCTCCGGCGTCCTGTACCAATTCTCCCACGCCTCCCGCGTTTTCCATTTGCTGATAACAAGGCTCTCACCCGGCCGGTCTATTCTTTTAAGCGTTTCACCGGAGATGTACCCGGACTGGTCCATTGCCAGAATACGCATTTTGCCGGTGAGTTCCCGCAGGGCCTCGGCCTTGTCTTCTGAAAATTTTCTCCGCATCAGTACCCGAATTGCCATCATCTTTCTCCTTCCTTTATGCAGTGCAGTCAGACCGGCCTAAGGCCTCGGCTATCACCCGAATTGTTTTATCGATTTCCGCTTCGGTCGTCATTCGGCCGACGCTGAACCGCAGGGTGCCTTTGGCCCATTCCAGGGGCACACCCATGGCATGCAGGACATGGGAAATTTCCACCAAGTCCGAGTGACAGGCCGCACCGGCCGACGCGGCCACCTCGAGACCGATATCTTCCAGGACGCGGTTGGCTTCCCGCCCCCTGAAAGAGATATTCAGCGTATTCGGCAGACGGTGGTCGAGGTGTCCGTTCAGGCGAATGTTGGGCAGCTGCCCTAAAAGCCCCTCGTGCAGCCGATCGCGCAGAAATTTCATACGGGCCATATTTTTATCCAGATCCCGTTGGGCGATTTCACAGGCTTTACCCAGCCCGACGATTGCCGGCACGTTCTCGGTTCCGGCCCGCCGGCCCATTTCCTGCCCGGCACCGTGGCAGAATTTTTCGGGCGCCAGCGGAGGGCGCACATACAGCGCACCGATGCCCTTGGGTGCATACACCTTGTGGCCGGCCACCGAGAGCAAGTCCACCCCCAGTTGGGCGACATCAGTCGGTATTTTCCCCACCGATTGGGCGGCGTCGGTGTGCATGACGATGCCGTGTTGTTTCGCGATACGACTGATTTCGGCAATCGGCTGCACGGTCCCGACTTCATTGTTGGCATGCATAATGGTGATCAGAATGGTGGTGGGGCGCACGGCTTGTGCGACATCATCCGGATCCACCAGACCTTCTTCACTGACCGGCAGATAGGTGGTCTCAAAGCCATATGATTCAAGGTAGCGGCAGACCTCGAGCACCGCCGGATGTTCGAAACTGCTGGTGATGATGTGATTGCCTTTGCCCCTGAGCTGCCGGGCCACGCCCCGGATGGCGTGGTTGTTGGATTCCGTGCCGCCGCTGGTAAAAATAACCTCGGCCGGACTGCAGTTGAGGAGGCCGGCCACCTGCCGGCGGGCCGTCTCCACGGCCTGTTTGGGTTTGATGCCGTACCAGTGGGTGCTGGAGGGATTGCCGAATTCGGTTTCCAGAAACGGCCGCATGGCCTCGATCACTTCCGGGGCATGGGGCGTCGTCCCATTGTAATCCAGATAAATCGGTTTGATCATGATTGATTTCTCCGTCTTGACGCTCGGCGACGAGCTGTAAAAAATTTATTGTCGATACTAGGATATTCATTTCAAAGACTTTAATCAACTTGCTTTATGCTCTTGTAATTGGCGAACCGATGGTTATATTGCGAATTCCGGCCTGGCCGGCTAAAGGATACACAGTAAGGACACACACAAATTATGCCCGACGCGATCATCAACGACAGCCTGCGCAACATTGCCATCATCGCCCATGTCGACCACGGCAAAACCACCCTGGTGGATGCCATGTTCCGGCAGAGCGGTCTTTTCAGAGCCGACCAGCAGGTCGACGAGCGGCTCATGGACACTCTGGACCTGGAGCGCGAGCGCGGCATCACCATCGCGGCCAAGAACTGTTCGGTCCTCTGGGAGGGGGTGCGGATCAATATCATCGACACCCCCGGCCACGCGGATTTCGGCGGTGAAGTGGAGCGGGCCCTTTCCATGGCGGATGGGGCGATTCTGCTGGTGGACGCCTCGGAAGGCCCGTTGCCCCAAACCCGGTTTGTCCTCAAAAAAGCCCTGGAGGCCGATCTTAAAATCATCGTGATCATCAACAAAATCGACCGTCAGGATGCCCGGCCGGCCGAAGTCCTCGATGAGATTTACGACCTGCTGATCGATCTCAATGCCACCGACGAACAGATTGAATTTCCGTTGCTCTACGCCGTCGGCCGGGAGGGAATTGTCCAAAAAAAACTGAACGAGCCGGCCGCAAACCTGAATGTACTGTTCGAAACCATCCTTGAAATGATTCCCGGCCCTTCCCACGATCCCGGCGCACCTTTTCAGATGCTTGTCTCGGATCTGGGCTATTCGGATTACCTGGGCCGACTGGCCGTCGGTAAAACTTTTAACGGTACGGCCCGGTCCAACGACAGTCTGGTCTGCCTGGGTAAAAACGGCCGGCGCGTGCCCCTCAAGATCTCCAAGCTTCAGGTCTACGAGGGCATGCAATTAAAAGAGGTGCGCGAGGTCCAGCCGGGCGACATTGTGGTGCTGGCGGGCATTGACGACGTCAATATCGGCGATACCATCTGCAACCAGCAGGCCCCCGTCGCCCTGCCCCGCATCAGCGTGGATGAACCCACGGTGTCCATGAAATTTACCTTCAACAACTCACCCTTTGGCGGTAAAGAAGGAAAGTATGTTCAGTTCAGCCGTATCCGGGAGCGGTTGTTAAAAGAAACCCTTGTCAATGTGGCCATCGGCGTGGAAGAAACCGAAGAGCGTGACAGCATCGTGGTCAAGGGCCGGGGTGAGTTTCAACTGGCCATTTTAATCGAGACCATGCGCCGGGAAGGCTATGAATTTTGTGTCGGCAGGCCCGAGGCCATTTTCCGCTACCAAAACGGTCAAAAGCTCGAGCCGGTAGAAAGGCTGCTGGTCGACTGCCAGGAGGGCTTTCTGGGCGTTGTGACGGAAAAACTCGCGCTGCGCAAGGGCAAGATGACCAACCTTGTCAATAACGGCAAGGGACGGGTGCGCATCGAATTTTCCGTGCCGGCCCGGACGCTGATCGGTTACCGCGACGAGTTTCTGACCGATACCCGCGGCACCGGGATCATGCATGCCCTCTTCGACGGCTACGAGCCGTTCCGCGGGGAGTGCCCCAGTCGTTTCACCGGCTCCATCGTAGCCGATCGCACCGGCCATGCCGTCCCCTATGCCCTGTTTAACCTGGAGCCCCGGGGCCGGCTTTTTATATTGCCCGGCGATCCGGTTTATGAAGGCATGATCATCGGCGAACACAACCGGGGCCAGGATATCGACGTCAACCCCTGCAAGGAAAAGAAGCTGTCCAACATGCGCGCCTCCGGTAAAGATGAAAACGTCATATTGTCTCCCATCAAACCGATCACCCTGGAGCAGACCATCAGCTTCATCCGCGAAGACGAGCTGGTGGAGGTAACCCCCCAGTCTGTGCGCATGCGCAAAGCCGCCCTCTCGGCCCACAAGCGCTACACCCTGCGCGGCGGCAAGACGAAAAAGAAATAAACCACAAACAAAAGCAGATTATGGTGAATTGCTGCACACTACCGGATTTTCCATGGATGATTTGATTTGCTGTTTTAACATGCATCAGTGGCCGATAAATTTATTAAACAGCGAACGGATGAATTCAAGGTCCAGGTACTGTTGCAGCTTGGCCCAGGTGTCGGGGTTTTTCATGCCGGAATACCCGGTTTGATACGCCGTCCAGCCCATGGCCGACCAGGAAATGCCGCGCAGGTAAACAAAAGGATCGCGCAGGCGCACCCGCTCTTCCAGGGTATCCCGCAGGTGGCGGTCTTGGATGTGCCGGCAGTAAGTTTTTAGAAAATCGCGCTTTTTCGCCGGCGACATGCGCCAGTCGGTTTTCCACAGGGTGGTCAGCGGCGAGCAGAAGTGCGACAGGTCCTGGGAAGGGTCGCCCCAGCGGGGCATCTCCCAGTCCACCAGGTGAATCGTTCCTTTTTTACGGTTTACGATGAAATTGCCTGAGTTGACTTCCGTATTCACGATGCACGGCCAGGGATCCTGCCGATAGTAATCCTCCCCGGCCCGGGCTGTGGCCGCCCAGGCCTTTAAATCCATCAAATAATCCCGGATAGCCGGATCTGCCAGATCCGAATCAAAGTATTGCTGAAGCAACCCGGCGCACTCTTCATAAATCAGGGACAGGGGTGCGTCTTCGCGAATCAGGTGATTGTTTTCAGCCGGAACATCCACCTGGTGGACGGTTGCTAAAAGAGCGGCCGCCTGCGGCAGGTCCCTGTCGTAGTCCAGAGCTTCCCCCGGCAGATAGTCCATGATCAGGATGCCGCGATCGAAGAAGCGGCGCGTATCATCGACAAAATGGGGCCTGGGGGTCACCCCGCTATGCTTCAGCAGATCCAGGGCTTTATATTCGTAGACGATCTGATCGGCGCGATCGATCTGGGTGCCGATATTTACCCGAAAGACGAGTTGGAGAAAATCAGACGATATCAGATAATTCAGGTTGTATTCGCCCTGTGCTAAGGGCGAAACCGTAAATTGGCGGCCCCGCATGGCGGGGGCGTCTTTCCAGTCCCGGGTGTTAAGATATTCAGCCACCTGGGGCAGCATGTCGGACATTAAGTTTTGTGTCATCGTTTATCGAAGAGGTCGCCAATGCAATGGAATTTAAAATGTCCTTTAATTTCAAACGGATTCCTGTTCGGTAGGAAATATGCGGATTTTAGCCGGCGGCAGGTGCAGGCCGACCTTCTGGCCGGGGGCAAAACCGGCTGTTGAAGTCAGGATCACAAAACGGGTATCCCTGCACTGCACCCAGATGCGGGTGGCGCTGCCTTCGAAATTGATTTTTTGGACCTTTCCCTGCAGATCGTATTTTGGCTCCGGGGTGATGAGAATATCTTCCGGGCGGATGGTGGCCGTCAGCCAATGGCCGTTGCCGTTGATCGCCGGTGCCGGTGCATTGCCGAACTCCGACCGGAACATCCCGTCCCTTACTTTACCCTGGATAAAATTGCAGCCGCCGAAAAAGCGGGCCACATCGGTGTCCGCCGGCCGGTAAAAAAGCTCCCGGGGGTCGCCGACCTGGCGTAGCCGTCCGTCTAAAAGCAGACCCACCCGGTGCGATATCATCAGCGCCTCGGCCTGATCATGGGTGACGAACAAGGTGGTGATCCGGGTTTCGGCCTGGATGTCCTGAATCAATTCGCGCATCTGCTGCCGCAGGTTGGCATCCAGATTGCTCAGCGGTTCATCCAGCAGGAGAACGGCCGGTTTGAGCACCAGGGCCCGGGCCAGGCTTACGCGCTGTTGCTGTCCGCCGGAAAGTTCATGCACTTTGCGCTGTCCCAGACCGGAGAGTTCCGTCAGTTCCAGGATCCGGTCGATCTGCCTGCCGGATTTCCGCGCCGGGCTGCCCCCGCATGCGCAAGCCGAATCCGATGTTTTGGGCCACATTCATAAACGGAAACAAGAGAGATTTCTGGAACACCATCACCGCATTGCGTTTTTCGGGGGGCAAATGCTGTACGGATTGCCCGTCAATGATGATTTCACCTTTTTGCGGATGGATCAGGCCGGCCACGGCCTTGAGAACCGTGGTCTTCCCGGCGCCGCTGGGTCCCAGCAGGGAGACCATCTCGGCATCACATACCGCAAGGTCGAATTCGTGGACCACTGCTGCGCTGCCGTAACGGATGGTTAGATTTTTCAGCAGCAGCTCACCCATCAACGCACCCCCGCAATAGTTTTTCCGCCCAGATACCTGGCACTGAACAACAGCGCCAGGAACGCCGGGGCGACGAATACGATGCTGACCGCGGCGGCCACCGGCCGGTCGCCGCTTCCCATGAGGGCAAACAGCAAAATAGGCAGGGTGGTCACCCGCCCGCCGCCGATGATCAACGTGCTCAGATACTGACTCCATGAAAGCAAAAAGGAAAATAAACCGGCCACTATGATGCCGGGAAAAGTCAGCGGCAGCATTACGCGGGTGATGAGTTTCCAGGAAGTAGCTCCCAGCGAACGGGCCTGATCTTCGTAATCCGGATTGTAATTGGAAAAGACCCCCCACATGACAAAAACCGAGTAAGGCAGACAAAACGTCAGGTGCACCAGAACCACTCCGCCAAACGTTTCCGCCAACCCCAGTTTGAGAAACCACAGCTGCAGTCCCATGGCCACGCACAGCGGGGGTACGATCACCGGAAGCGTCAGGATAATGGAAATCGTGTCCTTGCCTTTGAAACTGTACAATCCCAGTGCCCTTCCGGCCGGTACGCCGATCAGAACCGAAATTATGGCCGTGACCAGAGCCACCAGCATGCTCTGGATCAACCCCGCGACGATTTGAGAACCGGCGGTGCCGAAAACATACTGCCAGGCTCGCAGTCCCCACTGCGCGGGCCACAATTGCGGGTAAAACCAGCGGGTGCTGAAAGACCATATAATCAGCACCAGAAACGGCAACCCAACAGTGGTAATCATTGCTGCTGCGGCCATATGGCGGTAAAACGCCCTCACAGGATCATCCCCCGGCGCCGGGCGGTCTGGGTCAGCACCTGGGAGCACACGATGGCAACGACGACAACTCCGGCTATGATCAGTCCGGTGGCGATGCCCTCGGGGCGGGCCAGCAGGTCCACATCGCTGTAATTTTTGTAGGCCCACACCGGCAGCATCATGGGATAGGTTCGTCCCAACAGAAAAGGCACCTCGAAAGCGCCGAAGGTGTAAGCAAAGACAATCAAACAAGCCGCACCCAGACTGGGAAAAATGGTGGGCAGGGTGATGTAGCGGAACCGCTGCCACCGGCCCGCTTTCAGGGTCCGGCCGACTTCCAAAAGTTCGGCACCGCTGCGGCGCAGCACCGATAAAATCATCAGGGTGATAAACGGAATCTCTTTCCAGATATAGGTCAGTATCATACCGATACCCCAGCGATCGTTTACCAGCAGCGGAAACGCCGCGGAAGAGTCGATCAGGCCGAGTTTGAGGGCTACCCTTGACAACAAACCGGCCGGCGTCAGCATAAATACCATGGCCACCGCGATCACCAGGTGCGGAACCGTCAATGGAATCTGGAAAATAAAATGAATCAGGCGGTTTTTGGCGGATACCGAGAGCAGAAAAACCGCCATGACAATGCTAAGGCCGGCGGCGATTACAGTGGATGTCAACGCAACGTAAAGTGTAAGCACCAGACTTTGTAAAAAATCCGGATCCGCAAACACATTGGCAAAATGGGTGAGGGACATGGATTGCATGCCGGCCGCCGGCAAATGTCCCAGGCTTTGAATCAAACCCAGCCCCAGCCCGCCGCCGAACAAAACCGCCACGACCGCCAGCGCCGGTGCAACCAAGGCGGCTGTTTTGAAAAACCCCGGACTGATCCTCGTCCGCGCGTCCGTATCCTGCGGCAAATTTTTAGAGTGATCGTTCACAGGAACCGATACCATTTTTGCGAAGGGTCTCACCGCTGAGAGCGCAGCCTCCGGCCCATAGGGCCTACGCCCCGGTGGGAGGTCGCGGAGATTAATTATAATTTTCTTTCTCGGCGTTTTCTGCGAGCTCTGTTATCTGCCGTCTGTCCTCCGTCCTCTGTCATCTGTCTTCTGCTTGCCGCGGCATAGCCCGCAGGGCGGCGACGGGTACTTCTGTCATCTGCCTTTAAGCACATGCTGATCCCAGCCTTTTTCCAGGCGGATTAAAATTTCCGACGGCGGCTCCGGGAGTTGATGGCTTTGCAGTTCTTTATCCGAGAGGGTGGCAATACCCCGGGGCAGTTTCCTGAATTTCTCCTGCCAGGCGGCATCCAGGCGGTTGATATCAATCGCCGGCATGTCTCCCCAGACTTCGATATTTGCTTTTTGCAGCTGGGCCTCCGGTGAGATCAGAAAATTTGCCACGCCCATGGCGGCTTCCTTGTCCGCGGCGTTAAACGGAATCGCCACAAAATGAGTGTTGCTGATGGTTCCCTCCTTAAACACAAAGGTGCGCACGGTGTCGGGGTACAGACCTTCGTGGATCATTTCAGACGCCTGGGCCGGATGATAGCTCATGGCAAAATCGACCTCCCCATCGGCCAGCAGCTGGTGCAACTGGACCGGGCTTTGCGGGTAAGTTTTGCCCTGGCGCCACAGACTCGGAGCAATATCATTTAAAACCTGATAGGTTTTGGCGGCCGCCCTGGCAAAGGCCTGTTCATCGAACTTACCCTGCCAGGAATTTACATCGCCGGCCACATGGTAGAACACATGGCGCACAAAAACCGAGCCGGTAAAATCCGGCGGCGCCGGGTAGGTAAAACGACCCGGGTGGGCCTGGATCCATGCCAACAGTCCGCCCATAGTTTGCGGTGGATCGGGGGTGCGTTTTGAATCGTATATCATCACCACCTGAGCACTGCCCCAGGGCGATTCATAGCCTTCTACCGGTTCACCGAAGTCGTTGGAAACCGAAGAGCGATTCCAGTCCACCAGTTTTTGATTGGGCAGCAAATCGGCAAACGGCCCAAACAGCAAATTGTTTTTCTTGCAGGTGCGAAAGTTCTCGCCGTTAATCCACATTAAATCGACCTCGCCGCCTTCATTTTTGCCGGCCTGCTTTTCGATCAGAATTTTGCCGACCACCTCGGCGATGTCTTTAATCGGTACCTGACGCAGTTTGATGCCGTAAAGCTCCATGACCCGCGGCGCCAAATAACCGTTCACATAAGCGTTCGCGGAAGCAAATCCCCCATACATATACCAGTCAACTGTCCGGCCGCGGGCGCCTTCAAGAATCTGCGGCCAGGTTTCGGCCCCGGCCCGGGAGAAGGGAATCAAACCTGTCGCGGCAAAGAGTCCACCGACTAGAAGCACCCGCAGAATCCATCGTGCATTATTTTTTTTTTCTTTCATCCGATTGCCTCCAACGGCGGAACTGAAACCCGACACCTGAAACCATTTGCTCGGGCTTCAAATTTATTCGCTGCCGGTCATCTTATATCAGGCCAAACGTGCCGCAATCGCCTGCGCAAACGCCGAGCATTTGACTTCGGTGGAACCTTCGATCTGACGCGCCAGGTCATAGGTTACGATGCCGGCCCTGATGGTGGCCTGCAGGGCCTGTCGAATTGCAGCGGCAGTTTCGCGCCAACCCAGGTAATCGAACATCATGGCGCCCGACAGAATAAGGGAACTCGGATTGACCTTGTCCAGACCGGCGTACTTGGGTGCGGTTCCGTGGGTGGCTTCAAAAACCGCGCAGCGGTCGCCGATATTGGCGCCCGGCGCCATCCCCAATCCGCCGACCTGCGCGGCCAAGGCGTCAGACAGATAGTCACCGTTCAAATTGGGTGTGGCAATCACCCCAAACTCCGCGGGGCGCAGCAGGACCTGCTGAAACAGCATATCCGCGATGCGATCCTTGATTACCAGCTTGCCGTGCAGGCACCTTGCCCTGATAGTCGTCATACAGTTCTTTTTCCGTGATCGTTCGGTCGCCAAATTTTTCGCGGGCGAGTTCGTAGCCCCATTTTGCAAAGGCACCTTCGGTAAACTTCATAATATTGCCCTTGTGCATCAGCGTGACACTGGAATACCCGCTGTCAATCGCATGGGCAATGGCCCTGGCCACCAGGCGTTTGGTTTTCCGAGCGCTGATGGGTTTGATCCCCAACCCTGCATCCGGCGGCAGATCCGTGCCCATCTGATCATTCAGGAAAGCTCTGACTTTTTCGGCTTCAGTGCTGCCGGCCTGGTATTCGATGCCGGCATACAAGTCTTCGGTGTTTTCCCGGAAAACCACCATGTCGATTTTTTCGGGATGTTTCATGGGGCTGGGCACAGGATCGATGTACTTTACGGGCCGCACACACGCATAGAGATCCAATTTCTGGCGAATGGCGACATTGAGGCTTCTGATGCCCTTGCCCACCGGGGTGGTCATCGGGCCCTTAATTGCCACTGCATGCTTTTCAATTGCATCCAGCGTTTCATCGGGAAGCCAGGCGCCCGTTTGCTGAAAACTTTTTTCCCCGGCCATCACCTCCCGCCAGATGATTTTTCGCCGGCCGGCGTAAGCCTTTTCAACGGCGCTGTCCATTACCAACCGGGCCGCCCGCCAGATGTCCGGGCCGATGCCGTCCCCTTCGATAAAGGGAATGATCGGATTTTCAGGTACATTCAGGGAACCATCAGCATTTTTTACTATTATTCCTTCAGTTGCCATCGTATATTTCCTTATAATCAAATGTCCGGTACCTTGTGCTTTAAATCTCCTCCTTCCATTTGCAAGCGATTCATGGCGGATCGTTTATCTTGTGGACTTCATCAATATGGTGAATGGTTTTGCTGAAAAAATTTCTGCGACCGCTCGGGAACGTCTTTTGATGATTATCTGGTTTCATTTGCGCTTTAAATGCCGGATGCTTTCTGCTCCGGCAACGATGACATCGGTGGCCAGCCCCAGAAAAAGTCCGTGCTCAACGATACCTGCCCGGTTCACGAGCAGGGCCGCTAATCCTGCGGGATCATTTATCGATCCGAAGTCGGCATCCAAAATCAGGTTGTTTTGATCTGTTTTAAAAAATTTCCCGTCTTCAAGGCAGCGGGTGGTAACGGATGCGCCTAAAGATTTCAGAAAAATTTCTTCTACCTTGCTGGCAAAGGTGATGACTTCAATTGGCACCGCCCACTTGGTACCCAGTTTATTAGACAATTTACTTTCATCGACAATTATAATGTTGCGATGGCTGGCCTGAGCCACCACTTTTTCCCTCAGCAAAGCGCCGCCGCCGCCTTTGATCAGATTCAGATCCGGATCCACTTCGTCCGCCCCGTCGATGGTAATGTCAATCTGCTGCTGTTGCTCAAAACCGGTCAGCGGTATTCCCAGTTGTTGCGCCAGACGCTCGGTCTTATCCGAGCTGGGTATCCCGACGATGCGTTCCAATTCGCCGGCCTCGATGCGCGCTGCTATGCGCTGGACGGCGAAGGTAGCCGTGCTGCCGCTGCCGAGGCCGACCACCATGCCTGATTTTACAAATTCCACGGCACGAAATGCGGCTTTCTGCTTCAATTCATCCTGAGTTGCCATGAATTTCCTCCGAGATCTTTTTCAGCATTCAAACAATTATGCCTGCTATAGCATCATAATGTAAGCTCGTCCATTATATTTCGGGCTAGCTTCAGACCTTAAAAAAAGGCAAAACTTCCTTTTTACTTCGATTGTTTAATGCTCGGCTTGGAATGCCCCTGTTGCTTTAATGTTTGGGCAGCGAAATAAGCGGCACCCCATAATCCGCTTTCTTCGTTTGTGTTTAAAAAGACGGGGATTGATTCCAGCATGGGCCGCATCGTTTTTGAGTTGCGAAATTGCAGTTCGAATTCCGGATGGGTTACCAGGACAGGTTCTTTCGCGGCCACGCCGCCGGCAATGTACACGCCGCCCCGGGCCAGCACCTGCAGGGCGTAGTTGCGGCAGGCCCGAGCATAAAAACGCGCCATCCACCGCACCGTGTCTGAATCTTGCGAAACGCTGGAACCAACCTCGGCCGGTGTCAATTTTTCACCGGAAAGAAACTGGTGAATCAGGCTCAAGCCGCCCCCCGAAACGACAAATTCGGTTTCCACATAGGAAATTTCGAGCTCGTGTATTAGAAATTTCATGAAATCGAACTCCGCCGGCGACTCAAAAGGCAGGGCACTGTGACCGCCTTCGGACGGCACGGCCACGAATCCGCCGGCGCCATCGGGTGTGAGGGCGGCCATTCCCAGGCCGGTCCCGGCCCCGATGACCGCCAGGGTTGCGTCCGGGTCGATGTGCCCTGAAACCACCTGCCGGGCGGAATCCGCAACCGGTGAGCGGCAGGCGTAAGCCTGGGCCGCGAAGTCATTGATCAGCCGGCAGTGCCTCAGTTTAAAATCCTGAGCGCTGTTGGAAACATCAACGTCCCAGGCGATGTTGGGCGGATTGCTGTAGACCCCTTTAATTACCGGTCCGGCGACAGCCAGAACGGCGACATCGCTTTGGTCAAGGGGCAGGGAAAAGGTGGTTTCTTGCAGCAGGCTCAGCAAATGGGATAAAGAAGTTGCCTTGGCCGTATCGATCCACCGGCTTTCGACCAGAGAAAGAGCGCCGTTTCCGTCAATCTGAAAATAGGCAAACCGGCTATGGGTCCCGCCGATGTCGGCAGCGAGTATTTTTTTCATCCTTCGCGTTTGATCCTTTTGATGATTTTGGGAATGAAGAAGGAAAAAATAAAAAGTCCGATGGAGAAAAATACTTTAAAAGATATCAATTCCGCCCAGTTGCCGGATGCCCAGACTTCTTTCAATGTTCCGATGAAAAACGTGAATATGAAAGTTCCGACAATGATACCCAGACCGGTCCCCAAAAAATAATCCCGAAAATGAACCTTGGTTAACCCCATGCCGAAATTCATGGGCGTGAATGGGAAATACACCAGCCGCAGGTATAATACAGTAGCAAATCCGTTGCGTTCGATGGCGTCGTCATATTTTTTCAATTTGTCGCCAATCAGGGAGGCAGCGAATTCGCGGCCGAGAGTTCGCCCGATTAAAAAAGCCAAGCTGGCACCGGCCATGGCACCGAGCCACACGAAGATAAAACCCCGGTACGCACCGAAGATGGCGGCCCCCAGGCCGGTCAGAAGTGTACCCGGCAGAAACAAACATACCCCGGCCGTATAAATCAGTATGAAGACCGCCGGCGCCCAGAAGCCGGCCGTCGCCAGAAAACGTCCGAGCGCATCGGCCGTCAAATAGTTCTTTATGGGTGTGTAGCGGACCAGAATAACGGCCGCCACGACAAAAAGCAGTAAAAATAATGCTTTTATGATTGCTTTGCTGCGATCCTTTGTCATTTCACTGCCGGCTGCTTCCATTATCCTTCCGATTCCCCGAATAATCCTTCGGCGGCAGTTGGTCCCCTGCTGCCGGCCGGGTAAAAATGCAGCATGCGACACTGGTCGTCACAGGCCTCACAGCGGTCCAGGATGGGAGTTAAAAATGACCAGCTTCTCTCAACGGCGTCCTGTCGCCAGAAAAGCATTTGATCGCCCAGCATGCAATCGATTAAAACCTTTTCATAAGCATCCAGAACCGGACCTGAATAGTTTTGCTGGTAATGAAAATCCATGGTGACCGTGCGCAGGCAGACCCGGGCCCCCGGGTTTTTGGTTTGAAACGAGAGCGTTATCTTTTCATTCGGATAGATCCCCATGATTAAACGGTTGGCCAGAATGGTTTCCCCGAGGATGTGGCGGAACAATGAATGGGGGACGGTTTTAAACTGAATCACAATTTCGGTTTTTTTTTCAGCCAGCCGTTTGCCGGAAGTCAGGTAAAACGGAACGCCCTGCCAGCGCCAGTTGTCCAGAAAGACTTTCATCCTGGCATAGGTCGGCGTCAGAGAATTGGAATCAACGTTCGGTTCTGCCCGATAGGCGGGGACCGGTTGGTTGTCGATGACACCGGCCCCGTACTGAGCAAGAATCAGATAATTTTCCAAATCGTCAGTCTGAAAGGGCCTGAGAGCGGAAAATACCTTGCTTTTTTCATCCCGCACCAGTTCATCTTTAAACCGGGACGGGGGTTCCATTGCGATCAGGGCCAACAACTGCATCATGTGATTTTGAAACATATCGCGCAAGACGCCGGTTCGTTCGTAATAGCCGGCTCGATGTTCTACGCCGAGGGTCTCGATGGCCGTGATACTCACGTGATCGACATATCTTCGATTCCAGATGGGTTCAAAAAGCGAGTTCGCAAAACGAAACATCAGTACATTCTGGACCGTCTCTTTGGCCAGGTAGTGGTCGATTCTGAAAATCTGGTTCTCCCGGAAATGTTCATGAAGACGGCGATCCAGCTCCTGAGCCGTCTGCAAATCGGTGCCGAAGGGTTTTTCCACAACGATGCGGGACCATCCGTTATGGTTGCGCATTTCGGCGCTCAGCCCGGCGCGGCCGATCATCTGGGCCACGGTATGATAAAGCGCCGGCGGCAAGGCAACATAAAATATCCGGTTTCCCAGGGTATTTTTTTCACGGTCGATGTCTCTCAAGGCCTCGGCCAGCCTGTGATAGGATTCGAGGTCCTCATAGTCAATGCTGCGGTAGTGCAGGGCCTTTGCGAAGGTGGGCCACTTGTTTTGATCCGGCCTGCCGGTCGTTTGCACGGCGGCCTGCATCGCATGGCGGAATTCAAGATCGTCTAATTTTGTCCGGCCGCAACCGACAATTTGAAAAGGCTGCGGCAAGCCGTCATTGAGATAGAGATTATAAAGAGCCGGTATCAGCTTGCGGGCGGTCAAATCGCCGGTTGCTCCCAGAATTACGATGGTGCAAGGGTCGGTGCTTTCGGGAGCAATACATTCTGCGGCATCAATTCCCAGATCCGGTGCGCTGACGGATGCAGTGACTTCTGTTTTGACCCGCGGGCTATGGTAGCTATTTGCCATGTTATGATCCTTAACTGTCCCTATCCACCGCAAGCATCCTCCGCGCAGGCTCTGCCTTTCAGATGGAAGAAAAACTTCAATCCTTTTTGTACTTTTTCCGAGAATATTTTCGGAGAAAAGTAGGAGCCGGCAACTTTTTTATTGATCTCTCCGATGGTCGGATAGGGATGAATGGCAGCCGCCAGGGTGGAGAGTTTTACTTTCCCATTCAGTACAGCCACCCATTCACAGATGAGGTCTCCGGCATGGGGCCCTAAAATCTGAACACCGATAGGTTTTTCCTTGTCGTCAAGTATCATTTTGATTTTACCGACCGTTTCGCCTTCGGCCAGGCTGCGATCGTTGTCCTTGAATTCTTCCGTCCAGACTTTATAGTCGATTCCGGCGGCCCTGGCACTTTTTTCATTCATGCCGATGCTGCCCAGCGGCGGATCGGTATAGGTGCACCAGGGCATAAAGGTATAGTCAGCCTTGCGCGGAAGGCGGAAGACGGCATTGCTCACCACAATGCCGCCTTCATACCCGGCGGCATGAGTAAATTGAAAGCCGCCGTTAATATCGCCGGCAGCATAAATGTGTTTGAGATTGGTTCGCAGACGATTGTCGACGTTTATTCCCCGACGATCGAATTTTACGCCGGCATCTTCCAGTGCGAGACCATCTGTATTGGCATCCCGTCCCAGGGCCACCAGAATCGTTTCGGCCTTCAGGCTGATCAGGCTGCCCTGCTGTGTTTTGATCCTGACCTCTTTATCCCGGCCGAGATCTCTGACTTCCTCGATGGAAGAACTAAGATAAAATTCCACGCCTTCAGAACTGAGAACATCCTTGACGGCGTCTGCCATATCCGAATCTTCTTTGGCCAGAATCTGGGGGGGTCGATTCACCACGGTAACCTTGGTCCCCAGCCGGCAAAACGCCTGTGACATTTCACTGCCGATCGGTCCGCCTCCCAGAATAATCATGGATTTCGGCAGATGGTCAAGGGCGAAAATTTCCCGATTGGTAATGTAAGGCGTTCTATCTAATCCTTTGATGGGAGGTGCAGCGGGCGAAGATCCGGTGGCAATGACCCAGGTTTTGGCGGAATAATTGTTGCTGTTCAACCGAATGCTGTGTTCATCGGTGAAAGTCGGCCGGCCGAACTCAACCTGAGCGCCAAGTCTGCAAAAGCGCTCCTTCGAGTCATGGTGTTGAATGGCGTCGATCACCGATCTTATCCTTTTGGAAACCTCCTTAAAATCCACCGGCGGCAGCAGCACCGGCGGCAAACCGAATTTGCTGGAATTTTGCATCAAAGAATAAACGTGGGCCGTCTTTATCAGGGTTTTGCTGGGCACACAGCCAAAATGAAGACAATCTCCGCCCAGCTCCTTTTCCTTTTCAATCAGCAGAGTTTTGGCTCCTAGCTGGGCCGATCCGGATGCAACCGTCAACCCGGCTGCGCCCGCGCCGATGACACCAATGTCGTAGTCGTATTTTGGCATGCCTAACTCGCTTTCTTCCATTTTTTGACAGAATGTCGATTTATGATTATCTAAACTTATGGTTGGAATGGCGAGAGTCAAGTCGGCCACAGGAATTTTGTGTAGGTGAAGGATTGAACAACGGAAGCGGTGTTAAAATCGTTGAACGCGGTATTGTCAGACTCAAACACAAGGCCAACTTGATTTGCACTAAAATGTCCTTACCTTGATGAAAACTTACAATTGAAAAGGAAACATAAAATGCAAGAACGAACCGGAGTTATAACCTTTAAAGGCAGTCCGTTGACACTGGTTGGGAATGAACTTAAAGTCGGAGATAAAGCACCGGACGTTACCGTACTGGGAAATGATCTGAGCCCGGTCCGGCTCTCTGCATACCGGGGAAAGGTATGCGTCGTATCGGTTGTGCCATCCCTGGACACCCCGGTGTGCGACATGCAAACCCGCAAGTTCAACGAGGCGGCCGGTGGTCTTGGCGATAAAGTGGCGATCCTTACTTTGAGCATGGATCTACCTTTTGCCCAGGCACGTTGGTGCGGGGCGGCCGGAATTGACAAAGTGGTTACTTTATCCGATCACCGCAACGCCGCCTTCGGTGAAGCAACCGGTCTTTTGATTAAAGAGCTGCGCCTGCTGGCCAGGGCGGTTTTTGTCGTGGATCAGAACGGGGTCATTCAATACCTTCAGCTGGTCAAAGAAGTGACGGAAGAGCCGGATTACAAAGCCGCGCTTGGCGCGGTCAAGAAACTGGTTTAAGACATGGGCGCGTTGAAGAAGTTACACCGGAATCATCGCAAGTAGTTGATTGGCCGCTACACCTGGACTGAGCTTAACCATGAGCGAAAGGCGCACCTCAAAAACTCCCGCGATAGATGACCCCGCCGGTGGGGTGGACCCGTACGAAAATTTTCGCTATTGCTTTGCTCTGTCCAGGGTTAAGGAGTCTTCCTTGCCAGAAGATCTTGACAAAAAAGGCAAAGGCCGGTAAATATTATTCGATAACAGGATCCCCAATGTAAACGAAAGGATGTTCATGGCCAATATGCCGGATGAAAAGTTCCAGGGTGCTGTAATGACGGAAGCGGAAGGCCTCATTGATGCAAAGGACAGGGGCGGCAGGCGTCGCGTACCGGACCGTCGACAATTTGCTTCATCCGATCATTTCCCGGAGAGAAGAAATCTTCGCCATCGCCGCAGTCCCAGCGACCGCCGGAGTATGCAGAATCTGAAGAGGAGGAAAAAAATCGAACGCCGCTGCATGTTCAAAGAAAAATATTCGGAATAGGAATCGATTTTTAACTAACTCAAGTTCATCTTAATTTAATCCCGCTGCGGGCGAACTAAATCGAAAATGGTCAGAGAATCAATCCCATCCGCTCAAGCGCTTTTTACTGCCGTTTCCGCCAATTATTTTGTGAATTTCTGCAGTAATCCTCATCCTCTCAAGGATATTTTTCAGCGAATCAACGCTTTTTTTAAGGCGCTCGCTGGTTGAAGTCATTTCAAGAAATCGTTGTTTCTCAGCGGGACTAAATCCTTCACAGCCCGCAATTAAAAACGAGATGGCTTTAAAGTCCATTTCCGCAGTAAAATCGTATCCTTCCTGTAATTCCAGGATGGAAGCGAACTGCCTTAAAAGAGCCGTTCCTTTTTCAGCCAGATCTTGACAGCCGCTGATGTCTGCCGGCCTTTCATCATCGAAGTAAGTGACCCTGGCTTCCAGATACGCCTTGTTTTCGTATATTTCTTTAATTAGAAAGCGTCTTTGACCGCGTGTTAGTATATCCAGGCGGCCGTCGTCATAACGCCTAATGACTTTCAATATTTTGGCCGTGCATCCAGCCGATTGAATATCGGTCGCATTCAAATAAACGATGCCAAATTCCCTGTCTTCTGTTAGACATGCACCTATCATCAATTTATAACGTTCCTCAAAGATGTGCAGCGGCAGGGGGATTTGCGGCATCAAAACCAACCCAAGCGGGAAAAGAGGTATTGTGACTTCTAATTGCATACGGTTTCCTTGAGCTTAGGGTGAGATCTTGCAACAGCTGTTTTAGATTTCATATGTGCAAGGACATAATCCCGTCGATAGATACAGTCAAGAGCGATTGTATGAGTGAGGAATTTGTTTTACATAGAACCGGTATCGCTATTTTTCAGGGCGGAGTAATTATGGGAACGCCATCCGGATGGCTTGTGGTCGGACGGCCCTGCCCTTTGCTCGGATGAGCTGCCATCCGGATGGCGCCTGGAGGGGCTGTTTTAGCGGCACCATGCCGTTTAATATTTTCTATAATTTATTCTCGCTCGCACCACCTTCAATTACTTTAAAAATTTTTCGGCAGTCGGCCGGTTTGGCCGTTGGATCATATTGCACACCGGCACCGTAATTGTATAGTACGACGGCCCCGGCTATTTCCCGGCACCATATAATTTTTGCGTGGCGGCATTCGTTGTGAGAGGAATCTTTCGCTTTTTCCACGACGATGCGAATGTCGGACCCGGGCCTGAGGAAGCTATCCAATTCAATATACATGCCTCCGTGACTGTAATTGTACATGCTGCCGTCATAATATTCGCCTGTTTGGCAGTTTTCGATAATCACCGGAGCTTCATAGTTCATTCTTTTACCGGCTCTTTGTTCCTCAAATTGCATTTGCTGGCGGGCTCCTTCCCAGGGTTCGGCGATGCTTCAGCAGTGAAGGCCGAGATTTCATCTAGGCCGTCATTGATACTTTCACGTTTCATGAAGATTTCTCGGATCTTGCTCGAAAGGCATCCCGTCGTTCAATGCAACTTCCGTCCCAGCATATGCCGGTTCGGCGGTCCGGCCTTCTCCGGCGAGCCTGACCGCTGCGGCGGTCACCCCCTGCTCTTCTATCTCTGCCGGATCGTTTCTCTTCACCCGGAAAGGGCTCCTGGTTTTGTCGCCGGTCCCCGCCGGAACGCGACCCGCCCTTATCTTGCATAACAGGGGGCCCCTGCATTTTATTCAAAGCAATGTCTCCCCTTTCACTGATGGCATTCATTCAGGTTCTTAAATTATGCACGGTCGGCAAAGGTAAAAACTGATATTCCGGCCAACCGTAAAAGACATCCATTGCTGGTTTAAACTTCTCCGGAAAATTGTACACAGGCCCGCAGGGATATGGCCCCGCTGTTTCGTATCTCAGTTTAGCAAGCATCATGCCAAAACAAATGGCAATTTCTGAACGCAGTGATTATAGGTATTTAGGGCAAAGGCAGGGCAAATGATGCTGTTGCGGGATCGTCATGTGTGGAAAATTTTACTGAATTATATAACCTTTGTTACACAACTTTTACTTAATTCGTCTAAAATTTTTCCGAATTCGAACAATTGCGGCAAAAAATTTGACTTCCTGAATGAGATAGAACAAAGTTCTGCTCCAGACAATCATGCAAGTCCTTAGCAATTGCAGGTGTGCTCGATCTGTCCCTGGGCATTGTCCACCATGTGAACAAGGCCTTCTTTTTCGCAGGCGGCCAGGATTTGATGGGCCTCGTCTTTGGAAATTTCACGCGCCAATCCTTTTGATATCACAAACTCGGCCAATTCATCGTATTTGATGCAGACCTCCAGGCTGTGTCGACAGTCGGTTCGTCCGAGAATTTTAGCCGACATGCGGCAGGGACAATGCGCCACGGCGATTTTAACAGCCGCATCGATGATGGGCGCCATTTGTTCATTGGGCATGACTCCCTGCATGGCAATGTCGATACTCAGGTTGGCCGGTGCGAATTTATAGGCTTTGGTCGGCACGGGTCCATACACTTTTGGGGTGGTCGGCACATTAAAATAGTTTAGAACCAGTTTGGCCATGCGGCGGGCGCGCTCATCATTCTGGCCGCCCCCAAAAAACGTCTGGGGAACGCCGCAACCAACCTGCAGCAGCGCATATCCGGTGTTTCCTGCGTCGGTTGTCCGGCTGTAGAGAATATTGCGGCCGGCCAGCGATTTTAGCGCCTCGATTGTGGTGGATTCCGGAAGTTGACAGCCGTCGACAATAGTCTGCCGGCTGACGACTTCCAGGGGGGCCAGATTATTGGGGATCGCCAAGGCGACTTCGGCCTCCACCGGGCTGAACATTTCCCTGAGCAGATCCGGCAGCGCTTCACTAAAAGGATAACCCATGGCCAGTTTTTCAAGATGTTCAGCCAGGCGAAGGTAAATGTCCTGTACCTCCGTGTCTCCTCTCTCGTTGATTTCCGGCCTGAAACCTAAAACATTCCGCAATCCGGACTCCGCAATCGAACTACTTTCACTTGATTACCCGCAATTTGTACGTCTGCTGCAGGTTTTGCCAGAGCGCTTTAATTATGACTGCCACGGCGTCCTCTTCTTTTTGTAATGGGCCGTTAACTTCCAACCGGCAGGATTCCATGAGCTTCGCGTTTCCAGACAACAAACCGAATTTGTTCAGAATATAATCACCCAGTCTTAAATAGAGGTGCGGCAATTCATCTTCCAGCATGTTGGCTACCGTCGCTTTATCTTTGAGAGACATTTGCGCAATCAATCGTTGCACGGCCTGCGCTAAAGTTGAAGGTCCGCTTGCCGATTGTTTGGAAGATTGGGGCATTGGATTGCTCGGTCCACCGGTACCGGGCCTGCCGCGCTCTATCAACCCAAGATAATAGGTGCTCTCGATAATGGTGAGGGTTTCGTGATATATTTTCGCGTCTTTGCTGGCCCGCGGACCGGCAACGTTTAAAATTTCTATCCGGTTATCTACTATCCAGTTATTGATATCGGTGGCCGCCTGGAAAGCGGCCTTGCTATTAAGGTCGATGTGAAGCCAGGGACGTTGATGTTTGACGGCCATCTCGCGGGTATACTCGGAGCCGCCGGTTAATGGTCCGCGAGATATGATCAGAGTTCCGTCGGCAGCCAGGACGTTTTTCAGGGTACGTTCAGCATAATTGGGGCTCCGGGTTTCTTTCAATTGGTATTCGGGCGGCAAGGGCCCGCTTTCGGTAAGTCGTCCTTGCGGGATCCAGCCCCCGTGATCTATGGAAAGCTTGATAGCCGCATCCAGGGCCGCGCGATCAACGCCTGTTTGTCCACCTGAAATAATCTTTTTAATCATTTTATGAGTCCGGTGATAAATCGGCCGATCTGATCTGCTCCATTTGGCGCGCTTCTTGGCACGCGCCCCATATCCAGCAGGTCATTCAGTTTGGCAGTCCAATCTCCCAGGCTGAATTCAGATTCATCCAGAAAAATACCGTTCATTTCTCTCTCAATAAAATCCACCAATGGCTCGGATTCACGGAAATTCGAACGCACGGCGTAACCGAACGGCACCCCGGCATGGTAAACTTCGGCCAGGGTGCTGTAGCCGACTTTGCCGACGACTGCATCGGAAGCATTGACCAGATCCGGATGATAAAAATCAGAACGAGAGGGCAGGATAATCAAATTATCCCGGATCGCCATTTGAAGACCGGCTCCCGGCAAGACAAAATCGATACGGCGCACTTGCCTTAATTTATCCAGAAAACCATAGCTTTGCTTTATGCCGCCCGTGGTGATCAATACCATTTTGGACGCCGCCGGTAGACCCAGCCGTTTTCTGATCCGGGCTGCCGGATTTTTTATTTTGCGGCTGACCGGCGCGGTTGTCAGATCGACCGGGCCCGGGCTGCAAACCGGTTCTGTCTTTACGTGATATTGAGCACCTGTGAACAAGGTCTTCAAGTAATCGATATGTCCGTTGAAACGGCCGGCGAGATCGACATACTGCTGATAGATCCAATCCCAGGTGAAATTTTCCACCAGTACGGTGGGGATCCCGGCTTGCTTGCCAACCGCAAGGCCCAGGGGGGAAATATCACAAATAATTAATGCACAGTTTAATTTCTTGACCGTTGCGGCGATTTCTTTAATGCGCGAGGCCTGAAAAGGTAAAAATTCAGTTAACCTGCGCAGCGTTGCCTTCAGATCGGCCTGAAATGAGGTTTTCTGAACCAGACCAATATCGGTTAAAAGTTTGTGATAGGTAAACGGGACGGACAATGAGTCCTGAAAAAACCAGGACGGAACTGTTGTGAAAATATCAAAGTAAACGGCAGCGTCTATTCCAGACACCGCCTGCATCACCGCCGCGGCCCGGGCGGCATGCCCGAATCCGTGGGGTGAGATAAAATAAGCAAGTCTATTCATCTATTGTTCGATTACAAAATGGGCGCGTCGGTTTTTTGCCCAGGCTTCTTCCGTTTGAGCGCGATCGATTGGGCGCTCCTCGCCATAGCTGATGGTGTTCAGCCGGGAGGGATCGATTCCCAGATCCACCAGAAAGGCTTTGGCAGTCTGAGCGCGACCTTCTCCCAGAGCCAGGTTGTATTCATTGGTGCCCCGGTCGTCACAGTGTCCCTCGATTGTTACCTTCGCCTTAGGATTTGCGCGCAGCCAATCCGCTTTTTTTGTCAGTATCTCCTGGTCTACCGGGGTCAGCCGTATACTGTCGAATTCAAAATGGACGTCATCATTTTCGAATATGGTTTTCGCGGATTCCGTCCTTTCGGCGGCCATTTTCTCGCTGAGGCCTTCTTGACCGAGCTCTTCCTCCTTCAGGGCTTTTTGCTGCTCGCGCTGCTTAGCTTCTTCTTCGGCCCGCCGGCGCGCTTCTTCTTCGGCCGTTGCTGCAACCGCAGGTTCCGAACTGATTTTTTTATTGGCGCATGCTGAAATGGAAATGGTCACCGATAACGCCAGAGCCAGAGCCAGGGCCGAAATTGTCCAGTGTTTTAGCATCATGGGCTTCTCCTTGTCTGTAAGTGCGAATGCTGAAAAAATGAGATACCAACAATTATAAAAATGCGGATGCGGAATTAATTGTAACGCTGTGTATAATATCAGCGTCTAAACGATACTGCTCCAATTTATATATCATCTATGGCGGTTTGTCAAAAACCGAAAAGCAAATGCGCCGGAGATGTCCCTGCCGCAGGAAGACGATATTGCACAAAGGCGAGTTGACGCTTTGATCCGGCTATCCGGTTTGCAGGCGTGCGGTATGCCAGGCTGCTGAAATGAAAAAGGCGGCTCACGGGGATATGAGCCGCCTCATGGGGAGAGGCATTGAGATATTTTAAGAAGCATTCTTACAGGGGAATTATTTTATACACTACTACTATGTGGCATGTCAAGTGTTTTTTTAAAAATTTTGATAAAAATTAAAAATTTTTCAAGATTCGCTATAACATTTTATAATTATATAAATTTTTACTAATCCGGCGGCGGTTGTGTCTTCCTTCCCGCTTGTTGACCTTCATTCTATAAAATATAATATATGGTTTTTGTCCGCCTTACTTGACAAAATGTAAATTGGTTCAATTTTTTGACGACGTTGTCCATTTGGCCGCGCTGAATTTTTTACAGCATTGCAACAAACCCCGGAGATGCCATGTCGGTCTGGATTGTATCCGCAATTTTGATGGCCGCGCTATACCTGTTCATCACCGAAAAGGTTCCGGTCGATTTAACTGCCATCGGCATCATAGTGGCCCTGGTGATATTTCGCATCATCTCCCCGGCCGATGCGGTGGCGGGTTTCGCGCACCCGGCCGTGATTACGGTCGGATCCATGTTTTTGATCAGCAAAGGGATGATTCGAACCGGCGCGGTGGGCTTTATCGGTCGGAAGGTGATTCAGATGGCGCGCGGCAACTTCAAACTGGCCCTGCTGACGATTTTATTGACCGTGGCGCTGGCCTCGGCCTTTATTAACAACACGCCGGTAGTGGTGCTGTTTATCCCGGTTGTCATGAGCATGTGCTGCAAATTTAATCTCAGTCCCTCAAAGTTCCTCATACCGGTGTCATATGCGTCTATTTTGGCCGGCACCTGCACGCTCATCGGCACGTCAACCAACATCATTGTCAGTGATATCAGTGCCAAACATGGCTATGGTGCCATCGGCATGTTTGAACTGTCCGCGCTGGGCGTCCCGATCGCGGTGCTGGGTACAGCCTTTTTAATGTTGGCCGCGCCGCGCTTCATGCCGTCGCTGCTGAATCCCATCTGCGAAATGGAAAACAGCGAACACCGAAGATATCTGGCGGAGCTGGCCATTCCGCGCGGCAGTAATTTGATCGGTCAAGATCCCGGGCAGGTATTTGCCGAAAAGTACCCGGATCTGAAGGTAATCGAACTTGTTCGCTACTCGCATATTTTTCATCCCACCCGGGATGTCGTTAGGATTGCCGCCGATGATCTGCTGCTGGTCAAAGGATCCGCCAACGATCTGGTAGAAATCATCCATCACGATGAGGTCGAACTGCCGCTGGCCGAGGAGGGGCTGAGTTTCGGTCCCGGCAAAAAAGAATCGCTTGTGGTGGAACTGATTATTCCGCCCCAATCTTCTCTGCTGGGACAAAGACTGTTGGAATCAAGGCTCAAGCGTGATTCGGATATCCATGTCATCGCCATCAAAAGAAGCGGCCTTCATTTCACCGAAAAGCAGATTCACGACGTGAGACTGCGGGTCGGCGACATCGTCTTGATATGGTGCTATGGGGATAAACTGGACCGGATGCGCGACGGCGTAGATTTTATCATTGCCGAGGATGTGCACCACGAAATCGTGCACAAAAGAAAGGCCTGGAAAGCGGGTCTGATATTTGTCGGCCTGGTCGCGGCGGCCAGCATCGGTTTGGCGGATATAATGGTGTGCGCCCTTACCGCCGTATTCCTCATGATTGTAACCGGATGCCTCCAGATGCGCGATGCTTACCGGGCCGTCCAGGCCGATGTACTTCTAATGATCGCCGGGACCCTGGCCCTGGGAACTGCCATGGAAAAAACCGGAACCAGTCAGTTATATGCCGAAGCCTATCTGAAAATTTTTGCCGGCTTTTCGCCGCCCTGGGTGCTCGGCGGTTTTATTCTGCTGGTAAGCATCAGCACCCAGATTATCAGCAATAACGCCGCCGCTGTTCTGTTTTTCCCGATTGCCGTTTCCACCGCCCTGGGGCTGGAGGTCGATCCGAAACCGTTTGTCATGGCGGTATGCTTCGGAGCCAGCGCCTGCTTTGCAACCCCGATCGGTTATCAGACCAACCTTCTGGTTTACGGACCCGGCGGCTATCGTTTCAGTGACTACCTGAAACTGGGCATTCCCCTCAATCTTGTGGTTTTGATCCTCGGCACCCTGCTGATACCTGTAATCTGGCCGTTTTAGGGATTGAATTGTCTCACCAGAACCTTCAAGCGCTTTATATCTTCTTTGTTCCCGCCGCGTCCATAGCGCAGGCGAATATAAAGGTTGACGATATCAATAACGCTGGGATTAAGATCCCGGCGCGCAGCCGCCACCATCCAAGCATAATCCAGCGGTCCCTGGGACGGTTTTCTGGCAAATCCCCGCCGCATGAGTTTGGCACAGAATGCCAGATAAGCTTTTTGAATGACATCTCGCTCGGCCGCCGCTTTTTTTGAAAGACTAAGAAAATAAAACAGCGATATCAAACCCATGGCGGCGGTTGCTAGAATTACGGCGGCGGCCAGCCCTTTGCGGGTACCGGCTTTAAGGCCGATTTTGGCAAACAGCGTTTTTTGCCGGGTGGTCGAATACCCCAGTACCCACCGGTTCCACTGCGTGTTGATCACATCCCAGACAAACCGCAGGTTTGTCCAATACTTTGCCAATGGGCCCAGAGCGCTGAGTGAACCGAGCATGGACCGTTCTTCCGGCGGCAACACTGCCGCCATGCCCTGTTCGACTCTCTGCGGCGCCACCGCCAGGGTCGGATCGGTTCGAACCCAGCCTCGGCCCGGCAGCCACACCTCCGCCCATACATGGGCATCGGACTGCCGCACGACAAGATATTCACCGTAGGGATTAAGCTCACCACCCAGATATCCGGCCACCATCCGGGCCGGAATGCCGGCCGCCCGCATCAGAAATGTAAAGGCCGAGGCATAGTGCTCACAGTAGCCTTTGCGGGTTCGGAACAAAAAATCATCGATGGTATTTTCGCCGAGCGGCGGCGGATTCAGGGTGTAGCTGAAGTCATTCTTGCGCAGGTAATTCAGGGCGGCGTCTATTATTCGGACCGGATTGGCGAATTCAGTGCGCCAGCTGCGGGCCAGGGCCATCGCCGCCGGATTCGCATTGCGCGGCAATTGCAGAGCTGCCGCCTCCCATTGACGGATCGGGCCCGTGGTGTAGGCCGTGTATGATTTGAGCCGGTATTGAAGCCGCTGTCGCACCGTCCGCCGCGAGACCAGGGTATAATCCGACAACATGATGGCGTTCGGTTCAAATTCATAGGGTAAATCCAGCGCAAACAACCAGCGTTGGTTATGCGGCTCCAGGGTAATTGTATAGGCTGCACTCTTTTGGCCTTTTAACGGCAGGCTGATATTTACGCTGCTGTCGCTGCGATACCACGCAGAACCATCAAAACGCCAGAATACCAGCCCGCGCCAATAGAGCTGCTCGGGTCCGGGAATCTGACCGTCAAATGCGGCCCGAAAGGCCGTATCGTTGTTGCGCACCAGGCGGGTGACCGTACCGGGGGCCAGGCGGTCGGAGAATCCGCTGAAGGCTTGCGTCGGTCGGCGCATCCCCCACAGACTGCCCTGGATTCGGGGAAATATTAAAAACAGAATAAGCGCCAGCGGCATGGCTTTCACCAGGAGCCTGACAGATAGCCCCAGCTGGTCCATCCGTTTGCCGGCCGGATGATGAATATGGATCAACACGGCCGTGGTAATGCAGATCGAAAACGTGATATAAACTGCCGTCACCAGCGTGCCGGAAAAAAACAGACAGGAGACTGCCAGAAAAAATACCATAAAAATGGTCACCATTTCATCCCGGCGAGTGCAAATTTCCATGGGCTTGATACTTGCCATGATCCAGAGCAATGCCATACTGGAATTCTGGTCCAGACCGACTTCCGGGGTCAGCAAAACACCCAGGATGCCGGCAACGGTCAGAATTAGACGCACAACTTTTCCGGGTTGCAGCAGGTCCCATTTCGCGGCTGCAAAAACGTAGCCCCAGCTGATCATACACCACAGCACCACCCACACCGGCAGCTGCGCAAGGTAGGGCACCAGCGCAATCCCCAGCGCCATGATCAAGGGGCCAATATTCTTCTTGGAATCCATTGCTATTGGGAAAAAAGTGCCAACGCCTTTAAACAGCGGTTTTTATGGATTTTGCCATTACCCGGTTCAAGCCTGCAGCCCGGCAGTTTGAGGCCATAGGTCAAATTGCGTTGATGGGCGGTGAGAATCCAGCCGCACAGCAGAGACAATTTTTGCTCGGCATCCGGACTCTCTAATGAATACCAGTCCAGATAAAAGGACGCGCCGTATTGTCCATCAAAATCTTTCGTGAAAAGTCCCTGGCCGCGGGAAGACGCCCGCCAGGAAATCCGTTGCAGGGGATCTCCCGGCAGATAGCCTTTGAGACCCTGAAAGTCATCGGTGCCGGGTCCGCTGACCCCCACCTCGCCGGCCGCTATTTTTTTTTCAGCGATGGTTCGGACACTGCCGGCGATCGGTTTGGGGTACACGATGCATTCAAGTTTCCGGTGCACTTTTGATTGCACACGAAAAAGACCGAGCGGATAATCAGAGGTAACCGTCAACGGGCCCGGATCGAGTATGCCTCTTGACAATGCAGGGACGCCGACGTTCACGCGATTTTTGCTCCCGGCTGTTATATCATGCAGGGCCGCCGTTGCCTCGCGAAAGGCAAACCCGATCCCATGGCGGTATTTGCCGGCGCCATCAACGATTATCTTAAAGACTGCCGTCCCGCCGACAAATACCGGTTCGGCGCCGGCAGACACAATGGTCAGGCCCGCCAGGTTTTTATATGTATGGGCAATGGATACAAATGCCATACTGCCAAGAAGAAAGGTGAGCAGAAAGCCCAGATTGTTATTGTAGTTAATTGATCCCATAAACATTCCTGCCAGCAGGAACATAAAAACGATCCCATAACGGGTCGGTCGAATCCGCGTCCGATTATTTTGCCGGGTATGAGGTAAGGGAATTGAATTATCAAGCATAGGATTTCAGGTTCTTGGTGCCTCTATCTGGCAATATCTTGTAAGATAAGGCTTGCGGTTTCAGCAATTCGAAAATATCAAATAATTTGGTGCTTGAGATTTGGGATTTTATTGTTTTATAAAACCTTCTGATTCAACCGGCCTAAAATTTAATTTGATGCTACCCTGCCTAGCAGTTCCTAATTTACGGTACCGGCACTTCCATTAGGATTGATATGAGCCTGTCCCTTGTAAATTCCAGGCCATCGTTTTTGGAACGCAGCCGGTGGCCGACAACCCATGGCATTACCTGCTGCAGATCTTCAGGCAGGGCATAATCCCTGTCATGCAGAAAGGCCCTGGATTTGGCGGCCATGAGAAGATTAAGGCCGGCCCGCGGCGAGAGACCGACATAAAAATACGATGAATTTCGTGTAAAATCCAAAAGATCCTGCACATAGTCCAGCAGCGCATCGGAAATGTGCACGGATGCGACCTGCTGCTGGAGCATCAGAACATCCTCGCCCGTCAGCATCGAATGCAGGCCTGCCAGGGTGCTTCTGGTTTCGCCCTGTTTCAGAAGCTTCTTTTCAGCCGTTCGATCCGGATAGCCGAGATCGATGCGCATTAAAAAGCGGTCCAATTGGCTTTCCGGCAGGGGAAAGGTGCCGGACTGCTCGATGGGATTCTGGGTTGCAATGACAAAAAACGGCTTTTCCAGGAGCCGCGTATGGCCGTCCAGGGTAACCTGCCGTTCTTCCATGGCCTCCAGCAAAGCGCTCTGGGTCTTGGGTGTGGCCCGGTTGATTTCATCCGCCAGCAGCACCTGCGAAAATATCGGTCCCGGATGAAATACAAAGGCACTGCTTTTGCGTTCGAATACCGAAACGCCCAGGATATCCCCCGGCAGCATATCGCTGGTACACTGAATACGACGAAAGTTTAAACCCAGGCATTTTGACAAAACCTTGGCCAGGGTCGTCTTGCCGATGCCGGGAATGTCTTCGATCAAAAGATGACCTTTCGCCAAAAGACAGGTTAGTGCCAGACGTATCTGTTCCTCTTTTCCGATAACAACCCTGCTTATCTGCTCGACAATCTTGTCGAAATTGATGTTTTCCTGTCCGAGTTCCGCTGTTTGAATTTTTTTCATTCCTCTCCTGGTCGCCGCTGATAAGCGTAAGGTTCAACTCTGCACATGTTAGTGATCAAAAATATCGGCTCCGGCGGATATCAACCTGTTGATTTCATCCTTAATAAAATCTGGTAAGATCGTAGATTCCGTAGGTCATTGTCCCGAGCCCTTTTTTCCACTCATCTTGCATGCGGCCTGTTTCTCCTCCATGAATTGCCTGATAACCGAATTTTACACCGAAAATGAGGTAATATCCATAACAACCTGAATTTAGGTATACAAATTTATGTAACGTTAAGGTTAACCAAGACGCCGGGTATGATTATAATATGATGCCGGCTGCGGGACGTCAAGTTGATGGCACCCTGATTGGCCTTTACCGGCGCCATGATTCCTGCTATCCTGCCCGGAACAGGTTTAAAACTCCATCTCCGGAAGAGGTACCTTTGAACGCCTACGTCGTTACCATTGCAACCCTGATTACAATCAACGCCATCGTGGTCTGCGGCCTGAATGTCATCGTCGGTTACGCCGGTCAGATCTCGCTTGGCCATGCCGCGTTTTTCGGCATCGGTGCTTACAGCGCCGCTATACTGGCGACCAAGGCCGGTCTTTCCTTCTGGGCCGCACTGCCGCTGATCATAGCCATCAGCGCGTTTATCGGCCTTTTACTGGGCCTCCCCAGCCTGCGGGTGCGGGAAGACTTTCTGGCAATTACCACCATCGGCATAAATTTTATTGTGGAAGCTATATTTCTCTATGTCCCGTTTTTCGGCGGAGCGCTGGGCATCGGAGGCATTCCCCGGATTGTACTCTTCGGCATTAAGCTTAAAGGGCTGGCCTTTTTGTACCTGTGTCTGTTCTTTTTGCTGGTCGTGCTGGCCGTTTGCTGGTGGTTCACGCAATGTTGGGCGGGCCTGGCCTGCTTTGCCCTGCGCGAGGAGGAAGCCGCCGCCGCGAGCATGGGAATTTCTCCCGTTCGCTTCAAACTGCTGGCATTTGTCATCGGAACCGGCATGGCCGGGCTGGGAGGTGCGCTGTATGCCCATTATATTCGTTTTGTCAGCGCCACGGATTTTTCTTTTCCGTTGTCGGTGCTTTTGCTCAGCATGGTGGTGCTGGGCGGCATGGGAACGCTATGGGGTCCGGTACTGGGCGCTTTGATACTCGGGGCACTGCCGGAAGTGTTCCGGCCGCTGGTAAATTATCGTTTTCTGTTTTATATGGTGCTGCTGCTTTTGATTATACGATTTCAGCCGGCAGGGCTGCTGGGCGAAGGCAGCCTGGTACGGCGAGTGTTTGCAAAAGCTTTACCGCGCAGACAAAATTCTCAAATTGTATAATATATTAGATTGAACAAGGTAAAATGAATCCAGGCACTTTTATCATTAAAACGGGTTTCAAAAAATTTCGGCGGCCTGAAAGCCCTGGACGACGTTGATTTTGCGGTTAACAGCGGTGAAATCATGGGGCTTATCGGACCCAATGGCGCCGGGAAAACCGTCTGCTTTAACCTGATATCAGGAGTTTACCCCCCCAGCAGCGGAGAAATCCGCTTTAATGGCCGGCGCACGAACAGTAAAGCGCCGCACCAGATTGCCCACCTGGGGGTGGGACGAACCTTTCAGATTGTAAAGCCTTTTGCCAGCCTCAGTGTTCTGGAGAATGTGCTGGTTGCACGCGGCATTTCCAAATACAATGCTTTTGCCAGGATCTGGTCGCCCTGGAAATCCGGATCGGAAGTCAGGGAAAGTCTCAAAATGCTGGAACGGGTCGGCCTGGTGGACCTGGCCCAGCGCAAAGCCGGACTGCTGCCTCTGGGGAACCTGCGCCGACTGGAAATTGCAAGGGCCTTAATCGTTGGGAGCCGGCTTTTGCTGCTGGATGAATCTTTTTCGGGTTTGCGTCATGAGGAAATATCGCAGCTCGAAACGCTTATCAGAAGCATCCGCCGGGACGGTATTACCGTGCTATTAATCGAACACAACATGCGGGTGGCCATGGGACTGTGCGATCGGCTGGTGGTGCTGAATCACGGTCGCAAAATTGCCGAAGGGCCGCCGGCGGCGATCCAACAGAACGAAGAAGTGGTCGAGGCCTACCTGGGCCGCAGGGGGGCTCAAAATGCTGCTTGATGCCCGTAATCTTCATATCGCCTACGGTGATATCGAGGCCGTCGGCGGCGTGAGTTTTTTTCTTGAAAAAGGAGAGCTGGTCTCCATTATCGGAGCCAATGGCGCCGGCAAGACTTCCATTTTAAACGGCATCATGGGAATTGTGCCCCTGGGCGGCGGGCAAATAGAATTCAACGGCAGTTCAATTACTGCCCTGGCGGCCTGCCAGAGGGCCAAGGCCGGTATCCGAATCGTGCCGGAGCGGGCCAGAGTGTTTCCGCGCCTCTCCGTCTATGAAAACCTGATGACTGGCGTATACGGACTGCGTAAAACCATAAATCTTGACGATCAAATAGCATGGCTGTATGATCTGTTTCCGATATTAAAGGAAAGAAACCGTCAGCCGGCCAGCACCCTCTCCGGCGGGGAGCAGCAGCAATTGGCAATTGCCCGGGCCCTGATCTCCAATCCCCAATTGCTGTTGGTAGATGAAGTCTCCATGGGACTCATGCCTAAGCTGGTGGATCAGGTTTTTGAAGTTCTCAAGCAGCTTAACCGCCGAAAGGGTTTAACAATATTGCTGGTTGAACAAAACGCCATGGCCTCTCTCGAAATTTCGCACCGGGCCTATGTGCTTGAAACCGGGCGGTGCGTCCACGAGGGCAAGGCCAAAGACTTGTTAGAGGATCCCAAAGTCAAAGAGGTTTATTTAGGAACTGGATAGTTCGACTATTCAACCACCGACAAATGGAAAGGAGGGTCTTAAAATGAAAATTGCCAAAATACTAGTGCTGGCAGGTTTAACAGCGGTCTTTACCGTAAGTGCTTGGGGCGCTGATACCATCAAAATCGGTCTGATGGCGCCTTTGACCGGCTTTGCCGCCGCAGATGGCGCCAGTGTGCTTGATTCCGTGAAACTGGCCGTGGAAAGAGTCAACAATGAAGGCGGGGTTCTGGGTAAAAAGATCGAGCTGATCACCTATGATGATCGCGCCGATGGCAAAGAAGCCGTAACGGTCGCCCGCAAGCTCATTCAACAGGATCAGGTGGCGGCAGTTGTAGCCGGCTCATACAGCACCCCCAGCAGAGCTTCGGCGCCCATCTTTCAGGATGAGGAAATTCCCCTTGTGGCGGCCTATGCGGTTCATCCGGACATCACCGGGGCCGGCGACTTCTGCTTTCGCAACGGTTTTCTGGGAACGGTTGAGGGAAAGTCCGCCGGTTACGTCGCCGTCCAAATGCTGAAAGCCAAAAAAATTGCCCTGTTGACCAGCGACAATGATTTCGGCCGCACGCTGGCCGCCGGCTTCAAGGAGTATATCGATAAGTATGCCAAAGGCGCTCAAATAGTGTATGCTCAGACATATCCCTTTAATGAGAAAGACTTCAAACCCTATCTGTCTAAAATTAAAGAGCTCAGCCCGGACCTGATCTTTGCCAGCGGCTACTATTTCCAGACCGCTCCGGTCCTCAAACAGGCCGGCGAGATGGGCATCAAAGCCCAATTCCTCGGCGAAGAAGGAGCGGATTCCCCCATGACCATAGAAATTGCGGGGCCGGCGGCCGAAGGCTTTGTGATTGTAACCAACCTGAACCGCGACGACCCCCGCCCCGAGGTACAAGCCTTTCTCAAGGCCTATGAAGAGCGCTACAAGGTTCAGCCCGACATGGTGGGGGCTTCGGCCTACGATGCTTTCATGATTATTTGCGACGCCATTAAACGGGCGGGCAGCACGGACGGCAAAGCCATCCGGGACGCCATCGCAAGCACGAAGAATTTTAGCGGCCTCACCGGCGAGATCAAAGGGTTCAATGATGTCGGAGAAGTGATCAAGGATGTGCAGGTCCAGGTTGTCAAAGACGGCCGATTTCGCAATTTCGGCGTCGTCAGCGATATGGCGCTGATTACACCGTAATCAACAGACACCCTGATCGAAATTTTCGGCTCGATCAGGGTGTCGGCTTTTTAAATTCGACGGCACAGGCTTGCAGATTAAGCCGAAAGCTATTTTTTCCGGAACATCATCAAATAGTTATACGGCCCTAAATCGGCAAGGCGTTCTCTGTTAAATCCATAGGGGACCAGGATGGCAGCAACCTCTTCCGGAGACAAGCGGATATGTTGCGGAGGCCCGGGCGGGCCGTCGATTTTTTTAAATTCAACGACGGCCAGCAATCCATTGGTTTTCAATACCCGGACGACTTGCGGCAGTACCTTTTCTGATATGTGATCCTCAACAAAATCATGCAATACAGTTGCCATCAGGCAGGCATCCACCACCTGATCATCTACCGGGATCTGCCGGCCGGCATCGCTGATAAAGGCTTTAATGTTCAGGGCGTTTTCTTCAATTGCACGCGCCTTGAGTTCCCCAATCCCTTCTTCCCAAAGGTCTACCGCGTATACCGTGCCGGTTGATCCTATAATGGCAGAAGCTTTCAGGCAATAGGCGCCGCGGCCGCAGGCCACATCCAGAAAGGTAATGCCCTTTTTCAGGTCAAGCTGCCTGAATAAGGCTTCGACATCGAGCAGATCGAAACTGCTCTTCCCGGCACCGGTCGGTTTTCTGTGATTATTCGTTGCCATGTTGATTTTCCTAGATTTCTTATACCCGGTTATCGTTATCCACTGTGCCGAACACACCACCTGCGGGATTGGCTGTATAAAAAAACCTGCATCCCCAAGGCCAGAAAAATAAAATCACGCCAAATGATAGATGACGACGAAACCTGATTGCCCGAGTTTTGAAGCGCAAAACAGCCGCAGTTAAATTCATGCCCCCGGATGAGGTTGATGGAAATGAGGATGATAAAAGCCGCAATCAGCGTATTTACGATTATGGCAGCGGACCGGGGATAAATGCCCAGGATCAGGGCCAGGGCAATCACAAGCTCCAGGTAGGGTACGATAATTGCGATCAGATTGATAAGCAATGGGGGGAAAAGGCCGTATCCGTAAATTATTTTCGCAAAGTCCGCCGGCGAAAGAACCTTGCTGTAACCGGAATAAATAAAGGTCAGGCCTAAAATCCAGCGAAATGCCAGCTCCACCCAGCTATTTTGCAGTATGCGCTTAAGCGTCCTATTCAATGGGATATCCCTCCGCTTCCCATCCCGGAAATCCGTCGATCATGACACTGGTGTTCTGGTAACCACGGGCAATCAAAAGTTGCGCCAAATGGTGGCTGTCCTCACAGGTTCTTCCCGAACAGTACGTCACAATGGGTTTATCGAGCGCAAAAAGCTCTAAAAATTTGTCGATCCGCTCGTCAAACTCTCCAACCGGCAGGGAATAAGCACCTTTAATATGGCCGTCTGAATAATCTTCGCGGGATCGTGCATCGACAAAAAGCACATTGCCGCTGTCATACAATGTTTTGGCATCGGCGACGTCATCGATTTCGAGTTGGTCCATGACAACGTCGTTTTTCTCCCTGGCATTAACCACGCCCCGGGAAGTATCCCATTGCCCCACCAGGGCAATGCCCTTGGGCGAAAAAAAATTGATCCCAAAGGCGGCAATCACGGACACGCCAATAAGTATGCTCACTTCTTTAACTGTTTTCATAAGACATAAAATTCTTTCTAATTCTGTTACAAATATTCAGCCGCCGGCCTCGATCCCATTAATCTCTTTGAGCATCTGCAACATTGCATCCGCCGGAATATATCCGGGCAAGCTGATTATGGGCTCTCCGCGGTCCGTGAGGAACACGGTAAAGGGAAGTGCGACCACACCGTAGCTGGCGGCTGTCTGCTGCTCCTTATCGGTGTCGACCCTTACAGGAATAAAGTTACTGTTCAAAAAGGCGACCACCGACGAATCCTGGAATGTCTCTTGGGCCATTTTCCGGCAGAACCCGCACCAGTCGGCATAAAAGTGGAGGAACACTTTTTTTTTCTCAACTTTGCTCACCGCCATGGCTTCTTCGTAGGAGCGCCAGTTGATAACTTCGGATGCAGGAACAGAGCCGGCGAAAAATATCACCAGGATCAAAGGCAGAAGCCAGATGCGTCGGAGATCGTTGAAAAAGTTCATAGAGCGTGTTTCCTTTGCTCGAATTGACGGTCAGGCGGTGGTGTAATAGGGTAATATATAAATGCAGCGGGGAAATGTCAATTAAGGCCCCATTGGCCCGTTAGCCCGTTGGCCGGTTTCGGTGAACGGGCAATCGGGTCAACGGACGAACCGATACCCCCTTTAATTTTCCGACAGGCAAACAGACCTCCGACTACGCACATTTGAGGGCTTGGAGTAATGCTTCGCGGGGCTTTTCAGGGAGAATCGGATCCGATCGGCAAGTACAGGGAAACAGTGGTTCCGACCCCCGGTGTACTTTCGACTTCGATTCGGCCCGCATGAGCTTCCAAAATGGTCTTGCACAGGCTTAAACCCAGACCGAAACCGCCGGTATCCTTAGCGCGGGATTTATCCACCCGGTAGAATGGCTCGAAAATAAAGGGCAGCTCATCCTGCGGAATCCCGATTCCGTTATCGGCAATTTTTACAGCGACATATGGCGGCCGGACGGCAGCGGAAATACGAATCGGCTCGCGGGCGGGGCCGGAATATTTAACGGCATTCGTCAAAATATTTTTAAAAACCGTTTTAATCTGCTCCGGGTCGACCTTGAGTGCGACATCGACTGCAATGTCATCGGCCTGCACCCCCGGCGGTTGATTTTCGAATTCAGCGACCACTTCCATCAGCAGATCTGCCAGAAGGATCCGTTTCAAATTGAGTTTGCCATGCAAGTGGTGCATACGGGCGGTGGCCAGAATTTCATTGATCATTCGCTCCATTTCCGCGATATCGCCGGCAATGCTTTCCTTGGCATTTCCATCCGGCAGAAACTCCAGCGCGACCTTTAAACGGGTCAGCGGCGACCGCAGTTCATGGCTCACATCCAGCAGCAGACGTTCTTTAGTGTGGAGCATGCCACGGATGCGATCCGTCATGTCATTAAAAGCAATGGATAATCCTTTTTTTAGCATGATTCCTCCTTTGTGTAAAACAAGGTCATCGGTTAACATTTGGTTGTCTCAGTCTATGGCTTAAATATTAATTAAATCTTGAACAGAAGTCTTTTCCGGGGTGTAACAGTTTGTAACAAATTGTATCGGTGAGATTGTCCTGCAGGCTATTCTCGAGCTAACCACCGTAGATCGGCAAATTTTGCAAAAAAGAATCTCCCTATTCTATCCGCAGCAACAGAGGCGGATGAAACTCTGACAATCGTCAACCCAGGTGTAAATCAATTTGATATTCTGCTGTATATTTGGTTGGCAACTTTGTCTATCTATGAGCATCCCGTCATAACCGAACGTATTCAATCTTATTAAAATCTAGTGTAATATTAGTAGATTAAACAACTTGAACATATCGGCCGGATACAGCACCTCCCTGGCATAAATCGTGCGTAACCAATAGATGAAGCCTATTTCAACAAAGGAGGTGGCTCATGTTTACGATGCCGCGCTATGAAGTCAAATATAAAGAGAATGAAGAATGGAAAGAGATCTCTGAACTTGAACTTATCGATGGGCTATACAAACTATATCACCGTATATCTCCGGCAATAAAGGAGCTGATAGAGGGCAGAGAATTGCGCACCCCGGATGCTTTTTATCGCCTGAAATGGGGTTTTGGCAGGCCTCAAACGACCGGGGCGGACCCTGACCGTGTTTTCCCGGCATAAGGCTGGTCGCAGCCGGCCGCTTGGCCAAGACTTGCCTTACCCATGCAAACGTCTGCCATCATCCTGCAAGGTCGACAGTGTGCAGCCAATTCGGTCCAATATTGTTGGGCTGGGTCGCAACAGGATCGGCTGCAGAAATTTTTTACCGGCATCCCCCAGGCGACGACTTAATTTGCGCGCAATAAGTGTAATGATTACAATGTAAGTCGTCGGAGCCTTGCGCAATATGGCAGCGATGTCCTGCCGATTCCTTGACCAAAGACCGACCTCGCTGACAGCCCGCACGGCAGCGGAGGCGGGAAGGTGAGCGGAATGAAAGATCAGGTACTGCAAAAAAAATATCAGTCAAAGCTCCGCACGGCCGAGGAGGCAGTGCGTATGATCCACTCCGGCCAGAGAGTTTTCATCGGATCTTCATGCGGTGAACCCCAGCATCTGGTCGATGCGCTGATGGATAATGCCGGATATTTTTCAGATGTGGAGATCGTGCGCCTGTTAAGCCTGGAAGGATCTCTGCTGGCCCTGATGGCCGATGAATATCGCGGGCACAAATTCCATGTACGATCCATCTACCAGGGTTCGGATCAGACCAAAGGTCTGCGCGCCAATAAAAGATTTATTACCCCGATTACCCTTTATGCCGTTCCCGAATTGTTCAAACGCGGACTCCTGCCGCTGCATGTTGCTTTAATCCAGGTCTCGCCGCCGGATGACTGCGGCTGGATGAGCCTGGGAATTTCCGTGGATGTCACGCTGGCGGCTGCGCAATCGGCCCTTATGGTGGTCGTCCAGGTTAATCCGCAAATGCCCAGAGTTCACGGCCACGGTTTTATCCATTTAAACGACGTTGACATTATCGTTGAACATGAAGAAGAGCTTTTGAGCGCTTTTGAATTGCCCGAATATGAATCGGCCGCTGAAATCGCGGCCATTACCGCCAAGCTGGTCGCTGACGGTTCTACAATTCAGCTTGGACTGGCGGAACTTTCCCGGCCCATCGCCCAAGCGCTTTCAAACAGCAATGATCTTGGTGTCCATACGGAAATTTTGAGTGATGAGCTCATGAAGCTGGTTTCTCAAGGAGCGGTCACCAACCGCTATAAAGGGTTCAACGACGGTAAACTGTTGGCCAGCGGTGCCATCGGCAGTCCCGAATTATACCAATGGCTGCACAATAATGTCTCCATCGAATTTCGACCATCGGATTATATCAACCATCCGGCAATTATTGCACAAAACAAGAAGATGGTGGCCATCAATTTCGCCCGCACGATGGATCTTAGCGGTCAGGTTTATGCGGATGCCCTTCCCCAGAATCATTTTTCCGGGATAACCGGAATGCTCGATTTTATCATGGGAGCCGCCATGTCGCCCGGCGGCAAATCCATCATTGTCATACCCGCCAGAAGCATTGACGATAAATCCAGCCGGATCATACCGAAAACGGATTTGGGTTCGATCGTAATTCCAAAAGGCTATGTTTCTTATGTAGTCAGCGAATTCGGCATGGTCAATTTGTTGGGCAAAAATATTGAGGAACGGGCGATGGCAATGATCAGCCTGGCCCACCCGGATTATCGCGACGAGCTCTTTCACTATGCCCAGGAGGAGGGTTTGATCGATCGCAACCGGACGCTTAATGAATCTCTGTTCGGCATCTATCCCGTTCGCATGGAGGAAAAAAGGGTCTATGACGGCCGGCAGGTGACATTTCGACCCGCTAAATCGGTAGATGATCGAATGATTCAAGAACACTTTTATGAAATGGACGAAAAGGATGTTCGAACCCGATTCTTTAGTATGCGTCGGAATTTTTATCGGGAAGATATGGAGATCATTTTCCAGGTCGACTACATTAAAAATCTTTCCATCGTGGCCGTCACCGGAGAAGTTGGATTTGAAAAGATCGTCGGGCTTGGCATGTATGCGCTTGAACACGGAACGGTGGCCGAGGTGGCTTTTTCCACCGCCAAAGAATGGCAGGGCAAAGGAATCGCCGGTGTGATTTTGCACAAACTGGTTGAGGCTGCCCGCGAAAACGGAATTACCGGCCTGATTGCTTACATGCTTGCAACCAATACCGGGATGATCAAACTCTTTAAGAAATTACCCTATGCGGTTTCTGCCACATTCGAAGGTGAAACACTGGTGCTCAGGTGTGACTTTGATAAGCCAAAGTAGCGCAATTAAGCCGCGGACCTTCGACCCTACTGCTATCTCCGGTTTGCAAAGAATAAGGTACATCCCTGAAAGCGCTTTTTTGAGCGCGGATTAATTAAGCTTGGGAAAGCCCGTGGCAAGAAGCCAGCTGCGTTTTTCCGGGTCATATTCCCAAAGCTGATCATCCGAAGCACTTTTGACCACCAGAGCATCTTTTCTGAAATAAGATATTTTCACGATCTGACGAATGCGGACATCCTTTTCCAGGACCGTCAATAGGCGTGGTTCATAGGCGGTCACCCGAAATTGGTTCAGATGCTCAATGTCTGCGGCCACCTTGTTTTGATCCTCGGTTTTGAGAAATGTGGCTGCGACACCATACTCCGACCAGGTGATGGCCCGGGCATAGGCCCGGTTGACGTCCTCAAAATCTTGCATGGGATCCCGGATCTGCAGAAAACTGCAGCCGGCCGCCAGACCGAATATTAATGCCGCAACAATCGTTGGACGAATCATGCAAATTACCATTAGATGAATTATAAGCTTGCTCCGTAAAACTCAACCAAGCAAAGCTTCGTCTTTGAGATCGGCGCCGAATTTTCGGACAACCTCCTCGACGGTAAGCGCCTTTTTGGCAGCGCCCTCGACCTTATAGATGACTTTGCCCTCATGCAGCATAATCATGCTGTTGCCGAAGCGGATCGCCTGGTTCATGTTGTGGGTAACCATAATGGTGGTCAAATTGTTTTCGCTGATGATCCGATCGGTAAGCTCCATGACCCGCTGGGCCGTCTTCGGGTCCAGGGCGGCGGTGTGCTCATCCAGAAGCAGCAGTTTGGGCAGTGAGAGGGTGGCCATCAGAAGCGTCAATGATTGACGCTGGCCGCCGGATAGGAGACTGACCGATTCCTTGAGACGGGTTTCGAGGCCAAGATCGAGCATTTTTAGCCGCTGCCGGTAGAAATCCCGCCGCGCTTTGACCACCCCCCAGCGCAGGCCCCGGGGCCGGCCGCGCAGTTCAGCCATGGCCAGATTTTCCTCGATGGTCATGGCGGCGGCCGTTCCCAGCAGGGGATCCTGAAAGATTCGGCCGAGGTATTTGGCGCGCTTGTGTTCGGGGAGCCGGGTTACCTGGTGGCCGGCCACATAAATTTCACCGGCATCCGGTTCGACAGTTCCGGAGATTAAGTTGAGCAGGGTGCTCTTGCCCGCGCCGTTGCTTCCGATGACGGTAACAAAGTCTCCATCGGCAATGTGCAGATCAATCCCATTGATGGCGATCTTTTCATCGATTGTCCCGGCTTTGAACGTTTTTCGGATGCCCTCCAGCTTAATCATATGTTAACCCGCAAAGTCCGCCTTAATGGTATTTAGAAAAACCAGGAAAATGTCGGCCTTGGAGTACTGGAGTGATGGAGTATTGGAGTGTTGAAAAAAAGACATCCAACCTTATAGCCATTACTCCAACGCTCCAGTACTCCAATACGCTGATTTTATACGCCCCGCAAATGCAGTTTGCCTTCTTTCTTCTTTTTGAGGGCCGGGAATCCGAGCGCCAAAATGACCATTATCCCGGTGGCCAGTTTCAAATCGGTAGGTGCCAGACCCAGTCTGAGTCCGAGGGAGATAATGAACTTGTAGATGATTGACCCGACGATCGCAGCCAGGGTCATCTGCGGCACCGAGCGTTTGCCGACAAGGGTTTCGCCGATAATAATGGCCGCCAGGCCGGCGACGATCATGCCGATGCCCATCCCGATATCGGAAAACCCCTGATCCTGGGCAACCAGAGCCCCGGACAGCGCCACGAAAGCGTTGGAAATGCCGAGTCCCAAGACGGTCATGCGATCGGTGTTGACCCCCAGGGTTCGAATCATCTGCTCGTTGTCGCCGGTCGCCCGCATCGCAAATCCTATCTGGGTGCGAAAAAACATATCCGTTAAAAACTTGATAACGAACGTTACCAGGAAAAAAAACGCAATAATAGGAATAAAGCGGCTGACGTGCATGTTCTCCAGGGGCGTCAGAATCGTATCCACTGTCAACAGCTGGATATTGGATCGTCCCATGATCCGCAGGTTGACCGAATACAGGATGGTCATCACTAAAATGCCGGCCAGCAGGCTGTTGATCTTCAAGCGCGTATTCAAATACCCCGTGCAGCATCCGGCCAGAAACCCGCACAGCACCGCCAGCAGGATGCCGTATATGGGCGGGACGCCATCGGAAATCAGGCGAGCCAGCACGGCACCGCCCAGGGCAAAACTGCCGTCAACGGTCAGATCGGGAAACGCCAGGATGCGGAAACTGATAACAATTCCCACCGCCACCAGGGCATAGGCCAAGCCCTGCTCCAGGGAGACGGGAATGGTTCGCCAAAGTCCATACAGCATCATTAGAATCACCTAAATTGGTCGGGGAAGGGGAATTTATCCGCCCCCTGCCCCGATCTTTTCGACATCAGGCTTATCTGCCCTTGACTACATTGCCGTCCTGATCCCAGAGTTTGTCGGCCGCTTTTTCCACCAACGTTAAGGGCAGGTGGACGCCCTGTGCATCGGCGGCTTTCAAATTGACCCACAGACTGTAGCCGGATGCCAGGCCCGCGGGGACTTTACCGGGATCGGCACCTTTTAAAATCAGAGCTGCTTTTTTGCCGGCGGTGTAACCGACCATGAAATAGTCCAGGCCATAGGCGGCTATGGCCCCGCGCGGCACACTGTCGCGGTCGCCCGCAAACAGGGGGATCTTGTTTTCATCGCAGACTTTGACGAGGGCTTCGAAGGCCGAAACCACGTTGTTGTCGGAAGTAATATGAATGGCATCCACCCGGCCGACCAGGCTCTGAGCGGCCTGCATTACTTCGGAGCTGTTTGAGATATGGGCTTCGATGAGCTGTCCGCCCAGAGCTTCAACAGCCTCTTTCATCAGCTTGATGTGAAAGGTGACATTGACGTCACCGGGGTTGTAGATGGTACCCCATCTTTTGGCGGTGGGCACCAGGTCCTGGTACATCTTGCATTGCAGCGCAATCGGCCAGCGGTCGCTCACACCGGTGACATTGGTCCCGGTTTCTCCCATTTTGGGTATGATCCCGGTTGCGACCGGGTCCGTCACCGATGAAAAGACGATCGGTATTGTCTTGGTGAGTTTGACCGTCGCCTGAGCGTTGGGTGTGCTGATCGCGTGGATCAGGTCCACCTGATCATCTACGAATTTGCGGGCGATAATCGCGCAGTTGGCCTGATCGCCCTGGGCATTCAGGCGCTCAATTTCGATATTTTTGCCTTCAATGAATCCTTCTTCTTCCAGGGCCACCTTAAAGCCCTTGGAATCGTTGTCCAGGGCCGGATGGGAGACGATCTGGTGTTCGCCGATGCGAATCATTTTGGCTGAGAGCCCGCTGCCAAAGACAAGCCCGAACGACAAAAGTAAAGCTAAAACCATCATCACTCTTTTCATAGCCAAATCTCCTTTCGGTTTCGTTGAATGGTTGATGGATTAGGAGGTTAATCAGCTAACTTCCCTATTAAAGCCTGAATGAACCCAGGCGTCGTGCCGCAGCATCCGCCGATCATATCCGCCCCGGCCGCTTTGATCTTCACAGCATCCGCCGCAAAATCGGACGGTGACTGCTCATAGTAAGTGACTCCCTTGCGCGTAACCGGTTTGCCGGCATTGGGCTGGATTAATATCGGCTTGCGGGTAGCCGCGCGGAGTTCTTCGGTCAAGCCGACCATGTCCCTGCTGTTAAGCGTACAGTTTGCTCCGATCATATCCGCGCCGGCTTTTTCCAGGGAGGCGGTGCACTGGTTTACACTTTCTCCCATCATGGTAAAAAAACCATTTTTGGTTTGCGTAAACGTCATGGAAGCCAGCAGCGGAATATCGCCGGCCCGTCTTACGCCATTAACCGCCAGCAGCGCCTCTTCAAGCGAATACATGGTTTCGATAGTGATCAGATCGACCCCGCTGTCAATCAGCACCCTGGTCTGTAGAAAAAAATTGTTTTCCATGGCTTCCGGTGAGATATCGCCAAGCGGCGTGAGCATTTTCCCGCACGGCCCGATATCACCGGCGACAAACTTACCATCGGGACGGGCTCGGCAGGCCAGTAAAACGCCCTGCCGGTTCAGCAGTTCCATTTGTTGCTCAAGTCCGTCGGCGGCCAGCTTCAAGGGATTGCCGCCGAAAGTATTAGCGATGACAACATCTGCACCTGCCGCATAGTAGCGCCTGTGAATATCGGCTACCAGATCCGGCTGCTCGGCATTGAGCAGTATCGGACTCCTGACGGAAGCCTGACCGGCTTCCATCAGCATGGTTCCCATGGCTCCATCAAGGATGAGGGTCTTCTGCTTGAGTTTATTCAAAAAATCTTTTGGCAATGCGTTTCAGCTCCCGATAAGTTCCCGGGCCCTGGCAACGGCTGCGCGGGCATCCACGCCGTAGCCGTCGGCACCGATTTCGCGGCAGTATTCCAGGGATAAGGGGGCGCCGCCGATTAAAATTCTTGATGACAAAGCCCTTTCATTTTTCAGGGCCACCACCTCCGCCATGCCGGTCATCGTGGTGGTCAGAAGGGCGGAGATGGCGATGATGTCGGCTGCCTTTTCAGCCGCGGTTTCAACAAAGGCAGCCGGAGCTACGTCCACACCCAAATCAATGACCTCAAAACCGGCGCCTTCCAGCATCATGGCGACCAGCTGCTTTCCAATATCATGGATATCACCCTTCGCCGTCCCGATTACAATGCGCGCACTTTTTTCCTGCTGCGCTTCGGTGAAATGCGGTTTGAGCAGGGCCACCCCCGCCTGCATGGCCTTGGCCGACCACAGCACCTGGGGAATGAAGATCTCCCCTTCCCCAAACCTTTCCCCCACCAAATCCATGGCAGCCAAAAGGCCCTTTTTCAAAATCTCATCCGTATCCAGGCCGGCGCTCAGACCTTTCTCCACAGCGGCCGCAGCCTCCTCCACTTTGCCCTCCAGGACAGCCTTGTAAGCATCTTCTAAAATTCCCACGGCAGTCTCTCCTTTAATTTCGATTCGCTGGGTAAGGTCATACTTGTAGCATGTTTTCTATTTATAGCAACGAAAAATTAAAATTAGGGTCAAGAGATCATTGGGAGGCGGAATCAGGCGCGGTCAGACGGAAGTTTACAGCGAGCTTTAAATGGAATGATGGCCTCCGGCTTGGAGAGCCTACGGATCGGGGAGAAAAATGGAATTTTAGGGGTCAAATGCGGATAGGAGATAAATCGGCGGCCCCGGCAGGGCCGGAAAAATCCCGGCCCTGCCGTCAAGTCTCAATAAGCCATGTCGTCCTGCTTGACCTTGTCTTTGAAGAGATGGTAAGTCCAGGCCTGATACAGCAGCACGACCGGGAGAAACAGGATCACCACGACCAGCATAATCTTCAGCGTCAGACCGCTGGAGGCGGAGTTGTGGGCCGTCAGGCTGTACGCGGCATCAATATTGGAAGGAAACATATTGGGATATAATCCGATGACCCCATAAAAGGTTGCGGCAACGATTGTCAGCGCCGATGAAAACCAGGCTTTAAACAATGCTTGCTTTACCAGGAAAAACTTAATCCCCAGCAAACCCGCTACGGCCAGCAAAATGATAATAAATAATACCGGATAGGCCAGATAGTTGTCATACAGCCGGGTGGCAAACAGGCTCGCAATCAGAAAAATGACGGCAAAACCAAGCTCCACCGGCCATAGTTTATGGACAGTTGCCATCGCCCGCTGCTGAAGGTCGCCTTCTGATTTGATCGACAGCCACAGGCCGCCGTGCACCAGGAACAAGAGCAAAAACAGAATGCCGCCCAGCAGTCCATATGGATTTAGCAGTGTGAACAGGCTGCCCTGGTATACACCGTCGGCATCAATGGGAATTCCCCGGAAAATGTTGGCAAACGCTACCCCGAACAAAATGGCGGGTGCAATGCTGCCGACGAAAATGCACGCATCCCAGATTTTGCGCCACTGCGGACTGTCGACTTTGCTGCGAAATTCAAACGCCACCCCACGCACAATCAACGCAAAAAGGATCAGCATCAGGGCGGAATACAGGGATGAAAACATCACGGCATACACTTTGGGAAAGGCGGCAAAGGTTACCCCGCCGGCGGTCAGCAGCCAGACCTCGTTGCCGTCCCACAGCGGTCCCGTGGAATTAACCAGGACTCTTTTATCTGCTTCACTTTTCCCAAGAATCGGCAGCAGGCTGCCGATGCCCAGATCAAATCCGTCGGTCATAAAATAAACGGCCCATAAAAGTCCCCAGAGAAAAAACCATATAGTTTCTAAAACCATTTTTACCTCCCTTTATTTGCAATTTGGCCTTCTTTGCCCCATGGGCTACCCTGGGTAATCGTCTAGGCAACCGCTTCGGGTCCTTTCATCGCATATTTGAATATCAGGAAATACCCGAGAGCACCGAGCAGTCCATATACCCCGATGAATGCTGCCAGTGAAACGGCTACCTGGGATACAGCTATTGACGAGACCCCGGCCGCAGTTTTCATCAACCCGTAAACAATCCACGGCTGCCTTCCCAATTCGGCCACCAGCCAACCCATCTCGATGGCAATAAAAGGCAGCGGAATCGAAAACAGCATCAGTTTCAGGAACCAGGAATTTTCCATGAGACGATTGCGGAAATAAACGCCGATTAAAGCCACCACCGGAAAATACATTCCCAGAGCTATCATGATCCTGAAGGAGACAAATGTGGGCAGCACGGGCGGTCTTTCATCTTTGGGGAAATCCTTTAAGCCTTTGACTTCGGCATTAAAATCATGGTACCCCAGAAAACTGAGAAGTCCGGGTATGGCACCCAGCTGAATGTCATTTTTTTCATTTTTCTCGTCGGGCAGGGCGAGCAGGTAAATGGGAGCACTTTCGGTTGTTTCCCACAGGGATTCCATGGCCGCCAGTTTGGCGGGCTGCGATTCGGCGACATGGCGGGCGTGAAAATCACCCTCGAGGACCACAACGAAAGAAAAAATGAATCCGAACACCAGAGCGAGACGAAACGATTTGGTGAAAAACTCGACATTCCGTTTTTTGAGAAGATGATAGGCGCTGATTCCCATGACAAAAAAGGCGCTTGCCAGCAGGGCGGCTGGAATTACATGCAGAATCTGCAGGATGCTGAATGTGTTGAAGATCACCGCGGCAAAATCCTGCAATTCGGCCCGCCCATTTTTGAAAGCGTAGCCGACCGGTTGCTGCATCCAACCGTTGGCAGTCAAAATCCAAAGGGCTGATAAGTTACTGGCGCCGGCAACAAACCACATTACGGCAGCATGCGCTTTGGCAGAGAGTTTATTCCATCCGAACACCCAGACACCGATCAGGGTCGATTCCAGAAAGAATGCGGCCGTGGCTTCAATGGCCAGCAGCGAACCGAAGACATCACCCACGTAGGCCGAATAGCGGGACCAGTTGGTGCCAAACTGAAATTCGAGCGTGATGCCGGTAACAACGCCGACGGCAAAATTAATTAAAAACAGTTTGCCCCAGAATTTAGTCATTTTCAGATAGGTTTCATCCCCGGTTCTGACATACTGGGTTTCCATGATGGCCACCAGGATGGAAAGCCCCAAAGTTAAGGGGACAAACAAAAAGTGGAAAAGCGTGGTGGCGGTAAACTGCAGCCTTGAAAGCAATAAAACATCCATTAATTACCCTCCTTGCTGTATGGATAAGCGGTGAATAATTGACAGGTTGATTGAATCGGTTCTCGCATATTTTCTTCGACATTGAAAGAAGAGCTTTGAACCCCTTTAACCTTTAACACGCCTGTTCGCTTTTTTCACCCGCCTGGTCAAAAGGAATAAGACAACTGTCATTTTCCAGCAGACTGGCGAAGGTGGCCTGACGCAAGGTATCCCTCAGTTGATTGCGGGCTTTTTCCCAAATTTGATGCACTGAACAGGCCCGGCTGCGCCGGCAGGATTCGGGCCGCATCACGCAGTCGTTTAAAAAAATTTCACCGATTACGGCCTCAACCACATCCAACAGCGATAAAAACTCGGGGGGAACCACCAGCTTCAACCCCCCTTTGGCACCTTGAATAATTTCGAGAAAACCGGAGCGTGCCAGCTGCTGGGCAATTTTGCTCAGAAACTGATCGGGGATGTCCATTTCGGCCGCAATTTGTTTACGGCTGCACACAACCCCCACACCCTGCGATGCAAGATACAGCATACAACGAACCGCGTATTCTCCCGCCCGGATGAGTCGCATGAGCCCTCCTGGTTAATTTAAAAAATAAGATAAATAAGATGATATTGGTCCGATATAATATGAAACCGGAGCTGTCAAGCAAAAAATTAATGCTAAACTTTATTTTAAAGATCCCGATAATAGCTATCAGGAACTTTCCCGAACAGGCATCCGTTTTTGGCGTGAATTTTTTGCCGCGTCCACAATTGATGTCATCAAGTTGCCAATTTTTTCGGGAGAAGTTCTTGATTTCGGAGGAAATCACTGTTCGATAAATACGCACGGTGATACCGTCCCGCATTCGCCCGGAGGTTTGGAGGAAATTTCCGGCGATGGGCAGCACTGAAGTCGGTGCTGCTTTGGGGCATTTTTCGCTTATGGAATTCGTTGCAATTAGAACGCCGGGCTCGGTCATGAAATCTGAGAGCTACGGCGGCTGAATTGGGGCACAAGTTCAGCCGGATCCATCTAAAATGTAACGGGTAAGCTAAGGGCTCACTCAAAAATAGCTTCACATTTTATACGCCGATGCATCCCGCCCGACTGCGTTGCGAAAGCTCGGAATATCCAGATATTCCTGCGTTTTCGCGCCTTGCCGGACGGGCGCCGCAACGCCTAAAACTGTGAACTAATTTTTTCGTGAACCCTAAGGGGGTGCAAATGAGGAACTATCCTGCCAAAGGTGTGTTCATCCTCACCTGTCTGGTTGTATTCATTTTTCTCATTTCCTGCAGTCCAAAGTGTGTGGTCAGAGGCCGTGTTGTGGATGCTGAAACCCGGCAGCCCATAAATGGCGCCGCTGTGGCTATCAGGTGGTATACCGAAAATTCCGCGCCGCTGTCTGCCGGGCCGGAAACCCTGGATGCCGTCCAGGAGTTATCCGATGATAAGGGCTTTTTTCAAATCCCCGAATATCCGGATAAAAAATATGTCCTGGGGGTATACAAAACCGGCTACATATGCTGGAGCAGCCGGGACATCTTCTTGATGGACCCGCATGCAATCGGTGCAGACGAATACTTTCAAAGGAAAAATTACCGGCTCAAAGACGGTATGCAGATCGATTTAAGGCCGCTTAAAAACATTCATGCCAGGAATCTGCACGCCGGCTTTACCGTTATGGTGGCCGGAGAAGCCACAGACACCGATTCGGGCCCGTTCCATGAAGCCATCCAGTCCGAATATAAGCTCTGGCGTGAAAATTTGCGCAAAGATTTTCAAAAACAGCTGGGAGTTCAATAGGTTTCCGGTCGCTGGATACTGGATACTTGATATTGGATACTGGGTGCTGGATTCTGGATGCCGGCGGCTGGTGGGATGGACACTTTAGCGTCCAATAGTGGCTCTGACACCTCGTGTGAGGCTATATTAAGTTTTATCTAAGATCAGACGGAACGCTGCCAGCCAGAAGCGGTGGGCGTATGAAATTCGACGCAATCTATGGCTATTTTGAGGGTTGAAGTTAATTCCTGGTGGGAGTGGGTTTTAACCACGATTACACGTGTTGGCCCGACCAAATTAATCGCGGATGGAAACCGCTCCCACAACATCTTTAAAATTCGTCCACGTACCAAAAAAGCTTCATCCTTGATCGAACTATCCGCTATTCAGGCTTGCGGCCGGAGGCGGCGCTCATATGAAACTTCATCTCACACAGAGCGCTCGGAGATCACAGAGGTCTGGGTTTACAGGCGCCTGCGGCGAAAGAAAAATGTTCTCTGCGGTCTCTGTGAGCTCTAACGAAGTGGGCGTGATATTAAATCCAACTGTGTCCGATTTCCAAAAGTTTCTTTTATGATCAGACCGGCCGTTGTTTTGGCCGGCGGCGGCGCTGACACCTGGTTCCTACTCATACGCGATCACCCGGATCATGCCGATGGTAGCGCCGGTATCATCGGTTGTACAGGCATCGCTGACTGAAATGACCTTTTGAACTTTATTTTCTTCGATGAACTTGTTGACCATAGCATCAAGTTCCTCGAGTTCTTTTCTGGCCTGAAAGATTTTTAACGGACTGGCAAAGGTTTTAACTTTAATCATGGTTCATCCTCCTTTCCCTGACCCGAATCCTCGTCTTGCGCTGAGTTTCGTGGATCATTATTGGTCTTTGATTCTAATTAGGCCGTTCTAAAAAATAGCAGTATCAATTTAATAATACCAAGCGCCCGTTGGATTAAGATGGAACCATTAGCTTAGGTCATAGGTAACTGATCGGCGCCAACCCTTTGCGCCGGCGTAAGGCTTCCAGCAGTCCCACGGTTCCCGTCATCATATTGTCTCCCAGGGGCGCCCCGAAGGCGATCTGAAATTTCGATTGGGCCAGCAGGCTTCGCTTGGGCCCGGTTGCAATGATAATGTCAATGTCCTCAAATCCAATGGTTTTGCGCAAATAGGCCCCGTGACCGCCTTCGGCCAGGATACGGCGGTGCTCTATTTTGCCATTGCCCAATTCAACCAGCAATTCCTCAAGGCGTTCAAGGGTGATGTCGGCGGTATGATATTCGAAAAAACCGGCGATTTCCTCACCCAGCATGGCAGCACCGACGGTATGGGAAGTGGCCACATCCAGAATGACGATGCGCTCCATTCCGCGCGCAAGAATATCCATTGATCCGCCGAGAATGGCGGCCATGCCGCTGTCCATGACATAGATTTCTTCAGCAGGAATGCTGCGGGCGGTCCGGGCGATGGAAGACAGACGATTCATCTCGACCGGAACTTCGTTCCATTGATAGAGCATCACGTGAGGAAAGGGGGTTTTTTCCAGCCGTTCCAGGAACATGTTGTGGCGATAATCCAGATGCGAAACCCCCGCGGGCGGCACGCCATGGTCCTGGGCGCAGATGACGACGGCATCAAATGCAAACGGCACCCCAAAACCTTCCACGATATTGCGCAGTCGCCCGGCGTCAATATCACCAAGTACCAGGTGCGAATAATTTGGATCCTGCTGCAAATCCTCGGCGCTTGCATCATCAACGATATCGATACCCCAGGACCGTACCCTTTCCGGATTGTGGTGCAGCGTAGCGGCAGCCGAGGCCGACATCACAACCCCTGCCTGCCGGGCCCGCTCGCTGCAGTATGCCGGTCACAGGCCCGCCGCCCATTTCAGTGCCGGTAACCAGCAGCCTTCCGGTCAATTCGGCTGCCTGCTCAGCGATATATCTCACCGGTGATTTAACCGCCGCTTTGTAATGCAGTTTCGTCTCCGAGTCATACCACAAAACATCCATGGTACCCGCGCCGATGTCTACCATTAAGAATCTGCCCATTTATCGATGTCCCGATGATGGAAATGCCTAAAATCAATGCATTTCGATTTATATAATATTGACAGTATACCTCAAATGTTCAATTTTCAATCTTCACTATTCACTATCTTTTACGCACCAGGGCCATCAACACGACGGCCACTGCGCCCATCAGAATATTAAGCACAAAAGCATGATCATAAACCCCGGTGGCATCCCGCAGGATACCCGTTACCCAATGAGTTAAAATAGCGCCGAGCCCGTAAAAAGGCGTCCAGGCGCCGATGACGGTTCCCATGACTGCCCGGGGGAAGTAATCGCCGGCGGCCCGGCCGAACCCGAGGTTGCGAATCATTTCCGGCAAAACCACGCCGTAACCCAGACGAACCGAATAATTGATAAAAAGATCGACAAAGCAGATTGCCGGAATTACCCAAGCCCAGTGCAAACTTCGTTTGGCTGCCGCCCGCAACACCCCCTCTGGTAAAGATTAAGAAGGATTTACACTTTTTCACATTCAAATATCAAGATAATATCAACAGGATACACGGTAGTGCGAAAGTAACTCCTATACAACTTGAATCAGAGGAACCTAACGAATGGTAAAATCACAAATCTCAAGCACCAAATTACAAATAAATAACAAATTTCAATATTCAATGACCAAAACAGTTACCACCGTGGTATCGATTCGCTTCACAAACCCAGGTCTACCTGTGATGATGGCATTGAGCATAACTGGAGGCGGATCATTTGTTTGGAATTTTGAATTTGGGTCATTGGGATTTGTTTGATATTTGTGTTTTGTGTTTTGGGATTTACAAATTTGGTGCTTGGTATTTTAATGATTTCACTAAGCCGGTAAAATTCATTACATCAGCCAACTACTTGTCTAAATGAATTAAGGATGCAACAGGATTGAAATTAAGGCTTTATTTTTTGACTTGGTTTCTTACATGTGCGATAGATAGATTTAATTTTTTGAAATGATGGTATTTTACTATGCAACCCGGCAAATATACGATTAAACTGGCATCTGAAAATCTTGAAATCCCAGCTGAAGCAGGTCAAACCGTATTAGAGGCTCTGATCGCTGCGGGAATTTTTCTGCGGACGGACTGCGGCGGAAAGGGCAGCTGCGGTAAGTGCCGAATTAAAATTCTCTCATCTCCAACAGACAGTGACCCGGCGCCGGACGAATCGGAAAAAAAAATCCTCGGGCGATCTGAATTGTCGGCCGGCATGCGCCTGGCCTGCAGGATCAGAGTTTCAGGTGATATCAGCCTGAAAATACTCACAACCAGCCGACTCAGCCCTGAAGTGGCCCAAAAAGGGCTTCCGACGCTATTTGATAAATTGGCCGAACTTAAATCACGGCGGACCGCTATCCCCGGCGCCTACGGCCTGGCGGTCGACCTGGGAACCACTACGATTGCGGTCTATCTTTGCGACTTGGGCACCGCCCAGGTGACGGCGTCCACTTCGACCCGCAATCCCCAGACCCTGTTCGGCGACGATGTCATGAGCCGCATCAGTGCGATTCGTCTGGATCCGGGTCTGCTGGCGCGTCAACAAAAAATGGCGGTCAGCGCAATCGAATGGGGAATCAAAAACCTTTGCCGGTCAACCAGAATCGATCCGGTGAAAATCAGCACGATGGTGGTCGTCGGCAATTCCACCATGATTCATATTTTTAGCGGTGAAAATCCGTCATCAATCGGGGTGTTTCCATACACGCCGGTATTTTTGGAAGCCAAAACCCTGCCTGCCGGATCGGTCGGCCTTCGCTTCAATCCGGATTGCCAAATCCGAACCCTGCCGTTGATCACCGGTTTTATCGGTGCGGATATTGTGAGCGCCGCTTTGGCCGTTGAGTTATCCCATTGCGAGCCGGGCACCATGCTGGTGGATGTCGGTACCAACGGCGAAATTATGTTTCTGGGCCGCAACGGTTTGTCGGCGACGTCATGTGCTACAGGACCGGCCTTCGAAGGCGCTTGCATCAGCCATGGCATGCAGGCCGTGTCGGGTGCGATCGACGCCGTCAAAATCGACCGCTCCAGCGGGAAAGCGGATTGTTCGATAATTCAATACAATCCGGCAAAACCTAAAAAAGCCTCCGGCCTGTGCGGTACCGGTGTGATCAGTACGGTTGCCGAACTTTATCGGGCCGGATTCATTTTAAAGGACGGTGCCTTCGACCGCAAGGCCGACACACCCAACCTGCGGCTGAATGACAACGATTCTCCGGAATATGTTCTGGTGCCGCCTGAAGACACCCAAGAGGGGCGTCCGATTACATTCACTCAAAAAGACGTACGCGCTATCCAGCTGGCAAAAGGTGCGCTGAGAACCGGAATTGATTTGCTGTGCCGGGAAGCGGGTACGACGGACCCGGCAAAAATACTGGTAGCCGGCGCATTCGGCAGCTATATTAATAAAGAAGATGCCATAAAAATCGGGATGTTTCCTGAAATTTCCGCAACTAGGATTGAAGTGGTGGGCAATGCGGCCGGAGCAGGCGCAATCCTGGCGCTTTTTGACGAAAACGCATCAACCCGGGCCGCTGAGCTGACCCGGATCACCCGGGTGCTGGATCTTTCAAGTCATCCTGCTTTTCAGGAAACATTTATTAATTCGCTGGGATTCCCTAATTAATCCACCCTGAAAAATTGACCATTCAGGTTTCTAATGTGCGCTTTGACAACTGAAGAAAGTTGTTAAATCCACGGCCCGGCGGATTAATTAACTTCTATTGTCTCTCCCAGTCTGGGCACGGCGACTTCAAAACCGCTGCTCTTCAAGTCTTCGGCAAAGGCAAGGGTCTGGTCTTCTTCACCGTGGACCAGGGCGATCCTTTTGATTCTCAAATTAGATTCCTTCAAGAACCGGCGCATTTCAATCTTATCGGCATGCGCGCTGAAGCCGCCCAACTGAATCACCCGCGCCTTGAGCGGATACTCTTTGTTCATGAATTTCAACAGCGGGGGGTTTCCTTGGCGGCCGGATGCCTGATAGGCAAGACCCTGCTCGAGAATGCGACGTCCCAGCGTGTGTTGTGCCATATAACCGACGATCAGAATGGTATTGTTCGAATTATGGATTTTATGCCGCAGGTGATGAAGAATACGGCCGGCCTCACACATGCCCGATGCCGCCACCACAATATGGGGCGTTTTATCCCGGTTAAGTGCCATGGACTCCTCTACCGATCCGACAAAACGAACCTGATCGAACTGAAACGGGTTTTCGCCCTGCTTGAGAAATGTTTCATGAGTGGCTTTGTCATAGACTTCGGGATGCTCCGCGAAAACCCGTGTGATATTTGAAGCCAGCGGACTGTCAACATACACCGGGAATCGGGGGACCTCGTTCTCATTGTAAAGTTCGTGCAGCACGTACAGAAGTTCCTGGGTGCGGCCGAAGGCAAATGAAGGTATGAGAAGTGCTCCTCCCCGGTCATAGGTATCCACCAGCACCTGTTTGAGCTGCGGTTTCAGATCCGCCACCGGTTCATGAACCCGGTCTCCATAGGTGCTCTCCATGATCAGCAAATCGACCTCGCGGTCCTCCTCCTCAAAGACGAGGGTCGGATCTTTTATAATCGGTTTGTCAAATCTTCCGATGTCGCCGGTATAGCAGATGGTAAAACTGCGGCCGTTATCGCGGGCACGGATCATGGTGAAAGCCGAGCCCAGTATATGTCCGGCATCATACAACCGGCAGGTCATCTCGCGCCCGACGGTAATCGGATGCCGGTAGGGATAGCCGTCAAAACATGTCACGGCCTGCCGGGCATCGTCAACGGTATACAGCGCGTTGACGCTTTCCAGGCGGTAGGCGGCGATCAGGTCGTTGATGGCTTCAACATTGAGACCATGACCGTTTTTTTTCAAAATCTTTTTAAGGTCGGCCGCCCCTTTTTTGGAGCGCTTCCTGGCATGTGGTGAAAATTTCATCTGCGACAGGGCGGAACGCACGGTTTTATAATTCAGGTAATTGGCATCCGACTCCTGGATGTGGGCGGCATCCGGCAACAGGTATTCACAGGCCGCCGCTGTCGACCGGGTGCAAATAATTCTTCCGGTAAAATTTTGCTTGACCAATAAGGGCAGACGGCCGGAATGGTCGATGTGGGCGTGGGACAGGACCACATTGGTCAATATTCGCGGATCAATCGGCATGACCCTGTTTTTTTCAACCGCCTCCCGGCGTCGTCCCTGAAACATCCCGCAATCCAGCAGAATACGGTTGTGCTGCGTGGTTACAAGATGCATGGAACCGGTTACTTCCCGAACTGCGCCGTAAAATGTTATGAGCATGCGATCAATCTCCCTTTGCCGGCGACTGGATGCTGGATACTCGCCGTTTAAATGCCGGATTCGGTTCTTTCATACTGATAACATATTAGTTTAATTTTGAAATCTAAGCCACATGTTTTTATCGCCCTTTGTTATCCAAACTTTAACATAAATTCTCATATAACCTATTGCATTTAATGCAATCTCATATTAAATTAGCGTTGACCCCGCCGGATCGGGGTTTTTTTGTGAGGTCCAGTCCAAGTTGATGACTGAAAAGAAAAATATTGTGTTGGCGATTGCAAGCGGCGTGCTGCTGACCTGCGCATTTCCCAAAATTGGATGGGACTGGCTGGCCTGGGTCGCACTGGTCCCCCTTCTATATGCGCTCAAAGATCTTTCCCGCCGGCCGCGGCTTTCGCGTCGGGTTTCATCACCGGGCTGGTGCATTTTCTTTCGCTGCTTTATTGGCTGGTTCCCGTCATGCGGACCTACGGGTATTTGCCGGCCTATTTAAGTGTATCGGTTTTATTTGTCCTTGCGGCATTTCTGGCGCTCTTTATCGCAGTATTTGCCGCAGCTTTAACCGTCCTTGGCCAAAACCCTGCCCGGTGCCTGCCATTGATACCCCTGCTGTGGGTCTCGTTGGAATTTATCCGTTCTCTATTATTTTCCGGATTTCCATGGGAATTATTGGGCTATTCCCAGTATAACCGTTTACAACTCATACAGATTTCGGATATATTCGGCGTGTACGGCCTTTCGGCTTTAATTTCCGGGATCAATGGCGCCATTTTTATCGCCTTGCTATATTTCACCGCAAGGAGATGGCAAAACACAGCGATATCAAAACGGCTGGCAGCAGCTTCAATCATTGCCGTGTTCGTAGGCATTGCTTTAACCTTGTCATACGGCCACTGGCGTATGCAAGATATCGATGCTTGGATTGCAGCGGCTCCCAAAGCCCGCATCGCCGTTATACAGGGCAATGTCGATCAGCTGGTAAAGTGGGATCCCGCCTTTCAAATTGCAACTGTTAAAAAATACAATCGCCTGTCTGCATCGCTCAGCCAACAAAAGCCCGATCTTATTGTCTGGCCGGAATCCGCGACACCATTTTACTTTTTATACGATATTAAGCCTACCGAACTGGTGTTTAAGGGCATTGAGCAGACGAAGACGGACTATTTGATCGGCAGTCCTTCTTTTGTGCGTACCGCCAACAGCGTGGAATATTACAACAGCGCCTACTTAATAAGCCCTACAGCAAAAACGATGGTCAAATATGACAAGACCCATCTGGTACCTTTCGGCGAATACGTACCGTTTAAAAAATGGCTGCCATTTTTGGGAAAAATTGTCGCACAGGTCGGCGATTTCCGAGAGGGCAAGAAAGGCCGGACGTTAGCCTGGCGGGATCAGCAGCTAGGCATTCAAATTTGCTATGAAATCATATTCCCCTGGCTTTCCCGGGCCATGGTCCGAAACGGCGCAACTTTACTGATCAATATAACCAACGATGCCTGGTTCGGCAAAACCAGCGGTCCCTATCAGCATTTTTCCATGACCGTCTTCCGGGCGGTGGAAAACCGGCGTGCCCTGGTAAGGTCGGCCAATACCGGCATCAGCGGATTTATCGACCCGGTCGGCCGAGTATTGGCATCCACAGAATTGCTGCAGGAAGCCGCGGCCATAAAAACGGTCCCGCTGATGAAAGAACTATCCGTCTATACCCGCATCGGCGACCTGTTCGCCAAGGTTTGCCTGGCGCTCGCGGTATTGATCATGCTGATTGAAATTGTAAGATGGAAAACCAATAAAAGAAAGAGTTGAACCAAAAATTGAATATTGAAGAATGTCTATTGAATATTCAGGGTATTCTATCCTATTATATTCAATCTTCAATCGTAAATATTCAATCAATAAAAGGGGGAATTTAAAATGTCGATAGAATTAAAGCAAAATTTAAATGAGCTTAAATTAAAATTAGAACACCTGCGGAGCTATCTTTGACTTAGATGGCCTGGAAAAACGCCTGGCTGAAATTGAAGCCACAATTGCCAGGAACGGCTTCTGGGACAATCCTGAAGATTCCAAATCGATTCTCCAAGAAAGAAGCTTAATTTCCCATAAAATCAACCGCTTTAAGAAACTGTGGAACGACCTGGAGGAAAGCCGGATTCTGCTGGATCTGGCCCTGGAGGAATCCGATGCCGGCACCCTTGACGAAGTCTCCCAACAGGCAAATGCACTTGACGAGCTGATCGATCAGCTGTCTCTCGATCTGATGTTGGACGGAGAAGATGATTCCAAAAATGCCATTGTATCGATCAATGCCGGCGCCGGCGGCACGGAAGCCCAGGATTGGGCTGAAATGCTTTTCAGAATGTATGCGCGTTGGATCGAGCGCAGGGGATTCAAATTTGAATTAATCGATTTTCAGCCGGGCGATGAAGCAGGGATCAAAAGCGCTACATTTACGGCCGCAGGTGAAAATGCATTCGGCTATCTTAAATCGGAAATCGGCGTCCACCGTCTGGTAAGGATATCCCCTTTTAACGCCAGCGGTAAGCGGCATACGTCCTTTGCATCGGTCTTTGTCTACCCTGAACTGGACAACGAAATCGTTGTCGACATAGATGAAAAAGATCTGCGTATTGATGTTTTCAGGGCCAGCGGTGCGGGGGGACAGCATGTCAACAAAACCAGCAGTGCGGTGCGCATCACCCATCTGCCGACCGGAATTGTGGTGCAATGCCAGCAGGAAAAATCTCAACATCGCAACAAGGATCTGGCTATGAAAGTTCTCAGAGCCCGCCTATACCAGCGCGAACGGGAAAAACAGGATGAAAAGATGCAGCAGCTCCACGACAGCAAGGAGGATATTGCCTGGGGCAGCCAGATCCGCTCATACGTCCTGCATCCCTACCAGATGGTAAAGGATCACCGCATTAACCTGGATGTGGGCAATGTTAACGACGTGCTGGATGGCGGCATCGATCCGTTTATTGAAGGGGTGCTGCTGGCAAAGAAGCAGGTTAGAAAATAGTATATATTTTTCGAAGAAAAATATTTATGAACCCTCTTGATATTCTTGAAAAATTCTACGATCGGCGCTCGAAAGCATTCGAGATCCTGGTGGCCCATGGCCGGCAGGTAGCCCAAAAGGCTCTGTGTGCAGCCGAGAAGGTCGTCCAGCTGCAGCCGGATTTGAATTTTATAGAAAATGCCGCGATGCTGCATGACATTGGGATTTTGTGTACGGAAAGTCCGGGTTTTGGCTGCCATGGAAAATATCCGTATATCTGCCACGGCTTTCTGGGAAAAGAATTATTGGATGGCATCGGGTTGCCGGAATACGGACTTGTATGCGAGCGCCACGTAGGAGTGGGCATCAGCCTCGATGACATCAAACACTTCAATTTGCCGCTGCCTGAGCGGGACATGCTGCCCGTTTCCATTGAAGAGCAGATCATTTGTTATGCCGACAAATTTTTCTCCAAAAACGGCAAAGATCAAATGAAAAACGGTACAAAATCCATCGAACAGATTGCAGAAAGCCTTCAACCTTACGGACAGGATAAAGTGGAGCGATTTCAAAAGTGGGTGGAAATGTTTGAGGCAGAGGACAAAGCGCAGAGGGCAGCGCGCACAGGAATAAACTAAAACTACACCTGACCGTAGTTACGAATTAGAGCCCTTAGTGGCAAAAAATCCGGGTTTAGATAAAATCACTGAATCAAAAACAACTGCTCACCGCAACTGACTATCTTTGCTGCCGCGCCGATTGAAGCCAGTGGGAGTTGTTTGCCGTTTTTCCAGTTCTGCCTGGCAGCTGACGCATAAACGAACTCCGGGGATTGCTTTGCGACGAGCGTCTGGAATAACAGTCTCGCATTCCTCACAATGAGTTGAACCTTCACCAGCAGGCAACCGACTTCTAGCCAGCTTTACTGCGTCTTCCACACTGGCCTCGATTTGATCCTGCACACCACCATCACGGGTCCAACCACCAGCCATAATTAACTCCTACTCTAAAATAGTCCGTATATTGCATTTTCAGAATTTGGGTCGCTGCGAAATCTGCACGCCGACCGCTGGGCCACACAAATATAGGATTCCTTTTAATTAACAGGGCAGAAGGGAATTAAGCGGGATCACCAGTAAAATAGTAAAGAGAATCCTGGCCCAGAGGACCAGGTTTTCAATTCTAGAAGCTTCGCCGGGTCGATAACGTTTTATCGGCCCGGCATTTTAATCCTGCAACCTTTATTGGGTTGTTTGTTCCATCACATCTGTCTGCTGTTGTGTGATTTTTTACCATCCCCGCATCAAATACTCATGGATCGAATCCGCCGCCTTGCGGCCGGCACCCATGGCCAGAATAACGGTGGCCGCACCGGTCACAATATCCCCGCCGGCCCAGACGCCCTTTTTGAAGGTTTTGCCGGTGGCCTCGTCCGCTTCGATATATCCCCATTTGTTCACCTTCAGATCCGGTGTCGAGGCGGTCAGAAGGGGATTTGCTCCCGATCCGACGGCAACCACGCACAAATCGCAATCCAGTTCAAATTCCGAACCTTTGATCGGAACCGGCCGGCGCCGGCCGGACTGATCGGGCTCACCCAATTCCATCTTCAGACATTCCATACCGGTCAACCTTCCTTTGTCATTGCCGATGTAGCGGGTGGGATTGGTCAAAAGGAAAAATTCAATTCCTTCTTGTTCGGCATGATGGATCTCGGCGGTTCTGGCCGGCATTTCCTGTCTGGAACGGCGGTAGACGATCCGTACTGTTTCCGCTCCCAGACGCATGGCGGTCCGGGCCGAATCCATGGCCACGTTTCCGGCACCCAGCACGATTACGTTTTTGGCACGCGGGATCGGGGTATCGACCTTCGGGAAAAGATAGGCCTTCATCAGATTGGCCCGGGTCAGATACTCGTTGGCGGAAAGAATGCCGATTAAATTTTCACCCGGAATATTCATAAACCGCGGCAACCCGGCACCGACCCCTATGTAAACGGCATCATAGCCTTCTTCGAAAAGCTCATCCAAAGATACCGTGCGACCCACCACGGCATTGCACTCCACCTTTACACCCAATCTCTCCAGAAAGTTCACTTCCTGGGCCACGATGGCTTTGGGCAGTCTGAATTCAGGAATTCCGTATACCAGCACACCGCCGGGTTTATGGAACGCTTCCAACACGGAGACATCATGGCCTTTAACGATCAAATCGCCGGCAACGGTCAGACTGGACGGTCCCGAACCCACCACTGCAACCCTTTTGCCGGTCGGCGCTGCTTTCGGCGGCAGGGCGCCGGTGCCGTTCGCTCTTTCCCAGTCCGCCGCAAACCGCTCCAGATTGCCGATGGCAACCGGATCGTCCTTCTTGCCGACAATGCAGCGTCCTTCACATTGAATTTCCTGGGGACAAACCCGCCCGCAAACAGCCGGAAGACTGTTTTGCTGCCAGATATGCCGGATGGCCCCGGTGAACTCCCCTTCAGCAATGAGTTTGATAAAACCCGGAATGTCGATCCCCACCGGACAGCCTTCCGCACATCCCGGCTTTTTACACTGCAGGCATCTGGCTGCCTCGCGCCTGGCCATTTCCGGTGTATAACCCGTCGGAACTTCCAAAAAATTGCGGGCCCTGACGGCAGGTTCCTGTTCGGGCATCGCAACTCGGGCAATTTTTTCCTTTTTAGTTTTTTTCGTGTCTTCTTCGGTCATTAATTCATTCTCCCGGGACATTGATTCTTAGTTGTTAATTTTGGGCATTGGATGGCAAGTAAAATGCATTGGAATATTTTCACTTTCCTGCCACCATTGAATATTTTCGATTGAATATTCAATATGCAATCTTCAATATTCAATTTCAGCTAGCGCTCCAAAATGCAAAATTCATTATAACACTTTTTCTCATCCTCGCAGTAGGCCTGGAGCCTGCGCATCAACTCATCATAATCGATCTGGTGCCCGTCAAATTCAGGACCGTCCACGCAGGCAAATTTGGTTTTGCCCCCCACAGTGACGCGACACCCGCCGCACATACCGGTGCCATCTACCATGATAGGATTCAAACTGACCAGGGTCGGTACATTATATTCTTTAGTGATTAAGGACACAAATTTCATCATCGGCACCGGTCCGATGGCTACAACCTGATCGATTTTCTCGTTTTCGAGGATGTCTTTCAGCACCTCGGTGACAAATCCGTGGTGCCCGTAGGAGCCGTCGTCTGTGCAAACCCGCAGGTCATTTGAGGCGGCCCTCATTTTGTCTTCCAATATCAGCAAATCCTTGCTGCGCGCACCGATAATACTGATAACGTGGTTGCCGATTTCTTTCATGGCCCGCGTAATGGGATGTAAAACAGCAATTCCCGTACCGCCGCCCACGCACACAATCTTTCCGAGCTTCTCAATGTGGGTGGGTTTGCCCAGCGGCCCGATGACATCCTGGAAGCTGTCACCCACCTGCAGGGTTTTAAACAGGGCGGTGGATTTGCCGACGACCATATAAATTACCGTTATGGTACCCTTTTCCGCATCCGCCTCCGCCATGGTTAATGGAATACGCTCGCCGTCTTCGCCCACTTTCAGAATGACGAACTGACCGGGTTTGGCCTTGCGGGCTATCTTTGGGGCTTCGATCTCATTGAGAATGACGTTGCCCGCGGACATCTCTTCGCGTTTGACAACTTTAAACATTATAGACCTCCAGCGTTTATTTCGATATTTTTGCAGCCGACCGTCCGATGAGTGAGGGCCGTGGTATCAGCCATTTGAAAAGAGCATATTCTCAAAAGCCATGAATTAAATCAAGGATAATTAATCCGCTCCGAAATATACCATATTCTGGTTGAAATTTGCTCTTTGAAAACCTAACCCGGACAAGCCGGAAGCAAAAAGGACAAATTAATCACGAAAGCACGAAAGGACGAAACCACGAAAAGCGGACAAGATAAATTTCGTACTTTCAAGGTTCCGTGTTTTCGTGATAAAAATATTTTTCCATAAAACGCAAAGAAACCACAACTAAGGGCCTAAAAAGGAGTTAGACCGAAGCGCAGGCGGATTAATTATTATGAAAATTTTCGACAGTCACTGTCATCTTGATGACAAATCCTATGCTAAAGATTTCAACGCTGTTTTGGATCGTGCACACGAGGCCGGGGTTATGCGCATGATGACCGTCGGCGTTGACGCGAGAACCTCCGGTAAGGCGGTTTCACTGGCCCAATCCCTCAAAGGCGTCTATGCCTCGGTAGGGGTCCATCCGCACGATGTAAAAAATTGCAGCGAACCCGTACTCCGCTATCTTACCGGTCTCGCCAAAACCGAACAGGTTCGCGCCTGGGGGGAAATCGGCCTGGATTTCAACCGCATGCACTCACCCAGGAAGGATCAGGAAAAATGGTTTGAAAGACAACTCGAAATTGCCGGCGGATTGGGAATGCCGATGATATTTCACGAGCGGGACAGCAACGGCCGCTTTCTTGAAATCCTTAAAGGTCAGGGGCTTGCTGAAATAAACGGGGTTGTCCACTGTTTCAGCGGCGATCTGGACGAACTCGATCAATACCTTGCTTTGGGGCTTCACATCGGCATTACCGGTATTTTAACCATGGAAAGCCGCGGGGCTCAACTGCGCCAACTCGTCCCCACCATACCGGCCGACCGTCTGCTGGTGGAAACCGATGCACCGTATCTGGTTCCGGCAGCGGAAAAAAAACACAACCGACGCAATGAACCCGCCTTTGTAAAATCGGTCCTTATGAAGTTGGCTGAAGTGCGAAAAGAGGACCCGGCTGAACTGGCTCAAATTGTCTGGCAGAATACATGTCAATTGTATGGATTGAATGGTTGAATTGTCCTGACCTACACCGGGGTTGACAGTATTGGAAGGCAAGTAAAGAACGGTAAAACCATGCTTTAAATTCTCAGTACGTCGCGCCAGGGCGGGCCAATACTCCAAGACATTCATTCACGGCAAAGCCAATCTTCTCTGACCTGACCCAGAGAACAAGGTTTTCAATGCTATAATAAACCTTCCCGACCTTCCGGCATTCAAGCTTCTATCCTATTTCATCATAAGCTGCATCACCGCCTGCTCCAGTCCGTCAATGGTCAACTCAAACATGGGAAAAATTTCACGGATGGCGCTGATCGTGCGGGTGTAATGCCACATGCCGGCAGGCACGGGATTCAACCAGACCGAGTGGGGGAAAGTTTTGGCAAGAAGATTCAGACATTCAATACTTGGCAGGCCGCTGCGCTCTTCAATGTGGATGGAACCGTCGCTGGCCATCAGCTCGTACGGGGCCATGCTGGCGTCTCCGACAATGATCAACCGGGTCTGGGGGTCGAGACGGGCAAACTCTTCGATCCGCTGCGGTTTTTTATACCGCGCCGTATCTTCCCACAGGTTGGAATAAATCGTATTGTGAAAAAAATAGGTTTTTATATCCTTGAATTGGGCCTTGGCATAATCAAAAATGGTCTGGACGACCGGGATATACGGATCCATGGACCAGCCGCCGTTGTCAATGGCAAGCATTATTTTCAAGCGATCCTTTAGCCGCCTGTCAAAGATAATCTCGATCTCCCCGGCATTTTTCATCGTCTGGTAAATTGTTTTATCAATATTTACCTGGTCTTTGGGACCCACGGGGATCATATTCCGCAGCCTTTTCAAGGCCTCTCCCACCAGGGCATGGGTAAGCGGTCCGCTGAGCGAATAGTCTTTGTAGCGCCTGTCCATGGCCACTTTTACGGCTGATTTATTTCTGGAAACACCGCTCACCCGCATCCCTCCGGGGTGGTAGCCGGAATGACCTACCGGGGAGTATCCCCGCGTGCCGATCCATTTCCCGCCGCCGTGATGCGCCTCGGTCTGCTCCTTCAGACGCTCTTTAAAATATTCGATCAATTCCTCGGGGGTAAGCTTGGCCAGAGCCGACTCGTCCACGCCCAGCAGTTTGGAAAGTTCCTCAGGATTTTGCAGCCAGGCTGCCAGCATGGTTCGCGCCAGTTCATCGAGTTCGATGCCCTCCGAATCGGGCAATTCAGCGCCCCGGAAATAATGCGCAAAAACCTGGTCGAACAGATCAAAATAGCGCTCGCTTTTAACAAGAATCGCCCGCGAAACCGTATAAAAATCATCCAGCGTAGCGACCAGACCACTGCTGAGCGCCCGCTGAAGGGTCAGAAAAGCGGTAGGGCTGACCGGTATTCCGACGTTCTTTAATTTATAAAAATAATCGATAAACATGGTTAAAGCTTCGCTTTAAAGCTGATAGCTCATAGCTGATAGTTCATAGTTAAAAAGAAAAAGTCGCTTTACTTTGAGCCTTCAGCCTTGAACGTTGAGCTTATTTAATTTATCCGCCGCCCGTTGACCGCATGCTGGGCCCGGACATAGTCCTGGCTCTTCTTGAACAACACCCCCAGATACGGCAGTTCCCCTTTCACCAGCTGCTTTGGATTAAAGTCGGGGTCGGCCTGCAACGCCCTGATCCAATTTATCAGTTCGCGGGTAGCGGGCTTCTTCTCGACGGCCTCCACTTTGCGCATCCGATAAAACGCAGCAACGGCGTTTTCCATGAGCACGGAATCCAAAGCCGGGAAATGCACCCCGATTATTCTGCGCATCATATCCGCGTCGGGAAAGGCAATGTGGTGGAAATTGCAGCGCCCTAAGAAAGGGTCGGACAAATCTTTTTTGGCATTGGAGGTTATGATGATCACCGGTCGGAATTTGGCCGAGACGGTTTTATCGATTTCTATGATATCAAACTCCATCTGGTCCAGCACATCCAGCATGTCATCTTGAAAATCAGTATCCGCTTTGTCGATTTCATCGATCAGGAGCACGGTTCTATGCGGCGCCGTAAACGCCTGGCCGATCTTGCCCATTTTTATATAGTCCTCAATGTTGCTGACATTGCGTTGGGAGTCTCCAAAACGGCTGTCGTTCAGCCGTGTCAAGGTATCATACTGGTACAAGGCTTCGACCAGCTTCATACTTGACTTAACGTTGAGCACGATCAAGGGCATTTTCAGACTTTCCGCAATTGCATGCGCCAGCATGGTTTTGCCGGTGCCGGGCTCGCCTTTCAAAAGCAGCGGCATTTCCAGTGCCATCGATATATTCACAATCTTAGCCAATTCTTCATCTAAAACGTAGCGGGTCGCCCCTGCAAACGGGTTTACTCTGTAATTGTCCACCATCGGATCCTTTGTCCTTTCGGTTTAAATTTTAGCTTTAAACGCTATGCTCATTTCGATAGACACCCTGCCAGAAAATCACAGGCTCCTTATCTGCCGGGAAACCGCTCCGGTTAATTTTAAAACCTTTTCAGCAGATGCAAGATCCAAGGATCCAACGCCGCAGCTTGGCGTAACTAGGGACTGGCTTATCAACTTCGGCATATTCGTCCCAAGTGCTTCCAGTTGTTTGGCTTTCTCCCGCCATTGTTCGAAAAGGGAGCCGCCGGTTTCCCGTCCAATCTGCTGTGCGTTTAAAGTCGGCACGATACCCCAGGCCAATATTTTGCCGGATTCAAGAAATTTCTTAATCTGAGCGGGATAAAGGATGAATCGGTCAAAATAGCCATAGGCATCAAAACTGATAATATCGGCCGAAGATTCAAGTACCAGTGACCAGTCGGTATTGGCACACACGTGGACACCGGCTAATCCGCCTTCCCCGTGTACGGCTTCGCAGACTTCCTCAAGGCATTGACTGATATCATTGCGGGAAATGCTGGTAAACTCCGATGATCCGAAACCGGCCAGACCGGGTTCATCAATAAAAATAAGGACCGGCTGCACGTATCGAGACAACCGGCGCACCTGCCAACGGGCTTTCATGGCTAAAAGTTTAACCACGGCATCTCTTAACTGCACATCATAAAAGATTGCCCGTTTGTTCTGATCAGCGATGCCCGTCCCCAGTGTGAAGGGACCGGTAATTTGCCCTTTAACTGCTATGGGGGCTGCGGGCAGGCTCGCAAGACGCTTCAACAGGAAAAAAAAGCCTCGGGCGGTATCCTCGGTCAGGATAAAGCGTGAAGCTTCCAAGTCGATTTCGCCGTCACTCACTCGCATATATTCTTCAAAGAATTGAAGCAGTTCCTCGTCGAAAGTTCCGCTGTCCGTATTGATATAGATGGCGCCGTTTTCACGGCAGATACCCGGCAGACCCCGGGTAAATTGGGCCATCATCCCCTCTTCCTGATGCGCCGTAAGCTGCGCCCAGAACGGAATTTCGGGTGTATGTTCCCAAATCAGGTCGATGGCTTCCCCGTGGTCCGTCAGCGGGAGACTGCCGATCATGGTGGCCATACCATTGGCCTGAAACAATTTAGTCATTTTTGAAACTCCTTGCGGCAGGACGTCATCGGCAAAATATGATTGCGAAAATTTTTAAATTAACACGGACAAATTTGATTGGCAAGATTTAGATAGAGTGCCACATGGCGGTAAAACAATTTTTCCCCCCCCCCCCGCAATTCAAAACATGCAAATAGCAAATTGAAAGGATTGACACGGTTATAGCCGGGTGGTATATTTCGTTGCGTTCGATAATCGACTGCTGTGCATATCGGCATAGATCATTGCACGAAGATGGACCGCTAGTTGGCTATAGACCGTAGTTTGAAAATCAACCATAAAAAGGCGAATGCAGCATTAATTGCGACGCTGTGTATAACAATTAGGTAATTTTTTCACGAGCTGCGTATCCGGAGTGCCCGGTGACGAATATCATTTCGTTTAAAGATAAAAAAGGCCTGGCAGATGAAAAACAGGCCGGAGTATTAAAAAAACGCAAGGTTCTGGCTGTTCGCAAAGTCTTTCAGTGCACCCACTGTGCCTTTAAATGTGAAAAATGCGGCACTCAGATTGACAGCGATTCGAGCGGCGGTGCGCAATACCGTCGCAAGCTCAATGTACCTTATAATTTTTGCGAAGCGTGCTCCGATGAATATATAGACTATATCGAACGGCTCAAGGGAGCCGGAGACCCGGACTGCTACTGGCACAATGAGGCCTGGATTGATGCCTGGGGGAAATGGATCGAATATCAAAGCAGCGTCGATCGGTATTTGAAATCAAAGGAGTTCATGCGACTTCTCAATGAACTCAAACACACCGGGCCGGAGTAATAGGAGGTATTATGTTTGGAATTGGTATGCCGGAACTAATTATAATCTTAGTCATCATTCTAATAATCTTCGGTGCAGGCAAGCTGCCGGAAATAGGCGCCGGAATGGGGAAAGCCATAAGAAACTTCAAAGGCGCATCCAATGAGGAAGAAAAAAAGGAACCTGAAAAGATAGAAGAAGATAAAAAAAGCTGAAAAGCTTCGGGGTAACAAACATTCAAGGATGATCTTTTGACGAGTAGTTGAAGGGCAGTAACTGAAGAGGAATCAGACTGCCCTTTTTAACTGATAAATTCGAGTGTCGCTCGTATTCCGCTTCACGCAGCCGACTGCGATGGATAACCCGTTGAAATATTAACCCTTCAATTAAAACGGAATATCATCATCGTTGGGCCCGGACGCGGGAGTTCCCGGATAATCCGGAACAGGGGCGCCTTGAGGCCGTGCCGTATCGGCAGTATCCCTCCCGCCAAGAAACTGAACATCCGTAGCGATTATTTCGGTAGTATATTTTTTGTTGCCGCTTTGATCATCCCAGGAACGAGTTTGGATACGCCCCTCAATGTATACCTGCCGACCCTTGGAAAGATACTCCCCGCAAATTTCACCAAGCTTTCTCCAAGCTACTATGCGATGCCATTCAGTGCGCTCCTTTTTTTCTCCCGTATCCTTATCCTTCCATTCTTCGGATGTTGCGATGCTGAAATTGGCGACCGCAGCGCCACTGGGTGTATAGCGAACCTCGGGATCGTTTCCTAATCGACCAATCAAGATCACCTTATTGATGCCAGCCATCTCCACCTCCTTGTGAGTTAACCGATGTAAATTTGGTTTGTGATACAGCAATACTATGGTAATGTCAATCGAAGTTCCAAACTGGTTGCTGAGCTCTGCAGGACAGTATTAGAGTAATTCCCAGACCAGTAGCTTTGGTAAGGATTTATGAATTTAGAAAATTCCAAATCTCAAGCACCAAATTCCAAATAAATATCAAATTTCAAGATTCAATGACCGAAACCGCCTTATTAAAACGCATCAAACGCCATGTCATCGGGCGCCGCCGCCCGTATTTTGCCGCCACAGCTCCCGGTGCCGAACCCCTTTGCTACCGGGAGCTGTCCGCGCTTGGGCTTTCGAAGCAGGATGCACGCGTCGTTAACGGCGGAGTTGAATTTGAAGGGTTGCTGCAGGATTGTTATTTGGCAAACCTGCATTTGCGCACCGCCAACCGAATTCTCATGCGCATCCATAGTTTCAGGGCATCCAGCTTCAAACAGTTGGAATCAAAAACGGCCGAGATCCCATGGGAACTCTACCTTCCGGCTGGATCGTCCCCGCAGATCCACACCACCACCAGACACTGCCGCCTGTATCATAGCGATGCCATTTGCGAACGCTTAGTGAACAGTATTTCGCAGCATACCATCACTGATCCTGACAAGGGGGAACGAAAAGAAAAAAAATTATGGGAGCCAAAAATTTTTGTGCGGGGTTTGGATGATCAGTTTACCATCTCCATTGACAGCAGTGGTGAGCACCTTCACAAACGCGGTTTAAAATTACACCCCGGCACAGCACCCCTGCGTGAAACGATTGCGGCGGCGGCCTTATTGCTGGCCGGCTACCGCGGCGCCGAACCCATTATAGATCCCATGTGCGGAACCGGAACCTTCTCTCTGGAAGCAGCGTTGATGGCCAAAAACATTCCGCCGGGGTGGTTCAGAGAGTTTGCCTTTATGGGATGGCCCTCTTTTCGTCCGAAGAAATGGGAGTATCTCAAGCGTCAGTGCCAGGTGCATTTTACCGAACCCCGGCTGCCGACAATTTTCGCATCGGACAAAGACCCGTTCGCCTGCAGACGCCTTGAGAAAGGTCTGACCGAAAACCGGCTGGCCGACGTCATAAAGGTTATCAATCAGGACTTTTTTGATTTTCTGCCGCGTGCTTTGACCGATCAGGCGGGATTGGTGGCCATTAATCCTCCCTATGGAAAGCGGCTGGAGAACCGTTCACAGAGCGAACAGCTGTTTATGAAAATTTGTGCCCGATTAAAGCAGGAATATAAAGGCTGGAAGGTGATTCTCATATCTCCGAGCAGGCATCTCGCCAATAAAGTCCCCTTCCGGCTGGAGGCACACCCTATCTTTCACGGCGGGCTGAGGCCGGTGCTTATGATCGGAACCATTGCGTAAATAATCCGCGGATAATTTACAACCCGCTTCAGTTGTAAAGAGCAAATAAATCATGAATGGCCTTTTTTTCAAGGCGGATTAGTTCCGTCTTCAAGATTGACAGCCGAATCTTTCTTACCTATGATCTCAACCTGAAACGGGAAAGGAATACCTGCTCCCAGGACCGGATTTTCAATGACCGAGATAGCCTACCGTTGATGTGAAAGGATACTGTGATGACCTCTGCGTGGCCTTATATATTGCTTGCTGTCGTCGCCGGTTTCTGCCTGCCGACCCAGGCCGGCATCAATGCGCAACTCAATCTTTGGAGCAATTCGGCCATTTTGACCGCCACGATCTCCTTTGCGGTCGGCACCATCGGGCTCGCCGTCTATGCCTTGATTTTACGCACTCCCTGGCCGGCGGGGGCCAACATCGTCCGCTATCCCTGGTGGATATGGAGCGGAGGGTTGCTGGGCGCGTTTCTGGTTGCCTCGACCGTGGTGCTTGCACCGAGGCTGGGAGCCGCATCAATGATAGCCCTGATTGTCGCCGGCCAAATGCTGTCCTCCATTGCGTTGGACCATTTTGGTTGGATAGGCTATCCGATACATCCAATTAACGGATTTAGAATGCTGGGGGTGGTTCTGCTGGTAGGGGGGGTTGTGCTGATAAGATTATTTTGATTATACACAGCGACATATTTAATATTGAATATTTTCGATTGAAGATTGAATATTTAAGGTCTGCCATCGGCGCATCTATTTTAAAAAAGACGGCGCAAAGCAACATCCATCAATCTTCAATTTGCAATCTTCAATTTTCAATTCCGGCTCGTCCGGGTAAGGGAGGAAGAATAATGGATTTGAAAGATTTACGTGTAAACGGTGCGCGGCTGCAAAGTACGCTGGAAGAAATGGCCAGAATCGGTGCCACGCCGGGCGGCGGGGTGCAGCGATTGACCCTGACCGACCAAGACAAGCAGGCCCGGGATCTTTTCGTTAAGTGGCTGAAAGAACTGGATCTTGAAATCACTGTCGACGAAATGGGCAATATCTTCGGCCGGCGGGCGGGCCGCAACAACGATCTGCCGCCGGTGATGAGCGGCTCGCATATCGATTCCCAGCCCAAGGGGGGGCGATTTGACGGCATCTTAGGGGTTATGGGCACTTTGGAGGTCTTAAGAACATTGCAGGCCAACAGCATTGAAACCGAACGTCCCATTATCATCGTGGATTGGACCAATGAGGAAGGCTCCCGCTTTGCGCCGGCCATGGTGGCCTCCGGGGTGTGGGCCGGAGCGCTCGAAAAAGACTGGGTCTATAGCCGCACCGATATCAGTGGGAAACGCTTTGAAGACGAACTGACCCGCATCGGATACAAAGGCACCGCTCCCTGCAAAAAGTGGCCCGTTCACTGCTATTACGAGTTCCACATTGAACAGGGACCGATTCTGGAAAGAGAGGGCAAGCTGATCGGGGCTCCCAAAGGAATTCTGTGCCTGCATTGGTATGACGTTTATCTGGAGGGCGAAGCCAACCAGGTGGGGCCGACCCCCATGGAAGGCCGGCACGACGCCCTTTGCGCGGCTGCCGAAATGATCCTGAAGGTCAATGAGCTTCCGGACCGCATGGGAGGCAATATGGTGGCCACCGTCGGCGAGATTCAAAATTATCCGAATTCTCGCAACATCATTCCCGACAAGGTTCATTTCACGGTGGATATCCGCTCCTGGGACGACGATCATGCCGTTAAGGCCTGGCAGCTGGTTCGCAAAGACTTCGATGATATCGCCGCCCGGCGCGGCTGCCCGATTCGAATCGAGGAAACCTGGCGGGTTGAGCACTCACCGTTTGACGAGAAAAGGGTCCAGCTGATTATGGATAGTGCCGACCGGCTGGGATATTCCTATCTGCACATGGTCAGCGGCGCCGGACACGACGCCAGCTACATGAACCAGGTATGCCCGACCGCCATGATTTTTGTTCCCAGTATCGGCGGCCGAAGTCATGTTGAAGTCGAAAATACCAGGTGGGAAGACTGCGAGGCCGGTGCGAACGTGCTGCTGCATGCCATGCTGCAATCTGCGAATGAGAAATAACATAAGACAGATAGCAGATGACCAACGTTAGATGCCAGAGCTTATTGAGCTGCTGAATTTGCAGTATCTGAAAAAAATGGCAAAAAACACCACCAGAAAAAACAAAAAGGTGCAGGATATAGATTTCCTGCACCTTTTTTCTTATAGATCTATTTATGATCCCAGAGAGCACAATCAGATTAAATTAGTTGGATCTGTCTTCTGTCCTCTGCTTTAAAAGTCTTCAAAAGGCTCTCGCTTGACAAATCTGCCACGGCCGACTTCTCCCACAAACTCCATCTGTTTGCCGTTCCATTGGGAGACTTTCCTGCCCCGGGAGTACACCAGGCTGGGCATGCCGGTGATCTCCAGCCCTTCATAGGGCGTATAATCAACGTTCATATGCAGCTTGCTCTGGGTAACGGTAAATTTCTGTTCCGCATCAAAAACGACGATATCCGCATCCTTGCCCACGGCAATTTCGCCTTTGTCTTTCAGGCCAAACATCCGGGCCGTGCCGGAAGACAGCACATCCACCATGCGCTCCAAGCTGATGCGGCCTTTGGCCACACCTTCGGAATGCAACAGGAGCAGTAAGGTCTCGATCCCCGGTGCCCCGTTGGGGATTTTCTTGTAGTCGTCTTTGCCGAACATATCCTTTTTGCCCTTGAAATCAAACGGGCAATGATCGGTGGCCACCACCTGCAGGTCGCCGCCCCTCAGGCCTTCCCAGAGCGCCGCATTGCTTTCTTTGGTTCGCAGGGGCGGCGACATGACATACTTGGCTCCGTTCCAGTCCGGCTCTTTGTAGCGTTCATCATCCAGCAGCAGGTACTGCGGGCAGGTTTCGGCATAGACATTCACCCCGCGATTGCGCGCTTCCTTTACTACCCAGAGTCCTTCCTTGGAAGACAGGTGCACGACATAAATGCGAGAACCCGTCAGCTCAACCATTTTTGAGGCCCGGTAAATGGCTTCTTCCTCGGCGATGTTCGGCCGGCTGACAGCATGGTAGTAAGGCGCCAGCTTGCCCTCTTTTGCCAGGACTTCGTTCATGTGCTGTATGATGTAGACATTTTCGGCATGAACCTGGACCAGTCCCCCGTATTTCTTGGTTTCTTCCAGCAGCTTAATCATGATGGCATCATCCACCCGGAAGTCATATACCATGAAAATTTTAAAGCTCGGCGTCCCGTACTCCCGGCAGGCCTTTTTAACCTCCGCGATTACTTCCGGCCTGGGATCCATAATGGCCGGATGCAGGGAGTAATCAATGCAGGCTTTGCCTTCTGCCAGAGCCTTTTTGCGCTCCAAGGCCTCCAGCAGGCTTTCGCCCTTTTGCTGCAAATCAAAATCCACAACGCAGGTGACACCTCCGCAGGCCGCCGCGATGGTGCCGGTTTCATAGTCATCCTGGGCATAGGTTCCCATAAAAGGCATGGAAATATGGGTGTGGGGATCAATCGCCCCGGGAAGAATATATTTGCCCTTGGCATCGATGACTTCATCCGCCGGATTATTCAGATCGGTCCCGATCGCTTTAATTTTATCGCCATCGGCAAACACATCGGCCAGATAACGGCCGGTAGCATTTACGACGGTTCCGCGTTTAAATAACACACTCATTTGGACCCTCCTTTGTAAATGGCTCAAGTTTTACATCTTTTTCCATTCTGCGGTCCATGACCGCAGTCTCCCGTCGGCTCCATCCTTTAGGCATTTCCTTGTAAGAAATCAAATCCGGCACCGGACATACGAATTTGCACAGCATACAGCTTAAGCATTTATCCTCTATCAGTTTCGGCCTCCGGTTGGCAGCATCCCATTCAATCGCCTGGCCGGCGGCATCCCGGCATACGATGTAACACTGCCCGCAGCCGATACAGAGATCCAGGTCATACTGGGTAATTCCCTGCCGATCAACCTCAAACGCTTCGGTCTCGTGCAGATGGGGCAACGCCTTGCCTACCAGATCAGAGACCCTGTTAATCCCGCGTTCGACCATGTAGTCGCTCAGACCTTCGATCAAGTCTTCGACAATCCGGTGCCCGTAATGCATGATGCCGGTGGTGACCTGAATGGTTGAGGCGCCGACCAGGATATATTCAAGTGCGTCAATCCAGGTCTCGATGCCGCCGATCCCTGACAGGGGGAGTCCGAGCCGCTCATTTTGGGCCATGGAGGCAATAAAATTCAAGCCGATCGGCCGGACGGCCGGACCGGAGGTCCCGCTGATGGCGCCTTTGCCGAATACATTCGGTGTTGGAACATGGTCATTTAAGCCGATACCGGAAATGCCTCTGACGGTATTAATGGCGGAGATCGCATCGGCACCGCCCTCTTTCGCGTACATGGCCGGTTCATTCATGTCGGTGATATTCGGGGTCATCTTGGCCATCACCGGGATGGAAACTGCTTTTTTGACGGCTTCGGTAAATCCTTCCAGCAGCTTGAAGGCCTGCCCCACCTTATGCCCCGCGCCCTCGATGCACATATGCGGGCAGGAAAAGTTCAGCTCCAACATATCGGCCCCATTGTCCTCGGCCGTCTTCGCCAGATACACCCATTCATCAGTAAAAAAACCCATGATGCTGGCGATGATGGGGTGGTCCGGGTAATTCTTTTTCAGATAGAGAAAATCCATGAGGTTATCTTTCAGAGGCCGATCGGATATCATCTCCACATTCTGGACCGCCATTTCCTTTTTACCGCCGTAATGGATGCAGTGCATGCGCGGCGAAGGGTGCACAATCGGCAAGCGGTCCGAATTCAGCGTCTTAAACACCACCCCGCCCCAGCCGGCGTCGAAGGACCTGGCCACCATCTCGGCACTGTTTGAAACCGGAGAGGATGAGAGCAGGAACGGATTCTTAAATTTCACCCCACAAAAATCCATGGATAAATCAACGTGGTTTGTCACGAGTTTGCCTCCTATCTGATGAGTTTGCTTCGCAAACGCCAATGAATTGAATATTTTCGATTGTATATTGAATATTTATGGAATTCTGTCTGTCTTATTTATATTGCATGCTGTTTGTCGCAGCCATTAGAAATTGCAATCTTTGCTTCTTTTACGATTTTCACATGCTGTAAGTTGGATGACTAAATATACACCTGAAAATAAAATGATAGGATACCTCAAATATTCAATCTTCATTATTCACTATTCAATCTATTTCTGTAGGTAATCCTTGATCGCCGCAGCCGCCACTTTGCCGTCCTGAACCGCTTGAACCACAAGGGCCGGGCCGCGCACAATATCGCCGCCGGCAAAAATTCCGTCAATCGATGTTTTGCCGGTCGCAGGGTCTGCTTGAATAAGTCTCTTGGCGTCAATATTAACATTGGGATACCATTCGGATGACTCCTCGGCTGCGATGTTGCCGATGGCCTCGATGACCACATCCGCATCCATCATCCATTCGGAGCCGTCAATATTTTCCGGCCGTCTCCGGCCCGACTTGTCGGGCTCGCCCAGACGGGTGCGTACCAGTTTCAATCCCGTCAGACGATTTTGGTCATCGGTTAAATAATCCAGCGGCTGATTGAGGAGTAGAAAATGAACCCCGCTTGCCAGGGCCTCGATGCGCTCATCGGATTCCGCCGGCATCTGCGAGTAAGAGCGCCGGTAGATCAAATAGACGTCTTTGGCTCCCAGTCTCACGGCTGACTCGATACAATCCATAGCCACCGACCCACCGCCGATGACGGCAACGGTTTTGCCCTGAATTTTCGTTTCAATTTCTTCAAAGCGCCCGTCACGCAGGGCCGACAGATAGTCCACGGAGGAAAACAATCCATCGATGTCCCTTCCGTTTGACTTCAGGCTGGCGGCCGCCCACAGACCGGGCGCCAGGAAAACAGCATCGAAGCCGTCTTTTAAGAGGGCCTCCGCACTCTCTTTCCCACTGATAGCAGAATTGCATTTGAATTTAACACCCAGCTCCCTGATATCTGCCATCTCATGCTCGAGAAAATTCCTATCAAAGCGGTAAGAGACCACGCCGTAGCGCAGGACCCCGCCGGGTTCCGGTTTGGCCTCAAAGACTGTGACCTGATACCCGTCTTTGGCAAGTTCGGCAGCACAGCTCAATCCGCCGGGTCCGGAGCCCACCACGGCGATTTTTTCGCCGCGCTCTGCCGGCTTGCTGAAAGCCTTAACCCCCCGTTGCCATGAATGTTCAATTAAAAATCGCTGGATTTTGCCGATCTGGATGGGCCGGTCGGCTCCTTCCGGACGATTTTGGGCTTTGAACATCGCACTGCACTTTTCCTCGCACAGGCGGGCAGTCGGGCAAAGCACACCGCAGGCGCCCCCTAAGATGTTGTTTTGTTTAATTGTGCGAATTGCCCCCGTAATGTTTTTAAAACGCAATTTGCGGATGAATTCAGCCGGCCGGGTATCAGCCGGGCAGCCTTGGGAACAAGGGGCATCATGACAGAGCAGACAGCGATCGGCTTCGGCTACCGCCTGGATCAGGTCAAACCCTTTTCGCATCTGCTTAAACTTTTCAGCATTGCTCACGGATTTTCCTCCTTTTGACTTTCATTAAATAAGGCATAAAGTTTAGACGTTTCAGGGGTAATTGTCAATTATTAACAATTCGAATAATAATGCATGTTCATAAAATTTCGGCGATCTCATAAAAGACTTGACCTATCTAATGGTTGCCAATATAAGACTGCTAATTAATCCGCCCTGAAAAATAGTGTATTCAGGATAGTGAATGGTTCTTTGAAAATCGAAGAAAGTCGTTCGACCGCAGGCTCGGCGGCTTAGTTACTTTATGCTGCGCATATTTATCATTTTATTTAACACCGGCCACATGAAAATAAAAAGACATAACAGGTAGTAAAACACTGAAAGCGTTGACTGCTTCAAAATTAAAAAATCATTGCAAAATTTAACCGCTGCCGGCCCGAAAAGGAAAAATGACGACAGCGGATTTCGGGAAAGGGGGAATGTATGTCCAGAATCGTAAAATGCGCCCATATCCAGGCCGCCAATGCCAGGCATGAAGGTACGCCCGCCGAAATCAAGGAGGCCATGATCCAAAAGCACCTGCCGCTCATCGATGAAGCGGGAAAAAAAGGCGTTCAAATTCTATGTCTCCAGGAAATCTTTCACGGACCGTATTTCTGCGCCGAACAGGACATCAAGTGGTACGCGACGGCCGAAACCGTTCCGGGACCGACCGTAGAACGACTGAGTGAATATGCCCGCAAATACCAGATGGTGATGATTATACCGGTTTATGAGATGGAGATGGATGGTGTCTATTTCAACACAGCCGCCGTCGTTGATGCCGACGGCACTTATCTGGGTAAATTCAGAAAGATTCATATTCCGCATACGTGGCCGGGATTTTGGGAGAAGTTTTATTTCAAACCGGGCAATCTGGGATTTCCGGTTTTTGAGACCACCTATGCCAAGATCGGCATTTATATCTGCTATGATCGGCACTTTCCGGAGTGTGCCCGGCTGCTGGCGTTGAAGGGCGCTGAAATTTTATTTAACCCTTCAGCCACCACCGCCGGAAAATCCCAATACTTATGGCAGCTGGAGCAGCCGGCCCAGGCCGTAGCCAACGGTGTCTTTATCGGAGCCAACAACCGCATCGGACTTGAGAAGCCATGGGAATTTGGAAGGTTCTACGGGTCCAGCTATTTTGTCAATCCCCGGGGGGAAATGCTTGTCAAAGGCAGCGAGGACAAGGATGAGGTCGTCATGGCCGATCTGAATCTGGAAGAAATCCGGGAGGTGCGGGACGGCTGGCAGTTTTTCCGGGATCTACGCCCCGATATGTATACCGAATTGACTCGAACGCATGGTTAACATGCCTGCAGCCTGTTTGTCCATTCGGCGGGGATTCGCTTTTATCTAAAATTTTGGAGCGCCATATTCCCGAATTTCCTTTTTAAGAAAGCCATAGGGGAGCAGAAACGGTATTTTCTTTTTGTAGACCAGGTACCTGTCGCCGAACAGCTCGGTCATCCGTTTTTCTTCCTGCCGAGATTCATGGACGACGAATAAGGTAATAAGTATGTTATAAAACAGGGTGAGCAGGTAAGGCTTGCTCATGACAATCCCCCAGCTTGCGATCAGCCAGCCTGTATACATGGGATGCCGGCATATGCTGTAGGCACCTGAAAAGAAAAAAAGCTTCGGGTATTCTTGCAAACCAAAAAACTGGGGCAGGCAGCGCCCCTTGGCGACCTGCCCTAGCGCCATCATCGCGATCCAAAAGGCAAACATCGTCGGAACGATTGCCGGCAGGCCGTGGATCGGGCTAAAAAGCGCCTTCGTGGTGTTCGCACCGTTAAATAGAGCCACAATCGAGAGAACAAGCACCGACAGTGAGATCGATGCACGGGCAACCGCGTATGCCGGGTCGCCCATGCCTAGTTTCGAGCGAATCGCCTCCTTTACTCTCTCTTTGGCCGTGAGGCTGTGAAAAATTCCAAAGCACGCTAATATAAGGAAAATCCTCACATATGGGTTCATTAAAAAAAAATTGGCCATCGGGTTAATCAATCGGGGACGGCCGGAAAATGCTTTTCATACCAGTATTTGTACAGCAAATAATAGCCAATGAAACCGATGCCCCCCCCCGTAAACCACGTCCACTGGGATAAAACGGTGCTGATCTGGGAAAGAACGAGGGAGCCCACCACACCTGAGAACAGCGCCAGCACTCCGGCAAAATTCACTCCCTTGGTTTTGCTGATATACATGACAATACCGGCTATCAGGCCGAGCACCAGTACCAGTGTGGTAAGCGTCGAAGGCCAGCCTTCCCCGAGGATAGCACCGCTTGCCCAGAGAACGATCGTTGCTGCCAGCAGAATCAGCGCATAAATGACCGCAATCCAGCTCGTTTTGCCCCCGGCAAAATTGTAGTAGCCTTCCCTGATGTAAATGTCGTGCAGCTTCAGGTTCTGTTTTCTTACAATCCAGTAATCGCAAATGATGACTCCGGCAATTCCTCCCGTGAAGGCACCATATCCAAGCAGCCATGTCCATATGTAGGCTTTGGGATCCGCTAAAAATCTCCACGGCTGCATGAGCACGCCGATCAGGGCGATCACAATGGTTGACCGTTCCCAATTAAGGATTTTGGGCATTAGATTCATGAAGTCGTTTATGGGGGAGACCATGTTGGCGGTAATGTTGGTGGTAAGGGTTGCCAGGATTACAAAGACGAGCCCGACAAAAATGAAAAAGGGGATGCCCGTCTTGATCATAAGCTGCACCGGATCCCAGATCGCCGATCCGTAAATGACGACGGTGGCGGAGGTGACTGCGACGCCGATGAACGAATAGGCCGTCATGGTCGGGGGTAAGCCGAATGTCTGCCCTAGGTACTGCACCTTCTGATTTTTTGCGAATCTCGTCAGGTCCGGGATGTTGATGGCCAGCGTCGACCAGTATGCAACCATGGCCGTCAGAAATGCAGGCCACGCCGACCAGGAGGCCGTGCGTTTCTGCGTTAAAATGGGTCCCCATCCTCCGGACTTGGAAACCGCCCAAATAAGCAGCCCGACACCGATCACAATGAGAATCGGTGAAGACAGGTCGTTTAGCCATTTGATGCCCGGCGATGCTTTATGGGGCGGGGAAACGTAACAAATAACGACCGTCATCAGCCACGACGCGAGAAAAGATAACACTACATGGGATTGGAGGCTGAAGAACGGAACGATGCCCTTCATGTTTGCGTAGGAGGGGAAAAGTGCCACCAGAATTCCATCGATGGCAAAGGCCATAATCATTGTCTGGATGCCGAACCATCCGCAAGCGATGACCCCCCTGATCAAGGCTGGAATGTTGGCGCCGAAAAGTCCGAAGCTCGACCTCAGGAACACCGGAAAGGGGATACCGTACTTGGCCCCGGCAAAGGAATCCAGGACCATGGGGCCCAGGACGATGGCATTGCCCAGAAAAATGGTGAACACGCACGTGAGCCAGTCAAATCCTGCTGCGATCATGCTGGCGGCGAGCATCCAGGTGGGTACGCAGACGCTCATGCCCACCCACATGGAAAAATACTCATAGTAGCCCCAGGTTCTCTTTTCCAAGCTAACCGGCGCCAGGTCCCTGTTGTAGAACTGGCTCCGTGGAAGCTCCTGAGTCAGCTCAAATCTGCCGTCAACCTCTCTGATAATGTCCATGTGCTCTTCTCCTTCCTCCTCAATTTTATGGGCAAAAGCAATTGAAAAATAAATCGTTGGCAAAAGCGCCGGTAGTAGGATTTAGTATAATTTCTGCATCTTTTCTCACCGGACCGCCAGTTGTGCGTTCGATCCGGACAAGAAAAACGTTGACGGCTATGATGAAAGCTCTTGGAATGAGAGAAAATATTTCGCTGGCGTCCTTGCAGCAGCTTTCTTAATAACCTGGCTATATATGGGAGGTATCATATGAAAGTCAAGCAAAAATGAATCTCAGGACCTACTGGCCGGCGAAAATGGTATAGGTCCGGATGAGAAGCCGGCTGCAGATGGACAGGTTAAGAAATTTCCGGCAAGCCTGGCCCAAAGGGCCAGGCTTTGACTTCACCCCAGCTTCCGGCTCGCAAGCCCGCAGCTCGGAGAGAAGGGTGGTATTGGCCGCCAGAGAACCCATGAAATATTGGAATAAAGACGGGAGAGCCGGAAGCTTTAATTTTTATCAAAATTTCGTTAAAATTAAATTAAGTTTTCGACGAATATGGACGAAGATAGTTTGGGGACTGAAATTATTCCAGTGGAGGTTGTTTTTCGCGCATTCGCATGAACGGAGATCGGAAACGGTTTAATCAAAAAATTATTTTTCAGATTGCGGCCATCCTTTTGGGTGCCCTATTTTTATTTTCCTGCAACCTGTTGTCCCCCCGCCAGCCTTGTGCAGACTATTCCCGCCTGGTCGAACTCATGCGGCTGGAGGACCGCTCCACCCCGGTATACCCTTTTAATGATTTTGTGAAACGATTTGATCAGGTCGACCACCAAAGCACTCTGGCATATTTCAATAACCGCAGGGAATTGATCAAAAAAATTCGAAAGGACCTCGGCGGGAAGCATTTGCAGTGGAAGCTGGATGATTTTGAACAGCGGCTGCTGTACGTACCGGAAACCCGGGAAGAATATGCAGCTTTATACGAAGAATACTGTCATGATGTGATTGATTTCATATTGGGTGAAACCAAACTCGATAATCCCTATACGAACATCGAAACCTTGGATCATCCCAAGCCCGAAATCCCTCATGACAAGGGCGTGACGGTCTTTCTGGTACATAATCTGGCGCGAGAATATGTTGGGACCTATTCATTTTTCAACGAAAAACACGAGAAAGAAGTCAAAGTCTCCCTGCGCGGCAGGAAATATATTGGTGAAATCGGATCGTATTCATCGATGTTGGAAATTCAAGATGACGGAACGGTAAAATTTACGCCGAATCGGTATACCATTTGGCAGAACAGTGCGGAGCTGCCCTACAATGCCCTGACCGTCCCCATCGAAGAGACCCTGCACATTGCCCTCCGCCGCAACACGGAAGCGGCTATCCGGAAACAATTGTACGCTCTTAAAAAAAAATCACACCGGGAAGTTGAACAGATTGTCGACGACTGGATCTCAGTTGAAGAGGCCATGGTTGGGGGGTTGGTCGAAATTTTCTTCCCGCGGGTAGTGTCCAGATACATAGCCGGTTTTCCCCCGGCCGAAATTAAAAGATCCGTTCACGCCAAGTGCAGCCTGCCAAGGTACCGCTATCTACAAAAGGGAATCGACGCTGTCAGAACCATGGGGTTTAAGACCGCTATCGGAATCTACCGACGGAATCCTGAAACATTTCGGGATATGGTGGTCGCGGGAGCCGACCGTCCGTTCACCCTATGAGGCCTCGACCGCTGAATGCAATTTCCGTGCACCCTCATAGCGAATTAATTTCTCAATTGTGACTTATTTGCATTTTATGAAAAAATATTTTTATCACGAAAATACGAAATCTATAAAAAAGCACGAAAATTATCTTCTTTCCTTTTCGTGTTTTCGTCCCTTCGTGCTTTCGTGATTAATTTCTTTTTTGGTTCTCCGCCTCTGGCGGATCCGAGTTGGGGAAAATAGGAGCAAAAAAAATGGGGGGAATTTAACCCCCCCATAATCCTAACGCACTTAAAACGCAGCGTTATTCGACGACTTTATAACTTTCGATCATTATCGTCTGGTTTCCGCCGGTGCCCTCTTCCACCGTGCCTTTCACCTCAACCTTTTTGCCCGACTGTTCGGAAACTTCAGCTGATTTGTCATTTTCGCCGATCGCATAGACCTTCCCGCTTTCATCGACAATATTGCCGTCGTCACTGACGGTTCCAACAATCGTCATGGAATCGGCGGCCCAAACGGCGCCGACAAACAGCGCTGCCATGAATACGACCAATATACTCATCCCGATAATGCTCTTTTTTCTCATCTTAACTTCTCCTTGCTTTTGAATTGTTTTTGAGATCAAGTTTTGAAACTATCGGATCCCGGGCACCGGGCCGATTAAATGATCTTAGCGTGTATGATGCAAAGAGATTGCCAATCTTATAACCTGTTGATATTTAATAAAATTAGGAAATTTCAGCAGGCGTTATAGGAATTGCAAGTTCCTGCCCGCAATCGCTTTTACGGGTTTCTCACTGGGTTCAAGGCAACTAAGCCATCTATAATATTACTAATATGAAACAATATGATAGGAAGGACAAAACCTCTATTTTGGTCACCCTTCAAGCACTATCAGAATTCCGAGTTCTGTCGGAATTCCAAGTTCTGTCGGAATGCTTCTGACTTTGCCCGGACTTGAAGCTGTTAATTGCGGTATTGCCGGGTATGCTCAACCAATTAACCAATTGTCATATTCGTCCATGATTGACATACCCCCTGGAAGAATTAAGTTAAGTAAAAATCTGCCGGCGGCCGAATCGCCCGTTGAAAACCGGCAGATAATAACTGACTTTTCTCAAAAGGAGAAAACTATGGATGTCAAATCCTATTGTGACAGCATTGGAATAGAGCTGAACGGCTGGAAAGCCAAATTGTACGACGTGATTCGCAAAACCGAGTCGCTGCCGGACAGTGAAAAATATAGAGTTGCCCCGATGGTACGGGAATTGAATTCGATGGTGGATGAACTCAATGCACGGATAAAGTCCCTTGAAAAGGCGTGCCCGTCCGAATGGTCTTCCGATGAAGCCGCGATTGATGATACGATGACTCAAATGCGAGGCAAATGGAAAGAGGTCTGGGGTGCGATGGGGGAGCCGGAATACGGGATCGGAGGCGCCTGACGCGAAATAGTGAAAAAATAAACCTTTACCTGATACCGCTCAGAGTCGATAAAATTCTTAGCATGCGAAAAGGCAGAGCGCACAGGGCATGGGGCACCGGGTAAAGAAAAGTAAAAAAATCCGTTTTTCAAACGCTATGCGCTTTGCTCTCTGCGCTTTGCCATTTGACGATAGTGTCTCTTATGTGTTCGTCGGATAATAAGGGGTAAATGCAACCCCTGTTCCTAATACAGCGCCGTCCCCCAGTCGTACTGCCTTTTGATATAATTCAGGAACAAAGATGTTTCCGTCTTGATGACCCCATCGATTTTGTTGATCTTGTCAAAAATCAGCTCATTTAGCTCATCCAGGGATTTTGCCACAAATTCCGTATCGATTCCCGTCCCGCCGGTGGTTTGGACAATAAACCACAAGGGCTTTAATTTTTTCAGCTCCTTTATGATCAAACCCATTTTTTTGATTTCAACATGAATGCGAATATTCCCCACAATTTTAAAACCCAGCTTTATCGGATTGCTCACCGCCACGATCTGAATATATCCTTCATCTATCAAGCGGTTCAGACGCGTCCGGACGGTTGCTTCTGAAATGCCTATTTTTTTGGCAATTTCGGTGTTCGAAACACGGCCGTCCTTTTGCAGCAATTCGATCATCTGACAATCGAGTTGATCCAGCATTTTCTTTTTGCCGATTGAGTTATTGCGTTTCATTCTACACCCTCTTTGGAATGATGATTGACGAATGATTCAACATTTGTCATTTCTAATTTTCTACCATCGAGAAAAAAATATTTCAACCATTATTTGCCCGATACCGTTTTTATTAAATCATGATTTAATTTTTTTCGAATAATTATTACATAATTTTTGTATTTTTCGCAGAAAAATACAAAAATTATCTTGACACGGAAATTTCAATTGCCTAAAGTGACTCAAAATTGGTAATGTCAGCAGTCTGTTCATTCACCTGCGCCCCTTGAAAACAGAATATATCATTACCACTTACCAACTAAACCAAACCGACAAAGGAGGAAACGATATGTCGCTGCCAGCAATCAAAGAAAAATCACTGCCGTTAATGAAAAACTACATTAACGGTGAATGGGTTGAATCCGATTCCACAACAATCGGTGACGTATGGAATCCGGCCCTGGGTGAAAAAATAGCCCAGGTAGCCTATGGAACGGCAAACGATGTGAACAAAGCGGTCAAGGCTGCCAGGGATGCTTACTGGAATTGGCGCACCACACCGCCACTATCCCGTGCCCGCTACCTGTTCCGGCTCAAAGATGCTTTTGAAGAAAATTTTGAAGACATCGCCCGGGTTCTGACTACCGAGCAGGGCAAATGCATCGACGAAGCGCGGGGGGAAGTGCGGCGCATGATCGAGAATGTAGAGCATGCCACCGGTGTCACCACCTTGATGTGCGGGTATACCCTTGAAGATATCGCCAAAGACATTGACTGCTATGGGTCACCGTCAACCCATGGGCGTCTTCGCCTGCAATCGTTCCCTACAACTTCCCGGGCATGGTGGCCTGGTGGTTTTTGCCCTATGCCCTTGTAACCGGCAATACCTATATCGTTAAACCGTCCGAACAGGTTCCCATGACCCAGACCAAAATTTTTGAGATTATGGATGAAATCGGCTTCCCGGAAGGCGTTGTCAACATGGTGCACGGTTCCCGGGATGTCGTCAACGGCCTTATTGGATCATCCCGATATCGAAGGCATCTCTTTCGTCGGATCATCACCCACGGCAAAATATATCTATGAGCGCTGTGGTGCGACCGGCAAAAGAGTTCAGGCTCTGGGCGGCGCCAAAAACATCGTGGCGGTTACGCCCGACGCCGATCTGGAAGCCGGCATGCCCTCTTTGATTACCTCTTTTTATGGCTGCAGCGGGCAACGCTGCCTTTCCGGTTCGGTGCTGGTGCCGGTGGGAGACGTTGCCGATGAACTGCTTGAAAAATTCAGTGCCGCCGCGAAAAATATGAAAGTCGGCAGCGGGCTGGATGAAAAAACGGCAATGGGACCCGTGGTCAGCGCCGCGCACAAAAAAAGAGTTCTGGGCTACATTGAAAAGGGAATCGAAGAAGGTGCCGATCTGGTAATGGACGGCCGGAATTTTACGGTGCCGGAATTCCCAAACGGGTTTTTCGTCGGGCCGACCATTTTTGATAACGTCAAACCGGACATGACCATTGCCAGAGAAGAAATCTTTGGACCCGTCGTGAGCGTGGTTCGAGCCAAAAATCTGGACGAGGTTATCGATCTGATTAATACCCGCGGCTTTGCCAACGCAGCCTGTATCTATACCAGTGATGGTGCGACCGCGCGTGAATTTAAATATCGGGTTTTGCCCAGCATGGTCGGCATAAATATCGGCATTGCGGCCCCGATGAGTTTCTTTCCCTTTGGCGGTGCCGGCAACTCTTTTTTTGGCGACACCAAAGCCCATGGTCAGGAAATTTTTAATTTCTTTACGGATACCAAGGTGGTCATTCAGCGCTGGTTTTAAGAACGCGTTACGGGTCTACGGCTTTGGGTTACGGGTTAAAGGACGACTTCTTTTACACTTATATTGCTAAGCGAGCAATCTGGAAACCCGTAATATTCCTGCAACCCTTATGCGCAATGCGTAACACAGCACCGTGCAACACGCAACTCGCACCTCGTAACACGCAACTCGCAACACGTAACGAACACGCAACTCTTGCAAAGGAGACAACCATGCCTCTTGAGAACTTTGGAAGTGTACTCAATTTCGCCGCAGAGCTGGAAAAACAGGATCAGACTTTCTTTGCAGCGATCGCCGGCAATCCGGCCTGCGCCGAATACAAAGAGATGTTTGAGCAATTTGCATCCGACGCCGGTAAGAATATAAAAGCTGTGGAACGCACCCGACGGGAAAACGTCACCGAAATGATTTTAGAACCTATAAAAGATTTTACGCGTGCGCCTTATTGCGAGGAATGCGGCGAGGCAGGCCGCATGGGTGTGAAGGATGCTCTGGCGACGGCCAGGCGGCTGGCAGACAGAGCCGAACGCTATTATACCGAGGCCGCTGAAAAAATCAAAGCGCAGCCGGAGGTGTCCCGCGCTTTAAAAACAATCGGCAAAAAACATAAAGCTCACCGTGAAAAGCTCGCGGCTCTATGAACCGCGGCGGCCGGATAACCGAAATCAACAAGGAGCAAAAAATATGACTGACATTAAGGACAGAATCAAAGAAATGACGGCCCATACCTATGGCACCTGGAATCGTCAGAAAGCATGGTCGACCCCATTGCTGATCACCGACGCCGAAGGCGTGTATTTTTATGATCACACCGGCAAACGCTATCTTGACTTCTCATCCCAGCTGATGTGTTCGAACCTCGGTCACAAAAATAAGGTTGTAATCGAAGCCATCGTCAAGCAGGCTGAAAAACTGCCCTATGTTGCGCCGGGTTTTGCCACGGAGATCATTATTGAGGCCGTCGAGGCTTTGCGATCCGTTTTTCCGAAAGAACTCAGCAAATTCTTTTTTTCCACCAGTGGAACCGCGGCCAACGAAGCGGCCATGAAAATGTTAAGACAATTCAAATTTCCGGCTTATAAGGTAATTTCCCGCTACCATTCCTACCATGGGGCTACCGCGGTGGGGCAGTCCATTACCGGCGACCCGCGCCGCTGGTATGCAGAGCTGGCCCGCACCGTCGTGGATGGAGTTGTATTTGCACCGGACAATTACTGTTACCGATGCCCGTTCGGCATTACGTATCCGGAATGCAATGTACAATGTGCCCGCTACCTTGATTATATGATCAAAGAAGAGGGCAATGTGGCCGCTATTATCGTGGAGCCGATTGTGGGCACCAACGGCCGCATGATACCGCCGCCGGAATACTATCCGATCATACGCCGGATTTGTGATGAACACGATGTGCTATTTGTCTGCGACGAGGTCATGTCCGGTTGGTTCCGCACCGGCAAAACCTTTGCCATTCAGCACTGGGATGTTCTGCCTGACATTCTGACAACGGCCAAAGGCGCCAGCGCGGCGTATACCCCGGTAGCGATCACAGCCTCTACGCAGAAAGTGGCAGACTTCTTTGAAGAAGAAGTCTTCTGCCATGGTCACACCTTTGCCTATCATGCGCTGGCGGCCTCCGCCATTCCAGCCGCTATTTCCGAACACGTCAAATTATTTGACTCCGGGATGCCTCAAAAAGCCAGTGAACATTTAAAGCAAAAACTATATGAACTGGCCGACAGGCACATTTGCATTGGAGACGTCAGAGGAGTCGGTCACTTCTGGGCCCTTGAGATCGTAAAGAACCGCAAGACCAAAGAACCCTTTGACACCAAAGCCGAAAAGTTCAGCGGCAAAGCCCTGATGACCGGTAAAATATCCGGCGATGCCATGAAAAACGGACTGTATCTGTCCTCCTGGTATGATACGCTTGTGATCACCCCGCCGCTGATCATAACCGAAGACCAAATCGATGAAGCGATCCACATCCTGGATAAATCACTGGAAATCGGCGACAAAGAAGCTGTCGAAACCGATGTGCCGGCAGCCAGAAGTTGTGAATATAAGAAAAATTAAGCGTTTTTAAGCCAAACCCACCCCCCGGGCCGCATTTTGAAACACTCTGAAGCCGGCTTCCCTAAAAGGGAGATGAGCGTAGACCTTGTCTCCCTTTTTTCTTAAAAAATCTGCAAATTAAAAGTTAATGTCAACATCAAAGTTGCCGATAATTACTTAACAGCTGAATGAAGGGCTCCCGCTGCAGTTTCATGCGACATGGCAAGGATTGGACGGCGCCTCAGCTATCTGCGGAGCGCTGACCAAAGCCTGGCCATAATACAGAAATATATAAATTATTTCAGATTGGTAGAAATATTCGGCAATTTTTACCAGTGAAATAGTCTTGCAGCTTGACACATCATTTTCAGCTTTCTATAATGGGCTAATTATGATAAATTACAACAAATATACCCGGAACTGCACCAATTATGGCGATAATTAATCTGAAAAAAAGAGAAGTTGAGTGCAAGATCGTCTACTATGGACCGGGTAGATGCGGCAAAACGACCAACCTGGAATATGTATTCAAAAACAGCCGCAAATTAATGACCGATGAAATGGTTTCCATCAAAACCAAAGGAGATCTGACGATCTTTTTTGACTTTGTCCCCATGGAAGCCGGTAAAATCAAAGGGTGTGATGTCCGAATTCAGCTTTATACGGTACCCGGCCAGGTGAAATACAATTCGACCCGCAAACTCGTCTTAAAAGGTGTGGATGGCGTCGTCTTTGTTGCCGACTCCCTTAAAATCCGTCATGAAAAAAACATCCTATCCTTAAAAAATCTGGCCGAAAATATAAAAGGCTATGGTCTGAATATTATGAAGCTTCCGCTGGTCATGCAGTGGAATAAAAGAGATCTGGCCAAAGAGGGGGTACCTCTGATGTCGGTCGAGGAGATGCAGCATGCGTACAACCGACAGCTTAAAGCCCCTGCTTTTTCGGCCAGCGCCGTAAGCGGCCATGGGGTCAACGACACGCTGAAAGCCTGCCTTATTTTGACACTGAAATCATTGAAAAAGGAAGCCGGCTGGGAATAGGCGAAAAAGCAAAGCGCATGGAGCAATGCGCATAGAGTTTGATGTTATCCTTACAAGAATATCTTCGACTTCTCACCTGAATTTAGGCCGGTAACTTTTCCCGGAACCCATCATCACGCTGATCGGCTGGAGGGGTTCAATATTTTCACACACGATTTTCAAGGCCGCTGTAATCGGGACCGAAAGCAGGGCGCCGACAATTCCCCAAAGCCAACCCCAGAATAACAAAGACAGCAGAATCACCACCGGACTGAGATTTAATTGATCCCCCAAAACTTTAGGGGCAATGCCGTTGCCCATACCCAGCTGGATCGTCAAAATCGACAGCAGCGTCAGGACGCCGGGCCAGATGCTCGGATAAAATTGAACCAGGGCTAAAAGAATAGGAGGCAGGGATGCGGCGATAGACCCGACGGTCGGAATAAAATTTAGAAAAAAAGCCAGCGCCCCCCAGGTCACCGCAAAATCCACACCGATCATTACCAGCGCCAACCACACCAGACACCCGGTTACAAAACTGATTAAAAATTGCAGCGATAAATAGCGTCGAATCTGGGCCGTAATCGAAAATGTGATCTGGCTGAACTGGTTGGCTTTGTCATCCGAAAACGATTTTAATATTTTGTATTTAAAAAAGGGCTTGCCGAGCAGAATAAAAAAAAGAAATATGACCACCAGCACCAGCTTGGAAACGAATGCAAAAATGGACCCGGACAATGTCATCAAAAATTGGCCGATACTCTGTCCCCAGTTAAAGCCGGCCAGCGGATCGAAGCTTAAATTCAATCGACTCGATACAGCGCCGATCAATTCCGTCATCCGTGAATGATATCGGGGATAGGCCGCCGCAAAAGCCGAGATTCGGGTATACAGAAAGGTCCCCGACAAATAAATAATCCCCAGCAGGACAATCAGGACGATAAAGACCGCCAAGGTTGTCGGAACCTTTCTGGCTGTCATGAAATTTACCACCGGTGCAATTACAAAGGACAGCAGCCAGGCTATAATCAACGGCAATATGACGGTAGCAGCATATTTCAGCACAACACCGACGGCCACCAGCACCAGGATCCCCAGAAAGACCTGGGTGATTTTATTGCGATCGAAATCCACCATATTTGATTTATTCCGAGTTGAAGAAACTATTATTTAGCCAATTTCGGCACCGCCCTTTTTTCTGGCATTGAAAACCCTGGTCCTCTGCGCCAGGTCACAGATAATCCGAAAGCGGATGCCGTAAATAAATTCCATGGGATATTGGAATATACGAAGACTTTTTATATCAAAAATTGAATATATTGCAACGGAATTGGCAGGGTAGTGAAAAAGTGAGGAAAAACACTTTTAATGAAAATCTGCTTGACATCTGTCCGCTCATATAAATAATAAAAATATCAGAAAATTACAGATAAAATTCTAGCAAAGGAGGCAGTTATGATCAGAAAGACTTTATTATACCTCGGACTTGGTCTGTTGGCACTGAGCCTATCAACAGCGGGGGCCTTCCACGCGTCGGCAGCCCAGGATGTCGTAAAAATCGGTTTGTCGGCACCGCTGACCGGAGACTGGGCCGAATACGGCAATGATTTCAAACGGTCGGTCACGATGGTCCTCGACCGGGTCAACCGCATGGGCGGCATTCACGGCAAAATGGTCGAGCTGGTAGTTTCAGACAGCCGCGGCGATCCCAAAGAATCCGTGCTGATCGCGGAAAAATTTGTTTCCGATCCCGATGTTATTGCCGAAATCGGGGACTTCAGCAGCTCCAGCTGCATGGCGGCCGCCCCGATTTATGAAAAGGCCGACATGACCCAGCTCTCACCCACAGCTTCCCATATGGACTTTACCAAGAAGGGCCGCAACATGTTCCGCGTCGTGGCCACCCAGGGATATGAAGGGCCTTATAATGCCAGGTGGGCGGTAAAAGATCTCGGCAAAAAGAGACTCGCCACAATTTATATCAACAATGACTGGGGAGTGGACGCCAATAAATACTTCACCCAGGAGGCACGCAACCTCGGCGCCGAGATTGTCGCCGAAGAGGCATTTGTGCCCGGTGAAAAAGACTTTACGGCAATTTTGACGAAATTGAAAGGCCTCAAGCCGGATCTGATATATCTGCCCACTTTTTATGCGGATGCCGCTGCCATTTTGAATCAGGCCAAACGCATGCGATTTCAACCCATGGTGATGGCCAACAGTTCGCTTTTCTCCCAGAAGACGATCGAACTGGGCGGCGATGCCGTTGAAGGCATTATTATTCCGGCCAATTATTTCAGTGCGGATCCCAGGCCCGCGGCCCAGGAATTTACCCGGGAATATCAGGCTCATTACGGTACCGAGCCGAATCAGTTCGCCGCTCTGGCCTATGATGCCGCCAATCTGATGGTTGCTGCGCTGCATAAAGTGGGCGTCGAGGATCGCTCCCAAGTCAAATATGGCCTGGAGTCCCTGCGGGGGTTTCAAGGTGCTACCGGATCCATTTCATACGCCAACGGTCATGATCCGGAAAAAGAGCTGGTCAGGATCACAATCAAAAACGGCGAGTGGGTCCTGTATCAGCCGTAGATGACCACCCGCATCCTAACGGAATTCATCGCGGAAGCACGAAGACGATGTAAAAAATTTCGTGCTTTCGCATTTTGAATGTGTCAGAACCCCGATGGACATTCAAATCCTCTTTGAGCAGTTGATCAATGGAATCACCCAGGGCAGTGTATACGCCCTGCTGGCGTTGGGATTTACCATGATATTCGGAACGCTGCGCATGGTGACCTTTGCCCATGGGGAAGTTTACATGATCGGGGCTTATGTCGGCTTTGAAGTGATAAGGCTGCTGCACCCCAGTTTTTTTCTGGCGCTGGCGGTGGCCATGGCCGCCACCGCCCTGTTGGGCGTTATCATCGAAATTCTGGCTTTTCACTTTCTGCGGGATGCCCCGCATGCCACCTCTTTGCTGGTCACCATCGGCATTTCCATCCTGCTGGTCAACCTGGCCCAGCTGATCTGGGGTCCCGAAACGCAAGCTATTCCCTATTCCCTTCTGGACAAAATGGATTATGGCGAAATCGAAATCGGCGGCATCTATATTTCAGTTACCTGCAAATGACGGTTCTCGGAGTGACCGTGCTGCTGATGGCGCTGCTGTATCTCCTGATCAACAAAACCAAGCTCGGAATGGTGATCAGGGCAACCGCCCAGGATTATGAAGCCGCCTATGCCATGGGCGTCGGCGTAAACGGTATCTTTATGGTCGCTTTTGCCATCGGCTCCATGCTGGGCGGCGTGGCCGGCGTTCTGGTCGGTGTTTATTACAATTTATTCTATCCAACGATGGGTGGGCTTTATGGTCTGAAAGCATTCAGCGCAAGCGTCGTCGGCGGGCTCACCAGCTTGCCCGGAGCGGTGGTGGCCGGCCTGCATCATCGGTATTGTCGAAACGTTTTCGGTGGAATTTGGCGCCTCCAATTTTCGTCATTTATTTTCCTTCCTGTTTATGATTCTGATCCTGCTCTTCCGGCCGGGAGGATTGTTCGGCGGCAGGGAGCTTATTCAGGCCCGGGGGGATTGATGACACACGCCTTGCGACAGATCCTGGCCAATCTTGCCCTATCTCGCCATTGTCGCGATAATGGCACTCATGCCCCTGTTTATCAGCAATCAGTACTACATTCAGGTACTGATTTTCATCGGCATCTATATCTATCCTGACCCTGAGCTTAAACCTGTTAAACGGGTACGTGGGTCTGCTTTCCATCGGCCATGCCGCGTTTTACGGCATCGGCGCCTATGCGTCGGCCAAATTAGTCATGGAGGCGGGGCTGCCGTTTCCCCTGGCCATGCTGGGCGCGGGGGTCGGTGGCCGGTGTTTGCGGATACCTGATCGCCAAACCCACGCTTGCGACTTTCGGGGATTTACATGACGATGGCTACCCTGGGCTTTAACATGATCTTTTTTCTGGTGCTGCAAAATTGGATGAGCTTTACCAACGGTCCGTTGGGCATCATGGATATTCCATCGCCCAGTATTTTCGGCTACGCGATTGAATCCCGGGTGCAATACTACTACCTGATCTTTTTTCTGGTGCTGCTGACCATCGGCAGCATGCAGCGCCTCATGTCCTGCCGATTCGGCCGGGCGCTGGTGAGAATCCGTGAAAACGAGCTGGCCGCCGAAGCCATGGGGGTGAACACAACCAGATATAAGATTCAGGCCTTTGTGCTGGCGGCATTTTATGCCGGGATTGCCGGCAGTTACTATGCTCATTTCGTCAAATTTGTCAGCCCGGACAGCTTTTATATATACGAGTCGTTCATTCTGCTTGCCATGCTGGCTTTTGGCGGGCAGGGCAACCTGATCGGCCCGGTGGTCGGTGCCGCTGTGCTGGTTATTATTCCGGAAGTGTTTCGCTTTATGCAGGAATACCGCATGCTGGTTTACGGCGGTATTTTGGTCGTTATGATGCTGGTACGCCGCCAGGGTCTGCTGGGCGGTAAAAACTACAGCCTGAGGCTGCCCTGGTTTGACGATCGACAAAAGACGGTCTACACCAGGGGGGATAAATTCCTGCCTGACGATGACGCTGAATAAGTTGATTGAGTTGGAGCTGAATTCAATAAACCCATTAAACGATTAACAGCATTAATTTTAGGCATTTTAGTGCATTTTAGGCAATTTAGGCAATTCTTTGCCGGGGTCATTATAAACCTGAAAACTCGGAAGCGTTTCGATGGCTTTGCTGGAAATCACAAATGTAACCAAGGAATTCGGGGGACTTGCGGCGCTTCACAATGTTTCCGTGCAAATTAATGCGGGGGATATCATCAGCCTGATCGGGCCCAATGGCGCCGGCAAGACGACCCTGTTTAACTGCATTACGGGAACCATGCCGCCGAACACCGGCTCAATTAAATTTCAGGGGAACGAGTTGGTCGGCCTGCAGCCCCATGAAGTGGCCCGCTGCGGAATAGCGCGCACCTTCCAGCACATCCGCCTGTTTAATCGCATGACGGTCATGGACAATGTCATGGTGGGCAACGATTATAAAGGCCGCACGGGGATTTTCAGCGCCCTTTTTCGTCCTCCCCGGGTCGGCCGGGAGGAGATGGCTTCAAGGGAAAAATGTCGGGAGGTGATTTCACTTGTTCGGTGAAAGACTTCTGCCGCGGTTGACGCAGGATGCCGATATGCTTTCCTACGCGAATCGCCGGCGTCTTGAAATTGCCCGGGCGCTGGTATCCGAACCCCGTCTGATTTTACTGGATGAACCGACCGCCGGAATGAATCCCCATGAAACCCAGGGTATCGTCGATCTGATCCGCTTGATCCGGAATCGCGGGCATACCGTAGTGGTCATTGAGCATAAAATGAAGGTCGTCATGACGCTATCCGATCGCATTGTCGTGCTGGACCACGGTGAGAAGATCGCCGAGGGCCCACCGGCTCAAATTGCTGCCGACCAGAATGTCATTGAAGCCTATATGGGAGGGCGTCACCGTGCTCAAACTGAGTAACATCGACACGTTTTACGGCCCCATCCAGGCATTGCGCAACGTCTCACTGAGTGTTGAAGCCGGTGAAATCGTCTCGCTGCTGGGCGGCAATGCCTGCGGAAAGTCCACGACGATGAAGACTATTCTGGGCTTGGTCAGGCCGCGGCGGGGCACCATCGAATTTCTGGGACAGCGGATCGAAAAGCAATCGCCCTCTGCGATTGTGCGGGCGGGCATTTCACCGGTGCTCGAAGCACGGCGTCTTTTCCCTTACCTGACGGTTCATGAAAATTTGCGCATGGGCGCCTATGTTCGGAAAGATAAGAAAGAGATCCTGCAGGACATCGCACGCGTCTGCGATCTCTTCCCGGTCGTCAAAAATCGCTACAATCAGCTGGCCTCCACCCTCAGCGGCGGAGAACAGCAAATGGTGGCCATGGCCAGAGCCCTGATGGCCCGCCCCAAACTGCTGATAATGGACGAACCCTCGATGGGGCTGTCGCCGCTGTTTGTAGATAAAATCTTTGAAATTATTCAACAAATCAACCAAGCCCAGAAGGTATCCGTGCTTCTGGTCGAACAGAACGCCAACATGGCCTTGTCGATCGCCGGACGGGGATATGTTCTTCAGACAGGCGAAATTGTGTTGCATGACACCGCCCAAAATCTGCTGGACAATCCGCTGATGCAAAAGGCGTATCTGGGAGTGGCATAACCAATGAAAGGATAGAAGTAATGGACAAAATTGAAAGAGTCGATCGTGTTCTAAACGGTGAAGAAGTGGATCGTCCGCCGGTTACACTCTGGTATCATTTCGGGGTTCAGCATGCCGGCGGCGACCAATTTGCCAAGTTGACATTGGAGTTCTTTAATTATTATGACTTTGACTACCTGAAGGTGATGAACGACTATTTTTATCCGCCCCCAAAGGGCCTGGAGGCGGTCAAGACCAAAGAAGACCTCAAACGCATCACCCACTTTGATGTGGAGCAATGCGACTGGCAGGAACAGTTCAAAGCCCTTAAATACATCAACACAGAGCTGCGAGGCCAAGCGTATTTTCTCGATACGGTCTTTGATCCCTGGCAAAGCCTGCGCCGCAATATGGCGGGCGAAAACATCGAAGCCTTGATGGCCGCTGAACCGGATGCAATGCTGGCGGCACTGGACGTGATTGCCGACAACCTCATTGCCTATTGCCAAAAATCACTGGCAATCGGAACGGCGGGCATTTTCATGTCGCTGTATGCCGGCAGGGATTTGATCAGCCGGGAAAATTTTCTGCGGTTTGTAAAACCGCCGGCCATGAAAGTGTTTTCGGCTGTAGCCGGGCTGGGCAAAATGAATACCGCCCATATCCACGGCGAAGATTTGTTTTTCGAAGATGTACTGGATTTTCCGGTTAACATCTTCAACTGGTGGGACCGGGGCCCCAAGGGCCCGTCCCTGCAATGGGTCAAAGAGCGCATTTCAGGCTGCGTGATGGGCGGCATCAACCAAAAAATCGTCGCCCGCACCACCCGGCAATTTTTAAAAAACCATGTTAAGGAAGGCGTTGCCCTCGGCGGTGCAACGCGCTTTTTTCTGGCCAATGGATGCAGCAGCGACACCTGGGGCTACCCGCCCTCTATGAAAACCATCGTGGAAGCTGCCAGGACGGGCGCGAAATGAGAAATTTTGGATACTGGATGCCGGATAAAATTCGGAAGCTATAAAATCTCAAATCTCAAGCACCAAATTCCAAATAAATCTCAATTTTCAATAGCCAATGACCAAAACATTCACCCCAATTGTGGCGCATCGCTTTTGAAACCCTGTTGAACATTCGGTTAAGCCATTGATCACAATATTTGACGGTTCATTTGTTTGGAATTTTGAATTTGGGTCATTGGGATTTTTTTGAAATTTGATTTTTGGTGCTTGGAATTTTCATGATTTTCGCTAAATCGGTCCATGGCCTTAACGGATCTATGCCTATGAGTTATCTGGTAATCGATGTCGGTACTTCAGGCTGCCGGGCGGCGGTTGTTTCAGACAACGGAGAAATTGTATCTCAGAGCCGATGTCAAATCAGCATAGCTCATCCGCTGCCGTCATTTGCTGAAATAGATACCGACCGACTCTGGCAACAAGTTTGCAAGGTAATTAGGGCCGAAATTGAAAAGCATCCCGGCATCACTTTCGATGCCGTGGGTGCCAGTGCGATGCTCGGTTATGTTTTTCTGGACAAAGCGGGCAGCCCGCTGATGCCGGCCATCATCTATGCGGATAACCGGGCGACGGCCGAGACGGAAGAAATCCGGCGACTTTTCTCCGATGAGAAATTCTTTGCGATAACCGGGCGCAAACCCAGTCCGCTGCTCCTGGCACCCAAGCTTATGTGGCTTGCCAAACACAGACCGGACACGGCCAAAAAGCTGAACTGCATAATAGGCTTAAAAGATGACATCATTCGGCGCCTGACCGATAGCATCCGGACGGACGTCACCCATCTTGATTATTCCGGAGTATACAACCTATACCAAGGCAAATTGGCAGCTGATGTTTTGGATGCCGTCAACCTAAAAGAGACCCTCTTTCCGGCATTTGCGCCGGCCGCGACCATCGCCGGCACGCTCAGCGTCAAGGCGTCCGAACAACTGGGCCTGCTCGCCGGCACCCCTGTAATTACCGGCAGCTCCGATGGCACCACGGCCATGTACGGCGCCGGCGTCCTTGACCAGGGCCACGCCGTGTTGGTGTCCGGTACAACGGATGTGTTTATGATGTGCTGTACGTCGGCACCGGCCGACCCCGACCAAGCGCTCAGTATCAATTCCGGCATGCTGCCGGGAACCTATCTGGTTGGCGGCCCCCTGGGCTTATCCGGCGGCGCCCTGCAATATTTTGAGCAACTGCTGCAGACTTCCGTCGGCGCACTTGAAGAAAAAATAGACGCCCTGCCCCCCGGTTCAAACGGCCTGTTGGTGTTGCCGGGGTTGACCGGCGAGCGATCTCCCTATTGGCAGGAATATCTGACCGGCGGAATTATCGGACTGACGCCCGAACACAAACGGCGCCACCTGCTGCGGGCCGTCATGGAAGGTTGTGCGCTGCGCATTTTGAAATTGCTCGACATCTTATCCCAAAGCCGATTGGACCCCCGCAAGTTGAACATTGCGGGCGGTGGTGCAAATATAGATGTTTGGAACCAAATTCGATCGGATGTAACCGGTCTGGAAGTCCAAAAGCTGTCGATCACCGAGGCTTCGTGCCTGGGGACGGCCATTTTCTGTCAGGCCGGACTGGATAATACCCGATCGCTGCCGGAAATCGCCGGTGAATGGATAAAAGTGGCCAAACGATTCACGCCCAATCCCGAACGCACCCGGACATATACAAAACTGGCCCGGCTGTTTGAAAACTACATTGAAGCCAATCGCGATGTATATCAGGGGTTAAACGAATTCAAGCGGCAGATAAAAACGGATAAGTCACCATAATTTTAGGCATTTCCATTGAATATCTACTTTTGCGGCATGATTGGTTCCGGCAAGACGACCATTGGACAGCATCTGGCGCAGCAACTTCAGCTGGAATTTTACGACCTTGACCGGGAAATGGATCGGATCCTGGGGTACTCCTTTCACGAATTGGTGCAGCAGAAAGGCTGGCTGGCTTTTCGTGAACTGGAATACTCGATCTGCAAACGTTTTGCCGAACTTGACAGTGCGATCATCTGTCTCGGGGGCGGAACTGTGCGCTATGAGTGGAACATGGATGTCATCGCGGGAAGCGGACTGGTCATCCTGTTGACGGCATCTTTGGAGGAATTGATCCGGCGCGTCAAAAAGGCCGATCGGCCCCGCGTGAACGTCGGCACCAGCGTTGAAGAAGATATCCGGATGATATGGGAAAAATCCCGCGACAAATATTTCCGGGCGGCGGACATTGTTTACACGACGGATCAAAAAAGCATCGCCCAAGAAGTCCGGGAGCTGAAGCGCCTGGTTTTGGACCATCTGACGCCACATTAGCCGGCAGACATCATTTTTAATTCTTCGACGATTCTTGGAAGTGCCGTCCCGGCTTTGTCCTTAACGTAATAGTCCGCCCCGGGGAAAGCATTTTCAGGGTTTATTTCTATCACCGCAGCCCCGCTTTGCTTGGCCAGGTAGGGTAATGAGGCCGCCGGTTGAACAACCGCCGAGGTTCCGACTACCAGCATGGATTTGCAGGTCGAGGATTCATGATAGGCCCTTTCCAGCTCGCCCGGGGGCAGCTGCTCACCAAATAAAACGGTATTGGGTTTGAGCACCCCGCCGCAATCACAATACGGCGGATCGCCTGCGGGCACATGGGGTGCCAGGTAGGCTTTACCGCAGCTCAGACAATTAATTTCCCTGAGACTCCCATGAATTTCGGTCACGCTCCGGCTGCCGGCGTCTTTGTGCAAACCGTCAATGTTTTGGGTAATGACATGCCGCAGGATGTTCATGTTTTCAAGTTCCACCAAGGCAAGATGGCCGGGATTCGGTTTGTATTTGCCGTAATTGCGAATAAATTCCCCCCGGATCATCCAGTATTTTGAAGGATCGCGTCTGAAAACCTCGGCCGAGGCATACACCATGGGATCATATTTTTCCCACAATCCGCCTTTTGATCGAAACGTCGGTATCCCGCTTTCGGCCGATATGCCGGCACCGGTCAGCGCCACACATTCTCTTCGCTTTTGCAGCAGCTCGGCAATTTCCCGGTAAGGGGCCTGCATAATTCGCATTCCTTTAGATCAGCACGTCACCTGAAAGGAATCAGATGCGTATAGGGCTCACTCAAAAATAACTTCACATTTTATACGCCGATGCATCCCGCCCGGCTGCGTTGCGAAAGCTCGGAATATCCAGATATTCCTGCGTTTTCGCGCCTTGCCAGACGGGCGCCGCAACGCCTAAAATTGTGAACTAATTTTTTCGTGAACCCTTAGTGGACGCCGTATTGCGGTTTGCGCTTTTCCGAGAAGGCCGCCAATCCTTCCAGACCGTCAGGATGATCGGCGCAGGCTTCAAGTGCCGCCCGCTCTTTTTCAATTTGGGTTTCAAAGGCATTGTACGCTGCCGGCCGATTTAAAACGACTTGCGCGATCTGTCTTTCCAGCGTGACTTCGATCAGTTCGCTCATTTTTTCCTCCCGTAAAACTTCGCGGCACAGTAAATAACCGCCGCAAATGCTCGCTTCCGGGTGAATTAGATCCCTCCGGGGTAATGAATGGATCGAAGAATGACCGTCGGCCCCCGGTTGATTCGCAGCAGTTACACGGTCGCCGATTCGTGCCGGCAGCTTTTTCCAGGCTCCATTGTCCGCCAAAAGCATTGGCGCTCAGAATGGCGGAACGTCTGCAATCATCAGGGTTCAATCTTGGTCCCCAGTACTTTCAGAAAATTTGCCAGCCAGGCCGGATGGGCGGGCCAGGCCGGTGCGGTGACCAAATTGCCGTCTACGTGAGACTGATCCACTGCAATGTCCATGTATTCCCCGCCGGCAATTTTTACATCCGGGCCGACTGCCGGATAGGCCGAGCAGCGCCTTCCCTTAAGCACCCCGGCAGCTGCCAGGACCTGCGCGCCGTGGCATACTGATGCAATCGGCTTATTGGCCTGGGCAAAATGGCTCACCATGCTCAACACCTTTTTGTCCAGGCGAATATATTCCGGCGCTCGTCCCCCGGGAATCACCAAAGCATCATAATCTTCCGCCCTAATTTCATCAAAAGTAGCATTGAGTGCGAAATTATGCCCTGGTTTTTCGGTGTAAGTCTGATCTCCTTCAAAGTCATGGACAGCGGTTTTGATGGTCTCGCCGGCCTTTTTGCCGGCACATACCGCATGGACCGTGTGCCCGACCATTTGCAGCGCCTGAAAAGGAACCATCGTTTCATAGTCCTCCGCAAAGTCTCCGACAATCATTAGTATTTTCTTAGCAGCCATTTTTTAGCCCTCCTTTGGTTTTTAAAGTCAACGATATGACGGGTAATAAATCCTTACCCCAGCCATCCAAACAATCTCAACCAACCCTACCATCTCAACGATCCGAACGATCCCAGCGATCAACACGATCTTAACCATCTTAACCGGCATCATACGTCTTCCATGACCAATTCGGTGGCGATATCCACACAGTCCTTGATCGTACGCGCCACGGGACATTTTTCGGCGTGAAAACCATGCACCCTCTCGGCGGTTTCTCGCTGATCCGGTTTTAATTTAAGATGATAGGTTACGCGGATTCTTTTAATTACCAGGACATTGCCGTCTTTCTCGATTTCGCCGCGTGCTTCTGAGCTGAGATATCCTTCACCGGCCGGAATCTTGCGCGCTTCCAGCGCGCCGCCAAACGTGCCGGTCAGTCAGCCGGCGGCCGCGGCAACCACATAGTCCAGGGTTGTGGCGTGTGGCTCGTGAACATTTGGATCCACACCGTAATGCTCGGCTATTTCGGAATGCACGCCAAATTTAACCGGGTCTTTCACCAACGGCAAATAGGCCCGGCGTAAAGGTCCTTTTACCCGTTCAATTCTAGCCTTCGATGTGTAAACAACTTGATCACTCATAGCACCTCCTGCTTTTCTGAATATTCAGCTGAATCCGGCCAATCCGAATAAGGAAAGCATAATCATGAAAGAGGATTATTCAAAGCGAAAAGGATAAAATTTCAGAATATTTCAATTCAACGGTATTCGATCGTAATCGCCCCGGGAGTCACCCCTGCCAACTGGAAACAAAGGATCCTCTGCCGGCCGAAATGATCCCATCGGCCACATATCCCCGGATGACTGCGGCCCGTTGTCTGGCATTGCTCATGGGCCGCTTGCCATAGGTTTCCCTAATTTCCAAATAATTTTTTATTACCAGTTGCTCTTCCTCGTCCTCCCACCCGGTCGGATCTGCCGCCGTCAAGCTGCTCAATTTCAAAGCTTCGGCCACACAGCGGCGGACATAACCGGGGCAGTTGACGTGATTGTCCAACAGCAGGGCAACACCGTATTCAGAGGAGATCAGGTCGGCTAAGGCATAACCATATAGTTTGGAAGACTTAACGAAATAAAACTGGTGAATGCGGTTAACAGCGTGCTGGATCTGGGCCGCCTGGACTTCGATATCAGCACCTGCCCGTGCAAAACGATAGGCCCAGATATGCTCCCGCAGCAAGGCCTTATCGGCAGTTGAGACTAATTTCTTCCCGCGATAGGTGAACCAGCCTAATTTGTGACCCACCTCAGCCACATCCAAACCGAACTGGGCCCAGTAATGTTGAAAATTATCCGGATAGCCGATCTTTATAAGCTGCAGCAGCGCGGGGAGTTCACCAGGCTTTCCGGGCAGGCCGGCCGTCCACTGGAACATGCCGAAACTGATAAATTGATTTTCCCAGGTATCGACGGCGTCCATATTAACGGCATTTTCAGAAGTCGCCAGGATCACATTTACTTCCGAATCGGTCAGGCCGACCTCCTGCAGCTTCTCGTGATGATTGACAATAAATGCTTCCGGTTCCTGCACGCCCATCCGATGCAACCCCTTGCGATACAGCCGGCCGACAAAGATCTTTTCCGGTTTTACCAGAGGAGTTGCGTAAACCACATTATGTTCGGTACATATTCGAACCCGTTCCTTGCCGACTCGCTTTACACCTTCGGCCGTGTTGACAACACCGGGCACTTCCATCACCTCGCCCGGTAACTGCAGGCGCTGCCCGATCCGAATTTTGCTCGGATTGACAATGCCGTTCATCTCGGCGATGATGCGCCATTTCCCGGCCGAGCCCAAGGTGCCGGTGGCAATTTTTGACAGGGTATCACCCGGCTTTACGAGGTATGACGGCATGGCGTGCTCCCATTGAATTGTCAATTCAAGTGTTGATCCTTTTTCTGATCAACCAGATTATTTCCAACATATGAGAGGATGAATGCCCGGTATGACCCGCAGTTAAAATATATTCGGCAAAAAGCGAATACCTCTTTTCGCAGGATCAAATCTCGATAAGATACGTGATAGGCCGATCTGACAAAGTGGTATAGATTTCAACAACAGCAATAAATCCGCCAGTCAAGAATCGTTAATACCGGATTGGTCTATAATGTCAAGGAATAATTGAGCCGGCGCTCATTGGGTCAGTTGAATGCTGTCCGTGGTTCATTGGAAAAATATTTAAATGATTTATGTCGTTGTACGATAACAACGGACCACGGACGACGGACAACTGACAGTCTTAGGTTTTTCCAGCCTCCATGCATCCCGACTTCCGAGCATCAAAGACAACTTGCGATTCAACCGGCTTTCATTTATAGAAGGCATTCATGCGCGATCAAGATATTCATAAGATAATTCAAATCCTGAAGAAAGAAGTTCAAAAGTGGGAGGTCCCCGTCGTGGGGCACTATTCCCGGAGTCCCTTTACCGTTCTAATTTCCTGCCTGCTGTCGCTGCGCACTCAGGATAAGACCACCGGTGAGGCAAGTGCCAGGCTGTTCCGGCTGGCCGAAACGCCGCGGACGATGGCAAAGCTGCTCACGCCGACGATTGAAAAGGCGATTTATCCGGTGGGCTTTTATAAAACCAAGGCGAAGAATATCCAAAAGATTTGCCTGATTCTACTATCGGAATACAATGGACGGGTGCCGGATGACATTGATGCGTTGCTGAAATTGCCGGGAGTCGGGCGCAAGACGGCCAATTTGGTAGTCACAATGGGCTACAACAAGCCGGGAATCTGTGTTGATACCCACGTGCACCGCATCACCAACCGCTGGGGCTACGTTCAGACCAAAACCCCGGAAAAAACGGAGACGGCACTGCGCGACAAGCTGCCAAAACGCTACTGGTTGATAATTAACGATCTTTTGGTCACATACGGGCAGAATATCTGCAAACCGATCTCGCCCTTTTGCAGCCAATGCAAAATTCAGCGCTACTGTGATCGGGTGGGAGTCGGCAAATCACGGTAAGGGAGCGAAAAGGAATGGATTCTTTTTTAAGTTGTTTTTATCTGACAGGATGATTTGGATTTTTTCACGGTTTCCGATTCTATTTTTGCTTGAATTCATCTAAACTTAAAACCTTCGCATAGGCCGATCCCAAAGCGGCCATAAAGGAGCCGTGAACATCGTCGGCGGCAATTTTTTTCCCGCCGAATTCAAGATCCCGGGTGGCACATGCATCCTGAATCACCGTGCACTCAAAACGGTGGTCAAAAGCTGCGCGGGTGGTTGCATCAATGCACATGTGGCTCATGGCACCGCAGATGACCAAACTTTTTACAGCATGTCTTTCAAGTTCCTGCAAAAGGGAAGTTTCCCTGAAGCTGTTGGGGTAATTTTTTTGGATAACGAGTTCCCCGGCCAGGGGCTTGATGCATTCGTGAAATTTGATCCCTTCGGTATCGGGAATAAAAAATGATGCGCCTTTCCGAACGGAAATGTGCTGAATGTGAAATGTCGGCCAGGTGTTTTCACGAAAATGAGACAACAACTCCCGCGCCCTCAGGCCGGCTTCCTGCATGCCGGCCAACTCCATACGCCCGCCTGAAAAATAGTCGTTTTGAATGTCAACCAGAATTAGTCCTGTTTTCATAAAGTACTCCTTTGTAAATAGCCCGGTGCCTTGGAATCCTGATGAAATTTACCGTATCGTTTGCCGGCCGGATAATATTCGACCAAAGACTGAACCTTGCCGGTAGCTTTCTCACCGGCTTCGTGCTTGATAAATGCCAGGGCCAGATCGATTCCCGCCGAAACACCTGCGCCTGTCCAGATGTTGCCGTCGATAACAAACCGCGCTTCAATCCCTTTTAGTAGGTTGTCGGGAAAAAGGCAATACAAGCAATTCGAAATATTCTCGGAATCTAGGTTTTTAAAAATCCTATTTATTTTAAAATGAGGTGTTGGATGGGTCCATAAAAATTATTGACCTATTTGGCATTTTCTGACACTGTGCTAGCAGAAATATTTAACTGTCTTTTCCAGGTGACTTAAAACTAGAGGGGGAAAAATGAAAGCGCGTGATAAAAGACGAAACTATTTGCTTGATTTTTACCCATCGCAAGGAGTTAATTTTCATTGTGAGCTGACTCCTGGTACTATTGGAGAAGGGCAACAGAAAAATCTCAGCGGTCAAGTGTATTTTTCTCAATGCCCCAACCCCGAAGCCCGGCGATTGGCTCAGTGCCCGACACCGAGTGTCCAGTGCCCAAACCCAAATGCTCAGTGCCCGGCGCCAATTCCTTAGGGTTCACGAAAAAATTAATTCACAGTTTTAAGCGTTGAGGCGCTCTTGCGGCAAGGCGCGAAAACGCAGGAATATCTGGATATTCCGAGCTTTCGCAACGCAGCCGCATGAGATGCATCGGCGTATAAAATGTGAAGTTATTTTTGAGTGAGCCCTTAGTGTCATCCAAGCCAGCCCTTTAGTTAGATGCTAGTAAAAAGTTGATAATTCCATCCTCACCTGTTTTCGCGTACCTGGAAGTCACCTCTAGTTGCAACAATAATTGCAGCGGATGCGGCACTGTATTCGCAGTTGACGATAATCAAACCATTATCAATATTGATGTCTGGCAGACCATATTATCCAAGCTCAAGCCCGCTGTTGTTCATCTGAATCTAACAGGAGGGGAGCCGACACTCAGTCCGAATTTCACCGAATTACTTACCCTGATAAACAAACTCGAATTTTCTTTTTCACTATTCACCAACGCAAGATGGCCTAGCAAGAAGCAAATTGTCGGTACGCTCGGTGCTTTCTCAGGATTTTCCGAAATCCTGGTATCTTTACATGGCCCGGATGCTCAAAGCCATGATGGCTTTACAGGAATACCGGGTTCATTCATAGAGACTTGCAAAAATATTCGTTTCGCGGCGGATCATCATCTTCGCGTATTTATCAATTGTATCATCACATCGTTAAACTTTGATCGCATAGAGGAGATGGTGCGAATCAATCGAAAATTAGGTTCGCAAGGCATTACTTTCAGCAGATTTGTCTGCTTGAAAGAAAATCAGCTAAACCCCTCCAATCCTCAGCTGATATCCGCTATTCAAGCCATCACAAATCAGATGAGGGACTCAGATATTCCCATTTTCAGCAGCGTCTGCATACCAAAGTGCTTCCATAATTCAACGTTATTCAATGGATGCCTGGCCGGGACGATAACCCTGACGATCGACCCCTGGGGCAACGTCCGTCCCTGCGTCATGTCTGCTGCAAATTGCGGAAACTTGCTGGACAGTTCGCTGCAAGTCATCTGGCACAGCGAGGGAATGCAGAAGTGGAGACGTTTTATACCGTCTTTCTGCGATCGATGTTCAGTCTACACAAGCTGCCATGGAGGTTGCCGCGCGGCGGCGATGATAAACGAACTGCCGCAAGACCCTCTCATCCGTGATCCGCTCCCCATCGATCTCCACGATAAGAGAAAAAAGATTAATCTTCCGAAAGAGGCCCGCCCTGTTAAATGCTTTCAAATGAGACCCGAACCCTTCGGCTATATTCTGATTCAAAACAGCCAGGTCGTCCCTGTCAGCGGGGAAGCAAAGGCTATATTGGATATGTGCACCGGGGATACGAAAATGCATGAAATATATAAACTCTTCGGGCAGGATGGCATCGATTTAGTGGCGCAACTTCATAATCGGGGTCTGATAATATTAAGATAAGCGGTTTCAACCATTTGACTTAGACGCTTTGCTCGCCGACTTCTTTAATTCATTTATTTTTTTTACAGTCTCAACGGCTTGGAGGCTCTTCAGTTTCTTATAAATTGCCAGCGCTTCCGCAAGAGCAGCTATTGCGTCTTTGATCCTTCCTTCCTGTTCATATGAGATGCCCATTTTTGACTGGATATCAGCCTTTATGTGCGGTTCATTGACTTTCTCGCATATTTTTAAAGCTTCCAAGTAGTAGTCATTCGCCCGCTTAAAATTCCCCTTTAGCGTTTGAAGCGCTCCCAGAAACTCCAAGGCTCGCGCTTCTTCTTCAGGGCTCTTTAGTTTGCGTGCCAAGTTTAGGCTTCTATTCAGCACTTTTGAGGCCCTGGACCGTTCACCAAGTTTAAGGTATAAGGAGCCTAAATTATTATAGGTCCATAAGAGCCCAAAACGATCGCCCAAGACCTTTTTCATGCGGATGGATTCTTGATAATGGTCTTTTGCCTTTTCCAGCTGCCCGGTTTGTTGAAATATTTCACCGAGATTATTGACGGCTCGGCTCAACCAAAGCTGGTCGTTTGATTGTTCGGCGACACGCATCGCGAAATTATGGCATTTTTCAGCCTGCCCCCATTCTCCCTGCCAGCCATAGATAAGTCCCAGTCCACTGTAAGCCCAAGCCCTGTCGCTCGGTTCAACATTATCCCCAAGATCCAGACACTTCCGGTAACTATTAATTGCATGGGTCCATTGTCCTCTTCGGTTATAAACAGTCCCCAAGCGAAGAAAAACTTTTGCCAGAAGATCTTCCGGCAATTTTCTCTGCTTCAGCAGCCTGAGTGTTGGCAGGGCTTCATCCCAATAGCCTGATATCGCCGCCAGCTCTGCATCATAATACTGTAATTGATTCTGTTGCGATCTTAATAGCCTGATACATGGTTCTTTTGCCAAACCAAGCAGTCTTTCCGCGGTGCTGAAATAATAAAGCCGATTGGACTGCGCGACGTCTTTTACCAACAGTTCAAAGCCCTTTGGGTCGCCCCCGGCCAATAGATGATAGATAAATTCAAACCTATTTGCGGCACTATTTTGAAAAAGTTCGGCCATCCTTAGATTCAACTGTTTAAAGCCAACCGGATTTATCCGGCACCATTTTTTCAATAAAAAATCGCGTGTCATTTTGTGAAACATCCAATTCTTGGGTTTGTACCGCATTGCCAAACCTAATTCATTTAATTGAGCAAGAATTGAACGTGTCCGATTTGAAATTTCAGGTTCATCCCGCAACCATGAAAGTATTTTTTCATTGAACCAATGCGGTACGGCACAAAAATTAATCGCTGCTGCAACATCTTGTCCCGCCATATCCATAATCTGATTTAAAATTGCAGCCAAAAGTTCTTCGTCATCCATATTCGGTGTTGAATCTTTTAATTTTTCAACCACTTGATCTTTTCTCACTGCATAAAGTTTTGATGAACATATTCATTAACAGCGGCCTGCCTTTTCCGCAGCCCAACCAGCATGTTTCAAGTTCTTCTTGTGACAACTCACATCCGATTCTCTCTGCAAACTCCAATAGATGATTCTTTGACATCAATGGCATTCCTTCTATGAATTCTGCATGGGCTTCCCAATCCACATCACTTATTTTTTGGGGCCACGCACTTCCGGCAATAATTACAATCAGGTTATCTATCCCCCGCTCTCGAATAGGACGCAAAAGGGCCTCTATTAACCAATCCGTAACTACTCTGGTTCCGGTATCAAAAGTGTCAAAAAGACATACCATCATTTTTTTACCCGATGTGATATCAGAGGCGAGGCTGCGGCTGAGCCGCCTTTTAATATCTTCGCTATGAAGGGCCTCGTTGTTCAGGACGATTTGGAGAATGTTTTTGGTTTCAATCGTTGAATCAATGACATTGCCGCCTATTTTAGTGGATGCTTCCATTTTAACTCCTGATTTTCCAGCAGGAGCACTGATTGGGCTGAAGGCTTCCGTTAAAGCCGTCATTGGCAACTGTAGTCGTTCGCAAATTTCTCTGGCCAATTCCAGATGGGGGAAATTATAAGTTTGGGAGAGATCTATCAGGCAGCTGGGCACTTCCAGGGACTGACAGTGATGTTGCATTTTACGCAATAAACTCGTCTTGCCACGCCCGTCCCGCGCAACGATGATCATAATTTTTTTGGAATTGGGGCCGGATATCATCTTCTTGAATTTATTTAGCATTTCATCAAAATTGACGATTTCACTTACCGGAATGGGTTCATTGGTCGACATGAGACTCATTTCGCCTTCATCGTAGATTTTGTCGTTATTTTTGACCCTATTACGTCTTGGCCCACCTCAGTTCGAGAATTGCCGCCCTCTGAGAGAGATTCCACCTCGGAATCGCGGACGGTACGGCCGATTTTGGTAGTGGCGGTCGGTTTCTGCCCATCCTGATCTTTTTCCGGTTCAAATTGAATAAAGCCGCCATCGGCCAATTTATCCAATTGGCGTTCAAATTGGTATTTCAGATCGTCAATGTTTTTATAAACAGTATAAAAATGGCCTAAGCGGTCTAATTTGTCTTGAAACGCATACAAACTCATCAAGTCTTTCCGATTCGCACTGCCGGTAGTTATGGCAGCATCCTTAAAATACGTATAAATAAACGGTTTATTGGTTTTTTTGAACTGTCCGAATGCAGTTTCAAACTCTTCATTCGTATATTTTCCGACTTTGGTAAAAAAAAGCATCACGAATATATCGCATTCACGGATGGCTTTGTTGTATTCATCCTGCAACCGTTCCTGCGACATGGCATCTAAAAAATCTTCCCAAGATATCAGTTCAAGAAAAATACCTTTATCATGCCACTCCTTGTTTTTTCGATTAATGTAAAGTTCGAACGCGACTCTGTCATCTTTCAATTCGGATGAAGATGCTAAAAATATTTTTTTCTTTGCCATAATTCAAATCACCTCCCTGTTGCCGATATTCATTTGCGATGCAAGCCTGCCGGAAAAACTCAAAGCTGCAGTTTATTTACTTCTATATACCCAAATTAAAAAACCCCGCTTTTCAGTTTAAGAAAAGAGGGGTCGTCGATTTTTTAAGCATGCCAAACCTCATATATTTGGTAAGGGCATTTAGCTGATACATTCCTATCAAAATTTCCTTTTAAGTCAACCTATTTAATCTGAACATGGGTGGCTCGAAAGAAATATTACCAACCACCAATTTAGCCATCCCTTCGCTTGGCAGGGTATCCTGCGTACCGTTAAATTGACATTCCGGCCGATGTCGACTATAATTATCAGAAAATATACGGTTTTTTGTTGGCCATCCTTTTAGAAGCTGAGTTCTCTTTGTGCGCGTCGACTTATCAGTCCGACAAAATGCTTTGGCACTTTTTGATGGGGGGGCGGGACGCAACTCCTGACGAAATGCTCATCCCATCATTCGCGATGACTTACATAACGATGGTGTTGAAGAGGTCATTTTGGCGACAAAAGAAATAAAGCTCAACTACGTTTCTCTGGAACGATTTTTGAGCGACTACGCTCAGCTTTGCAAGGGCAGGATTTTTCTTCCCGCCAGAGCCCCTCTGCCTGAAAATACAAGCGTAGCTTTGCAAATTTTTATCCCCGTAGTTGAACAGGAAGTTACCGTGGAGGGCGTTGTCATAAAGGCCCTCGATGCCCAAACTGCGGCTCCCCTGCAAAAGTCGAGCGGAATGCTCGTCGGCCTCGCAACCCCGGCCGCCGCCCTCAAAGATCTCAATGATGCCCTGAGCACCAATGCGGATTACAGGGACTTATTGGGCTTGAAAGCGCCGGATTCTTACGCCCGCCTAAAATCCAACGCCGGCCGGGAAAAACCGGCGAGCAATCTGAAATCGCCTGAGATTCCGTCACCCGGCTCGGTTGGCGCCACGGCCCAGGTACACCCGACCGGCGATTCAATGCCGCCGGCCGATGGCACGCCGGCTTCTTCTGCGATTCAAACTCAGGCCGCCCGGCTGCCGGCGGAAGGGCAAGCGGCCGGGCCTGCCCCGGTCGAGATTGCCCCGGGTGACACCCCGGAATCCGGTAGCGAAAAAAACCGTGCGCTGAGCATAATGTGGATCCGCGGTGCCATCGCACAAGAGGAGGCAACCAGAGAAAAGGAGACCGCCGCTCACCTGGCCGCCGCACCGGCCACCGCCAAAAATCACCTCACCGAGGAAGAGAGCCGCCGGGCAAAGCCTGCCGCTGAATTTCTCATGGATCTTACCAGGGCTATGCTGCGCAGCGGTTACTATGCCCCGGATCATCCCGGGTCCCGGCAGGCGAAAAAGGGTCTGTATGAGGCGTTCCAGCGATGTCTGGCCGATTCCGGCGAAATAATGATAACGAACCGCGTGATGCGGGAAGGCTCCGAAATCCTGATCAACGGCATTCTGGATGAACCCGTTAATGTGAGAACTCTGGTCGGCTCGGGAATGGCGGAACTTTTCGTGCCTAAACTGCAGGAATATTTCAACCGCAAAAGCCTTGTCAGCTTTGCCGTCAAAAAGGATATCCCCCTCGATCATTTTGAAAGATTTATGACCATCATGAGCGACCCCAAGGCTGACACCGGCACAGGGCAAAAAATCGGCGAGCTCTTGTCCAAGGCCCTGGTTGAGCACGGCATCACCCAGATATCGACCGTGTTCAAAGACGATTTAATTGCCCTGGAGTTAAATCTTCCCTGGCGCGTCGAGATGGCGATCCAGCGCCTGGCCAAGGATCTGACGGTTTTGCCGATGTTCAAGAGCAAATCCGGTGAGGCCATGCGGACCATGAAGCTTCAGATCATCCAGGATATTTTACGGCCGTTGAAGCATCCTGAATTTCTCAAAGACTTTATTGTCAACTGCTATATCATCGCCCAACACGTCAAAAGCCTCCAAGCCGAAGACATCGAAAAGGTCATCATCGAAGCTTTGCCCCTTGAGAGCCTGCTGCCTACCTCCCGGTTTATTTTTGAAGAACTCAATCATCTGCGGACCGTGAAGACAGAACTTCAGGATAACGCCGTCCTGCAGCGGCGCTTCAGCGGGGTGAAACGCATCTTAAAATGGGTGTCGCAACGGCTGGTTTTGGAAGATGTGAAAGGGGCCCAAAAGTTTCTGGAAAAACTTTATTTGAATCGGGTCCTGACTTTTGAGGAGCTTCCGGCTGACGTGCAATATTTTGTAAATACGGATAAAATGACTAAGGATGTGCAGGCCCACATTAAAAGCTACGTCAACCGCTTTCTGCACATCAAATCCAAAGAAGACGCCGCCGTCATGCTCAAGCTTTTTCGCCGTATTTTGCCGGCTCTGACCGAAACCGCATCCTGGCGGAATGTGGTTTATCTGACCCGGGCCATGCATAAAATCGTTGCAACCACCGACCTTTTCAAGCCGGCCTCCGGACGGCTTGCGAATCCGCTCGTTTTTGTTTTCAAGGACCACACCGAAGCAATCGTGGCAGCCTATGACAAGGTGGACGCATCGCAACGCACGCTGATAAATGACATCTGCAACCGCCTGGACATGATGGGCGTAGAGATTTTGAGCAAGGCGCTCTCCGACAGCCAGGACCGTTTTGCGAGAAAAGCAGCCATGGAAGCCTTGATAAAAAAAGGCGGCCTGGCGCGGGACTGGATTTTCAGGGTGCTGGACACTCCCGGACAAAAATGGTATTTAATCCGCAATGCCTTGATGCTGCTGGGATATGTCGGAGATAACAAGCAGGATATTGCGCGCGCCCACAAGTTTCTGAACTATGGAGATCCCCGGGTCCGTTATGAGGCTTTAAACGCGCTTATCCGGAAAAAAGCCGAAGGCACCGAAAAGCAGGTCATCGCCGCCCTGGAGGATGTCGACGATAAAGTGCGCTGGCGCGCGATGAACGGCCTCGGCGAACTTGCGCTGATTTCGGAAGATTCAATCAGGAAGCTGCTTGCTCAAATAACCGCTGAAGCTCCCGATGATAAAGCTGAAGCCGACAAACATAATCGCAAAATCGCCCAGTTGATCAGAGCGCTCGGAACGATCCCGCATATCCCCAATCATGCCGAAGCGGAAGATAGTATTTTAGACTTTGCCCGCAACTTATCAAATCAGAAAAAAGGTCTGTTTGAACGCTTCAAAAAAGCCGCCGTATCGGATCAGTCCATGGTGCTGTCGTCGGCAGTCAACACCCTTGGAAATATAGGTACGGCCAAATCTGAATCATTTCTGGAGAAGCTGGCCGAGGGCAAATCGCCCCTGGCTGAATCTGCTCAAAAAGCCGCCAACAATATCAAGCTGCGTCTGATTGAGCAGCTGTCAAATGGACCGGCCGACAATCCGACGCCGGCAGGCGGATAGGCCTGCGGCCCACAAATAACCAATAATTATTAACTATTTCCTATCTCCTCAGGTGATTTCATTTTCCGGGCATAATTGGCTGCTCCGATTCCGGCAACACACCCCTCCCCGACAGCCTTGGCCATCTGCCACGGGGGACCGCAAATATCTCCGGCGGCAAATACCCCGGGCACATTGGTTTCCATATTTTTGTTGGTCTGAATATATTTCATTTCATCATCGAGCCGAACGCCGAGATGCGTGGCAAGCTCCATGAGGCCCTTGGCCCCAAGCTCGATAAAAACGCCGTTGACCGGAATGTTCGAGTCGTCTTTGAGAACAACGCCCTCCACCTTGTTTTCACCAATGATTTGCTTGACCTGATGGCCTTCATGGAGGACAACCTTGCTGTCTTGCAGCTGTTTTTTAAGCACATCGCTGACGTCAAGTTTGTCAGAGATCAGGTGAACTTCGGCGGCATAATTCAACAGCGTCAGAGCACCGGAGACAGCCGCGCTGGCGCTTCCAACCACAGCAACATCTTCATTTTTGTAGAAATTGGCATCGCACTCCACACAGTAACTGACGCCGCGGCCCAGCAGCTCTTTTTCGCCTGCTACCCCCAGCCTGTTGCGGGTGGTTCCGGTGGCAACGATCAGCGATTTGCTCTGCAGCTCTTGCCCGCTCTCAGTGACAATCTTGAACATGGTTCCAGCAGGCAATACCTGGAGCACATCTTCTTCGAGCAGTTCGGCACCGAAATTTATTGCCTGCTGGCGGCCGACATTGAGCAGGTCTTCACCCTTGACGTTGAACAGGCAGCAAAAATTCTCAATATGGGCATGGAATAGACTGCTTTTGGTTTCTTTGCCCATCAGAAGTACGGCAACCTTTTTGCGGGCCGCGTGGACGGCGGCCTGCAAACCGGCCGGGCCGGAGCCCAGTATCACCACATCGTAGTTTGTAGTTTTCAACATCATATACTCCCCTTACTCCCCTGATTGTAAAAATTGCAATGTTGGGTCCGCCCAGACGTTGAGACGCCAGGCAATAGGCAGATACCCCTTTGGGTTGCCCAAAAAAATAATCATCGCGGCTGCAAATACAAGCCGTGCTTCTCTGATTGACATGTGGCCTTGAGTTCTTTATAACTCCCTTCATAAGCATCCCGCCCTATCGGGAGGTAAATTGAAAATTAAAATAAAATGAGGATATGATGCAGCCAATAAATCCTATAAATTACCGAATCCATTTGAAACCCGACCTGGTCAAATTCGACTTCGCAGGAAAGTGTGAAGTTATCTTCGAGGCGCCCGACCCGGTCAGCGAGGTGGCGCTCAACGTTCTGGAAATTGCTGTTTGGAGCTGTCGGGTGCGCAAGGCTGACGAGTCGGCGATCTGTTCTTTCAGAGTGGACCCCGGGAGGGAAGAAGTCCTTGTCTTTTTGCCCGAACCCATGTCCGGAACCATCGAGCTGGAAATCGACTACCAGGGGTTGATCAACGACAAGATGGCCGGATTTTACCGCAGCAAATATACTTATCAGGAAAAAACCGGATATATCGCTGTAACCCAATTCCAGGAAAGTGATGCCCGACGGGCTTTTCCCTGCCTGGACCGTCCGGCCTGCAAAGCAACATTCGACATTATTTTGGACATTGATAAAAACCTGACGGCCATCTCCAACGGCACGCTGAAAAAAGAAGAAGCGCTCGCTGATGAAAAAAAACGCATCACCTTCGAACGAACCCCCAAAATGTCGACCTATCTCGTGTTCTTTGGCGTCGGTGAATTTGAAGTCACCCCTGATGACAAAGACCCCCGGGTAAGAGTGGCGACCTTGCCGGGTAAAAAACAATTTGCCCGGTACGGAGCTGAATTTGGCCGCAAATCTCTGGCGTTCAGCGAAGCCTATTACGCCGTTCCCTATCCGCTTCCCAAACTGGATCTGATCGCCATTCCGGATTTTGCCTTCGGAGCCATGGAAAACTGGGGCGCAATCACCTTCCGCGAGAACCTGCTGCTGCATTATCCGAAGATTATCTCCAAATCCGGCGAGGAGCGAATATGCGAGGTCATCGCGCATGAAATTGCCCACCAGTGGTTCGGCAACCTGGTCACCCCGTCGGATTGGAGATATCATTTGGCTCAATGAGAGTTTTGCCACCTATTTTGGGTACGGCGTGGTCGATCACTACTATCCGCAATGGAACACGTGGCAGCAGTTTCTTAACAGCCAGACCGGATCCGCCCTGGTACGGGATGCCCTGCAGGAAACATCTGCTATTGAGATTCCGGGCGGCGAGCATGTTGTCATCAATGTCAGCACCGCGCCGATCATCTACAACAAAGGCGGCAGCATATTAAGACAAATTCAGGGCTTTATAGGAGATGATAATTTCAAAAACGGATTGCGGCATTATCTGAAGACATATGAATATGGTTGCGCCGCCAGCCACCATCTCTGGGAGTCCTTTGAAACCGTATCCCAAGAGCCGATAAGTGCCATGATGCAAAGCTGGATCGAACAGCCGGGTTATCCGCTGATCACGGTCAGCCGCACGGGCCGCCGGTTGCTGCTGAGACAAAAGCGATTTACCTATCTGCCGAACGATTTCAACCAGAAGTGGATGGTGCCGATTACCATCAGTCTCATTTCTAAAACAGGGGCCACGCACCCGCTGACTGTGCTCCTGGACGACATCGAACAGGCCATTGACATGGATGCCGATACGGTGGCTTACAAAGTCAACGCGCGGCAAACGGGGTTTTACCGGGTCAAATATACCGACGATAAAAATATGGCTGAACTCGGCCGGCGGGTGCGGGAGAAATCACTGCCGCCGGAAGACCGCTGGGGCCTTCAAAACGATTTGTATGCGCTGGTTAAAGGCGGTGATGCGCTGCTGGATGAATATCTTGATTTCCTGGCCTGGTACGACACGGAAGACGCTTATCTGCCGCTGACCAGCACGGCGGAAAATCTTTTTTCAGCGTATCTGGTAATGAAGGATGATTGGCGGCGGAAATTATCCGCCTGGGCAACACCCTGGTTCGAAGACCTGTTGGCAAAAATCGGATATGAACCGGCCCCGGCCGAAGGCCATCCGACCGCCAGGCTGCGGGACCAAATCATCTGGAATGCGGCGCTTTATGGTTCCGAGCCGGTCCTGGACTTTGCCTTTGACCGATTTAAATCCCTGATGAGCGGTGCGTCCGTCCATCCGGACATCATGAAAAGCGTGCTGCAGGTGGGGGCGCTGGCAGGCGATGAGCAGGTATTCGAATGGTTTGGCCGGCGGTTGCGAGAGTCTCAAATCGAACATGAACGCCTGAACATTCTAACCGCTCTGGGCTGCTTCAAGGATAAGGGGTTGATAATTAAAACCCAGCAATACATCCTGGACGCGGTGCCGGCCCGCAACAAATTTTTACCGGTAATGGCCTTATGCGCCAACCCCCATGCCGTCGATTTGATGTGGGATTGGTATGTCGCCAAATTAGATCAAATTGAACAATTTCATCCGCTGCACTATGAACGCGTCATTGCCGCAATCGTTCCGTCAGCCGGAATTCAGCGAGCGGATGAAGTAAACGCCTTTTTCGCCGATTACCTTAATAAAAAGAATAAAGCCCAAGACGTAATTAAATTGTCGCTGGAACGGTTGGCGATAAACCTGAGGATGCGCAACGCCGGGGGCGGGTCAAATTGAATTTTAAAATAATGCCGTTTGCAGCAATGCCAATTGCAGAGTTAATTTGCCGAAGGTGTCAGGTGTCAGCCCGGCCGCCGGCCAAAACAACGGCCGGTCTGATCGAAAAGGAAACATAATAGTTCACCGCAGAGCCCGCCGAGAACGCCGAGCAAGAAAGGTTAAATTAATCTCTGCGCTCTCTAGCGGTGAAACACTTCGTAAAAATGGATCTTTGTCAGTCTATGTCTCAATGACAAATAAGGTCCGCCGCTATGACGTCCGGTGCCTGTGCTGATACCTGAACACTGACACCTGAAACCCATACAACCAACAATTTGCGGTATTTTTTCTGTAAATTCCCGGCTTCCGGATCCCCACCTTCGACTTCAATAGCCGCGCTATGACAGCCCAAAGCCCATCTTCGCATATTCCTGGATGCTGGCCTTGGCTTCGGCTACGGTCTGCCCCAGTTTCCAGGGCTCCATAAAGCCTTCCAGCATAAATTTCCATCCTTCTTCATCTTTGAAGACAGTGGCTTCCTCACAGGCAACACCGCAGCCCTCCTCACCGATAACCTGCATTAAAGTATTTAAAATATCTTCACGATCATCCATGTTGAATCTCCTGAATTCGTGCAGGGCAGTCCGCCGTGGCGGCCGGCTCTGCAAGCTAGGGTTGATTTTGCCTTCCGGCAGCCCTTATAAAGGATTCACCCCATCAGCCATAATAAGATTTTATGTTAAAATGCGACAATCAGTCTTATTTTTTGCCGTTATACCGGCTTGACAAGCATCCGGCATTCTTTTATAAGGCTATAGCTTGGAAGAATTCCTAATTGCCCGGCCCTGAAAAATAGCGATACCTACTTTGGGTAACCCATAGTAGCTCAATTGCCACAGAAGAGAATTCTCAGTCTTGCCTGGGCGGATTAATTACCTTATTCAAAGGCGGATTAATCAGCGGTACTGCATGAAGCATTGGCTTATCTAATTCACATTGTTTGTAATATGTGGTCCTCAGCTTTTAAGTATAAGCGTTATAGTGCACATCCAAACAGTTCTGTTTCCAGGAGATCATTTTTGATATGAATCGGCGCACCTTCCTCAAAATTGCCGGCTTGGGCAGCATCTCTTATGCAGTTGGCTGCACCCCTCCCCAAAAAAACCTGTTTCCCCTGGTTCACGCGCCCGACGACATGGTGGTCGGTGAGCCCACCTGGTATGCGTCCACCTGCCGGGAATGCCCGGCCGGGTGCGGCATCCTGGCCAAAAACAGGGAAGGCCGCGTCATTAAAATTGAGGGCAATCCCCTGCATCCGATCAATAAGGGCAAAGTTTGCATGCGGGGACAGGCGGCCGTCCAGGCAATTTTCAATCCCGACCGGCTCAAAACCCCGCTGCTTAAAGAAAACGGCAAATGGCAGCCGCTTTCTTTTTCGAAAGCCGAATCAATAGTAAAAATAAGGGCCGCTGAGGCCGCCCGCAAGGGACAAAATCACGTGCGCATGCTGACGGAAACCGTCGGCGACAGCCTTTTGAATTTGTTCACCGCAGCTTTGGCAAGCTTAAATTCCCAGCCGGCCCTGGTGTTCGAGCCCTACGGTTATGAATCTTTAAAAACAGCCAATGAAAAAGTATTCGGCGTTGACGGGTTGGTGTCTTATCACATGGACCAGGCCGATATTCTGGTGTCCTTCGGTGCGGATTTTATTGAAACCTGGCTGTCCCCCATCGAATATGCGTGGAAATTTAAAACCATGCACGCGCTCCAAAACGGCCGCAAAAATCTGTTTTTCCAGATCAGCCCCTATCAGTCTTTGACCGGTGCCAATGCCGATCACTGGTTGGCCTGCAAACCCGACAGCGAAGCTGTTATCGCCCTGGGCCTGATCAGACAGGCGCTGGATATCGGTAAAGGTAAAGATCTTCCCAAACCCTTTCAGGAATTTTTAGAGAACGCCACCGCCCCTTATTCTCAGGACATGGTCCTTGAACGCTCCGGGATTTCTCTGGCTCTGTACGAAAAACTAATCATCCAGCTCATGGAGGCAAGCAACCCGCTCGTGCTCGGTACCGGTACCGGCAATGTTATGTTAAGCTACTGGCTCAGTCGCTGTCTTGTTCAAATTAGGGGGCAATCAATCGTCATAATCGCCATTGATGCCCCCTAACTGGCATTGGGCGGGCTACTTGCAGTCTCTTGAAACAGAACTGGATTCGGAACCGGATTATGAGGACGAAGAGGATATGTGTCCCCCTGAAGGACACTTGAAGGGGGTGAAAGTGGAATCGGAGTTCACCGCTCTTGATGAGGAACCCGCGGACACTACTTGATGAAGAGAAGAGACCAGTCCAGGTGCGCGACGCAATATTCGACCGCCATGAGCTCGGGCAGATCGACATCAGCAGAGTTGAGCAGCTCTCGCTGTTCTAAACCCGTCTCGAAAACCCTTGATAACTCCGCAGATTTATAGTAGTGTTAGGCATCGCAACAATGGTTGCCGTGACCTGCTGCAAGCCGATTGAAGTCCTGAACACGTCCGAGATCGAATAGCCACCCAGGGAGAAGCCCGGCTCCAATCCGTACCGGGGCCGGGCATGGAGGCTGAGGATCTGCTGATGTCGAGTACAGCACCAGTTCATTAACACTGGGCGCACCGGGGGTAGCCACATGGATGGAGAACCTTGGCTTGACGATTTCAGTCACCATGCGTAGCGGATTAGGCGGGTCTCGCCGAATACATAGTTAGCTCAGATTGAGGTGCCTTTGAGTCCACGAGCATTCATCTCCTACAGCTGGTCATCCCCGGGGCACCAAGCTCGTATCCGCCAGTGGGCCGAGCAGATGGTGAGTGATGGCGTTGACGTTGTTCTCGATGTCTGGGACCTCAACGAAGGTGACGATAAATACGCGTTCATGGAGAAAATGGTCACGGACGAGTCTGTGACCCACGTGCTGGTCTTCTCCGATTCGGAGTATGCCGCCAAAGCTGACGCCCGCAAGGCAGGCGTCGGCACCGAATCACAGATCATCTCGCGCGAAGTCGTACTCGAAAGTTCAACAGTCCAAGTTCATCCCGGTTGTCTGCGAATTCGACGACTCAGGCGAGCCTTCCTGCCAACCTTCTTCAAATCGCGGATCTGGATCGACTTCTCCAGCCCCGAGGCTGCGAACGACAACTGGGAGCAACTGATTCGCGTTCTGATGGCAAGCCGGCCGACGAGAAGCCGACCCTGGAAAGGCGCCCACCTACGTTACAACGGATGTAACCGTTCCACGCCAGCCCACGGTTGCGAAGTTCGCGGCGCTCAAGCAGGCCATCATTCAGGAGAAGCCAGGACTGAAGCTTTATCGTCAGGACTTTCTCGATGCGTGTTGCGTCATACGCGGACACGCTACCATTCGGGAGCGGCCCGAGATCACAGACATGGGCCAGCGTGTTTTGGAGGACTGTGGGAAGCTCAAGCTCGTGCGCGGCCCCATCGCGGATTTGGGTCTTGCTCGAATCCGAACTAATCCATCAATGAGATTTCGACGAAGCGCTACTGCCGATGCTCGAGCATTTGATTGAACTCAAATAGCGGCCGCCGGAAGTCAATACCTGGAACGACATTTGGTATGAGGCCACCGTGTTTTCGTCTACGAGACTTTCCTCTACTCGTCGCCGCCCTCCTGAAGAGCTGAGTCGCATTAGAGCACCCTTCGAATCTTGTCCTAACTAGCCATTATCTTCTCGCCGGTAGACGAAGCCCATGGGGAAGCCGATTTGACACGTTCATGCGTTCTACGGCTACTCCGAAACGCTGCAGATTCTCGCTCCCGAAGGAAACAAGCTCTTCACCTGGCGGCCGAACTTATTAAGCGCCAGGCCGGGAGTCGCACGGACTTCCCTTTCACCGCACGTTATGCAAGCAGAGTTGCTTGTCCTGATGATGGCTTTCATCACCGATGGGCGCCGCTGGGATCCACAGACACTCCACTATTCGTCACGTGCCCCGCATTCCCGTTTTCCTGAAAGCAACTCGGCACCACGACTTTCAAAACCTTGGAGATCACTGGATCGGGAGCGCAGACGAACTGCGCGAGGCCGTGAAATCGGGGCATGGAAACTCGGCGTGAACAGTGGCACGATTTTTGGATGAACGACCGATCGTTCTGGGACAGCATGAACATGGATGCCCTCGATACGCTCAAGTAAGCTAACAACAGCATGCAGCGGACGGCGCTCTTGCGCCGCCGCTGATGCTGAGTGTCAGCCCACAATGACCACAAAGAAAGCATCGCCTGCAATGGATCGGCCCATGAAATACGTCAAATCCAAACAACGCGTCGCCGACCACGGGGAAGTATTCACCCCGGCGTGGATGGTTGAGGCCATGCTCGACCTGGTAAAGGACGAAACGGAACGCATTGACTCGCGCTTCCTGGAGCCAGCGTGCGGGAGCGGCAACTTCCTCGTGCAGATCCTGCGGCGCAAGCTCGCCGCCGTGGAACTCAAGTACGGAAAGTCGGAGTTCGAGCGGCGGCACTATGCATTGCTTGCGCTGATGTGCATCTATGGCATCGAACTGCTGGCGGACAATATTGCCGAGTGCCGCGCAAACATGCTGGAGATCTTTGCCGAATATCTGAATCTGGACGAGTCGGACGAACTCTATCTGGCCGCATCCTACGTGCTTTCGCAGAACCTTGTGCACGGCGATGCGCTGACGATGCGCACCCACGACGACCAGCCGATCACCTTTGCCGAATGGGGTTACCTGGGCAAGGGCAAATTCCAGCGGCGCGACTTCCGCTATGACACCCTCACCCACTCTTCGACCTTCGGCGCAGGAGGGTTCGCTCTTTGCCCACCTGTGGCAAGCACGAGATCTTCACGCCGACAACACAAAATACCGGCCGCTGACCGTACGCGAACTGGCCGCCGCTGACGCTCCGCAGGAGGCCGCATGAGCACCAAAGCCGCTTTTACCCTGCGCGGCCGCAATCCCGATGTCCTGTCGTGCATTGCCAACCTCTCCAATGACGAGGTGTTCACGCCGCCGGAGCTGGCCAACCGCATGCTGGATATGGTGGCTGAGGCGTGGGCGGCCGACCACGGCGGCGCCAATATCTGGGCGGACAAGCACGGTGCGCTTCCTCGACCCGGTCACCAAATCGGGCGTCTTTTTGCGCGAAATCACCAGCCGCCTGACCGCGGGGCTGGCCGAGGAGATCCCGGACCTTGAGGAACGCGTCAACCACATCCTGACGCAGCAGGTGTACGGCATCGCCATCACCCACCTCACCAGCCTGCTGGCGCGGCGCAGCGTCTACTGCTCCAAGCACGCCAACGGCAAGCATTCGATTGCCAGCGGGTTTGCACAGTGACGCCGGCAATATTTGGTTTGAGCGGCTGGAGCATACGTGGGTCGGTGGCAAGTGTACGTTTTGTGGGGCAAGCCAGAGCACCCTCGATCGCGGTGCAGAACTGGAAACCCACGCTTATGCGTTTATCCACACGGACGATATCAAGACTCGGATGGCCGAGTTGTTTGGAGGCGATATGCAGTTCGACGTAATCATTGGCAACCCGCCGTATCAGCTGAGCGATGCTGGCGATGGAACGAGCGCGGCATCCCATTTATCAGCTCTTTGTTGAGCAAGCGAAAGCATTGGAACCACGATTTCTGTCGATGGTTATTCCGTGCCCGTTGGTTTGCAGGTGGTAAGGGGTTGGACGAGTTCAGACAGTCTATGCTCGCCGACGATCGCCTGCGTTCAATTGATGACTATCTCAGCGCAGCGGATGTCTTCCCAGGCGTGGGCCTCAAGGGTGGCGTTTGTTACTTCCTTTGGGATCGGGACAATCCCAGGGCAGTGCCGCGTCACCACTCATTTCAAGGACTGGCCTGTCTCAACGGCCAATCGCCCACTTCAAGTAGAGGACGTGGATGTGTTTATCCGCTTCAATGAAGGAATGTCAATCCTCAAGAAGGTCATTGCAGTAGAAAGCGGGAAACCCATCGCTGTCGCTACCAGAAAGCAAACGCTTCGACCGATTGGTTAGCTCCGTAAGCCTTTTGGGCTGCGACAAGTTCAAGGGAAGACCGCGAGGGATGACGACCGATGTACTGGTCTACCGGAACGGAGGTACGGGATACATTGCCAGAAACTCGATATCGACCGGAACCGATCTCATTGATACCTGGAAGGTTTATATAGGCCGTGCAGCTCCGGGCACCGGTAACAAGGACACATATCCACACAAGATTCTCAGTACGCCATTCATCGGTGAGCCTGGCAGTATCTCTTCGGAGACTTATCTTTGATTGGCCCGTTTGACTCACAAATCGAAGCCGAAAGTGTATTGTCATATCTTTCCTGTAAGCTGACGCGCCTTTTGATCCTTTTGCATAAGCCGTCCCAGGACACAACGCGCAAGGTTTACACGTTTGTTCCAACACAAGAGTGGAATAGGATATGGACGGACGAAGATCTCTACGCAAAATATGGTATCACGGATAGCGAGATTGCGTTCATCGAGAAGTTGTCCGCCCGATGGATCTCTGATCTATTAGCGAAGATTTTGTTGAGGGCGATGACGACGAAGATGACGATGAGTAAACCCTCCATTGAAGAAATCCTAGCGCCCAAGCCGGAGGCCAAACCGCGCATCTACGCCTACGCCATCGACGACGCGGCGCACGCCGGTCTGCTCAAGGTGGGGCAAACCACGCGCAACGTCAAGCAGCGCGTCGCCGAGCAGCTCAAGACGGCGGCCATCAAGAATTACACGATCGAACTGGACGAACCAGCCGTGCGCGACGACGGCAGCTTCTTCAGCGACCACGAGGTGCGCGCGGCGCTCGCCAACAAGGGATTCGAGAACGTCGAACTGGAGTGGATGCGCTGCACTGTCGCCGACGTGCAGACCGTCATCAGCGAACTGCGCAGCGGCCAGCGCTTCAGCGGCACGCACCACGAGACGTTCGCCATGCGCGCCGAACAGGAAGAGGCGGTCAACAAGACGCACGCCTACTTCCACTCCATCTGGCAGGAGGATATGCACGCCGTGCCGCGCTTCCTATGGAACGCCAAGATGCGCTTTGGCAAGACGTTCACCGCCTACCAGCTTGCCAGACGGCTTGGCGCCAAGCGCGTGCTCGTCGTCACCTTCAAGCCGGCCGTCGCCGATGCGTGGCAAACCAGCAATACGTGGCGCTGCCTGTAGCCTGACGAGTACGTATTGCTTTATTCGGAAAGCATACAAGATTGAGTTTATATAACCTTAGTCGGAAGGAGTTAGGTCAAATTTTTCTTTTTCTATAACCTCTCCGGAATCCATATTATCGAGGTATTCTTCTCCTATTCTTACCCTAACCAGTCGTAAAGTAGGAAAGCCTACTGCGGCGGTCATTTTCTTAACCTGTCTAAATTTACCTTCGGTAAGAATTATAGAGATCCAGCAGGTAGGGCCATGGCGTTCATCTCTAATTTTTTTGGCTCTTTCGGGGAAGACAGGAATATGACTTAATTTCGAAGCTTTACAGGGAAGTGTATGATATTTTTCGCCGTTGACACTTATTTCCACGCCATTTCTTAATCTTTCAATTTCTTCTGCTGAAATTTCTCCATCCAGTTGTGCATAATATTCTTTTTCAGAATTGCCGGCTGTGATTTTCGTGCTTAATTTGCCATTGGTAGTTAATAGTAGAAGCCCTTCAGAATCTTTATCCAGCCTGCCAATAGACATAGTGCCCTCAGGAAAATCAAATAATTCACCCAATAACCTGTTCTTTTTCTGTGGCTTTTGATTTGTTATAAACTGACTCAAATAACCATAAGGCTTATATATTTTAAAATGTCTGTGCATGGATTCGAAATTAAAAAAATGCCCTGACACTTCAGGGCATTTTAATTTTTCATAAAAACCGTAAATTATTTTTGGTCGTTATCTTCAGGAATAGGGAATCCACGGTCTCTCATTAAAGCATCAATTTTAGCTTCTCTACCGCGGAATTTTTTATAAGCCTCTGCGGGATCCATTGAATTACGAGGTGCGAACAGATATTTCACCAGTTTCCGAGCCACTTCTTTATCATAAAATCCACCGGGAGCATCGGCAAAAGCTTCTGCAGCGTCCGAGGTAAGCACATCGGCCCATAAATATCCATAATAACCTGTGGCGTATCCTTCACCAGAAAACACATGCCCAAAATGAGGTGTACGGTGTCTCATCACGATCTCTTCAGGCATATTAAGTTCCTTAAGCGTTTCACGTTCAAAAGTGTCGGGATCTATATTTGAAGGATCGGTAGTATGATACTTCATGTCCATGATCGCCGAAGCCAGAAATTCTGTGGTTGCAAATCCCTGATTAAACTTAGATGCTTTTCTGATCTTTTTTACCAGTTCATCTGGAATTACCTCGTTTGTTTTATAATGCCTTAAAAACTGATTGATCACTTTATCTGTTGAAAGCCATCTTTCCAGAAGTTGTGATTGAAATTCAGTATAATCCCTAACTCCTCCATTTAAAGTAGGATATTTTACATTCGACGAGAGGAAATGCAGAGCATGTCCAAATTCGTGGAAAAAAGTTTCGGCATCATCCCAGGAGACCAAAACGGGTTCACCCGGAGCAGGTTCTATAAAATTTGAATTATTGGAGGCAAGGACAGGTTTCTCACCTTCCAGTTTGGTATAGCTTCTATATGTGGTTGCCCAGGCACCTGATCGTTTCCCTTTTCGCGCGTAGGGATCAAGATACCATAGACCAATAATTTCTCCCGAATCCTTATCGGTTACTTCCCAAACCTTAACATCCTCATGGAATACAGGAACCGTTCCTTCTTTTACAGGAGTAAATTCAAAATTAAACAGTTCTCCGGCCGTAAAGAATAGGGCCTGAGTTAAATTACCAAGTTCCAGATATTGCTTTACTTCCTCACTATCAAGATCGTATTTCTCTTTCCTTACCTTTTCAGCATAATATCTGTAATCCCATGGTTTAATGGTAATATTAGCTCCTTCTTCATCAGCTATCTTCTGCATATCGGCCACTTCCTGTTCTACACGAGCAAGAGCTGCCGGCCAAACTTTCATCAAAAGTCCCATAGCATTTTCTGGTGTTTTTGCCATGCGGTTCTGTAGTCGCCATTGCGCATAATTATCATATCCCATTAACTCCACTCTTTGGTCACGCAGTTTCAGTATTTTGGCAACTATCTTATTGTTATCAAATTGGTCGCTGTTGTCTCCTCTGGAATAATAATTCTTCCAGACCTTCTCTCTCAGATCCCTTTCTGAGGAGTAGGTAAGGAAAGGATCCATGGAAGATCTGGTATTGGTTACGGCATATTTACCTCCCTGTCCACGATCTGCGGCAGCCTGTGCAGCAGATTTCACATAGGATTCCGGAAGTCCTCCAAGTTGAGCTTTATCAAGATAGGTCACATAATTCTCCTCGTCTGCCAGTACATTATTCGAAAATTGAGTGTATAGACCTGAAAGCTCCTTATTTATTTCGGCATATTCTTTCTTAGCTTCTTCATCCAGATTAGCTCCTTCCATAGCAAATTCCTCATAGATGAGGTTAATTACACGTTGTTCTTCGTCTTGCAAAGGTGTTTTTTGAGAGTTTTCGTAGACTGCTTTGATCCTTTTGAACAAGTCTTCGTTCTGGCTGATCTTTGAATTGAATTCTGATATTTCCGGGGCTAATTCCTTTTGAACCTCACGGAATTCAGGACTTGATATATTACTGCTATAAATTCCATAATAAACAAAAGCTCTTTCAAGCTCCTTTCCCGATTCCTCAAGAGGAACAATTGTGTTTTCAAAAGTTGCAGGATTGGTGTTAGAGGTGATCTCATCTACTTCAGAAAGTTTAAGCTGCATTCCTTTTCTGATCGCTGGTTTGACGTCTTCTACTTGCATTTCGTCGAAGGAGGGGACGCCCTGATAAGGGCCATCCCATTTTTCCAGTAAAGGATTTTTCATGGTATCAGGTTTATTTAAGGCTTCAGGGCTGTTTGCACAGCTGGTGATTACTGCTAGAGTTACCACAGCCAGGCATTTCGTGATTTGTAGGTTCATTATATATGTTTTGTTGTGTAATGGCCATGAAGATACGAACAATAAAAAACTTAACGAATTAGACCTGGCTAATAAAAGTACTAAAAACCCCGACTGATGAGGTCGGGGTCAGATTGGATAGAGTGTTGAAAAAAGATGAAAATCCGGGAATGTCGAACGGCTAATTCAAAAAATTTAAAAGAAAACGAGTGAAGTTGATTGATGAATGGATCTCCCCAGACAGTTTTTACTACGCTTTTCTAACCGGTTTTCCATCTTTGATGAATTTAAAAATGGAATGACTGATGAATTGATTATAAATAATTCTTCTTCAAGGGGGAGTATTAATTTCCTGTTTACAGGAACAAAAGGAGCTCTTTATGTGGGGATTTCAATTTACTTGAATTACTAAAGTACATCTTTTTTAAATATAAGAAAAGGGGATTATTCCCCTTTTTTTCAGTGAGTTATAAATTTTAAAATGCATATTTAGGGAGTGTTGTTTTACTTTAAATTGAGGATACTTTTATTTCAATTAAATTTTCAAACATGGAAGTTCTAAAAAAATAACTGCCTTTTTAATTTAACTTTAAGCTTCCCATTCTTTTGTATAGAACAGGATATATCCATGAAAATATTGATTTATTTTTCGTTTACTCTTATGAAAGCCGGGAGAAAGTAACTTATGCTTTGGAAATTTAAAATACTCTATTACCTCTTTTATCGGGCATCCTACTTAATATAGGTTTCGGGTTTGCGATTTAACCAAGTATAAAGAGGTTCTGCTGAAATATTAGTCCTCTTTTACCGATACCGAATTTTGGGCAAGAATGGTTCTTGGTGTTACTCCGTATTTGTTTTTAAAAATTTTGGAAAAATAGCTGCGACTGGATAAACCGAGTTCATATACAACCTCGCTTACATTTTTATTTCCGGAGGAAAGCATATTTAAAGCTTTGGTTAAGCGTATGTCACGAATATATTCATTGACCGTTTTCCCGTACACCGTTTGAAAACCTTCCTGTAGTTTATTGGTGTTCACACCGGCAATCTGGGAAAGTTCATAAACCGTACCTGCTGAAGCTATATGGTCATTAATATGCTGTACGGCTTTCTGAATAGCTTTTAGGTCTTTCTCGCTTAAATTTTTATTGTAAAAATCCTTCTCAGAATGTTTAAAGCGGCTTAACATATAGCTTAGTATTTCCAGGGCCTTGGCTCCGATAAAATTCACACGGGGAAAACCGGTGATATCACAGGTTTTTATTTCTTTGATGATATCAGAAGTTCTCAGGCTAAATTTTCCCACTTTAGAAATCCGGTTGTTTGCTTCCACATCACTAAAGATCTTATAAAAACCGGTTCGACTTCATTTAAATTGAAAGATAGATAATTTTGAAATTTTAATCGATTAATTTCAAGGTAGCAAATTGCAATATCTGAGTCTTTTCCAAAAATCAAAGTATGAGATTCACCCGAAGCTGGAGCAGCAATTAGGTGCTGATGGTCCCGGATACAAACCTTTTCATCTGGATCGCAAAAATAACTTTCCAGTACTCCTTCAATGCAATAGATAAACCTTAGAGGTTTGATACTTGGTTGATGAATTTTTAACTTGATATCTTCTGAAAACTGAGGTAATAGGTGTAAAAACCTATTCCATTAGGGAAATTGATACCTGTGATCTCACCCACACCAATTTCTTCAGGTATTTGTAGATTGTGCTCACCCAATTCATTTTTATATCCTATTCCTAAATTTTTGGCCAGTTCCGGAATAAAATCATCAACCTCATTTAATTCTAAATGAAAAGTCCGCATGGGATTATTTTAAAATTAGTCAATTAAGCTAAAGTTAATATTACATGGGGTGCTTGGTTGAAACAATTCGTTAAATTTATACTAAATCATCTTTTAAATATCCTTTAAAACTGTAAATCAAGTAATTAGGGTGTTTTTCCCCTTTTATAGTATTACAAAGAAATTTATATTGGGCTCGCCTACTTTTAATATGCTACGGTAAATTTTACCCAGATTTTCGGTTTTCCCTATGATTCCGGATTATTTCTATCTATTGTTTTATACCAACCAACCAAAAAATTGTAGGCATGAAGTCAAATTACTTCTCTCAAAAGTTTAATCTTTTTTTATTCATTTTTTTATTTCTGTTCGTCTTTTCATTTACTAATGCTCAGTCGATAAATATCAATGAAAATGGTATTGAAAACAGACCGGAGATTGAATTGCAGAAACATCAGCAGGATCCTTTTTTTAAGTTGGCTAAACGAGCTAGAACCTTTCGAATTAACTCAAATATTCTGAGTAAGAATTTACAGAAAGGCCAGAAAATTAAGTTAGATCTCTTCCAGAATAAAAGTTTTAATTCTTCAGTAATTAATAAAACAACCGATATTAATGGAGTAACCACCTTTACATTAAAACTTGATGATTTTAAATATTCCTTTGGCTATTTAAGTATATCGCCTAATTCTTACTTAATGACTATGGAAATACCGGAAAAAAATGAACGGTATATTTCGAGAAAATCTAATAAAGGAGAGACATATCTGTTTCTTTTGGATCCTGAAAAGATAAAGGACCAGGAGACCTGTAAATCTCCTGAAGTCATTCAAAATAAAAAACAAACCTTTCAGGATAATATCCAGGGAGATCACGCGAATACTAATTCCAGCACTTTTGCAACATCATTTTGTAATCCTTATGATGGGACAGAACAGACAGTGATTGATATTATGGTTGTTTATACACCGGAAGCTGCAAATTGGGCCGCAATCGAGGGAGGTATTAATAATACAATCTCTGCAGCAATTGCTTCTGCAAATACCGCTGCAGCGAATAGTAACCTAGGAGTGATTTTTAACCTTGTCTATTCGGGTGCTGTTAATTATACCGAGGAGTCTTCAGATTCTATGGTTCATCTTGAAGATCTACATAGAGATAATGATGGAAAGATGGATGAGGTACATGATATAAGGAAAAATGTTGGAGCCGATATGGTAGCTATTTTTACTGATTCTGGAAATGTAGCTGGAATGGCCTATTTATTAGATAATAGGTACGGTGAAATTACGAGCCCGTTTTCTCTTACCAGAGTTAGATCTGCCAGCCAGGGGTCCACATTTGCACATGAATTAGGTCATAATCTTGGAGCAATGCATAACAGTTCACAAAATTTTCAGGCGGGGCCGACCTCATGGATAAACTGGGAAGATAATACCTGGTCAGCCGGTTGGAGGTGGCTATCAGATGATGATTTGATGTACTGTAGTATTATGAGTTATGATTCCGGTAGATACTATAAAGATGGATATTCTGCTGTACGAATCCCATATTTTTCAGATCCGAATCAGGAATATCTGGGTGCTAAGACAGGGGATGACTTAAAAGCGAATAATGTTAGAACCATACTCGAGACCAAAAAAGCAGTAGCCAATTATTCTAATTCACTTGCTTTCTGTGATGCTTTAGGAGAAAACCAGGAAAACGCAAGCATAGATAAAAAGTTGTTTTGGGCCAGATCGAAAATAGCTCTGGTAAAAATCCTTATTCAGATTATTCTAATATAGCAACCTGTATCTTTCCGCAGGAAAGTCAGGATATAGAAGTATTTGTTTCCGGTGCCAGTGTGACCAAGGGAATACATATCTGGGTAGACTGGAATAATGATCAGGTTTTTGACGAGACTACAGAACTCGTCTATGAGGCTTCAGAAAATCTTACTCAATATTCAACAAATATTACAGTTCCCAGTAATACCTTCCCGGGTATAAAAAGGCTACGTATACGATTATATGATAACAATTCAATTAATAATTCTCCGTGTGGTAATAGCAGTGATGGTGAAGTTGAAGATTATGCTGTTAATGTACTTCCAGGTGAAGAATGCACAGTGGCATCGATCCCGCAGAATATTCAGATTGGAAATGTTCAAAGTGATTCCGTAGAAATTTTATGGGATGCTATTCAGGAAGCTTCCGCTTATGAATTAAGATATCGAATTACAGGTAGCAATACCTGGAACCTGGTGGAAGATATTTTTTATAATTCCTATTCCTTAAAAGATCTGTCTCCTTCTACACAGTATGAGCTTCAGGTAAGAAGTAAATGTAATGCGCAAAACACCTCTGAATTTAGTGCTTCTATTACCGCATATACAAACCTAGCTTTAGATCATTTAGAGTTTTCAGAAATCGTTCAGAACGGAGAAACTGGTTGGCCTATGGCTCCTATTAACATCAATATTCTTGATATTAATGGAAATCTTAGCAATTTTGATTCAAAAGTTAGTTTAGACCTTATAGATATTAATCAAACTGGAGCACAAATTAATGGCTATATGGTGAGGAATGCTGAAAATGGCTCTGTAAGTTTTGAAGATTTAATAATTGATACTCCAGGTTTATATAAACTAGAAGCCAGCGTTGAAGGATTACCAGCACTACAAAGTAATTCTTTTGAAATTATAACTTCAGGTGAAAATACATTCATTGTTAATACTATAGAGGACACTTCAGATGCCAACCTATATGATAACCAGTGTGAAGATATTAATGGGGATTGTTCTCTTAGAGCTGCACTACAAAATGCAAATAAAACCCTCGCTAGGGATATTATTGAGTTTAATATTCCGGGTGAAGGTCCACATCAAATAAATCCTGGAGACATACTTCCACCTATAATAGCGCCTATAGAGTTAAATGGTACTACTCAAGCTGGATATACATTTGATCAACCTCAAATTGTTATCTCCGGAATAAATATTCCCATAACAAATACCAATGCTATAGGGCTTTCATTATTAAAAGGTAGTTCAAATAGTAGTATTACCGGTTTGATCATTGGAGATTTCGGAAAGGTTAAGGATACTCTCGTTCAATCCGGAATAGGTATTCTGGTTAATTCAGATAATAATAATATTCAGGCTAACTATATTGGAGTTGGGGCAGATGGAGAAACTCCGCTTACTAATAGCTATGGAATTGTATTAGTAGGATTTAATAATCTTGTTGGAGGTTCTGATCCAGAAAATAGAAATATAATATCAGGGAATTCCAGATATGGAGTAGAGATTGGTTATACCAGTTTTGAGAATATTATACAGGGTAATTACATAGGAACCAATAGCCAGGGCACGGAAAAAGTCCCTAATGGATATGGTATTTGGGCTCGGGAAACTAATACGTATGATGGTAATCTGATATCTGGTAATTCTACCGGGATATATATAGAATATGATAATAACCTTCTGGTTAATAATTTTATAGGTACAGATTACTCTGGTAAAGTTGCAATCCCGAACGATACCGGAATTATAGTAAATGGACAAAACAATTTAATTGGAACACCCGGTGCAGGAAACTTAATTTCTGGGAATTTTACCATAGGTATCGAAATTAGTGGTGGTTCTAATAATATTGTTGAAGCTAATAATATAGGAACTGATATCGAAGGAATTGGATCCATTCCAAATAGGATAGGTGTAATCATTGGAGGAGGAACCAATAATCATATTGGAGGTTCAGCAATGGGTAGTAGAAATATCATTTCAGGTAATTCTGACAACGGAATTCATATAGCAAATTCAACCTTCAACGAAGTCTTTGGAAATATAATTGGAGTTAAGGGTGATGAAATTTCACCTTTACCTAACGGTAAATCAGGAATCTATATATCTGGTAATAATAATCAAATTGGAGATCTAGATCCAGGTTTGATGAATATTATTGGAATGAATACGCAAGGTGTTGCAGTAGCCGGAATAGGGAATAAGATTTCTGGAAACAAAATGTTTGGGAATAATATAGGAATTGATCTAGGACCGGATAACCGAAACGATAGAAATGATAGAAATGATTCTGACAGCGGCGCGAACAATTATCAGAACTACCCCGAAATAAATAGTGCCGCTTATGACGGTACAAATCTGGACTTAAACTTCATTTTGGATTCACATCCTTCTTATTCAGTTTATCCTATTAAATGTGATGTTTACAAGAGTGACGGTAATAGGCAGGGAAAGGAGTATATAGGATCTTATCTAATTGATGAATTTGTTAGCCTCAAAGGTAATAATTACCTTTCTATTCAAATAACGAACCTGGTTGGTAGTCCAATAGTTTCAGGAGATATAATTGTTGCTACGGCTACTGATGCTGAAGGGAACACTTCCGAATTCAGTGATGATGTAATTGTAACTGTCACCGGAAGCTGCACGCCACAAACCTGGTATGCCGATACAGATTCTGATGGGTTAGGCGATCCTAATAATACTGTTGAGGAGTGTTCAGCTCCATCTGGCTATGTTTCCAATGCTAATGATTGTGATGATACCGATGTCTCTATGGGTGCAGTTCAAACCTGGTATTTAGATGCCGATGGTGATGAATATGGAGACCCAGGGATTTCTCAAACTACCTGTTCACCTGATCCAGGTTATATATTGGATAATACAGATTGTGACGATACTATGGCATCTGTCCATCCCGGAGCAGTGGATGATACTGTAGATGGAATAGATCAGAATTGTGATGGAACAGATGGTCCCCTTACAAACTGTCAGGGTGTAGATACAATAGTGGTTACCGAAGAATGTTCAACAAATACTACTGTATACTGGAATATTTCAAATCCGGGCAACTGTGAAGTTAGCGGCAGATGGGAACTAAGAAAGAATTCATCTACGGGAGACTCAGCAGGAACATTCACCCTCGCAGGCGGAGAATCAATTCAAATTGTAAGTGGAACCGTTAGCAAAGGTAAAACTCAGATAGTGGTTTACTGGAACGATTCTAATGGATTGGAAGTTAGTACTAACCAAAATGCATCAGGGGTTAATTGCGCTTCTGGTATGGCATTAGCTTCTGAATCGGAGATCTTTATGTTTCCCCTAATCCTGTTGATAGTGGTGTTGGGATGTATTTCATGGCACCTTTAAGAGACACTTCTTTGCTTGCCGTGGTATATAACTCTTCAGGTCAACAGATGGCATCAGAAAGTTTTTCAATAATGGCCGGCACCTCGAATCTCATGTGGAATATAGATCATTCCTCCTGGATAGAAGGTGTATATATATTGAATGTCACGATTGATAATCAGACTTATCAAACTCAGTTTATAAAATAGAATTTATAGAGTTTGCGTCGAGTACCCATTATGATTCAACAAAAAAATAAGTTTACCAGAATTCCCGTTAAAATCTTCAGCGGGAATTTTATTTAACTTACAATCAGTTGGCTAGGATATTTCCTCCTTTTTCCGTCTTCTTATTTTTGATATTTAAATGAAATATTTAGAAATGAATACTGCTTAAATTTATCATTTTAAAACCTGGAGATACATGCCGTTATTGTGAATTTGAAAAGAAGAGATACCGGGGTGAAAAATATAGATCTTTGCTTACTTTATGTACCTACCTGATTTAATTTTAAAGAGATTCATAAGTTGCTTTTTTCCTCAGGCTTTCATTTTAGGAAAAAACATTTAAAGTTCGCGCCCAGATTGGGTTTGCTGCACACTTCAATTTTTGCATCATGCTCCTCCATAATATTCTTTACTGAATTCAGCCCAATGCCTGCACCGGCTTCCTTATTAGTATAAAACGCATCAAAGAGTTTATCTATCTGGTCATTTCCAGACCGTGACCATTATCACTTATGCTCAATTGAAATCGTTTGTATTATCTTCAATTCCAATTTCAATATTCCTTCATCCGGGACTACCGCTTCACTTGCATTTACTAGAATATTTACTAAAGCCATTTCGAGTTTTCCTTATCGCCAGAATAGGATAACTCCTTCTTATAATTTTTAATGATGGTGACACCTGAAAGATATATCCTATCTGAGGCTTTTTCTACTGGAATCAATTATGCAAGCAAGATCCTCTTCCTTTAATACACAGGGTGAATAATTAGCCGAATTCAATATATTGGTTACCAGTTTATCTAAGGTCTTTGCACTTCTGCCAAGAATTTCAAAATAGTTCTTTAATTCTTTTTTTTGTGTGCTACCTACTTTATGCCCCAATACCTCTGTGGCCATACCAATACTGGCAATGGGATTTCTAAGTTCATGAGCCAGCATCCTGGCAAGTTCACCCTGGATAGAAAACTTTCACATTCAATAAAGCCTTTGAGTGGTTTTTGTTTATTAATATTTCTAACAAGAAGAACATATTCATCTATCCAGTTCTCATTGCGTCCTCTAAAAACCTTCCCACGAACACTAAACCATTCCCAGTCTGTTCTATTAAGTTTTAACCTTATTTCAATATCATGAATATCATCATCTGAAGATTTCAATAACTTCTTATGCAGGTCGATAACGCTTTCCCGATCCCTTGGATGAATGAATGGGAGAATGTCGATAATATCCGTACCTAGAATACGTTCTTTACTTAATCCCTCTTTCAGGATTAATATCCCTATTGATATAACGAACTTTATAATCATTGAGATTAATGATCATTATGGTTTCCGGAGAAGTTCTTACAAGCTCTTTTTTTAATCGAATGGTCTCTATTTAATTCCTTGTTATTTTATGCAGGGATTTTTCGAGCTTAAGCCTTTCGGAATCCTGATCGATTTAATTTATAGGCCACCCAGGAAGTGAAAAATATTCCAAAAATAGCATAGAATATAGTATATATAGTGATTCCTAACTCGGTATTAAAACTTGCTTTGGAAATGATGTATAATAACAGTAAACTTAATGCGAGCGGAAGCAATATTAGGAAAGGCAATAACTTTCGTGCCAGTTTACTTCCCGTTTCTTCACCCGAAAGCAAATCTACATAACTATTATTTGGATCACTAGAGAGAAAGGCCAAGTGAAAGGATAAAAAAGCTTAAAGCCGTATGAAAGGCAGTGAATTAAAAATCAAAACTTTATAAGATGAAAATGCCTGCAGGAAATAGGTTAAGGTTGCCAGGATAGCAATTAAGGCTATAACGGCCAGCGAATATTTAGTAATTTTCACTGAAAGGTTTCCGCTTAACTTGGAACTTATAAGTGCTAACCCAAAAAGAGCTAAAGCAAATGCGGTAGCCCTTGCCATCCTTCCAGGATAATTAAAAGTAAAGTCATCTTGAAATAAAAAATTATCTAATCCCAAAATCCAGCCCGGTAATGTATTGAAAAAGAGTGGTAAGGCTAAGAAGTATAATAAGTGAACCTAAAAGATAATTTAAATAAGAGAATTTTTCATCCTCCATGGTAGTCACCAGCAAGCCTAAACTCGAAAGTAGAAAAAGCAAGGCGGTATTGAATTTCATGGTTGGGTGCACCGGGGAAAACTCCCAGGAAAAATTTGAAATCTGCTCCCCAGCTAAAAATAACAATAAGACTTATTATTAATACTCCAAGGAAAGAAGTCGAATTAAAGATGATCTGGAGATCATATTTTAAAAATTATATTCCCTAGGTTGTTAGCAACACTACTGGTTATCATTTTGAAAAGAGCTTCCTACAATTAGAAAGCATCTTCCCTTTTTTAGCCAGATTAAGGATAAATTAAAACGCTGTAATACTATATCATCAGAGTGAGCTTAAAATTAGTTAATTAATTATTAAAAAGTGTTAAATAAGTTTTTAGTTGCTTAAAACGTCAACATTA
>CAVYNY010000019.1:0-143146 GCA_963769935.1 uncultured delta proteobacterium | reverse complement strand
AATAATTAAAACAGATTTTATCCTATGAATCCGGAACCGTGGACTTTGAACCTCTGAACGAATTCAATAATATAACGATCCTAACGATCTAAACCATCTAAACGATCACAACGAACTAAACCATCCAAACGACGATAACGATCGAAACGAACCAAACGCTTATGAAACCAGACAAAATACTTCTCGACCACGGCAGCGGCGGTAAAATTTCTCATCGGTTGACTACCGACATGCTGCTGCCTGTCTTTGATAATCCCATCCTCGCCGAGTTGAATGACGGCGCCATATTTGAGCTTAATGGAATGCGCCTGGCATTTTCAACCGATTCCTATACGGTGGATCCCATTTTCTTTCCGGGGGGAAACATCGGCGATCTGGCCATTAACGGAACGGTTAACGACATTGCAATGTGCGGAGCGGAGCCCTTGTACCTGAGCGTTGGTCTGATTATCGAAGAAGGGTTTCCGGTGGCGGATCTTGAAGTCATTGTCGGCGAAATGGGCAGGGCTGCCAAAAGCGCACATATCACCATCGTCACGGGCGATACCAAGGTTGTGCCCAGGGGCGCGGTGGATAAAATTTTTATCAATACATCCGGCCTCGGTTTGATACCGCCGGCGGTCCGCATCGCCAGCCACCATGCCAGGGCCGGTGATCTGGTTGTCTTGAGCGGCACCATTGCCGACCACGGCATTACCATACTGACCCAGCGTGAGGGGCTCACATTTGAAAGCGGCCTCACCAGTGATACGGCGCCGCTGAACGAAATGGTCAGTCAAATGCTCTCCGCCAGCCGAAATATTCATGTACTGCGGGATCCCACCCGGGGCGGCGTAGGCACGGCGTTGAACGAAATTGCCGAGAAATCGCAGGTCGGCATAAAAATCTTCGAAGAGCGGATACCGCTGAGAAAAGAAGTGGTCGCCGCCTGCGAGCTGTTGGGTTTTGATCCGCTGTATCTTGCCAACGAAGGCAAATTGCTGGCATTCGTTGCGCCGCAGGATACCGAAGCGGTCCTGGCAGCCATAAGAGCGAATCCTTTTGGCCAAGATGCCGCGGTGATTGGAGAAGTGGTCGCAGCGCACCCCGGCCAAGTAATCCTGGAAACCAGAATCGGCGGCAGCCGCATCGTTGATATGCTGACGGGGGAGCAGCTGCCGCGAATCTGCTAATTACTCCGCCCTTGAAAATAGTGTTTTCAGGCTTGTATATTATTCGTTGAAAACTGAAGAATTTAGTAGGATCGAAGGGCCGGCGGATTAATTAATTTATGCTGCGCATTTTTTCTTATTTTATTTTAAATCAGCCTAATGAAAATAATGAGATATCGCAAGTGTTAACGAAACTGAAATATCTGAAAATTATTCCATTTTTAATAATAAGTTTGGCGATAACCTTCGCACCAGCCATTTGCGAGGCCAAGCAGGAGCACCTCATTCAGGGCCGCACCATGGGCACGACTTATCACGTCACGGTGGTGACCGGCTATTTTCAGGGAGTTTCAGGGCTCAAAGAAAAAATTGACGCACGACTGGACGAAATCAACCGCAGCATGTCCACCTACCAGGAGGACAGCGAGATAAGCCGGTTTAATCGCTTTAAGGAGGCCGGGCGTAAATTTAAAGTTTCAGATGATTTTTTTCAGGTGATGAGAGCGGGTCAGACCATTTATCGGCTTTCCGAAGGCGCCTGGGATGCAACGGTTAATCCTCTGGTGGAGCTGTGGGGTTTCGGGCCAGGCCCCCGCAAAAATAAAGTCCCTTCACAAAAGGAAATTGACGCGCTTTTGCCGGATGTCGGATTTTCAAAGATTGAAGTTCTGGCGCCCGAATTTTTATTGAAAAAACAGCCGGCGGTCACCGTTGACCTGTCATCCATTGCCAAGGGATACGGCGTGGATCAGGTTGCGGATGTCCTTAGAAAAAATGGATTTGAAAACTTCCTGGTTGAAATCGGCGGGGAAATTTTTGCCGCCGGACATCGGAAGGATGGCCGCAAATGGCGCATCGGCATCAATCGGCCCCAGGCCAGGCTGCCTTTGATGAGGTATATAAAGTTGTCGATTTGAGCAATCGGGCGTTTGCCACCAGCGGTGATTACCGAAATTTTTTTGAAGTCAATGGGGTGCGCTACTCCCATGTGATTGACCCCAGAACCGGTTATCCGGTCTCAAACGGAGTCGCGAGCGTCTCGATTGTCGCCGATACCTGTACGCTGGCCGATGGGCTTGCAACGGCGGTGATGGTGATGGGGCAGACAAGGGTTTGGATCTGATCAACCGGCTGGCCGGAGTGGAAGGTCTCATCATCACGGAGAAAAAAGACGGCACTCTGGGGAACCATTATTCGAAAGGATTTAAAGTGATTAATTGAACATGCGGATTCCCCTCAGGGAAATGTTGGATTGGATGCTTAAGCGGCTGCATGGCATTTCTGCAAAATGCAGGCTTTTCTTGACCCTGACCGGCCGGTTGGAGCGAACCGGCCCTCGCACTGTTAACCAATCTGATGAATCAAATCAATGATGAACTGATCAAAATGCGGTCCCGTTGCAGTAAACTCCACCCCGATGCCCCAGCGGGTGGCATGTGCAATTTCTCCTTTTAATTTAACGACTTCTGCATCCCTTCTGACTTTAAACACCATCAGCACCTCTTCCCCGATTACGATCGGCGCTTTGGCGGAAATAAACACGCCGTGCCGGCTGATATTTTTTATGTAGCCTTTGTGCGTGCGGTCGGAGGTTGCGAAATCGACCGGCAGGTGACACGCTTTGCGGACGAAAATCCGCCGGTCGCTTTTTACAGCCTCTTCGGCCTGTTTTAAAACTACGGCCTGCTGCTCTTCAGTCATGGTCAAAATGACTTCCATGAGCCTTGCAATGGTCATATTGTACTTTTTCAATTTTATGCTTTGCGCCATGCCCGATTCCCAATCTGTAGCTAAATTATCGTTGCCCCTCATCGGAATTTTTGCACCAGAGGGGATGCAGAAAAAATCCGGGCAAGCTACCCGGAACAATTCCACTATGCAACTGGTCGTGATATAATTATCGGAATATTTTACAATAACATTAATTCGTTATCGTGAATATGGAAAAATATTTGATTTTAAACCCAGGTCGAAATAACTTACCGAATTTTTTACTGATATTGTATTCAAATCCGATCGCGAGGCGCATTGACAATATTGGATGTATAACTATGTTCCAACGTGAAAGTTACAAAACCGGTTGATACCCCAAAAGCAAGCATCGGCAGATTGAGAAGTTGCCCATCAGCGATCTGAAATTGAACCCTGAACCGGTGAACCGTTAAAAAAATTGGAAACATATATGCGAAAGTTGTACCTGGAAAGTTTGGGCTGCGCCCGAAATCAAGTGGACAGTGAAATTATGACCGGGCGATTGAAAAGGGCCGGCTGGGCGCTTACCGACGATCCCCAGCAAGCCGATGCTATCGTAGTAAATACCTGCAGCTTTATCGAATCGGCCGCCGAAGAGTCCATCGATGCCATTCTGGAGCTGGCGCAATACAAGAAGGAAGGCATATGCCACCGATTGGTGGTCACCGGCTGCCTGCCGCAACGTTACCGGGAGGAGATATTGGCATCATTGCCGGAGGTAGACGTCTTTTTAGGGACCGGTGCCTTCAATCAAATTGTCAACGCGGTGCAAGATCCGCAGTATACCCATCAGTGTGTCCTGCCGGACCCTGATCTCATCTCGCTGCAGCAACAAAATGATCCCAGAGAATTGACCATACCTTATCTGGCGTATCTCAAAATTGCGGAAGGCTGCAGCAAATCCTGCACCTATTGTATTATTCCCAAGTTGCGCGGTAAACAAAACAGCCGTCCCGTTGATGATATCGTCTCGGAAGCCCGCCGGCTCGTTGCCAAGGGTGCCAAGGAGTTGGTGCTGGTCGCTCAGGACACCACCGCCTATGGTAGAGATCTGGCACCGCCGGCCAGCCTCGGCCAACTCATGAAAAATCTGGCTGAAATCACGGCTGACGGCAGTCAGAACAATGCCGGACCATGGTTCAGGGTCCTTTACGGGCATCCTGAAAGTATTGAAGACAGCTTTATCAAAACCGTTGCCGCATTTAATAATGTCTGCTCTTATTTTGATATTCCCATTCAGCATGCCAGCACATCTGTTTTAAAACGCATGGGCCGCCGGTACACCAGCAAAGATCTGTACCGTCTGTTTGAAAAAATAAGGACGCGGGTGCCGGATGCCGTGCTCAGAACGACCATTATCGTGGGATTTCCCGGTGAAACCGACAAGGATTTTGATGAGCTGTTGCAATTTGCGGAAGATGTACGATTCGATCATCTGGGCACATTTATATATTCCGATTCCGACGACCTGATATCGCACCAGCTGTCCAAGCATGTGCCGCCGGATGTGGCCCGAGATCGATATCATCAGCTCATGTCCGCCCAATCGGGCATTTCATCCGAAAACAACCAAAAATATATCGGAAAAATAATAACAGTCCTGGTGGAAGAATCATTGGAAAACAATCTTTTTGCCGGTCGTACCAACTTTCAGGCGCCGGAGGTTGATGGAATTTGCTACATTAATACCGCTCCCCTTTCTTTTGGTTTGAAAATCGGCAGTTTTGTTGATATGCGGGTAACGGATGCCATGGAATATGATCTTATGGGGGAGGCGGTATGATTGATTTGAAACAGAAGATTCTGGCGGCAGTTGAAGATGATTTGAATGAAATCGAAAAAGCCCTGTCCGATAATTTGAACCCCTACCTGGATCTGGTCTCGGAAGTGGCCGGCCACCTTCTTTTCAGCGGCGGCAAACGTCTGCGTCCCCTGTTAATGGTTCTTTCGGCCCGGATCTGCGGCTATACCGGAAATTATGAAAAAACCTTTTCAACAGCGCTCGAATATCTGCATACCGCGACCCTGCTGCATGATGATCTGGTGGACGGGGCCGTATTGCGGCGCGGGAAACAGGTGGCCAACGCAGCGTGGGGCAACTCCATCGCCGTCCTGGTAGGCGATTATTTACTGGCCCGGGCACTGTCGATTTCGGCCGGTACGGGCCGACTCAGAGTCATTCAGGTACTGGCGGAACTCACCGAAAGCATGTCCCAGGGTGAAGTTCACCAGTTAATGCGCAAGGGCGACATCAGCCTCGCCGAGGAAGAATATCTGGAAGTAATCCGCCGTAAAACCGCTATGCTGTTTGAAGCCGCCTGCCGGGTCAGTGCCATTATTGCCGATGCACCGGTGGAAAAAGAAAATGCGCTGGCTGAGTACGGCTATAATCTGGGAATCGCTTTCCAGATGGCCGACGATCTGTTTGACTACACCCTGACGACCTCTGATTTCGGCAAAGAGGTTGGGGCCGACCTCAGAGAAGGCAAATTGACGCTGCCCGTCATCTTTGCCCTCCAACAGGCGCCATCCGATGACAGGGATCTGATGGTTAAGATTATCCGGGACAGAGACTTCTCGACGGAGGATTTTAAAACTCTGATCGGCTTGCTGGATAAACATGGCGGACTCGCCTATACGGAAAAGGTTGCGGCCGCTTATATCGATCATTCCAAGAATGCCCTCTCCATTTTCGAACCCTGCCAAACCAAAGACATTATGCTGGATCTCGCGGATTACGCCCTGGCACGGCGCATATAAAAGCTGATAGCTCGTGGCTGATAGCTGAAGGTAAGCTCATAGTTCATAGTTCATAGCTGAAAGTAGCTCTTAGTTCATAGCTGATAGCTGATAGTCTAAGGAAAGTAATCTATTTTTACTGTGATCTATGAGCTCTCGGCTATGAGCTTTATTTGCTATCTGCTCTCTGCGCATTAGTTCTTGATTCTCTGCCATTTTTCATTTATTGAATACGCTGGTGCCTGGATAATCAATCAAAGATTGGAGCGATAAGGATATGATGAAATCTGTTGCGGCGATTCAAATATTGATTTTGGCAATTTTTCTGCCGGCCGGGGGACTGCTGCTGACCGAGGCCGCCTGGGCCCAGGAATCGGATCAAACCAAAACATTTGTTGTGATTGGAACCGCATCGGTGCAAGGCACCAATGTTTCCGCCGCCCGGGAAAAGGCCATTGCCGACGGTCTGGTAACGGCAGTGGCGTTGATGACCGAAGAGCTTTTAGAAGTTGAGGTGTTTGTGAGAGAATTTGCCAAACTCAACGAACTGCTGTTCGAGCAGACGAATACATTTATCCAGGATTACAAGGTGCTGACTGAGGCCGACCTGGACAACCGGTATCGCGTAGCCGTTGAGGCCACCGTGTCACGCAGAAAAATTTCAAAACTATTGAGCGACAGCGGTATCCTGCGGGTTCACACGACGCTGCCCAGCGTTTTGTTTCTGATCGCCGAGCAGAGATTGGCGGCGCCTGTCCCCGAGTTCTGGTGGGGCTCGGAAGGATCTGATTTCAAGTCCTTGTCGGAAGCGGCCATGGCCGGACATCTGGAAGCGGCCGGTTTTATCATTATCGATCACAAGGGCGCCCGCAACCTTTCCGAGCTGCCATGGGCTGCCTTTGATAAGCCCGAGTTAACGGATCAGGAAGCCGCTGAGCTCGGATCCCAGCTGAAGGCCGACGTGGTCGTTACCGGAATGTCGGCTGTAAGTCCATCAACGAATATCATGGGTTCGGCCATGCGATCATTTAATGGAACGGCAAGCGTCCGGGTCATAAAAACAGACCCCGTCGAACCGCTCTTTAACCTCACCCGGACGGCGGTGGCGGTCAGTGAAGATGACAATACCGGCAACAGGCAAGCGCTGGAGGATGTCGGCGGCCTGGTGGGGCAGGCCCTGGCAGAGGAACTGACCGCGGTTTGGCAGAAACAGGCGGGTAAACCTTCCCAAATCTCCATGGTAATTCGCGGCACAAGCCATCTCGCCTTCTATGTTCAGTTTCGCAAGTCTCTTAACACCATCCCGGGGGTCGGCGGAATACGGGTAAAAGAGATCAAACCCAACGAAGCGACCCTGCAGGTGGAGTACAAGGGAAAACCCCAGGGTCTGGCAGCAGCCCTGATGCAGCAAAAGTTTGAAGGCTTCGGGATCAATATTTTTGAAGTGACCGCGGATGCGGTGAGAGTCGAGATTATTCCGGGATGAATTGGTTAAATCGTTGAATGGTTGAATGGTTGATTTGTTAGCGGCTGAACGAAAACTCAGTTGAATGAATTGTTGCTTTAATGAATTTTCCTTGACAGGCGAAGCCGCCGGTGCTACTGGGAGTTTAAATTTTAAGGCACGTAGCTCAGGGGGAGAGCGCTACCCTGACACGGTAGAAGTCGACAGTTCAAATCTGTCCGTGCCTACCAGTAAACCATAAGGTCAGGGCTTTTTAAGCCTTGACCTTTTTTTACGTCTTATTTTACAGCATGCTACTTTCATTCTCCGAAGGTCGTAATTCCAGGCGGTTATGAATACACCCGACTCCAGAGAGCCGAGCGAGGGCTTCCTCAATACGCCGGACGGCAGGCTCCATTATCTGGACTGGGGCGGCACCGGACGCCAGGTTCATTTGCTGCATGCCAATGGATTTTGCGCGGGAACCTATTCGCCTTTTGTCAAGCTCCTGAGTGACGACCTGCATATCATTGCCAGTGACCTGCGGGGCCATGGCGGTTCCGACCCATTCAACCTGAAACGGGTTTACAACTGGCATATTTTTGCCGACGATCTTAAACTGCTGATCGAACACACCTTGTCGCCGCCGATTGTCGGTATGGGCCACTCCGTGGGGGCGGTGGCCACCTATATCGCTGCCGCCAAATACCCCCGGCTTTTTTCCGCCATCATATTAATGGATCCATCTATTTTACCCCGGCGGCGGCTCTGGCAGTTTGCCGCCATGAAAATGATCGGTCTGGCCGGCAACCGGCAGCTGGCCCGGTCGGCACGTCGCCGCCGCAAAATGTTCCAGGGTAAAAATGAGGCTTTAAAACGCTTCACCGCCGGCCGTGGTATTTTCAAGAGCTGGTCCCAGGAATTCGTGGAAGCCTACCTGGAATGCGGGTTGCTGGAAAAAGACTCCGAAACCGCCGTTCTTAAATGCGACCCGGAGCTTGAAGCGCAAATTTTCGAGGCCGTGCCGCTTGACGTGTGGCGCTACGCCAAAAAGATTGCCTGCCCGGTACTGGCGATTCGGGGGGAACGATCCGATGTCTTTACGGCCGATTCGGCCGTGCGCTTGAAACGCCTTCTGTCCGATTATGAATTAGCGACCATCCCCAACGCCGGCCATTTCGTGCCCATGGGTCAACCGGAGGCCTGTGCCGCGGTCATCAGGGAATTCATCCGACGCAGGCTATAGGAGGTCAATGCCGAGAACCTTCGTTTGGCATTCCAGCCTTCAAACATGTGCCTTACAAGCAAATAAAATCCCAAATCACAAGCACCAAATTGCAATTAAATCCCAAATTTCAATATTCAATGACCAAAACCTTTCACTCTTTGCTTCTTTTCCGATAAAGGACGTATCTGACTGAGGGTTTTGTCTGAACTTTTTGATAGCCTTCCGGCACGACACAGGCGCTGTTTTTGTCGACAATCAGGTAGTCATGCCCCATCTCGGCAATCAGGCTGGCTTTGTAAAAGCGCTGCATGTCGGCAAACAGCCAGTCATCCATGTCCAGCGTCGGCGGGCAGATGGAGATAATGCTGCGTTCGGGCAATTGTATGTGCTGCAGGTAAAAATCCCGGAAGAACGGTTTTCTCCTTGAAATATGATCTTTGTGGTAGAGCATGTTGGCCGTTCCTCCTGCAAATAGAAGCAGCGCCAGGGCTGCCAATGCAATCAGGCGTTTTTTCCGGCCGGCGACTGCTGCTTCGATCTTTGACGCAGCAGCCTGCGTTAAGAAGGCCAGGCTCAACGCATAAAAAGGAAACGATTGAAAAATGTAGCGGATGTTTTGTCTGCGGCTGAGCATAAACGGCAGGCTGCTTGACAGGGCGACCAGCAGAAAAAACATGGCTTGGCGGCTAAACTTAATGCTGCGCAGCGACACCCGGTTTGCGAGCATGAAGACGACCGCCACGATGAAAGGTACGATCATTTCGGCCGACCATCGATATGCCAGGTGCCAGTAGGCATTTCTGGCCGAGCGCTTGTTCTGCAGGCTGGCTACGATTTGAGAATTCCAGAAAAATTTAAAAAATTCAAGGCTGTCGGGATAAAGTCGAAATGTCCCGAGCAGCAATACTGCAAAAACACCCACCAGCACCAGAGATTGGATGATGGTTCGCGACAGTTTGGCATTCAGGGTGAGCCGGCAAATCGCCGGCACCGCAAAGGTAAAGCAGGCGACCGGTCCTTGGGAAATGAATCCCAGGTAGGTCAATCCGCCGGCCAGAACACCGTAAAAAAGAGCATATTTTTCAACGAACATGCTGCGGTAGGCAAAGTACGCCGCCAAAATTGCAAAGACCGCAAAGCCGAAGACCATTCGATTGGTCTGGGACAGGTAGGTGAACACCGGAACAGAGACCAGAAGCAGGACCGGCCACCAGGCACCTGCCGGCGGCAGCTTAAAATCCCGTCTTACGCGGTTCCAAAACAAGGCCGTGCAGGCGAAGATAATCAGTCCGACGGCCAGACCGTAAAAACCTTCGAAATACGGGCCATCGCCGAATATCTTGAATAGGAGCGACTGAATCCAGTAGATTAAAGGCGGATGCTCCCAGTATACCCTGCCAAACGTGTCGCTGAAATACGGCTTCCATAACGACCCCCGACCCTCGGCCATATTTCTGGCCACCGACGCGTATTCGGTCCCATCGCCATGTTTGCCCAGCTCGAGCAGCTTGTATGCGATAAGCACAAAAAAGAGCAGGAAAATAATTGCCAGCAGAAGTCTTTGCGCCGATTGTTTTCGCGTCATTTGATTGAAGTTGCTTCCGGATTATTTAATTGAGGGGTCGGGATGTTACTTTGTCATGCCCGCATAGCCTGTCCCCGTGAAGGCGGGAATCAGGCAGCAGTCCGATCGGTGCTGAATTTTCTGGATTCCGGCCTGCGCAGGAATGACGGACCCTATTGCAACGTTGCCTGGGATATGAAGGCCGTGACAGGGACATTATCTCTTAATCTTTCAAGTTAGAAAATCGCTTCGCAGGGTTTGACGGCTATCGCTGCCGGCGCCCCGGTATTTGAAATTTAAAAATTTGTGTGAAAAAATACCCAAAATACCAATGGTTGTCAACTTGTTCGTCTGCTTCCATTGAAGGACTTGTGGCGTGGATCAGCTTGGTGGAAATCGATCCAGGCAATGAACAACCCGTAGACCTGGAAGACTGGAGCGCCCACAAAGGCATCGCACAAAAGAGCAGGCCTGAAATCCTGTCAAAAGAAAATCTTAAAGTTGAGGGGTGAAGACGCCGGCTAAACATGGTATAAAGAAAGAAGAAGAAATTGCTCAAAATTGGGTGGTATCGCCGATAGCGATGTTCGGTATATGGATTCTGTCGCCCCGCGGGTCTGCAAGGTTTTTCCGATAGATCAGCGCGACATCGATAAGGTGAGTCTTTGCGGCGGTCATTGCGGGGACCGTTTTAATAGGGAAGATTCAGACATATTTCGAAAAATAAAGGAGTTCTGATATGCTTCATCAGTTTGTCGTCTGGCTTGCAGATACCGTCGGCCAATGGGGATATCCCGGCATTGTGATGCTCATGGCCCTGGAGTCTTCTTTCTTTCCGTTTCCCAGCGAGGTGGTGATTCCGCCGGCCGCCTATCTCGCCGCCAGCGGTAAAATGAACATCGGGATGGTCATTCTGTGCGGTACTTTGGGAAGCCTCTTAGGGGCTGTTTTCAACTATTGGCTGGCCCTGAAATTTGGCAGACCCTTTTTTGAAAAATATGGACGGTATTTGCTGGTCAGCACCCGGTCGCTGGCAAAAGCGGACCGCTTTTTTGAACGCCACGGGCATATCAGCACCTTTGTCGGTCGGCTGCTGCCGGGCATCCGCCAGTATATTTCGCTTCCGGCGGGGCTGGCCCGAATGAATGTATTCACCTTTTGTGCAGCTACCGTTTTCGGCGCGGGGATATGGGTATTGGTGTTGGCCGCCCTGGGTTACTGGTTCGGCCGCAACGAGGACCTGGTTATGCAAAATTTGCACTGGATCACGCTTGGCCTGGTTCTTGTGTGCCTCGGCATGGTTGTCATTTATTGGCGAAGATGGAGCAGGCGTTCGAGGGATATTGAAAAAGGATGATGTCGGGATGCAGAATTTTCCCATAGCCTTTGTCCTGATTGGGCTAAAGAACGATACCCGACATTGACTTATTCAATGCAGTGACAGCCACGAATGAGATGCAGATGCTGCTTTCGATGCAGGCTTTCGTCTTAAATTTAATTTGGCATTAGGGGTAATCCCGATGCATTACCTGAATACATTGCTGGCTTTTATCACCCACCACTCCGGCCTGGCTTACGGGGCGATCTTTCTGGTTTCCCTTTCCGAATCCCTGGCCCTGGTCGGTTTGATTGTTCCCGGCACGGTGATCATGTTCGGCGTGGGCGCGATTGTGGCCACGGGCAGCCTGGGGCTGAAGCCCGTATTGCTGCTGGCCGCGGCCGGAGCCATCGCCGGAGACGGCATCAGCTACTGGCTGGGCCGCCACTACCAGGAAGAACTGCGCCGGATATGGCCGTTTTCCCACCATCCAGGCATGCTCAAAAATGGAGAGATTTTTTTTCTGCGTCATGGCGGCAAAAGTGTTCTGTTGGGCCGTTTTGTGGGCCCGGTACGCCCGGTTATCCCGGTTGTGGCCGGGATGCTGGGCATGGGGCCAGTGCCTTTTTTCGTCGTCAACGTATTGTCGGCCATCGGCTGGGCTTTTGCCTATATTTTGCCCGGTGTGTTTTTCGGAACTTCGCTGGCCGTGGCGGGAGCGGTCAGCACACGCCTGGCCGTTCTCATCTTTCTTATCCTCGGCACTTGCTGGGGTTTCATCTGGCTTGGCCGCAAGCTGGTATTGCTGGCCGCGCGTCGGGGACCGATCTGGATTGCCGCGTTGAAAGGCTGGGTTGCCGCGGACACACCTGTCCATAAAGTGGTGCTCCCCGTAAAACGGTTTTTGTTCAACCTATTCCTTCGTCAACACGAGGAGGAATTGTTTCTCGGCTTCCTGGTCGTGACGCTTTTTGCGGCAGGATGGGGATTTCTGGGTGTTTTGCAGGATGTCCTGGCCAAAGACCCGCTGGTGATGGCCGATCAGGCTGTCTACCATCTTTTTCAGTTCCTTAGAACCCCGTGGGCCGACCGTATCTTTGTAGCAGTAACGGAACTCGGCGATTCTTTTGTCGACATATGTCTGACCGCTGCGGTTCTTCTTGTGCTGCTCGGCAAACGCTGCTACCGCACGGCAGGCTTTTGGGCATTGGCCGCGCTCGGTGGTATAGTGGGCGTTCAATTGCTGAAATGGTTGATCCATTTGCCGCGCCCCGTGGCCATTTACCATGGGGCCTCGGCCTTTGGGTTTCCCAGCGGCCACACCACCATGAATGTGATCCTATATGGATTTCTGGCCATCATACTCGTTAGAGGTCTTTCCAGCACTTGGCGGTGGGGGATTTTTGTCGGTGTACTTCTGATCTCCTTTATTATAGCGGTTTCGCGCCTTTACCTGGGTGCCCACTGGCTTTCCGATGTCCTGGGCGGATTTTGCATAGGCACAAGCTGGGCTGCCCTGCTTGGCATCGCCTACCTGAAAAGACCCGATGACGGCGTGCCCCGGCGTTTGCTGGGACTGGTGGCTGCACTCGTTATCGTCATCGCCGGGGGGTGGCACGTGACCCAACGCCACGCAAATGATCTCACGTTTTATGCGCCCCAACAAAACGTGCGATCCATGCCGCTGGCGACATGGCTGGCCGATGGCTGGCGGGATTTTCCTGCATGGCGGATTGATATGGCGGGCGAACGGAAACAACCCCTGACCATCCAGTGGGCCGGGTCGCCCGATGAGCTATCCCGATATCTGTCAACCAAAGGCTGGCAACACCCACCGGCGTTGAATCTGAAAAATTTTCTGGCAATGCTTTCCCCGGACACGCCGACTGAAAAATTGCCCGTTTTGCCGCGTCTTCACAGCGGCCGGGTTGACTGCCTGCGCCTTGTGCACGAGGTCATGCTTCAGCGTTGGCTGCTGCGTCTGTGGCCCTCGGATTTCAGGATTGCCGGAAACAATATCCCCCTTTTGGTTGGAACAATAGAAGTCCAGCACCGCCGTCACCTGACCTGGTTGATCACCGCGGCAGGGGACACGGGCGAATATGACCGCCCCCGGGAGGCCCTCATACAAATGCTTCGGAATCGATTTGCCTTGAAATTGGTCAGCCGAACTACCGATGAGATTCAAGTCAACCGCGAGCATCGCCGGGTGCACTGGGATGGCAAGGTGCTGCTGGTATGGGAGAAGGCAGACTGATGCTTTTCAATTCGATAACAGACCCTGGCAAACGGATGCTGCCCCAAATTATCCGAAGAAAAGAAACCTTTCTGGTTCTCACCTTGATCACGCTATGCCTGAGCTTGTTCTTTTTGCGTTTGGGAGTCCGGCCGCTGTGGGATGTCGATGAAGGCACGCACGCCGTTACTTCCATGGAAATGGTGCGAAGCGGCGACTGGATCACCCCGACCGTCAACGGCGAACCTTTTTTTGACAAGCCGGTCCTGTTCAACTGGCTGGGGGCGCTTGCCTTCCTGGTTTTCGGATTTACTGAATTTGCGGCGCGTCTGCCGGCAGCGATTTTGGGAACCGGATGCGTTCTGGTCACCTATTTGCTGGGTCGCAGGCTGGCCAATGTGACGGTCGGTTTTTTGGCTGGTGTGATTCTGGCAACTGCCGTGGAATTTATCATTCTGAGTCGAACCGTCGTACACGATATCAGCCTGGTTTTTTTGGTGACCTTCGCGCTTTACCTGTTTTATCTCGCCTATCAGGACATCCGGCATCGCAAACGGAACCTGCTTTTTTTATACGCAGCCATGGGCCTGGCCGTCCTGGCCAAGGGACCGCTGGGTCTGGCCCTGCCGGCCATGGTTATCGGACTGTTTCTCATCTTTGAGAGAAAACTAAGTTTTATCAAACAGATGCAAATCGGTTGGGGGATTCTGATTTTTCTGGCGGTGGCGTCTCCCTGGTATATCCTGATCAGCTTGAAAAATCCCGGCTACGCCAAATATTTTTTTGTTTACCAGAACCTCGGAAGTTTCGTTTCGGCGCATCCGCGACATCCGGCCCCTTTTTATTACTACCTTCCGGTGCTGTTCGGGGGCTTTTTCCCCTGGAGCTGTTTTTTACCGCTCGCATTTATTTATGCCGTCCGCAGGCGTTTTCAAACCGTGCCGGGGGCAACGGCGTTTCTTGTAATCTGGATCGGCGTGATTTTTATTTTTTTCTCTATCGCCGGTTCGAAGCTGCCGACCTATATTCTGCCGATATTTCCGGCGGCCTCCCTGCTGACGGCCCTGCTTTGGCATGAGTTGCTCAAAGCCCCCACACCGGGATTGCACCGGGGTTTTTTGATTTCGTTTCTGCCCGTTGTGATAATTTTTATGCTCGCCCTGATTTATGTGTGGACTCACCCCCTGGTGAAAGTTGAACATGAATCCGGTGTCACTGTAGGGCAAATGAATCTGGCGGCGTTCTGGCTGGTTGGGTCCATTGTGATTGCGGCTGTATTTCTGCTAAGAAAAAAAGACCGTCTGTTTTTCGGGGCGCTGGTCTTTATGGTCGTGACCACCCTGCATGTTTTTATGCTGGTGATCGTACCGTCCGTCAACCCGTATCGCAGCACCAGGGAGCTTGCCTTGCAGTATGACCGTCTGATTCCGCCGGGTGAAAAATTTACCTTTTGCGGCCGGATAAAGGAGACGGCGCTGTTCTATACCGGGCGTCGCGCACAGGTGCTGAAAAAACCCGACCAAATACAAAACTACCTGGATTCCGACAAAAAGGTATACTGCATCATCACCCGCAACCGGTATTCAGACCTAAAGAGACCGGTGTATGTCTTGGCGCAGGAGGGGGATAAGCTTTTAATATCAAACAAAAATCTATTGATTGAGCAAAAAGCCCTCAATCCATAGATTGTCTACTCATGGCGGTGGGGGTACGTTCCATGGGGATGGGCATGGACATGCTCGTGTACCTGAAGCTTATCGTCTAAAATGATTTTGCCGGCCCGAATTGTATAGATTGAACCGGTTATTGATGTCAAAAAATCGAGATCATGGGAGATGATGATATATGAAAGGTTCAGGCCGGCAAGAATTTGTCCAATTTTTTTTTGGGTTTCGGTATCCAGGCCATTTATCGGTTCATCAAGCAGCAGAACCTCCGGTTCCATGGCCAGCACCGTCGCCAGAGCTACCAGTCTTTTTTCTCCGCCGGACAGCTTAATTGTTATGCGGGCCTCAAAACCGGCCAATCCCAAATCAGCAAGTGTCCTGCGGGCGATGTCAATGGCCTCCTCTTTGGATTTGCCCAGATTCAACGGTCCGAAGGCGACGTCCTCCAAAACCGTCGGAGAAAAGAGCTGGTCATCCGAGTCCTGAAACAGCAGCCCGATTCGGCGCCGAACTTCCAAAAAATCTTTTTCTTCAGAGACTGGGTTGCCGAAAATTTCCAGGCAGCCGGAATCCGGTTTCAACAACCCCATCATGATATGCAAAAGGGTCGTCTTGCCGCTGCCGTTGGGAGCCACCAGCCCCATCCGTTGGCCACGGTAAAATTTCAGGTCCAGATTATCGAGCACGGGATGCGCGGCTTCCGGGTATCTATAGGTTATGCCTGTAAGATTTATGAGCGGGGCGTCTGGGTTCATAGTTGCTGCCATATGTTGGTTGCCCTTTTATAAAAGACTGAGTAACACGCGGCGCAAGCGCCTGCACTGCGCGAGCGAAACGACCCTTCAAAACTTGTCCGCATTGGAAAGATTCTGCTGTTCAACATTCGAATTTCTCGGTGTCTTTTAACTATGAACTATGAGCTATCAGCTGTGAGTTTTTTATCTGACACCCGGCACCTGAAACCTATCCTCAGGGTATTTTCTACCCCACCTTTGTTAGTTCCATGATGATGAGTCCAATATTGATGATCGTCATCAACATTGAAAAAATCCAGGCATTGCGGTCCCTGCTAAATTCCTGCAGACTGTAAAAGGTGCCTTTAAATCCCCGGCAGAGCATAGCCTGGTGAACCCGCTGGGCTCTGGATGCCGTCCGCACCAGCAGCATGCCGATGACATAAGCGTAGGTGCGGTAGGTGTGCAGATTGGTTCCGGGCTGAAAGCCGCGGATTTTAGCCGCCCGGATGAGCCGCTGATATTCCTGCTCGATGACGAATACATAGCGGCAGTTCATCAGCAGCAGGTGAATTATTTTTGACGGTACCCCCAGCTTTTTTAGCGCATGGCCCAGGGTGGCCAAAGGCATGGTGGCGATAAGACTGATAAAAGCAAGTAAAATTGCATTTGATTTTAATGTGATCCGAGCCGACAGGTTTACTCCCTGACGGGAAACATCAAGCCAGCCAATCTGAAAAAGCGCTTCTCCGCCATAGGTCAAGGGCAGTACTGCCCACAGCAGCAGAATAAACCCGTTGACAATCATCATGCGTCGGCCGATATCTTTCAATCGAATTCCACTCAGGAGAACCAGCGCCGCAGAAATAGCGACAGCGGTCAACAGTACCGGAAAATGTTCGGAAAACGCCACCACAAAACAATAAACCGTTGCAGAGATTATCCGCGTTCGCGGGTCGAGTTTGTGAATAATTGAATTGCCGGTGGCAAAAGTTTCTGAAATCATAGCGATGTTTTCTAAATCCGATGAACTGCTAATGTTGAGATAGGCGCTAAACAAAAAAAGCCACGGGTACTTTGTGCCTTCAGGGCACATAACCTTCGTGGCCGGCATTCTTGGTCTGTTTTTCTGTGATAATGATCCGTCGTCCAGGCTTCAGCCTGACGTTAATTGAATGAAGCCATATCTCAAGCAGGCGGGTGTGTCAATGGAAATTTAGGTTCAGAGGTTCATAGGTTCAGGGTTCAGAGTTGAAGGTTCAGCGTTCAGGGTCCATAGGTTTGGGGCTTGGGACTTCGCCCTCCGGACTATAGCCCCAGGAGACAACCCCGCAATCAGGGTTGAGCCCAGCCATTAACTCTATTCAAACAATGACATCGATATCCAGCAACTGCGCTGAACCAGAAACCTCTGAACCCGGAACCCAAAACCTCTGAACCTTCTAATGCCCTTTTACCAGTTGCTTATAATCTTCCGACTGCCTGATATTTGCCAGATCCTTATCCGTTTTTATCAGCTCCCAGTTCTGATAGCCTCTGTCAACCGCTTTTTTTAGCCAAACTATAGCGTCGGCCACATTGTTCTGCAGGGCATGCAAGACGGCGATGTTGTAGTAGGTGCTGGGGTTGTCCGGATCAAGCTCGACTAGTTTTTTAAAGGCGGCCAGCGCCCGATCATATTGCCGGCCGGCGGCATAGGCCAGCGCCAGGTTGTTCTGGGCCTCCGGAAATTTCGGCTGCAGTGCCAGTGCTTTTTCAAATCGGCGAACGGCGTTGTTTAATTCTCCCTGGCCGAGATACAAATTGCCCAATCTATAGTTCAATACCGGATCGTCCGGGCTGCTTTTCAGGGCCGTCAGGAGTCTTTCGGCCTCCGCACCCATTTTATTTTGCCGGATGGCCAGCGCTTTTTGCAGATTGTTCTTTGCCGGTTCAAATTCAGGCGCTATTTGCAGCGCCTTCTGAAAATGCGAAATCGCCGCGTCGAGATTGCCTTTTTGGATCATGATGATCCCCACATTGTTGTGGGCTTCCGCTATGTCAGGGTTAGTTTTCAGTGCCGCATTGAAATGCTCCAGGGCTTCATCGACTTTTCCCTGCCGCAAAAGTTCTGCCCCCAGATTATTGTGGGCTTCGGCATAATCGGGATCCATTTGCAATGCGATTTCAATGTGATGGATGCCTTGTTCGGTCTGACCTCGCTTCAGCAGTGCATCTCCCAGCAGAAATTGTGCTCTGGCCAGGTTCGGGTTCAATTGCAGGGCTTTTTTAAAGTGTTCGATCGCCGCATCGTTTTTATCCTGTGCTGCAAGTGCGACTCCCACGTTCATGTGCGCTTCAGAAAAATCAGGATCTATCTGCAAGGCTTTTTGGAGGCTTGATATCGCCTCGTCCGGTTTACCCTGCTTTGTGAGTGCGGCTCCCAGGTTGTTGTAAGCCTTGGCATAATTTGGATCAATCTGAATGGCCCTATGGTATTGTTCGATGGCTTTATCCGTTTCCCCCTGCTTGTCGTAGAGGACCCCCAGATTAAGATGGGCTTCAACATAATTTGGGTCTATTTGGATAGCCTTCAGGAGATTGGTCAGGGCTTCATCATACCGTTTCTGATTTAGCAGGGCTTCCCCCAGGTTTAAATGGGGTCGAGCCTTGTCGGGGGATTTTTTTACACAATCTGCCCACAGAGTTACATCGTTTCGCCAGACATCATTTCTTTGAAACGTCCAGTAAGAAAAAATTGCAACCAGAACTGCCGCAAATACCAACGGTCAACCATTGCGGCTTGAGGTGCCGATAAACACAATGGACGGCCACCAGGCCGACCAGCATGGAAGGCATATACAGCCGGTGTTCAAAAATAATGGCCAGAGGAATCACAGATGATTCAACCACCAGGTTTCCTAAAAACCAGAAAATACAAAATGATATCAAGCGCTGCTTTTTGGCCAGGTATAATCCCAGTGCGACCAGGCCGAGAATTAATACCAGAGACGGCAGGGTCGTGATGGGATTAATCAGTGAATAAGAGAGCGGAAAATCGTAATCCAGATTCAGCCGGGACGGATGGGGATAAAACAATAAACTGATATAGTAAATAACCACCCGCAGTTGAGTTAAAGCTCTTTGAGCTATCGTAAATTCATTTTTCGAAAAATCATTAAGTCGATTCAATTTAGTCAAACGGGTCAAAATCGGTATATATCAAGGCAATGAGAACTAAAAGAACTGTAAGGGCCAGTGCCAATTTCAAACGGCGTTTAAGCCAATCTTTGCTGAGATCCTGAAAGAAGTACCATTCGTACAGGAAAATAATTACCGGTAGGAACGCCGTACTTTCTTTACTGCCAAACGCCAGAATGCCCGCCAGAAAGCATCCCGCAAACCACCAAACATAACATCTTGACCGAGCCGCAACATCCTGGCCGGATATTTGCTGCGCAATTCGCCCTTTGGCGTACAACCATAGTGCCAGGATATAGAACATGGCCCCCATGCTGTTCATTCGTTGAACGATATAGGTAACAGACTGGGTTTGTACGGGGTTTAGGAGCCATAAAAGCGCTGTGAAAAAGGACAGGTTGGTAACCGTTCTCGGATTTAATTTGCGGGTTGTATCTGCCTGCTGATTTGACAGCGTCAGCGTTAGTTTCACTAGGAAGAAGAGCAAAATGCCATTTATGATATGAATAAATATATTGACCAGGTGGTATCCAATCACATTGTACTGGTCAAAATAGTAGTTAAATGCAAAACTTATCATTGCCACCGGGCGGTTTTTGCCATATCCCGTTGCAGCATCGATTATGCTCCTGGAGTTGATCTCCCCCATTCGAATAAAGGGGTTCTCTGTTATTGCCGTTTTATCATCAAAGACAAAAGGTGAGTGGAAGGTATTGGAATAAACGATGAAGCCCATCAAAATCAACAAGGCCAGAAGAAGAGCCTGATACCGGTCGAAATTAATAAATGACACCCGTTCGCTCTCTGCAAGTGCCTTTGGGCGCTCTTTCGATACCTGCGCGTCCTGTTTGATTTGTTTCTTTTTAAGCTCGGGGGATTGTTTCTTCACGGCCATCAATGTTACCTGTTTATATCAATATAGGCTTTATTTTAATTGCCTCAGCTCAGCCAGTGGGGGCGGGTCGATAAACCAGAAAATCGAACCCATAAATACAATCGCAATTCTCAAGAGTAGCAGTGCCATGGATAAGGCTACGGCCTGTTCCGGGGTGCGCCCAAAAAAACTGAAAACTGCCAGTAAACCGGCGTCTCTAGTGCCGATTCCTAAAAAAGATATGGGGATCAGCGTGATCAGTGAAGTAATCGTCATGATCAGCACTACTTGAAAAAAACTCAGTTCCAGGCGCAGTCCCTTCGTTAAACAATATATGCTGACAAAATAAAGGCCAAAGGCCATGATTGAGAAAATATACATTTTAAAATTCAAGATATCATGTATTTTTGTCAGATGTTCATTTATAGGCCAGCCTTTTTTGTTAAGCAGCTCGTTTAAGCGCCTCGGCAGCAACCGCGGAGAAAGCAGCAGACAGGCTTTGCGGGCCGGAATAAACGCCAGTAGCGTTAGCAATAAAAATAAGATCAATCCCACAGCGGAATCAGGCCTTAGCCACACTAAAAAAAGACTGATGGCGCCAAATATCAACGGCAGCAGATAATCATAATATTTTTCAGCCAATATGGACAGCAACGGCTGCAGCAGACCGTGGCCGTCCCGTTTAAGATATACTACTTTGGCAAAAGTCCCGACCGCAGCAACCACCATGATCGCAACCATTTCCACAAAATATATTTTATAGCATTGCCATTTTTTATAGAAAATATCGTATTTTGACAAGATGATCTGCCAGCGGATGCTTCTAATGAAAATCAAGGGCGGGTTGAGCGCCAGACTGGCAATAAAAAACTCCCATTTCGAAGCCCTAAGAATATCTATCAGCCTATGAACATCAATGTAGACGTAAAATAGGATGATAAAAATAATGGGTCCGATTATGCGCAGAAAAAATTTTAATTTCATCAGCCGGATTTCCTGACGTACATACGGACGATTTCTCCATGACCCAGAGAGGAACCTGCCGCTGCCAATGGATATGCGAGCAACTGCGTCATAAAATAGAAGGTTAAATGTGATAAGGGGTATCGGCCTTCATATTTCTTGCGCGCGCTTCTGGGAGAAAGAGAAGGTAATACCGATAACACCAGGGCACTGGGAGAAATACGGTGGGAAAAAAATTCTATCTCAAAAATTTTTACCTTTCCGGCAGATTGAAATACCCGTTGCAAGGTAGTCGGGGTGAAATGATTTAAGTGGGTCGGTATCTCCAGGGGCTGCCAGCGGTTCTTAAATATCCGAAAGCCGACTGAATCAAGGTTGGGGACCTCGATGATTATCACTCCGCCGGTTTTTACCAATCTCAATGCGTTTTTAACCGAGGTGAGCGGATCAGCCAGGTGCTCCAGAACATGAAAACAGGTGATAATATCGAAATACTCATCCGGGAAATCAGCTTTTTCAATCGATGTCAATGATAGCTGCGGATCGTCCAGGTTCTGTTTGTAGGCATCGATGCCGAAACAGTGCAATCCAAATTTGCGTAGAAGTCTTATAAATGACCCGTCACCGCAACCCCAATCCAGGAGCTTGCTTTCAGCGTGTGTATACTTCCGAATGGCTGAAACGATAGGCTTCATGCGCAGCTGATATAGAATATTGAGCGAAGGTTTAATATTTTGCCGGTCGGATTGCCAGTAATTCTGATTATAATACTGCTGCAGCAATTTATCCGAAGGCATGGGATATGTTGTTACCAGAGTGCAATTATCGCATTGGTTCAACGCAAAATGATCGTTGGTCCTGGTGATAATATCACCCAGAATGATCTGGTGGCTTTTCTCTCCACAAAGGCGGCAAGGGTTAGTGTCGGCACCGTTCATAATTTTTCAGCCAGGCGCAGGAATTCATCAAGGTTCTGACTGCATATCAAATGCAGATGTTGTCTTATTTTTTCGACGGGCCAGTTCCACCATTGAATTTGCAACAGCATTTTTACTGTATCCTCATCGAATCGCATTTTAACAAGCCTGGCCGGATTACCGGAAACTACGGCATAAGGAGCGACATCCTTTGATACAACTGCTTGGCTGCCGATCACAGCCCCGTCCCCGATTTTTACCCCGGAAAGGATTACGGCACCTTCTGCAATCCAGACATCGTTGCCAATGACGACATCGCCCTTTGAGGCAGGATGTCCCTCTACGCCCTCCGCCTCGGGCCATATTTTACCTAGAGCGGGAAACGGATAGGTGGACACCCAGTCCAATCTATGGTCGGCACCGAGAATTATTTTTACATTGGCCGCTACTGAACAAAATTTGCCGATGATAAGCCGAGTGTTTTTCGTGAAAGCAATTACTTTGGGTCGTCCATAGGTATATTCGCCGATCCGGTAGTTATCACCAATGAGGATGTCTCTGGTATAAAACCTCAGAGATCGCCATCTATATTTGACGCGTTCCGACAAAATTTGCAGCCGGTACGATAAATCTACATTCATAAATTGATCCTCAGCAAAAGGCCTTCAATATCCTATATTTCATCTAGAGTATAAGTTTTAACAGAGAAAAATTTGGAATACGTCGTTTCCCCAGGTAAGTCGTTTTTGGGCCGTAAACCGGGGCAGTTTAGTAAATGCCGCCATCATGCAAGCCAGAGAAAATAAGCCAAACGGAAGAAAATATATGGCTTTGCGGGTGGCTGCCGAGGGGAAATTCAAGGATTTTGAATATCCCTCCCAAAAATAAAAACGGGAAAAATAGGAAAAATTCCAATCCCGTCATGTTTTTATAATAGACATATACCCGATTTTTGATGGCGCCGGCGGCCGTAAGCAGCCGGTTCTTACCCAAAGTCAAATTGCTGTGGTGCCAATGATATACAACCGCGTTGCGGATGACACTAATCTTTTGACCCAGATTGTGCAGCCGTAAGGATAGGTCGGTGTCTTCAGCATACATCCAGAGTTGATCGTCAAAGAGGTATCCCAGCTTTGCAACTGTTTCCCGCCGGATAATAAACGCGCAGCCGGACAGCAGTTTGGTGCAAATCACATTTTTTCCGTTAATAATCCGATTCTGTCCATATCCACAGGGCGCCAGATCCCATAAATATAAGTATTCAGGTGTAAAGTCGGCACTCAACTCACCAAAACCAGGGGCTTCCGGCGTAATAATATTCGGGTTGCAGGCGGCCAGCGTCTTATCTCTCTCCATCATACCGACCATAGATTGCAAGAAACGGGGATGACAAATGGTATCTTGGTTTAAAAATACCATCAGATCATGGCTGGCATGCAATAGCGCGTGATTATTGCCAGCGGCATAGCCAATATTTTCCTCAAGGGCAACAATTTTTACCGATGGATGGGTCTGCCGGATAATGCTGAGGGTTTCATCACTGGAAGCATTATCCACAACCAGTATTTCCATCCGGTCCTGCGGGTATGACTGGTTCGATATCGAATCTAAAAGCGTTTTTATGAATTTACTTCCATTGTAGGTCAGGATAATTACGCTGACCGGTGGGGAGTCATTTGTCTCAAGATTTGGATGAAGCTGATGGATTCATATTTTTATGTAGAAGTATTCAGTAGAGCAACCTCGGGTTTTGTAAGTCTTGGAATAATTCTGCTGAGATTCGGCTACCTCCACCAGGCCTTAATAATCGTTTTTGCGAAATAAAAGCCGTATTTCAAATTTTTGCCTTTTTTGCTCTTACCGTATTTTCTTTTCAATATGGTGATGGGCACCTCTTTTACCCGCAACCCCTTTTTAACCGCTTCAATGACCAGTTCACTGGTATGGTATTGATCCTCACGCAAATCGATGTTCTTTATTTTGTCCATTTTAAATGCTCTGAAACCACTCGAGGGATCTGATATCCGCTGGCCCAGCAGTGAACTGATAATCACTCCAAAGACACGAACACCCGCTGCCCTGATGGGGCTGTCCTTTTCTCTGGTTCCCAGGACTCGCGAGCCGATAACGATATCGTACTCATCTTTTATGATAGGCAAGACCAGTTTTTCAATTTCTTCTGGTCGATGCTGCCCATCTGCGTCCATGGTTATACAGATATCGGCCTCTGAATTCCGCAATATGTCATATCCGAGACGCAGAGCTGCTCCTCCGCCGCGGTTGATAACATTGGAGACAACGTATGGCCGTGGCTTTTAACAATTTCCTTGGTATCGTCATCACTGCCGTCATCCACCACCAGAACGCCGACTTCTTTATTGTTGATACGGTCCGGGCATTATGGGCAGTAAATATTTCAAATTTTCCGACTCATTATATGCAGGTATTAATACCATAACGGCTTTAATACTTTCGGAGGCAGCGTCTAAATAACCCGAGCCGATTTTGCGGACCAGTTTATCGAATTGCAGCCTGAAGCTTTCGACTTTTGAAAGGCTGTAAAAGCAGAAAAAAACGAGGATCAGGTTCGAAATGATCAGTAATGCCAGAATCCGGCCGTATTGATATTCCTGCAGTGACAACAGGTCGCGCAGAAAGTTGACGACATTGGGATTAATCGTTACAGCGATAAGTGAAAGGTTGAATAAAGAGAAAAAAGCAAAATTGAACCGATTCCACTTGGGGCCACGGTAAAACAGAAAGGTTGCGATAAGACCCGCAATTCCGATGATTAGTCCGACGATTCGAAGACTTGACATACGATTCTCTCTTGTAAGCTGCTTATGTTAGCTAACCTTGAGCAGAAGGAACTGCTTTGATTTTGACAGCGCCTGGAAGGATAGTTTTCCTTTCCGCGTCAGTGTTTCACAGTTCCGAACAAATGAAATGGGATAGTTTCGTCCCATAAACGTATCTAAATTTGTAACCATTTGAAAATCAATCAGGATGTAATCTATTTTATAATATTTCAGCAAATCGAATAAACTTGACGGGGTTTGATTCTCAAATAAATTAATAGGGATCGTGCGCAAATTAGGATATGGCCAGATTGCCGGTTTGCCCGTATATATAACAGTATCGAAAGCGTAAACAGCAAGGGTTTTCCCCTTTGAGACATCATCGTTTTTTATAATCTTGGTTAATTCAAGGAACTCTTCCGGAGCATTATAGCTCCGGCGATAATTGGGCATTTGAAATGTTGAATATCCAGCGATAATTGCTAAAAATAAAATTAAAACTCTCATTACCGTTTTATTCGTGATTATTTGCTGGAGAGCATACCCGAACAAAAAAGCGAGCAAGGGTATAAGGGTTATCGTATGTCTTTGGTTGGTGATATGCCATATTATCATTGCCGCTGCGAGATAGACGAGCAAAATAAAACCATAATTTTGCGGACGGTCTTTGGCGCGGGTCCTTACGAAATGATAAAGCGGCACTAATAAAGAAATACATATTACAAACCCGTTTCCCAGATAAAAAAGATAAGAAAATTCCTTGAGCGAAGAATCATATCTCCGGAATGATTTCACCGCCGAAGCAGCCCACTCTGCTTTAGTTCCGGAAAATACGGATAAAAAACCAAAAATTCCGATTCCGTTATAAACTGCCCAAATAAGGTAGGGAATAAAAATACAAGCCGATGCCCCGATAACGTAAAGTATCAGACGCACATCCGGCTTGTGGTTAAAAAAGAACCAGATAAGCAGCAAAAAATAGAAGCCTAATACAACTATTCCGAGCTGCTTGCTCAGTAACAACAAGCCGGTTGATAAGCCGGACATTATGGCGTAGCAATGGTTTGATTTTTTTATGGCCGTTGCCAAAAAAATGAACGAAAAAAATACCAGCGCCATTGAGAGCATTTCGGTCATAAAGCGGATCGCATTCATTGCTATGGTCGGTGATAAACTAATCAATAAACTTGCAAGTAAGGCTGCACTGTTTCCGCAATAAGCGCGTATCAGGAAATAAAATCCAGCTAAAAAAAAGATTAAAAGGATAAGATTGGTAAATTTAAGGGCCGAGAATCCGGCGATCGACATCACAATGGCGCCGAAAATGTGAAAAAGAGGCGGATATGAATACTCAAAGCCGCCATATATATCCTCAGGCAGCACGGCGGGCAGGCTTCTGGTTTTCAGGATAATCGAGCTGATATAGGCATGGACATTTTCATCGGCCCAAAAAAATGTGTTTCCCAGAGATGAATAAAGTTTGAAAAAATAAAAAAGAAAATAGGCTAAGATTAAGCCGATTAGAATATAATCAAATTTTTTATCTCTTTTAAAAACCGCGGCAGTTGCAAAGTTTTTGGTTTCGGGAACCGTTTGCTGAATTTTGTTTTGTTTTTTCTGTCCTGGATTGATGGTTTTTTGTTTAGACATTTATCTATAAAAAAAGTTGGTCGCGATGGATACGAATTGCTTCTCGACAAGAATTATTTGAAGGTTTAAATTTCACATTTAGAGCCAATCCCTTGTCTGGGACATTTGCATTCTCAGCTGGCTGCAGCCGGCTGGTTGATACCTTTGATTTTCTCCGGTAGCTGTTTTTTTAAGTCCACAGAAAATATCACACAACTATTTTTTATTAAACAAAAAAATCAGACGGAAATTAGAAGGTCGCATCGCCGGGTTAAGTTTCCGGACTTGGCAATGAAAGGTTTTTGTGCAATAAGGTTAAAAAAAATACGGGTTCATGATTCAGAGTTCAAGGGTTTTGAGGATCGTGCGGAAGCGTTTAGGTCTTAGTAATGTATGGATCTCGTCCTTTTATAAGAATATCCAAATTTGAATCGGCTATTTTTCAGGGCGGATTAATTAACGAACGATATCCGGGGTATGATAAAAAAAAACAAAAAAGTATCTTTGGCCAAAAAGCCGTTTTTGGTGTTAAGCCGCAGGGCCATTGCCGGCTGGTTAGTGGTCTTTTTTTTTGTTTGCGCCTGGATGTTTGCCATCGGCGTCCTGGTCGGCAGGGGCACGGCTCCAATCAAATTTGATATCAGCGAGCTTCAGAGGAAATTGGAACTTGCCAGGGAAGATAATAAGCAAAAGGAGCAGGGACGTTCCCAGGAGGAACCTGAGTCCATCAAAGATAAAACCAAACTGGATTTTTACGAGGCTTTGAAGGATGATCGCGGCGACGCTAAAATTTCTGAAATGAAGCCGGCACCGGTCATTAATAAAAAAGTGGATTCGCCGCTTGAAGATAAGCCGTCCAAACCAAAAAAGGAAAGCCTGAAAAAGAAAACCGTCTCGCCAAATAAGGATAAAACTGAAATCGAATCGCCAGACAGCGAACCGGCCAAACCGGCGGAACCGTCAAAGGTTGATTCGAAAGGCGATGCGAAACCGGCCGATAAGCCTTACGCAATTCAGGTCGCGGCCTTTAAAGCGGCCGGGGATGCAGATAAACTGGTGGCCGAACTCAAAAAAGAAGGATTTTCCGCCTACCGGGCAATCGGCAAGGTGCCGGGCCAAGGTATCTGGTACCGGGTCAGAGTCGGGGAGTACAGCAGCAAGGCCGAAGCCGACGATACGTTGTCCAGGCTGAAAAAGGCGGGCCGGCAGCCGATGCTGGTTAATAAGTAGGCCAACGGTGAAAGACACACGGCGCAGGGCTCACGGCGCAGCCAGGTAGAAGGTATAGGTCAAAGGCAAAAGGTTAAAGGTGAAATACATAAGGCGCAGGGCTCACGGCGCAAGGCACACGGCGAAAGGTATAAGGTTTAAGGTATAGGAGATAAGGTATTAAGGTATAAGGTTTAGGGTAAAGGTAATGGATCTAATTTTAAGAAAAAAAATATCGGGCAGTCCTTTCCTCTTATACCCTATACCCAATACCATATGTTTAGAGCCTCTAAATTTGGATACGCATAATCACTAAAAAGTTAATCCACAGCAACCAAATGGAAATTATTTATGAAAATAACCAAAGACCAAGTGTTATATGTGGCCGATCTGGCGCGGCTGAAACTGGATGCGGCCGCCATCGAGAAGTTTGCCGGACAGATCGGGGAAATATTGGAATATGTCGACAAACTCAATGAGGTGAATACCGCCGGGGTCAAGCCCACATCGCACGCTATTTCTTTAACCAATGCCTTCCGCGAAGACGAGCCAAGTCAGCACCTGGACCGTGAAAAGGCACTGGCCAATGCGCCGCAAAAGGAAGACGGCAATTTTATCGTGCCGAAAGTGGTGGGGTAAAGGCATAGGGCATGGCGCATAGAGCAGAGCTGATTCGGAAGCGAAATGCGTGAGTCGGGGGAAAAGTTAAGGCGCAGGGAGAATTCGGCAGAAGATAGTTGGGAGTGAAATTGCAAATAACAAATAAACTCCAATGACCGAAATTCAAAATTCCAAACCTGGATATAATTTTGACAAAAGAACACAATAAGGTTTCTTATCCATGTTTTGGTCATTGAAAATTGGAATAAGAGATTTATTTGTAATTTGGTGCTTGGGATTTGGGATTTTATAACGGTTTGGTATTTTTAAATAGTCTCAGTTTGGTTAGGAGAAAGATTTGTGAAACTTTACGAATTGACAATCCACGAAGCTCATCGGCTCTTACAAAACAGGGAGATATCGGCGCGGGAGCTGACCCGGGCGGTTTTGGATAGAATCGGTGCGGTCGACGACAAAATAGACGCCTTCCTGACGGTTTCAGAAGAGCTTGCCCTGCAGCAGGCCGATCAGGCGGACCGGGCGCTGGCCGCCGGGAATTGTTCACCGCTGGCAGGGATTCCGCTGGGGATTAAAGATCTGATGTGCACCCGGGGCATGACGACTACCTGCGGGTCCAAAATTCTAGAAAATTTTGTGCCGCCCTATGATGCCACCGTTATTCGCAAATTGAAAGACGCCGGGGCGGTCATCGTGGGCAAACTCAACATGGATGAGTTTGCCATGGGATCATCAACCGAAAACTCAGGGTTTAAAATAACGCGCAACCCCTGGGATCCAAGCCGGATTCCCGGTGGTTCCAGCGGCGGATCAGCAGCGGCAGTTGCCGCGGACATGTGCCTGGGGGCGCTGGGGTCGGATACCGGCGGATCCATCCGGCAGCCGGCTTCGCATTGCGGGGTGGTGGGGCTGAAACCTACCTATGGTCGGGTATCCCGTTTCGGTCTGGTGGCTTTTGCGTCATCGCTGGATCAGATCGGGCCCCTGGCAAAAAATGTGACCGATTGTGCGCACTTGTTGAATATTATCGCCGGATACGACAAATCCGACTCCACATCGGTTCCTAAGGACGTGCCGGACTATAGCGCCGGCCTCGAGGGCGATCTGAAAGGAATCAGAGTCGGCATTCCTGAGGAATTTGCTGCCGTGGAGGGGCTGGATCCATCCGTGCTGTCGGCCGTCGGCAAGGCCGTTGAAGCGCTAGAAAATCTGGGGGCCTCACGGGTTGATGTGTCGCTGCCGCACACCGAGTATGCCGTGGCCGCCTATTATGTAATCGCGCCTTCGGAAGCCAGTTCCAACCTGGCCCGATACGATGGCGTCAAGTACGGTTTTCGAAATAATGACCACACGGATCTGATGAATATGTACCGCGATACCCGGTCTAAAGGATTCGGCCCGGAAGTGCAGCGGCGCATCATCATCGGCACGTATTGTCTTTCGGCCGGCTACTATGATGCCTATTACGGCAAGGCTTCCCAGGTCCGCACCCTGATTGTGGAAGACTTCAACAAGGCTTTTGAGGCCTGCGATGTCATTGTGTGCCCGGTGGCTCCCACGGCAGCTTTTAAAATAGGGGAAAAGATCGACGACCCCCTGACCATGTACCTGTCGGACATTTTCACCCTTTCGGCCAATCTGGCCGGCATTCCCGGCATGTCCGTGCCCTGTGGATTTTCCGCGAATGGCCTTCCCATCGGCCTGCAGATCATGGGAAAGCATTTCAATGAAGAGATGCTTTTAAAGGTGGCGTATCGCTTTGAACAGGCGACGGAGTTTCATAAGAAGAAACCGAGGATATGATAGCAAGGGATAGAGGATAAAGGAAAAAGGTTAAAGGATAAAGGAGCATGCTATGAGTACGATACAACCGGAAGGTGAAGATTTGAGAAAAGCCGTCAAGTGGATCTCGGAAGAGCGGAAATTTGGATCCGAAAAAAAAGCAGCGAACCTGATTGAAGAGGCTTGCTTAAAATTTAATCTGTCCCCCATGGATGCTGAATATCTGGCGAAGCTCTTGCGAAAGGATAAAGGCTCCGAATAATTGGGGCCGGCACTCAGCTCCGCACTGGAAGCGCTGCCATCGTTGGAGATGATTCAATGCCGCAAAGTCCATCGCGGTTGGAAACCGCTCCCACACACCAAATTGCATTGACGCGGTAACCAAGCCGATACGATTAGTGAGTTTAGCGGCATAACTAAGGTGAATTATAGTCGGTTTTAATCGCGGTTGAAAACCGCTCCCACACCATGTTTTGAAGGGTACGATTATAATGTCGGATCGTGGCTGGAAAACTGCTGTTGCTGTAGAAAATCTGAGTAACTTGCCCAAAATTTTTTTGATACTAAAATTTTTATTCGTACAAATTTCCCTTAGCTGTAATTTGTAAACGTATTATCGTTAAAAACCCGAAAGACCGTCACATGTCCCAAATAAAAATTTTACCTGAAATCCTCTCCAACAAAATCGCGGCCGGAGAGGTGGTCGAGCGGCCGGCTTCGGTGGTCAAGGAACTGGTGGAAAACTCCCTGGATGCCGGCAGCCGGCGGATTATGGTTGACGTGGTCCAGGGCGGGCGCTCCTTGATCCGGGTATCCGACGACGGCAGCGGGATGAGCCATGACGATGCTTTGCTGGCGCTGGAGCGCTATGCCACCAGCAAAATTTATAAAGACCAGGATCTTTTTTCCATCAATACCCTCGGCTTCAGGGGAGAAGCATTGCCCAGTATTGCATCGGTTTCGCAGTTCAGCCTGGTCACGCGGGAGGAATCCGCCGATGCCGGTACCGAGATACAGGTGGCCGGCGGCAAAATAAAAAATGTCGCCGAGGTCGGCGCGCCCAAGGGCACCATGGTGACCGTCAAACAACTTTTTTTCAACATTCCGGCCCGGCGCAAATTTTTAAAGACCGTCGGTACGGAGATGGGCCACATTGCCGAGCGGGTGGCCAGTATCGCCCTGGGTCAGCCCGGGGTTCAGCTCCGGCTGACTCACAATGATAAAATCGTAAAAGACTGGCCGGTGACATCCTCAGCCTTTGATCGGGTGGTCGATGTGCTCGGCGGCGACCTGAAAAATGACCTGTATGCAGTTGACGCACAAACCGACCATATCGTACTTGCCGGCTGGATCTCTTTACCGCGGGCAACCCGCCGCACCTCCCGGGGTATATATATCTACGTCAATGGCCGGTTCGTTCGCGACAGGATCGTCCAGCATGCACTGTTTGAAGGCTATTCCCAGCGATTGGTAAAAGGACAATTTCCACTTGCCGTGCTTTTTATCAACGTTCCCTTTGAGGAAGTGGATGTCAACGTACACCCCACCAAAAACGAAATCCGCTTTGCGCGGCAAAAAGAAGTTCATGATACTGTGAGACGAACGGTCGCGCAGACCCTTTATGAAGTTGATCGACCGCCATGGGGCGTCTCAAAATTAAAGGAATTCGGCCTCCAGCCCGTAGGGGTTTACGCCCCGGAGGGAATTCGGAATGCGGAATGCGGAAAAAGAAAAGTGGAAGAAGAGAATTTAGAATGGAAATTGATATCAGATTATCAGCCTCAAACATCAAGTATTGAGTATCCGGAGCCTGGGAATCAACCCGTCCCCCGCAACCCGCAACTCGCGACTCGCGACTCGCATCCCGCGACCCGCACCAGCCAGGCCCCTATCTGGCAAAAAAAGACCTTCGGCGACATGCGGATTATCGGTCAATTGCACAATACCTACATTGTCTGTGAGGCCGAGGCGGGATTGATTTTAATCGACCAGCATGCAGCCCATGAACGGGTTCTCTTTGAATCGTTCAGCACCCGTTCCGCCGGCACCAAACCGGCTGTTCAAAGACTGCTGGTTCCGGAAACCATCGAACCGGGTTTTCGTGAAGCCGGCGTTCTTGAAAAACTTATACCCGACTTGGCCGAACTCGGACTGGAGATCGAACCCTTCGGCGGCAACACATTTGTGGTTAAAGCCGTGCCCGGACTGCTGGCAGGGCGCGAGGTCAAGCCCTTAATTCTAGAAATCGTCGAAAAAATCGTGGAGATGGGTGCCGGCCCCGGCCTGGCGGAAGTGCTGGATCAATGCCGCATGGTCATGGCCTGTCACGGCGCCATTCGCGCCAACCAGGCATTGACGGAGAAGCAGATCAGGGGCCTGCTGGTTCAACTCGACGAATGCCAAAACCCCTTCCACTGTCCCCACGGACGCCCCACCTGGCTGCGCTGGGAGCTGCGAACACTCGAGAAGTCGTTTAAAAGAATTGTTTGAAACTCCAAAAGAGGGGCAAATTATTTATTGATAATTTGTTATCGCTAAAAGTTAATATAATCATTGTCTACCTTGACATTTTTTATCTTTTAGGTCAACATGACTATAACATTCAAAATTAGGAGAAGGATCATGACCGAAAAGACGGTGAATGTCGCCGAAGCCAAAAAGCATTTCTCAGAACTATTAGGCCAGGTGGCCTTTAATAAAAAACATATTCTGATCACAAAAAGAGGCAAACCGATGGCTCGCCTTATTCCGGCCGACGAAATCAACATGCACCTGAGTAAAGCAAAAGGATGGCTGGAAAATGATGACCCTTTTTTTGATGAGATAGACCAATTAATACAGGATCGAACGAAGCATGTGCCAAGGGTTTTATTAGGAAACTCTGCCAAATAAGTAATGTACCTGCTTGACACGAATATATTGAGTGAATTGATAAAACGACACCCCAATTCCCAGCTATTGTCTCGATTGGGTACAGAGCCGGCACACACTTTGTTTACATCCTGTATCTGCATCATGGAGTTGCGTTTCGGGAGCGCTTTACGAAAAGATTTTGAGATATTTTGGCAAAAAATAAACAAAGAAATAATCTCCAGAATCAACATTCTTCCAATCGGCGAGAAAGAGGCGTTGGCTGCCGGCGGTATCCTCGCTGATTTACGAAAAGCCGGTCAGTTTATTGGAGTGGAAGATGTACTGATTGCGGCCACAGCATTAGCAAACCAACATACGGTGGTTACCGCCAACATTCGTCATTTTCATAGGATAACGAATCTACAAGTTGAAAATTGGCTTGAACAGGGATGAAGAATTATAAATTATAAACAGGACCGGTTAAAATCGAATATGTCATCAAGCAGGCGTGTCAGTTAAGGCTTGGAAAATAATTGTGAAAAGGGATATTAACAAACTATAAAAATTAAAAAAAATCTTGACATTGCACCTATTTCCATTTTATGATTCAACAAATTGCCCGAATCAGCAAAAAAAAGATGAAAAATATTAGGCTATTAGGCGGGGCTGCGGTCCCAAACTGCTGAGGGGGGCACACTTCGGCCTGGAAAGGAGGTGAAAACCCAAGCGGCACAAGGCAAAATTTAAATTTGGCTAATTTAAATCAACTGTTATTAGGCTAGTCTTAAAATCAAATTTCCGTTAAGGAGGAAAAATTAGATGAAGAAATTGACAATACTTTTAGCATTAGTCGCGCTGGTATGCTTCAGCGCCCCGGCCATGGCGGTAGACTGGAACTTTTACGGCAACGCCCGTATGGCAACCTACTATGAGTCCACAGATTTAGGGGCTGGCAAACACTTGCTCGGAAACTACTGACGACCAACAGTTGGAGTGGGATCTCCAGAGCAACAGCCGTATCGGCGCCAACATCAAGGCTGAAAACCTCAAAGCCCAGTTTGAGTGGGGTGTCAGCAGCGACTCTGCCGGCGGCGGCAACGTCGGCGCCCGTCGTCTCTACGGCGTGTGGGACTTCGGTCCCGGCTACGATGAAAGTCGGTAAAGACTACACCCCGGTCTCCCAGTTCACTTCCGGCCAGGTGTTTGACGGCGACCTCGGTCTGCTCGGTATCGGCACCGCCTACGGCAACCGCGAAGCCCAGATTGCCTTCAGCTTCGGCAATTTCGAAATTGCGCTCGTTGAGATGAATGTCCAGCAACTTACCACTGCTGCCGGCACCACTACCGCCGGTGATACTCAGATCGCGTCCTGCCCAAATTCGAGGCCAAATGGGGCATGAGCTTTGATGCCTTCAACTTCAACCTGATGGGTGGCTACCAGTACTACTCGATCAAAGATGTGGCATCCGTTACGAACCCGGGAACCACAAATGACATCGGCGTGACCTCCTATATCGTCGGCGGTGATGCGGGCTTCAACTTCGGCCCGGGCTATGTCAAAGGCACCGTCAGCTACGGCCAGAACTGGGATAATGCCAAATGGAATCTGGGAGGCAATCATAACCAGGGCAGTCCTGCCGTATGGGATGGCGACGACAGTACCAAAGACACCACGTCCTATATGGCCAGTTTGGTGGCCGGTCTGAAAGTCAGCGACATGCTGACCTTCGAAGCCGGTTTTGGTTACCGCGTGGATGATCCCGATGTCAATAACGCCAAAAAGAGCAAACCCTGGGCCGTTTACGGACAGGCTGTGATCGCGCTGGCTCCGGGCGTCTATATCATCCCCGAAATTGGTTACTTTGACGGCGACCAAGACTTCGCCGGCGACGATGCCTCCACGTTGTTCTACGCGGGTGGTAAATGGCAGATCAACTTCTAAGCTGTTTTTGTAGTGTAACCGCTTAGTCGTAATAAAATAACCGGGGCCTTTGGGCCCCGGTTTTTTTATGTCAAAAATTTGTTACAAATTTTTTTATTCTGACATTGATGGAATCGTAAAAAGTAGAGTTTCCTGATTTTTCTGGATTCCCGCCTGCGCGGGATTGACAATTATAGTATTAATATTGATTAGTTACAAAACCCGTCATACCCGCGAGGGCGGGTATCCAGTCGTTAGAATGACTTTTTTTAAGAGACCATCGACATTGAAAACCTGGTCCTGTGGGCCAGGTCACTGATAATACGCTTTGCCGTAAATAAATGGCATGGGGTATTGGCCCGCCCTGGCGCGACTCTCCTCTGATTTGCTGCCTCTCGTGCAAAAATTAAATATTTTAGCCGAGTAGGCTTTCTATAAAATCGGTCTGGACCAGGGAATACTGAAGACCCGCGTTTGGTGCAGAGTTATCGAGTGGTATCGAAAGGCTGAGATTCTCGCTTCATAGGTGCTACCCTAAGAATGCGGTTACAGCATTAATGATGACGCTGTGTATAATTCGTCATTGCTGGGCGCCCGGCTTTTGCGGACTGGTCAACTCGTAACCGATGATGGTGCTCTTGGAATCGGAAACCAAGGTAATCCGACCTTCTTTAATGACCAGGACGGCTACGAGTTCGTCCTGGCCGTCGTTGTCGAAATCACCGACGGCCAAGTCCTGGATGTAGCCGGTAAGTTCGCGGGTTTTCCAGCTCGGCCCCAGCCCGACGCCATCCCAGGTGAAGCCGGCGATATGCGTCTTGGTGAAATACCGGAACTCCTGGAATTTGTTGAAGGCTGAATCGAAATTTTGAACGGCGATGACTTCACTCTCCTTTTTAGCCGGGTTGTACCATACCACCAGCCGCAGGGGATAATACCATTTGTTTTGAACCTGTCCCCGATAATCCAAGGGAATGCTGGCATACAACATGCTGCCGCCGAAATGCTCCCGGTTGTCCCACTGGACATCTCCCGATAAATCAATAACCTGGATATTGTCGTCGTCCTTGTAGGCGACCACCGTTTCCTGGCCGTTGTTCATGACGTCGCCGATAGTGAAGCCCATTAGATTGGTATCGCGAGGGGTCTTGATCGGGTCGGCGGGAACATATTCATGATTCTGCCATTTCATCTCACTAATTTCACCGGCAGACGGTTTGCCGGTTCGGGGCCGCTGGCCCAGCAGTATTTTACCGCGGTTAAGCGTATTCACCACCCGATAGTAATAGCGGCTGCCGCTGATTGTTTTGGCAAAATTTTTACCGTCAAATTCAAGAACATATGAATTTACAACACTGTGGTCAGCATTGAGGCTGGTGACAAAGATCTCAGCAAAGCCGTTTTCATTAATATCGGCGCAATCGACGCCAATCAAATTATTGTTGGTGTCTTCTTCGATTTCGGCAATTTTGCGAAACGCGCCGCCCTCGGAACGAAAGATAATCACCGCATGGGGGGCAATCGTCACCGTTTCAATTTTACCGTCCCCGTCCACATCCCCCAGGGCCACTCCATTGATAAGATGATTGAAATTGGCGCTTTTCCAGAACTGCGAATGGGTTTCCTCGGCGACCCCTGCCAGGGTAGCCGGATTTGCAATACCTTCGGCCTTTTCATGGGCGATGAAGCCGTCTTCTTGAAGCACTTTTTCCGGATGGGCATGGATGTCGGATTTAGGGGGTGGCTGCGGCTGGCCGGCCGCTGCGGATGCCGCTGCCGGTGCACCGGCTGCGGCTGTTGCGGTTGCGGCCGCAGACTGGGTTCGGCCGAACACCTTTTCATTGATGTCGGCTGCAATCAGGTTGATTTTGGTAATGATGGCACCCAGATCCGGACTCTGATCGAAAAAGGTCATGGTCGGTTTGCTGCCGGAAACATCCACCATCTTGGCATCGATGCTGACATTGTTTCCTAAAACCGTCAGACTGCCGAAAAGAACAAAATCAGCATTCAGGCGGGTGCCGATGGTGCGGGCGGCACTCTCATTTATTACGCCGGATGGGGCCGCTGATTGGATGGCCTCTTCGACCTGGGTCCGGCCGAGCACTTCCACCTGGTCTTCTTTGGAAAGACGGGTGGTAAGCATATCAAAGATGCCGTCTTTTAAAAACGACAGATCCTTATCGGAGTTGATTTTAAACGGCAGCAGGGCGATGCGTTTGGGGGTGGCGGCCGCGGCCGAAAAAAAATTCAAGGTCACCAGGCCAATGAATGCTATGGTAAGTATAACTCGGCCAACTGAAGGCGTCGGCTTTTTTACCAATTGGCACCCTTCAGTTTTTTTGTCCGTCGTCTGTTGTCCGATGTCCGTTGCTGAAAATCTGTGGCAATTTTTTTTATTTAATTTGTTAATCATTAATTTCATTCATTTCTTCCCTGATTGGATTTTTGCTGATTGTGCAAATAAATGCACTTAATTCAGGCTTTAATATTGTAGGTTGGGTTGAGGTACGAAACCCAACAAATGAGAACCGGTCTCCAAAACCAATCTACAATTTAAAAAGCGTCTGAATGAAAGCCCTTTCATACTGTTTGGGACAAATTACTCAAGTGATGTTGGGTTTCGTACCTCAACCCAACCTACTCCGGCTGTTTTGTCCAGAATGTGGAGTTAGCACAATTCTACGGATTAAGAAATTCTAAAGACTCTGTCACAGCTATAAACAACGTACCAATGGCAACAAACAACTCACAAAGCACCACGGACCGTAAACATCCTTTATCCCAGCTTTTTTTTCAATATCTCATTAACCAATTTCGGATTGGCCCTGCCTTTGGTTGCTTGCATGACCTGTCCGACGAAAAATCCGATTAATTTGGTCTTGCCGAGTCGATAGGCTTCAACTTCTTTGGGATTGCCGGCGATAACTTTTGATATCACGTCGTCGATGGCATCCGTATCGGTAATTTGAACCAGACCTTTTTCTGCAACAATTTGTTCGGCCGCTTTGCCCGTTTGAGCCATCTCGTCAAAAACAGTCTTGGCAATCTTGCCGCTGATGATACCCGTATCGATCAATTTCAGCAGAGCGGCCAGATTGGCGGGGGAAACCGGTGATTCGTCGATGGTTTTATCCATGGCATTTAATGTTCCCAGCAATGAACCCATTATCCAGTTGCTGACCGTTTTGGGTTGGGCGAATTTGCGCACGCCGTCCTCGAAATATTCTGCGAGTTCCCGGTCGGAGGTCAGCAGGTCGGCATCATAAGCGGGAAGGCCATATTGAGCAATGAAACGGCTCCTTTTTTGATCAGGAAGCTCCGGCAGGCTGCTTCGGATGCGTTGGATCCATTCGTCATCGATTACCAGGGGCAGCAGATCCGGGTCCGGAAAATAGCGATAATCGTGGGCCTCTTCTTTGCCGCGCATGGAAGTTGTTTTATTTTTGTCGGGATCCCAGAGCCGGGTCTCCTGCACAATTTGACCGCCGTCTATCAAAACTTCCCTCTGGCGGCTGATTTCATATTGCAGTGCTTTTTCCACGTGCTTGAAGGAATTCAGGTTTTTAAGTTCGGTGCGGGTGCCCAGTTTTTCCGTACCCTTGGGTCGAATCGACACATTGGCGTCGCATCTGAAGCTTCCCTCTTCCAGGTTGCCGTCACAGATTCCAAGATAACGTACGATGGACCGCAGCTGTCTGAGATAGGCACCGGCTTCTTCCGGCGAGCGGATTTCCGGCTCGCTTACGATTTCAATCAACGGGACCCCGGTGCGGTTAAAATCCACCATACTGACAGGCCGATCCGGATCATGGCCCAGTTTACCGGCATCTTCCTCCATGTGAATGCGTGTGATTCCAATCCGCCGCAGGCTGCCGTTCACCTCGATATCGGCATATCCATGCTGGGCAATGGGCAGTTCATACTGCGAAATCTGGTATCCTTTCGGCAGGTCCGGATAAAAATAGTTTTTGCGGGCAAAACGGCTTTCACCGGAAATCTCGCAGCCGGTGGCCAGGGCCATGCGCAGGGCGTAATCCACCACTTTTTTGTTTAGCACCGGCAGCACACCCGGCATACCAAGACAAACCGGGCAGGTATGGGTGTTGGGCGGCGCTCCGAAGGCGGTTGAACACGCGCAGAAAATTTTCGTTTTTGTTTTTAGCTGGGCATGCACCTCAAGCCCGATAACTGGTTCGAATTCCATGGGTAGCCCTTGCGCTGTTAAGTAATCAGTTTCTTGAAATTTATTGGAAATAATGTAAGAATTTTGCTAATTAGTCAAGAGTATTTCATTTCGTGTCAAGCTCTCGGCAATCCAGCCGGCGGCCAGCTTGATATAAGGATTGTCAGTGAGTTTTGCCTTAAAAACCGGGCGCTCCGCAGCCGATTGCAGGTCTAATGATATCAGTGCCGGCGTCCGTCCGCCTTATCGGCCGATGGCTGGAAATTCAAGCCAGCGGCGTTTCAGGTGGTCGTTGATTCCAAATACGGCATATTTTTCAAATATTAATGAATTCAAAACAAAAATTTTTCCCAAACGGCAACGCCCGCCAACCGCATGGATTCGCATCCAGGGTTGTCGCCGGCAATCTGCTGTGCGCGGCAATACTTGCAATCATCAGTGCGGCAATTTACTATAACTCGCTGTCGAACGGATTTGTCTTTGATGATTATGGAGTCATAGTTGAAAACAAGCACATCAATGATTTCAGAAATAGCCTGCCGTCTTTTTTCAATGATTCGTATTTTAAAATAGCCGGGGGTGAAGCCAGCTACCGGCCGATTGCGACGCTTTCTTATTTTTTAATCCATTCATTTGCGGGGCTGAACCCCTTTTATTATCACCTCGCCAGTGTTGTCCTGCACACGCTGAATGTCATACTCGTCTACTTTTTGATTTCCTTGCTGCTGAAGGACCGGTTCAGAGCCTTGCTGGCCGCCCTCTTATTTGCCTGCCATCCGGTTTTGACCGAGGCCGTTGATTGCATCGCCTTCAACGAGGATCTTTTAGCAGCTTTTTTCATCCTTTTGGCGTTTATCCTTTACGTCAAGGCAGTGGATAAAAGACCCGCCGGTTTCGCCCATCTGTTATCCCTGTTTTTTTTCTTTTGCGGCCTGCTGTCAAAAGAAATGGCCATCTCTTTGCCGGCCCTAATTTTACTCTATGATCTGGCTTTCAAAGAGGCTGCGGAACGGGGGCTGTCGGTAAAGCATATTTTGACCACCATTAAAATCAGATGGTCTTTTTATACAGGCTATGCGCTGGTCGCCGGGTTGTATCTGCTGCTGCGTTTTGCAATCTTCGTCAATCCGGCAGACGGGAATCAGCACCACTTTGGCAGTCTGCTTGAAAGACTGCGCTATCTGCCGTATCACATTTTCAGTTTTTTCAAACTGGCAATTGCACCATATGATTTAAACGTCGATTACGTGTATTCATATCCACATGGGTTTTTTGAAATTTCAAATTTAATCGGTTTTTTTATCATTTCAGGACTGGTCGTTTTAAGTTTTTTTATCTATAAACGTTCCAAAGAAATATTTTTTGGCATCTGGTGGTTTTTGATCGCACTTTTTCCGGTCTACAATATAATTGAAATTCCCTATCCCCTTGCCGAGCGCTACCTCTATATTCCGATTATCGGTTTTTGTCTGATCCTGCCGATCATTCTTTATCGCATTTTCAACTATATACTGAACCGAACGCTTTTTGTCAGGATGGCTACGCTGCTGGTCATCATTGCCGTCTCAGCCGCCTACTCGACAATTGCCATCAGGCGCAACAAGGATTTTAAAGACGATTTCAGCCTGTGGTCAAAAACGGTGGTGCAGTCGCCGAACAGCGCTAATGCCCATGGCGGTCTGGGGCATGCTTACCATAAAAAGGGTCAGCTGGATAAAGCCATCGTTGAATTTCAAAAGGCCGTGAGAATATTGCCAAATCACTTCAGGGCGTATTACATTCTGGGAGCGCTGTATGATCAAAAAGGCGATTTTCAGAACGCGATTGATAACTATAAGAGGTCGATCGCAATTAATCCGGAATTTGCCGACGCGCAATATAATCTTGCAATTCTGTATCATAAACAGGGATTGATCGCGGACGCCATTCGTCAATACAAAAAAGTGATTGAATTAATGCCTGAAGACTATGAAGCTCACAACGACCTGGGGGTTGCTTATGCCATTGAGGGCAAACTGCAGCAAGCGGTATCAGAATGGCAAAAGGTTCTAAAAATTGATCCTGCCAATAAAAGCGCTCAGGATAACATCTCAAAAGCAAAGGCGCAACTTGAGAAATTGAATTAAATCGCCCTGAACAATGGTCCATTCAAAGTTGTACCTTTTCCGGTGGAGAACCCGGAGATGTTTCACCGATCCGGTCAGAAACCGGGGGGCTTTAAAAAATAAGAAATACGAAAACCCGCCGGGCGAGGATAGATTGAAGAATATACCCAAAAAATATTTACTGATCTTTTTGCTTGTTTCTCTGTCAGCAATTCTGGTTCTGTTTTTCTTCGATACCCGGATCTGGCATGCCGCACGGGACTTGTTGAATCAGAATACTTATTACATTACCGACCTGATTACGACGAAAGGTTTGTTTTTGTTTTATGCAGTGTTTATTGCGCTGTTTGTCTACTCCATAATTAAAAAAAAACAAGGCCTTTTAGGCACCTGCCTGGCTTATATCAAAGCTCAGCTTGTTTTTGCCTTCGTACTGGTAAGGATCTTAAAGATTGTGCTGGGCCGCGCCCGTCCCGGGCACGGCGCTGAATTTACCTTCTTTTCGTTTGCCTTCCGCTACAACTCGTTTCCTTCGGGTCACGCGGCCGATGCGTTTGTCTCCGGGGTATTCCTGTATTATCTGCTCAAAAATTCTAAATATTCCGCCTGCCGCTTTTTACCGCTGATCTATGCCTTTGTGATTGCCGTATCCCGCGTGTTTATCGGCTCGCATTATCCATCAGATGTTGCGGCCGGGATGCTGATCGGTATCCTGGGCGCCTGGCTTTTTATCTCCCGGTTGAATCATCAGACAGATCATCTGAAGTGGCATCAATTTTTAACGTGAAAATTGAGGTGTAATTGAAATCCGGCAAACATCGGAAAAAATCAAAGCAGTCAACCAGTTCTCATCAGGAATCAGGTTTCGGCCGGGAGGCTGCCAAGTTGGCAACCCATCCACTGCTCCCGATTGCGTTGCTGGTGCTTCTTTGTCTTATTGTTTATTATAATTCTTTGTCCAATGGATTTGTATATGACGATTTTGGCGTGATCGTTGAGAACAAGTACCTCAATCAACCGGGCAGATTTTTAACGTCTATTTTTAACCATTCATATTTTCAAATCGCCGGACTCGAGGCGAGCTACCGGCCGGTAGCGACGTTATCCTACTTTTTAATCTATACTTTCGCGAGGCTGAATCCGTTTTACTATCACCTGGCAGGCCTGATCCTGCATACGCTGAATGCTCATTCTGGTATACCGGCTGGCGCATTCAGTCCTGCAGCACCGCCTGAGAGCCTTGGCGGCAGGACTGCTGTTTGCCTGTCATCCGGCGCTCTCCGAAGCCGTAAATTGTATTAGTTTTAATGAAGACCTCCTGGCGACATTTTTTTTCCTGCTCGCCCTGCTATCTTATATTCGAATTAAAACCGACCTCGTATTGTCCAGTATCCGATATTATTTGCCGGCGCTGCTGTTTTACTTTTTCGGATTGCTGTCCAAGGAGATGGCCATTACGCTGCCGGCCATAATTTTGCTGTATGACCTGGTGCTGAGCGATGCCGGCCGGGGTGCGCCGAATTTCAAACAGCGGTTGGCCGTTTTGAGGAAAAGGATATATTTTTATGCCGGATTTATGGCCGTCGGCCTGGTTTATCTTTGCTTACGGTTTTTCATTTTATATAGCCCCCAGGAATCGCTTAAAGCGTCTGCCGGCAGTCTGTTTGAAAGGATTATTTACCTGCCCGGCCTGATCTTAAGCTTCATCCGGCTGACACTCTTTCCCGTCAATTTAAACGCGGATTATGTGTTTTCCTATCCGAACAGCTTTTTTGATGTTAAAAACTTAATCGGCATGGGGGTCCTCATCGCTCTGGTCGGCAGCGCCTCTTTGATTTATCGATATTCGAAAGAGATCTTTTTCGGCATCTGGTGGTTTTTGATTACCCTTTTCCCGGTTTATAATTTGATCGAAATCTATCATCCGCTGGCCGAGCGCTACCTTTACCTGCCGATAATCGGGTTTTGCCTGGTGGTGCCGGCAGTGATTCATGCGGCGGCAAAGAGGCGATTTACAAATCCATCTACGGTGAATGCGGCAACTTTGATACCGATAGTGGTCCTGGTCGGCCTTTATTCGGCCGGCACCATCGCACGCAATCCGGATTGGAAGAACAATCTAGTGTTGTGGTCGCAAACAGTTAAAAGCTCGCCGAATAGTCTCACGGCGCGTGGCGGCCTGGGCATGGCTTATCTGGAACGCGGAATGCTGGATGACGCGGCGGCGCAATTTAAAATTTCGATCAAGCTTTATCCCGGCGACGCTAAAAGTTATTACAACCTGGGCCTCGTTTACTATCAGAAGGGAGATCAGGAAAAAGCCCTGGAATATTTTAACCGATCCGTCACGCTTGATCCGAAATCCTTACGAGCCCATTACAACCTTGCCACTATCTACCTCAAGCAGGGTCGATGGGACCAGGCGATTCTTCACTATGTCCAAGTCAATGAATTAGATCCCGAAATCCCAATGGCCCATTATAACCTCGGGATGGCATACGCGATGGCGGGAAAACTGAATCAAGCCATTGCGGAGTGGCAACGAGTCCTGCAACTCGATCCACGAAATACGCAGGCCGGGAAAAGCATCGAAAAGGCCAGGATGATGATAGAGGCAGGGGGGAAGCAAAACTGAAAAGATGAACATCGATTCACGCCTTGGCGTGATTCGATGTTCATTCTGTGTTGCTCTTACTCTTCATACTTACCCTTAAATCCATAGTATTTGTAAACCTCCAGCACATGCGCCGGTCGACCGTTGCGATAAACTTCAATTTCCTCCGGCTGCGGGTCCATCCTCTCGAACAGGGGCATATAGCGCCGGGCGCGCTCCTGATGCCGCTTGCGGTCCACCACGAACAGGGCGTCCCAGCCGGAATATGCTTCAGCAACAAACCAGAGGCGATACTGGCTGTACCGGTGGAAAAGGGCGGTGGCGGCGGTATCCGGATGAAGATAGACGGCCAGCTGGCTGGTTGTGTAAAAACGATGGCAGAAAACAAAGGTGGTCTCCGGGTGCGGCATCCGCGCCCGGATGTTTTCCACCTGGCTGGCAATGTCCCGCCAGCCGTAGAGTTGATTACCGGGGTCAAAGCCGGTTTCATAGGGCTTCAGAGGCTTTAGCGCCGGGAGCATGCGATGCAGGTTCAATGAAACATCGCGGGCCCATGTATAGACCGGAGCGGTTATGGGCAGAAACAGCGCCAGGTATAGGCAGGTGGTCATGATGAATCCTGTCAGTGCGGCTGCCACCGACCAGCGCCGCCAGCGGCGGGCGGAAAGGTTCGCCAGTGATATTTTTTGCGAAATCACGGCGGCCACCGCAATCGAGCCGGTCCACCACCCCGCCGATGTCCAGTGCGGCAGAATGGTGGTGGTCAGACCGGCCAGGCCGAAAAAAACAAAAATCGGGATGCTGGTCCAGACTGCGAAGCGGTCGGCATCGCTGATTTTTTTTTGACGGACAAGCACAATAAACACAGCGATCAGCAGCCCGAAGATGACCGGTGACCAGGCACCGGCCTGCCCGGCAAGGCCAAGTAAAAATTTAACGGGATCAACCCCGTCACCGGCACCATGCCCTAATTGATAGGCATAGGAAATCCAGCCATGACGGGCATTCCAGATTATATTCGGCCCAAAGACCGCCAGGCCGATAACGGCCGCGGCATAGGGTTGAATCTTTTTGAGCCAGAAACGATGCCCGGGTGAGGTGACGAGGTAGCCCAGCAGGCACAGAGCCAGCAACACCGCGTGATATTTGCTGAGAAGCGCTCCGCCGAATAAAAGGCCGGCCAGGAGCCACATCGACCATTTGCCGGTATGCATGGCACGCCATACGGCCAGCAGCGTAGCGCACCAGAAAATATTCAGCACCGCATCCGGCAGCAGGCCCACCAGCAGAAGCTGCTGGTAGGGCATTAGGTGTAATAAAACCACGGCCCAGAAGGCTACCCGTTCATCCCGGTAAAGGGCCAGCGCCAGGTATCTCAGCAGGATCAAACCGATGACCGAGCACAGGACAGGTCCCAGCCTTACAAAGAACACGCTGTCTCCCAGCAGACCGGTCAACGCCGCCAGAAAGCCCACCATGGGCGGATGATCGAAATAGCCCCAGGCCAGGTGGCGGGAATACAGCAGATAATGGGATTCATCAACACCCAGTCCGAATTTATCAATCAACAAAAGACGAAAGGCGGTGATACAGGTTAAAAATATCCAGAACAGCGTTCTGATATTTTGCCGGTGATATTTTTTGGGTGCTGGATTGCATTTATACGTTTGATTAAGATTCCAATATTTCAAGCGCCCTTGATAATACCTGGTCCGGGTCAATTTTTTTCAAACACATATTGTCGCCGTCGCAGGGAGAATTGCGGTGATTATAGGCGGTGACGCATGGCGAGCATGACAGGCCCACAAAAAGGTTCACAGCACTATCGTCAATGGTACCGTACAGGGTCGGAGTTTCCGGACCATAAAAAATAATTGCCGGAATCGGCGTCATGGCGGCAAAATGGCCGGGACCGCCGTCATTGGTGATCAGCAGCGAAGAAAAGTGAAATATCAACATCAGCTCCCGGATGGTTTTGGTGTAGCCGGTCAAATCCACGCAACTTGGATTCCGGTTGTGGGACAGGATTTCCGCGGCGATCTTTTTATCCTCTGCCAGGCCGATCACGCCCACCGCATACCCCCGGTAAAGCAATTCTTCAGACAGACGGCAATAATTGCCAAGGGGCCAGGCCCGAATCGGCAGCAGACCACCGCCGGGATAGATGAGCACGATTTTTTTTCCTTCGATTTCCGGCGCCCTATCGAACAGAAGTTGCTTGGCATTTTCAATCTCATGCGGTTCGACCTGAATGGCAGGAACCTCCAGTTTTTCATCCGGTATTTCACGTTTGGCTTTCGGGCGGGTCGACGAATCGATGGCTTCGACCAGGGTTAAAAACTGCCGGCCAATATGATGATAGGGATTGTACAGCACGGGTCTGTTCATAAAATTACCGCGGTAAAGACCTTCCTGGGTGTGGGGATGAAATCCTACTCGGACGGCGGCGCCGCTGATATATGACAGGATGCTGCTGATTCTTGAAAACAGCTCACAGTCGATGACGGTGTCGGGTTTGATCTTCCGCATGTCGGCGATCGTCTTCAGCATGTCCCGGGTCAATGACTGCATGGAATCATTGTCGATCGTCAAAATATTTTCCGAAGGAACAATTCCCAGCAATTCAACCACTTCGCGGTTTTTTTCAAACAGCATCACGTGCAGCTCGGCCTGGGGATATTTCTCTTTCAATCGTTGAAACATGGGATAGGCCAGGACCAGGGCCCCCATCTCCGACAACAGGATAATGAGTATTTTGCGGGGCGCGGCGGCAGCGACATCTTTTTTGACGAACCGGTAATACAGTGAAAAAATCCTGCAGATGAAAGCGCCGACATACCGATCGATGAAGCGTTGGGTATCAATTTTCATTCTGTTTTCCCTGCCAGGGGTATATTACATGTTTATTCGGTTTTAGTTCCGGTTGAATATGGTTAATTATACCCTCTGGACAAAAAGATAGACTCCTCTCTATAACAAAATAGCAACCCAAAGAAAAGAATCTGATGATATTTTTACAGGAATGTTTGATGCGATTTGTTTGATGTGATATAGGAGTGTACGTTAAAAATTTGCTTTGAAAATTCACCGAAAACACAATATTAGTCAGACTACAATTCCGGCATCCAGTTGATCTGTGAGGCGAATGGCGCGCAACTCCACCTATAACATTCTGATGTATTCGCACGACACTTACGGTCTTGGACACATTCGAAGGACCATGGCGATTGCATCGCATCTGCTGGGACCCCGCATCAATATTTTAATCCTGACCGGTTCGCCCATCGTCGGTCGATTTTCTTTTCCGGAGCAAATCGATTTTGTCCGGATTCCGGGCATTATCAAAAAGACCAACGATGAGTATCTGCCGCTTTCCATCAAGATCAACGTCCAGCATGCCCTGGACATCCGCAAAAATATAATCACCGCCACGGCCAAAACCTTTCAACCCCACCTCTTTATTGTCGATAAAGAACCGCTTGGCCTGAAAAGGGAGGTCTTGCCGACCTTACAGTGGCTGCGGCGCTGCCGGCCCGACACCCGATCCATTCTCGGCCTGCGGGATATTATGGACGACGCTGAAACGGTCAAGAAAGACTGGAAGGATAAAAGAGTCTACCAGCACCTGGAAAACCTTTACAGCGAGATTTGGATCTACGGGATCCGGGAATTTTATGATCCCGATCACAGAATATAATATCTCGGAATCCATCAGCCGGAAAATGTATTTTACCGGCTATATTCCCCGTAAAATCCCCAGCAAAGAGACGGTGCGGCATTTCAAAAAAGAAATCGGGCTGAAAAATGATCAGAAATTGGTGGTGGTCACTACCGGCGGCGGCGGCGACGGCTACAGAGTCATGGATACGTATCTGACGGCGCTGGAGTCCTATGGCGGCTCCCCGTCATTTAAAAGCGTCCTGATAACAGGCCCCTTCATGCCCAAGCAGGAAAGACGGGATGTTTTCAAGCGGGCCAGAAAATTGGGCGTGCGAACATATCCATTTTTATCGGCAAATGGAGAAAATCTTTGCGGCCGCCGATCTCGTCGTCAGCATGGGAGGCTACAATACACTTTGTGAAATCCTCGGCCAGGGAACCGTCAGCCTGGTCATCCCGCGGGAAACACCCACGCAAGGAGCAGATCATTCGCGCCCGGGCCTTTAACCGACAAAATCTGGTCGATTACATCCCGTGGGATGACTTCACCCCCGAACTTTTGAGCAAAAAGGTTGCCGCCCTCCTGCAAAACCCGGAACCCTATCGAGCAGCCATTTCCCGGTTCCAGTTGACCGGTATCGAAACCATGCAAAAGCGCCTGCTTGAATTCAGGTGCAAAAAATTATGAGCACATTCAACCCACCGGTTCTGGGGATGATCCTGAAAGGGTACCCCCGCATTTCCGAAACCTTTATCTCCAACGAAATCCGTCTGCTTGAAAAACTCGGTTTTGCCATTCACCTGTTTTCAATGCGCCAGCCGCGGGAAAACTTTACCCATGACAGCGTCAAAAAAATCAAGGCTCCGGTCGACTACCTGCCCGAAACCTTAATAAAGCCGCTGCCGCGGCTGGTTTACCATAATTGCCGTCTGGCTGCCAAAAAACCTAAGGTTTACGGCGCGGCACTGAAAACGGCCTATCGCAGGTTCCTGCGAACGCGCAAGTCGGCTACCATCAAGCATCTGCTGCAGGCAGGCTATCTGGTGCATCGGTTGCTGGAGGCCAGCCGCGTGACCCATCTGCATGCCCATTTTGCCCATTCACCCACATCGGTGGCCATGTTCACCGGTCAGCTGAGTGGATTGCCGTTTAGTTTTACCGCCCATGCCAAAGATATCTATACATCCGATCCCGGGCAGCTGCGAGAAAAAATCGGGTTGGCCCGGTTTGTCGTTACCTGCACCGAATACAACCGGCGACACCTGCTTGAGCTGGCCGACGGTCATAAAACCCCGATTCATTGCATCTATCATGGCATTGATATCGAGCTTTTTTCGCGGGGAAGTGAAATTGTGAGCAATCCCGTGCAGCCCTACCGGATTCTGACCATTGCCCGTCTATCGGCCAAAAAGGGCCTGCCCACAATTTACAAAGCACTTAAAATTTTACGCGATCAGCAGGTTGCATTTTTACACACCCATATCGGCGGTGGTGAAGAGCGCGAAAAAATCCTGTCGCTTATCAGAGAACTGGGACTGACCTCTGTGACACAGCTGCTGGGAACCCGCCCCCATGATGTCGTTCTAGAGCAATACAAAAATGCCGATCTCTTCGTGCTTGGCTGTGAAGTCGCTCCGGATGGAGACCGCGACGGCATTCCCAACGTCCTGGTGGAGAGCATGGCCATGGGCGTGCCGGTGGTTGCGACCAATATTTCGGGGATTCCCGAACTGGTGGAAAATGGAAAAACCGGTGTGCTGGTGCCGCCCGGCGATCCGGATAAACTGGCCGGGGCCATGCTGCGCATGCTGACCGATGCGCAATTGAGAAACCAGGTCTCGGCGGCCGGCCGACAGCGGGTTGTAAGGGATTTCGACAATCGCCGGCTGGTGCAGGATCTCGCCGAAGTGTACAAAAAGGAGATATAGGGCCGAGGGCGTACGAGAATTCGGAATGGGGAATTCGGAATGCAAAATTCGAAAAATGAAATTGGTGAAAATTCCAAATACCAAAAACCAAATCCCAAACAAAACTCAATTACCTAAATTCAAAATTCCAAACAAATGCGTCTTCTTCAATTTTCCAAAGACATCATTTCAATTAGACCATCCTGTGCAAAACGATGGGAGTTTACGGTGATTTATGTTTTGTTATGGTCATTGAATATTGATTTGCGAAGTATTTGATGTTTGCCATGTCCTCTACCCTATGCTCTATGCGCACGACGCCTTGCTCTTTGCGAATATGCTTCTATGCACCATTCAAACCCCTGGGCCATCCGCATCCTTCCGGCGATCTTGTTACGGCCACCGGGATCTTCGATTTTCTGGCGCAACGCGGCCACCAGGTTTTTCCGATCAGCAATTTACGGTGTCGCTGGATCTACTGGAGGCCCTGGCTCTGGCCGGGATTGTTCCGGGAAAGAAGGCGGGTGGTCCGCAAGCTTTCCGCCCAGGTCGCCGACTTATGGCTTACCTATCACAGCTATTACAAGGCGCCGGATTTACTGGGCCCGCCTGTTGCCGGCAAATTGAATATCCCCTATGTCATATTCCAGGGCATCTACTCCACCAAAAGAAGGCGCCGGTGGATTACCAAACCCGGGTTTTATCTGAACCAAAATACCCTGCGTTGCGCCGATCACGTTTTCGCCAATAAATCCGTCGATCTGCTCAACCTCAAGCGTCTTTTGCCGGCGAGCCGGGTGACCTATGTGGCGCCGGGTATCATCCCCGCTGATTTTTCCTTTGATGCCCAAGCCCGCCGGGAGTTGAGGAAAAAATGGCATGCGGCCGATGAACCGGTAATTTTTTCAGCCGCCATGTTCAGACAGGATGTCAAAACCGAAGGGCTCACCTGGGTGATTCGGGCCTGCGGCGAACTACTGCGCCGGGGTCTTAACTTCCGTCTGGTCATCGCCGGAGACGGCCGCGCGCGAGGAAAGCTTGCGCAACTGGCCGGCGAGCATGTGCCGGGCCGGGTGCACTTTGTGGGGAAAATACCGCGCGGGGAAATGTATCGTTTCTATAGTGCGGCCGATCTATTCGTATTTCCCGGCATCCGGGAATCGTTAGGCATGGTTTATCTGGAGGCGCAATCCTGCGGGCTGCCGGTGGTGGCCTTTGACAATGCCGGCGTTCCGGAAGCCGTGCAGGACGGTAAAACCGCCATTCTGGTGCCGATGTATGCGTTGGATTCCTTTACGGATGCCATTCAGCGCCTGATGACCGATAAAAACCTGAGACAACAAATGGGGCTGGCCGCGAAATCCTATGTGCGCGAATTTCATGATTTAAATAAAAATTATCAGCAGCTTGAGATATCGCTTAAATCAATCGCGCAACAGCGTCATAATTAATCCGCCGGATCTCGAATTTAACAACTTTCTTAAGTTGTCAACGCACAAAATTCAACCCTGAAGGTTCTATATCTCAGGGCGGATTAATTATGACGCTGTGTATAACTTTTAATAAAGATAATTTCGTTACTACACCGGTTTAAAAGTAAAGCTGTATGCAGGATTTAGCAAAAATTACCCGCTTTGGCCTGATCCGCCACGCGCAAACCGTTTGGAATCGAGAAAGAAAGATCCAGGGGCACAGCGACTCTCCGTTGACCCCGGAAGGCGAACTGCAGGCATCCCGCTGGGGCCGGATTTTAGAGCCATTCTCCTGGAATCGTCTTCTTGCCAGTGATACCGGGCGCGCTGTGGCAACGGCGGAGATAATCAATGCCTATTTGAAGGTACCGCTGACCGTCGATTCACGGCTCAGAGAACAGGATTGGGGCCATTGGGCGGGAAAGGCCATCCCCGAGATCGAAGCTGAAGCCACCCGGATATTGGACAAGCAGGTAAATGCCGGCTGGGATTTTTGTCCACCCGGGGGAGAATCCCGTCGCCGTGTCTTGCAGAGAAGCCAAATGGCATTGCAGGAAGCGGCCGAACGGTATCCCGGCCAAACTCTTTTGGTGGTTACTCATGAAGGGGTGGTTAAAAGCCTAATTTATCATTTGTGCGGCCGCAAGTTTCTGCCCGGCGAGCCCCCGATTCTTGAATCCTATCAGCTTCACTGGCTGATTCACCGCCGCTGCAGGCTCCGGATAGGAGAAGTAAATGCACTTGACCTTATTCCCGATGCTTAATGAGGTCAGATAACATCAAAAAATAGTTCTGATTCACTTGCATTAACAAGGTTAAATAAGAAATCTGAAATCTCAAGCACCAAATTATTTACCCTGTTAAATAATTCGACAAATCCGTAAAGGTGTTAGTTATGAAGATCATATTTTCGACCTGTCACACAAATTCTGCAGGGCAATTTAACAGGGCAGGTAAATCCCAAATTCAAATATTCAATGACCAAAACATTTTCCATAGTTGATACGCATCGTTTATAGACCCTGGTCTGCCGCTGACGATGCGCTTGAGAAAAGCTATAGTAAGGATTATAAGTTTGGAATTTTGAATTTTGGTTATTGGGATTTGTTTGAGTTTTGGTATTTGGTGCTTGGAATTTTATTAATTTCGAATTAGCAGGCAACTGTCATATTACCAGTTAATCCTCATGATCCAAACCTGACAAAGCGGAATTCGCATGCAATACCTGATGATCCATGATATCCGTAAAGAATATTTCGATTTAAGACTTGACCGGTACCGCCTGACTTTTGATGACGGTCTTTTTTCACAGTATTATTATCTGCCTCTGCTGAAAAAACATCCCGCTGAATTAACCTTCTTTATCACCACCTCTTTTGTTAAGCCCGGCAAGGCCCGGCCCATGTTTGACGGCGAATACATCGCCCATCTAAAAACCAAAAAGTATGCCTACCGGACATTTATCGAAGGCCGCTATGATCATTTCATGACGGTGGACGAAATTCAGGCATTATGCGCCCGGCCGAATGTGAGAATCGGCGTTCACAGTCATTTTCATGACGTGATCTTAACCGCAACTCATGCCCGCCGGCGCAAGCCGCTCAGTCCATGGAAACTGGCGCGCTTTAAAAATCGGCCTGAAATATCGGCCCGCAACCTGAGCATCCGCTCCAAGCTGGTATTTCAGGGCTATTATTTTAAAGATGAGGTCCTGACCCGCAGGACGGAAGCGCAATGGGAAGACTACATTAAATATGATACCGAGCTGTGCCTGAGGTGGATGGAGGACAACCTGGCTTTGCGACCTGATCTGTACTGCTTTCCGTTCAACGAGTACACTGAAAAACTCATCGCCATTCTCAAATCCTACGGGTTTAAAAAATTCTTTGCCGCCCGGCCCGGGATAAGTACCGAAGTGCTCGGCAGAATCGATATCGACAGCCTTGTCGCAAGCTAGGGGCTTCGCCCCGATTGGAATGGTGGAATACTGGTAGACCGTCGCTTTCCAGGTTTCTTGAGACGCAGCAAAACACTGTCCATACTTCCGGCTTGACAGCCGATTCCTTTGCGCTATACTCGGACCGTATATGAGCGGAACATTCTATCCTAATCCGGAAAAGCCTGAATAAATTGCCACAAAGGCACCAAGACACAAAGCGAAACCGTTGGTTAATATTCCTCTTTGCGTCTTGGTGTCTTGGTGGCGAAAATGTTTTTGCACCTGTTTCAATCTTCGTATTGGAATCGTTCAGCTCAGGTTTAATTAAACCTTATGGAAAACCGGGACGCGATGGAAATTAAAGCCTTTACGGTCGCCGATTTAAAGACGGCGCTGGCGTCAGAAGATTTCTGGCTGACCCAAACCCTGCCGATAACCAAACACCGCGCGTTGTCATACAGCCGCAACCCCCGGGCGGATGCGGATGATCCCGTCCTGCTGGTTGCCTACCGGGATAACCGGGTGATCGGCTATCTCGGAATTCTTCCCGATAAAATCTTTGTCAATGACGTTGTCTACAAATTGGGCTGGTTGACCAGCTGGTGGGTCGATCCCTCTCGGGCAACCGCGGGCGTCGGGACCATTCTGCTTTTTAAGGCCCTAAACGCCTATGACCAGCATATCGGCGTGTCCGGAAGCTCCCGGGAGGCCGGGCTGGCGCTGCAGGCTTCTCAAAAGTTTATGGCTTTAAATCCCTTGCAGGGACTGGATATCCGGCTGCGGTTGAATATTAGTGCAAGTATTTCCCGCCGGCTCCCGGCGTTGAAGATATTGCGGGTAGTATTTAAAATCTTTGATGCCATGGCGGATGAAGTCGTGAATCTCAGAAATTTTTTCTGGCAAAGACGCAGCAATCACTGCCGGCATCTGACGTTCGAATATATCGCAACCATCGATGAAGAGACAGACCGTTTTATAAAACAGCATCACCGGCACGATCTGACCCGCAAAGAAAAGTCCGACCTCAGCTGGATCATGAACAACCCCTGGATATTATCGGCGCCGTTCAAAGATTCGGCCGGCAAAAGATACTATTTTTCGTCACGCGCCGGCCGATTTCTGAATCTGGGCGTCAAGGTATTTGAGCACCACAATGAGATGATCGGATTTTTACTGCTGAAAGTGCGTGATGATCGGATGAGTGTCGTGTATGCCTATTTTGAGAGCCGGCACGCGCCTTCAATTACGGCGGCAGCATTCCAACACGCGCTGGCGATGGATGTAAGCATCCTCAGCCTGTATGACGAGCGGTTGGCGGCAGATTTTTTAAGGCTCGGCTGTCCCTGCTGGTCTGCCAAAAAAAAATCGAGAGGATTTCTCCTATCGAAAGCGTTTGCCGGTATCCCCCTGGCAAACTGCCGCCTGCAAGGTGGTGACGGAGATCTCGCGTTTTATTGATCCGTTAGCCCGTTGACCTGTTAACCCGTGAGCCGGTTAAGTAAACCGGCAAACAGGCAAACCGGCAAATGCGAAGCCCATAACTTTTTTGAACAGTAAGGAATAACCCGGACAATGCACGCCCAAATTACGCAAATGCTGTTCAGTGTTATTGACGAACTCAACCAGCTGCGGCCGCCGGATGAACACCTGGATAAAGACCTGGAGACACCGTCTGGCCGGTGATTCCGGCCGATTGGATTCAGCGGGACTGATTAACCTGATTGCCGTGACGGAACAAAAGACAGCCGCCGAATTTGGCAGGCCCGTTTTGTTGACCGATGAGCGCACATTGTCTCGGATCAATCAGGTGTTTCGCACCCTTGGCACGCTTGCCGACTACATCCACCTGCGGCTGGACGAAAAAAATGCTGGATAAGCAACCCTACACATGTGTTCTCGTCTCAGATTTTAATCTGCAGAATTTCGCCGGTTATATCGCCAATGATCCGGAATTTCCCGGGCATCAAGCCGATTTCCGCCCCGTTCGGGCAGCCGGTTGCAACCCTGCTAAACCGGGAGTTGCCCTGCTGGCAAAATACGCCGGATGTCGCCGTGATCTGGACCCGGCCCCAGTCCGTTGTGCCGGCCTTTAAGGCGCTTCTTAAGTATGAACCGGTTTCGCTGCAGAAGGTGCTGCAACAGGTAGATGAATATTGTGCGCTGCTGGTAAACATGAGTGGGCGGGTGAAGTATGCGTTCGTTCCATCCTGGGTGCTGCCTTCCTATCGAAGCGTCTTCGGGGTGCTGGACATGCAGACCGAAATCGGGCCGACGAACACCCTCATGCGCATGAATCTCAGGCTGGCCGAGAATCTGGCAAAGGCCGCCAACATCTATGTTCTCAATACCCAGCGCTGGATTGCACCGGCAGGGCATCCAGGCCTTCAGCCCCAAGCTGTGGTATTTGGGAAAAATTCCGTTCGGCAACGAGGTCTTCAAGGCGGCCGCCCGGGATATCAAAGCCGCCCTGCGCGGAATGCTCGGGTATGCACGCAAACTTATCATCGTGGATCTGGATGATACGCTGTGGGGCGGCATCGTCGGTGATGCCGGGTGGGAGAATCTTGTCCTGGGCGGACATCATCACATCGGGGAGGCCTATGTCGATTTCCAGCACGCTTTGAAATCGATGCAGAATCGAGGGATTCTTCTGGCCATTGTGAGTAAAAATGAGGAGCAGGTCGCGCTGGAAGCAATCGGGAAGCACCCTGAAATGGTGCTCAGGTTGGAAGATTTTGCCGGCTGGCGAATTAACTGGCAGGATAAAGTTCAAAATATCATCGATTTGCTGGCCGAATTGAATCTTGGGCCCCAGTCGGCGGTATTTATTGACGACAGTCCCGTTGAGCGGGCGCGGGTCAAAGAGAGCCTGCCGGAGGTTCTGGTGCCTGATTGGCCGGAAGACCCGCTGTTTTATCCGGCGACCCTGCTCAGTCTGCGGTGTTTTGAGATGCCTTCTCTCAGCCGGGAAGACCTGGCCCGGTCCACCATGTATCTCTCGGAAACCAAACGGCGGGAGTTGAAAAAAACAGTCCGTTCATTAGAGGAATGGCTAATGCGGCTAGCTATTCGGGTTCAGGTTGAAGAACTTCATCCGGCCAACCTGCAACGGGCCACGCAGCTGCTGAACAAAACCAATCAAATGAACCTGTCCACCAGACGTATGTCCGAAGCCGAACTCATGGCTTGGGCCGAACAGGAGCACCACCGGCTATGGACCTTGCGCGTCTCGGATAAATTCGGCGACGCCGGTTTAACCGGTATAATAAGCCTGGAAATTCAGGATCGAAGCGCTCAAATTGTGGATTTTATTCTGAGCTGCCGGGTGCTGGGACGCAAAATAGAAGAAACCATGCTTGCCGTCGCGATTCACCAGGCGCAGGCAATGGGAGTCGCAAACGTTTACGCCCGATATACTTCTACATCCAAAAATAAACCGTGTCTGGATTTTTTTAAAAGCCTGGCGCCCCGATTCCAGCAGCAGGGGGAGTGTTTTATCATGGACGCAAAACAGCCTTTTTCCGTTCCCGGGCATATTGAGCTTATATGAAACCACATCTCACACAGAGCGCTCAGAGATCACGAAGGTCTGGGTTTACAGCTGCCTGCGGCAAAAGAAATCCGCCTCCGGCGGACTGCGATTTCTGTGAGCTCTAACGAAGTGGGCGTGATATTTAATCCAACTTTGTCCGATTTCCAAAAGTTTTAATTTTCGATCAAACCGGCCGTTGTTTTGGCCGGCGGCTGGGCTGAACACTGAAACCTTAAAAATTTCACATGCAACTGCCCTCGACAATTTTGAAACAAATTGTCGTTTCGGCACCCTTATCCGCCTAACGAACTATGATCCAACGCGTATTTACCTCAGACGATCAGGTGGCCTTCGCCAAACTCTCCGGCGATTATAATCCGCTGCACCTGGATCCCGTGCTTGCCAGGCGTCTGCTGTTCGGGCGTCAGGTCGTCCATGGTCTGCATGCCCTGTTGTGGAGTCTGAATGATCATCTGAAATCCCGAACGAAACCTCTGGCGCTGCGGACGGTCAAAGCCAATTTTCAGGCCGGAATCGGTGTGGGGCAAACCGTCTGCGGCTTGGTTACCCGGCAGGATGAATACCAGTTCGCCATCAAACTTGAGGCGGACGGCACGCCTGCGGCATGGATTGAAATTAGCGGGAGCCCTTTGCAGGATCACTGCCCGGGTACGCTGCCAAAGATGTCTCATGAACCGGCAAGCATGCCGCGAACGCTCGCTTGACGAGGTGACGGCAGCTTCGGGCACCGTTGCCCTTTATTTGGATGGCTGAGCTTGCCGGCGGGCTTTTCCCCGATCTGATCCGGGTGCTGCCTCCGATACAGCTTGCCGCTCTGCTGGCGACCACGCGTCTGGTCGGCATGGAATGCCCGGGGCAGCACTCAATTTATTCAAGCCTCAATCTGACTTTTTCTGCGGAGATTGCCGGCACGGCGACCCTGAATTACCAGGTTGCGGATTGCAACAAGCGCCTGGCTCTGGTCTCAATTGAGGTTGAAGCCCCGGGGGTGAAGGGGGAGGTAAAAGCCTTCCTGCGCCCCAAACCCCAAAAGCAGGCCGCCTTTAGCGACGTCTGCCGTCAGGTTGAACCGGAGGAGTTTTCAGCCCAACGGGCGTTGATTGTCGGAGGATCCCGTGGGTTGGGAGAAGTCACCGCCAAGCTCCTGGCTGCCGGCGGCGCCGAGGTCATCCTTACCTATTATCGCGGCCGGCAGGACGCCCAACGGATTGTCGATGAAATTGTCTCTCAGGGGGCCCGGGCGGATTGCCTGCCGCTGAATGTTCTGGATCCGCCCCAAGGGCTGGTCGACAGGCTTGTCAATCGGTCCAGGCCTCTGTATTTGTACTATTTCGCCACGCCTTATATTTTTGGAGCAGCCAAAGGCAAATTTTCGCCGCAGCGCTTTGCCGCCTTTTGCGAGTACTATGTCACCGGGTTTCTCCGGACGGTTCAGTGTGTGGCGGATCCGACTGCCGGCCTGCAGAAGGTTTTCTATCCTTCCTCGGCGGCGATCGAGGAGCTTCCTTTGGATATGGGCGAGTATGCCGCAGCCAAAATGGCCGGTGAAATTCTCTGCGATTTTTTGCAAAGGGTGCATCCCGGGCTTGCCATCCACAAACCGCGTTTGCCGCGGGTTGCCACCGATCAGACGGTCAGTTTGCTGCCCGTGAAAAGCCAAGAACCCGTGTCGATTCTGTTAAGCAATTTGCGGTATCTCAGACAAATGTAATCCAATGAAAATTATTCAATACTGCCAGCATGTTCTGGGAATCGGCCACCTGTTTCGCAGCCTGGAGATTGCCCGGGCGCTGTCCGGACACGAGGTGATCCTGGTAACCGGCGGCCCGCAGGTCGAGACGGATTTGCCGGAGCATGTCCGTAAAATCAACCTGCCCGACCTGCAGATGAACCGGGAATTTAAAGGGCTTTACAGTTCCCAAAAAAATACCGCGCTGGATCGAATCAAGGAACAGCGGCAAAAGCGGTTGTTCGACCTTTTCGAAAAAGAAAAACCGGATGTTTTCCTGGTGGAGCTTTATCCCTTCGGGCGCAAAGCCTTTCGTTTTGAGCTCGATCCCGTTTTGCAGGCCATCGGCGAAAAAAAGCTGCCCCCCTGTCGTGTCGTCTGCAGCGTGCGGGATATCCTCGTTGAAAAGGAGGACGCGGCCAAACACGAGCTGCGGGCGGTCAACTCCCTCAACCGCTGCTTCGATGCGGTGCTGGTGCATGCCGATCCAAATCTGGCGCGAATCAGCGAAACCTTTGCCCGCTTTGATGAAATAAGAATTCCCGTGATATATACCGGTTACATCGCCCGCCGACCCCCACCGGGTGCCGGGGCAAACATGCGTCGTCGGCTGCAAATCGATCGGGATGAGATCCTGATCGTTGCCAGTGCCGGGGGGGGCAATGTGGGCGCACCGCTTCTGGAAGCGGTTATCTGCGCCTTTGATCGTCTGCGCATGAAAAAGCGGCCGTATCTGAAAGTTTTCACCGGGCCTTACCTGGATCAGGAGGAATTCAATCGTCTGCAGCGGCTGGCCGGCAAGGATGTCGAGATAAACAAGTTCAGTCCCGACTTTCTATCATATATGGCGGCGGCAAATCTGTCGGTCAGCATGGGAGGGTACAACACAACCATGAACATTCTGGCAACCGGGGTGCCCGCCCTGGTGTGGCCGTTTCCCCAGAATCGCGAGCAACGGATGCGGGCTGAACGCCTGGATCAAATGGGAATCCTGAAGGTAGTCGCAGATCAAGACCTTGAGCCCGACCGCCTGGCAGACATCATGGCGCGGGCATTGTCTAACGCGGATCGAGTGCCCGTCGGAATTGAGCTGGACGGCGCCGCCAACACGGCCGCCTGGCTGGATAAATTGAAGATTGAATATTGCAGATTGAATATTTAAGGAGTTCCGTCTTTTTAATTTTGTTTAAATTGCCGAATTTTAAAAGAAGCCAAAAACGACAGGATTCCATAATATTCAATCTTAAATTTTAAGTCCCTGGGCCCAGAACCTTTTGAACCCAGAACCCTGGACCTAATTTTATGCAAAAATACGTTTCATCCATATGGCAACGTCTTCCTTCAGATCTGGTTGCAAGAACTGCAAGTTGTATCGAGGCCGCCTGTGAACAGGCATCAGGTCCGGGGGAAGCATTCATCTTTTTCCGGGCCGACGATATCGCTGCCCCCGGCAGCCGGTTTAGACGTCTGCTGGAAGTTTTTTCTTTACACGGTGCGCCGCTCTGTCTGGCCGTCGTACCCGCCTGGTTGACTCCGGTCCGTTGGCAGGCGATCGAAGGCATCGGAAAAAAGGGCGCCCGCCTCTGGTGCTGGCACCAACACGGATGGCGGCACGTAAATCATGAGCTCGCAGGGAAAAAGCAGGAATTCGGCCCACGGCGCACCCCGGATGCGCTGGCCCGCGATATTCGATGCGGCCGGCAGCGCCTGTGGGACCTGATGGGCAAAAGTTTCTATCCGGTTTTCACGCCGCCGTGGAATCGATGCGGGCAGGAAGCTCTGGCGACGCTGAAAAACTTGGAGTACCGAGCGGTATCCCGCAGCCGCGGCAGCCGGCCGCCGCCCCCGCCGGGTTTGCCGAGCTTTGATGTCAATGTCGATCTGCATACCCGCAGGGAGGATTCGCCGCAGGCGGGATGGGATAACCTGTTTAACGAGCTTCACCGGGGAATTACAGAAGGCTGGTGCGGAATTATGATTCATCATCAGCGCATGAATTCAGCCGCATTTGATTTTCTGGATATTCTCTTGAAGGTACTCAAAACCCATAACACGCTTCAACTGGTTCATTTTAAGGATTTGGTATACACCAGTTCTACAATTAGTTGTTTAAACGCACCATGAATCAATGCCATTTTGAAACAGCATTCGGTCAAATACGCGGTGCACTGTATATGTATAAAATATACTTGTTGTTTGTAAGCACCGTGATAGTAAACTTCGATTAATAGTCCAATCTTAAAAAATGTGCGCAGCATAAAGTAATTAAGCCGCCGGCGCTTCGGCCTGACTCAAGTCTTTTGTTATTAAGAAAAAATTTGTATCCCTGAATGTGCTATTTATCAGGGCGGATTAATTATGAACATCATCATTTACTGCCAATACGTCTGGGGGATGGGGCATTTGGTGCGCAGCCTCGAATTCGCGCGTGCCCTGTCGGGGCATGCTGTAACGCTGGTTGCCGGCGGGCAGGACGTGGTCCTGGATTTGCCGCGGCATGTCCAGCTTGTCAGGCTGCCGGTGCTTTACATGGATGAGAAATTCACCACCCTGATTCCCGGCGACCCCACAAAAAGTGTGGCCGAGATTCAGCAGGCACGCAAAGATATCCTGTCCGAATTGTTTAGGGAGAAGCAGCCCGATATTTTCATTGTTGAATTGCATCCCTTCGGCCGCACCCTATTTGGTTTTGAACTGGAGCCCGTGCTGGCAGATATTCGGAGCGGCACCTTCGGTGCCGTCAAAACCGTTTGCAGTCTGAGGGATATCCTGGTAGAAAAGAAAGATCCGGCCGCCTACGAAGAAAGGGTCATCCAAAAGTTAAACCGGTACTATGATGTCCTGCTGGTTCATTCCGACGAGCGTCTGCTGCGACTCGACGAGACCTTTTCAAGGGTGAACGACATCGCCATTCCAGTGGTTTACACGGGGTATATCACCCAGCAGACAGACCCGGCGGCCGGCCGCAGCCTGCGACATTCTTTGGCGGTGGCCGCAGGCCGGAAGCTGGTTGTGGCGAGTGCCGGCGGCGGGCGGTCCGGATACCGGCTTTTAGATTGTGTCATCGCGGCCTGCGAACTGCTGCGCAACCGCATGTCCCTGCGGCTTGAAGCTTTTGCCGGTCCCTTCATGCAAGATGAAGAATTTAATAAATTAGCCGCCCGCGCCTCGAGTGATATCCGCATCCGTCGTTTTACCCGGCGCTTTCCGGATTATCTGAACGCGGCCGATCTGTCGGTCAGCCTGGCCGGATACAATACCTGTATGAACTTGCTGGTTAGCCAGGTGCCGGCGTTGGTTTATCCTTACTCGCGTCAGCGGGAGCAACCGATGCGGGTAGAAAAAATAAAGGATTTTTTCCCGATGAGAATATTGACGGAAGAAGATATGCGCGCCGATCGTTTAAGCAAGCACATGCATAGACTGCTTCAAATTAAACCCGCGTTAAAAGATCTGCCGATCGATCTGAATGGTGCGGCCAACGCAGCTAAATTTCTGAGCCGGTGGGTAGAGAAAAATTGCAATCAAGGAATCGGTGATGACTGAAAGGTGCCTGATTACAGACTCTGATCATCAGCCGCCCATTCATCGCACCAACCGCTGGATGCGGCTGATCCCCATCATAATCCTCATTTTAGTACCAACGGTTGTCTTCTGGCCGATATCCCACCACCAGTTTCTGGCCTGGGACGACAGTGTCAATGTTTATAAAAATCCCTACCTCCAGGTACCCTCCCTTGACAACCTGCTGCACTTCTGGCGCTATCCTTACGAACGTCTCTATGCGCCGCTCCTCTATACGATTTATGCCGCGCTGGCATGGGCGCCCAAGCTGCTAAAAGCGAATTCCGCTGCCGCAGTGGTTCCCGATCCGGGGCTTTTTCACAGCTTTAATCTCTTGCTGCACGTGCTGAGTGTGCTGGTTCTGTGGCGTATTTTGTTGCTGCTGTTGAGTCGCACAAGGCAGATAGAGACGGAAGCGACAGACAAGGTCGACGCAATGCCGTTGTCCTGGGCGGCCTGCGGCGGTGCCTTGCTGTTTGCCATCCACCCCCTTCAAGTTGAACCCGTTGCATGGGTTACCGGCCTAAAGGATGTGTTGTTCGGCTTATTAGCGCTGGCGGCCGTCTGGCAGTATCTGGTGTCCATCGATGCCAAAACGCTGCCGGGCAATCAGCCGCATCCCGGGTTACATTACGGGCTCGCCACCGGACTATATGTTCTGGCGCTTTTGGCAAAACCGACCGCCGTTGTTGTACCGGTAATGGTTTGGTTGCTGGCTGCATGGGGTTGGCGGCAATCCTGGCGTGAGAATCTATCCGGTCTGTGGGTGTGGTTCATTATTGCACTGGCATGGGGTCTTCTGACCCGCTGGGTGCAGACCGGTTCGATTCTTGCTTTTAAGCCGCCTCTATGGGCCCGCCCTCTGATTGCGGGCGATGCCGTTGCGTTTTATCTTTACCAGCTGGTATTGCCCCTGCGGTTGGGTCCGGACTACGGACGAACTCCGCAGTATATAATGGGACACGGCTGGCTGTTTATAACCGGATCGGTGCCGTATATCGTTGCCATATGGCTCTGGTTAAAGCGGAAACGACTGCCGTGGCTTGCGGCGGCGGCAGGAATTTTTGTCCTCGGCCTGCTGCCGGTGTTAGGGTTCATTTCATTTGAATTTCAGCGCAATTCGACGGTTGCAGACCGGTATGTTTATTTTGCTATGATCGGGCCGGCGATCGCATTGGCCTGGGGATTGACATGGCCCAGAAAGAAACTGGCGGCCATCTGCGGCGTAATGGTCTTAGGATTTTTTCTGCTGTGCAGCTCCCGGCAGGTCCCGTACTGGCATGATACCCAAACTTTTTTTGAACACGCTCTGCAAATCAACCCCAACAGTTTTTTGGCCCTCAACAATCTGGGTTTTGCTCTGGCCGAAAAGGGACAGGATGTCGAAGCCATCCGTCTCTTTAAAGAGGCCTTGCGTTTCGAACCCGACTCGGCCTTAGCGCATTTGAATCTCGCCAATGCGCTGGTGCGTCAGGGCAAGCTCGAGGAAGGGATTCAACAATATTCTGAAGCACTGCGACAGGTGCCCAATTATGCGCGCGCTCATACTAACTTAGGACTTGCTCTGGCCGAACAAGGCCGGCATCTCGAGGCGATAGAACACCACAGAGAAGCGTTGCGGATCGAACCCGGATTTGCAGAGGCGCACAATAATTTAGGGATTGAATTGGCGCAGTCGAGGTGAATTCGAGGAGGCCGAGCAGCATTTTGCTCGAAGCCCTGCGGCTAAACCCCGGCTATGCCGGCGCGCACACCAACTTCGGAATTGCGCTCGCACGTCAGAAACGGCTGGACGAAGCGGCCCATCAGTTTTCCGAGGCGCTGCGCCTGGAGCCTGACTCAGCCACGGCCCACGCCAACCTGGCCGGCATATTTTTACAACAAATGAAATTTAAGGAAGCGGAACTTCATTATACGGAAGCAATTCGACTGAAACCTAATTATATCAATGCTCATTTACGATTGAGTATTCTTCTGGCTTCCCAGGGCGAGTTTGAGCGGGCCAGATATCATGTATCAGAGGTACTGCGCCTGGATCCGGATCATAAAGCGGCACGCCAAATCCTCGAGCGGATCGAATACCTTGATAAACGTTCAAAAACGCAATAAGTCATTTAAGGCAGATCCGGCCAGGCTTTGCGGACAAGATGAGTACCCGTGGGAGAGATTGGGTAAAGAAGATGTGCAACCGTTTCAATTGGGCAAATAAATTGAGCAAACCCTTTATCAAATGAAAGCTTTTAACCATAAGCTTTTAGATCTGCAAGTGCGGCCAATGCCTTGAATTTACTGAATCGACGGGTAAATATTACAATAAAATGAGCATTTCTGCGATTTCCTACTGACTCTTTTCTATTCAAATACAGTATTTCTCTTAATTTCAATCAGTTTTCATTCGGCGCCCTGAACCGGAATTCCGGTAATCCGTGTTATTTACAAATCTTCTAGTTTGACGCTTTCCCAAGCCGATCTTTATATTGCAAACTGCTCTGTCTCCTGTCCTTTTGCCATCGTGGTTAAAATGTGAAGATATTTTTGAGTGAGCCCTTAGTCAACGCTGTTGGAGTGCGCCCATGGAAGCGATTCCGTTGATATCAGGCGATCCGATGAGAAAGGATACCAGCTGCATCAATATCCTCACCTGCGAGCATTACATCAAAGGCGTTCTGCCGGAGGTGCCCTACCGGGAACTTTTCGACGGCATCACCGGCAGTCAAAGCTTTCTGTTCAGCGATGAGGACACCGGCAAAATCGCCCCGGTTACCAGCGAATATTTACTGCAATCGCACAACTGGGTTTGCAATGGTTTGCTGAAAAGCGTCTACCGGAACACCATTGCGATTTTAAACGATCCGCAGGCCATTTATAAAGCCGGCCGCAATATATTTAAAACCGCAGTGGGATCCCAGGTATTTTTAATGCGGCTGGCCGGTGTTCAAACCATCATCAACCGCCTTCCCAAAGAAAATGCCAAGTTTAACCGCAATCGTTCCATCAAGGTCATCAAGAATCAAAGCGGGTATGCGGTTGTCAGAATTCACTGGGATGATGACCCGGATATTTCCCGGCATTTCTGCGATATGAACAAAGGCGTCTATGAAGGTCTCGGCAAACTTACGGGCAATCCGGCTGTCGTTGAAGAGAAGATGTGTCAATTCGAGGGCGATTCCTTCTGTGAGTATCATATCAACTGGAAGAGCAAGGCTTTTTATTCCCGTTATATGGATTTGATACGCCTGCGGATGTCACGCGATATTATCGAAGAGCTTGAGCGCCGCATAGAAGAAGTCAACAATATCCGGTTAAGGCAGGAAAAGACGATTGAATTAAGGACCCGGGACCTTCAGACGCAAAAGCGCATTATCGACAAGGCCCACAGATTTCTATCAAGATACGTGCCGTCCCAGCTGATCGGGAAAATTCTGGCCGGAGACGTCGAACCGCTGCGGGATCACCGTCGCCGTAAATTGACTCTGTTCTTCTCCGACATCAAGGATTTCACCCGGGCCACGGATGCCATGGAGCCCGAAGATATGGGCCGATTGTTGAACGAATATTTTTCCGGTATGAATGACATTATTCAAAATTACGAGGGAACCCTGGCCAATATTACCGGAGATGCGCTGTTTGTTTTTTTCGGTGCACCGGACCGAACCGACGACCGCGATCACGCTTTGCGCTGCGTACACATGGCGATCGAGATGCAGCAAAAAATGAGAAAACTCCAGCACAAATGGTTCAGCGAGGGCGTTGAGGTTCCCCTGCAAATACGATGCGGCATCAATACCGGCATGGCGACGGTGGGCAGTTTCGGCTCCCACCGGAGAAGCGAGTACAGCGCCATGGGCATGCAGGTCAACCTGGCCTCCCGGCTGGAGACGGCCTGCAAGCCGGGAAGAATTCTTATCAGCCATGCCACCTGGGCCCTGGTAAATGATCATATTGACTGCCGGCCGATGGGCATGATCACCGTGAAAGGATTTGCGCGGCCGATCAGAGCCTATGAAGTTGATCCGGCAGGTGGGGCCGGCCGCAGCGCAGCTGGCTTGGCCGAAACACCGACCGCACAGAAAATCTCCCTTGACAACCCAATCCGTCTCCGATAGTTGAGCAATTTTTGCCGGTATGTCCGTTTGCCGGTTTATCGGTTTGCCGAAACGGGCCAACGGGCCAACGGGCCAACGGTGGCCAACGGGCCAACGGGCCAACGGGCCAACGGGCCAACTATATTATACGATGAGCACCTCCCGACAACCAATACCAGTCGTCTTGCTGGCCTTATACCGGTATCAGAACTTTCCGGTCCGCATCCTGCATGCCCTGCTGGAAAATATAGCCGGCGTTCGGCCCTTCACGATCTTTTTTCAGGATTTTTACACGAATGCGGTACATTATCCAACTTCAAAAGAAGAACAGCTGCTAAAAGAAATAATTGCCGAAATCGATCCGAAACTCGTCGGCATAAGTGTCTACTCTCCTTATCTCTACGTTGCCAAACGGATAACCAATATTATCCGAGCCAATTCGTCGGCGTCGGTGATATGGGGAGGCATTCATCCGACACTGAGTCCGGCGGCCTGCGTCAAAGATGCCGACATGGTTTGCATGGGTGAAGGAGAAGACGCATTCTCCGAGCTGGTCACGGCGCTGCGGGATGACAGCGATTATCGACGCATTAAAAACCTCTGGATAAACAGCAACGGCGCTGTCATCAGGAATCCGATGCGACCGTTGATACAGGATCTCGATCGCCTGCCTTTTCCAGCTTATAGCCGAGATTCCTTCTATTTTATCGGTTCCAACGAGGTAACCCGGCAAGATCCGACCATATCAGACCCGATTTTGGCCGTCATGCCGGCGCGGGGATGTCCCTTTGCGTGTTCTTATTGCGTAAACAGTCTCTTGCGGCCGATGTATAAAGGATTGGGGCGTTTCAGCCGCCGGCGTTCGGTTGGCAACATCATCGCTGAGATGCAGGAAATACTGGCCATTCCAGGCAATCAGAAACGGATCGTCGAGTTTCATGACGAAAATTTTGGTACCGATGAGACCTGGCTGGAAGAATTTGAAACTCGCTATCCGGCGGAAATCGGATTGCCGTTCAAGGTTCAGTACAACCCGCAGCTGATAAAATCGTCGATGATCGAAAGACTGGTAAAAAGCGGTTTACATCGAGTCAAAATCGGCATCGAGTCCGGCACGGATCACATTCGGAATCGGGTGTTCGATCGACCGGGCAAAAACACCGAAATACTTCAACTGGCCCGGGAAATATCCAAATATGACGTTAAGGTCAGATATGACCTCATTCTCGATAACCCTTATGATTCGGAGGAATCTTTAAAGGAAACGATTCGGCTTTTATTACAGTTGCCGCAACCCCGACGTTTCAACCTGTACTCGCTGCAATATTTTCCGGATTATCCTCTGACGCTCAAGGCGTTGGCAGATGGGCACATAGATGAAAATGAGGCCGGCGTCGACAGCTTGGAAAAAAGAATGGCGCGCAACTGGGCCTTTGTGCCGAAGCTGCTTCCCTTTTCAAAAAAACAAGTGCTGCACAATATTATCTGGTTGGTTGCCAATGGTCAGGCCGACGACCGGGTGATCGAAGACGTCGTATTCAAATCCACGTCAGGATCCAAAGGACGGTTGCTCAGGTTACATTTCCGGGCATATTTTCTGGGCAGGCTCCAGCACTTAAAGCGACGCTTTCATTCCTAAATTGAGCGGTTTTCACGGGTTGCGCCCCGTCCGGGCCGATGTAAAACCCTTCCCTGAGATCTATTGGCTGACCTGGTAGGTAGGCGGGAGGTTTATCCACCTCAGGAGGATTTATTTTGGCCCGCACTGAACCTATTTCTTATGGGATAAAACCTCCCGCCCGGAACAGGCCTTCTTATGGATTTTTTTTTGACGCTTGACACCAAACCTGCAGTTGTCTACATTCAGTAGTACTGCCCTAATTAGTTCTATCGTTGAAAACATGATCCTCTGGGCCAGGATCAGTTACCCAGGAACCGGACATGCTTGCTGACATGGCAAAAGTCATAGAAAACTATGTGGATGCCCATACGGACGATTTACCGCCGCTGCTTCAGGAGCTCATGACGGAAACCGAAAAAATGACCGGCCGCGCTTTCTGGAGCATCGGTAAAGTTGAAGGTAAGATACTGCAACTGCTTATTAAAATTTCCAGCACCAAACGGGCGGTGGAGGTCGGAACCTTTACCGGTTATTCGGCGCTGGTCATAGCAGAGGCCCTGCCGGAAGATGGTATCCTGACAACCTGCGAAAACAACAAAGCGTATGCCGATATGGCGCAGCGCTTTTTCAAAAAAAGTCCTCATGCCGATAAGATCCGGCTGAAATTGGGGCCCGCTTTAAATACCCTTCGGCAGATGCCGGACAGCTGTGCAGAGCTTGTCTTCATCGATGCGGATAAGCCGTCCTACGGCGACTATTTTGATGAGGCCCTGCGAATCTTAAATCCGGGCGGGCTCATTTTTGTAGACAACGTTTTCTGGCGCCACAAGATATTTAAAAATAAAATAAGCAACGAAAATGCCCGGGCCATAGCTGCTTTTAATGAAAAGGTCAGACAGGAAATGCGGGTGGAAAAGGTGATGTTGAGCGTTCGGGACGGCGTCTATCTGATCCGGAAAAAATAACCCTGTCAGGAACCATTCTCATTTACACCGGCACGCAATTATGGTAATTGAACCCATTGTCAGCCTTTCGGCTGCGCGTTGCGGACAGATTGATGCAAATCGTCAATTCCTGATTGATAAAAATCCCGGCGGGTTCAAATCAAGCCACTGCTGCCGGAGCGAGAAATTTCTCATTTTATCACCCCTTCTTTTTCATTGCCCAGGTGGGACCTGCTCCCCTATTTTTTTGACGGATAGCCGGACAATGAAGGCGAGGTTTTGATCATGGCCGAAAAACCCATTCCAGCAGTTTCGGAAAAAGAACTGGAGCGAGTGCAACGCCTGGTCAAACTTCCTTTTCTAAAATCGGTCGAAATTGCTTGGAAAAGCATTAAAGTTCGCTTTTTCCGCTCCCTGATCACTACCCTGAGTCTTGTGCTGGCCGTCTCCTTTTTGAGCTTTGTGGGTGTCAGCGACGATGTTGCCAACGGCATGCTGAAAAAGCATGATCCTGAACTGCTTCGCATGCTGATTACATCCGGCTACGATCTTGCTCCCGGTGATACATCGGTGGGCAGCAGTCCCAAACAAAGATGGCTTGTCATTCTCTCCCTGCTGGTCTGCGTCGTGGGCATCGTAAATGCCCAGCTGATGGCGGTGACCGAACGTTTTCGAGAAATCGGCACGATGAAGTGCCTGGGAGCACTGGACCGCTTCATCCTGCGCCTCTTTTTTCTGGAAGCCGGAATGCAGGGGCTGGTCGGTGCCGGTGCCGGCGCCATTCTCGGCGGCGTCTTTTCCCTCTTGAACGGATGGCTGCGCTTTGGCAGTGTAGCCCTATCCGCGATTTCCTGGAACAATGTCATCGTTTCAATTGCCGTCGCAACCGGAGTGGGCTGTCTGCTCAGTCTAGTGGGTGTTTTTTATCCGGCCCTGGTTGCGGCCAGAATGCAGCCGGTGGAGGCAATGCGTGTGGAGCAGTGATAACCGCAGAGGGCAAGGAGCAGAGAGCAAAGGGCAGAAGGCAGATGACAGAGGAATGAAGACAGAATTGGAGGTTTGAAGCCGAAATTCGGAAATTGGAAAAAGGAGTAACGCAAGAGTCTGAGGAAGAAGCAGGGAGGTTGGGTAGCTACTTCAAATTCGCGGAACCGATCAGACCTTTATTGCCTCAAAGCCCGCAGGGCTGCTCCTTAAGGCCGCAGGCCGCTCCTCAAGCGAAGCGCTCTTCAAACTACGTGAATCGGAGTTTAACCATGGCAGAAGCTGCTAATGTGGTGCGCGTTTCAAATGTCACCAAAGTGTTCAAGCTGGGAAAGATCGAAGTGCAGGCCCTCAAAGGCGTTAACCTTGAAATTGCCAAAGGTGACTACATTTCCATTATGGGGCCGTCGGGGTCCGGCAAAAGTACCCTGTTTAACATGATCGGCGGTCTGGACAAGCCGACCAGCGGCAAGGTCTTCATCGATGAGGTTGATATCGCCCAGTTGGATGCCTACGAACTGGCGTGGCTGCGCTGTCGCAAAATCGGCTATATTTTCCAGACCTTTAACATCATCCAGGTTATGACCGCTCTGGAAAACGTGACCCTTCCGATGATTTTTGCCGGCATGCACAACGATGCTGCGGTCGAAAAAGGCATGCAGCTCCTGGAATTGGTGGGGCTGGGCGACCGCTTCAGCCATAAACCATTTGAGCTCTCCGGCGGACAGCAGCAGCGGGTTGCGGTTGCCCGCGCGCTGGCCAATGATCCGGCCATCATTCTGGCTGATGAGCCGACCGGCAACCTGGATCTGACAACCGGCGAAGAAATCATAGCGCTGCTCAAGCGGCTGAGCCAGGAACGCGGCGTAACCGTCATATCTGCTACCCACGACTTCAAAATGCTGAATGTCTCCGACCAGGTGGTTTGGGTCCGGGACGGACGGGTCGATAAAATCGAAGATCGTGAAGAGCTGTCAATTTCCATCGGGCAAATCGGGACGCGGGAATAGCTGCTGGCTGCTGGATGCTCGATACTGGATAATTGATGCTGGATTTGGCCGGCGGTGGGCTTTAGGCTCAAGTCATAAGGCAAATTATGTCCGTAATTTGACTTCCGACCTCCGGCTTCGGTCTTCTGGTGTCGGATTGTTGGATACTGGGTCTGGATTCCTTAAAATGAAAAAAGAACTTCTGCCCAATCATACGTTAACGGCGTCTCCGCCAAGCCATGAATCTCGCTATCCTGGATTGAATACCGCGCACCGCGTATCCAGCAGCAGGCATCGAGCATCCAGTACCGAGCATCGAGCATCGAGTATCCAGCATCCAGCATCGAGCATCGAGTATCGAGCATCCGGCATCCAGTATTCCGCATCCCGCCGGCCGCGGGCCGCCGGCCGTAAAGTACTCCTGTGCATTGGGATCTTCCTTTTTACTTTCTTCACTTCCGGACCTATCGCCCTGGCGGAAATTTCCGATCAGAATCGGAAAGTCTTCCGGGAAACGGTGGAAGAACTGTCCTCTTTTGGGGACCGATCTTCGGGCAGCAGCGGCAACGGTACAGCAGCTGACTATATAAAAGACCGCTTTGCGGCTCTCGGTTTTGAGACGGTCGATTCTCAAAAATTCGAAGTTGCCGTCGTCAAAGCGAAAAACAGTGCGATGACCATTGCAGATCGCGCTATCACGCTTCCCATTAGACCGATCCATGGCAACGCCGTTGCGCCTCAGACCATTCCGCCCACCGGAATTCAGGCGCCCCTGATTTACGTCGGCAACGGTGGTTTCGATGACCTAAGAGGCAAAGATATAGAGGGATCGATCATCCTGATGGAGCTTGAATCCGGTAAAAACTGGCTTTATGCCGCCGATCTGGGGGCCAAAGCTTTGATCTACGTGGACCGCGGCAACTCCGCCAAATTCTTCTTTGAAGATAAGTTTGAGCTTTCTCCAATTCAGTTTCCGCGCTTCTGGATCTCGTCGGATCGTCTCCAGGAGCTTATTCCCGGTTTTGAAACAACACCCGCCGGACGGGTCGCCGAAAATGTCCGTCTGACATCGGAAATAAAATGGGAACAGGTGATTTCCCAAAATATCTACGCTATCATCCCCGGGACCGACCCAAAACTACAGGAGCAGGCCGTGATGGTGGACGCTTTTTATGACAGTTCGGCCTGGGTAGCCGGACTGTCGCCTGGTGCGGATGAGGCCTGCGGCGTGGCCACACTTCTGTATTTAGCCCAACATCTGAAGGATAATCCTCCGCAAAGAACGGTTATTCTGGTGGCTACCGGCGGCCATGCCCAGGCCCTGGCCGGGATGCGCGAACTGGTCTGGAGTTTAACGACGCGGACAATAATACAGCGTGACATGAAGCGGGAATCAGAGGCTCTGATCAAGAAAACCCGCAAAACCATCAAGGCCCTGGAGCATGCAACATTTGATAAACCAGCGGCTGAAGATTCGGCGGACAACGAGAGTCAAACGTTGGCCCAAATGGCCCTTGAAGAACAAATAAAGACTGAATCCGATAAAATTTCCCGCCGCTTGATGCGGCTTCGGCTGCAGGAAAACACCGCGGCCAACCAGAAAGTTATTAAAGACTTGGTCTCTGAAAGACAGTTGCTGAGGCGGCTGGTCTGGATGCCGAGCTTTACGGGATTATCGCCCGAGGAGCAACAGGTGCTGACCCGTATGGTGCCGCGGGCGATCGATGAGCAGGGGGCCATTCTGGCCGATGCCAGAACCCAGCTGGATCTGATCGGCAGCGCCCGATCATTTCGCGGCAAGGCCAAGGTCTACGATCTGGTCGCCGCCGTGTCGCTCCACCTTTCCAGTCACGGGAACGGTTTCGGAGCGTTCGATTACGGCTGGCAGTATCCCCTTCGTGAAAGGATCAACCGCACCGCTGCTTATTCCTTGCTGGCAGAGATTCTGCAAAAGGGTGCGCAGGATGTTGAGAAGTCACTCGGGATTCCCGCAATGTACAAAGATACCCTGCGTCCGAGTCAGCGTCGATCCTGGCAGAGCTACTTTCTGGACCAGCCGCCTCTGGGCGGAGAGGTTACCGCTCTGGCCGGTTATCATGGATTCACCTTCGTCACCATCAACGATGCGCGCGCTGCCTGGGGTACCCCCCACGATGTGCCCGCAAACGTTGATTTTGGATTCGCTCTCCGCCAAAGTGCCGTGGTGACAGGGTTGATTCAATATCTGACCCGGGTGCCCGCGGTGCAGGAAGGAATTTATCCGCGCAATGGATTTGGTGAAATTAACGGCAGTGCCAAATTTTTACGGCACGGCGAGTTGTTTGCCGATCAACCGGCTCCGGGAACCGTGCTGCTTTGCTATCAGGGTCCGGCCAGATACTATGTGATGGTGGACCACATGGGAAAGTTTCATCTGCGCGGCGTGGCCGATAAAAAAAACAGCTATCACAAGGTGATATTCGAAGGGTATAAATTCGACGCGATGACCGGTGACATTCAATGGACGATCGACAAAAAGCAGACCGGAAAAGATGCCTATCGGGTGAAAATGTTTCGCCGCCATATGGAAACCGATCTGATTATGTTCGCCTGCAAGGGCATAACGCTGTTTGATCTCATGGAGCCGCGTACTTTCCGCTACCTGCATAGAGGAGAAATCCTTGACGGCCGGCGCGAGTCCGAACCGCTGCACTATTTTATGAGCCGTCTCGACACCTGGGTTTCTTTTTACCGCAACGCTTCCAGCATCACGACCGTATTTCTGGAAGCCGGCACACCGCTGAAAATAACGCTTTCCGACAGTATTCTGCGCAAAAAATTGATCCTGCTCAATGCCAACGCCGAAAACCCTCAAGGCACGGGCTATCTGGTTGATAAGTGGCCGATTTTATATCGCACTGAGTACAAAATCGCCCGGGACATGTGGGCCTTGCTGACGCCGCGCATTGCCAACCTGGAGGAGCGGGGCATCTACAACGAACGCATTCGCAGCCTCCATCAGACGGGAGAGAAGGATTTGAGCAGCGCGGAATCTGCTTTAAAGAACAAGCAGTACGGCAAATTTTTCGAAGCCGCCGAGGGCTCGTGGGCCCTGGCCAGCCGGGTTTACGATGACGTCGAAAAAACCCAGAAAGATGTTCTCTACGGTGTGCTGTTTTACATTGCGCTGTTTGTTCCCTTTGCCTTCTGTCTGGAACGGTTGCTGTTTTGCTATGCCAATATTTACAAGCGTATCGTTGCCTTCAGCAGCATCCTGCTGGCGCTGATCATTGTGATCTACAATGTTCATCCCGCGTTTCAGCTGGCCTATAGTCCCATGGTTGTCATTCTGGCATTCCTTATTATGGGACTTTCCTTAATCGTAACGCTGATCATTTTCTTCCGCTTTGAGGAAGAAATGAAGCGTCTTCAGACTCGCGCCCAGGTGGTTCAATCCGGTGAAATCGGCCGCTGGAAAGCATTCGTAGCTGCCTTCCTGCTGGGCGTCAGCAACCTGAGACGTCGGCGTTTGCGCACGGCGTTGACTTGTGCCACGCTGGTCATTTTGACATTTACGATCATGAGTTTTACTTCCGCTAAATCCATGCGGCGGCATTTTCGCGTTTTGTATAGCAGCCGGACGCCCTACCAGGGGTTTCTGTTAAAAAACGTCAATTGGAGAAGTTTGCCGCCCAAAGCTTTCAGCATGATTGCCGACGCCTTTGACGATCAAGCTGTTGTCGTGCCCCGGGTGTGGTTGGAAGACGAAGATCGGACTCGCACCAATCGTATTCCTGTCATGCGCAACGGCCGTGTTGCTGAAGCCCAGGGAATGGTGGGACTTTCAGCTGAAGAACCGCAGGTCTCGGGACTCGATAAAATTCTTGTGGCGGGACGCTGGCTGCTTCCAAGCGATGAGCAGGCCGTACTTTTGCCCGAGCGGATGGCGGAGCAATTGAACATTGATCTTTCCCGGCCGCAGCACCATACCGTTTATCTCTGGGGAATGCCGTTTCAGGTAGTCGGTATTTTTTCCGGCCGGAAATTGCAGGAGAACGTTGATCTGGACGGCGAACCCATAACGCCGGTCACCTTTCCGCGGGAAATGTCATCCGAGCTGACCGAAGTGGAAGAAGAAGCACTGGAATCCGGCGATGAAGTGCGGGAATTTCAGAGCCGCTATCAACATGTGGCCGGCGATTTGACCCTCATCGTGCCGTACCGCTTTCTGCTGGCGGCCGGGGGGCATTTAAAGGCCGTCGCCGTGCGACCCCCCTCCGGCATATCGATCGCGACTGCAGCTCAAACTCTGAATGATCGCTTCGGACTGTCTCTGTTCAGCGGAGAAAAGGACGGCACCTACCTTTACCATGCCAGCGATACCATGAATTACAGCGGGGTGCCCAACATTATAATTCCGCTGATTATTTCTGTATTTATTGTCCTGAATACCATGATCGGCAGTGTCTATGAGCGCAAGCGTGAAATCGGGATCTATACCTCGGTGGGGCTGGCACCGTCCCATGTAGCCTTTCTTTTCATTGCCGAGGCCCTGGCATTTGCCGTCTTAAGCGTGGTGTTCGGATATTTGCTGGCCCAAACCTCCGCCAAACTTTTTGCCGAGACTGCTCTGTGGTCGGGCATTACCGTGAATTACTCTTCGCTGTCCGGTGTTGCCGCCATGATTCTGGTTATCGTCGTGGTGCTGATTTCGGTAATTTATCCCGCTAAAGTGGCCGGCGAGATTGCGATGCCCGATGTAAACCGCTCCTGGTCGATGCCCCAGGCGCGGGGCAATGAAATGGAAATGACCCTCCCGTTTTTAATGACTTACAAGGAGCACCGCAGTATCGGGGGCTTTATATATGAATATTTCGAGGGACACCAGGATATTTCCCATGGCATGTTTTCCACCGCCGATATCGAATTCGATTTTGTCTGCGAGAAAGCACCCGGTTTGACTGAAGACGGGTATGATTGTACGGAAGGCGCATGTGAATATGATCAATGCCTTCGGTTAAAAGCACGGGTCTGGCTGGCACCCTTTGATTTCGGAATCATGCAGCGGGTGGCGATTATATTCAGACCGGCTGTAAACGAGGCTGGATTTTTGGAAATTTACGTTCAACTCATTCGTGAGTCGGGCGAAGCCAATGCCTGGCGCCGGATCAACAAAGCCTTTCTGCATGATGTCCGCAAGCAATTATTGCTATGGCGCTCCTTTGACGACCCTACGAAAGCACACTACGAACGGCTGTTAATCAGTGCGGAAGAAGAATTAGGCATGCGGCCTTGATAACTGAAACCAAAAAGAAGGATTGATGACCGAAAGCCAAAACAGCATTTTGACTGAGGAATCGAAATCCCGGGCCGTTGAGGCATCCTCCGGCGATAAGATCCGATTGCGCGCCTTATTGCTGGGCTCCTGTCTGGCCCTTGCGATTTGCATCATCACGCCTTTCAACAATGCCTATCGGCAGGGGACCCCCCTGGGCGGAGGCCATTTTCCTTTGGCACCGTTTTATTTACTGATCTGGCTGATGATCTTTACCGCCGTAATCCGGACAATTTTCAAAGGCCGGGGTCTGCTGACCGGCAAAGAACTGTTGGTTTCCTGGTCTCTGATGGTTTTGTTATCCGGCATCGCCTGGACCGGCCTGGTGCGCACCTTTTTCATCAATTTAACGGCACCCTATCACTTCGCTACGGTTGAAAACCGCTGGGAACAAGTCCTGCAGCCCCTGCTGCCCCAAAGCTGGTATCCTCAAAGTCAGGAAGCCATTGAAGAACTTTACAACGGATTGACCGACGGCCGGCAGATGGGATGGCTGGAGGTCCTGGCGAACATCCCCTGGGATGCCTGGCTGGGACCGCTGCTTGGATGGGCGGGGTTTGTTTTCCTGTGCTATATCGTGCTGGCCTGCATTGTCAGCCTTTTGAGCAAACAGGGACTATACCACGAACGGATGAATTTTCCTCTGCTCCAGGTTCCGCTGTTGATGCAGGAGGCCTTTGACAATAATCAACTGGGTCGTTTTTTCGCCAATCGATTTATGCTGGCCGGCATTTTATTGCCGGTATGTCTGCACCTGATTAACGGACTGAATTTTTACAATCCATCGGTTCCGTCGATTCCCACCTTGGTTCTGGCCGGCAATTATTTTCCCAAGCAGGGTCTTTTTTCAGGCTTCTATAAACTTAAAATCTATATTTATCCGGCTTTTATTGGATTCGCCTTTCTGACGTCCAAGCAGGTATCCTTTTCATTCTGGCTGTTCTATATTGCCGGAGCGCTGCTTATCGGCTTGCTATACATCTTCGGTCTAAACATACCGGAGGCGGCGCTGGGGGTAACCTTCGGCCCAACCATAGCGCGACCCGAAGAAACTCAGATGATCGGCGCATATCTGGTGTTTTTCGTGTTTCTGGCCTGGCTGGCGCGGTTTCATTTTCTGGAGATGCTGCGAAAAGGCTTCGGCCTTGAAAGGGATGAAAATTTAGAGCAGGAGTGGATTTCCACCCGACTGGCATTCTGGGGGGCTGTCGGCGGCGGATTTGCGATTGTGATCTGGTGCTCATATTTCGGTATCCCGTTCCTCTTTTCTTTTGTGGTGGTCGGCGCTTTCTTCCTTTTTACCCTGGTGGCCACTCGGGTGATTTGCCAGGGCGGGATTGCGTATTTTACCCTGACAGCAGCGCCGCTGGATGGTGTCATCGCTTTTTTCGGCACCCGGTATTTCACCAGCGTCGGCCTTGTTGTGGCAGCTGTCGTTCAAAAAATGCTTTTTGTTGATTTGCGGGAGTCTCTCATGCCGTCGCTGCTGCATGCCCGCAAGGTGACGGACAAAACCTCAAACAATCACCGGATATTTTTCTTTATCATGTTGACGCTGATGGCCGGGATCATTGTATCGTTTCTGGCCATGCTTGCGCTGTGCTACAAATACGGTGTGCGCGAGCTCGAGCTCGATTGGGCTACCCAAACAACTGTGGCGGTTTACGACAACGTATACAGCCTGATCGAAATGCCGATCGAAACCAGCAAGTGGGTGACAATATTCACCCTGGCCGGTGCCTTCGTGATGCTGATTTTAGTGATCTGCTACCATCGGTTTTACTGGTGGCCGATACATCCCATCGGCTATTTAACCGCGTACAGTTCTGCCATGCGAATCCTGTGGTTCAGCTTTTTCGTCGGATGGCTTTGCAATGCACTGTGCATGCGCTACGGCGGGGTGGGGTTGTTTAAAAAGCTGCGCAATTTTTTTATCGGCCTGATCATCGGCGATTTCCTGATGGCCGGTTCCTGGGCCATTTACGGATTGTTCAGTTATTCGAGCTACCTGGTATTGCCGAATTGAGATGCGGGTTGCGGGTTGCGAGGTGCGAGGTGCGAGGTGCGGGTTGCGAAAATCGTATTGCCAGCAACGAGGTGAGAGATTCGGTCAACCCGATAATTGCATAAAATATTGCATTGAACTTTGGCAGTTCCGACGAAAATCACTGGCATTTTTGATTGATTCTGCATCATATGATTTAGCTGTGAAAATACATAAGTTCTCGCAGAAACTTCATCAATATGGACCGTAGAGAGAAAATTGATAACTTCGTTCAATACGTCGAAAAGGAATGGAACTAAACGGGATAAAAAGCAATGTTGCTAACGAAATGCCTTACTCAGGATACGCGATGTACAGTGCGTAACCCGCGCCGCGCAACACACTGCACACCGCGCAACGCGCACCACGCAACTCGTAACCCGCAACCCGTAGCACGGAACACGGCTCATGTACGAAGATAAAGAACTTCAGGAGTATAGAGATCTTTTAAAGACCCCGGATCATTTCGAGGAGGGGTTTAACTGGAAGACGGTTGTGGGGGCGATTTTTATCGGCTTTCTCATGATGCCGGGCAGTATGTATCTGCAGCTGGTTATCGGCACCGGAATCGGGCCGGCAGCTCGCTGGGTAACCATTATTCTTTTTGCCGAGCTGGCCAAGCGTTCCTACAGTGACCTGAAGCAGCAGGAAATTTTCCTGCTGTACTATATGGCCGGCGCAGCTCTGCATACGCCGTTTCAAGGCCTATTGTGGAACCAATACCTCGTGCAATCCGATGCGGCCCGGATGCTGGGTCTGACGGATTTGATTCCCTCCTGGGTGGCACCGTCGCCGGACTCTTCATCGCTGTTGGAGCGGACTTTTTATCATCGCGATTGGCTGATTCCAATCCTGCTGCTCATTGGAACCCAGATTATCCAACGCATCGACCAGTTCGGACTGGGCTATGCCCTTTTTCGAATCACCTCCGATGTCGAAAAACTGCCGTTTCCCATGGCGCCGGTGGCGGCTCTGGGAACTATGGCGCTGGCTGAATCGGCCGAAGATAAGGAGAAAAGCTGGAAATGGCGCGTGTTTTCCATCGGCGGAGTGATCGGGCTGGCTTTCGGAGCGATCTATGTTTTGCTGCCCACCGTTTCCGGTCTAATCCTTCTGGAACCGATTCGACTGATTCCCATACCGTGGGTTGAATTGACCGGGCATACCGAGGATATTCTTCCGGCGGTGGCCACCGGCATTCAGTTGGACCTCGGTTTGGTTTTCATCGGAATGGTCTTGCCTTTCTGGGCGGTCATCGGCGGGTTGGTGGGGCTGATCATTACCATTGTGGCAAATCCGATTTTGTACCACCATGGAATCCTGACTCGCTGGCATCCGGGGATGTTGACGGTCGATACAATCTTTGCCAATAATTTCGATTTCTACCTGAGCTTCGGCATCGGCCTGGGGTTGGCCATTGCTTTGATCGGCATCTGGCATGTTCTGCGATCTTTCAGCAAATCCAGTGCGGCCCAGCGCGGCACCTTGCAGGATCTTTTTCGCCCGCCTCCGGGCCGGGGGGATTTTAATTTCTGGATTTCGATCGGGATTTATGTTTTTTCAACCACGTCATACGTGCTGTTGTGCGTCTGGCTGGTTCCCCACTTTCCGGTGATGTTCTTTCTGGCTTACGGATTTATCTACACCCCGATTGTCTCTTATATTACCGCGCGCATGGAAGGTATTGCCGGGCAGTTTGTCAGTCTGCCGCTGGTGCGTGAAGCCAGTTTCATTGCCGGCGCCAAGTATTTCGGTTACCACGGCCTTGAGATCTGGTATGCACCCATACCGATCCACAATTACGGCAAGGCGACGGTCAGTTTTCGCGAGATCGAACTGACCGGTACGAGCATTCGCGGCATCATCAAATCTGAAATTGTGGTTTTTCCCATCGTGATGGTGGCCAGCTTGCTGTTTTCTCAATTCATCTGGCGTTTAGCTCCGATTCCATCCAGTGCCTACCCCTATGCCCAGGAATTGTGGCATTTGCAGGCGTTGAACACGCTGTTGATGCAGACTTCCACCCTGGAGGGCAATTCTCTTTTCTACCAGGCCCTCAGCGGGACGCATGTGCTGGCGGGCCTGGGCCTGGGGGTTGTCACTTACGGGATCTTAACCCTGTTCGGACTGCCGATCATGCTGGTCTACGGGATGGTGCGCGGACTGGGGCAGAGTACACCCCACGGGCTTATTCTGGAAGTTGTCGGAGCCCTGCTGGGGCGCTTTTTCTTTTTGAAGCGTTACGGCGCCGTGTGGCGGCAGTATGCGCCGGTGCTTCTGGCCGGTTTTTCCTGCGGCATGGGATTGACCGGTATGTTTGCCATGGGAATTACGCTGATTCTCAAGTCTCTGGAGCGATTGGCATATTAGGAATGACGAATGAAGATTGACCAATGAAGAATGAGGGTTCAAGGTTCAAAGTTCAGGGTTCAGAGTTTAGAGTTTAGAGGATCAGAGGTTCAGGGTTCACGGATATGAAAATCCTGGTTTTTAATTTATGTAAGTATAGATCAGATTCCCCGCCGGCAGATCGTTTGTAAATAGTCGCTCATAAGGCTTGCTTCATCCTGGTAGTCTGCCTATACTATAATAAATTTAAATTGATTGGATACCTTAATTCGTCAATCGACATTCGTCATTCGTCAATATCAGATCGGAGCCCCGTATGAAACGGATACTTGTCTTAGCAGCCAGCGCAGCACTGTTATGGATTGCCAATGTTTGTCCGGCCGCCGATGCGCCGCATCAGATTGCGGTTTTTAAATTAAACGGCGGAATCGAAGATATCAAAGACTATGTCATCATGGAAACCGCTTTGCCCACCCGGTATATGGAAAACATTGAAGAAGTGGAGACAAGGCCGCTTGAAGGCATTAAAACCGGATTGATTGCTTATGCCACCTGCACGGCGCCGGGTCATATCGTCAGGATCAAGCTCAAGTATGACGATTCGAGCGAAGATTTTTATAAAAAACTTTTTGCGAAGATTAAGGCGAAATACGGTGAGCCGGATGAGTATCGCGGTGATCCTTTTCATATTCTGATCAGCTGGAAATGGTCTTTTGTCGACAAGGACGGCAGCCGAATCAGTATGACCCTGCAGCACAACTCAATGGATACGGAGGAAAAACTGGGCAATGCCATCAAGCTCACCATGACCAGCCTGATTGAGGAGGATCAACACTGCTACGAAGTCAAGGGGCTGGATAAACTAGACAAACTCCGCCAGCAGGATTCTAAAACGATGACGACGGAGTTGACCGGCTGGAACCTTTATGTGCCGCGGTAGCTTTAGTTCAAAATCATCTGACAACCTGTTGTTTAAGCGTCTAAAGTCAGAAGTTAACGATTTGACCAACCATTGGAGACACGTCGCCTGGAACGGAATCCGGTTTAAGACCCCGCCGCTATGGGAGATCGGCCGGATCGGCACCCGGCATCTGATACTGGAGGATGAAGCCGGACCCGTGCTGGAAGTTAAGTGGGGATCTGTGAAAGGGACTTTTTCCCACAGAGCCCACCTGAAGCGGCTCTCTGCTTCACAATCCGGCAACATCAGAGGCCGCATTGCTGAATGGTTTCTGCCGCCGCCCTGGCAAAAGGCTCTGGCGGATTATGAGGCCAGCGGTTTTCTGTGGCAAAGCCAGAATGCAGGGGGGCGCGGAGCCATCCTGTTTTGCCCTGTATGCCGCAATGCAACCCTGATTCAATTTACGGGGGATAGTTCACCGGAACGCGAAAAGGTATTGCTGGCGGTGCTCAAATCTTTCCGCGACCACAGCTCGGACGGCATGATACGCTGGGAAGTTTTCGACCTCCGGCTCAAACTGCCCGCTCCATTCGGGTTGTTGCACTACCGGTTCGAAACCGGCAAATATGAACTTTTATTTTCCGATGGTCGGCAAAGCGTCCGGTTTTACCGCTGGGCACCGGCAGCCGCTTTGCTGGGCGGGCGGGACCTCGTCTGGTTTTGCGGAACGATCCCTGATTTTTCCGCCGGCCAGCCGCAAGGGTCGACGATTGACGGATACGCCGCAGTAGAATGGCAGGTGTCGCCCCCCGACGACTGGCGGCGAGCCATCCGCCGGCTGAAAGTAAAGCCGTCTTTTTTTTGGTATCGACTGTGGCATCTGAACGATAAAAACCGGCTGCTCGGTGTTCGGGCCGAAAGCAAACGCGCGCTTGATTTCCAACTGTTGAATCAGATCTGCACCGATTATGAAAGTCTTTAAAAGCAAGCATCGAAAAAGTCAGCTATCGCGCAGCCATGCGCTTGAATGCCGACCGGCCAAAAGCCTTCATATTGCTGAAACACGGCTTGAGAACGGGGAGGTGCTCTTAGAATATCCGCTGACGGCAAGGCCGTGGATTGCTGCTCTGGCCAAGCGTCTGGGAGGCCCAACGGATCGAGTTCATACCAAAAAGCTTCAGTTGGATGCTATGGGAACCGCCGTATGGGATTTGGTGGATGGGAATCGATCCGTGCGCCGGATTGTCCGGATTTTTGCCGAAACTCATCGTTTGGAAAACAGGGAAGCCGAGGTTTCCGTGACTAGTTTCATCAAACAACTGGGGCAGCGCGGTCTCCTCGGCCTGCGATGAATTTTGGCGGAAGAAAAGACGAATCCCGCCTGCAGCGGGACTCGGATGTCAAATTTGCCGAAATGGCAAGCTCACAAGTTGAAGCTGTTTATCATTGAATTTCACGCTAACATAACGCCTAAAATGACTTGAGCGCATCGTCCATGGTGGCAACAATGGGTAGGAAGGAGTCAAACCCTGCAATTTCGAAGACTTCTTTGACATAATCCTGCATGGAGCAGAGCATGAGTCGGCCGTCTTCGCGTTTGATGGCTTTCGTGGCTTTTAAGATAACACGCAAACCGGCACTTGAGATATAGTCGAGATCCTTAAAATCAACAACCACATTTTTCGACCCGTCGGAGATCGCTTGAAAAAGTTTTTGCTCAAATCCTTGTGATGTATTCGAATCCAGGCGACCGTTAAGTTTAAAGATGTTGATGCCGCTTTGTTTTTCCTCGATAATTTCCATTACCATCCTCCCAGTTGGCTCGTATTAAAAATCCGTTCGCGTATTTTGTGTTGGAGTATTCTTTAGAATTAAGATTCATCTTGCGAGAGGTTTTTTTTGAGCGTTAAAACGTTTTTATCCCCGCAGCGCTGATAGCATATATCGTCCATCAGCTTGCGCATAATGTGAATTCCCAGTCCCCCGATTTTACAGTTTTCCACCGAGCAGGCGACATCAGGAGTTTCAAATTCGATCGGATTGAACGGTATGCCGTCATCCTCGATGCTCAGGCAAATTTTCCCTTTATGCGGGGTTATGGTCACCTTGATGGTATGCTCTTCTTCGTCGCTGAATCCGTAGGAGATGATGTTGGTGAACAATTCATCCAACGCCAGGTTTATCTCAAAGACCAGTTTCTTGGATAATCCGATTTTTTCGCCGAGAGTTTCCAGATTCAGGCATAAATTATCTAATTCGCCCAGGCTGCTCTTGAGTTCAAATGAATACTTTTTTTTCGCCATAAAGCGACCACCTTTCGAAGATCCGCGTTCAGGGCTTCTGATCCTGCTGTTCCATCACACTCCTTTTGTGATTTTGCCCCGCCGCCGCAGCTCAGATAAGAGTGACTCCCAATCTTCCGATGCATCCACCACATTGATCCCCTTGGTCGGCAAGAAACCGCTTTTCCCAGGTATCGATATGCTGGGCCACGGCTTTGCATATCTTCATCATCAAACCGGGAAACTGTTCCATGGTTTTGGAAAATTTCTCCCGGCTCAATACTAGGCAGGTTGTGTTCGAAACTGATTTCAGCGAAAATAATCGGCCCGTTTCACCCAGCAACGTCAAGCCTCCCAGAAATTCCCCGGCCTTACAGTCACGGATCTCGGAAATATCGCCGTTGTTTCTGCGCTCGAGTATGGCTTTGCCATCGATAATATAAAACGCCTGGCCGTCGTCTTCGTCCTGACGGAAAATATGCTCACCTTGTCTGAATCTTTCCCTGGTACAAAGATAAGCGAAAATTTTAAGGGTTTCAAGTGGAAGTCCGGAGAAAAAGTAGGTTTGTCGCAAGATATCCAGATTTTCCTGGAATTCACTTGAGGGGTTTGGCTTATTTCTTTCCGACAAGCTCATAAAGCATTCCTTTCCGGGCTATCAGTTCATCATAGGTGCCCATTTCCAGAATTTTGCCGGCTTTCATGACCGCGACCTTGTCATAGTTTTTGATGGTATCCAGCCGGTGAACAACGGAAACCACGGTGCTTTTCTTCTTCCAGCGGGTTTCCAGCAGGTTTTGAATGCGGGTCTGGGATTTGTTGTCAAGCGCCGACGTCGCTTCGTCCATTATCAAAATCCGGGGCGCCTTGAGAAATATTCGGGCAATCGCCAGCTTTTGCTGCTGCCCGCCGGACAATTTATCTCCCTTGGTGCCGACCTGATAGTGCATGCCGATTTCAATTATGGCTTCCAAAAAATCTTCCTCAATTAAAAGCTGAATAATGTTCTGGTCGATTTTGTCCTGGGCCTGGGGATTGGCGGTTTTTGTTTTACCGAAAAAGATATTGTTCAGAATGGTCTGAGAATATATGTATTCCGACATTTGATAAAAAGTAAAGGCGTCCGGGTCGTCTTCCGCAATTTTATCGTGAAACAGCGCCCGACTTTCAAGGATCAATGTTTCCAGAATTTCCGGCAGCGCGGCCATCTTATGAATACCGGGTGTAAATCGCAAGCCCAGTTCCAGCAGTTTTTGGCGTTCCCCATCATCCAGTTCATGCAGTCTCTTTTTCTTCAAATGTTCTTCCAGAACTTTGAAATCTTCCAGTTCCTCCGGGTTTAGGGGACTTTGTTGAAAAAAAACGGCGTCAGGCGGCAAATTGCCCAGAATGTCAACCGTTTGCCGGCAGAGATTGGCGCCCAGGCTGAGCAGCGGGCGGGTCAGATCGGCGGTATCCAGAAAATTTAGAAAATAGCTGCTTTTAGCCAAATTTTCGGCGGCAAATTCAGCTTTGTTGGGAGCGCCGAAAGTCAGGTTTTCAGCCACGCTGGAGAAGTAAAGATATTTATTTTCATCAAAAAATTCGACATAATCCGCCAGTTCTTCACCGTAGTCCTGTCTGAAGTTTTTGCGGATGCGGATGATCGCATTGATCAACTCCTCATGCCGATCGTGGGTTAAAATAGCGTTAAGTCCAAAACGCAGCACGTCAACGAAAATGCCGGTTTGATGGAGGACGGCGATAATGTCGTCCAGGGAGGGCATGCCGTTTTTTCCTACCCCCTGACCGTTGCCTCCGAATTTGGCCTGGCAGGAGTAGAGAATGTTTTCTTCAATCGTACCGTCGAAAATGAACGGGCTTTGGGCCACAAACCCCATATTGTTTATCATGTCTCTTTTGGTAAGCCCGGAAACTTCCTTGTCGCCGATCATCACACTGCCGCCGGTGTATTTGTAAAGCTGTCCGATACAAAGCGCCAGCGTGCTTTTGCCGCTGCCGGAAAATCCCACCAGCGCCATATGCTCGCCTTGTTTCAAGGACATGTTGATGCCGTCGAGCAGGTGAATGCCGCTGTCGGTTACGAAAGACAAATCCTTTACCTCCACGCTGCCCTCCAACTCCAGCGGTTCGCGGTCACGGGGCTCAAGTTCGTACTCCGGTTCAACGTCAAAATATTCCATGGTGCGATCGTAGTTGACCTTGCCGTCCTGGAAGACCTGATAAAACTCGATGAGTTCTTTCCAGGGATCAAATAAACGTTCCTGGGCCGACAGAAACGCGACCAGGGCACCCAGTTCCAGCCGGCCTTTGATGGTCAGCCAGCCGCCCAGGATAAATACCAGAAAAGGGCCCAGGCCGGTGAAAAACCCGTTGAGCGTTTTGACGCCGAATCGATACAGGCTCCAAACGATTCTGATTTTCAGCAACCTGTTGACCAGCTTGTTGTATTTGTCGCCCTCCAACTTATAGGAACCGTTGCCGTGGATTTCATGAATGCCGGAGATGGATTCCGCAATGCGCGACGATAGCGAGCGGGCCGTGTACACCCGTTTTCTATTGGCCCTATTGACGCCCCGTTGCAGCAGTGGCAGCAATAATATGACGAACGGATAAATACTCAACGATACGACCGCCAACAGCGGATTGAGCCAGAACAGGTAGCCGGCAAAAGCCAGCAGGGTTAGAAGGTTGGAGACGGGTGCTGCCACTGCCATCCCGACGAAATTGCCGGGCAGGGTTAACTCGGAAACAAGGGCATTGACAACGGATCCGGGCTGAGTTTTTCTGAAATAGCTTAGCGGCAGGGTCAGGATGTGCTGGTACAGCGCTTTGCGCATGCGGGCGGTGGTCAGCTCGGTGAGACGGGTTTGAATGATATTTGTCAGGTATTTCAGCAGACTGGAGAAAACCACCGCCGCCAGGTAGATGCCGCAATACAAAAACAGCATATCAATGCTCCTCAGCTTGATGGCTTGATTGACGATGCGTTTTTGCATTTCAAGCGGCAAGACCCTGGTAAATACCATCACGAGGATGATGATCAGAAGCAGCAATTGCAGTTTAAGATTGCCGGGGAGAATCCAGGAATACAGGGAACGCTTGACAATAGATGGTTCAGCTTTAACCATGGCAAGCTCCTTTACCCTAATGAATACAACATCGGGCAGCCAGAGGAATATCTTCAGGCTTTGGCAATTCTATGAATTCGTAATTATTACTATTAATGCGTAGGTATGACAAGAATAAATTTGAGAGCATTAACTTAACCACTGAAAGCCCATTTGCAAGCCGGGCAAGGACGGTCTCCGATGTGAATCGCCGGCTGTCAGAAGATGCGGAGGGATCAGTTCGGTTTATGGCCCTGTTTTACGGCGGGAGAATATACCCCAACGTTGGATAAATGTTTTTAACTCTTCATGTTTGGTAAGGGTATATTGGGCCGGGTTCGGGTCGGACATGATGCCGCCTTTTTCTATGACAGCCAAGCGGATTCATTTTGCTTTGACAAAACTCGATTCAACAGATTATATTCAACCTTCTCAGTCGCGTATCGAAATTGGACAGGTCTGAAAAGTATGAAGTATTTTCTGTGCGTCATTGGAATGGTCATGGTCATCGAAGGGCTGCCTTATTTTGCCTTTCCGGAAAAAATGAAATTCTGGATTAAAAAGATAGCCGCGACGCCGGAAGGTTCGTTGCGGAGGTTCGGACTTGTGCTAATGGTGCTCGGGTTGGTATTGGTTTACTTCGGCAGGTATTAGGATGTATTCTTTAAACGACTATCACTACGATCTGCCGGCCGATTTAATTGCCCAGCAACCGGCTTTACAAAGGGATCGTTCGAAACTCTTGTGCCTGGACCGTCGAACCGGCGGCTTATTGCATGCAACCTTCAACGCTATTGGTGATTTCCTCAAACCCGGCGATGTTCTGGTGATAAACAACACGGCCGTAATCCCCGCCCGTCTGGAGGGCAGAAAAGAAAGCGGAGGCAAGGTCGAGTTGCTGATCGCCGATTATGCCGGCGGACGCCGGTCAGAGGAGGCAAACGGCCGGTTTGCCTGCCGGTGTCTGGTGAAGGCCTCCAAACGTCCCCGGCCCGGAAGTTGGCTGCACTTTGCAGACGACCTGAAGGCCAAAGTTCTGGACTCCGGCAATGGTGCCTGTACCCTTGAATTTCACACAGCCGGCGATTTTGAGTCGTTGCTGTACAAGATTGGACAAGTGCCCCTTCCGCCTTATATTAAAAGAAATTCCGGGAGGAGGTCTCCCTGTGACGACCTGACGTCCTACCAGACGGTATATGCCAGCCGCAAGGGAGCGGTGGCGGCCCCGACTGCCGGTCTGCATTTTACGTCAAACCTTCTCAGTGAGCTGAGCGCCGGCGGGATTAAAATTGTGGAACTGACGCTGCACGTCGGCTGCGGAACGTTTATGCCGGTCAGAGTCACCGACATACGGCAGCATCAAATGCATTCAGAGCAGTTTTCCATTGCCGCCGCGACGGCCGAAACGATAAATTCGGCCCGGAGCGCCGGACACCGAGTGGTTGCCGTCGGCACCACCTGCGTGCGCACACTCGAGTACGCGGCCAATGCCGACGGCAGGATAGAAGCGGGCTGCGGCACTTGCGACCTGTTTATCTACCCTGGATTCCGATTTAAAATCGTCGATGCCCTGATCACGAATTTTCATTTGCCCAAATCGACGCTGCTGATGCTGGTAACGGCCTTTGCCGGCCGGCAGAAGGTATTGGATGCTTACCGGGAGGCGGTCAGATGCCGTTATCGGTTTTATAGTTACGGGGATGCGATGTTTATTTATTGAATTATGTTCTCTTTTGAAGTCATAGCAGAATCAACCGAATCCCGCGCCAGGGCGGGAGTGTTTCATACCGCCCATGGTGTGGTCGAAACGCCGATATTTATGCCGGTGGGGACCCTGGGTTCCGTGAAGTCGGTATCCCCGGAAGAGCTGGCGGAAGCCGGCGCCCAAATCATCCTCGGCAATACTTATCATTTATATCTCCGGCCGGGCTGCGACATAATCGGCAAGTTTGAGGGGCTTCACGGGTTTATGAATTGGAGCAAACCCATATTGACGGACAGCGGCGGCTTTCAGGTATTCTCCCTGGCTAAACTGGCCAAGATCTCGCCGGCAGGCGTTACCTTCCAATCGCATATTGACGGATCAAAACATCTGCTGAGCCCGGAGAAGGTCATCGAAATACAGACCTGCCTGGACGCAGATATCATGATGTGTCTGGACCAATGTATTAAGTTTCCGGCTACCAGGGAACAAAGCCGGTCGGCGCTTGAAATTACCTCCCACTGGGCTCAAAGATGCCGGCAAGCCTGGCAGACATCTCAAAACGGCCGTCAGGCCCTGTTCGGCATCGTCCAGGGAGGGATGTTCACGGATCTGCGGCGGCGGTCCGCGGAAGAACTGGTGCAGATCGATTTCAGCGGCTATGCCATTGGAGGATTGAGCGTCGGGGAGCCGCATGAGGTTATGATGGAAATAGCCGATTTCACACTACCGCTGCTACCGCAAACCAGCCCCCGATACATAATGGGGGTGGGTACCCCGGAAAATCTGATTGAACTGGTAGCACTGGGAGCCGACATGTTCGACTGTGTTTTGCCGACCCGCAATGCCAGAAACGGTCAAATGTTCACTCAAAGCGGAACCATTAATATATGCAATTCGCGCTACAAGGATGATACCGATCCGTTGGACTCCGGATGCCGGTGCTACACCTGTCGCAATTACTCCAGGGCCTACCTGCGGCACCTGTATCTGGCCCGGGAACTGCTGGCCTATCGTTTAAATACGATCCATAACATCCATTATTTCATAAGCTTTATCAAACGCATGCGAGCGGCCATCGTGGCGGATGTTTTTGAATCATTTCGCAAAGATTTTTACCGGAACCTGGAGAATTAACGGTGGGGCCGGGAGATAAGGTGTCAGGTGTCTCCGCTTCGCCTTCCAGGCTGCGCAGGGCAGGCAGCCCAGCAGCTGGCCGCGGAGCGGTCAATTTAATCATAAAAGAAACGCTGATCATGCACTTACGTAGGGTCGGCCTCCGCGCCGACCCATTCCGGCGGGCACGGAGGCCCGCCCTACGTCGGCAGTCGAAATAAGTGAAGTTTCGTACGATGTGTCAGCAGAAAGAAGACAGAGGACAGAATAATTTATACCTTTCGGGGTCTTTAACGCAGAGTCCAGAATCTATAACCCTGAACCTTTAAACGATCTAAACCATCTTAACGAGCTCAACGATCACAACGCACGAAACCGGAACAAAGGAGAAAATATCATGAAGGAAAAAGTTGAAGCAGCATTGCAGAAAATAAGACCCATGCTCCAGGCCGACGGCGGCGATGTGGAGCTTGTGGATGTGCAGGAGGGCATCGTGACGGTGCGCCTGCGGGGCGCATGCGGCGGATGTCCTATGTCTCAAATGACCCTAAAAAACGGCATCGAAAGAATTTTAAAGCAGGAAGTACCCGAGGTTGTAGCCGTAGAATCTGCTCCATAGCAGGCGCATAGGGCAGAGGGCAAAGGGCATGGCGCACGGCGCAAGGCAGAAGGTGTTAGGTGAAAGGTGAAAGGTTAAAGGATAAAGGTTGGAGGCTTACAAATAAGAAGAGCAGAAGTTAAGCAGATCAGAAAGTGAGACAGGTCTCAAAACCATAAATACAAGGAGGTGCCATGAAGGTCTTGAAAATCGATCATCTTGGGATTGCCGTCAATAGTATTGATCAGGGGAAAAATTTTTGGACGGATGTACTGGGTCTGGAATTCGAAGGTTCGGAAACTGTAGCCGAGCAGAAAGTGACGACGGCGTTTTTCCCGGTAGGAGAAAGCGAAGTGGAATTGCTGGAATCCACGGCGCCGGATGGTCCCATCGCGCGGTACCTGGAAAAAAAAGGCGAAGGGATTCAGCATGTCGCTTTTAGAGTCGAGAATGTTGCAGCTGCCCTGCAGGAGCTTAAGGAGAAAGGGATCCGGCTGATTGATGAAAAACCCAGACTAGGGGCTGGCGGCGCCAAGATAGCGTTTTTGCATCCCAAATCTACCAATGGTGTGCTCGTGGAGCTTTGTGAAAGAAATTAGACGGGGTGCGCGTTGCGGGTTACGAGTCACGGGTTTCGGCTTACGAGATGCGCGTTGCGCGGTGCGAGTCTTAGGTTACGAGTTGCAAGTTACGGGTTGAGTTTCGAGAATCCAGTAACAAGTATCCAATATACAGCATCAATCTGCTAGAATACAAAAATTCGAAGGCACACAAAATAAAATTTATTTTGAAAACTATTATCCGAGATCAAAGGAGTGTACCGTTATGTCCGAGCGTCCTGATATTGAAAAATGGATCAGTCAAGCAACCAAGGAGATGAGAGGAAAGCCTGTCGAGTCGTTAAACTGGCACACCCCGGAAGGAATTACCGTCAAGCCGTTGTATACGAAGGAGGACCTTGAAGGAACGGCGCATGTCAACACCCTGCCGGGAATGGCACCCTACGTGCGGGGACCCAATGCCACCATGTATGCCGGCCGCCCCTGGACGATTCGCCAGTATGCCGGCTTTTCAACTGCCAAAGAATCCAACGCCTTTTACAGAAGATGCCTGGCGGCCGGCCAGAAGGGGCTTTCGGTGGCTTTTGATCTGGCTACCCACCGGGGATATGACTCCGACCATCCTAGAGTTGTCGGGGATATCGGCAAAGCCGGGGTTGCGGTGGATTCCGTTGAAGATATGAAAATCCTTTTCGATCAGATCCCGTTGGACCAGATGACGGTTTCCATGACCATGAACGGTGCCGTGCTGCCGATTCTGGCAGGCTATATCGTGGCCGCCGAAGAACAGGGCGTCAGCCGGGAAAAACTGAGCGGTACCATTCAGAACGATATTTTAAAGGAATTTCTGACGCGCAATACCTATATCTATCCGCCGGAACCCTCCATGCGGATCGTCTCGGACATTATCGGCTACTGCTCGAAACATATGCCCAAATACAACACCATCAGCATCAGCGGTTATCATATGATGGAAGCCGGGGCCGATTCCGTGCTGCAAACCGCCTTTACCATGGCCGACGGTTTAGAATATGTGCGGGCGGCTCTGAATGCCGGACTGGATATCGATGATTTTGCGCCGCGGCTTTCGTTCTTTTTTGGCATCGGGATGAATTTTTTCATGGAAATTGCCATGCTGAGGGCGGCGCGCTTTTTGTGGCACCGCATCATCAGCCGCTTTAACCCCAAAAACCCGCGTTCGACCATGTTGCGCACCCATTGCCAGACATCCGGCTGGAGCCTGGCGGCGCAGGATCCCTACAACAATATTATCCGAACCACGCTGGAGTGCCTGTCGGCTGCGCTGGGTGGAACCCAGTCCCTGCACACCAATTCTTTTGACGAAGCCGTGGGATTGCCAACGGATTTTTCCGCCAGAATTGCCAGAAATACCCAGCTCATCGTTCAGGAAGAATCTCAGATCTGTCATGTGGTGGACCCTCTGGCGGGATCATATTATCTTGAGTCCCTGACCGACGGCATCATACGGGAGGCAAGCAAGATTATCGAAGAGGTGGAAGAGATGGGCGGCATGGCCAAGGCAATCGGGACCGGCATGCCGAAGATGCGCATCGAGGAATCGGCGGCCCGCAGGCAGGCGCGGATTGATCAAGGCAAAGACGTTATTGTGGGAGTTAACAAGTATCAGATTGAAGAAGATGTCAATCTGGAAATACTGGAAGTCCCGGCCAGCGTGCGTGATGAGCAGATCGCAAGGCTTAAGGAGTTGAAGAAAACCCGCGACAATGCCGCCGTGCAAAAAGCACTGGATGACCTGACCAAAGGTGCCGTGTCCGGTGCCAACCTGCTGGAACTAAGCATCGCTGCGGTCCGGCTGCGGGCGACGGTCGGCGAAATATCCGACGCCCTGGAAAAGGAGTTCGGACGCTATGTGGCCACCACCCAGTGTATTTCCGGGGTATATGCCGCCGAGTACGGGAAAAATGAAATCATTGAAGCCGTGCTCAAGCGAACTGAACAATTCCAGGAAAAAGAGGGGCGGCGCCCCAGGATACTTGTAACCAAGATGGGCCAGGACGGCCATGACCGCGGAATAAAGGTGATTGCCACGGGATTTGCCGACCTCGGGTTTGACGTGGATATCAGTCCTATGTTTCAAACGCCGGCCGAGGTTGCCCGCATGGCAGTGGAAAACGATGTGCATGTGGTGGGTGTTTCCAGTCAGGTCGCAGCCCATAAAACGCTGGTGCCTCAATTGATCGAAGCTCTGAAAACCGAGGGCGGGCAGGACATCCTGGTGGTCGTCGGGGGGATCATTCCGCCGGTTGATTATGATTTTTTGTACCAGTCAGGAGCCGCCGGTGTATTCGGTCCCGGTACAGCGGTGACGGAATCGGCCAATCAGGTGCTGAATGCCTTGGAGAAGTCGCTGGCACTTGCTGTATAGTTGACCGGTTCGGCTGTTGCATGTCGTAAGAGGTGTCAGGTGTCGGGTTTCAGGTGTCAGCGGCAGTGCTGACATCTGAAAATCTGGCGGTTGTCATGTCAAATCTCAGGAGGCCGAAAACGAATAGCAGCGTGCAGCCGGTAAGGTCTAAATTCCAAGCACCAAATAACAAATAAATCCCAAATCACAATAGCCAATGACCGAAACCGGCCAAACCAAGAAAATCTATCTGTTTTATTTTTTCGTGTTTTGAACTTTCGTGCTTTCGTGATGAAGGATTGCGTATTTGTCTGAAGCGATCATCAAGACAGATTAACTTCCGTTTTGAATTTTGTATTTTGGTGATTGTAATTTGTTTGAGATTTGTTAATTGGGATTTGTGATTTTGATTTGCGTCAACCCTATCTCTAACAATTGAAGCTATAAAGGTGCTAAAATCAAGAGTATGAATTCTTTGGATCCTCAGGCCTACATCGACGGCGTGCTTGACCGGGAACGCCGGATGGTTTCTAAAACCATCACCAGAATCGAAAGTTCGCTGCCTGCCCATCAGGACCTGGCGCGCAAAATCATTGATTCCCTGCTGCCCCATACGGGAAAGGCTGTCCGACTCGGCATTACGGGTGTCCCCGGGGTCGGCAAAAGTACGTTTATTGAAAGCCTGGGCATGTCCCTTGTTCAAGATAACCACCGCGTTGCGGTCCTTGCCGTTGATCCCAGCAGCAATCGCAGCGGCGGCAGTGTCATGGCCGATAAGACCCGCATGGAAAAACTTGCGGCTGAAAACAATGCCTTTATTCGCCCGTCCCCTTCGGCCGGCGCCCTGGGGGGAGTGGCCCGCAAAACCCGCGAGACCATGCTTATCTGTGAAGCCGCCGGTTACGATGTCATCATTGTAGAAACGGTCGGGGTCGGTCAATCGGAGAGCACAGTGGCTTCCATGGTTGATTTTTTTCTGGTGCTGATGCTGGCCGGCGCCGGTGATGAGCTTCAGGGAATCAAGAAAGGGATTCTTGAACTGGCCGATGCCATCGCCATCACCAAAGCCGACGGCGATAACGTGGCCAAGGCGAAAAAAGCAGCCGGAATCTATCAAAATGCACTGCATTTTTTACGGCATGCGTCGCCGACCTGGATTCCACCGGTGCTGACCTGCAGTGCGGTGGAGCAGGCCGGCGTCAGAGAAATCTGGCAGTCCGTTTTGATTCATCGCAAGAAGCTTGCGGATACGGGTGAACTGGAACTTAAGAGGCGCCGGCAGGCTCTGGACTGGATGTGGTCTCTGATCGAAGAAGGACTTAGAAACCGTTTCAAACAAAATCCCGAGGTAAAAAAGCATCTGCCGAGGCTGACCCGGGCGGTTGAAAAAGGTATTACCGCCCCCACCCTCGCCGCCGAAGAGCTGCTTTTTTTCCTTGACAATCAATTACTTGTATAGCAGGCTTTATTTTTAACTTTTAAACCCTCGGTTGGAATGATTCAGTTGCCGGTTGATTTTTTCGGTCGACAAAAAACGAGTCAGGTTGGCAGACACACCCTGTGGGGGTGGATATGAAATGCAGGGTGGGTCATACGAAGAAAGGAACAGGATGATGGGAGTCGTGGAAGATAAAATTCGTGATTTAAAAGCCCGGGAAGCAAAGCTGCTTGAAATGGGTGGCGAGAAAGCGGTCGCCGCCCAGCGTGAAAAGGGTAAGTTGACAGCCCGTGAGCGCCTGAATCTGCTGTTCGATAAGGGCACATTCCGCGAACTCGACATGTTCGTGAGCCACCGCTGCGTTAATTTCGATATGCAAAACGTGGATATACCGGCTGACGGCGTGATCACCGGCCACGGCCTGGTGGATGGGCGAACGGTATTTGCCTTTTCCCAGGATTTTACCGCCAGAGCCGGCAGTCTTGGTGAAATGCACTCCAAAAAGATCTGCAAGGTTATGGATCTGGCCCTCAAGGCCGGGGTGCCGTTTGTAGGAATCAATGATTCGGGTGGTGCCCGAATTCAGGAAGGGGTGGATGCGCTTTCCGGCTACGGGCAGATATTTTTCCGCAATTCAGCCGCCTCGGGCGTGATCCCGCAGATTTCGGCCATCATGGGACCTACCGCCGGCGGTGCCGTGTACTCGCCGGCCATGACGGACTGGGTGTTCATGGTGAAAAACAGCAGTTACATGTTCATTACCGGACCCGAAGTGATCAAAGCGGTTACCGGTGAGGAAATTTCTTTTGAAGAGCTGGGCGGCGCCAAAACCCACAACGAAAAAAGCGGCGTGGCCCATTTCGCCTGCGAGAGTGATGAAGATGCGATCAGCCGGATAAAGCGGCTGCTTTCCTATCTGCCTTCCAACAACATGGAAGATGCGCCCTATGTTGAAACCGGCGATGACCGCCGGCGGACCGATGCGACCTTGAATACAATTATACCCGACAGCCCCAGCAAAATCTACGATATGAAAGCGGTGATTCTGTCCATCGTTGACAACGGTGATTTTTTTGAACCGCACCAATACTTTGCCGGCAATATAATCGTCGGTTTTGCCAGACTGAACGGCAGAGCCATCGGCATTATTGCCAACCAACCCAAGGTGCTGGCGGGTTGTCTGGACATCAACGCTTCGGACAAGGCCACCCGGTTCATCCGATTCTGTGATTCCTTTAATATTCCGCTTTTAACCATTGCCGATGTCCCCGGCTACCTGCCCGGGAGCCAGCAGGAATGGGGCGGAATTATCCGTCACGGCGCCAAGCTACTATGGTGTTATTCCGAGGCCACCGTACCCAAATTGCTGCTCGTAACCCGCAAAGACTATGGCGGATCCTATCTGGCCATGTGCTCCAAGGACCTGGGTGCGGATATGGCGTTTGCCTGGCCGACGGCTGAAATTGCGGTCATGGGAGCGGCTGGCGCTGCCAATGTCATCCATCGCAAAGAGATTCAAGGGGCCGAAAATCCGGATGCCAAACGCCGGGAAAAAATCAAAGAATATGAAACGCTTTTTTCCAATCCTTACCAGGCAGCTCAAAGAGGTTATATCGATGCCGTGATCGTACCCAGTGAAACCCGGCCGCGATTGATCGATGCGCTGGAGGCCCTGTGCTCCAAACGCGAAACCAGGCCTCCGAAAAAGCATGGCAATATACCCATGTAATTGAATATTGACGATTGAATATTGAAAATTTGTGGAAATCGCTTCGCTCAGGCGTTTAATAATTTTTAAAATCGATAGAATTCATTCAATATATAAATTTCAATAGAATATATTCCATTCTGAGGGGAGAAGGTATGGACAAGCAACAGAAAATAACCGCGGCGATTACGGCGGTGATGCATCACATTTATGAAGAAGAAGCCGTCCTGATGCAGGCGGCCCTGGGAGGCAGGGCGCAGGCGCCATATATCTCTGCTGCAGCAGCGGGCTTTTCACCGTGGAGCATGAGCGGCCGGCAAGCCCAGATGCAGTTGCGCAATCTGATGCAATTGCGCACATTCCAGAGAGGATTTCGTATTTAAAATATGTTTTTAAAGGAGAACTTTAAAATGAGCGAAGATATTGCAGTTAAAATGACAGCCATGAATTATGGCAAAGATCGGCCGGCAGCGGAAAATCCAGTCAAAATAGAGGATTTATCCCTGCGGGACGGTCACCAGTCATTGTTCGCAACCCGCGGGCGCACTGAAGACATGATTCCCGTGGCCGAAATGATGGATGATGTCGGCTTCTGGGCCATGGAAGTCTGGGGCGGCGCCACTTTTGATACCATGCACCGCTTTTTAAATGAGGATCCCTGGGAAAGAATCCGGACGCTGAAACGATATATCAAAAAGACCCCTTTTTCCATGCTGCTGAGAGCTCAGAACCTGGTGGGATACCGGAACTATGCCGACGATGTTGCCCGGGCCTTCGTGGAACGGGCGGCCGCCAACGGCATTGACATTTTCAGGACCTTTGATGCCTTGAATGATTACCGCAATTTCGAAACCGTGGTGCCGGTAATCAAGGCCAGCGGCAAACACTTCCAAGGATCCATTTGCTATACCATGACCGAGCCGCGAATGGGCGGCGAGGTTTACAACATCGACTATTATGTCGGTAAAGCTAAAGAATTGGAAGCCATGGGCGCGGACAGCATCTGCCTGAAAGATATGGCCGGGCTGATTGCCCCCTATGACGCCTATGCCGTCATCAAGGCCATGAAAGACGCCGTCAAACCGCCGATTAATCTGCACAGCCATTTTACATCGGGTATGTCCTCGATGTCCCAGCTCAAGGCCATTGAAGCGGGGGTTGATATCATTGACACCGTCATGTCGCCTTACGCGTATCGTACTTCTCATCCGGCCATCGAACCGCTGGTCATGACCCTGCTCGGCACCAACCGGGACACCGGTTTTGACATCAAACATCTGGCAAAAATCAATGAAGTTCTTGAAAAGGAAATTCTGCCCAAATACAGGCATCTTCTGGACGACACCAAGATGTCGATCATTGATATCAATGTTCTGCTGCACCAGACCCCGGGCGGCATGTTGTCCAATCTGGTCAATCAACTCAGAGAAATGGATGCGCTTGACAAAATCGACCAGGTTTATGCGGAATTGCCGCGGGTTCGAAAGGATTTGGGACAGGTTCCGCTGGTAACTCCCACCAGCCAGATCGTCGGGATCCAGACCGTCAACAATGTTCTGTTTGATGATGAGAATGAACGCTACAAGATGATTACGGCCCAGGTCAAAGATCTGTGCTACGGGCTTTACGGCAAAACCGCCGTGCCCATCAATTCCGAAGTTCAGAAAAAAGCCCTCAAGGGTTATGAGAGAGGGACGAGCCGATTACCTGTCGACCGGCCGAGGTCCTGGAGCCGGAACTGGAAAAAGCCAGGGAAGAAACGCAAGGCTTGGCCGTCGACCTGGACGATGTGCTGATCTATGCTCTGTATCCGGTAACCGGGCAAACGGTTTTTGAATTGGAAATACGGCAAGGAACAACCGCCCGCCGAGGTCAGACCGCGAACACTGGAGGATGTAAAAGCCGAGCAGGAACTTATTAAAAAGGCCAAGGCCGGCAAACTTGTTGAAAAACCAGAGAAGGAACCGCCTGCCAGGAGTGAAAATCTGCGCACCTATAATGTGTTCGTCGATGGGGATTATTTCGAGGTCGGGGTGGACTCCGTCGACGGCGCTCCGGTGGTTGACTACATGCAGCCGCGGTCCGGCATGACACCGCCGGTTTATGCCCGGCCTGCCGCCGCGCCGGCTGCTCCGGCCGCAGCCCCGCCGGCGTCACCTAAAAAAGGCGCGCCTGCTGCCGCTGCGCCGCAAGCGCCTGCCGCTGTAAACGGCACACCGCTTAAAGCGCCGATGCCCGGCATGATCGTCAGCTATCAGAAAAATGTCGGCGATTCAGTTGCAGAAGGCGATACGGTCCTTATCCTGGAAGCCATGAAAATGGAAAATGCCCTGCCGGCTCCCACCAGCGGCACCATTCAGGCCATCAACTACAGCAGCGGCGATTCGGTGGCCAAAGGTGATGTGCTGGCCGTGATTGGGTAGAAGGCCGAAGGCGCAAGGTATTAGGTAAAAGGCTAAAGGTTGGAGGCCTTGAAATAAGAAGCGCAGAAGATGAGAAGAGCAGAAGATCAGGAAGCTGAAAGACTAAAACTGAGCGCAAAGGGCGGAAAGCGTCCGGTTTGAGGCAGGAAGCGGAAAAGCTCAAGGCCTAAAGCCAACGATCCAAATTTATCCCGTGAAATATACGTAGTATCAGCGAAGCGGATTTCATGGGGATTTATCCCGTGAAATTTCCGAAAGGGACGAGCGAAGCGAATTTCACTGGGACGAACTCAACCATCTTAACGAACCAACACGGACAAAACGAACCTATGAAAATTCACGAATACCAGGCTAAGGAATTTTTTAAAAAATACGGTGTGCCCATCCCGCAGGGCCGGGTGGCGTTTAGCCCCGCTGAAGCGGCTGTGGTTGCCAAATCCCTGGGGGGGTACCCGGTTGTGGTAAAAGCTCAAATTCACGCCGGGGGGCGCGGCAAAGGCGGCGGCGTCAAACTGGCCCAAACCGAGCAGGAGGTTCGAGACCTGGCCGGGCAGATCATCGGGATGGATCTGGTTACTCACCAAACCGGGCCGCAGGGTCGGAAAGTTAGAAAAGTCCTGGTGGAGCAGGGGTTAAATATCGCCCGGGAGCTGTACCTGAGTATTATTCCCGATCGGGCGATTGCCAAGATTGTGATTATGGCCAGCGAAGCCGGGGGCATGGATATTGAAGAAGTGGCCGCTACGACGCCGGAGAAAATTATCAAGGTTGCCATTAATCCTTTGCAGGGCATTCAGGCCTATCACTGCCGCCAGATTGCTTTCGGCCTAAACCTGCCGGCAGCTGTCATGAAACCGTTCAGCGCCATGCTGCAAAATCTCTACCGGCTGTTCGTCGACTATGACGGTTCACTGGTCGAGATCAATCCACTGGTGATAACTGCCGACCAGACCATCGTGGCATTGGATGCGAAAATCAACTTCGATGACAATGCGCTGTTTCGGCACAAGGACGTTCAGGATTACCGGGACTTCGAAGAAGAAGATCCGCTGGACGTGGAAGCTTCCAAGTATCATCTCAACTACATTAATCTGGACGGCAACATCGGCAATATGGTCAACGGTGCGGGGTTGGCTATGGCCACCATGGATTTGATCAAACTTGCCGGTGCGGAGCCGGCCAATTTTCTTGATGTGGGAGGAGGGGCCAGCGCCGAGATGGTGGAAAACGGTTTCAGGATTATTTTAAGCGACCCCAACGTCAAAGGGATTCTGATCAACATTTTTGGCGGCATCCTGCGGTGCGACGTGCTGGCTAAAGGCGTGGTCCAGGCAGCCCAAAAAACCGGCATCAGCGTTCCGGTCGTGATCCGGATGGAAGGCACAAATATTGAAGAAGGCCGCCGGATCCTGGCCGAATCCGGTCTGGCCTTGATTACCGCCAAGGATTTGAAAGATGCCGCCCGGAAGGTGGCGGAAATTGCGAATGGATAAAGGACAGAGCGGGGCGCAAAGCGCAGAGGGCGGCCGGCTTGAGGTTGGAGGTTAGAGGATAGAGGTTGGAGGCGGGAAAGCTTAAAGCTGAAAGCCAAAGGGGTTGATTGAGTTGAGTAATTATTTAAGCTTTACGAATTAAGGAATAAACAATGAGCATCTTCGTAGATAAAAACTCACGGGTTGTGGTTCAGGGCATTACCGGCCGGGAGGGACAGTTTCACACCCGTCGCTGCGTGGCATACGGAACCCGGGTGGTCGCCGGGGTCACACCGGGCAAAGCCGGCCAGAAAATGGACGATATCCCTGTTTTTAATACGGTCCAAACCGCGGTGGATGAAACCGGCGCCAGCTGCAGTCTGATTTTTGTGCCGCCGGCATTTGCAGCGGAATCAATTATGGAAGCCGCTGATGCCGGAATCGGTGTCATTGTGGCGATCACCGAGGGCATTCCGGTCCTGGATATGATGAAGGTCATGAATTTTCTGGTGGGCAAGCCCTCGCGCCTGATCGGACCCAATTGTCCGGGAATCATTACGCCCGGCGAGGCCAAAATCGGCATTATGCCGGCTGCGATTCATAAACCCGGCGGACCGATTGGGGTCATATCGCGGTCCGGGACCCTAACCTATGAGGTGGTCAATCAGTTAACACTACAAAATATCGGACAGACGACGTGCATCGGTATCGGCGGCGATCCGATCATCGGATCAAACTTTATCGATTGCCTGGCGGCTTTCGAAAATGACCCGGATACGGAAGGGGTCGTCATGGTCGGCGAAATCGGCGGGACCGCCGAGGAAGAGGCCTGCAAATTTGTGTCCTCAAAAATGAGCAAGCCGGTTGTCGGATTTATTGCAGGCCTGACAGCGCCGCCGGGACGGCGTATGGGGCATGCGGGTGCGATCATCAGCGGCGGCAGCGGCACGGCGAAGGCTAAAATCGCCGCTATGCAGGCCGCCGGCATTCATGTGTGCGAGAATCTGGGCGAAATTGGGCAGCTTTGTGCGGAGGTGTTTAATTTATAATGCATGAAATGGGCATCGCGCTGCAGATTGTTGAAATAGCCACCGCCTCCATCCCGCCGGATGCTGGAAAGGTGCGAATTGAAAAAGTGAATTTAAAAATCGGCAAACTGGCTGCCGTGGTGCCGGATAGTTTACGATTTTGTTTTGAAGTTGTCGTCAAGGATACGCCGCTCGACGGCGCGACCCTGGCGATTGAAGAGTTGCCGGTGGTGGCCAGGTGCAAAGATTGCGATGCGCAATGGACCATCAACAGTCCGGCCTTTACCTGCGAAAACTGCGGCAGCGGAGCGCTTGAGATTATTTCCGGCCGCGAACTTGATATCGAATCAATCGAAATTTCCGGAGAGGACGACCATGTTTCTTGACAGGTTATTTAAAACCCCAAAATACTTTCACCATACGGATTCCCATCACCAACATCCGCATTCCCATGCCCGTGACGGTGATTCCGGCGTCACCACCCAAAAGAGCGGAACTCGGGAAATCAAGGTGGTTCGTCGTGTTCTTGACGTCAATGATAAGATGGCGGCCGAAAACCGCCGGCTGTTTGCGGATAAGGGCGTATTTGTCATCAACGTCATGAGTTCTCCGGGTTCCGGCAAGACCACCACCCTGGAAAAGACGCTGGCCCGCATTATGCCGGAGATAAAAGCGGCGGTGATCGTCGGCGACATCTGCACCACCAATGATGCCGACCGGCTGGCCCTAAGCGGTGCACCCGTGGTGCAGATCAATACGGACGAATTCGGCGGCGATTGCCACCTTGTCGCCCACGTGATTGAAAAGGCCGCCGTGAGCCTGGAATTGGATGATCTCGATCTATTAATCGTAGAAAATGTCGGCAACCTGGTCTGTCCGGCTGAGTTCGATATCGGTGAAGACACCCGCGTGGTGGTATTGAGCGTGACGGAGGGTGAAGACAAGCCCGTAAAATACCCGCTCATGTTCCGGGAATGTGAAGTTGCTTTACTCAATAAGATTGATCTGCTGCCTTATCTGGACTACGACAAGCAAAAGGCTATCGACTTCATCCACCAGGTTCACCCTGATATGCCGATTTTTGAGATGTCCGCAAAAACTGAGGAAGGATTGGAGCCTTGGCTGGAGTGGCTTAAGGGGAAGGTAAAGCAGAAGACGGAAGACACATGACAGGAGCCAGATGGCGGAAGACAGAGAACTGATGACAGAGGATGGAGTTCGGAAGGGGGAAGGCGGAACATATTCGCATAGAGCATAGTGTAAAAAAGAGGCTGCTGGTGAGAACGGCTTGATTGCGGATCGCGGATTTATCCCGGCGAGCGCACAGCGTTATAAAACTTTCTTAAATGTCCTATCACCCTTGCCTTACCAGACCACTTTTAAATTATATTTCCTTTGTAGAATTCCTTAAAAATATCGTCAGGCAGCGGTGCATCGAAATTATCAGCAATGATTATTCTGCCCTTTGCCGATCCGGGTTTGCGATCCTGAATCGGTTTTTCAAGCGGTACGATTTTGGCTACGGGCTTGCCCGATTTGGCAATAATGACCTCCTCGCCTGCAATTACCTGGTTGATCAATTTCGATAGTTTGGATTTAGCTTCACCTATGTTTACCTGTACAGTCATTAAACTCAATCAACCCCTTCAATTTTCAGCATTTAGCTTTCAGCCCGAAGGCTTCTTTCCAAAAGGGCGACATCCCCCGCAGGCGTTCGATGATGGGCGGAAGCTTTTCAACGACGACATCGATTTCTTCTTCTTTGGAGTAGCGGCTGAGGCTGAACCGGATGGAGCCGTGAGCAGCGGTATACGGCACTCCCATGGCGCGCATTACATGAGACGGTTCCAGGGAGCCGGAGGTGCAGGCCGAACCGGATGAGGCGCAGATGCCGAATTCATTCATCATCAGCAGAATTGCCTCGCCTTCCACATATTCAAAGGAGATATTGGTGGTATTCAGCAGGCGGTGTTCGCGCTCGCCATTGATCATGGTATGGGGGATCTTTTCCAGCAGGGTGGTTTCCAGTTTGTCTCTCAGTTTTCCGATGCGCTCATATCCATTGTTATTCAGGTGTATTTTGGCCATTGCGGCCGCCTTGCCCAGGGCGATGATGGAGGCCACGTTTTCGGTTCCGCCGCGGCGGCCGTGTTCCTGATGCCCGCCGATCATATAGGGAGAAAATTTGGTGCCTTTGCGGATGTAAAGCACCCCGATGCCCTTGGGGGCGTGGAATTTATGGCCTGATAGCGACAGCATATCCACTCCGGTGGTCTTGACATCGATCGGGAACTTGCCGGCGGCCTGAACCGCATCGGTGTGAAACACAATTCCCCGGTCCTTGACTTCCTGTGAAATTTCTTCCACCGGAAAGATCACGCCGGTTTCATTGTTGGCCCACATCAGACTGACGATGGCAGTGTCGTCGCTCAAATTGTCGTAGAGGTAGTCCACATCCAGCCGGCCTTCATGGTCAACCGGCACAAACGTAACCCGGCAGCCTTTTTTGGACAGGGTTTCAAACAGATTTTTTATGGCGGGATGTTCGACCCTGGAGGTGACAATATGCTTTCTGTCGGGGTAAGACTCAATGGCGGCCCGAATGGCCGTGCCGTCACTTTCCGTGCCGCAGCTGGTAAAAATGATTTCATCCGGTGAGGCCGCTCCGATCAGATTGGCCACATTTTCGCGCGCCTCTTTGATTTTTGCAGCAACATCACCGCCAAACGAATGCATGCTTGACGGATTGCCGTAATATTCGCTGAAATACGGCAGCATGGCCTCCATCACTTCCGGGGCAACTTTAGTGGTGGCATTATTGTCCAGGTAGATAACCTTCATTACTGCACCTCCTCGACCACGAGTTCAGGCGCTACCAGTTCCCGCAGTTTGGATTCAACATAGTGTTTGAGGGTAATCGAGGATTTGGCGCAGGATGCGCAGGTGCCGCCCATTCGTACCAATACGCGGTTGCCGTCCACATCGACCAGCTCCAGTCGGCCGGCATCCTTTTTAAGGCTCGGGTTGATTTCGCGCTCGATGCTCTCCTCGATCAGCTTAATCTTTTGCAGATTCGTCAACACCGGGGCTTTTTTCTTGAGCGGCCGTTGCGTGCCTATGATGGAGTCGATGATTTCCTGAATTTTATCGTGGCAGTTGCCGCAGCCGCCGCCGGCCTTGACATAATCGGTTACATCCTCGATGGTGGAAAGGTGGTTTTCCCTGACCACGCGCGCGATTTCAACATCCGTCACACCGAAGCACTCGCAGACGATATTGCCTTCCAATTTTTTTTCAGGTTCACCGAGATAACAGGTGATGGCCTTCTCAAGGGCATCCCGGCCCATAACCGAACAGTGCATCTTCTCTTTGGGCAGGCCGCCGAGGTACGCGGCAATGTCATCGTTGGTAATTTTTTTGGCTTCCTCGAGGGTCAGGCCTTTCACCATTTCGGTCAGCGCCGAGGACGATGCAATTGCACTGGCACACCCGAAGGTTTGAAATGTGGCATCCTTAATTTTCCCGTTTTCATCCAGCTTGAAATAAAATGTCAGGGCGTCGCCGCATGCGATGGACCCCACTTCTCCGACGCCGTCGGCGTCTTCCATGATACCCACATTGCGCGGATTTAAAAAATGATCTTTTACCTTATCCGTGTACTCCCACATATAACCCTCCTGGCGTGGTCAAATGGTTGCCTGACCATCCCCCATAACCTTTTAAATTTTTCCGGTATCTCAGCGCGTACCGGTTTTCGCAGACGGCCCTCGTTTCATTAACTTGAATTCAAAATAATCATCTTTTTTTAAATGAAAAGTCGAACTTAACAATAATGATAAATGATTAGCTGTCAAGCCGGGACGGCGCGCCGGCGGGGGTAACATCAAAGCAAACCCTAATTGCCAATTTAAAGTCAGTATGGTACATGTTAAGTTGTTTTAAAATAAAAACAGTTTCCTCTATATTAAAAGCTGATGGGAGGTGGATCATGAAAACCTCGAATGTCAGAAGGGCGATGTTTGCGGGAAGCTGGTATCCCTCGAGTGCGGCCGATTGTGAAAGAGAGATTGCCGGTTTTCTGGTGGAGGGCAAGAACATTAAGCCGCCGGACCGAAAGCGGGTGGGCGGCATTGTGCCGCATGCCGGATGGTATTTTTCGGGCGGTATTGCCTGCAATGTGATCAACCTATTGAAAGACCGGGAACCGCCGGATGTGATTGTCGTCTTCGGCATGCACCTTCATCCGGACTCCTCCTCTTATCTGATGCCCGAAGGCGCCTGGGAGACACCCTTCGGTGAAATTCCGGTCGAAGAGCGGCTGGCGGCCGAACTGGCAAAAAGTTTTTCATTTACGCTTGAAACGCCGGATCGGTTTACCCAGGATAACACCGTTGAGTTGCAGCTGCCGTTTATCAAGTACTTTTTCCCGGAGACGAAGATCGTTGCCGTGGGCGTGCCGCCGAATAAAAGTTCTCTGCCGATCGGTAAGGCGGCCGTCGACATCGCCAATCAAATGGGCTTGAAGGTCAAGGTCATCGGCTCCACAGATTTGACGCATTACGGCTACAATTACGGTTTCACCTCAAAAGGTACCGGTAAAAAGGCCTTGGACTGGGTGCGCAGCGAGAACGATCGCCGGGTCATCAATGCGATGCTGGCGCTGGAGCCTGAAAAAGTTATCGCCGAGGCGCTTGCCAGTCGGAATGCATGTTGTGCGGGGGCGGCCGCCACTGCCATCGAGGCCGCCAAAAATCTGGGCGCGAATCAAGCGGATGAGATTGCCTACGCCACCAGTTTCGACAAATCACCGGGCGATAGTTTCGTGGGATATGTGGGAATTGTGATGTAGATCGGTTGAAGATTTAGGCAGCGGTATCTCAAATTGACTTTCAGTTGGGTTCATAATAGACTAAAGCCCACTAACATTTGGAGTTAAACCATTAATATTTATTTTTAGTTCAGTTGCTTACGCAAACTTTGCCAATGAAATCGACGGGTGGGAGCTGCAATAATAGGGAGTATCGGGAAAAAGATGAACATTAAAATATGCCTGTTGGCTTCCATTCAGACTGCAATCAAGGCCGGAAATGCGATTCTTGAAGTTTATAGATCGTCTGATTTCAAGGTCGAGGAAAAGGCTGATAAATCACCGCTCACCCTTGCAGACAAGCTTTCTCATAAAACGATAGTAAACGATCTGGCGGAATTCGCCATTTCAATTTTAAGCGAGGAGGGCAAGGATATCCCCTTCCAGCAGAGAAATAAATGGGATGTCTACTGGCTGATCGACCCCCTGGACGGAACTAAGGAGTTTATCAAGAAAAACGGTGAATTTACCGTCAACATCGCAATGATTCGCGGTCGAAAACCAATAGCCGGTGTTGTCAATCTGCCCGATAAAGACATTCTATATTTTGCATCCGAAGAAATTGGCGCCTACCGAGCCGACGTTCGCCGGTTAGCCGACTTTTTGGACAGCCAATCCGTCGCGAAGAATCGACTGGCCGACATGTCGGACAGCGACGCAGGTCGACTGCTGCACGATCTGATTGCGCATTCATCAAAACTGCCCCTCGCCCCATCAGCTGATCGACCATTCACCATCGCCGGCAGCCGCTCTCATGCGACACCCGAACTAGAGGCTTTTGTTGAAAAAAAGCGTCGGGAATATGGTGAGGTTGAATTTATATCGGCCGGCAGTTCTCTTAAGCTATGTCTGGTAGCCGAGGGCCGGGCGGACATCTACCCCAGAACGGGACCGACCATGGAATGGGATACGGCAGCCGGCCAGGCCATCGTTGAATTCTCCGGGGCCAAGGTGTTCAAGTACGATACTGAAGAACCGCTGGTTTATAACAAGGAGAATCTGCTGAATCCGTGGTTTGTGGCTATTCGTTAGGAACGTTTGGATGGAAAAAACAGCTAAAATCTATGTTGCCGGGCACGGGGGGTTAGTCGGTTCGGCCTTTGTACGCCGGCTCGAGGCCGAAGGTTACAGGAACATCGTCACCCGATCCCATGCTGAGCTGGATTTGCTCCGGCAGGACCGGGTCGAGGCATTTTTCAGGGCAGAAGAGCCGGAATATGTTTTTCTGGCCGCTGCCAGGGTGGGCGGCATCTGGGGCAACAACATTTACCCGGCCAATTTCATATACGAAAATATCACCATCCAGACCAACATCATTCATGCGTCCTATCAAAACCAAGTAAAAAAACTGCTCTTTCTGGGCAGCTCCTGCATTTATCCCAAGCTTTGCCCGCAGCCCATCAAGGAAAAATATTTTTTGTCCGATTATCTCGAACCCACCAATGAATCTTATGCAGTAGCCAAGATTGCCGGGATAAAGATGTGCCAGGCCTACAATCGCCAGTATCATACCCGCTACATCAGCGTCATGCCCAACAATCTTTACGGCCCCAACGACAACTTCGATCTGGAAACCTCCCATGTGCTCCCGGCCCTGATCCGCAAATTTCACCTGGCCAAACTGGCTGCGGCCGGCGATTGGCAGGCAATTCAAAAAGATGAAGCTGTCTTTGGGCCCATCCCCGACGATATAAAGAAATCTATCGGCATCGACCTGTCAACCAATCAAACGCCCGACCGCTCAACGAATCAGCCGGTGGTAATCCTCTGGGGCACGGGCACGCCGCGGCGCGAATTCCTGCATGTCGACGACCTGGCCGATGCCGGTGTGTTTCTGATGCGTGGCTACGATGAATCGGAAATTATCAATATCGGTTGGGGAAGGGACCAGACCATCCTTGAGCTGGCGGAGGTAGTTTCCGATGTTGTGGGTTTTAAAGGCAGCATCAATTGGGATGCCGAAAGACCGGACGGCACACCGCAGAAACTGCTGGATGGATCCCGGCTGGGTAAACTGGGGTGGCAGCCGAAAATCCAGCTTAAATCGGGAATCCGGCAGGTTTACCAATGGTACCTGGATCAGATTGTTTAAGTTATTCCAAACATTGAAAACCTGGGCATTTGAGCCAGGTCAGAGATGATTGGCTGCTTCGTATAAATATTCCATGAATTATCTGACGACAGAAACCATCCCTCCGAAGTGAAGTCCTACCCCGCCGTTGGCTGGGCCCTGGGACAGGATTCTCTAATTATTTTAAGTGCCTTTCTCCTGGGCTTTCAGAATTTTGGCCCAGGTATCCCGCAGCGTCACCGTGCGGTTAAAAACCGGGGCTCCGGGGGCGGAGTCTTTTGAATCCGCGCAAAAATAGCCGAGTCGTTCAAACTGGCAGCGATCGCCGGGTTTGGCATCCTTCAGACTGGGTTCCACCCGGCAATCTTTTAAAACTTCCAAAGATCCGGGATTTACATAATCCGTGAAATCTTTGCCTTCCTCCACAACAGCGGGATTTTCCTTCACAAAAAGATGCTCGTAAAGGCGAACTTCAGCCGGAATCGAGTGCGGCGCCGACACCCAGTGCAAGGTGCCCTTGACTTTGCGTCCGTCCGGGGCGTCGCCGCCGCGGGTTGCCGGGTCATAGGTGCAGCGCAGCTCGACAACCTCACCGGTTGCAGGATCCTTGACGACATCGGTGCATTTGACAAAATAAGCGTAGCGCAGCCGGACCTCCCGGCCGGGGGCCAGACGGAAAAACTTTTTCGGCGGATCCTCCATGAAGTCCTCTTTTTCGATATAAAATTCGCGCGAAAAAGGTACCTTGCGGGTGCCCAGGCCCGGATCTTCGGGATTGTTGACGGCTTCCAGTTCTTCGGTCTTTCCTGCAGGGTAGTTGTCGATCACGACTTTCAATGGGTGCAGTACGCCCATCACCCGGCGGGCGCTTTTGTTCAGATCCTCGCGGATGCAATATTCCAGCAGGGCGATATCGACCATGCTGTCGGCCTTGGCCACACCGATGCGGTCGCAAAAACTGCGGATGGACTCGGGCGTATACCCGCGCCGGCGCAGGCCGGAGATCGTCGGCAGGCGGGGGTCGTCCCAGCCGGACACGTAGCCCTCTTCGACCAGCCGGATGAGCTTGCGCTTGCTTAAAACCGTGAAATTTAAATTCAGACGTGCAAATTCGATTTGGCGGGGATGATAGACTTCCAACTGGTCCAGCACCCAGTCATAAAGCGCGCGGTTTGTTTCAAATTCCAGGGTGCAAATCGAGTGCGTGATCCCCTCAATGGAATCCGACAGACAGTGGGTAAAATCATACATCGGGTAAATACACCACATTCTTGCCATCCGGTAATGGGAGACATACTTGATGCGATACAAGGTCGGGTCCCGCAGAATAATATTGGGGGATGACATGTCGATTTTGGCCCGCAGCACATGCGCTCCTTCGCTGAATTCGCCGGCCCGCATGCGCTCGAACAGATCCAGGTTCTCCTCGATGGAGCGCTGGCGATAGGGGCTGTTTTTCCCGGGCTCGGTCAAGGTCCCACGGTATTGCCGGATTTCATCGGCGCTCAGGCTGTCCACGTACGCCTTGCCGGCCTTGATCAGCTGAACGGCATATTCAAATAGCTGTTCGAAGTAATTGGAGGCATAATACTCCCGATCCTGCCACTCATATCCCAACCAGCGCACATCCTGCTTGATGGACTCCACGTACTCCATTTCTTCCTTGCTCGGATCGGTATCATCGTAACGCAGGTTGCAAAGCCCCTTGTATTCCTGAGCCAAACCGAAGTTCAGGCAGATCGACTTGGCATGACCCATGTGCAGATAACCGTTGGGTTCGGGGGGAAAGCGGGTATGGATGGGGCTGTCAAATCGGCCCGTACTTAAATCCTCATCAATAATATGTTTAATGAAATTTGAAGCCGGCTCGGAAGCGGCTGAGTTTTTCGGTCGGGTTTCATTGGAGTTTGGTTTCATGGTCGTTTCCTCGACGAAAAGGACAAATTAAGATTAATTCCGTGATCCTAAATTTTCGTGGTTTTGGGACGGAAAAAAACGTTGGGTGCTGAATCATTTCTAACAGAATTTTTTGTATTCTGGCAAGGTTAAAAGTAATGGTTTAAATGCGATTTGACCAATCGGGCAAATTTTACTAAGATTAAGCTTAACACCACCAGAAACGGCAGTCATTTATGAAAAAGGACAGCACCACCGATCTCAACCAGACAATCTTCGAGGATACCCGATCCTTTGTCAAAAACAGCACCCTGCATCCGTATCTGGTGATTTTTATCGGCAGGGACAGCGGCAAGCGCCATGCCCTGAAACCGGGTGCGGCGACGATCGGGCGGTCGCCCCAGGCCGATATCACCATCGAAGATGATTGGGCTTCCCGCGTTCATTGCGCACTCCATTGGGATGGCGAAATTTTCGAAATCGAGGACCGTGATTCCACCAATGGAACCTATGTGAATACCCTTAAAATCACCCGAACGCACGTGCCGCCCGGTGTTCCCATCCAGGTCGGCCATTCGCTTATGAAAATTGAATTCAAAGATGAGGCCGAACTGCAGCTGGAGCGCAACCTCAAACGCAGCGCGTTCATTGACGGGTTAACCGGCATCTTCAATCGCCAATACTTTATGAAACGGGCCGAAGAAGAGCTGTCTTATGCCCGTCGACATCTTGACCAGGTGGGTATCATTATGATGGATATTGATCATTTCAAGCTTATCAATGATACCTATGGTCATCAAATGGGAGACTTCGTCCTGAACCGCTTTGCGAGCATTATCAGCGGCAGCAAACGCCCTGAAGATGTTTTTGCGCGCTATGGCGGCGAAGAGTTCATCATCATGCCGCGCGGTGGTCTCAGCAAAGAAGGCATGCAGCTGCACTGCGAACGCTTGCGCGGGAGGGTCGAGAATTCTGAATTTGATTTTGGGGAGACGCGGGTGCGGGTGACAATATCGCTCGGCTTCCACCTGGCCATGATGGATAACGGCGATCAGGAGACCTCCCTGGATCAATTGATCGGCAAAGCCGACGAAGCCCTGTACCGCGCCAAAGATCTGGGACGCAACCGCACGGAAAACCTGCTGTAAAAGGGTTTACTTTATTATTAAAATTTTACTTTGACCTTTCATAGATGCATAGGCCATAGGATAATGATGCAATCGTTGGACATTCAATTCAAGATCTTAGCCATTTCCTCCGATAAGGAATCGATACTATAAGGTTTCCTGATGAAGCCGTCGAAACCTCTGTCGAGTATTTCCCTTTCCTCTAAATCCGCCAAGCCGCCGCTTGAGAGCAATACTTTAATTTTTTGATCTATTTTGCGCAACTTATCTGTTAATTCCTGGCCATTCATTTCCGGCATGTACATATCCATGATCACAAGATCGATCTGGCTCTGGTATTCCTCAAAGATTTTGACGGCTTCAAATCCGCTGTTGGCTTTAAAAACCTTATGCCCCAGCCGCCGCAGCATCAGCTCGCCGATTTCGATCACCAATTTTTCATCATCTATAAGCAAAACTGTCTTGTCCTTAAGTGCGCTTGAGGCATTGTCATTCAATATTGATAATTGCATAAGCCCTCACCTTTAAAGCTTCTATTTTTGCGATTCCGCTATAATTTTAAGAAGAACTGAAATCAAATTTAAAATTTATGATCGGGAAAATTGTTCAAAAAAATAGACAGGCTTTAAACTTTATTTAACATTAGGGGTAATAGAATTACACGACAGTGATTGTTAATCTTATTTGAATTGAATTTTAAGGATCTGACTGTAACGGTCAAATTAATTGATATGAGTGTTTAAAGCGAACCAGAAAAGCACTATATTTGTCGCTGCAACCGCTGTAATCAATGAAATGGTAATTATTGCATGCATGCTTGGCCGGCAATATTATTTACAATTAAAAGGCATGACAAAACATAAATACGCAGATTACTACAGCATTAAGTAAGCAAATTATATGCCATATTTAACCAGGCAATCGGTGAATTCAAGTCGTATTCGACCTTCGTTGAGCGGATGCCGATCACTTGGCCGAGGCCTTGAGCTGTTCGATGCGAAGTGTGCCGGCAAAAAATCAGGTAATAGATTTCAAAGGCAGGAATAATCTTGGGCTATCATCGCTTAGACGGGTAAAGCCGAATTGTTCGTGAAATCCTATGGCATTTTCATTAATGGCATCTACAGCCATTGCATAAATTGCAATTTGATCACTGACCGCCAGCGTGCGCTTGATTGCATCGGCCAGCAACATTTTTCCAACTTCTTGTCTTTGAGCAGCATTGCTGACTGCCAGTCTGCCAATCAGGGCTGCGGGCACAGGATGCTTAGGCAGCTTCCGAGCCAGTTCTTCAGGTAGTTGATTCAGTTCAATCGATAAGGTGCTCAACGTGTAATAGCCAATGACTACCTTCGGAGGTCAATTAGTGAATCAAAAGCATTGATGATCTTCCTGACTAAGAGAAAGCCGCTACTCAATCATTGAGCTTTCCAATATTTGGCCGATGCTGGAATCTTTGAGTTTCTCGAATTGGCATGGAAGGCGAGGATAGTTTAGGCACAAATAAAATGAGGCACGTCCTTTTATGGCGTGCCCCAAGACGCGTCGAAATTGGCTGAGGGACTAGGATTCGAACCTAGGTTAACGGGGCCAGAACCCGTCGTCCTGCCACTAGACGATCCCTCAGCATTTTGTAAACGTGCTTTTTACATAATATTTAGCCCGGCGTCAAGGAAAATATATTAAGAAAGAAGATCGGAAGTTAAGAAGCTCAGAAGATCCGATGGTCAAAAATATAAGAAAATCAGACGGCTAAGAAGATAGGAAGATCAGAAACTTGACAAATGACAAATTAGGACACCACAATTTTGCGTTTATGGTCATCAAAAACAGAACTTTTCGGCTTTATTTTCCATTGAAGACAGCATGGCAATGATTTCCTCGTATTCATTATCGAGATTTTCAAAGACAGCCGGTTCTATATATCCGCAGGCAAGACTGAACTCCAGCCAGCATTGAGTCTCTGAAGCCTCCTGCATTGAATCTGTGATTTTGTTTTTAAATACGGCGATATATTGCCGTTTTCGCCAGGCTTCGGTAAGGTTGGAGCAAACAGAGCGAGAGGCCCTTCTTATTTGATCCACCAAGGAATATCTTTCCTCGGGCGGAAAGGTTTTCGTCACCTGAAATATCGTCATTGCCGCCTTAAATGCCCGCCGGTATACCTCAAGATCACGGAAGTGCTTGATATCCCTTCTTTTAGTCAATTCCGCCTCCCCCTTTCGATTCGAGCTACTAAATTACCTCATGTTCCTGCTTTCTGATCTTCTGCTCTTCTGCTCTTCTTAATTTTTTCAGCCTCTGCTCTTCCGTGCTTCTGCTCTTCTTATCTTCATTCTTCTGAACGCGCCTCAATAAAGCTAAGCGCCTTGCCAAGCCGCTGCAGGACCCGGTCTTTCCCCAGAATTGCAATGATCTCAAAGATACCGGGACTCGCCGTCCGGCCGGTCAGCGCGACCCGCACCGGCTGCGCAATTTTACCAAGCTTCAAACCGGTTTCGTCCATTACCGCCACAAATACGCTTTCCAGGCTTTTCTCGCTGAAATCCGCCGTGGCCGCAAGCTTTGCGGCCAAGAGCCGCAAAGGCTCCAGCGCTGAGGCCTTTAGAAACTTCATGGCCGCGTTTTCCTCATAGCGGATGTCGGGCTGATAGAAAAACTGCGCCTGCTGCGCCATCTCTTCCAGGGTTTTGCTGCGCGGCTGCAATGTTTCAATAACCTTTTCGATAGCGGGGCCGGCCTGAACCTCCAGGCCGAGTTTTTTTAAAAACGGCTCCAGTGGGGCGGTCAGCTTGGCCGGGGGCGCGGCTTTGATGTGGTCGGCATTAATCGCCTGAAGCTTCTCGAGATCAAACACCCCGGCTGACCGGCCGATATTTTTGATGTCAAAATCCCGGATGAGTTCTTCGCGGGTAAAAAATTCCTGATCGCCGTAAGACCAGCCGAGTCGCACCAGGTAGTTGAGCAGGGCTTCGGGCAAATAGCCCATATCCCGGTAGGCGGTGACGGACATCGCGCCGTGGCGCTTGCTCAAGCGGCTGCGGTCGCTGCCGAGCACCATGGGAACATGCCCGAAGGTCGGCAGCGGACTTCCCAGGGCGCGATACAGCAGAATCTGCTTGGGCGTGTTCATCACATGGTCGTCGCCGCGAATAATCGTGTTGATGCCCATGGTGATATCATCCACCACGACCACAAAATTATAGGTAGGGGTCCCGTCGCTGCGGCAAATGATAAAGTCATCCAGCTCATCGTTCTGAAATACAATATTGCCCTTGATCACATCCTCGACCACGGTTGTTCCGCTGAGCGGTGCTTTGAAACGCACCACCGCGTTGTCGGTCATTTTTAGTCCTTTATCACGACAGGTACCGTCATAGCGCGGTTTGCCGCCGACGGCCATGGCCTGCTGCCGCATGGCTTCGATTTGCTCCGGAGAACAGGTACAATAATAGGCCTGACCTGAATCGATCAGTTTTTGGGTATAATCCCGGTAGATCTCAAATCGCCGGGATTGAAAATACGGTCCTTCGTCCCAGTCGATTCCCAACCACTGGAGGGCCTCAAAGATGGCATCCACGGATGCCTGAGTCGATCGCTTGACATCGGTATCCTCGATGCGCAGGACAAATTTACCATCCATGTGCCGGGCATACAGCCAGTTAAAAATGGCGGTGCGGGCGCCGCCGACATGCAGGTAGCCGGTGGGACTCGGAGGGAAGCGGGTGATAATTTGATTCATGACGTATACCTTTATTATTTTTATTCCAACATTGAAAACCTGGTCCAGTGGGCCAGGATTCTTTACTTACTTCAATAGGCGAAAAAAGCTCATTTAACTCCGGAAGTTATTTACAACAAACTGATATTAAAAGCAATTATAATAAATTCGGTTTACTGTGATTGTATTGTCTGAGTAAATTGTTAGTAAAAGCAGGTTGTCGCACCGGCTTGCCCCCTATGGCTGAGCCGTTTGTGTTCCTGATAAACTCCCGCACTTATTGGAATTATCAAATTCAATCAATTTATGGTTTAATTAAATTTGACAAATGATATTAATCGGTTATAAAATAAAATTTAAAAGTTGCCGGAAGACCTTCATAACACAGAAATTCATCGATCTCAAGCAAACAAATTTTAATGATGGTATGAAAATGCTTGACATTCAAGCAAATTTAAATTACTAGAACCGCACCTTTTAAATCAAGTACTTAAATTATAATAATAATAATTATATTGAATAGATAGGAGATTACTCATGGCTTTACCGAAACATAAGATATCAAAATCAAGACGCGACAAACGCCGGACACACCAAAAAATATCAGCCCTGAATGTATCAACTTGCCCTGATTGCGGTGAAGCAACGCTGCCGCATCATGCCTGTTCCAGCTGCGGTTCTTACAAAGGCCGCAAAGTCATTTCAAAAGAAGAGGAGTAATAGCCGGGCTCAGACATCGCTGATTGGTTAAATGGCCGCGCAATTAATTAGGTCGAGGCGTTCCAAGCGAATTCGGAAGTGGCTGATATGAAATAAAAAAAAGAAAAATATGCGCCGCATTAAGTAATTAAGCCGCCGGGGATTCGATCAAACAAGTTGCTTCAGTTTTCAAAGAACTAAATCCAAGTCTGGATACCCTGTTTTTCAGGGCGGATTAATTAACCATTCAACTGAATGAATTAATTTCAATTCTTCTAAGTCGACCAATCAACCGTTAAAATATTCAAGCGCTTTGAGATTTCTGAATCTAATGCGAAACACCTTATAAGGAATTAGACAGATGGCTGACGACGAATCTTCAACCGCACAACAGCCGGCTGGATTGGATCCGGAATCCAGACAGATGGTGCTGGATACCATTGGACAGCTGAAAAAACGCCTGTTAACCAAAGACAAAATATTTGAATTTGATAAAAAGGAATTCTTCCCGGAAGAAACGATCCGGGAGATGCTGGGCCCCGAGATCGGGCTGCAGCTTTTAATGATTCCGGAAGCGTACGGCGGGATGGGAGGCGGCGCAAGGGACAGCTGTGCCGTGACCCGCGAAATGGCCAAAATTTGCCTTGGCATCACGACCGCTTTTTTTGCCATTCAACTGGGCGCCGATCCGATTATTGTGGGGGGTACGGAGCAGCAGAAAGAAAAATGGCTCGGAAAGATTGCCGAGGGTGAGGCGCTGGTTGCCTATGCAGTTACCGAACCGGATGCCGGAAGCAATGTTGCGGCCATTAAGACCAAAGCCGACCCGGTGACCGATGAGGCGGGGGCGATCATCGGATATAAAATAAACGGCAGCAAACAGTTTATATCCACGGGATTATATGCCGACTTTCTTACGGTTCTGGCGAATACCCCGGAAGGGGCGACCTTTTTTATTATGGAAAAAGGCACCGCCGGCTTTATCCCCGGAAAAGGAGAGGAGAAACACGGCATTCGGGCGTCAAACACTTCCCCGCTGACCTTCTCGGATGCGTTCGTGCCGGTGGAAAATCTTATCGGAGGCATCCCCGGCCAGGGACTCAAGCAGGCCAGCAAGGTATTCGGTTATACGCGGCTGATGGTCGCCGCCATGGCTCTGGGCGGCGGCGAGGCCGCCCTGGATATTGCCATTCAGTATGCCAAAGAACGTATTCAATTCAAAACGCCCTTATCGGAAAAACAGGGCTATACGCACAAGCTGATTATCCCGCATGTCGTGCGGCTGGCCGCCGCAGACGCTTTTATCAGCGAAGTCGCCGCAAGGTTGGATGCAGGAGAAGAGGATCTTGAGGTGGAAGGCTCCATTGCCAAACTGTTTGCGACTGAATCAGCCAACTGCGCCGCCGAAAATGCCATGCAGGCGTTGGGCGGCTATGGCTACATAGCTGAATACGGCGTAGAAAAGATTAAAAGAGATGTTCGCATTACCTGTATCTATGAAGGCACCAGTGAGATCCAGCAGAATATAATCAGCACCTTTCGCTGGAAAAAAAGCCGCAAATCAAAGGGCGGGTTTTACCAGTCCATCAGCGATGAGATGCTGCGATTGGACGGCGATGCCGGCGATTTAGGCTGCCGGATATACGGACTTGCCGCCGGCGCCCTGAACCAAACCATCACGTTGGTCAACGATCACCGGTTGACCCGACAGCAGTATATCATGTTTGCGCTGGCCGATATGATGGCGCACGTGGAAGTGGGTGCCGCCCTGGCCCGCAAAGCCTTCCAAAGCGTGCAACACGGCGATTCCGACGCCGCCAGAATAAAAATTATTTCCCGGCTGTTTGGCAGTGAGGTCGGCCGGGTTGTATCCCAGAGCATATTGAATATAGTGATGGGCTGCGGTCAATTTGATCAGAAAACAACTGCTGACTTTGTGGTGCGCACAGGCTACAATGACCTGACGGCAAGCTTTGCGAACATTATCCCGGACATGGATCAGCTCGCCGACATCGTCTTTGAGAGGTAATCATGGCAGATGCAGCTGAACGGACGATTCTGGTAACGGGCGGCTCCAGGGGGATCGGTCGAGGAATTTGCAGGGCGTTTGCCGGTTCCGGCAATCATATTTATTTCAACTACGCTTCGGCCGCCGAGGCGGCCGTTGAAACTGAAAAACTGGTGGCTGAAGCCGGTGGCAAAGCCACCGGCATGCAGGTGAATGTTGCTTCCGAAAAAGAGGTCGCCGAATTTGTCGGTCGGGCCCTGGATGAAACCGGCCGTATCGATGTATTGGTCAACAATGCCGGTATCACCCGTGATGGTCTGATTGTTCGCATGAAGGAAGCCGATTGGGATGATGTTGTCAACGTCAATCTTAAGGGAACCTTCAACTGCATCAAGGCGGTCTCCAAAGCAATGATAAAACAGCGTGCCGGCCGCATTATCAACGTTTCATCCGTGGTGGGAGTGAGCGGCAACCCCGGCCAGGCGAACTATGTCGCCTCCAAGGCCGGCATTATCGGACTCACGAAAGCGGTGGCCAGGGAGCTGGCACCGCGCGGCATTACGGCGAATGCTGTGGCGCCCGGCTACATTGCAACGGAGATGACCACTTCCCTGTCCGAAAAAGCCCGGGAGATGATGGTAAACCAGATTCCGCTGGGGCGCGTCGGGACGCCTGCAGACATTGCGGCGGCAGTCGTGTTTCTGGCTTCTGACCAGGCCGCCTACATTACCGGCCAGGTGATCCATGTTAATGGCGGTATGTATATGTAATATTTGACTAAAAAGCATAATGAGAAATTTAAATGAAACCACCTAGGTTTCACCTGCGGGAGAGGAGGTAGTTCTGATGTCCATTGAAGATAAAGTTAAGAAGATTATTGCTGAAAAACTGAGCGTTGATCTTGAGGAAGTTGTACCGAATGCTTCTTTTGTAGATGATTTAGGGGCAGATTCCCTCGATCTGGTTGAATTAATCATGTCCATGGAAGAAGAATTTGATGTTGAAATCTCAGACGAAGATGCCGAAAAGATCGCAACGGTCAAAGACGCCATTGCCTACGTTGAAGCCCACTAAATAACGGACGCCGTTGGCTGATACCCGTACCCGGTTTGCCGCAGGAGTCGGATAATTTCTGATATCTGAATCCGTTTCGGGACGATCATAACCGGCCGCTGACCACCGAGTCGTCAGCAGCGGCCGGTCGTTCATGTCCTGCCTGCGGCCATGGGGAACCGGAATCTGATAGTCGCGTCAAATAAATCCAATAGGGAAAAGAGAGGTCTTTTGAGTAAACGGGTTGTTATAACGGGTTTGGGGCTTATCACCCCAGTCGGAATTGGCAAAGAGCAGACCTGGGATTCGCTGCGCGCCGGCAGATCAGGAGCCGGCGAAATTACCCGTTTTGATACTTCCAATTTTCAAACCAAGATAGCGGCCGAGGTCAAGAACTTCAACCCGGCCGATTTCATGCCCCAAAAGGATGCCAGACGGGTCGAGCCGTTTATTGCCTATGCCCTGGCGGCGTCCCGCCTGGCCATTGAGGACTCCGGATTGGTGATTAACAGCTCCAATGAATCCAGGATTGGAACGATCACCGGATGCGGACTGGGTGGCTTGCGCTTCATGGAAGAAACGGTTCTGCGGGTTACGGAGCAGGGGCCAAAGCGGGTGAGTCCGTTTTTCATTCCCATGATGATCGGCAATATGGCTCCCGGGATGATATCCATTCTTTTTGGTGCCAAAGGGCCGAATTCTTCCATTGCAACCGCCTGCGCAGCGGGCGCCCATGCCGTGGGCAATTCCTTCAAACTCATTCAGACCGGCGCCGCGGATGCCATGATCACCGGCGGAACGGAAGCCGTAATAAGCCCTTCCTGCATCGCCGGTTTTAATGCCATGAAAGCGCTTTCCACCCGCAACCATGAACCCGAAAAAGCTTCACGCCCATTTGATCGTGACCGCGACGGGTTTGTGGTCGGAGAAGGCAGCGGTATTTTAATCATCGAAGCCCTCGAGCATGCCCTTGCGCGGGGTGCCCGCATCTATGCCGAAATCATTGGTTATGGCATGACCGGCGACGGCTACCATATGACCTCGCCCGCACCGGATGGTGATGGTGCCGTGCGCTGCATGCAGGCTGCCATTGAGGACGCCGGACTTGATTATCAAAAGATTGACTACATCAATGCCCATGGGACCTCCACCGAACTCAACGATCTTTATGAAACCCGGGCGATTAAAACAGTTTTCAAAGAGCATGCTTACTCTCTGGCGGTAAGCTCCACCAAATCCATGACCGGTCATCTGCTGGGAGGAGCCGGAGGCGTTGAAACGATTTTTACCGCCCTCACGGTTTACCATGATATGATTCCGCCGACCATTAACTATGAAAATCAAGCCGAGGAGTGCGATCTGGATTACGTGCCCAACAAAGCTCGCAAAGCGGTCGTCGAAAATGCCATGACCAATTCCTTTGGTTTCGGCGGGACCAACGCCACCCTGATTCTAACGAAGTACAAAAATAAATGAATTTTTACTATCTGCCGCCAAATATTCCATTATTCTCTCCGATCCGTAGGCTCTACGAGCCGGAGGCCACCATTCCATAATTCCATGGCTAATCTGGCTGCAAACATTTCCGCTCTGGGGTGAAGCAAAACCCCACAGTCGGTGGGGCCACCAGGTCAGGTTTCTGCATTTTTTTCTTGCGGTTATGCAAATTGGCGGATAGTATCCGCTCCATCCGGATAGAAAATCCCTTGGCCCAAAAGCCGGCGGTATAGGCAAAGATCGAGTTGAAACCGATAATGTCCGATAAGCGGGGGAGACGCACATGAAATGTCCATATTGCGGGGAAATTGACAACAAAGTTATCGATTCCAGGCTGAGCAAGGACGCAAGCGTGATCCGTCGACGCAGAGAATGCATTGACTGCAGCCGGCGTTTTACCACCTATGAGCACATTGAAGAGATACCCATAATGATCATTAAAAAGGATGGACGGCGGGAAGTTTTTAACCGGGAAAAAGTGCGGTCCGGAATCAGCAAAGCCTGCGAAAAACGCAATATCAGCATGAATGTCATTGAAGAATTCATTGATGACCTGGAGCGTGACTTGCGAGAAATCGGCGAAAAGGAATTGCCGGCTTCCGTCGTCGGTGAAAAGATCATGGCCAAGCTGCATGACCTGGATGACGTCGCCTATGTGCGGTTTGCATCGGTTTATCGGGAATTTAAAGATGTAAACGATTTTGTATCCGAATTAAAAAGCCTGTTAAGCAATCAAGAAAAGTTAGGTGGTTGAGATCGTTTAGAAATGGACGACCAATACTTCATGCAAATGGCTTTGGAACTGGCGACGGGGGGGAGGGATTTACCTCCCCGAATCCCCTGGTCGGTGCGGTGGTGGTAAAAGACGGCCGGGTCGTCGGCCGCGGATTTCACGAGAGGGTCGGCCAGCCCCATGCGGAAGTAAACGCCATTGATGCGGCGGGCAATCTGGCCGAAGGGGCAACCCTGTATGTGACTTTGGAGCCCTGCAACCATACAGGCCGCACCCCTCCCTGTACTTATAAGATAATCGAGGCCGGCATTCGCCGGGTGGTGATCGCTATGCGCGATCCTAACCGGAAAGTGGCCGGCGGCGGGGCCGATTTATTAAAACAGAAGGGAATCCAGGTCGAAATAGGTGTTTGCCGGGAAAAAGCTCAAAAACTGAATGAGATCTTCATAAAATATGTCTCCACCGGCCGGCCTTTTGTAATGGCAAAATGTGCCGCCACGCTGGATGGTCGAATTGCCACCCGTACCGGGGATTCCAGATGGGTGACCGGGGAGAGCGCACGGGAGTTCGTTCATCGGCTGCGGCATGCCGTGGATGCCATCCTGGTGGGTATTAATACGGTTCGAAAGGACAATCCGAGCCTGACTACCCGTCTTCCAACCGGCCGGGGCAAGGATCCGGTGAGGATTGTTCTGGACACCCACCTTTCCATTTCACCGGATGCCAGGCTGTTGCGGCAAAACTCCAATGCTGATACTATTCTGGTGGCTGGCAAGGCGGTTGCACAGGACAAAATGAAAGCCTTTGAGAAGGAGGGCACTCGCGTGCTCCCGGCGGCCCTTAAAAATGGGCTGATTGACATGGACGCTTTAATGGACCAGCTAGGCGCCCTGCAGTTGGCCAGTGTATTGGTTGAGGGCGGCAGCCGGGTGTTGGCTTCAGCGTTTAAAGCCGGAATTGTGGACAAAGTGTTCTTTTTTTATGCGCCTAAAATTTTAGGCGGCGACGACGGCGTGCCGATTTGCAGCGGTCCGGGCGCAGAGTTTATGAACCAGAGCATCGCTGTCAGCGATATTGGTATCCAACGATTTGGCGATGATGTCATGATCGAGGGATATATTCGGTAGGTTGTAAATTACGGAATAATTGTTATATTGAATTGGTTTAGTTCGTTAGGAACGAAACGATCATACTATGTTCACCGGTATCATAGAAGGCTTTGGTAGTATTAGCGGCGTCCGTTCGACCGGCTGGGGCAAGCGGCTGGCAATTGAGGCCGATTTTTTGCTGGATCAGACCAAAATCGGAGACAGCATATCTGTCAACGGTGCCTGCCTGACGGCAGTCGAGATTGACGGCCGACGTTTTGAAGTGGATGTCTCGCCTGAAACACTCCATATTACCACGTTTGACAAGGCTAAAGTCGGCGACCGGGTAAATCTCGAACGCTCCCTGCGCCTATCAGACCGTATTGACGGGCATTTGGTTGCCGGACATGTTGACGGCACGGGCATCATCAAGCAGCGCGAGCCTCTGAGCAATGCCATCATCGTTACCATTGCAGTTGCCGAGTCACTCGCGCGCTATATGATCGCCAAGGGCTCGGTTGCCGTAGACGGGGTAAGCTTGACCGTCAATGACTGCGACAACAGCAGTTTCTCTGTCAGCATAATCCCGCACACCGCTAAACTGACGACGATTGGTTTCAAAAGCAGAGGCGATCGGGTGAATATAGAAGCCGATATGATCGGCAAATATGTTGAACGGTTTGTAAGGGGGGGGCCGCCGGAGCTCAAAAGCCCGGCCAGCGGAGGGCCGGTTCTTGATCGGGATTATTTAATCAAAGCCGGTTTTATTGATTAGCAAGCCGGTATTTGATATAGAATGAATTGCAGCAGCAGTTGAGCTGCTTTAAAATAAGCGCTAAAAATCGGAGCATAAAGGAAAAATGCCACATATTACTATCGAAGAGGCTATCGAAAAAATCAAAGAAGGGCAAATGGTTATCCTCGTGGACGATGAGGACCGAGAAAATGAAGGTGACCTTTGCCTCGCGGCTGAGAAGGTAACCCCGGAAGCCATTAATTTTATGGCTAGGTTCGGTCGTGGACTTATCTGCCTTCCCATGACGGCGGAGAAAATCGACGCCCTGGATCTGCCGTTGATGGTTGACAATAATACGTCGCCTTACGGGACCGGATTTACAGTATCCGTTGAAGCCAGGTGCGGTGTAACCACCGGAATATCGGCGGCTGACCGGGCGACCACTATCCTAACCGCCGTCGCGGATGACGCCAGCCCCCGTGATCTGGTGAGACCCGGCCATGTTTTCCCTCTCCGGGCCAGGGAAGGCGGCGTGATGGTCAGAGCCGGTCAGACCGAGGGTGCGGTAGATCTCGCCCGCCTTGCGCATATGAAGCCGGCCGGCGTGATTTGTGAAATTATGGACGACGACGGTACCATGGCCAGAATGCCGACCCTTGAAAAATTCAGTGAAAAACACGGCATCGGCATTTGCACCATTGCAGATTTAATAGAATACCGCATGCGAACGGAATCTTTTGTGCGGCGAGCTGCGGAAACGAGTATTCCCACCACAGTGGCCGGCGAATTCAGGGCCATTGTCTATGAGAATGACGTGGATAATCTGTTGCACATTGCCATGGTCAAAGGTGAAATCGATCCGGAGCAGCCGATTCTGGTGCGCGTCCACTCCGAGTGTTTGACCGGCGATATTTTCGGTTCCATGCGCTGCGATTGCGGGCCGCAGCTGCGCAAAGCCATGCAGACAATGGAAGAAGAAGGTTCCGGCGTACTGCTGTATATCCGGCAGGAAGGGCGCGGCATCGGTCTTGTCAATAAGATCAAGGCTTATGCTCTGCAGGATGAGGGATATGATACCGTTGAGGCCAACAAAAAACTGGGTTTTAAGGCGGATATGCGCAACTATGGTATCGGGGCGCAAATCCTGGTCGATCTCGGCGTCCGAAAAATGAGGCTTTTGACCAACAATCCCAAAAAAATGGTCGGTCTTGAAGGCTACGGTCTCAAGATTGTTGAACAGGTCCCCATCGAAATCGCTCCCAATCCGTACAACAAATGTTATCTGGAATGCAAAAAACTAAAAATGGGGCACCTTCTCCATATTGATGCTAATCCGTGATCCCAACGAACTCGACGAAAGGAACGTATATGCCGAAATTTCTTGATGCGAAGCTCATTGCCGAAGGCAAGAAGTTTGCTGTGGTTGTAAGCCGGTTTAACGATTTTATTACAGAAAAGCTACTGAGCGGGGCATTGGACGCATTGGTTCGCAGTGGGACAGCGGATGAAGATATCGAGGTCGTCAGGGTCCCGGGCGCCTTTGAAATTCCGGTGGTCGCCAAAAAAATGGCAAAAACAAACCGCTTTGATGCGGTTATTTGTCTGGGGGCGGTTATCCGGGGGTCAACCCCGCATTTTGATTATGTCAGTGCCGAGGTGTCGAAAGGAGTCGCCATGGTGGGCATGGAATCCGAAGTCCCGGTTATCTTCGGGGTCATTACCACCGATACCATTGAACAGGCAATCGAACGCGCAGGCACCAAAGCCGGCAATAAAGGCTGGAGTGCGGCTATCGCCGCCGTGGAGATGGCCAACCTATTTGAAATTATCGAATCGTAACCATCATGGGTACTCGTCGCCAGGCGCGAGAGCTCGCCATGCAGGCGCTCTTTTACATGGATATGCAAAACGAGGCATCACCGCAGATGCTACGGCACTTCTGCAAAATTTTTCGTCCTCCCCAAAAGTCCGAACCCTTTTTTGCAGAGCTGGTAAAAGGTGTGCTGGCGGCCAAAGTTGAGATCGATGCCTTGATCGAACGATTTTCTAAGAATTGGAAAATAGGGCGCATGTCCTGTGTCGATCGCAACGTGATGCGGATTGCGGTTTACGAATTGTTGTATTGCCAGGACATACCGCCGAAAGTATCCATCAACGAAGCGGTTGATATCGGCAAAAAATTCGGCACTGAGGAGTCCGGAGCCTTTATTAACGGCATCATGGACAGCATTCGGGCGGAATTGGCGAAAGAGGGTACCTTAAAAAAGACAGGAGACTGATTTGATCATTAAGACACTGGTTGTTGGGCCGATTATGGCAAATTCTTTTATCCTGGGCTGTGAAGAGACGCACGAGGCCGCGGTTATTGATCCGGGAGATGAAGCTGATCGAATTCTACGATCTCTGGCTGAATCCGGCCTGAGCGTCACATATATCATCAACACCCACGGTCATCTGGACCACGTGGGCGCCAACAAAAGATTGAAGGAAGTAACCGGCGCTCCGATTCTCATCCACCCCCTGGACGCTGCGATGCTCAACCAGGTTGCCAGCAGCGCTGCCGCCTGGGGCATTACTGCGGTTAACTCACCTCCGCCGGACCGTGAACTTGAGGACGGAGATGAAGTCACCTTCGGCAGCATTATTTTAAAGGTGATTCACACTCCCGGGCACACGCCGGGCGGAATTTCGCTGTGCACGGACCGGGAAGTTTTTGTGGGTGACACCTTATTTGCAGGTTCAATCGGCCGCACCGATTTTGCGGGCGGCAGCTTTGCGACGATCAAAAAGAGTATCCAGCAGAAACTGTTTGCTCTGAATGATGACGTGACGGTCTATCCGGGGCATGGTCCGACGACGACCATCGGAGAAGAAAGGCGTACCAATCCTTTTGTGGGGGCGCACGCCTCGTTTCTAGGTTAGGTGATCACCCCGGGTGATGTGGTTTTCTTGGGCATCCGTGTCCTAATCCGGACAAAGCGGAATTGAAAATTGCAGATTGCAAATTGAAGATTGATGGATGTCGCTTCGCTTCGTCTTAGTTGAAATTGATGCGCTGAAGGCGATCCTTAAATATTCAATCTTCAATCGAAAATATTCAATTTCGGAGGTTTCACAGACTCGCCTGCACCTCCCCGTATTCAATGCCCTGGCGCTTTAAGATATCGTAATAGATCATAATCTGCTTGATATAAGTGACGGGCTCAGTGCCGCGGCAATAGCCGTATTTGGCATTTTTATAATACTTTCGGTATCTTAAGAGCGGAAGGGTTTTTTCCAACGATTCCCAGGAGTTGGGATCGAGATGCATGCTGGCAGCCAGGTCACGGGCATCTTCAACATGCCCATGTCCGACATTATAGGCAGCCAGGGCGATATGCATTCGGTCGGAGTCCGGTGCCTTATCGAAGCGGTCGAAGAGATATTTTAGGTGCTGAACCCCGGCATTGATATTTTCCACCGGATTTTGAATATCTTTGACATCCAGGCTGCGGGCCGTGCTGGGGAGAAGCTGCATTAATCCACGCGCACCGGCCTGGCTTTTGGCCAATGGATCCAGATGGGATTCCTGATAAATCTGGGCTGCAATCAAACGCCAGTCAAATCCATATTTTTTGGCCGCGGCTTTGATAAACGGGCTGTAGCGGGATAGATTATCTTTGATGCTGCGATGAAAGGCCCTCAGATCGACGAAATCAAACTCTTCAACGTCACCATAGTATTTGTTGTAAATTTCATTAAATCTGCCGTTTTGCTTGATTGCTGAGAAAAAAGAATTTATTTTGTCCTTCAACTGCAAGGCTTTCGGGTGCACGGCCCAGCCAAGATGCTCTAATTCGCTGATAGGGCGGACAATAACGGCGTTGGGATAATGGCGTCGGTTAAGCAAAGCGATATTGCTGTCGGCCACGGTAAATCCGATTTCACCGCTGGCCACTTGCTGAATCAATTCTTCCGTAGGCAGATCCTTGTACAGTTTGATTTTAAAGTGATATCCCTGCTCTTGGAGCTCCTCCAGGCGTTCCTGGTAAGGAGTTGCCCTGCGAACATGAATGGTTTTACCGCTCAAATCCTCGAGTTTCTTTATTTTGGCATCATTCCGATTCGCAATGAGCTGCTGTTGAATGTCCATGTACCCATCTGAAAAGGCGACCTGCTTGCGCCTTTTCGGGGTTATGGCCATACCGGCGGCAATAAAACCGCCGGCGCCATCCTTCAGCAATGGCATCATGCCCTCCCAACTTTTGGCAATATGTATTTTCAGTTCGACCCCTAAATAATTCGCAAACTCCTGCGCCAATTCATACTCAAAGCCCATGGGTTCATCTTGATAAAGATAATAGCAGTGCGGCGTGTTGCGGGTTATGACGGTAATCTGGCCGGCTTTAACAACTTTGTGCAGGGTAACAAACCTGTAATCATTGACGATTGGATAAGCTAGATAGAGAATTCCCGTAATCCACAGCACAACAATAACCAGCTGAAGGGCCCGCCGTTCATTGAAAATTTTGTTGATTGCCGTAGATTTCAAAGGAAATAACCTGCAAAGATGGTTTTGTCGGTTTATGAATCCGCCCGGCAGCAGCGATATTCTTTCAGTCTCAATCGGTCCGGGATGTTTTATCCAAACCTGGTTGAGCTATTTTTCAGGGCGGAGCCATAACACTTATCTGATGCTATCGGCATTTTCATGGCTAAAATTTAGCTGTTTTTGGGGCGGTATGGTTCAGATAAGGCTAAAATGCTCCCAGCTGGCAAGGCTTTATTTTGATGCCAAGAGCTTCGCAGACGGCGCTGACGGACATTTTCGGCACGTTGAAGTTACGGGCAATGCTCCATGCATCGCGGCAGGCCAGTTTGCCGTCAACCAAGGCATTTCGGACGGCGTCTTCCATCTGTCGGCTCGCAGGCTTTTTGGGTTTAACGGCTTTCTTATCGGGCTTATAGCCGAATAATCCCAATTGACATTTATTTATTCTAAGTTCCAATAAGTCCATGGTCCTGCCGACATCGGCGGGGAGAATGCCGAGCGCATCGGCGATCTGAAAAGCCGCCGCACAGGCTACTTCACCAGCGACGGCTTTTTTTTCAATTTCGGCTTTGATCGCGGGGTCAACCTGAGCACCCGCTCCGTGTTTTTCTGAAAATTTCTGTCCTTTTGCATGCTGCATAGCGCTGCTCTCCTTTTTATATTGACAAAGACCATTTAAATCAAAATATATTTGAATAAGGATTCGAAGCCGGCCCAATTCTAGGCTTGAATAAAATTGCCTTGTTTGATAATTTCATGGCCATTGCAACTGAAAAATTTCGTTGAAGTATAGCACAAATCGGCTTTCATTTGCAATTGAATGAATGCCGGTCTCGAATTTTCGATGGGGGGTTCGGTACAACCAATATTTTACTATGTCTTTAACAGCAAATCGTAAAAAAACGCGTCGGATCATGGTCGGCCCGGTTCCCGTGGGAGATTTGGCGCCGATTGCCGTTCAGTCCATGACCAATACGCCGACCCAGGATGTTGAAGCCACGGTTTCACAAATCCTGCGGCTGCAAGCATCCGGTTGTGAAATTATAAGGGTGGCCGTGCCGGACGCGGACGCCGCCCGGGCCGTCTCGGCCATCAAAGCAGGAATCTCCATTCCGCTTATTGCAGATATTCATTTCGACCACCGGCTGGCCATTGCCGCGGCCCGCGCCGGCGCCGACGGCCTGAGAATCAATCCCGGCAATATCGGCAGCGCAAGGAAAATCAGGGAGGTGGTGGACTGTGCCAAAGATTTGGGACTCTCGATTCGCATCGGTGTCAATTCCGGTTCGCTCGAGAAAGATATCCTTAAAAAATACAATGGCGTTACCGCCGCGGCAATGGTGGAAAGTGCCCTGCACAACATTGAGCTGGTGGAATCGCTTGACTTTCACGAGATAAAGGTTTCTATAAAGGCATCGGATGTAGCGCGCACGGTTGAAGCCTACCGGATGCTGTCCGGCAAAACCGATCTGCCGTTGCACGTTGGGGTGACCGAAGCCGGCACCCTCTATGCGGGCATCGTCAAGTCGGCCCTGGGCATCGGAACGCTGCTGGCCGAGGGTATCGGCGACACAATCCGGGTTTCGCTGACACGGGATCCGGTTGAAGAAGTACGGGTCGGCTATGAGATCTTGAGAGCGCTGGGCATCCGGCAGCGGGGGCCGGAGATCATTTCCTGCCCCACTTGTGGACGCTGCAGCATTGATTTATTCAAAATTGTGGAACAGGTTGAAGCAGCGCTGCTGTCAACCGCCGCGCCGATTAAAATTGCCATCATGGGGTGTGTGGTCAACGGCCCCGGAGAGGCCCGGGAGGCGGATATCGGTATTGCCGGCGCCGATGGGACCGGCATTTTATTTCGCAAGGGAAAGGTTGTGAAAAAATTCCCGCAGGAAAAGTTGGTTGAAGTTTTGATGGCTGAAGTAGCAGAGTACGAAAGCAATCGCAGCGATCTGAAGGATTGAGGACGATAAATGTAACCGCTTGGCTAACCGCAGAGCACGCGGAGGCTGCAGAGATTTTTCAGAAAGAATGGGCTCTCAGAATTTTCTCTTAACTCGATACATTTATCTTATTATGATCTTCTCAGCGTCCTCAGCGAACTCTGCGGTTTAAAAATCATATTTTTATTGCTGAAAGGAACGATATGGGGAACGCAGTGCAGAGTGCAATTAAACCGACAAGGACCGAGGATTATCCGGAGTGGTATCAGCAGGTGATTAAAGCATCCGATTTGGCGGAGCGATCGCCGGTCCGGGGATGCATGGTCATCAAACCCTGGGGGTATGCCCTCTGGGAGAATATTGTACGCGTAATGGATGAAATGTTTAAAGCGACCGGTGTCAAAAATGCCTATTTTCCACTGTTCATCCCCCTAAGCTTTCTGGAAAAAGAAGCCGCGCATGTGGAGGGGTTCGCCAAAGAATGTGCGGTGGTTACCCATCACCGGCTGGAAAAAGACGGCACCGGAGCGCTGCGGCCGGCCGGGGTTTTGACGGAGCCACTGGTGGTGCGACCCACGTCCGAAACCATTATCGGGGATTCTTTTTCCAAATGGATCAGCAGTTATCGGGACTTGCCCATATTAATCAACCAGTGGGCCAATGTGGTCCGCTGGGAGATGCGCACGCGCATGTTTTTAAGAACCAGCGAGTTTTTATGGCAGGAGGGGCACACGGCCCATTCGACGAAAGAAGAAGCGATGGAAAGAACGAAGCTGATGCTGGAAGTCTATGCCCGGATGGCAGAGGATTATCTGGCGATGCCGGTAATCCGGGGTGCCAAAAGTGCGGCCGAACGCTTTCCCGGTGCCGTGGACACCCTTTGTATTGAGGCCATGATGCAGGATTGCAAAGCGCTGCAAGCCGGTACTTCCCATTTTCTGGGTCAAAATTTTGCCAGGGCATCCGAAATCAAATTTCAGACGGCCCAGGAAACCGAAGATTATGCTTGGACCACCTCGTGGGGTGCTTCCACCCGGTTAATCGGAGGGGTGATCATGAGCCACGGCGATGATGACGGTATAATTTTGCCTCCGAAAGTGGCTTCGGCCCACGTTGTGCTGCTGCCGATTTTCAGAAAAGTCGAAGACCGGGAAATGGTGATGAGTTACACTGAAAATCTGGCCAAGCGGCTGAAGGAAATTTATTATCACCACCGCAAATTAGTGGTGGAAGTCGACGATCGCGATGTCGGGGGCGCGCGGGGCTGGGAGTGGATTAAAAAAGGTATACCGCTGCGGGTTGAAATCGGCCCCAGAGACATCGCCCGGAATTGCGTTTATGTCGGCCGTCGCGACAAACCGCATAATGCAAAGACCGCCGTTGATACTGAGCAGTTTGTGACGCAGATAACGCAGCTGCTGGATGATATCCAGGACACCCTCTATCGGCGGGCCGAGACCTTCAAGCAGGATCATACGGTGGCCATTGAAGACCGCAAAACCTTTTACGATTTTTTTACGCCGCAAAATTCTGAAAAACCGGAAATCCATGGTGGATTTGCCGTATCTTCCTGGTGCGGTGAGCCGGCGTGCGAGCTGAAAATAAAAGATGATCTGGCGGTGACCATCCGCTGCATTCCTTTTGAACAGGATAAAATGAAAGGCCCCTGCATCAGCTGCGGCAGGCCGGGCAACATCCAGGCGGTTTTTGCAAAAGCGTATTAGTGCTGGTTTAGAGTTGCCGGCAGCCGGCAACCAAACAGCCGGCGACCGGTAACGAGCGACCAGCAACGAGTGACCAGACTTGATCAGAATCAACGACATTCATAGATAAGATCACCGAATACCATCCGGAAGCGGATCTGGATATCATTGAGCGCGCATATGTTTATTCCGCCAGGGTTCATGAAGGCCAGGTCCGCCTGTCGGGCGAACCGTATCTTTCCCACCCGCTGGAGGTCGCCGGAATACTCACGGACATGAAGCTGGATGTCATCAGTGTGGCATCCGGCTTACTGCATGATGTGATCGAGGACACCAATGCCGAAGTGAATGAAATCGAAAGACTCTTCGGCCCTGAAGTTCTGCTGATCGTTTCCGGTGTCACCAAGCTCAGCAGCCTTTCTTTTCACAGCTCCCGGGCCCGCCAGGCCGAAAGCCTGCGCAAGATGTTTCTGGCGATGGCCGATGACATCCGGGTTATCCTGATCAAGCTTGCCGACCGGCTGCATAATATGCGTACGCTGCAATTCCACAAAGATAGCAAGCGAAAAGAAATTGCCAGGGAAACCCTGGACATCTATGCCCCCATCGCGGCGCGTCTCGGTATTTACTGGATAAAAAACGAGCTGGAGGAATCATCCTTTAAATATTTTCAGCCGGATGAATACAATCAGATCCAGAGCCTGGTGGCCAAATCCAAAGCCGAGCGCGAAAAATATATGGAAACCGTCAAAAACTTCATCCAGAAAAAGATGGACGAGGTCAATCTGGCATGTGAGGTATTAGGGCGCAATAAAAATTATTTCAGTATCTATTCTAAAATGGTATCCCAGAACCTTCCTTTCGAAGAAATATACGATATCATTGCTTTTAGAATTATTCTCGATTCCATCTCCCAATGTTATGAAGCCCTGGGGCTGATTCATTCGATGTGGAAACCGATCGACCATAAATTCAAAGATTATATTGCGCGTCCCAAGCCCAATATGTATCAATCATTGCATACCACGGTTATCGGACCTTTTGGCGAGCGCATTGAAATCCAGATACGAACCCGGGAGATGGATCGGGTTGCCAAATCCGGCATTGCCGCGCACTGGAGCTATAAGGAAGGTAAACGGATCGATGAGAATATCAGCAAAAAATTTGCCTGGATTCAGGATCTGGTGGAAAATCAGGAAAATTTTGTTGACCCCGGTGAGTTTCTCGAAAACGTACGCATCGATCTTTTCCAGGATGAAGTCTACGTGTTCACACCCCGCGGTGAGATCAAAACTTTGCCGCGCGGTGCCACAACGGTTGATTTTGCCTACATGATCCATACGGAAGTCGGTAATCAATGCACCGGCGCCAAAGTAAACGGCCAACTGGTCCCCCTGCCCTATGAATTGAAAACCGGCGATATCGTTGAAATCACCACCTCCAAGAATCATCATCCCAGCAAAGATTGGCTGAAATTCGTCAAGACCGTTAAAGCGCGCTCAAAAATCCGGCACTGGATCAAGACCCAGGAAAAAGAACGCAGTATCACCCTGGGCCGGGAGATGCTTGAAAAGGCTTTTCGGAAAGAAAAACTGAACTTCATGACCCTGGCTAAAACCGAGCAGATGGCTGAGGTCGGAGCGCATTTCGGCTTTAAGACCATCGACGATCTGGTGGCCAATGTCGGTTACGGCAAAATTACGCCGCTGCAGGTCCTACGAAAATTTGCGCCCAAACTGGAGTCCGAAGAGGATCAGGAATCTATTTTTAATAGACTTGTCGGTCGGGTGGTTCGCAAGAAAAAGCTCAAAGCCGGGGTGCTCGTCAAAGGCGTGGATGATATTCTGATAAGGTTCGGAAAATGTTGCCAACCGGTTCCCGGCGATCCGGTTATCGGCTATATCACCCGGGGATACGGTGTGACGGTGCACCGAACCAACTGTATCAATGCATTGCGTATGAATCCCGATCGCCAAATCGAGGTCGAATGGAATCAGGAAAAAAATGAAACCTATCCGGTTAAAATCCGGATCATCTCCCAGGACCGGGTCGGACTGCTGGCGGATGTGGTCGGCAATATCAGCAAGTTCGGCGCCAACATTCTCAATGCCAGTTCGGAGATTCGTGACAACAAGACGGTCGACAGTTATTTCACCATCGGCGTTGAAAATACCAACCACCTGGAAAAGATTCTGTCGGCGGTCCGGAAGGTGAAACTGGTGCAGGACGTTAAAAGGGTAGGATAGGGTAGGAAATGAATATTGAATATTGAAGATTGAAGATTGAATATTTATGGAATTCTATCTTTTTTAAATTAGAAAGCATACCTTAATTATTCAATCTTCAATCTTCATTCCCAGGGCGCCTTAACCACGTGCCCGGATTTGATGCAGTTGGCGCAGACATCCATTTTTTTGACTCTGCCGTTTGAAATTGCGCGCACACGCTGCAAATTCGGGTTGAATCGGCGTTTGGTGACATTGTGAGCATGACTGACATGGCTGCCCACCATAGGTTTTTTGCCGCAGATTGCACACATTTTAGACACGATTGTTCTCCTCGATTCAAATTGGTATTTTGCTGAAAAAAGGTCTTTTACAACAATACCGGAAAGGTGTAAAGGCTTTTTTTAATTTTCCTTGGCCTCCTTAGCCAGCGAGGCTTCACATTGAGCGACGTATTGCAGGGCTTGCTGGTGGTATCCAACGTCGGGGTAGTTGGTAAGCACCGACATAAATCGTTTCAGGGCAGCCTCGTAGTGTTTGGAGTTAAAATAAAATAAACCGATATAATAATCATTGCCGGCTAAACTTTTTAAACATTTGGGAATATGTTCATTCGCGCTGCGTGCATATTGATCATCGGGAAACTGTTTGGTCAAGCGCTGAAAAGTTTCCAGCGCTTTGCGGGCCGGAGTCTGGTCGCGATCGATAGTTTCGATTTGATCATAGTAGCTAAGCCCGATTTGATAAATCACATAGGGAACGGCCTCGTTGCGCGGATGCAGCTTTTCAAACTCTTCGTAGGCAAAGATCGCCTCTTCGTATTGGTCCAGATGATAATGGGCATCTGCTATTTTCAGTTCGGCCAGAATGGCATATTTGGAAAATGGATACCAGTCTTTCAGTTTTTGGAAGTTCTCAATGGCGTCTTTATATTCGCCATCGTCGTAGGCATCCATCCCATCCCATGCCAGCTGTTGGGCGGATCCGGTCTCTTCTTTGCCTGTAATGGCGTTCCATGATTTTTTAAGGGCGGAGCACCCGGAGCCGAAAAAAAGTATAATAATTCCGACAATAAACAGACGTTTCATGTCTTTTATTTACAGCAATTTATTGATGGCGTCTTCCAGTTTTGACTTGGCGACCATGCCGGTGATTTGTTCGACAACGTCACCCTTTTTAAAGAAAATGAGGGTGGGTATGGCTTTAATACCGAATTTGCCGGGAGTGATAGGACTATTGTCTACGTTGCATTTGGCAAATTTGACCTGGTCCCCGAATGAATTGGCAAGATCCTCTACGATGGGTCCGATGGCTTTGCAGGGGCCGCACCAAGGTGCCCAGAAATCGACCAGTACCGGTTTGTCGGACTGCAGCACTTCAGCTTCGAAATTATCGTCGTCTATCTCCATGATTCCTTCTGCCATGACTTTACATCCTTTCATACGTAAAATGATACAATTGGACCATTATAGTGATGGCAATCTCTATTGTCAACCTGAGCAATTTTTATACAAGCACTTGCCGGACACGCCCCAACTACAAATCTGTGAACTTATTTTTTCGTGGATCCTAAGCGCGAGTTAAGATTTCAAAAACAAGTTGATCTGCCTTATGGTTTCTGGCATTTTTTCCCTGGTTTATTCGTTCCAATGGCACTTTTTTCAAATGAAAGGCTATTAAAAACCCAGCGGGGAGGAATCCAATTGACTAAAAAAATCCGAATCGGAGCGCTCTGATTTCGGGCGGCGGCACGAATCTGCAGGCGATCATCGATGCCTGCCGCGACGGCACGATCGATGGTCGAGTGGTTTTTGTCGGATCGGATAATCCTGACGGCCGGCGGACTGGTACCGGCGCGCCAGGACAATATTCCGACCTTTGTTGTCGACTATAATTCATCATTACGGCAGACGAAAACGGCAGCAGGAAAAGTCGGTCTGCCCGATGATTTCGACTTGAATGATTTGCAGCCGACCAAACGTCGTTTTTCAGCGAGCGTGGCGATCCTGCCAAACTCGGCTTTTTCTTGAAATCCCGTGCCATGGCCGAAGCCGGGCTGCTGCGGGCTATGAAATCCTACCCTTTCGATCTGCTGGTTTTAGCCGGTTTTATGCGCAATTTAACGCCATATTTTATCGACCGGATCAATATCGACCCCGCCGGCCCCGGATTATGAATATCCATCCGGCCCTGCTTCCGGCTTTTGCCGGAGTCGACGGATATGGAGACGCTTCCGCTATGGCTGCAAGGTAGGCGGGTGTACGGTTCACTTCATTGATTACGGTGAAGATACCGGGCCGATCATCGGGCAGCGGGCATTTCAAATCCAGCCGCAGATACCATCGATTCGATTCGCCAAAAAGGACTTGAACTTGAATGGGAGCTTTATCCGGCATGTATTCAACTTTTTGCCAGGGACCGTATCAATACAGTCAAAATGAGTTATCGCTGACAGGTGGAAAAAAATGGAAAGAACGGTGGTTAAGATTATTGACTAGTTGTGGTTGATGTTGACTGGTTGATTAGTTGATTGGGATATGATGAATAGATTCGGTTATAGTTTGGATGGTTTGGATCGTTGATCGCAAACCAAAGAAGAATGAAGTTAAGAAGCTAAGAAGATCAGAAGAGCAGAAATTTGAAATGGCAGATAAAAGCCTCACAATGTCGTGCTAATCATGAATAAAACAGAGCTTTCCTGCTCTTCTGCGCTTCTTATTTTCCATTCACACGAACGCTCCTAACGATCTCAACGATCTTAACGAACTAAACGCTCACACATATCTTCTGGCGCCGAGATAGCGGGATCGATAATATTCAGCTCGATAAAGACGAGATCCTGATTTTGCGGTTTTTGCCCGGAGCATGCAGAAATTCGTTGTCCCCGACATAAATACCCACGTGCGACACCCTTTGGCCGCCGGACGTGGCGAAAAAAATCAGATCGCCCTTTTGCAGTTGGCTGTGGTCGATCGGTCTTCCGGCTTGCCACTGGGCTTCCCGACGAACGCGGCAGCTGCAGGCCGTTCAACCGGTAAACCACCATGGTCAAACCGCTGCAGTCAAAGCCGGTGTGGGGCGACGCGCCGCCCCATTGGTAGGGAATTCCGATATACTTTTGGGCGGTTGTGACAATTTCGTTTCTGAGATAATCCCGATTGCCCGGCCGATAGGCTGACGCAGTGTAATCCTTCGGGCCGACAATGTAGTACACATCAATGATGCCGTCCGCCGCTCAGTTATTCGGCCCTTTTTAGAGCGGCTTTTTTTGTCGGATAGTTGCCGAAGCGTACTTTATAGAGCCCCGAATCATGGAGAAAATGGTAGGCGTTTAAGCCCTGCGCCTGGAGTTTTGCGGTCAGCCGCACGGCATTGTCCATATTTGAAAAGGCCCCGACCTGAATGGTGTACCGCATGGGAGGGAGCTATGCGGCCGGCGGTGCCTCAAATTCGTCCCGCGATAAGTCGGCCGTGCCGGCGCAGCCCCAGGGGATCATCATCACTATCAGGGCAATCGGAATCAGGGCCCGGCACCCGCGAATTTTTCTGAAAAGATATGTATTCGTTTGCACCATTGAAACCGGCCGCTGCCAATTAATGACGGAAATAAACCGAAATCCGGCATTTGTTCCGGATGCCCTCAATCCGCATTCCACCGTCATGCCTTAGTGCGATACGCCGATCAGCAACTTCACATATTGACCGGAAAGGCGACAAAGGTGCCAATCGAACTGCCAAGGTTGGTAAATACAACCACCAGCAGGATCCGCGTCACTTTATTGCGCCAGAAGCCGCGCACGGACAAGATATCATCCGGGAGTGTTTCCAGATCCTTTACTTTGGGTTTGCGGGAAAATGCTTCCACAAGACCTGAAACCCAGCCGGCCGCAATCATCGGGTTTAACGAGGTTAAAGGCGCTGCCAGCATTGAAGAAATAATAGTGGCCGGATGCGCCAGCGCGATAATAGCACCCGAGTCCGGCTAAAATCGCGTTGGCGGCAATCCACCAGATGAGCATATCCTTGCCGGCCTTGGCGCCGCCGTAAAAAAATCCGGCGATAAACATCGCTATGATAGCGCCCGGAATAAGCCACTTTAAAATACCGGTCATCCTTTTTTTTGGGAGGGAGCTTTTCGAGGGCCTGGATATCGATGTCCGTGTTCCAATATTTTTTAATGCCCTGAACATGGCCGGCACCTACGACCGCTACTATTTTTTGACCGGGAGCGTTTTTGATTTTCTCGGCCAGGTACTGGTCGCGTTCATCGATCAGGATGTCTTTTAAAATCGGCAGGGATTTTCCAACTTCAGCCAACAGGGATTCGAGAACATCCTGCTGCTTCATTTTTTCGATATCCTCTTCCTTGATATCCTCAACTTCCGCCAATGAGAGGATCATTTGAAACATGAGTTTGATTTTGCTCCACAATCCCATGGCCCGCCAGGTTCGTGCCAGGGTGGTGCGAATGTCCCGGTCTGCCAGATAAATTTCAGCGCCCACGGCTTCGGCGGTTTCGATGGCTTTGATCATTTCGGCGCCGGGTATTATGTCGAATTTTTTCGCAATCCGTTTTTGAAACGATGCCAACAACAGATTTGAAAGCAGCAGGAAAGATTTTTTTTCTTTAATGACTTTAATTATATCCGTTTCCTGCCAGAGCTCTTTCTGCCGCATGGACTGGTATCTCGCCTGGCAAAGTTCAATGCAGACCGTATCGGGTTTTTCTTCCTCGATAATTTGGCCGACCTCTTGCGCACTTTCCCTGGAAACGTGAGCGGTTCCTACCAAGATAACTTTTTTATCGCCCTGGTCGAGATGATGCATGGTATCGGATTTGTCTGTCATTGGCATAAGGCCATATTTTTCCTTTATTTTTTGAATTTTAAAATATATTACATAAGACTTGGTAAAGCAAGGTGAAATGCGATGCGATCAGTGGTCCGTTGACCGGAGGGTTTTAATGCTGATCTATGATGATATATATTCCTGGGAAGGCTGGGGCGGTTTGCTGCATCTGGCGAGTGGGAAGTGTCGCCTGCGGATATTTGACCTTAAAAAGGAAGACAAGGGCTTGACGCATTTAAAGCCGATTATCGTGGTTGTATCGGATGTGCCTGAAAGCCGAATGTCCGTGCGCAGCTGTTGCGGTCATATTGCCACCAGGGTGGTCCGTGATTTCGACATCAAGCCCCATCGGATGATGTTTATCGAGTATTATTCCTCAGACCGTCTATGGGGAACATCGGGACCGCGTTATTCCTGAAAAATACGACGTGGTAGACTTCAACTGGCATCTTGACAAAGCCATTGAACCCAAATGGCGGGCACTCAAGCCGCCCTTGCTCGATGTCGTCAAGGCCCTGGTTGAAAGCGCCAAGCTGAAGATCGTTTAGATCTAAACGATCCAAACGAACCAAATGATCAAAACCATCCAAACCGGTCAGCTGATTGGAAACACTGCAAAAATCACCGTACTCCAAATTGAATGGGAAATGATAACCGGTGCCAGGTTTTTAAAGCGCCAGTACATGGCCCCCCAGAAACCTCCCGCCACAAAGGCTGCTCCGATAAGCATAAAATTAAAAGACCAGATGTGCACACCGGCATAGATGACGGTTGCCAGAAGCCAGCCCTGCCACTGGCCGAAGCGGGCCATTAAATTTTTCTGCAAATAGCCGCGCCAGTACAATTCTTCGGCGGGTCCGGTTATAAAAAAGAGCAGCAGCGCGATTACCCACATCGGCGTACCGGCCCCTTTATCATAAACGCCCTCGACCTGCTGACCGGCAAAAGACAGCAGTAAGGTTGCAGCCGCGTTGCCGGCCCAGAAGATCAGATACAGGGCCGCCGCGGAGAGCAGTCCCAAGCGCAACAGCCGCGGCGTTGAATTTTAGGTTTTCTGTCCGGTTGGGCTGCAGCCGAAGGGACAAAATGGCCAGGATGGCTGCTGAAAACGAAATTTTTATCCAAAAAGTGGCCCAGGTGAGATAGAAAGTGACGAACCATAGAAAGGCTGCCAGCACCACCGTTGCAACCAGGGCGATCGGACGGAACTCGCTGCGATTCAAAATACACCCTCCAGTACCAGAGATATTACCAGCAGCACGCCGAAGGCGGTGTCCAGCTGAGCGGTGCGGGCGTCGGCATCCGCCGGTACCTGCTTCATCATCTGGCGCAGCAGACGCCAAGCCAGCGGCATCGACAGCAGAACAATCAGCGACCACAGATACAGTGGGCCAAAAACCGACATCAGAACGATTCCCAGATATGCTGATACGACCAGGATAAAATACAGCCAGAGACCGTTGCGTTGTCCCAGAACAATGGCCAGAGTTAAAATACCTTTGTCACGATCATGGCTGATGTCGCGTATGTTGTTGGCCAGCAGCACCAAGGCCACCAGGGCTCCGAAAGGAAGGGAAATCCAGAAGGCATCTATACTGAACGTTTGACGTTGGACAAAATAAGCACCTGCCACCATCAGCGGGCCCCACATAAAAAAAACCGAAATTTCTCCCAGCGCGCTGTATTTGTATTTAAGCGGCGGAGCGGTATAGGTTAAACTGGCAAATGCGCCAATTAAACCAATCCACACTAAAGCCCAGCCCCGGGCGGCCGCCAGATAGATGCCGATGCAGGTGGATAATCCGTAGAGGATGGTTGCTGCGATTCGCACTTGTTCCGCGTTCAGTTTTCCCTCGACCAGCGGGTGCGGACGGTACTGCGCCGTGGAAACTTCCTGGGTGTCGACACCGCTTTTTACATCGTAATAGTCGTTGATCAAATTAGTGGCGGCATGCAGCAAAACGGTTCCTACCAGAGTAATCAGATAGTAGACCCAGGAAAAATCTCCATCAATGGCCCCCAGGGCACTGCCGACACTGACGGATATGGCCGTCATGGCAAACGACCAGGGGCGGCTGGCGAGAAACCAGTTGCGGTAAATGCTCATGCGTTAATAGCTGCCTCTCAAGGTTTGCGAGCTGGACTGCAGCGCGGCTCGAACAGGCCGCAAAATAGATTTTGTCGACTGGTATGTCAAGGACAAAGACGGAAGATGGAAAGCGTCGTTTGTGGGGTGGATGGTACCGGGTAGACGGTTCAAGGCTTAAGTCTGAGGTTTAAGGGATAAGGTTGGAGGTTAAAAGGATAAAGGTAAAAGGATAAAGGTAAAAGGATAAAGGGGAAAAAGCTGGTTGCGTGCTGCCGGCATCTGGAAGCCGTCTTCAATCAAATCTGTCATCCGTCATCCGTCCTCCGTCCCGTCATCCATCCTCTGTTCTCTGTCCACTGGCTTCTGGTCTCTGCATTCCTGATTACTGCGTTTCGCCTGCTTCGCCAGCCGCTTGCTGGGCTTTTTGGGCAGCTGCCTCAGCCTCCTGCTCGGCCGCCTTGGCTTCGGCCTGAGCGGCTGCGGTTTCATTCTTTATCCGTTCAATTTTTTTTCTAAACTGCTTCCTTTTATCTTTGGTGGAGCTGAGCCGGCGGATGTATTCCTGGTTGTACTCGGTTTGCTCCTGCACCTTTAGCATCGCTTCCCGAGCCCGTTGCTGGGCCTTTTGGGATTCTATGGCTGCCCGCCGGGCAGCCTCACGTTCCTCAAATTGTTTATAATTATCGCGCAGCTGCTGTTTTTGAAGCTCAACTGCATCCATTTCCTGCTGGCTTCTTGCGGGATAGTTAGTAATATTCTCCACTTTGGCATTTTGGGGCGGCGGACCATCGGTTATGTGGACAACTCCCTGGGCGTCGGTCCAGGTATACAGCTTTTGGGCACTAAGATCAGAAGCACCCGCCATGGCAATGAGAAATACGACCGCCGGTATAATTGTTTTCACCGATACCTCCCGGTTTTTTTAGGGAACAAACTCTAAATTGATTATATTGTTATTATTTTATGCTGTCAATTAATCCCTCGGACCTCTGATCCAACGCGCCGATTGGGTTATGGCGGTCCCTGCCCTCCGAGCGCAACCCACCGGTATTTTTTCAAGCTCTACGCCCTCGATACCATGCTGCCCTTGGATGCCGGTGCTACGAAGGCTCAGGTTGAGGCCGCCATGGCGGGCCACATTCTGGCTCAGGCTCAGTTGATGGGAAAATATAAAAGATAGAATTTATCCTTGCCAGAACTTCTGCAACTCCCCGGCAAACTGCTCCTGGTTCTTTACCTGGATAGGAGTCCACTCCGGGAGCAGAAGTGATCGGTAGCGATAGGTCGCATAGCGCTGGTCGATAAGCAGAACGGCTCCCGGTCGGTTTCGCTGCGAATCACTCGACCGGCGGCCTGACCACCCGGTTGATCCCCGGATACTGGTAGGCAAACTCGAAGCCCGCATTCAACGTAGCGGCAAAATATTCACGGACCAATTCCCTTTCAAGGGAGATACCGGGCAGACCGACAGCAATACGTGGTACTGTCTAACCTACTTTCGTTTCATCATATTGCTTAGACCTCGGCGGGGGTGCGCCAGCCGAGGGTCTTGCGGGGTCGGCTGTTGAGTGTCGGCGGCGACGGCCTCGAGGTCGTCGGCGGTGCAGCGGGACAGGTCGGTGCCCTTGGGGAAGTACTGGCGCAGCAGCCCGTTGGTGTTCTCGTTGCGTGCCGCGCTGCCAGGGGCTGTGCGGGTCGCAGAAGTAGACCGGCGATGCCGGTGTCGATCCTGAGCTGGGCGTGCTGGGCCATCTCCGCGCCCTGGTCCCAGGTCAGCGACCGGCGCAGCTGCTCGGGCAGCGTGCGATCGTGGCGGCGATCGCGTCGCGGACGGCCTCGGCACCGTGGCCGGCCAGCGGCGGGCCCGTTCTTGACGCGCGGGCCGTCGCCGTGGCCTCCATGCGGCGGCAGGTGCAGCAGCATCGTGAACCGGGTGGTGCGCTCGACGAGGGTGCCGATCGCGGAGCTCTCGAGCCCGATGATCAGATCGCCTTCCCAGTGGCCCGGGCACGGCCCGGTCCTCGACCTCGGCCGGCCGCTCGCTGATCATCACCTCGGCGGTCACGAATGCTGCCCGGCGCCTGCGCGTGCGGGCGCGCGGCACGCGCAGCGCCCGCCCGGTGCGCAGGCACGCGACCAGCTCGCGCCTGAGCGCGCCCCGGCCCTGGATGTAGAGCGCCTGGTAGATCGCCTCGTGGCAGACCCGCATCGACTCATCATCGGGGAAGTCGATCCGCAGCCGGTTGGCGATCTGCTCCGGGCTCCACGCCGTCGCCCACCGCCGGTCCTGCCGGCGGCCGTGCCGACGACCGATCCACGCGCACGTCCGGGCCCGGCGACGGGCTCGCCGTCGGCGTCGGCGATCAGCCCGGCGAGCCGGTCCTGCACGTACTCGCGCAGCCGCATCGTTGCGCGGCAGCTTCGCCACCTTCGGGCGGCTGCGCGGCCGCTCGCGCGTGCCACTGCGCCATCGTCGCCCGGTACTCCAGCTTGCCGCCCCGCGTCGCCGCGTTGCGGCGCAGCTCCCGCGAGATCGTCGACGGGGCACGCCCGATCCGCGGGCGATCTCGCGCACCCCATGCTCCTGGGCCCGCAGCAGCGCGATCTCCTCGCGCTCGGCGAACGACAGGTAGCGGCCCGAGGGCTCGGCCAGGCTGATCGGCGGCATCCCGCCAGCCTGGCGGAACCACCGCGTCCCGACCGGCCTGCGACACGCCGACCGCGGCCGCGGCCTCCTCGCTCGAGGCCCCCGCGCGATCGCCTCCAGAACCGCGCTGCACCGCACGCGACGGCTCGCGGCCGCCCCGGCGACCGCATCGGCGGCCGCATCGCCCGATCAGCCGCCCCTGCCGCCGCTCGCGCTCGGCACGCTCCACATCGCATCCACCTCCTGATCGAGGTGTTGCGACGACCAGTTGAATCCGCCCTGCGAGCCGGCGTCGGAGTGGTGGACCAGCTCGCCGCGGGTCCGGGTGGCCCTCGTGGTCGCGCTGCCAGATCGCCATCCGCAGCGGGGTCATCACCAGGTCGGTCACCTTGCTGGCCTGGGCGTGCCAGGCGACCACCCGTTGGGAGTAGACGTCGACGATGAACGCGACGTAGACGAACCCGCCCAGGTCCGCACGTAGGTGAAGTCGGTGACCCACACCCGGTTCGGCGCGGCGGCGGTGAAGTCCCGGTTCAGCAGGTCACCGGCGCGGCGGCCGTCCGCGGCCGGGACCGTGGTGCGGTGCCGGCGGGCACGGCGGATCCCGTTGTGTCCCAGCAGCCGCATCGCCGCGTCGACCCGGCCCGCGGTCGCGCCGGGCACGCCCCGCCGGGCGAGCAGGGCGGTCATCTTCCGCCGCCCGTACAGCCCCTCGGGGCGCAGCCGCCACCGGCCGGTGGCCGGGTCCAGCACGAACGCCAGCGAGTGCACCGCGTTCACCAGGTAGGCCATCGCCAGCAGCTGCGCGGACACGCTCGACGCGGCCTGCCAGGCCCGGTAGGTCCGCGCGGCGACCTGCAGGCCCTGCACGCGCAGCACCCGACAGACCGACTCGACCGCATGGCCCTGCTCGTGCTGGACCCGGATGAAGTCCATGATCATCGGCTGCGGGGGTCGAGCGCCCCCGCGAAGAAAGTCGCCGCCGCCGTCAGGATCGCGTTGTCCTCCTCGAGCCGGCGCACCTTGGCCTTCAGCTCCCGGATCTCCTCCCGCTCGGCACTGGTCAGGCCCTCCCGGCCGCCGGCGTCGACCTCGGCCTGCCGGCACCAGCCACGCAGGGTCTCCTTCGAGATCCCCAACCGCTTGCCGACGACCTCACACGCCTTCGACAACGACCCGTACTCGGCCACCTGCTCGGTGACCATCCGCACCGCCCGCTCCTTCGTCGCGGGCTCGAACTCTTAGGCATACCTGCATCCTTCCTGACCAGAAACGATGCGGCATGGATCCCGGGACGCTTCAC
>CAVYNY010000018.1:0-359015 GCA_963769935.1 uncultured delta proteobacterium | reverse complement strand
GGGATCTGTGGTCCATGTAGAGACAGGCTTGTAACCGTATGATTTGGTAACATTGCCGGAATCGTCACCTCGGCAACAAGACCTTCATCAGAATATAAAAAATAGGTTCTGACTCCTTCAACTTCCTTCCAAAGCCTTCTCCCGAATGGATCATATTAGTATAAGGCTATCACTGAGCCGTTGCCGTCTTCAACTCGATCCAAACGATCCTCTGAATTGTAAAAGAACAATGTAACCTGACTATCGACGGTATTTTGGATAATGTTTCCGTTGCCATCGTATTCGAAAACTGCATTATCATAACCCAAAAGCTCGTTGTTATTATTGTAGTTATAATTTTCTGCAGCACCGTCATCCGTCTGGCGATAACCTACCGCGTCGTAAGTGTAGGATTCATCCGCTTGAATCGGATTGTCGGCACTTGTCAGGTGATACAGATCATTATAGCCGTAAATGTATGAGCTGCGTTCGGTGTCCTTGGCCAGGACGTTATCCACCCTATCATAGTTGTACTGATAATTCATCAAAATATTCTGTCCCGGGTCTTTAGCGAAGATCGATCTCACTCGCATGAGCGGATCATAATCCTACTGTCTTCTGCTTCCGCCTGGCAGTGGTAATCAGCCGTTGCGAGTAAAGGCCAGGAGTTTGGTTTGTTATTGGGCGGTCCGAGAATTAGGGATGAGCGGAACCAGTGTCGGTAACCTGTTAAGTTTGGGTCAGCCGGCGGTGAGCCGGGCAGTTGTGAGAGGAGAAAAATTGGCTCAGGATTTGAAATTAATTTTGGTCGAATAAAGAAATGCATTTATTCATGACCGTCCCTATATTCCTCACAGGAGGCAGCCCAAAACTGACCTTTTAACCGCAGATTAGAGAAGATAAAAAAGCAAATATTTAATATTTAAGATGTGACCCTTCCTACTCCACTTAAATGCCTTCTCCGATATGATCTTTCTTACGGTCGCCGACGTTGATATCCCTGGACAAATTCCACAACGTTTTCGTGCAATATGAATTCAGGCTTAAACGCTGCCATGGCAATGCTTTAATTATAATTGACTAGTTGGGAAATCTGGATTTAGCCCAAAAAATTGGGGCTTTACCTTTTGCTTTACTTCTTCAGGGGGTTCACTCCGTTCATATTCTGGAAAATACTGGCAGACTTTGCAATCGACATTCAAGGTATTTTTCCATTCATCGTTACTTCCATCGTATTTATATGACATAAGTAAAAGAAAGAGTTTTTCTCTCTTTTCATCCATCCATGTTCCGGTATACCGTGCAGGTATCCCATCAGCTTTTTCCCAATTACCAGTAGCATAGTTAAAGCTTTCCCATTGCATCGAGCCAGAACCATCACCCCTATAATAGTCTAAATTCATATCTCGAGATGCATTTTCTAAGTATTTAACTACCTCAGCAGCAGGAAAATCAGCCTTTATTTTATATATTGCATATTTGCATTTTATTTTCGAGTCATATCCTTGCTTTATTGAATAACTACCCGGATATATAGGGAGTATAATTCCCCCAAATTGATCATTGCTATCAGCGTGGCATGATATGCACAAAAAGGATAATAAAAAGAGGCTTGATAAAATAAATATATTATAAATATGTGAACAATACCTATAAGGTAAGGATATCATATAATCTCTCCTTACAAATTCTTGGATTTCATTTTTCTACTTTTTTGTTTTGATACCATCCGGGAGGGGCTGGGAAAGCTGGACTACAATGACAATCATCACCAGATTCAACATCTTCTGTTCCAGTCATCCAGCTATAAGCGCTGTTCGTACTCTCTGCCACCAGATTTGGAGAACGTTTCAACATCTTTTTCGTAAGATGTTTCATACTTATAATAAATAGACTCTACTCCACATTCATCTTTTTCAGTGCATTTTAGTGCCTTTTGTACACGGAAAGCATCTATCCTAATGACATCTATTCGAAGATCTCTGTAGTAGATGCACCAGCATTTTACGTTGAATCTATCATAGGTGTCATATATCCAATTTCCGTAAACAACATCTTCGTGTTCAAATCGATTAGTTTGAGTTGTTAAGCTATCTACTACAGTACACTTAAGCCCAAATATATCTACATAAAGTAAAGGGTTATTCCTAGAATATCCGTACAAATGGTTTAGGCCTCTCATAATACCAGCAGGATCCGTTCTAAGATATCGGCCTGTTTTCGGATAATAAAATCTAAAGTAGTTATAATGCAGCCCTGTTTCTTCATTGAAGAACTGACCTGGAAAGCGGAGATTATTTGTAAAGCAAGATGAAGTATCGACATCTGCTTCACCAAACGAGGAGTACTTCGCGGACCAGACAACCGCTCCATTGACAGCAGTTAGTTTCTGTGGAGTACCTAAATGGTCATTTTGATAAAAATAGTATTGATTGCCAACCTTCATGTACACCGGATCAGTGGTCCATGTAAAGCTTGTTTTGTAACCATAGGATTTGGTAATATTGCCGAGTACATCAATCTCGGCAACCAAACCCTCATCAGAGTATATAAAATAAGTTCTGACTCCTTCAAATTCTTTCCACAACCTTCTGCCGAATGGATCATACTGTTGGGTAAGGTTACCCTGGAAAATGAATTTTTAAAAAAAGCCGTACGCAACAGCCTCAAACAAACTCAGAAAAAAGAAAGTTTATTACCGAAAACCGCCCCCTCATCGAAAACATTGAAAGGGGGTGTGAACTGATGAATCTTCCCCGACGCAGTTTCTACTATAAGCCGAAGAAAAAACCTTCTGACAAAGCGCTGCTTGAGCGTATAGAGCAAATTTGCCTGGACTTTCCCAAGTATGGATACCGCCGGGTGACCGAACAAATCAAGCGCGAAGGCTGGCTGGTCAATCACAAGAAAGTTCACCGCATCATGCGCGAGAAACCAATGGCTTTGCCGACCCCAAAAGAAAAAGTGGGTTTGTACCACAGATAGCAACAACAAGCTGCCGGTGTTCCCGAATCTGATCAAAGATTTAACTTTAAACGGGATCAACCAGCTGTGGCTGGCCGATATCACTTACATCCATATCCTGGTATGCTTTATTTACTTGGCGGTGATCTTGGATGTCTATTCCCGCAAAACGATCGGCTATGCGATCTCACGCAATATCGATACGCAGCTGACATTGGACGCCTTGCGCATGGCCATCGTCAACCGGAATCCACCGTGGGGATGTATTCATCATTCGGATCGCGGTGTGCAATATGCATCCGCCGATTATGTAAAAGAGCTTAAGTTCTATGGGTTTCAAATAGCATGAGCCGTAAAGGCAACCCCTATGATAATGCCTTTGCGGAAAGTTTTATGAAAACCTTAAAATCCGAGGAAGTCCATCTTTGGGAATACCGTACCATGGAAGATGTCCAAAAACGGATTCCATATTTTATCGAAGATGTGTATAATCATAAGCGGCTGCATTCCGCTATTGGTTACCGTCCTCCTTACGAATTTGAATTGATGTTTGAATTAACCCCAGAGCCTGGTCAAAACACTCTGATCACATTGCTGTGATCTGTGCAGTTTTAGGGGTTCATTCCATAATATCCACAGTGTCTTTCTATCCTTTTTTGTCAACTATATCAAAAATTTGCAATTTAGACATAATGGAAAGTACAACCAAAGCTATCATTAGCCTACAGACTGTAATTATTCGAATAATCCATGTTAAATAGTGATAGTTATTTTCAAGAAAATAGTTTTTTAGTTCTCCCTTTAAGAAAGGGATAGATGCAAATTCAAAAATTATCTGTATGATATAGCAAGCCAGGATACCCAATATTAAGAAAAGAGCTTTTTTTATTATCTTGCTCCTTTTAAAAAATAAAAATAAAGGAACAACTATAAATGGCCATCCCGATATCCATATAATACTCAACCAAATGTATATAACCCCTTCAGTTCCTACATTCATTTATCATTATCCCTTTGTATCTTTTCCTAATCACAGCCGCAAGGACCTTCTTTTCTAGCAGGATCAAAATATTTGCTACTAGGTGCTTCTGTACCTCTTTCACAATAAGCGCCTGCTAAAGAGCCACAACCGATGTAATAAGATTTAGCATATAAACATCTGCAGAATTCATCATCGCACTGCTTTTTTGTTTTATTACAGCCCTGCTTTCCTTCATAACATTTATCATGTTGCCGACAGCATTCACTAAAATCACACCAAGGTAGTGGTTTATCTGGGACCTTACCTTCTGTATTATCTCGCTCTGAACCACAGAACAAGCCTTTAGGGTCAGTATATGACAATGGATTGTTAAATGTATAAACATATGGAGATAGTTTATTAGGTGTTGTCGAAAAAAAGAAAGATGGAAAATTTGATGATTTTCTTCAGTAAATACAAGAAGAATTGGATCAACTCTTAAATATCTTCCAATGAATGAATCGTAGTATCTATGCCAGTTGTATTTCGTTCCCGTTTCTTCATCAAAGTATTGGCCAGGAAAGCGGAGAGGATTGATTACGGTGGAAGAAGTATTTATATTTGCTTCCCCAAAAGGAGAGTATTTAGCTGACCAAATAGTAGCCCCATTGACAGCCGTCATCTTTTGGGGGGTACCCAGGTGGTCATTTTGGTAGTAGTAATATTCGGCGCCTATCTTCATAAACAGCGAATCAGTGGTCCATGTTGATCCCGGCTTGTAGCCATACGATTTGGCAACATTTCCTGCATCATCAACTTCAGCAATCAACCCCTCATCAGAATAGAAAAAATAAATTCTTTGTTCGCTTGCTTTCTTCCAAAGCCTTCTTCCAAACGGATCATAGTAATATGAGCTTATCACAGAGCCATCGCCGTCTTCAACTCGATCCAAACGATCCTCTAAATTGTAAAAGAACAATGTAATCTGACCACCAACGGTCTTTTGGACCATGTTTCCATTGTCATCATATTCAAAGGCAACCTTATCATAACCCAAAAGCTCGTTGTTTGCATTGTAGTCCCAATTTCCTATAGCGCTTGCATCCGTCAGTCGATTGCCCATGGCATCGTAGGTGAATGCTTCATCCGCTTGCATGGGATTGTCGGCGATGGTCAGCCTGTATAGGTCATCATAGCCATAAGAATAAGATCCATGCTCTGTAGATTTAGCTTTTATGTTGTCCACCTTATCATAATTGTACTGATAATTCATCAAAATATTCTGGCCGGGATCTTTGGCGATGATCGACTTTACCCGCATGAGCGGATCATATTCATACTGCCTTTTGCTTCCGCCCGGCAGCAATACCTCGGTCGGCTTGTTCCATTTGTACTCGCTGTACGTGATGCTGCCCACGTTGGGTATTTTTACACCACTTAACTGATTATTATCATCATAGGTGTACTCATAGGTGACGCCGTCCGGGCCGGTGAAAGTCTTCTTCAGCCCGTTTTTGTAATAAGTGTAGCTGTAAGAGAGCTCAAATTTTCCGTAGTCTACCGTCTCCGACAACTTCCGATTCAAATCGTCAAAGGTATAAATGGCCGATGTAACACCGTCGTCATAGCCGTTTAGATTGCCGGCCCGATCGTATGCAAAACCAACCGTCTTGGCCGGAATTGTATAATCGTCCGGCTCATAATAGCGTATTTCTTCCAGCCGTCCGGCATCATCATAGTCATATTCTGTCTTCTGGTCTTTGGCATCTATTTTTTCAATGAGATTGCCGGCTCCATCGTAATTGTAAACGGTCTGCTGTCCCCCAGGCCGAATCTCCCTCACCAGCCGATTATTGCGGTCGTATTCAAAGCGGGTGGTGTGGTTTTCCGCATCGGTCAGCGCGATCAGGTTGTCTCGGTTATCATAAGTGTAACGAGTCTCCTGGTTCATCGCATCGGTCACCTTGATCAGTCGGTTCAAAGAATCGTAACCATATCCCGTTGAATTGCCCTCCTTGTCGATGCGGGAGATCAGGTTGCCGGTGTCATCGTAGCCGAATTGCGTCATATAGGATTCGGTCTCGCTAAGGACATCAGTCTCAACCAGTTTGCGACCGCGCTTGTCATATGAAAAATGCTTTTCGAAGGTCGGATAACTGATGCGCGCCGGCTGGTTGGTTCCAGCACTGCTGCTGCATGATGAGCAGCCTGAAATCACTGCATCGTTATACTCCGTAATTATTTCATTGCCGTTGCCGTCGATGGTGTTTACCAGCCGGCCGTCGAGGTCATATTCGTAGCGGGTGATCTTGCCTTCGGCGTCCACCTGGCGGATCAGTTGGTCAGCGTCGTTGTACTCGTATCGGGTGACATTGCCCAGATGATCGGTGACCGTGCTTAAATTGCCGTTTTTATCGTAACCGTATAAGGTCTCGCGGTTCAGCGGATCGACCTTGCGCACTTTGTTGCCAAGATGGTCGTAGTATATACTGGTGATGTTGCGATAGGGCTCGGTGTTGTTGACGACCGGATCGATCACAGCTTTCAGCCTGCCGGCCGCATCGTATTCGTACGACCATTGCTTGCCCCGGCCATCGATTTTGGTCAGCACGTTGCCCATGATGTCATACTCGGTAAATTGCGTTATCTTGTTCTCCGGATCGGTGAGGGAGCTTAAGTTGCCCGCATCATCGTACGTCATTTCTGTCAGGGCCTCGGCTGTGTCGGCACCGGCCAGACGCCTGATTGTCAACAGGTTGTTGTCGTCATCATAGGTGTATTCGGTCACCCTCTCATCGGTCGTGCCCGCTGCCTCAATCTTGCGGATCATGTTGCCGGCATCATCATATTCGTATTCGGTAATTACACCTCTCTCATTGGTTTCTTTGATAATGCGGTTGAACCTGTGCTCATATTCGTAATTGACGCTAGTGCCGTCCGGGTAAATCACCCGGGTCAGATTGTCCCACTCGTCATATTCTTTGCGGGTAAGTCTGCCCTGGCCGTCATCGACGATCAGGTTGCGGCCATCTTTGGTGATCTTTTGTATGATGCGGCCGTTGATTGCAACCCGTTGGGTGTCCCCGTCGTTGTCATACCAGATCTCTTTGATTTTGCCGGATGCATACCGGATGCGGGTGTAATATTCGCCTTTGCCTTCGTCATAGTCCCAGTCGAAAAAGTAGCCTTTGCTGTCAACGTCTACCACCGAGCTCACGTAGCCATATTCGTCATATGTGACGGATGCTTCCTGGTTTTCGGCATTGACAGCTTTTTCAACCCGGCCTTTTTCATCATACTCATAGCGGGTGATACCGGCGGTCAGATCGGCAACTTGTGTCAGCAGGTCGTTGGTGTAGCCGTATTCGACCCGGCGGCCGTCGATGTCATGCACGGATGCTATCAGGTCCCCGTCATACTCATACCAGATAACCTGACGGTCGTTGCGGTCGGCAATGCCGCTCAGCCGACCGTCTTCCCCGGCTCGTATAGTAGTCTGGCCAAAACGCCGTTCGAAGTGCCGTAAGATGTCATGCGTCCGCTGCCATCGTATTCGCGCCAGTTGCCATAACCGGTCCTGCCAGCGCATTCTGCGGTTGTTGATATCCGTCCAGACGGTAATCGTATAGATATCGTTTTTATAGATATAGGTTTCAGGCAAATATAAAGTTGCACTCAGCGGGTTTAATCTTAATAGAGCGGCCGCGTATAAAACGCCTCCCTTGTCAATAAACTCAACATGACCCAGAGCATCCAAAATGAATTTCAAATTATTGCGCCGGTGCTCCCAGTGCCACTAGTCGTTATAATATGACCGGTACACCTCGATCCGGCCGCCCGGCACTTTGACGGCAAGATCCACTTTGCCCCGGCTGTATTCACCCAATACCGTGTTGACAAAAGAATGGGTGGTTTGACATTGGTTTTGTTTGGTCTCTTTTCGGTCGCTGGACGCACCCTGTCCGCCGCTGAGCCTGCCCGATTCTCTGCGGGGCGGTTTCCGAATACAGCGCGTGCCGGACAGGGTTTTCGAGGAAGGTGAGCCCGAAGATCCAAACCCAGCGGATCCATTTGGACCGGAAAGATTCAGAACACCGCCGGCACCTGCGGCTTGGCCTGATTCTGCGAAAATGTAGTGAACCGCTATACTGTCGGCGCAATTGGAGCGGTATGGAAATTCAATGGTGCCTGCACCGTCCCCACTGCCCCCACCGGTACCGGAGCCGTCGCTTGCATTGATTGATTTCAAGCAGGTCACCCGGAAGGGCACGCTGATGCGCTGTTTGGGTTCCAGGGCCTCGGGCAACCCGCTTAAAAATTCATAGGTATAGTTTTCGTTGTTCGCGGGCAGCTTGATGCCGTAAAAAACGCCCCGGATCAGGCCGTAGTTGGTCAGGGTGAATTCACCGGTGTATACATCGCCGGCACGCATCTCCGGCAGGGTGGTGGACAGCGGTTCCGCGATGATGACCGGCGCCGGCACATTGGTTTCATAGGTTGCGGATAAAACGATTTCGTATTTGTCCTCGATGGTGGTTTCGGTAACATTCCACTCCACCGATACGGCCCGATACAGGAGGGTAATCTCTTGTGTTGCTGTGATTCCGGGCTTGATCCACAAATGGCCGCTGTAGTCCTGGTGTCCGCCGGAGGTCACCCGACAGTAATAGCGGCCGGCCGGCATGTCGTAAAACTCGACCTCGCCAAGATTGTTTGAAGTTCCGGAAAATTTGATGGATTCAACCGTTTCGTTTTGAAGTGCAATCTTGGCTCCGGAAACGCCCTGGATAATATCACCAGCGGCATTGAGGGTGCCGGTGTAGACATCGATGACCTTGAACAGGGCACTGCCCAGCCCTTCCTGCCGCACGGCGGCGTACAGGGCGATTTTAGCCTGCGGATAGTTGTCGCCGGAAACCTTCAGGTAATAGGTGTAATCACCTTCGGCCACCTCAGCGGTCGGCGCAAAGGTCAGGTTGATCTCGCGCGATTCACCGATTGCCAGGGTGCCCTGCTGCGCCGCAGCGCCCAGCTGGACCCAGGCGGGCGCCGGGTTATCATCGGCATCGACGAGAGCCAGCTTCAATTCGAACAGATCCGCCAGGCCTTTGTTGTTCAGCACCAGACGTTCGGTGACGGCCTCCCCCCGGACCACCCCGGTCTCGACGAAATGCGGCACGGCATCCAGCACCGGGTGCGCCTCCGTAAAATGGGTGTTGATCACCACGGATTGCCAGGCCCCGACACCGGTTTCATCGCTTTTAACCTTGAGCACGATTTTGCCGGTCTCCCCGGCCGTGTTGTCGGCCCACACCCGGCAGGTCAGCACAGCGGACTTGCCGGAGGACAGCACCGATACCGGGGACCCCAGTGTAACGTGAACCCCTGGGGGATGAATCCCTTCTACCTGGTCCGCTTCGTCATATGACCAGCTGCAGATTGTCGACCGTGGTGCCCTTGCCGGCGGTGACCTGAATGTTGATGTTCTGCTCGTAATTGCGGGGCGCACTCATATTGATTAGGGTGGGATTGACGGAGAGGCGATTGATCACGAACTGCCCCTGATCCGGCCGGTCCTGGATATCCGGATGAACCGCCCACACCTTGTAAATGCCGGATTCACCGGGCAGGGGCGTGAAAGTGAAGCTGAAATTGCCCTCATCGTCGGTAAATACCGGATTTTTGCGTTCGAAACCGTCGGTATAAATAACCAGATTAAGAGGCACACCCGGCAGGGGCAGGCCGCTGTCGCGTTCAACGGCCCGGCCGGAGATGATAATATCCTCATCGCCGATGGAGCTTTCCGGTGAAATATCCACCACCTCGCCGAAGTACGTGGTATCGGCTAAATTGACCTGGCGGGTGGTGATCAAGCCCTGCATGGTCACCGCATCCGGCTGCCCCAGGTGGTAGTGGATGCTGTCGATTTGCAGCTCGACGATCACTTGATCCGGTGAGCCGAACGGCACGGGGACCTCCATCGGTCGGGATGTAAAAGCAGCGCCGGCCGGAATGCGCGCCACGCAGGATCCTGCCAGGCAGTCCACATCGGCACTTTGCTTGAGCGACGTTGAAGAAAGCATTAAACCATCGGCATCCAGCAGATTGACGAATATCTCGTCGGACGGCGCCGCGCCGAAACCGGTGGCGGTGACAATTTCAATGTCTTCTTCGCCGGTATTTTCCAAAGTAAAGCGCAGGCTTCCGGTTCCGCCCCGGGTAAACGCCTCATTTAAAATATCGACCGCCAGCATGCCGTCGCCGACCGCCAGATCGCCGGTTCGAACGATTTCAACCCGCTCGTTTTCACCCGGTGTGATTTCAACAATTGAGGCAACCGTCTCTGCGTCAGCCAAATCTGCATAGCCGCCCACAATCACCGCAACGTTGCGGGATGCACCCGCATCGAGGCGGAATTCCTCGCTCGTGTGGCTGTAGCCGGCAATATCGACCTTCAGTCGCACACCGTCGACCGGACCGGCTGAGTCGTTTGCAACCGCATATTCCAGGCGATTCATCAGGCCTCTTTTGATGCGGCTGTTCTCAGCCAGGGCTGCCCGCACCACCGGCAGCGTAATGCTGCGGCCCAAACTTTCGTCCGTGCCGTCCAGGGCCACGACCGTATAGGTTCGTTCGTCACCGCTGTAGCCGACATCGGTAAAGGCTGTATCCGTCACGATTTCCGGGTTTAACTTGATTTTCGGTTCCTGCTGCCCGAGGTAGATGTCGTAGCCGATGATGCTGCCGCCGGCATGGGTCCAGGTAACCTGCGGCGGTTGGCTGTCTTTTTGCACGACCTTCAGGCTGGCCACCGGCAGCAGTTCAAAATTCAGATAAAATGAATTGGACGGGGGCGACTCATTGCCGACTTTGTCCACGGCCGTCACAATATAGCAGTGGTCGTTGGGCGAAGGATTGGGGTCAAGGGCTGAGATTGCGACAATGCCGGTCGTCAGCGGCGTGAGCCCGGCAACGGAGGAGATCTCATCCAACGGAGCCCGGTAGAGGGAATAAGTTACCGTCTCGGCAGCCTGGCCCGGCTCCCAAGAGGCTTTGATACCGTTGGCCGCCAGCTCAAGGACCAGATTCCGCGGGGCCCCGGGTGCAGTTGAATCGGAAGTCACTGCCACCGGTGCACTCATTCCGCTCAAAGCTTCCTGTTCATTTGCCCGGCGGATGCTGGCGATCGCATAGGCATAAGTGCCTTCGACGCCCGGCTCGTCCACATACGCTTCCACAACATCCAGGCGTTGGTAGGCCGTCAGTTCGTCTTCGCCCGGCGCCCGCCGGTACAATTGATACCCGACCGCTTCTACAACTCCGATCCAAGTCAGCCGGATTTTACCGCCCGCGAGCGCTTGAGCCTTAAATTCAAGAGGCGGAGCCAGAGGCGGCAATTCACCCTGGTAAACCTGGAACAGGTTGGCTGCCATGATGCGGTCGCCGACATTACCCAGTTCATCAGACCCCCGGTAGATCAAATGAAAGGTTTCCGGCCCGGCAAGCCCGGCATTAGCCGGCATTACAAACTCCGCCTGCCAGGTGGCGGCATCACCGGCCTGGGGTGCCGTCTCGGTCAGGGTTTCAATGGTAATGGCTTCGCGTCCCGCACCGGATAGCAGATAGCCGAGCTGCGGTGCACTGCCGGATTTTAGCTTTTCATTCAGACCGAGGGTCACACTTACTGTTACCGGATTCTGCTCGTCGTTTTTGATGGGCTCTGAAGGAGAAACCACCAGACGGGTGACAGCCGGCCCGTCGGTGTCGATGTGAATGACCCCGCCGCTGTCGATATCCGTTCCGCGGTTGCCCACCAGATCCTGGCCCGAAAACACAGCCCGGGCAGTTCCGCTGGGCGTGGCCTCGGAGATGACAAAATAGCCGGTGTACGTCAGATCCGTTGCCCTGACCAGCTCTACCGAAAGCGGCATGCCGCCTTCCGGATTGATGCTGAAAAATGGGGCGGTTGCAAGCGCCTCGCTGACGGTTACCATCAGCTGGACTGTGCCCGGTGCCATGGCCCCGGTCGCCGCATCAAAGGCGCCCTGGGGCGTATAATCAATGGCCACCACCCGCGGTGCCGTACTGTCCGCCTTCGCCAAGGCTTCGACGGACAAGTCCGACTCGTTTCCGGCCGAATCTACCGCGCTGACCCGGTAATACCAGGTGCCGTCCTCGGGAGTGAGATCGGAAAATGATTGGCCGGTGATCAGGTGCGTGTTGATTCGAACGGCTGCCGCCGCGGAGGTGAAGGATTCGGCCGCCCGGTACAGGTTGTAGCCGGCAGCTTCGGCGTCGGGCGGCATTTGCCAGCTTAATTTGACGACACCGCCCGGCTGGGCCAGGGCCGTCAGATTGAAAGGGGTCGCCGGCAGGGTGGTATCGAGCATAATGAGAACCTCGGCGCTTTTGGGTCCCACCCCCGCCCGGTTGCCGGCAGCCGCCTGGATACGATTTGCGCCTTCAATCAGGGATAAGGTAGTGCTGAATTTGCCGAGTGGGTCGACGGTTGCCGCGCCGCCGGTGTCATTATCGTTTAAGTAAAAAATAACATGTGAATATTTATCGGCACTGCCGGCAACCGTGACGGTAGATTGATTGGTAACAGTGCCGGTTTGCGGCTGCGTGATCTGCGGGGCATCCGCCGGCGGCTCGAGGGTCACGACCAACCGGTATTCCAGGGTCGAGTGGTTGCCCAACGTGTCGTAGGCATCAATGCGCAGGGTGTATTCCCTGTCTTCGACCGCGGCAATGTTCCAGAAAGCCGTGTAAGGCGGGCTGTAGTCGGTGCGCAGCAAACTTCCATCGATAAAAAACTCCACGCGGCTGACCCCGGCCGGATCGGATGCCTGACAGCTGAAAGCAGCCGGGTGCGCCAGGGTTTGGCCGTCGGCCAGAACCAAATCATTGACTTTCAGATCGGAGATCTGAGGTCCTTCGGTATCCGGCAGCGGCGTGGCAGAAACGGCCTTAACCGCCTTATCCTCCCCGCCTGAAATGTTAACGGTGGTCACCGCAAAATAATAAGCCGTGTGGTTCGTCAACCCGGCCACCCGGGCTTTGACATCACCGGTGGTGATCACCGGGGTCATCCCTGCAACCGTCGCAAAATCACTCTCGCTCAGATAGACAGCATAGCGCTTCACATATTGGGACGGCGTTGAGCCCTCCCAGGACAAACTCACGTATCCGCTGTAAGGTTCGGCTGCAAGGTTCACAGGATTGGCAAGCAGGGTGACCCCGGTAACTTGAGTACCGTCGCTCAGGTTCTGATCGTTGTCAACGGTAATTACTTTAAATTTATAGGCCGCGGCCGGCGTAAGACCGGTTTTCTCATAGGAGTTTTGTTCTTTGGGCAGGGTTTCGCCCTGATCGTCATCGCCGAAGCATACCTTATAGGTGGCGAGATCGCCGTATGAATCAACGGAATGATCCCAGGCAAAGACCAGCCGGGCGGCAAACGACTCAACTTTGAGATTTTTGACATCCTCGGGCGGAACCACATCGATGGGTTTTCCGGAGGCAGGGGTGGCGGTCGTATGCGCATTGCCTACGCGATCAACCGCGACCACCGCAAAATAATATGTTGTGCCGCGCTGCAAATTCTCGACTGTATAGGCAAAGTGGCCTTCATCCACAGTGCCTTGGGGGTAAGGGCTGTAAGATCACTGAAATTCACCGACTCAACGTAGATCCGATAGTAATCCACATCGGCATGCAATGACTCGTCGTAGCCTGACCAATCCAGATAAATTGTCAGTCCGTCACCGTTTTGGTTGATCTTTAACGTGTCCACCGGTTGAGGCGGAATGTCGTCGAAGAAAATTTCAATCGTATTCGGATTACTTTGATTTCCGGCAAGATCCACGGCAATAAAATTCAAAGAATTTAGCCCGTTTGCCAGGCTTACCGTTGCCGTCCAGGTCGTTTCCGCAGTGGCATCCACCACCTGCTGACCGTTTAACCATATGGCCGCACCTGCTTCTTTTGTGCCGATAATCTGCTGGGACGCCTTATGCGTAGGCGTGGTAAATATAGGGATTTCCGGAGCCGGCGGCGGCGCGGTGTCAATGGTGAAATGGTACTGCACCGCCTTACCCCGGTTGGTCAGATTGTCTTCCAGCTGCACACCCACCGTATAGGCAGAATCTTCAAAAAAATCGGAGGGGGTAAAGACGAGCTGGTCGTCACCGGAAATACTCCAGCTGCCGGGCACTTCACTTTGATCCAGGCTGCTGACAGTCATCGTGCAATTATCCAAATTCAAGCCGCTGGTTTCTTCCTTAAAACCGATGGTGATGACTTCCGGAACTGTATTGACAAGACTGTTGTCGGCAGGTGCTATTGAGGTAATCTGCGGCGCAATGGAATCTACCAGAATGTCGACCCTAACCGATGAGCTGTAGTTTCCGGCCCGATCCTCCGCAAAAATCTCAAGGGCATTGTCGCCCTGTGGAAGATCAATATCGATGGACCAATCGGTCGCCCCTGAATCAGACGCCACCATATCTCCGCTGACAAGCAGATGCCACATACCGAACCCGGGGCCATATCCACTCGCACTACCAAATTTGTAATCATTCGGATCAGGCAAAAAATCACATCCGCCATAAACATTCGTACCGCCGCCGTAAACACACTTGCTCACGCCCCAGTTCGGAGAATCCATATTGTTAAAAATTGAATATCCCTGACCAATATAGCAATTCTGAAACTGAACGACTGTATCCGGTGTACTATCACTGCCGAAGTTGCTTACCGGAATCGACAACCATTTGTTCATAAATTTGCAGCGATTAAAGATGAGCGTCCCTTTGCCTATTAATTTCTGACCGTTAAGTACCAGTCCGGAATTGTATTGAAAATTATAAGCCTCGATGCGAATACCTTCTATGTACACCGCCAGCTGGGAGGGACTCGGCTCGGACATGGCACAGGTGAAGGTCGGCGGGTATCCATAGTAATAATCTCCGGGGCTTCGAATCACAATATCATCCGGATTGGAGGAATTACCTTTGATATTGATCCATCTGGTTAAATTGACGTTCTCAACATAGGTGCCCGGCTCTATTAATACCAGATCGCCGTCATTGGCCGCATCCACGGCAGACTGTATGGTTGCAAATTCATGTCCTGGCCCGACGCGAAGCACTCGTCCCTTAAATATCCAGCCGTTTTGATTTTTAATCCAGACCCGGGAGTTTTCCTCTCGTTTTCCGCTCAGGGTCACGGCCGAGCTGTTGGATCTGTTCTTGGCCGGCAGCACCTGAATAACCCCGCTATATACCCCATCACCGGTATTTGTCGGTGCTGTTGGCGGTTGGCTGTCCACAGTGAAGGAAAAATTGTAATCCCGGGTGTTGCCGACCAAATCGGCGGCAATTAATGAAACTCGATAGGTACCGTCCGGGAGGGGCAATACATCAGGTGTAAATGTGAACCGATCATTATCCTCAACGACTTCTCCTGCGACCGCCTGGTCGCTGCCATCAGTCACGATTATACTCTCAATAACAGCGGCATCATCGATGGCGTAGTCATCTTTTAAGGTGATGATGATTTTCTCCACGACTTGCCTGAAATCGCCGTCCGCAGGATCTGTTTGGATCAGTTCGGGTGGATTCGTACCGGAGCACGCGTCCCCGATGGCGTCATTGTTGCCGTCGAGCTGATCAGGATTATAGACGGTGGTGCAGTTGTCGCAGGCGTCACCATGGCCGTCGTCAGACCTCAAAATCGTAACGGCGTTCACCTGGGTCCCAAAGCTGCCGCCGCTGCCCCACACCTTTATCGAAGCAACCAATTTTTGATTGGGATTTTTGATTGTGGTTACATACAAGCTGCTGCAGCACCCGCTGCAGGCATAATTACCGACATAGGTTCTGGTCCAATCGGTTCCGGAAGCACTCGAAGCAGAACAATCATAGGGAACCGGCAGGCTGACGGTATGGGTATCTCCATCTGCATAATTAAATGTCAAGTTCAGGGTTGTTGCGGTATTTCTGCCTCCGGTATGAAGCAGATACACGGCATCAACATTAAGGTTCAAATCGATCATCCTGCCAGTAGCACCGTGGATGGTTGGAACCTTCCCGTCAACATTCGATTGACCCAGTAGAAAAGGAATGTCGTTATGAGTCTCATATTCCGCATAACACATCTGCTCGCAGCCGGGTTCTGAAAAGTAGCTTCGCGGAACATAAAAAAATCCGGTATCGCTATCCGTTTGATTCGGATTGGCTACCTCCGGGCAATTATCTAAAACATTATCCACTCCATCTTCATCGAAATCCGCCTCGGGTGTTGCCATTGAAACGGGAGTCACGGCAGCCTGCAGATTGCCGGCATGATCTACCGCCACCACGGCAAAATAATAGGTGCTAAGTTCAGCAAGATCCTGCACCGTATAGGTAAAATTGCCGTTTTCCACAACAGCGTACTCCGTGAGCTCGGATACATCGCTAAATTCGAGAGCCTGCACATAGATTTGATAATGGTCCAAATCCCCGATGGATGGCTCGTCATACCCACTCCAGTCAAGAATTGCCTGAGTGGCAAATCCCCGGGGTTCAACCCTGAGATCACTCACCGCCGGCGGCGGCTGGGAATCAACTATGAAAGATACGCTGTACTCCTTGAAGTTGCCGGCAATATCTCTGGCCGTAAGGGAAACCTGATAAGCGCCGTCAGGCAGTGAGGGCATGGTGGGGTAAAACGTAAACCGGTTGTTTTCTTCACTTACCGTGCCGCCGATGATTTGGCCGTCAGCGTTATGAACGGTGATAGATCCAATCACGGCTGCATTGTCGATCAGGCCGTTCTGATCGGATAATGTGAGGACAATCTTATCGACTCCCTGCACGGCGGAACCGTCGGCCGGGACGGCACTCACCAGCAGCGGCGGCTCCGAATCCGATCCCGTCGGATTTTCATCATCAAAAATGTAGATAACTGCATCGATGAGGTTGCCGAGCGAGGCGTCCCCTCCCGGATTATCGAGAGTAACATTCAGGTATTTATCGCCATCTTCCTGATCGTTATCCAAAAGCGAGATGCTTATTTTCTTGGTTGTCTCGCCATTTTCAAAAGTCAGGGTACCGGAAGAGGCCGTATAATCGACTCCGGCAATCGCATTGCCATCCGACGTAGTATAATCGATCGAGGCTGCTCCGCTGTAAATAAGCGTGCGATTTACGCTGATTTCAAAGCGGTCGGCATTTTCATTAACATGGTAGGAGCCAGCGCTGAATTGCAATACAGAGGTTTCATTATCTCTCACCACGACGGTGTCACTTACAGCCGGCCATCCGGCAGCCGAAGCTGCGATAACAACCGTCTGAGCACCATCTTTTTCGGCATCATCGACGATCGTCAGATCAAACCGGACGGATTTCTCCCCGGTCGATATGGTTACAAATTCCGGAACGTCAACTTCCGTCGGATCATCCGACATCAGCTCGACAAGCAGGTCCTCGCTCAGCGCACTCGGAATCGTCACAATGCCGGCATCCGTCAAAATCCCCTGGCCTTCCACGGCGTCAAACGGCACAATGATGGTCGGATCGGTTTCGTCATCTCTCACCTCAATGGTGGCGCTTCCCGACGCCCAGCCGTCAACGGAAGCACTAATTGTGACTATTTTGGAGCCATCAATGATCGCATCGTCAATGATTTCCAGATTGAACAGGGTCGATGCTTGACCGGCATGTATTGTGACAGATTCGGGTACGGTTACTTCATGGGTATCATCTGAGGAAATGAGGACGGTAAAATCGCTATTTACTGCCCGATCGACCGTTATCAAACCCTGACTGGCTAAAACCCCTTTTCCTTCGGCTACTACAGCGGGAACCACCACAGTCAGGACGGCTGTTTCATCATCGATTATTTGAATATCCTTATTAGAAGGATAATATCCCGAAGCCGAAGCTGTGATTTTGACTCCACGGTCACCGTCGAGCAGATCGTTATCCATTATGGCAAAATCAAAATTGACCGATGTCTGCCCGGCGGGGATAGCCACGGTATCCGGCACGAAAACTTCAGAAGAATCGCTTGTTGTCAAATCCACCACCAGATCACTTGTAGGAGCGATATCGACACTCAGAAGGCCGTTAATTCCATCTCCTTCGTTGGCGCTGTCCGGTATATTGAGGGACAGGGAAATCAGATCGAGATAACCCAGGCCGCTGGCTTCTTTGACCTGCACCGGAGTGGTTTTGTAGGAGTACGCATATCCCATTCCGAGTTGACCGTCTTCATTCTCACCCCAACCCCAGACGCTTCCGTCAGACTTTACTGCCAGGCTGTAACCGTTGCCGACGGCTAAGCCTATTACATGACTTAAATTGTGCACCTGCACTGCGGAGGATCGACTGGTTAGCGTTCCATCCCCCAGCTGACCATAGTAGTTATTACCCCAGGCCCAGACCGTTCCGTCGGATTTGAGCGCCAGAGAATGTAAATAACCTGCAGCAATGGCAACCACATCAGTTAAATTTTCCACTTGAACCGGGGTAGATCGAGTCTCAACCGTACTGTCTCCTAACTGCCCGGAATAGTTATATCCCCAGGCCCAGACCGTTCCATCGGATTTGAGCGCCAGGCTGAAATCATCACCGGCGGCAACGGCGATGACATCATTCAAATTGAGCACTTGTCCTGGGGGAGACCGAAACGCTTGTGTCCCAATGCCAAGCTCACTGTTACTGTTACATCCCCAGGCCCAGACCGTTCCATCGGATTTGAGCGCCAGGCTGTGATAATAACCGCCGGCAACAGCCACAACATCAACCAAATCAGTTACCAACACCGCCACAAGTCGATTTTGATCCGTACCATCGCCTAACTGCCCGAAAAAATTATCACCCCAGGCCCAGACCGTTCCATCGGACTTGAGCGCCAGAGAATGGACCTCCCCGGCAGCAAGGGCAACAGCATCACCGAGGTTGGCCACCTGGACCGGAACGAATCTGCTTTCTGTCGTCCCATCTCCAAGTTGACCGTATTCATTCCATCCCCAGGCCCAGACCGTTCCATCTGATTTTAGCGATAAGCTATGGAATACCCCGTTAGAAACAGCAACCACTTCACTGAGTTTGGCCACCCGGACCGGGAGAGACCGGCTATTAGTCGTACCATCTCCAAGCTGCCCGTCATCGTTATTTCCCCAAACCCAGACCGTCCCGTCATCTTTTAGGGCAATAGAATGATAACCTCCTCCAGATGTTGAGGGGATCAGATCCAAACCGTCAACATCGTGAATTGAAATCAAGGCCGAATTCGGATTCCATCCTTCTGCCGAAGCAGTTATTGTAATTGTCTGAGTGTCGTCGACGATGGCATCATGCATGACCTTTAAGTCGAATGTGGCCATCGTCTGACCGGAAACGATCGTAACGCTCGCCGGAACCTGAGCTTCGGTGGGATCATCGGATGTCAGGTTGACAACCAGATCCGAGGCAAACCAGCCGGATAGGGAAATACTGCCGGCTGCGGCCAACAAACCATCACGCTCAGAGGCTTTGGCCGGCACCTGCAGGGTTATCACTCTATTTTCCGTATCTTCGACATCAATCACATCGGTGCCGAGCGGCCAATTGTCAAAAACGGCTGTAACCGCTACCTGCTTTGTTCCGTCGATCTCGTCGTCGTCAACAATTTCCAAATCGAATACCGCCGACGTCTGGTGGGCAAGAATGGTTACCTCGGAAGGAACAATGACCTCACTGGCATCTTCGGAACTCAAAGAAATGCTGACATCAACATCCACCGGCAGGCTGACTGATACGGTCCCCTGTCCACTGAGCACACCCGATGTTTCCGAAGCAGTTGGGGGAATTTCCACCGTCACGACCGCAGTTTCATTATCACTCACCAGAATCCAGTCTCTGGAAGGCGCGTGTCTGGTGGCAGTGGCCGTGATCACTGCACCGCGGCTGCCGGTCAGCAGCGTGTCATCATAGATCTCCAGATCAAAAGCAGCCGTCGTCTGACCGGCCGGGATTGTAACGACATTTGGAACTGAAACGAGCGACGTGTCGCTGGATGTTAAGCTTACCTGCAAATCGCCGGCTGAAAGTGAATCGAGTCGGATAATTCCCGCTCCTGTCAGCCGGCCGGCGTCCTCAGCGACATTTTCCGGCAGCACGATTTGTAAAGAAGTAAGATCAAGAAATTCCGATTCTCCCGCACCCCTAGCTTGAACCGGGGAATTTGTGCTAATATTAGTCCCATCTCCCAGCTGACCGCAATAATTATATCCCCAGGCCCAAAGGCTTCCATCCGACTTCAGCGCCAGGCTGTATGACCCGCCGGCAGCGACGGCAACCACACCGGCTAAGCCCGTTACCTGTACCGGAGTAAAACTGTTCTGATTTGTCCCGTCTCCCAGCTGACCGTAATAATTGTAACCCCAGGTCCAGACGCTCCCGTCCCTCTTCAGCGCCAGAATGTGACTATCTCCTGCTGCGACAGCAATCACATCCCTCAAATTCTTTACCTTGACCGGGGAAGCGTGGTTTTCCGTCGTATTATCTCCCAGCTGGCCCCAATTGTTGAAACCCCAAGCCCACACCGTTCCATCTGCCTTTAGCGCCAGACTGAAAGTCAAACCGCCGTCCAGGGAGACAATGTCGGCAACGCCTTCTATTTTTACCGGTGACGGTCGTCGGGTCTGGGTTCCATCACCGAGTTGACCGTAATAGTTGTCGCCCCACGCCCAGATCGATCCATCCGATTTAAGGGCCAAACTGTGCCAGTAACCGGCAGCCACAGCAACCACATCGCTTAAACCCGCAACCTGCGCCGGAACGGATTTTTGCTGGTAGGTTCCGTCGCCAAGCTGACCATCGGAATTTTCACCCCAGCTCCATAAGGTCCCATCGACCTTCAGCGCCAAACTGTGCCAGTAACCGGCAGCCACAGCAATCACATCGCTTAAACCCACCACCTGCGCCGGAACGGATTTTTGCTGGTAGGTTCCGTCGCCAAGCTGACCTCCATCATTATAGCCCCAGGCCCACAACGTCCCGTCGACCGTCAAAGCCAGGCTGTGCAGACCGCCGGCGGCAATCGCTCGCACAGCAGTTATACCAGATACAGGCAGGGGGGTGGAGCGATTCTCTTGGGTCCCATCGCCAAGTTGAGAGTAATTATTTTGACCCCAAGCCAAAATTGTTCCGGCAGAATTCAGAACTATAGTATGGTCTTTACCAGCGGCCAAGGCAGCAGACCAATTTTCACCAGCCACATCTATTACTAAAACGGACGCCACACCGGGAATCCAATTTTCAGCAGCGGCCGCTACTGTCACAAGCCGGTCGCCGTCAATTTCGTAATGATCAATAATGGATATGTCAAAAGCTGCTGAAGTTTTCCCTGCCGGAATCGTGACCGCCGCCGGCAATGCGACAACAGACACATCGTCCGAGGTCAGATTGATATCTAAATCGGAAGCATAGGTACCGCCAATGGAAACCGTGCCGCCATTTACCAGTACACCGGCAAGTTCGGTAACCCGCTCCGGAATTAAGACGGTCAGGTTCTTTGTTTCGTCGTCATCGACGACAATGGTATTGCTGCCCGGCGTCCACCCCGGCACTGAAGCTGTAATTGTCGTCAGCTGAGTTCCGTCAATTTCAGTATCGTCAATGATTGTCAGATTGAATGAAGCTGATGTCTGTCCTGTAGGAATCGTCACAGTTTCCGGCACCATGATTTCGCTGGTATCAGTAGAGGTCAGCGAAACGACCACATCATTATCCACCGGAAGGTCCACGATGACCGTCCCTTGATCGTCCAGCAATCCGACCCCTTCAACAGCACCCAACGGCAATTCGACGGTCAGGCTGGCAACTTCATTGTCATAAACGCTCATTTCACCCGCAGCTGGATAATAACCCGTGGCAGACGCAGTGATGCGGACAATTTGGGAGCCATCGAGAAGGGCATCATCGACCATCTCAATATCAAAAGCAGCCGACGTCTGCCCCGCGGGTATGAAGACCGTAACAGGTGCGATGATTTCGGAAGGATCCTCAGAAACCAAATTGATTACCAAACTACTTGTGGGTGCATTGTTGACGCTGACAGTCCCTTGACCAATTAGGATGCCATCGCCTTCGGTTGCAAACTGGGGCAACACCACCGCCAGTCCGATAATGTCCAATGGCTTTGTACCTGCAGAATCGCTTACCGGCGAAGGAACCAGGCTATTGGCAACTGATCCATCGCCCAGTTGCCCGTAAGAATTATAACCCCAGGCCCACACGCTGCCATCCGCTTTTAAGGCCAGGCTATGATAATAGCCTGCCGATAGGGAAGCCACACCGGAAAGATTAGCGACCTGGACGGGTGTGCTGCTATTAATTTCCGTTCCATCACCCAGTTGCCCGTAAGAATTATAACCCCAGGTCCAAACGCTGCCGTCAGATTTTAAAGCCAAGCTATGATAATATCCTGCGGCAATTGAAACCATGCCGCTAAGCGATGATACCTGCACAGGCGTGCTGAAAGTAGTCGTTGTTTCCTCACCTATCTGCCCCTGGTAGTTACTTCCCCAGGCCCATACACTTCCATCGGACTTTATGGCCAGGCTGTGATAATAGCCTGCAGCAACTCCAATTACATCGGAAAGACCTGACACCTGCACAGGTGTGTTACTATTGATTTTCGTTCCTTCACCCAGCTGTCCATATGAATTATAACCCCAGGCCCACACGCTGCCATCCGCTTTTAAGGCCAGGCTATGATAATAGCCTGCCGATAGGGAAGCCACACCGGAAAGATTAGCGACCTGGACGGGTGTGCTGCTATTGGTTGTCGTTCCATCACCCAATTGCCCGCGGTAGTTTTCGCCCCAAGCCCAAACGCTGCCATCCGCTTTTAGGGCCAGGCTATGATATTCTCCTGCAGCAACTCCAATTATATCGGAGAGACCGTACACCTGGACGGGTATGCTGCTATTGGTTGTCGTTCCATCACCCAACTGCCCGCGGTAGTTTTCGCCCCAAGCCCAAACGCTGCCATCTGCTTTTAAGGCCAGGCTATGAAAATATCCCGCTGCAATAGAAATCACGCCGGTAAGGATAGAGACCTTAACAGGTAAGCTGCTATCCACCGTTGTGCCATCACCCAACTGCCCGCTGTAGTTGTCACCCCAAGCCCAGACTGTCATATCATCTTTGAGTACCAGGCTATGAGAACCACCGGCAGCAATAGCAGGTGTCGGGATCACACCATCATTGTCCAATACTTGTAACTTATCACTGCCGGCAGTCCAATCCGGAATCGAAGCTGTAATGGTTACAGAAAAATCTCCGTCGATGGATGCATTATCAAAAATGGTCAAATCAAAGGTCGCCCGTGTTTGACCCGCCGGTATGGTGGCCGTCACCGGAACTGCTGCCTTCACGAGGTTATCCGATGAAAGGTTTACCGTAAGACCGTATGTCAATGTTCCCGGAATAATTACACTACCAGCATCACTCATCAGACCTGCTCGCTCGGAAACCGATTCCGGTAATTCGATGCTCAACTCTTTAATTTCATTGTCTGATATGTTCATGGTACCACTGCCGGAACTCCAGCCCGTCACGGATGCCGTGACGGTCGCGGTCCGAGTATCATCAATTTCGGTATCGTCGATGATTGTCAGGTTAAATAAAGTTGATGTCTGCCCTGCTGCAATCGTTACAGTTTCCGGCACAGTGATTTCGCTGGTGTCATTGGAGATCAAAGAAATTACCACATCACTGTCCACAGGGGTGTTAACGTTGACAGCCCCTTGCTCCGCAAGTACGCCGTCTCCTTCCCGGGCGCCTTCCGGCAAAACCACACTGAGCGTCGCAGTTTCATCATCATGTACCCGGATGGTGTCGGTACCTTCGGAAAAATCAGGCGCCGATGCGGCAACCGTGACCGTTTGGGTTCCGTCCAGCAGATCGTCATCCACCAAGGTCAAATCAAAAGCGGAAAAAGTCTGCCCGGCCAGAATGATCACTGTGGCCGGCACCAGAACCGCGGAGGAATCATCGGCACTCAGTTCCACCAGTAAATCGTCGGCTAAGGGTTCGTCAATACTCACCAACCCCTGATTCTCAAGCACACCACCGCTTTCAACCACATCTGCAGGAATGCTGACTGCGAGGGTTTTCAGGTTAAAAAAGCCCGCTCCTCCAAACCCAATCACCTGGACCGGAGAAAACCTGTTTTCGGTGGTGCCGTCTCCCAGCTGACCTGAATCATTCCGGCCCCACGCCCAGATGGTTCCGTCCGCTTTAACCGCCAGGGTACGATTAAATCCGCCGAATGTCGCAATAACGTCTTCAATACTGGGGACTTGCAGCGGCGTGCTGCTGCTTTCAGTGGTTCCGCTTCCCAGTTGCCCGTATATGTTATAACCCCAGGTCCAGACGCTGCCGTCAGATTTTAAGGCCAGACTATGACAATATCCTGCGGCAATTGAAACCATGCCGCTAAGCGGTGACACCGGCACGGGCATGCTGATAGTGGTCGGTGTTGCCTCACCTATCTGCCCCTCGTAGTTGCTTCCCCAGGCCCATACACTGCCATCGGACTTTATGGCCAGGCTGTGACCAGATCCAGCAGCGATTTCAGTGACTCCGGAAAGACCAGGCACTTGCACGGGCGTATTGCTATCGGTTGTCGTTCCTTCACCCAACTGCCCATAAAAATTAGCACCCCAGACCCAAACGCTGCCATCGGCCTTTAGGGCCAGGTTATGATAATGTCCTGCGACAATCGAAACCACGTCGGTCAAGTTAGAGACCTGTACGGGTATGCTGCGATGGATTGTCGTCCCATCACCTAATTGTCCGTAGGTATTACTTCCCCAGGCCCACACACTGCCATCGCTCTTTAAAGCGATGCTGTGAAAATAACCTGCAGCGATTTCAATGACTCCGGAAAGACCGGACACCGGCACGGGCGAACTGCTATCGGTTGTCGTTCCTTCACCCAACTGTCCGAAATGATTATCCCCCCAAGCCCAGACGTTGCCATCTGCTTGAAGCGCCATTGAATGTTTAAATCCGGCCGCTACGGCAATGATTTCGGTTATTCCGGGGACCGGCGCCGGAGTGTTTCCGTCAGCTCCCCATGACCATACGCTGCCGTCGTTTTCCAACGCCAGTGTGTGATAATATCCGCAAGCAACAGCATGTGAAATATCGATGCTGTCATTGTCGGCCACCAAAATTGTGTCTTTACCGGCCGACCATTGCGGCGCCGAGGCAGTGACGGTCACAGCAGTTATTTTATCGATGATAAGATCATCTATAATGGTAAGATCAAACGCCGCCGAACTTTGGCCGGCTGGAATCGTCACGCCGGCAGGTACGATGACCTTCGATGGGTCGTTTGAATACAGATCGACAATCACATCCGACACAGGAGGCTCCGATGCCGTTACACTCCCTGCTCCCGCAAGCTGTCCAGCGCCTTCCGTAGCGTATGGCGGCAGCGTCACGGATAATTCGGATTCCGCATCAGCAGAAACAACTCCGGAAAAAACAATAGCCCCCGCCACTAACAGCATCATCCATCCCCGAACCCTTGAATGCCCCATAACTTTCCTCTAATTAATTATGTTTTCATTGCATAATTACTCCGCCCTGAATTGTGCTATTTTTCAGGATGGATTAATTAATCAAAATTCACTTCAACGGCGTTCACTTCAACGGCCTGAATCTGAACAACATCGCTCCAGTACTGCTCCCCCTTGTCATCCACCCGGAACTTGAACGAACGGTCCGGCAGGATAAACTCTGCTCGACCGTTTGCATCCGTGGTTTCTTTCCACCCGAGATAGGATCCGTTTTCACTGAAAAGATAAACCGCCGCTCCCGGTGCATCGAAACCCGATCGACTGGCATGAACCGCCGCCATTCCCCTGTGAATCGTCACGGTGGTGTTTTGCGTCTGAAAATTATCCGACCAGAATTGATGCCCCAGATAGTCGACGCGAATCCGGTATGGCCGATCGGGCAGGCTAAACGTTACCCGGCCGTCGGCGTCGGTTGTCTTATTTTGACCCAGATAGGAATTTTCCGGCGTAAACAGATAGACCTTCAGCCCGGCCAGAGGGTCGACGGTTTGATACAGACCTTCCACGGCAACGACCACATCCTGCTGCCCGAGGTCCAAAGCGGCGAACAGCGTATCGGGGACTTCATATGCCGGACTCCAGAACTGGTAACCCAAATGGTCCACCCGCATCTTGTAGGCACCGTCAGCCAGGTCAAAAAAAACTTGGCCGTCGGAGTTGGCGGCCCCCATTAAACCGAGGTATGTCTCCTGCTCGTTGAACACATAACACCTGATGCCCTCGAGGGGATCGGCCGCTGATTTTAAGACTGTTAAGTTAAACGATCCGCCGCCCACCGAAACAATCACCGGGTTTACCAGATCAGCGGTCAGGGTCTGCTCGACACTCCAGTATTGGTGGCCCTGATAGTCCACCCGAAACTTATAGGCACCGGCCGGCAGCCGCCAGGCCGCCTTGCCGCCGGCATCGGTTGTGGCCGAAAGCCCCAGATAAGTGCCCTCCGGGGTAAATACGTATATTTTGACGTCCTGACGGGGAAAGCCGGCCCCGGTCACCGTGACTTGAGCATCGGCCAGGGGGATATTGACAGGGGTATGCTGCCAGTCAAACACCTCGGACCAGAACTGCCGGCCCAGATAATCCGCCCGCACCTTGTACTGCTTCGGCGGCAGGTCGAAAATCATCTTTCCCTCGGCATCGGTGATTTGATTTTGGCCGAGGTAGACATCCGTGGGGGAAAACAGATAAACCTTAATTCCTTCAATTGGAACCGGCACCCCCTGGAACAGACCTTGCGCGGTGATCTCAACCGCCATGTGCGGGATATTCACCGTAACCGGCATGTCTCCGGCAACCAGGGTTTTCGCGCTCCAGAACTGAAAACCAAGGTAATCCACCCGTAGTTTGTAAGTGCCCGCGGGTACAGCAAATTCCGCCAGACCGAATCCGTCGGTCAAGGCATTGGCGCCCAGGTAAGTACCCGCAGTGTTGAAAAGAGATACTTTGCAGCCTGGCATGGGGGTCTCTTCATCTTTTTGCACCGTCGCCTGCAGCAAACCGCCGCCGGCAGCGAGCAGGACGTTGCTGGGCATGTCGCCGGCAACGGTCGAAACTTCGCTCCAGTATGGGTTGTCTAGAATGTCAGCCCGGAACTGAAAGTTTAAGCCGACCGGCAGGTCAAAGACGGCTAGGCCGGCGGCATCGGTCTGCCGGCAGCGGCCGAGATACGACCCGCTGTCGGAAAAAAGATAGACCCTGGCGCCTTCCACGGGTCCCGCGCCCGTGATCACCTGAACCGTGGTTGTTTGATGCGCGATAATCACCTCGGCCGACATCACATCGGGTACCGTGACTTCCTCACTCCAGAATTCGTGCGCCAGATAATCGACCCTGAACTTAAAATTGCCGACCGCCAGATTAAAAAATACCTGCCCATTGCTGTCGGTGGCCCCGGCCATGCCTAAATAGTTGCCGGCGGTATTGAACACGTATGCTTTGAGACCGGACAGCGGTTCTGAATTGCCCTTCAGAACCGATACGGTAAAACTGCCGCCGCCGGTTGAAAGAGTGACGGAATTCAGCTCATCAACGGCCAGCATCTCAACCCCACTCCAGAATTGGCCGCCCTGATAATCAGCGCGGAATTTGTACTCTCCTTCCGGCAGCCTGAAAAACACCCTGCCGTCGCCGTCGGTGGATTGATGCATACCCAGATAGGAATCGGCGGCCGAAAACACATACACTTCCTGACCTGCCACGGGCAGCGTACCGCCGATGACGCTGATTTCAACATCGGCCATGGGAATGTTCACGATGGTATCGGTCCAGGTGAAGACCTCCGACCAGTACTGCTGCCCCAGAAAATCGGCCCGAATTTTATAGGGCTGCTGAGGCAGATAAAACGCTGCCTGTCCCCTGTCATCGGTCGTCAGATAGCGGCCGATATAAGAACCCGAAGGATTAAACAGGTACACCTGAATCCCGGCCAGCGGCATGGCGGTATTCTGAAACAGGCTGTTAACCGTGACGGCCACGTCCTGACGGGCAATGGCAAAATCGATATTGGTATCAATGACAACCTGTGTTTCCGAGCTCCAGAATTGATAACCCAGATAATCGGCCCGCACCTTATAAATTGCTTCAGGCACATCAAAGGCCACCCGTCCCTCCGAATCGGTTGCCTGATTCAATCCGAGATAGCCGCCGGCAGCGCTGAACAGATAGCACCTGATTCCCGCCAGCGGCATGGCAGCATCGTCCCGAAGGGTTACCTGAAAATGGCCGCCGCCCGCCCCCAGTTCAATCCGGCTGGTACCGCCGGTTTCGATTGTTGTAATATCACTCCAGTATTGGCTGCCTAAAATATCGGCCCGGAACTTGAAGGGTATTCCGGCGGGCAGTTGAAAAAAAACGGTGCCGTTTTCATCCGTGGCAGAATTAATTCCAAGATAGGAGCCGCCCGAGGAAAACAGGTAAACCTTGCTGCCCGCGACCGGTCCGGCACCGGTGCCAACGGCGACCGCAACGGTTTCTTCATTGATAATCACATCCAGCTGATAGGTCCCGGGCAGTAAGAGCACACCGGACCAGAATTGCTGCCCCAGGTAATCCACCCGGAAGATGTAAGACCCGTCGGCAAAATCTGCGGCGGCAAAAAGAGCGGTGCCGCTTTCATCTGTTGTAGCGGATTTGCCCGTGTAGACACCGGCCTGGGTGAAGGAATAAATTTTCAGGCCGGCAAGCACCCTGCCCGTGCTGAAGGCAACATTTACGGCGATCTCGGCGGGCGGCACAACCGGCCCGGCATCTTTGACAAAAAAGGAAGCGGCATTCATCCAGTCGCCGGCCAGACCATGCTCGTCTTCAGCTGCTGCACGCCAGTAATAGCGGGTTTTATCCGCCAGTTCTTCGGGGAGTGTCCATTGGGAGGTTGGCGATTCGCCCTGCGCCCTTAGACGGGTTAATTCGGCATCATCATAGACTTCAAAGTGGTAGCTCAGGCGGTCGTCATCCGGATCAACGGCCGGATTGACGCCCAGTGTCGGCCTTGTGGCGCCAACCCAGGCCTGATGCCCGGGGTTGTTGAGAGTCGGTACCGATGGCGCCTGATTGGCGGTATTGACAAAAAATTCGCCTGTCGTCCATCGGCTTTCGGCAATTTCGTCTCCGGCTTTGACACGCCAGAAATAGCGGGTGTTGTCTTCAAGGCCGAACACATGCCAGATCGCGATTTCGGCACCCGCCGGTATTTCACCGGAAGCCAGGCGGGCAGGACCATCAAACGTGTTCACTTTATCCAGTTCAAAATAATAATAGATGCTGTCCGTATCCCCTTTGCCGGTTGCCGCCAGATCCAACTCAAGAGCATCCGCTTCGGCATTCAGGGCCGGATATGCAATCCGCGGGGCATCCGGTGCTTTACGGGCGGTATTGACCAAAAAAGAGCTCGATTCAGTTTCGACCCGGGCATTGTGTTCATCGACGGCCACCACCCGCCAGAAATACCAGGTATTGTCGGCCAATGCCGGGGGAACCGTCCAGCACGTCGTCCCGCCCGGCCCTTGGGAAATGCCGGTTGCCGACGCTACAGGGGTGCTCATGGTGCGGTCTTCATACACTTCGAAGGTGTAGGTGACATCATCTTGATCCACATCCAGACTGTTGGTAATTTCAAGAACCGGTGTTAGAGTGTCGACTTCAGAATCATCCCGCGGATAGCTGACATTAAAAGGACCGGGGGCGCTGTTGGCTGTATTCACAAAGAAGCTTCCATACGTCCACAGGCTGAAGCTGTAGCCATCGGTGGCCCGCACGCGCCAATAATAGCGGCTGTTGTCGTTGAGAGCGTCCGGCAGCGTCCAGGAGGTGGTATCCTCAGTTTCCGCAACATCAGCGGACGCAGCCGCAAGAACCGTCATGGCCGGATCGGCAAAGACCTCAAACTCGTAAGCCAGGAGGTCACCGTCTTCATCGGTGCTGTTTTCAATCACCAGATCCGGCTGCAGCAGGACAACATCAGCACCCTCCGGAGGGTCAGCAATTGCGGGAAGAGTGGGGGCATGGTCCTCTGCAGCCGGATTGGAGCCTATAAGAAATTCAGCCAGATCCGAAAGGCCGTCTTCATCAAAATCCGCGGAGCCGTCGCGGTCCAAAGATCCAAAATTTTTCATCTCCCAGGCATCCGGCAAGCCGTCTCCGTCGGTGTCGTCGATTGACCGGATGACCACAATCACCCGCCGGCTGTCGGCCAGATGGCCGTCGGAGGCTTTAAAGGTGATTTCATAGGTTCCGGCCTGCCCCATGCCGGGGGTCCAATCAAATACACCGGTTCCGGTTGCCTGATCGGTAAACACAACTCCGGCCGGCAGGGGTGCCGCCGTGAGCACGGGCGTTGTTCCGTTGGGATCACTGGCATGAATGAGAAAGGAAATCTGCTGCCCCTCGAGGCCGGTTTTATTTTGAATAAACTGCAGCACCGGGGGCTGCGGAACAGCGGTAACTTCCTCAAATTTTAAGGTGTAGCTGCCCGGCGAATTCATATCGAACAGGTTGGCGTAATAGTGCCAGTTTTGCGCTCCGTCGCGCGTCTTGGACAGCCAGGCATTTTCCGGTTTGATCCGCTTGCCGTCGGAGCGAATCACCTCTTTGAGGACTTTCTGCCCGGCAAACGGGTCGTTGATCTGTACGTACATGAAGCCGGCCGTCGCCGGTGCCGTCAGCTGACCGGAGCTTACGCTCATCTGCAGACTGGCTGCCGCCGACTGGTCGGCCACCGCCGGATCTTCGTCCGCCGGGTCTCCCAGACCGGTGGTCTCCGACTCATAGATGCGATACACCCCGCCGTCTCTGGCCAAAAAGTCGCGAATTGCGTCCCGACCGGGCAAATCCACGAAAACGTCCTGGACCAGAAAGTGCGTTCGGGGCGGGTTCATCAGCGAGGTCAACTCACCGCCCAATTCGTCTGAATGGGAATATTCGGCGCTGAACGAGACAAACTTGCCCGACAGAGTGCAGGTCATGATCCAGCGGGCCGTCCCCGCGCTGCCGGGCGCAATGTCACCGAAATCCACCAGCAGACTGTCGACGGCCGGCTCTCCGTTGACCTTGCTGCCCTCGATGGCAAAACCGATCAGCAAGCCCTGGTCATTTTCAATGATTTTGGGCTGGGCCGAATCAATCTTAAGCTGGCGGGCAAACCCATAGCCGCTGTTTTTAACCCGCACGCCCAGCGAAAACGGGATGACCGGCTCGATTTCCGGCGTAAGGGGATCATCGCCGTAGACATCGGCGGGCAGAAAATAATCCAGGGTAAGCTCGGGCATGGGTTTGACAAAGATGTAATCGGGGGTAACCTCGGTGACTTTTTGTTCGCCGCCAATGGTGTAGGTCAGCCGCGCGCCGACATAATACAGCGTGCCTTTGGCAAGACCGTTGGAGGAACCCGGGGCCGGAATGATCAGCCAGTGGATGTCGGCGGTGGTGGCCGGTGCAACAGTGCCCGAACCGTCGATGTCATGGATGTTTTCCATGGAATCCGGCCGGATAAAAAAAAGCGCATCCGTGTTGCCCGGATCGGAGCCGGCCGGGACACTGTTGCCGTCTTCGTCGGAGAAAGCGACGTCGACCCTGACGTTATCCAGCATGATGCCGGCCAGACCGTTGGTAATGCGCATGTGCGCATCAAACGCCTGCCGCTCCAAGGTCAACTCCTGCTTGATCTCGATTTTGACCCGCGCACAGACCGTGTCCGCGGCCAAAGAAAAAGCCGGACCCAGCATAAGCAGTCCGGCCGATAAAACAACAAGATATACCCCTATCCGGCTTATAAAAATAAACCTCTTCCCCATTTTCCCCCTCCGAATGCAGATGATCCGCCGTCGCCCAAAAGGGCTATGGCGAGGCAAGCAGATGTTAGATCACAGAGCACAGACGGCAGAAAATAGAAGACGGAGGACAAAAAAAACCATAATCAGAAGGCCAAGGACCGATGGTGAGAAGGTATGAAGGTGAGAAGGTGAGACCAGCATCGAGCAACCAATCCGTTTAAGCCTATCAGCTTCCACGCCTTCCAGCCATTCTTCTTTGACCTTTATCCTTTGTCCTTTAACCTTATAACTGCATCTTTCCGCCTCGCACCTCTGACCTTTCATCTATCGCTGTTTGGCTATTACTTCTATCAATACCCCCCCTCAAAGGGTGATAATCCCGTGCCCTTAAAACAGCGGCCGGCGGGCATGCCTAACCGACAAAACGACAAGTCGCATAACAAAAGAAAGTCATAGATCCGTAACCAAATGCAAGATCGTTTCATCAGCAGTCACCCAGATAATGGAAGGTGTTTGATAGCAATTCATCATCGAATAATGGCGGGTTTGATTTATTTTTAATCATTCAATAGATCGGATATTCAAGCGGTCCTTAATATATTCCGTCGCTATTTACAAGAAAAAAAATTAATATTTACAGCATTTTACATGATTTTACAGTATTTTACACATTGAGGGTAAATAATATTCCTGGTCGGTAAAAAATAATTGATTATAACCGGACAAGTATCCTAAAAGGACGATATTCTGCCGGAAAGCGTCGGTACTCGAAAAAAGAAAAGGAAAGGTATTGAATTGCGATTTAGCAGTTTCTATCGATAAGTACGGTATTGGGTGGTAAAGAAATCGGTTTGAATGCCGATAATATTAGATTGAGACCATCCTGATTTAAATAAAAGATTCGAGGTCGATTTCATGATAAAGAAACGCAGGTTAAATCAACGCAGGCGCGATGATCGCCGCAAGCTGTCCGACCGGCGCAACGGCTATGATCGGCGCACCGATTCTAATCCGGATCCTATTGATAATGGTGCAATATTTAGTACTCCGGAAGCCTGCTGCTATCTCAGGATTTCCCGCCCGACATACCTGAAGTATATCAAGTCCGGTAAAATCAAAGCCCAAAGAATCGGGCGCGGCTGGCGAGTGGTCAAATCCGAGCTGGATAGATTCATCCGGGGAGATTAAAGCGCGGACCCGCAATCCGAGAGCCAACACCAGGTTTTCACATTGACCCCGGTTAGACCTGCATTATTCTGATATCAATTCCCTGACTTGCCCTTTATTTTCTCCCAACTTGCCACCATCCCGAAATTGAATTGCTTTTTCAAATAGATATGTTTAGATTGGGTATAATAAATAGGACCAGGTTTTCACATGTTGGAATAAACCTAATCTCAGCGAGATGCCAATGGACTCCCAGTTTAATTCAATCTACTCGCATGGATTTATCCGGGCCGCGGTTTGTGTTCCTTTTTTGAAAGTGGCCGCCCCGGTTTACAATGCCGGTCAGACACTGGCCCTGGCACGCCGGGCCGCCGAGATGAACGCCGCCGTCGTGCTCTTTCCGGAGCTGGGGATATCGGCCTATTCGAACGAAGACCTGTTTCACCAGGATGCCCTGCTGGAGGCCAGCCGGGATGCCGTTGCTCGAATCGTGACCGCAAGCCGCGAGCTGCTGCCCATCATCATTGTCGGCGCCCCCCTCAGATTCTACGGCCGGCTGTTCAACTGCGGCGTGGTCATCTATCGCGGATCGGTGCTGGGAATCGTTCCCAAAACCTATCTGCCGAACTACCGGGAGTTTTATGAAAAGCGCCAGTTTACCGGCGCCGTCAAGGCCGTCTCGCGGGAGGTGTCGTTTCTCGGCCAGGACACGCCCATCGGCAACGACCTTGTTTTCGAAGCCGCCAACGTTGACGGCTTCAGCCTTTTCGTTGAAGTTTGTGAAGATATTTGGTCGCCCATCCCGCCCAGCACGTATGGGGCGCTGGCGGGGGCTACCATACTGGCAAATCTTTCCGCCAGCAATATTACGGTCGGCAAAGCGGCCTATCGGCAGCTTTTATGCGCCTCACAATCGGCCAAATGTATTGCCGCCTATATGTACTCGGCGGCGGGGCCGGGTGAATCCACCACCGACCTGGCCTGGGATGGACAGGCTCTGATCTATGAGAACCGGGACCTGCTGGCCCAGTCGCAGCGCTTTGCCGATGAGGAGCAGATAATCGCCACCGATATAGACCTCGACCGGCTGCTGCAGGATCGGATGCGAACGACGAGCTTCAGTGACAATATCATGGATTGCCGCGAAAAAATCAGGGCGATGCGCCGCATTAAATTCGAATTTTCCATTCCCACGGGCAATATCCCGCTTATCAGGGAGGTGCAGCGCTTTCCCTATGTGCCAAGCGATTTGACGGCCCGCGACGAGCGGTGCTATGAGGTTTACAACATTCAGATTCACGGTCTGATGAAACGGCTGTCGGCAACGGGAACCAAGCGGGTGGTCATCGGGGTATCCGGGGGGCTCGATTCCACCCAGGCGCTGATCGTGTGCGCGCGGACCATGGATAGACTCGGCTTGCCGCGCGCAAACATCCTTGCTTATACCATGCCCGGGTTTGCCACCAGCAAGATTACAAACCAAAATTCGCACCGGCTGATGAAGGCGCTCGGCGTGACGGCCCATGAGCTGGATATTCGTCCCGCGTCGATGCAGATGCTAAAGGACATAGAGCATCCCCATGCCAAGGGGGAAACCGTTTACGATGTCACCTATGAAAATGTCCAGGCCGGCGAGCGAACATCCCACCTGTTTCGGTTGGCCAATTTGCACCATGCAATGGTCGTCGGCACCGGGGATCTGAGCGAACTGGCCCTGGGATGGTGCACCTACGGCGTCGGCGATCAGATGTCTCACTACAACGTGAATGCTTCCGTCCCCAAGACCCTGATCCAGCACCTGCTGCGCTGGATTATCAAAATCGACCAGTTCGGACCCGAGACCGGCCGGATCCTGCAATCGATTCTGGATACGGAGATATCCCCTGAATTGATTCCACAATCCAACGGGAAAAGCGACCAGCCGGCCCAGAGTACCGAGACTCAAATCGGCCCCTATGAGCTGCAGGATTTCAATCTCTATTACGTCACACGTCTCGGATATCGGCCTAGCAAGGTCGCTTTTTTAAGCCAAAGTGCCTGGAACGATCGCAACCGCGGCGCTTGGCCCGAACTGATTCCGCCCGAAAAGCGCAACGAGTACGATCCGGCCACCATTAAAAAATGGCTGCGGGTTTTTCTGTACCGATTTTTTAAGATCAGTCAGTTTAAACGCTCGGCAATGCCGAACGCGCCTAAAGTAGGCTCAGGAGGATCGCTTTCTCCGCGGGGCGACTGGCGCGCTCCGAGTGACTCAGAGGCCGTTGTCTGGCTGGATGAACTGGAACGAAATGTACCGGAATAATAGATAAATACATATTTTTTTGCAAAAAAATACAGTGTTTACCCCATTGAATTTGTTTATCATCTTGGTGTAAAGACCCACCCATGAGGGGGGCTACATTAAAAATTCGACCTCTCAATTTCTCCTTCCCCGGGTGGTTCGTTCTGAACCACCCTTTTATTTTAAAGGGCTCGCGGCGATTTTTTTCTGGAAACAAAAATACCAGCCTTTTTTAGCCACCAAAACCATCCAAATTTATCCAATGAAATATACGAAGTATCAGCGAAGCGAATTTCATCGGGACCATCTAAACCATCACAACCATCAAAACGGTTAAACCGGTTCGACAAACATCCACATCTTGCCGCCGCAGACATCTCCTCCTTTGGTTCCCAAGTCGTCCAACAAGCTGACTTCAATGAGTTCCGGTTGCTTTGTCGTCAGCAGACAACGCAAAGCGGCACTGCGCACTTCGCTCTCACCGCATCCGCCGCCGACAGTTCCGTAAAGGGTGCCGTCGGCACAGATAATCATTTTAGCGCCGACCGCACGGGGCGTGGAACCGCTGGTTTCAACGATGGTGGCCAGCGCGGCGTCGATTGCCTGATTTTTCAGTTCCGAAAGCTTTTGGAATATTTCTCGATCCGTCATATATCAATACCTGCGGCCGCTCTCAGGGTCCGCGCCCGGACGCTGCCTTTGCGGCGCACGCAGACCAGTTCGGCCACGATGGAGAGCGCAATTTCTTCGGGTGATTCGGCTCCGATAGGAATGCCGATGGGGGTAAACACATCATTCAACCGCTGCCGGGAAATGCCGTTTTTCTCCAGCCATTCAAGCACAAACCGCACCCGCCGGCGACTTCCGATCAACCCCACATAGGCGGCTTTCTTCGGCAAAATTTCCATCAGGCAGTCCACATCGTGCTCATGACCCCGGGTGATAATGACCACATAAGAGGATGCATCCAGCGACATATCCCGCAAAGCGATTGAAAAATTTTCCGCAATAACGGTGCAGGCCGGAAAACGGGAGGGATGCGCAAAATCGGAGCGATCATCAAGCACGGTAACCTTGAATCCAACTGCCTTCGCAAAGCGCACCAGGGGAATGGCTATATGTCCGGCTCCACAGACAACCAGGGAGGATTCGCAGGTAAGTATATCGAAAAATACACGCAGCCCGTTTTGAATTTCAAACATCCCGCGCTTTTTAGCCTTGAGAACGACCAGCGCCTGATCCCGGATGGCCAAATCCAGCTGCGCCTGGCCGCTTTCCCCTTCCAGCGAGCCGTCTGCGAGAATAATCGCTTTTTGTCCGGCCGCAATGCCGGGCATGTCTGAAGAGACAACCGTGGCAAGGCAAAAAATTTGACCGTCTGCCATCAATTCGTTTGCGCGAGCGGTGATATCCATAGAATTTTCAGTGACATTCCGATGGTTCATATTAAAATTTCAGGGGCGACAACCAGCTGAATTTGAGAATTCAAAATTCAGGTCGTAACATATCCGTTTTACGGAAAATTTCAAGCGGGATTTTGGAAGTCTAACTCAGCAGGTCTATTATATGGGGGATGGTTCCTCTTTCTCCCAAGCGGATAATTTTATTAACCGCACCGACGACGAACCCGGGATGACAAATCACGCGGCCAAATACTGCGATTCCGGCATCCAGTTCATTTATCACCGGCGCCTGCGCTGCTGGTTCAAGAGGCGCCAGTTTTTCCGCGATTTTCCAGGCATGGTCGCGGGCCTTTTGCATGTTAAAGTTGATCAGGACTTCATCGGTCCTTCCGGCCGTATAGTCCAAAAGCCCCAGCACCGGCCAGATCTGCGCCAGCTCCTGTTCCACCCCGTCAACCAGCGCCGCGAGAATCTCATTGATTTTATTGAAATCATTCTTGAGGCCATGCACCGCTGCTCCGGGGCTGGTGCGCGCAGCCGCAATACCCAGATCGAGATTAATATGGGCATTCATGCCCAGGAGCAAATGCTGCAGCACAATGGGCCACCAGCGCTTGGAAGTTTCGAAGGCAAGCTGCCATGATCGGGTCGGCGGGATATTTTTTTGATTCTGTTCGAAGGCCTCAAGATAGCGGTTGGCAAAAATCACATCCAAGCGCTCCATGCGTCCGCCGTCCTCAAAAAAGCCCTCATTGATTCCGGCTTTTACTTTAAGGGTGACTTTGCGATATAAAGCCCCAAAATAGCCCAGCCTGCTTTTATGCCGCTTTGTCCGCTCGACAATGTCATCGAGCTGCTCAATTACCTGATCAATAGTTTTAGCTGACATGGCCCATCCTTGCCTCAAATTATCAGCCTGCGTCGGAGCTATCTGTAACCTAACCTTCTGATTCCTTGTATAATATTTAAATAATTGATACAAGCAAAATTTTGGCATTTTACCGTGGGTTGAATTCTGCTAATATATATATTTTGGGGCCGAATCACGCGACCGATCACTGGCCCAAGTATAAGAATGATGGTTTTAGCTATGGGCCGTCAGAGGAAAAGTTCACTTTACCCGATCAGCCTGTTATCAAAAGCACCGGCATAATTAGGGTATTGCCCGCAACTCTCCGGACGATTAAGGAAGACGATGCCAGATCCCAGACTTCAACGAAAAAGAATCATTACGGCAATTGAAAGCCTCAAGGATCTACCCACCCTGCCACAGGTTGCCCAACGAATTGTGGCCCTCTCACAGGATCCCAAGACCAGTTATCGTGATCTTAAAAACGTCATTCTTCCCGACCCTCCCCTGGCGGCCAAAGTCATGATGATGGCAAATTCAGCGTTTTTCCATCGTCGGGATTCGGCCAAAACGCTGGAGGAGGCTATCTTTACTATCGGTTTGAATAATCTGGTCGCCATATGCAGCAGCGTGGGTGTTTTAGATGTTTTCAACAAATGGGGCGGCGGTCAGATGGATCGACGGCAATTATGGCGCCATTCCGTTGCCACTTCATTTCTGGCCAAGTCACTGGAATTAAGAAAAGTCTTAAATAAACCGGACGGGCCCGATATTTTCCTGGCCGGTCTGCTGCACGATATCGGCTGGATCGTGTTTGACAAAATTATGCCCGGAATAATAAAAACCGCGATTACAGCCAAAGAGGATGTCGGCCAATGGTCGCTCGAAATGGAACGCACGCTGATCGGCATGGATCATACCGAAGCCGGCGCCCTGTTTCTTAAAAAGTGGCATATTCCGCAGGCGGTAATTGAACTGGTCGCCAATCATCACAGGCCTGAAAATTCAGACAACTATCCGGCTCAGACCGGTGTCGTGCGAATTTCATCCATCCTTGTTCAGCACCGATATCCTTTTAGCATACCGCTTGACCGGCTTCCGGCATTTTTTCCGCATCATTTGGAAAATCCGGACAGTCCTCAGGTTGTGGCGGAAATGAAAGATCGATACAACGATTATATCCGTCAGGCCGACACGATCGCCGACCTGATGACCGGGTCGTTATAGCGCCGATTGGGAGTTGTTAGTTAATCGTTAGTTATTTGGTTGAGGAGTGGTTTTGGCCGTCAGATAACCCATGGAATAATGGAAGGATGGAAAAATGGAATATTGGGAATCAAAATTAGATCTTTCACCTTTAAGAGCCCGGTTTCCCGCCTTGGAACAACACGATGAAATGGGCCGACCATATGTATATTTTGACGGACCGGGCGGCACCCAGGTGCCCCAGGCCGTCATGGACGCCATGGCGGCGTATTTCAAACGGGCCAATGCCAATTGCGGCGGTGCTTTCATTACCAGTCATCGAAATGATGAAATGATCGTCCAGGCCCGGACGGCCATGGCCGATTTTTTAAATGCCGGTTCCGAACACGAAATCATTTTCGGCGCCAATATGACCACGCTGACCTTCAGCATCAGCCGCGCAATCGGGCGTATGCTGCAACCCGGAGATGAAATAATCGTCACCCATCTGGATCATGACGCCAACATATCGCCCTGGTTGGCGCTGAAAGAAAAAGGGATTATCGTCAAATGGGCAAATTTTAAGGTCAACGACTGCCGCCTGGATCTTGAACACCTGGCCTCACTGCTTTCCCCAAAAACCAGGCTGATTGCGCTGGGGTATGCATCCAACGCTGTGGGAACCATCAATCCCATTAAAAAAATTGCCTCAATGGCACATGCCGCCGGCGCCTGGGTATGGGTCGATGCAGTTCACTATGCACCTCACGGTGCCATCGATGTTCAAAACATTGATTGCGATTTTCTGGTCTGTTCGGCCTATAAATTTTTCGGACCCCATGTGGGCGTCGCATGGGGCAGGCCGGATTTGCTCGAACAATTGGCCGCCGACAAGGTCCGGCCTTCAAACCCCAACCCGCCCTACAAGTTTGAAACCGGTACCCTCAATCACGAAGGCCTGGCCGGCGTAGTTGCCGCGGTCGATTATCTGGCGGAAGTCGGGCGCCGGTACGGCAGCAGCGCCACCCTGGAAGGATTAAATCTGAATAACTATAGCGGCCGCCGCAAAGAATTAAAGCAGGCCATGGGGATAATAGCGGCTTATGAGCGTCCTTTATTTTCTTATATGATAAGGGAGTTGGAAAAAATTTCCGGCCTAAAGATATATGGAATTTTAAATCCGGATCAATTTCATGAAAGATGCCCGACCCTGGCATTTACCAGGCAGGGACTATCCCCGGAAGCAATAGCCGGAGATTTGGCCCAACAGGGAATTTTTGTCTGGCATGGCAACTATTACGCGCTGGCTGTCACTGAACGGCTGGGGGTGGAAGACTCCGGCGGCATGGTGCGGGCCGGTCTGGCGCATTACAACACAAAAGAGGAGGTGGATCGGTTTTTAGCGGTATTAAAAAATGAAATCGAATCTTAGAATAATTTAAAAGCTAAATCTGCAAATCGGGTGCAAAAATATGAACTGTTTATATGGAGCAAATCAGCATGGATTTCAATGAGAAGGTCAAGCGCAACGTCGCCAACAACTTTGATCAGAGCATCCAGGTTTATCAAGCATTCGAGGCAAAGCATCGGTTTTTTTCAGCTTATGCTTTAAAGCTGGCGGAATCCATTGAGATTGAGCATGGATCATCGGTTCTGGATGTTGGCTGCGGTTATGGGTTGTCTGCAAGGGTCCTCAACGCGCGATACGGGTGCCGCGTCTTAGGGGTTGATCTGTCGCCGGAGATGATTGCCGCCGGACGTTCTCTGGAAAAAAGCGAAGAAATATGCCTGATGGTGGGAGATGGTGAAAACCTTTCACCGATTGTCGGTAAACGTCAGTTTGATTACGTCCTCTTCAACGCCTCAGTTTTTATTTTCCCCGATGCCGCTAAAGCCATTGACGAAGCCTACAACTGCCTTTTTCCAGGTGGCAAGATCGCGTTTTCTTTCTATCCCCAGTTGCTTGGCGTTGACGAAGCAGATTTATTTGATATCGCTTTCAAACGATTGGGAAAACCTCTGCCACGATTTCGTGTGATCACGGACTACCCAAATGCCAGCAAATCCCTGGCTGATCGTTGCGGCAATATACGCCACCATCGCTGGACACGGCCTCTGGATATCGGATTTTTGCAGGATTTTTTTTCGATTCCGGCCCAATCGGCCTCACTGTTCCCGGACCGGGGCTATCAGGATAGATGCGATATGGTCAAACAACTTTTTGCAACCCTGGATGATATGGAAGGCGACGGACGTGTTGTCTGGCGCATGGCCGAAGGCATGAAAACATCACCGAAAAAGCCTTTCTTCTCATGACATCAGTCCCTCAGACACCTCAATTTCGCAAGATCCTCGGCATAACCATAGAGGTGCAGCCCCTTGCTCTCCACAATCATCTCGCCGTCTTTGACGCCGATCTCGCCGGCCATGTATTCTTTTAGGTTCTGAATCGCTGCCAGGTTGGCCGGAAACCCGTTCCAAAGATCCCAGGAGCGAAAATACACGAAAAAATGCAGTTTGTCATTTTGGATGCGCGTGTCGATGGATCGCAGGCAGGGTGGATCCAGCAGGGTCAGATCCGATGGATGGGCGACCTGCAACACGAGCTGATTGTTGCGCGGCCCGAATTGTTTATAGGTGGCAATGATCCATTCGATCTGATTCAAATACAGCTGCCCGTTTTCTTCAAAAACCATACTGCCGTCGATTGCACGTTTGTCGATAATTTCTGTGTTGGCCTCTTTCCACCAGCCCAGTTTGTCACCGGTCAACGGAACTTTCGTCAAACGTTCGCCGTACGTATAGGATTCACCCGGTTCTTTACGGGGTGACATTAAATATTCTATATAGGCGCGGTCATAACCGGCGCCGCCGTATATATAGTCATGCTCAACCGGATTGGGAATACCGCAGGAGGCCGGAATATCCGGTATCAATGGTACGGTACCGGGGTAGGTAACATGGCCCATGAAGTAATCGTATTCCAGCCGCGTTTGCCCGGCATAGGATCCGCGGTCGATGACAAACCGCTGCCCGTTGTCAAGAATATCATTTACGGCCTGAAACCACAGGTCCGGCAAATCTCTGGCTTTGACTTGATGAATATGCATGTTTTTGAACCGGTGATCGTTTGAATGGATAGTTATTTGAATCGGCAGTTTTTTAAAGACTTAATCTTGGAGTCGTGGAGAAAAAGACCTCAATCCGTCAGGCATTAATCCAACACGCCAGTACTCTAAAGTAACTGAAACAACTAAAATTGAATATACCAACGATGGATTACTATGTAGGGGGTTCAGGTTGAGCCTTCAAATGTCCAGCGTACTGACCTCCAAAGCATTGCTCTGAATAAAATCCCGGCGCGGCTCAACCTCTTCACCCATCAAAATCGTAAATATTTCATCGGCATCTACCATGTCTTCAACTTTTACCTGCAGCAGGTTCCTCTTTTCAGGGTTCATCGTGGTGTGCCACAACTGATCGGGGTTCATTTCACCCAGACCCTTATAGCGCTGAACGTTGAGTCCTTTCTTACCTTCTTTGAAGAGCAATTCCAGCATTTGCTCTTTATTACTTACGATTTCGTCCGGACTGTCTTTATCCCTGGAATAAACGCTAAACGGCGGCAAGTCGTATTTGGCGATATTTTTACCGGTTAAATAACACTTTTGATAATCGGTGGCATAAATCAGCCCGCGGCCGATTTTTATCGGTGAAAAGGACTTATCCGCCGGACCGATAATGTGTTCTTTCCCCTTCAGGCCGTCATGTCCGGTAATTAGCATTTCATAAACTTCGCGTTCTTCAGTCCAGATTAAGTCGTCGACCGTATAGCCTTTCTGAATCAGTAATTCCCGCAGGGCGGTCATTTTCTCCTGGTTTTGCAGCAAATTCTTATCACCGACATCCTGACTGATTAATAGCTCCACCAGCATGGCCGGAATACCGCGTTTGATCAGTTTTGCCAGTTGAGAATAATATTCAGACAAGTCACACATAAATAAATAAAGTTGATGGTCACTGAGTTTTTGCCCGTCTTGGCCCAGAGCGATATATTTCTGATCGCATACTTTTTTTAAAATCCAGTCATTTAGATTCGTTTCATCCTTTAAATATTTTTCACTTTTGCCTTTACCGACCTTAAACAACGGTGGTTGGGCAATATATAAATAGCCTTTATCTACAATCTCCCGCATCTGGCGATAAAAAAAGGTCAAAAGAAGGGTCCTGATGTGGGATCCGTCAACATCCGCATCCGTCATGATAATGACTTTATGATACCTGATTTTGTCAATATTATATTCTTCCTTGCCGACTCCGGTTCCCAGAGCGGTAATAATATTTTTTATTTCTTCGCTGCGCAGGATTTTATCGAAGCGCGCTTTTTCGACGTTTAAGATTTTACCCTTCAGCGGCAATATGGCCTGAAATTTCCGGTCCCTTCCCTGTTTGGCCGACCCTCCGGCTGAATCTCCTTCCACGATGAAAATTTCTCTCAATGCCGGATCGGATACCTGACATTCGGCCAGCTTTCCCGGCAGGGTAGCATCAAGCAGCGCCCCCTTGCTGCGGGCAATATCCCGGGCCCGTTTGGCCGCATCCCTGGCGCGGGCGGCATCCACCCCTTTGGCGATTATCTTGCGGGCAACCGAAGGGTTTTCCTCAAAAAAACTACTCAGTTTTTCGTTGACCAGCGACTCTACCAAACCTTTCACTTCACTGTTGCCCAGCTTTGTTTTGGTTTGTCCTTCAAATTGAGGTTGGGGGATCCGGACACTGATGATGGCGCTCAGTCCCTCCCGAACATCATCTCCGATAATTTTGGATTGCAAATTCTTGGGCAAATTGCCGTTGGTGGCATACTGGTTAATGGTGCGGGTCAAACCGGCTTTAAATCCGATTAAATGGAATCCACCCTCAACCGTATTGATGTTGTTTGCAAAAGAAAAAAGCTTTTCGGTGTAGGTGTCGTTGTACTGAATAGCGACTTCGATTTGAACATCGTTTTTCATGCCTTCTATAAAAATGGGTTCATGCAGCGCAGTATGCCGGCGGTTGAGATACTCAACAAATTCTTTAATGCCGCCGTCAAAGTGAAATTCCTCCTTGGCATCCGAACGCTCATCTTCGATGGTAATTGTCAACCCCTTGTTTAGAAAGGCCAGTTCACGCAAGCGCCGCACAAGGGTATCGTAGCTGAATTCGGTAGCGGTGAATATTTCTCCATCCGGAACAAAATGAACCTTGGTTCCCCTTTTTTCGGAATTTCCGATTACAGACAGTTCACTTGTTTTTATGCCTCGGGCGAAGGATTGATGATAAATTTTTCCATTGGAATAAATTTCCACTTCTAAAATGATAGACAACGCATTGACCACCGAGACACCGACGCCGTGAAGACCGCCGGACACTTTATATGAATGATCATCAAATTTTCCGCCGGCATGCAATTTGGTCATCACCACTTCCACGGCCGGCACTTTTTCCTTTTTATGAATACCGACCGGGATGCCGCGGCCGTTATCCAACACGCTGATACTGTTGTCGGTGTGAACCGTTACATCGATCTGAGTGCAAAAACCGGCCATCGCCTCATCGATGCTGTTGTCCACAACCTCGTAGACCAGGTGATGAAGTCCCGCAACGTCGACATTTCCAATATACATGGAAGGCCGTTTGCGGACGGCTTCCAGTCCTTCAAGGACTTTTATATCGTCTTCGGTATAGTTGTTATCCTGGATATTATTTTCTTTCATATTCTCATCGGCATTATAACGCTTAAATAAGTTTTATCTTTTTCGCCCTCTATCTTGCAGGGTTTTTCCTCATCGATAATGTTGACCACCACGTGATCTTCATGCATGACACTGAGAGTGTCGATAAAAAATTTGGGGTTGTACATGACTTCTATCGGATCGCCCTGATATGAAATTTCCATGTTTTCTTTGGATTCTCCGATGTCCGGGTTGGTGGAATTTATCATCAATTTGTCTTTGCTGAAATGAAAAATAACCCCTTTATACTCATCGGATGAAAAAATTGACATGCGCTTCAGCATCATTAGAAACAATTGACGATCCAGGTGAATATCGTGTCCGTCGCGCTTCAGGATAATATCACCGTATTTGGGAAATTCTCCTTCAAGCAGTCTGATAATCAGCGTCTCTTTATCTTTTTTGACGATAAAATTGTTGTCTTTAACACCCACTTTAACCGTGCCTTCATCGTCAAGGAATTTGGCAACCTCCATAAGCCCTTTTTTGGGAATTAATACATTAAGCCCGGCCGCCGGACTCGCATCTTTTTCAAAGATATAATCAGCCTTGGAAAGCCGGCTGCCGTCGGTAGCAACAAGCCTGAATATATTTTGTTTTTCCTCCTGAATTTGTTCGGCAAATATACCGATAATATGGGCCCTGGTATCATCGGATGCACCGCTGATGATAACGGTTCGTTCAATCATATTCCCCAAGGCCGCCGAATCTATATCAAAGAATTCAACTGCCTCAAATTTGGGAATTTCAGGAAAATCATCCGGATTCAGGCCGACAATATGATATTCTACATTTTCGTTTCCGATTTCGATCCAGTGGTTTTCTATCTCATTGACATAAATGTCTTCACTGGGAAAATCTCTTACAATTTCGTAAAATTTTCGGCCGTTAATGGCGATAGTTCCCTGGGACTTTATTTGAGCGGGATAAAAGCCCTCGAATCCGGTTTCAAGATCCGTGGCGCAAAGAGAAATACCGGATTCACCGGTTTGAACCAAAACGTTGGTGGTTATGGCTAAATTGGTTTTGCGGCCGGTTAATCCCTGAATTTTTGCCAGGACGCTTAATATTTCTCTTTTCTTGATGGTCGCCTTCATCTATTTTTCCTTAATTTGTTATTAATAATAATAATAAGTATTATAATAATATATTGTTGTTGATAACACTAATAACTTTTTAACTTATTAAAATATAATAACTTTTTTATTTTTAAATAAACTATAAATCAGATGATATCAGGCTGACAACCGGCCGGTTTCAGTCAGCCTCAAACCGATTGTTCAAAAATAGGAAATTATCAACAAAATATGAAAATTTTGTTGTCAAAAACAATGTCGTCATCATTTTTTTATGAAGACTGGATCCATTTGCTGATGCGGGGCACTTCTTTACCCTGCCACGTATCCGATACTCTTAGTTTAACATAGTGGCTGAACAAATTTTCGATCAGCTTCAGAATTTTTTCAAATAGAAATATTTTTTCAAGAACAACACCTTCAATATCTTCTTCGGATTCGGCGGAGCCGGTGCTCGGGATACTTAAGCTGCTGATATTCAAACTTTCACCTTTGAGTGTAAATTGCCAGGTCAGCTCTGAGGATTTATAGACAACATTCAGTTCAGTAACCAGAGCGCCTTTTTTCAAGGCAATAATTCCCTCCTCCAGGCTTGCGCCGTCCCCTTTAATAGTCAGGCGCTCAGCGGCATCTTTGCGGCGATTTTCAAATACAATCCGATTGCCGACTTCCAGAGCGACATAATCTTTGTCAAAATTTTTAAGAAGATCTTGATCGTTATCAATAATAAACCATACCCAGGTTAGAAATTCTTCCCCGAGAAATTGATAGCGATTATAGGCAACAGCAACATCCAACATTTTATTCACTTACTAATACTGAGTCGGCGATATTTTTTGCAGCCCATCGCGCTGAGTATCTGAAAGCCCGGAAGACAATTCGGCAGCGGTATAGGGAAATAGCCGTATCAAAGACAGGCTGAATGATTTGGCAAACAGGGTTTCCAATTCTTCGTTGGCGGCTTTTAAATTGGAAAAAAACCAAACTAAAGCATCCTCGTGATTCCATACCAGGTCGTACACATTCGGAGTTGCCGGAATGCGCAGGTTTAACCCGCTGATGACATGGTCTTTAATTAATTTTTTTTCAGTTTTGGATAAATACTCCCGTCCAGATTCAGCCATCCGTTTGGCGGCTTCTATCGTGTATTGTTTTTTTAGAACCTTCGGGGTGATATTTTTTTTATCGATTCGCAGGGAAAAAACAAAATAACTGCCGTAAACAAAGGAAGATCCTTCAAAATTCGGCTGAAACGGTTTGTTAAACGTCGTCCATCCGACTGCCTTATCCGAAATTTGATTGTCAATTTCCGTAATCGTATTTACCATCAAGCCATTGCCAATATTTTCGGTAATCGGCGCCTTCATTTGGCCTTGGACCTTATAGCGTGTAATCGAGACGGAACCGGATAGAATACTCATAACGGAATATGATTTACCTTATAACCAAAGTCTAAAGATACAATATATAGTGTTGAAAACCATTTAAAATAAATATATAGCGAGTTTAGGAATATGTTACAAGCAAATTCTCCCATTATACGAAATTATTCAAGTAAAAGCCCGCGCCAGCCAATATTATGAAATTCATTGCCGATTTACATGTTCATTCAAAATTTTCCAGGGCGACTGCCAAAAACCTGGATCTTGAAAATTTGTATATTGCCGCCCAGTTGAAAGGGGTAACGGTTGTCGGCACCGGCGACGTTACCTATCCGGAGTGGTTTGCCGAAATTTGTGAAAAACTCGAACCGGCCGAACCCGGCCTTTTCAAACTCAAGCAAGCGTATGCCCAAATTTGTGACCAGCAGGTTCCGCCAGCCTGCCGAAATACGGTTCGCTTTATTTTAAGCACTGAAATCAGCAACATATATAAAAAAGACAACCGCACCCGCAAAAACCACAACTTGGTTCTGCTGCCGGATCTGGCAACTGCCGCTAAATTTAATGCCAAACTGGAAACTATCGGCAACATTAAATCCGACGGCCGGCCTATTCTGGGGCTGGATGCCCGTAATCTGCTGGAAATTTTGCTGGAAGTCTCGGATCAGGGAATTCTGATTCCGGCTCATATCTGGACGCCGTGGTTTTCAATGCTGGGATCTAAATCCGGGTTTGATTCTATTGAAGAATGCTTCGAAGATCTGACATCTTACATATTTGCCGTTGAAACCGGCCTTTCTTCGGATCCTCCCATGAATTGGCGGGTTTCCGGTCTGGATGGCTTGACGCTGGTATCCAACTCGGATGCGCATTCGCCGATGAATGTGGGAAGAGAGGCCAATGTTTTCAACACCGGACTATCCTATGCTGACATTAAATCTGCGTTGGCATCAAAAGATCTTGCAACCTTTCTGGGAACTTTTGAATTTTATCCCGAGGAAGGCAAGTATCATTTGGATGGGCATCGCAACTGCAAGGTTCGGCTCCGGCCCCCAAAGACCATGAAATATGACGGCAAATGTCCGGTCTGCGGCAAAGCCCTGACACTGGGGGTTTTATATCGCGTGGAAGAACTGGCGGATCGAAATGAGAATAATAAACCTGAAAACCGCCCGCCTTACTACAGCATCGTACAATTGATAGATATTCTTTCCGAAATACTGATGGTCGGACCCAATTCTAAAAAAGTTCAAAATAGTTATAAAACAACTCTCAAACAGCTGGGGTCGGAACTTAATATATTGCACGTACTTGCACCGGAAGAAATGGATCGGGCCGGAATACCGCTGCTGGGTGAAGCAATCCGAAGAATGCGAAACAAAGAAATCGAGGTGCTGCCCGGATACGATGGGGAGTATGGTCGGGTCAAATTATTTAAACCCCGGGAACGTGAATCCCTGCTCGGCCAAAAATCACTGTTTTCAATGCCGGCGGCCGGATTTTCTTCCGAAACAATTGATATCGAAGTGCCATCTCTGCCGCAAAAAACCGATGCTCCGAAAATTAAGGATAGATCAATCCCCTCCAGGGGGGATGCAACAAGTGATTACAAGTCGGTCACCCTGCTGGATCAATTAAATACCGAACAGCGCCAGGCGGTTGAATATCCAAGCGGAGCGCTGCTGATCGTGGCCGGACCCGGCACCGGCAAAACCCGCACCCTCACCCACCGTATGGCCCATTTAATTTTGCAGAAAGCAGCCGTGCCGCATCAAATGCTGGCGGTAACCTTTACCAATAAGGCTGCCCAGGAAATGCGGGCCAGACTGGAGACCCTGCTGCGAGATTCCCTAAAACTGCCGCTGATCGCTACCTTCCACGCGCTATGTTTTAAAATTTTAAACGATCAAAACGTGAAGCCGACCGGCATCATCGATGAAGCGCATCGACAGGCACTGATTGCAGAAGCCTTGAAGTATGTTAAAGCGGCCGGTCACAAGGTGGCTTTGAAATCCGGCGAGGTATTAAGTCGAATCATCGAGGCAAAACAACAGGTACGCGACCCTTCAGAATTTGACAAGATGGCCGGCAATGACCCGCAGAACCGGGTTCTTTCAAGGATCTACCGCGTTTATCAGCGTCTGCTGGCTATCCAGGGATTTTGTGATTATGAAGATCTAATCTTTAATGTCGTAAAACTGCTGGAAACAAATGACGAACAACGCCACAAATATCGCGAAAAATTTCAGCATATTTTTGTGGATGAATACCAGGATCTAAATCAGTCCCAATATCGCATCATTCGCGCCCTGGCACCGGACGTTCACGCCGTCAGGGATCTTTGCGTAATCGGCGATCCGGATCAGTCCATTTATGGATTCAGAGGGTCGGATGTTGCCTTTTTCAACCGGTTTAAAAATGATTATCCGAATTGCGCCGTGATCAGATTGAGCCGCAATTACCGTTCGACCCAAACTATTCTGGAGGCCTCTTTTCAGATTATTAAAAATCAGCACATTCAATCATCTAATTTGCGGACATATTCTCAGATACGCGGAGTTAAAACCATCAGCATTCTCGAGCTGGCCAACGAGAGAGCCGAGGCGGAAGCGATTGCCGGAATCATCGAACAGCAGATAGGCGGCACCGGATTTCATTCCATTGACACCGGAACGGTTAAAGAGGCCAATCTCGCCAAATCGTGCAGTTATTCCGATTTTGCCGTTCTCTACCGCACCCATGATCAACATCGGATTATCGCCGAAACATTCGAAAAAAAGGGAATTCCCTGCCAAATTGCCAGCCGGGAAAATGTGTTAAATCAGGAGGGCCTGCCCGAGCTTGTCTCATATTTAAAAGTTATCGAGGGAAACGGAGGGTTTTTTGATTATGATAAAATCCTTCAGCTTGCCCTGCCCGGTCTTGGGAAAAAAGCCATGGATCAGTTTAAAAACTGGTGTTTCCAAAACCGGTTAACCCTGCAGGAAGGATTTATTAAGGCCAATCGGTTTCCTGTTCCTGGCATGGTTTCCGCTAAACAACAACTGATAAATCAGTTTTCAAATCACCTGACGCAAATTAGAAAGAATATGGCGCCCCTATCGGTGCCGGACAAGTTGCACTATCTCTGCCAAAACACCCCGCTGTCCGGTATTCTGAATCAGGACGGCCGCATCCAGGAAGCCTTTTCCCGTTTAATTGACTTTGCCGGCCGGTTCGAGGCCCGCACAGCCGATTTTTTGGCGGCTGCCGCGCTACATACCGATACGGACGCCTATTTACCCCAGGTTGAAAAAGTAGCCCTGATGACCATGCATGCCGCTAAAGGACTGGAGTTCCCGGTGGTGTTTATTGCGGGTTGCGAGCAGGATTTGATACCCTATCACAAACCGGACAGCCGGCCGAACGATTGGCAGGAAGAAAGACGGCTGTTTTACGTTGCCATGACCCGAGCCATGGAACGGCTGTATCTAACCCGGGCGGTAAAACGCAGAATTTACGGCAGCGTGTATGACCGCAAACTTTCCCCTTTTGTAACCGATATTGAAAATCAACTCAAATCGGACGAATCCCCGCGCATTAAACCCAAAAAAAAGAATCAGCCGCAGCAGGTTCAACTGAAGTTGTTTTAATATAACATTCTGTAATTGTTTAAGTAAACAAAAATTTATTGATCTTAATCTCCAGATAGTGTATAAATTTATTATACCATTTAAGTCCTAACCTCTATTCCGCTGCAGAAAGATATAAATTTGGAATGGAAGACTGTCGAAAAAAAAAACTAATTCTCTATATCCTTTTTGCAGTCGTTGCCGTTTTTGCAGCTACCGGCGCCTATGCCGACATTTATCGATATGTTGATGCAAACGGCGTCATGCATTTTACCAATGCTCCTACCTCATCATCCGGGGATTATAAGCTGTTTCTGCGGGAAAGAACACGCCCGGGTCCATCCTGGTACTATAATGAAAAATATGATGAGTTGATCTCGCAAGCCTCAAAACGCCACGGCGTTTCATTTCCGTTGCTGAAGGCCATAATTAAAGCGGAGTCCGACTTTGATCCTCAGGCGGTGTCCAAAAAGGGCGCTATGGGGTTGATGCAAATCATGCCGCAGAATTTTAAACTGCTCGGCCTGGACGACCCTTTTGATCCGACCCAGAACATCAATGCCGGTGCTCGCTACTTTAAACAACTGTATGATCGTTTTGGCGGTAAACTGGCACTGTCTCTTGCTGCTTATAATGCCGGTCCTTCGGTGGTTGATCATTATCAGACGATTCCCCCCTACGAGGAGACGGAAGAGTATGTGAGACGAGTTTTAAGCTATTATTATAACTACAAGAATTTATAAAATCCGCTGACCAGCCTCGGTTACATCTTTATTATTCATGGTTCCGAATAATTATCTTCGCTCCAGAACCAAGGCGGTGCGAGAGGGCAGGTATAGACTGAGATATTGAAGTTTTCGATCGGCGTCGATACTGCTGAAACTGAGATGCTCCTGACCGGCCGCCAACCTGCCATGACCGCCGTATTGCCTTGCGTCGCTGTCAACTATCAATTGATATCTGCCCGGCGGAGCTTCGAAGCGGTAATCCGGGTATGAACGACCCGGATGAAAATTGAAAGCAAATAGGAGGCCGGCTCTTTCGAAGATAAGCAGCTTGTTGTCTGAATGTTCGTATAAAATGCGGGGTCCGGGTTTTTCCAGAATCTTGAATTTTTTTGCCGTTGCGATCATCGCCCGGTCGAATTCAGCCAGAAACTGATAGGTTAAATCGGGATTGTCCACCAGATGCCACTGTCGCCGGGCATGCATGTAGGACCAGTTGTTGCCTTGCCGCGGGAAATCAATCCACTCCGGATGTCCGAATTCATTGCCCATGAAATTCAGATAACCGCCGCCGGCCGTAGCCAGGGTCACCAGGCGGATCATTTTGTGCAGGGCCAGACCGCGCTCTACCCGGATATTTTCATCACCAATGTGCATGTGGCCATACATGTCGGCATCGATCAACCGGAAAATAATAGACTGGTCACCTACCAGGGCCTGATCGTGGGATTCGGCATAGCTGATGGTTTTTTCTTCGGCGCGCCGGTTGGTCAACTCGTACCACAGATGCCCCATGGGCCAGTTCTCATCCGGCACCTCTTTGATCAGCTTGATCCACAAGTCTGCAATCCCCATGGCAAAACGGTAGTCAAAACCGTAACCCCCGTTATCTTGAGGTGCAGCCAGGCCCGGCATACCGCTGACATCTTCAGCGATGGTTACGGCTTCCGGCCGAAGATTGTGAATCAGCCGGTTAACGAGGCCCAGGTAGGTCAGTGCATCTTCATCCACACTTTCATCGAAATAATCCTGATAGGTGGTAAAGGCCTTATTCATGCCGTGATGCAGATAAAGCATGGAGGTGATTCCGTCGAAGCGAAATCCGTCAAAACGGTATTCGTCCAGCCAGAAGCGGCAGTTGGAAAGAAGAAAATGCAACACCTGATATTTACCGTAGTCAAAACAGCGGGAATCCCAGAGCCGGTGCAGACCGCGAGGCCCGTCATGAAAGTATTGATACAGGGTGCCGTCAAAGCGGCTGAGTCCTTCGGTTTCATTCGATACGGCGTGGGAATGAACCATGTCCATAAAAACAGCCAGGCCGGATGCATGTGCTTCATCAATCAAAGCCTTGAGATCATCCGGTGTTCCGAAACGGGATGAGACGGCAAAAAAGTTTGACACCTGATAGCCGAACGAACCGTAATAGGGGTGTTCCTGAATCGCCATTAGCTGGATGGCATTGTAGCCGGATTTTACGATGCGAGGCAAAACAGTTGGCGGAAAATTCCTGAAACGTTCCTACGGCCTCTTTTTCCTGGGCCATGCCGATGTGGGTTTCGTAAATCAGAACGGCTTCATTGCGGCGCTTAAAATTCCGGCAGCGCCACCGGTGGGGTGAATGCGGCTGCCAGACTTGGGCATTGAAAATCAACGTGGCCGGATCCTGAACCACCCGTCGGGCATAGGCCGGAATGCGATCCCCCTCCCCGCCGGGCCAATGAATGCGAAGCCGGTATAGATCAAGGTGGGTGATCTTTTCCGCAGGCAGGCGGATCTCCCAAACTTCCCCGTCCGCCAGACGGTTAAGGGCATAATCTTCTTTTTCCTGCCAGCCGGTCATGTTGCCGATCAGATAAATCCGAACGGCATTCGGCGCCCATTCCCGCAGGACCCATTGATTGTCCCGGAAATGGAGGCCGAAGTATTCATGGCCGGAGGCAAAATCATCCAAAGTAATGTTGCCCTGGGTCAGACGGTTTGCGGTGGCTTCAATTTTTAGCAGCCGGCGCGCAATAATCTTTTCATAAGGCGCTAAATAGGGATCATTTTGCAGCAAATGCCGCAGCGCGCGATCGATTTTATCCTTGGCGGCGGTATCGGGGGACTGGTCTGGATTTGGAGGCATGTTTTCAATCAGATTCGGCCGCCATGGCGGCCCTTAAATACGAAGCACCGGTTAGTTTTCGATCGGCGAATTCAGGTCGCAGACCGGACTCGTATGTTTTCCAATCAGGGGGCGCTGTAACATTTTTTCATACAATGCAATGTATTGACGCGCCGTATTGTCATGGGTGAAAGTGTCCGCGCTTTCTTTCATAATGCGCTTGATTTGCGCGGCCTTTATTTTGGGGCTCAACTTGTAAAATACCATGGCCTGCTCGATGGCCCAGAATAATCCGGCGGCGTCAAAATATTTAAACAGAAATCCGTTTCCGGTGTTATTATCCACATTCAGGTGGGTGATGGTGTCATGGATGCCGCCCGTGTCGTGCGCCACCGGCAGCGACCCGTAAATGGGTGCTATCATTTGCGGCAGGCCGCAGGGTTCAAAACGGGAGGGCATCAGCATAAAATCAGACGCGCCGTAACATAGGTGTTCAAGGTCATTGCTGAAGTCATAAATGGCCACGCGCTCCTGAAAACCGTGATAATTTACGATGTCTCTGAAAGCCGTCTGATAGTCGCCGTTGGCCACAAAAACGATCTGCAGGTTATCTTCCCAATAGGTGGAAATTACTTTGTAGAAAATATCCGCCAGCAGCTTACATCCTTTTTGAATCGGGTCCAGGCGGGAAGGCCAGAAGAATACGGGGGCGCGATCATCCTGGATTAAGCCGAGCTTTTGCTGCAAAGAGCGCTTGTTTGCTTTTTTTCCGGCGGCATGATCTGCCGGCCGGTATTTGCGCGCCAGATCTTCATCCAGAGCGGGGTTAAACGACGGATCCGGTGCGTTGAGTATTCCGGCGGCACAATCGGCGCCGACTTTGTAGGTCAATTCCCGTCTGAGGGGCGGTGCGATAAAATCATGCCTGCCTTCAACAATTTCCTGCAAAAATGTCGGGCTGACGACATTGACAAAATGCGCCGCAAAAATTCCGCTGCCAAGAAGATCCACCGGGTTGAAGTTGCGGGTTTGTTCGTAGCTGACGGCCATGTTTTCGAAATACAGGTTTTGCCAGAAATAAGCGGCGTCGATCCCTCGGTCTTCGATCGCGGCCAGGGTGGTTTTAACCGTGTGAACGTTGTGGATGGTGAAAAGACAGGGGATGCCGTGCTCTCTGGCCATGGCTGGAATAAGACCGGTCATCCAGTCGTTGCAATGAATCAGATCGGGCTGGACCAGGGGCACGATGTTATTGATAACCTCCCGTTGAAAGGCCAGGGCGAGCTTGATGTTTTCATCTCCGTACGACGAGTACACGCGGTTAATATAATAAAAGGCGCGGTCTTCCGCCAGATGCACGCGGTCGTTGGGCATTTTGCGCTGAATACGGTATATTTCCTCTTTTAAAACCGGGGCCAATTTATCGCTGAAAAGGGCGCGGTAATCCGGCATGGCCACATGCACATCGGCTCCCTGTTCAAAGAGAGCGCTGATCAAAGCCGCAGACACATCGGCCAGTCCACCGGCCTTGGCTGTATAAAATGAGGCCAGACCTCCCATTCGGTCCGGCAGATAGGTGACCTCCGGTGTGACCACAAGCACCCGCGGGTCGCAAATTGTAGGGTTCATGATGGGATTCCTTAAAACCGTGCAGGGCGTTTTCTAATTATTTATAGGATTTATTACGCCTCTGCGTCAAGTTGGAATTTAAACTTTGTTTCTCCATATATCAGACCCAGGTCAGCAGTCCCGGCGTTGATTTTATGCGTTCATCCCCGGCGGGCGAAACTCGTACCGTAAAGCCGAATCTCCCCGATACCTCACATTTTAAAGAGCATGCGTAAAGGTAATTGCCGTTGCCGTTATTTTCCCGCATCTGCATCGGCTCGACATGACTTGTCGATAAAGTTTCCAGAGATTTCAGGTTGCCGTAGTAGAGCTCGACATCGACTTCATCAGGGGTAAGTTCCGCCAGGTCGACCTCGGCCGTCACCTGGAATGAATCGCCGACACGATACGGCTCAGGAGTAAGTCGTACCGGCGGATTGATCTGGATTTTTTTCCACAGGGAACGAAGCCGCTTAATCTGGGCGGCCAATTTATAAGCCTGTCCGGCGTTGTCGGCAAATAGCAGGTCCCATTGCCTGGCCGCCGGAATATAATACCGATTTTCATAATCCGAAACCATCCGTAAACTGCAAAATGTCTGCATGGCCATTTTCATTGAGGCTTTCATTTTTTTTATCCAGCAGCTGGGCAGATCGCCGTTTTTACGATCATAAAAACAGGGGATGACGTCATTTTCCAAAACATTGTAAAGCGCTTGGCTTTCCAGGGCATCCTGATAGCTGTGATCATCATATTCCTCGCCGTTGCCGATCCGCCAGCCTCTCTCTTCGGCGTATCCTTCGCACCACCACCCGTCAAGGATACTGACATTGAGCAGGCCGTTGATGGCGGCCTTCATACCGGAGGTTCCGCAGGCTTCAAAAGGCCGCCTGGGAGTATTGAGCCATACATCCGCACCCTGGAGCAAATGGCGTGCCAGATGCATGTCGTAGTTTTCCAGAAAAACGAATCTGTCGCGTACTTCCGGTTTGCTTGCGAACTGGAATATTTTTTTAATGAGCTCTTTGCCTTCATTATCTCTGGGATGGGCCTTGCCGGCAAAGATAAATTGAACCGGATATTTCGAGTTGTTGATGATCGACATCAGGCGTTTTTCATCCTGCAGAAGCAGCGTTGCCCGTTTATAGGTTGCGAAGCGTCGCGCAAAGGCAATCGTCAAGGCATCCTGGTCCAACGCCGTTTCGACGGCTTGCAGAATATTGCGCGGCGCATTGCGTCTTGCGTACTGCTTGACAAGCTGTTCCCGGCAGGTGCGCACCAGATTGGAGCGGTTCATTTCATGGCCGCGCCACAACTCCTGGTCGTAGATTTCATCGATACGATGGATGTTTTCAGGTTTGCGGGAACTCAGATTCCACCCGGGACCCAGATAACGGTCAAATAGATAGGCAAACTCCTGGGATATGAAAGACGGTATGTGGGTTCCGTTTGTGACATAGGCAATCGGAACCTCCTCTTCGGGTCTTTCGGGCCAGACAAAAGACCACATGCGCCGGGCCACCGAGCCGTGCAACCTGCTGACGCCGTTGCAATAAGCCGACATATGCAATGCCAGAATAAACATGGACAGCGGGGCATTGACATTGGATCCCTCCGGTCGGCCCCAGGATAATATTTCATCCGTCGAAATCCCCAGCCTTTCCTCGAATTGCCTTAAATAGGGCCTGACAAGGTCGACCGCAAATTCATCGTGGCCGGCGGCTACCGGCGTATGGGTCGTGAACACCGTGGTTCGCGGAATAATTTCAATGGCAGTTTTAAGATCAAGGTTATGATCGGCGATGATTTGAGCCAAGCGCTGCAGACTGGCGAAGGCTGAATGTCCTTCGTTCATGTGCAATACCTTGGTTTTAATGCCCATGGCCTCCAGAGTTTTCATTCCGCCGATACCCAGAAGCATTTCCTGAGCCAGTCGAATTTTGGCGTCGGAAGCATAAAGTCGTGAAGTAATTTCTCTTGCGCCGGCGGAGTTTTCGGCAATATTGGTATCCATCAGGTAAAGCGCAATGCGGCCCACCATGATTTTCCAGACCATGGCATGGATCGGACCTTCGGGTCCTTGAATTGAAATTGTTATGTCATTTCCGGCGCTGTCTTTTATCCGCTCAACCGGCAGGTTGTATAGATCGGTTTCCGGATAAGCCTCCTGTTGCCAACCCTCCTGGTTCAGGAATTGGCGGAAATAACCCTGGCGATACATGAGCCCGATGCCGACCAAAGGCAGCGTCAGGTTGGAAGCCGCCTTTAAATGGTCGCCGGCCAGGATACCCAGGCCGCCGGCAAACAACGGCAGGCTTTCATGAAGGCCGAACTCCATGGAAAAATACGCGATGGTCTCGCCGGGTTGGAATGGCAGCGCGCGTTCAACAGCCGGATTCAGCACCAAATTCTGAAATTCCTCTTGGACCCGTTCCAGATGGGCGCGATATCCGTCATCTTCCGCCAGCAGTTCGAAACGACTTTGAGGAATTTTAGCCAGAAAGGCAATCGGATTGCGTCCGGATTGCACCCAGCGAGCCGGGTCGATCCGTCGAAAAAGTTCTATGGCATTTTTTTTCCAGCACCACCACATATTGCGGGACAGCGTTTCAAGAAAAGCAAGATTTTCCGGAATGTTAGGATGAACCTGATATGTTTGAAAATTTTTCATTGATCAAGAAGCCTCTAATTAAATGTCTCGTAGTATCTATCACTGTTTGAATAAAAGTGGTATTTTTTGAGGCATGCGTATCTGCCTCAGTATTGGAATAATGGAATATTGGAGCGATGGAATAGTGGATTTTTAAGGATTTTATCTGTTCAGACGTTTAAGTCAAGACGAATGTTACCATTTAGCCACTATTGCAGTCTCCCAAGACCCATTTTTCCACCATTCCACCATTCCAATTGGGGCAAAGCCCCTAACTTGTTTCTTATACATTACCGCAGGCGCCCTTTGCCGCACTCGCGGGTTGGTGCAACAAGAATCCGAATTCCAACATAGGGTTTAAATGTTAAAAAATCAACTTTGGAAAGTGACGATCGTTATAATTTGTTATTGACCGGCAAATCGTCACCTTATTCTAACCCCCAGGTTGTTGGGGATAATGCTGCCACACCTGAAGTTATTTTAATTTCAACAATACCCTGAGCAGTTCACTGGCGCCCCAGGCCTGTGCTGCGCAGCCGCGGGGTGGATGGGGAAAATCGCCGTCCAGTATCTCCGGAATGTGACCCACACAGCCCCGCTCAAGCAACCGGAAGCCGCTGGCGAGCAAAGCCAAGGCCGTTTTTCTGCTTTTAGGCCCGTAAGTTACCGCCCACGCTTCACAAAAGGAGGGAAACAGCCAGGTCCAGGCCGTTCCATTGTGATAGGCGGGTTTGCGCCGGGTATCTTCATCACCGCGGTATTGTCCCCGGTATGGATGATGGGGATCATTAATAAGATTTCCCTGATGAATAATCTCTATTGGGTAATGCACGGGTCTATCCGCCAGACTGCGGATGGCGCCCGGCACCAAAAGCGTCTCGCAAGACGCCAGAATGCGGCGGCAGGTAGCTTTATCCCGGACGGCGCCCAGGCTGACGGCCAGAATCTGGTTCGGACGCAGGGCATCGTCAGCGGCTGCTTGCGAGGCCGTCTGTCCGGCAGCGGCATGCAGGCAGTCGGAAAGATAATCCTGGTTGTTTGCCCGAAACAGTTTCAAAATGGAGGTTTGAACCTGACGGGACATTTGGCGCCAATTGTCCTGTTCATCGGTACGATCGACCTTGGCCAGCGAACTCAGGGCGGCATACCACAAGGCCTGAATTTCAACCGGGTATCCTTCGCGCGGGGTGCCCGCCGGATAATTTGTATCCATCCAGGTAAAATGGGCCGGGCTGAATACCAGTCCGGTTGCGGGGTCCATTCGGATGCCGTTGGGTGTGCCGTCCACAATGGACTGACCGATGGACAATAAAATACGGCGAATGGAACGGCCGCCGCAATCTGCTTCCAGAAAGTCAGCTGATTTTTCGGCCTGCAATAATTCATCACAGGCCACAATGAACCATAGAGGGGCATCCGAGGTATCCCGGTTGGCGGCCTCCTGACCGTGGATCATGTTGGGCAGGGTTCCCTGTTGTTCGAATTGGCCGAATTGCTTGATGATGGATCGGGCCTCGTCCGTCCGTCCGGCTGCGATCAAACCGCGCACAAAGATCAATGCATCCCGTCCCCAGTCCAGAAACCAGGGATACCCCGCAATGACGGATTTATGGGCACCGCGCTGCACCACGAAAGCATCCAAAGCCCGTGACAAAATCTCCCGCGGATTACACCGGATATTATTTTCGAGAGACGACGGTCCGGCATTAAATCCGACAGGAGGATGCATTTTCAAGGATTTGGAATCATCTGCGGATCTGATTTCCGCCGAAAGGCAGACCTGTTGGCTGCCTTTTAAAGACACCGCAAAATATCCGGGACTGAACAGATCCGAATCCGGATCCTGGCCGCGTTCGGCATCCTGGGGCCGATAAACCATATACTGCCATTCCGGTTCCCACACAAATTGACCCTCGGATATCGAAACCCGCAGGCGATGGCGGGCGTCCGGGTTGAAATCAAATCCCTGCCGGGTTGGAACGACGGTTTGAGGCCATCGGCTTTCCGGACCCATATAGGCTTTGGTCGTCTCATGAAAGCCGCGGTTTTCAATGTCCGGCCGTAGAATGAGTCGAACGGGTTTGTTATCTTCCAGACGATCATGTTTACCCTCGCAGGGGTGACGAAAAAAAGTCATTTGCAGGGCGTTTTCGCCGGACAGCATCTTTAAGCCGAGGGTCACTAAAGTGTTTTGTCCCTGTCCGGCCGGGATGTGATAGCGCCAAAAACCGCTGCCGGCGTCATCGACAGCGAACGCTTCCAGACATTTGGAGTCCAGATCCTGGGAGTAACCCTGGAACACCAGCCAGCCCCGACAGCGGGTAAACATAATCCAGCGGTCCTCGGGAAATTCGCGACTGAGGTTGGCTGCCAGCAGACTGTCGTAGCGACTGTTCAGTCTGCCCCAGTTCACCGGGGCTTTCACCATGGCACCGCGGCCGTTGGTCGCCAGAAAAGTGAGACGGCTGTTCAGCAATTCGGCGTGGGGAAATAGTTGCTTTACCTCGCTATGCTCGAATTTGGGCAGCAGCAATAGAGGGCCTTTTGCATGCTGCCCGCCGCCGGGCGTATAAACGGAAAGTACCAGTGTGCAGGACTGCGGGCATTCGGGGGGATCGAGGGGAGTAAATAAGGCAAAAAAAGTGCCGTCCGTCCGCTCAAAGCTTTTCTCACAGGATAGTGTGAACCTTTCGCTGATCAGGCGAGCGCGAAACGCGCAATCCGCCTGCACCCATAAAAAATGTCCCGGGGGTAGCATGACTTCACGACGAAGATCTTGCGGCCATTGCCAGGTGACGACGCGAGGCTCCCGGCTGTCTGGATTGAGTTCCCGGCAGAAGTTGACCGGATCATGGTTTAGCTGCCGGGCGGCATCCGCCGCATCAAACTCTGCCAGATCCACGGTTCCGTGATAAAAGGTGAACACTTCCAGGGCCTTGGCCTGCAGACGCTGGCTTTCGATTCGGGCGGGCAGGCCAAAAGCCGCCGCCGGCAATTTTTGCACAGCCTTAAAATCGTTTTCATCCTGAGTGAGACACAGCACCTGCCCGGGTTCCAAACGGCAGCTGTCCAGAATTTCCGACCGGGTGACCGTTACTGCGGTATCGGAAAGAAGATCGAAAAATTGCGGACCATTCATCCCGGCCGCGCTCCGATTCCAGCCGGCCGAAGTCCGGTTCCCGTCATCCAGGTTGACAACCACCAGCAGCCGTTTACCCGTCGGTTTGTGGTGCCGTAGCAGCGCAATATAATTGCCGGCGCCCTCCTGGACCATTTTTAATTCCGTTTCGCCGTGGAAAGCCGGGTGGCTCTTCAGCAGATCATTTAGTCGCCGAATGTGGCTCACCTGGTTGGGTGTTGCGCCCCAGTTGAGTGACGGACTGTTGTGAACATTGATTTTTTCCGCCGCATACCACTCCACCCCATTGGCAAATCCAAAAGCACCCTGCGGTGATGCCAGAGCGCACAATGCCGTGCGCATGCGGGCGTAAACATTCGAACGGGATGCCAGTCTCAAATTATCGTGAGTTTCGGCAAAATGGACGGTAATTCCGTCGCTCTCGGAAATAGCGATGGCTTGGGGCAGGTAGTTTTCAATCTGGCCGCGATCATAATTTTGAAACAATTCCGAATAGGCCCAATTTAACCCCGCGGTGTTTAAAAGCTCTCTGGTCACCGATATTTTTCCGCCCAGGCCTTCCAGCAAGAACACAGTGTCCGGATATTGGTCGCGAACTCTGGCGACCATGTATTGCCAGGCATCTTGCGGAATCATGTAACCGGCATCGCAGCGAAATCCGTCCACCCCGCGGTTGCACCAGGTTAAAAAAACATCGGCCATGTACTGCCAGAGATCTTTGTGAGTGTAATCCAGTTTGGTGAGGTCTTCCCAGCTCACGCCCCAGGCGCCGGGGACTTCAATCTTCCCCTCGGGGTTGCGCACCAGCCAGTTAGGGTGGGATTCATGCAGACCGGCCGCCCAGCCGGTATGATTAATGGCGATGTCGATAAATATGCCGGCATTGCGCTGATGAACAGCGTCCACCAGCTCGATGAATTGTTCCAGTGGGGTGGCATGGGGATCGAACACGGCCAATGCCGGATCAACGGCCGTAAAGCTCAAGGCAGCATAGGGGCTGCCGAATCTTCCCATGCGGCCGTAGGTCGTTGGGGTGGGATGGATCGGCAGCAGCATTAGAATCCGGCAACCCAGCTCGCCCAGAATGAAGTCAAGTTCAGCAATCAGGTCGCGAAACGTTCCGGATTGCGGGATGACGGTGTAGCCGATTTGATCCAGATGGTTTATAAGCTCTTTTACGGAAGGTTTAAGGGTTTCGACGGCCGCTTTGTTGGGGCCGAATTGCCTGACGAAGGCATTATATATAATGTCGGCACAGCAGGCGTCGGCCGAATCAACGTTGATCGCGGTATTGAGACCCGGCGGCCAGATCGGCGTGATTTCATTTTCCGGCAAAAAGAAACACTTGGCTTCAAAGTGACCGATTTCACACAATGGAAGTTTTCCCGTAAATGTCCGCTCGTCGACCCGCTGCATGGGAATGTCAAACCACGCCCGGCCGAGAGGAGTCTCTTCGGTATGGACGTGCTCAATGATTTCTTTTCTGATTATCCGGCCCTGGCCGATGTTGGTGCGGACCCAAGCCGTACCGTTTAGGGCGTACGGCAAATTCAGCGTAAATTCAACCGTATCTCCGCGAAATTTAACCATATGTGATCCCGGGGCGGGATTTTGTATCAGCTGATCTTTTCGATCCATAATTTTTTTCTTTATAATTTCAATAGGGTTTAAAATTTAAAATTAATAGATTACAAAATTTGTATTAAATTTGCAAAATCTTTTACAATTTATCTTGAAAAATACTGCTATTATAAGTATAAGATATTTAATGAAATAATAAAGATTGATTGATTTTTTCCGTTTGGTTCGTTCCCTGTAGGGCCCAAGCCGGGTCCGGCCGACATCTGGTTCCCTACGCTTAGTTGTTCTCTTTGGTTTTTAAACGGCTACAGTACGCCAACATCTCAAATTTTTTTTGAATAAATTTATCTGGCAGGCAGCTATGTATCATCGGACCTTATTTATTTTGTTTTTTACGACTATTCTTTTTTCGGGCTGGCCGGTATCAGCTCAAAGCTCACCGGTATCAGCTCAAAGCTCGCCGGTATCAGCTCAACCCGAATCAGACACCGGCGAGAACACCGAAACATCCGGCGGCGAGATCGCTTTGGTTCAAGCCGTGATGTGTGAGGATATACAAGACCAGCTTCCCCAAAATTCGACGACCGTGTTTTCCATTGAACATCGAATGGCAATTTGTTTTACCGCATTTGATCCGGTTCCGCAAAAGACCGTTATTTATCATCATTGGTTTCACCGCGATCGCCCCAGTGCCAAAATAAAGCTCACACTCAAGCCGCCGCGCTGGTCGACTTACAGCAGCATCCAGTTTCGCGAGGAAGATATCGGCCCCTGGCGGGTGGAAATTACCGATTCGCAGGGTAAGGTTTTGCACGTGCTGCGGTTCAGCATCACGGAATAAGTGCAATGGAAAAATTTATTTATCTGATATCCAGCCTTCGCTGGCAGGACATCGTCGACATCGGCCTTGTCAGCTATATTCTCTTCAGATTCTATATCCTTTTTAGAGGAACCAATGCGTTTCGGGTGCTGATCGGCATGACCATCCTGTGGTTCTTTCAGCAGGCGGCGGTTTCGATGGGGTTAATTGTTACCAGCTGGGTCGTCCAGGGCGTCGTGACCCTGGGCGCGTTCATTATAATAGTCATTTTTCGCAATGAAATCCGGAGCGTTTTACAGGCCAGCCATTTGAGAGCCATTTTGTGGGACGTATCGTCGAAAACCGTTATCAGTACGATCGAAATCATTGTCCAAAGTGTCTATGATATGGCCGGGCGCAAATGTGGCGCTTTAATTGTAATTCCAGGCAAAGATGATGTGGATGAAATGATCCAGCCGGGAATTCCCTGGAAAGGGGAAATTTCCAAAGAGATGATTTTGAGCATTTTCTGGCCCGACAATCCGGTCCATGACGGTGCTGCCGTAATTCAAGGTGATCAAATTGTTCAGGTCGCTGCCATTCTCCCTCTGTCCCGCAGAGATGATCTGCCCACGCATTACGGAACGCGCCATCGTGCCGCACTGGGATTGGCCGAAACCACCGACGCCCTGGTCATAGTTGTTTCCGAGGAAAGAGGTGACATGGTGGTTGCGCAGGGCGGCAAATTAGTGATCGTCAGACAAAAGCGCAAGCTCGAGCTGATCCTGCAGGAGCACATGGGCGTTGCTTCCAAAAAAGGCCGCGAGATGACCAGAGAACGGCTGATGGTGGCGGCCGCGGCTGTTTTCTCCGTCATATTTATTACCGGAGTTTGGTTCAGCGTCTCCCGGGGAGGAGACACACTGGTCACTTTTCAAAGTCCGGTGGTCTACATGAATCGCGACCCCGCCATGGAAATCGTCAAGACCTCCGTGAATACGGTCAACCTTGAATTGGAAGGATCGGGAGCTTTGATAAAAGCCATCAAGCCTGATCAGGTGCAGGTGAGGTTGGATATGAGCAAATCCAAGATGGGCCCCAACAGCTTTACAATAACCCGCGAAAGCATTTCCCTGCCGCCCGGCATCATTTTAAAAGACGTTAAACCCGCAGTGGTGGAAGTGGATCTGGATGTACTCATGAAAAAGGAATTGCCGGTGCAAATTGATTGGGTCGGCCGATTGCCGGACAAATTTATCCTGGCGGAGGCTAATTTAGATCCCAAAACAGTTGAAATCATCGGCGGGAAGCGAATACTGGAGACACTCTCTACAATTTATACCGAAAAAGTGCCGCTGAATAATTTAGATGCCAAGGGGACCATTACAGCCAATCTGGCGCTTACGCCGGCATCGCTGAAAATTGCACCGGATTCAAAAGAAAAGGTGACCATCAAATATTTGACCAGATTGCGAAATCAGTGATTTGGTTTTCCCCGTTCGTTGGAAGGGCCGGGAACTCCGGATTAGAGCACCAGGTCTTGATCAATAACAGTGCCCGCCTTTATGACGGCCTGGGTTTGGCCGGTGTTTTTAATCGCTACACTGCCCTTGATTTTTACATCTTTTTCAAATAGCACATCACCTTCGATGATTAAAGCATCGCAATCCACCAGGCAGGGAATTCCATTTCTGAACCTTTTCTCGAGCTGGTCAAGTCTGCGGTAATATTTCGGATCCAGGTATACTTTTGTTGCATCCGGTTTATTGCGCTTAAATCTAATCGGGTTTATTCGCAGGCTTTCATCGACATTATACACAAAACAGTCGGAGCGAACCGCCAGAAGATCATTGCAGGTTTTGACGGGATAAAAACGGGTTCGGGGGACAACCACCGCCGTCGCATCTTCAAAAAGAGAAATGGCAGCCCCCATGGCGGATTCTATCTGGTAAACCGGCGGACTGTTTTTATCCCTGGGGTCCAGGGTTTTGGGGTTGAGAATCAACGGCAGGTGAATTATCTTTTGGCGCTCGAAAAGCGTCTTTAATTCTTTCAGGTTGACCCAAATATTGTTGGTATTAAAGTACTGGTAGCGTTGAATGTCCTGAAATGCCGCCAGCTCATCTGCGGGACACTGGGCGGCTTCCCTTAAAATCAAGCGGCCGTTTTTATGCCGCGCCAGATGACCGCCCTTGATATCCGCCGGCGTTTTTTCCGCCACTTCCATCATAAACGGGAACTGATGATGGGCGAAGTAACCCAATAGCGATTCATCCAAGCGGGCGCCTAAATTGTCGGAGTTTGAAATAAAGGCATAGAGGATGCCATTGGCTAGAAGCGACTCCAGCATGCCGGAAGTTAAAAGGGCGGTGTAGACGTCGCCGTGACCGGGAGGATTCCATTCCAGCTTTGGATTTTGGGGCCAGCGTGCCGGTGAAAAGTCCTTTCGGAATATCTTGGGAAATTTGTGCTGCAAAAAATTCAGCGGGAATTTAGACGGTTTCAACTCTCTGAGGGCCGCCATCGTATCATCTTGGGTGTTGAAACTGTTCATAAATGCCAGTGTAACATCGCTGTTTTCAGCCTGCCGCATGATGATGTCCAGAAAAGACATCCCATCTTTAATTACAACCAGAGATTTGGCGCCCTTCAACCCCATGCTCGTTCCCAGGCCGCCGTTGAGTATAATTCGCACCGTCTGAGAAAAGACGTCAATACCGGTTAGGCCGTATGCGGTTAATTTACTGTAGCTCTCAATTTCAGCCTGCTCCACCGGTAGGATGTCCCGGTCATAGACCAGGCCGGTTTCACCTCTGAGCACCTCGCCGTAATAATAGGCGAAGGTGTCGATTACCAAAGGCGGCAGGCCTACGGATTCCATTTTGGCAATAAACGCCGGTAAATGATCTTTTATTTCGGAATGATTCATTTGTGTTAATAAATTTGATTCGCGTCGGGAAATGATTCGCTTTTATACCTCCGATATAGTATATTGGGCCGATAAATCAAGAATTAAGTTCTGATTTTTTTAATGATCGGATGATCTCATCTGTGAGAGGATATTAAAAATGGATAAACTGGAGGCCATGACCAACGTAGAGCCCGTCAGGCTTGGACCCGAAAGTAGATTTAAATTCAAATGCCACCCGGCAGTGAAATGTTTCACCCGCTGCTGCAAAGATATCAATATTATCCTCACCCCCTACGATATTATCCGGCTTAAAAATCGCGTGGGGCTTTCATCGGAGGAATTTTTAGCGCTTTATACCGAGGCTCAAATTTTAGAGAAAACCGATCTGCCGGTGGTGATGTTAAAACTGCTGGATGCTGAAGAAGGCGATTCTGAAGGCCGAGCGTGTCCCTTTGTCAGAGAAAACGGCTGTTTGGTTTACGAAGACCGACCGACAACCTGTCGTTATTATCCGCTGGGGATCGCGTCTTTGAGCCACAAAGAGGACTCGGATGGTGAGGAGTTTTATTTCTTTGTCCATGAACCGCATTGTCTGGGATTTGAGGAAGATGAAGACCGGACGATTGCGCAATGGCGGCAGGACCAGGATTTGGATATTCATGATAAAATTAATGCCGCATGGATGGATCTGGTCGTGCGCAAACGTTCGTTTCCACCCAACATGAAGTGGACTGAGCAGACCAAGAAGATGTTCTTTTTAATCAGCTACAATATTGATAAGTTTCGTGAATTTGTATTTGAAAGCTCCTTTCTACAGCGCTACGAAATTGCCGCTGCGACGCTCGCCGAGGTTAAGAATGATGAAATTGCCTTGCTGCAGTTTGGTTTGCGGTGGCTCAAATGGCTGCTGTTCAAGGAAGGGGATTTTAAGATGAAGACGGGGGCGGCCGGAGAGGGAAAAAACGCCTGAACCAACGAATTAGGCTAATCCTAATCAGACAGGTATATCAAGTAGAATGAGGTGTCAGGTTTCGGGTGTCGGCAGAATGGGTTTAAAGTTTTCGTATGAAACGCTAAAAAGCTTAATAGCGAGCCGCAAAATGTCGAAGGGTAGTTTCGCTCGCGCCGCGCAGGCGCTTGCGTCGCGCGATGCCCAATCTTTTTTAAAATAGACAGAATACCTTCCTTCGACACCCGATGTTCATTATCCGGTATTCGCCTTTTAAAAGTTTCATTTCTGATCAAACTGGCAGCTTGGGCCGCCAACGGCGGCGCTGACACCTGAACACTGAAACCTGTGAAATCTGTTTCTGGCACCTGCGGCCCAATAACGTGGCTTGCTGCCGGCACTCAAGCCTAATAACTCTCGTAATACAGCCCTTCCCGGTAAGCCTGATTTTCCAGCCTTTCCCCAATGTCAACCTTGAAAAAGTCGGCCAGCGGCTGCAGGATCTCCGGCGTTTCCGTATAAACTTTACGGGCGGCGTCGAGGACCACCTTGAGACCGTTTCGCGTCATTTTGCCCAGCGGTTGCCGGCACATGCCCGAAGGCATCCCCAGAATTGACATCAGCGTTTTGAGACCGAGCGGATTTCTTGCCCGGCATTGCACATCGCCGTAGGGCGTTTTTTCGGTGGTTTTAATTGTCACCAGGTTGAACAGCGGCTCCAGCTTCAGCATCAGGGCTTCGGCCTGCGATTGATGGCCCTCATTAAGCAGGCGGACCATCTCCGTTACCGCTCCCGGGACCACATTGGAAACCACGGATATGACACCGGCCGCTTTGATCCGGGGGTCGATCATCATTTTATAGGTCAGCGCGTCATCACCGGAGAAAATCATATAATCCGGCCCGCAGCATGCGCGGGTCTTTCTCATATTGTCCAGATTGGCGGTTGCCTCTTTGACGGTACCGACATTCGGATGTGACTGATACAGCAGGGCGAGATCCTCGGGTAACAGCTGGGCACCGGTTCTTCCAGGAATGACGTAAGGTATGATGTCCAGATCCGGAAAGGCGGCGGCAATCGGTGCGACATACTCGCGCCTGATTTCGAGCGAACTCGGCCCGTTGTAATAGGGATCCACCAGCAAAGCCGCATCCACGCCCGCTTCAGCGGCATGTTTGGTTCCTGCGAGGGATTCAGAGGTATTGTTGCTGCCGGTGCCGGCAATGCAGATACATTTGCCATTGGTTTTTTGGGCGATGACTTCCGTGACCTGGTTGTGTTCCTCCCAGTTCAAAACCGGACTTTCGCCGGTGGTGCCGACGGCCACGATGCCGGTAATGCCGCATTGTATCTGAAAATCGACAAGCTTCTCCAAACTTTTATAATCCACGGCACCGTTTTTGAACGGAGTTGCAATTGCCGTATAACTTCCCGCTTTCATAATGCACCCCCCTGGCGACAAAAAAATATTGTTTTTTCTGAAATAGCAGGTTATTAATCCAGTTTTTCATTAATGCTTGAAACCGTAGATAAAAGGCCCTATTATGTCAAGCAAAAAGATGGTCTAAGACTCAACTAAAAAAACTTAAAGGAACTCAGCTGATGACCAAAGCCAGAAATGCAGACGAATATATTGCGGAACAAAAGACCGCGATTGCGCAAAATCCGGAGTGCGGCAATTCACACTACAATCTTGCAGTGGCCTACATGGGACAGCAGAATTTCGGTGAAGCTGAAAAAGAGTTGCATGAAGCAATAGACTGTAGCCCCGGCATGGCGGAGGCCTACGTCTTGCTCGGCGGGATCTGCCTGCAGCGCAATGATCTGGAAGGATGCCTGAAGTACAATAAAATGGCGGTTAAAGCCAAACCGGGGTTTTCAGAGGGCTACGGCAATATCGGATTTGTTGAACTTCAGCGCGGCAACATCGATGAAGCCATTAAAAATCTTGAGCGTGCCACCACTTTTAATTTCAGATACGTCCAGGCGTTCGCCAACTTGGCCAATGCGTATTTATTGAAAGGCCGGGTTGATGAGGCTGTTGAGGCGAACCTGAAGGCGCTCAAGCTGCATGGCGACTTTGCACCGGCGCACAACAATCTGGCCATCGCTTATCTTGAAAAAGAGGCCTATGATCTGGCCGTCGAACACTGCGATCGGGCTCTAGAACTGGGATATAAGGTTGCGCCGGAAATTTTAAAGGAGATTGATGAACACAGGGCCCGCTAAGCCACAGTTTTCCAACTTTGTGTCCCACGGAAATGTTTCTGTGACCCGCCACAGCCCGATTTGGCAACACCCCCTGCCTCTGGACCGAAGCCTATCGCCGGCAGGGGGCGCTCCAACACTCAGCTACGGAGAGTATTTTACGGCCGTCCGGGCTTTTCTTGAGAATACCGGATGCGAGCTAATCTACCGCGCGATTGGCGAACGTATCGAGCCGGAAATGAAGCCGGTGCAAATCCGTGAAATCCGTATCGGCCTTGAAAAGCACGGTGAGTTTTACCATCCGGCACATCTGCAGGTGCTTACTCAGCGCCGGAAGATTTCCTTTGTGCTCAATGTCGCTGTCTCTGATACGGGTATCCGGCACATCCGGGATGAATATGAATATTTGCAAAAGCTGAATAAGGAATTCATCCCTTCATTTTTGCCTCAGGTATACGGAATCGGTGACATCACCTCGGCCGGCAATCGCAAGATCAGCATGTTTTTGGGGCAATGGTTTGAGGATTACCATGAATTTCACCTCACCCGTAATCCTTCGGATCACAGCCATCAGATAGCCGTCTGGCACGCCCGGAACAACCGCTTTTTGCTGTCTTTTGAACAATCGCAGGAGCTGTACCGGCAGGTCGCCCGGATTTTAGCATACTATTACAACGCCGAAACTTTTTCACAAATCTTTCCCTGGCATCATGCCGCCGGCGATTTTGTTATCAGGATAGAAAACGGCCGCCTGGACGCAAAGCTTATTACGGTGCGTCGCTACACCCCTCTGTTAACCAACCGGCAAGCTTTGGAAAGCACGGCCGGAAGCCCTGAATTGACCCTGCAGGCGTTGCTGATTTTTTTCTTAAGTCTGTCGATTCGTACGCGCCTGGATCGCCTGGATGGCGTCGGGGAAATCGTTTGGGCGGATCCATCGGTCGTCGGGCCGACCCTCACAGGGTTTATGGAGGGTCTGGCCCTCAAACCGCCTGTCCAAATGTTGCCGGATACCATCGAGCGATGTTTTCGTTATTATCTTTCAGTGTGCACCCGGCAGGACCTATACGATTTGGTCACGGCCGTCGTAAATGTGTCCGATCCGGATACCCCCGGGCATCGTGTCCTTAAACAGCACGTCCCTGAGCATGTCGAAACCCTGGGCGGCGTCATACAAAAATTTATTTCATGATTGGCCGCGTTCCCATGCCGATAGATTCCGGCTGTTCACTCAAACTACTATATAGGGGATTTCCATTTTTCTTGGCCTCAATATGATGGGGATTTCGCTATTTCGAATTTATTTAACCCGTTAACGGCATCATTCCGTGCTTTTTTATTGACAAGAATAGGGATTAAACGTATATCTGCCCCTTGATCATTTAAATGGATAATATTGATACGAATTCGATATTTAGACAGAATAATCCAGCATCGAGAGGAGGTGACGACAGGTTATCCCTTATGAAAGGGCGTTACTCTTAGGTTTAAGGTTTTAATATAAATAAAAATGGAGGTAAATAATGGCAAAACACAAGACCCCTTTGTTGGACCAGCTTGAAAGCGGGCCGTGGCCGAGCTTTGTGTCTGATCTCAAGCAGCATGCCGAAGTGAGGGCGAAAAACGAAGCGAACGTTGAATTCCAGATTCCCACCGATGTCGTGGATGACCTTCTGGGTGTGCTGGAGCTTTCCTACAAGCACGGTCGAACTCACTGGAAGCACGGCGGTATTGTCGGCGTGTTCGGTTACGGCGGCGGCGTCATCGGTCGCTACTGCGACCAGCCGCAAGCATTCCCGGGTGTGGCCCACTTCCATACCCTGCGCGTAAACCAGCCCAGCGGCAAATTTTATACGACCGAATTCCTGCGTCAGCTCTGCGACTTGTGGGATTTTCGCGGCAGCGGCATTACCAACATGCACGGCTCGACCGGCGACATCGTTTTCCTCGGAACCACGACCCCGCAGCTGGAAGAAATTTTTTACGAGATGACCCATACTCTTAACCAGGATCTGGGCGGTTCCGGTTCCAACCTGCGGACGCCTTCCGACTGCATCGGCCAAGCGCGCTGTGAATATGCCTGCTACGACACCCACGCGTTGTGCTACCATCTGACCAATGAATACCAGGACGAACTTCACCGGCCGGCCTTTCCGTACAAGTTCAAATTCAAATTCGACGGCTGTCCGAACTGCTGTGTGGCCTCCATTGCCCGGGCGGACATGTCCTTTATCGGGACCTGGCGCGATGATATCCGCATTGATCAGGAAGCGGTGCAGGCCTATATCGGCGGTGAGCTGCCGCCCAACGCCGGTGCGCATTCCGGCCGCGACTGGGGCCCGTTTGATATTCAAAAAGAAGTCATCGATCTGTGTCCCACCAGCTGCATGTGGATGGAAGACAACAAACTGATGATCGACAACAAAGAATGCAATCGCTGCATGCACTGCATCAATGCCATGCCCAGAGCGCTCCGGATTGGAGAGGATAAAGGCCTTTCCATCCTGGTCGGTGCCAAGGCCCCGATTCTTGACGGCGCGCAGATGGGTTCCATGCTGGTTCCCTTTATCAAGGCCGAGGAACCCTATGATGAAATCAAAGAGGTTATTGAGGGCATCTGGGATTGGTGGATGGAAGAAGGCAAAAACCGGGAGCGCCTCGGTGAGCTCATGAAGCGTCAGGGCTTTCAGAAATTGCTTGAGGCCACCGGACTTCAACCCGATCCGCGAATGGTTCAGGAACCCAGATCCAACCCCTACATTTTCTGGAAAGAAGAGGAAGTCGAGGGTGGTTGGACACGTGACATCAATGAATTCAGAAAACATCATCAAAGATAGGGGGAAAAGACCATGGCATTTGTATCTTCAGGCTATAATCCTGACAAACCGATGGAAAACCGCATCAGCGACATCGGTCCGAGAAAATTTGACGAATTTTATCCGCCGGTGATTGCCAAAAATAAAGGCACCTGGCTGTATCACGAATACATTCAACCCGGCGTTTATTATCATGTGGCCGAATCCGGCGACAAAGTTTACAGTATCCGCGTCGGCGGTGCCCGTTTGATGAGCACGACCCACATTCGTGAAATTTGTGAGATCGCTGAAAAACATTGCGACGGGTATGTACGGTTTACCACCCGCAATAACGTCGAATTTATGGTGGACAGTGAAGACAAGGTCAAACCGTTGGTTCAGGACCTTGAAAGCCGCAAATTTGCCGGCGGCAGCTATAAATTTCCGGTGGGCGGCACGGGTGCCGGTATTACCAACATCGTGCACACCCAGGGTTGGATCCACTGCCACACACCGGCCACAGATGCTTCCGGTCCGGTGAAAGCCACCATGGATGTGCTGTTCGACGACTTCAAAAACCACAGGCTGCCGGCCCACCTGCGGGTATCGCTGGCCTGCTGCCTGAACATGTGCGGTGCGGTTCACTGCTCGGATATCGCTATTCTGGGATATCACCGCAAACCGCCCCTGCTGGACCATGAATACCTGGACAAGATGTGCGAAATTCCGCTGGCGATTGCGGCCTGCCCGACGGCAGCCATCAAACCGGCCAAGGTGGAGGTCGGCGGTAAAAAGCTCAACAGCGTGGCTGTCAATAATGATCGCTGCATGTTTTGCGGCAACTGCTATACCATGTGCCCCTCCATGCCATTGGCCGACACCCAAGGCGATGGCATCGTTATTATGGCCGGCGGGAAAGTGTCCAATCGCATCAGCACACCGAAGTTTTCCAAGGTTGTGGTTGCCTTTATTCCCAATGAGGCACCGCGCTGGCCGCAGACTACCGCAACCATCAAGAAAATCGTGGAAGCCTATTCCCAAGGTGCACGCAAATATGAGCGTCTGGGTGATTGGGCCGAGCGGATCGGATGGGAGCGCTTCTTTGAGAAATGTGATCTGGAATTCACTCATCATTTGATTGATGATTTCCGTGATCCGGCCTACTACACCTGGCGCCACACTTCACAATTCAAGTTTTAGGCGCCAAAAACAGTGAAGGGAGCCCAACGTCGGATCGGGCTCCCTATATTTAATTGAAAAGAGGTTAACCATGGATTACGCGGAAGCAAAAAGCAAGATTGTTGAAGCCCTGGAAAAGAAATCCAAATCCAAGAGCAAATTTTATTTTAACGACCTTTCCAAAATTCTTGAACTAAAGCCCCGGGAAGCCAAAAAGCTGGTAAATCAAATGGTAACGGAGGGAATTCTCGAGTACTGGTCCAGCGGGAGTACCTCCATGTATGGACTGAAAGGCGCCGGAAAACAGGCGTCGGCCGAACACGAAGAATAGTAAGCTTTTTACAACCGCCGGTTAGGTTTTATTCTGATTTTCAAACAGTCATCAATGCAGTCGGATGGTATGGAATTTCCCAGAATAATCATTGCCGCCCTGCGCGGCGGGTCGGGAAAGACCATCTTATCGATTGCCGTCATTGCTGCTTTGAGCAATCGGGGTAAAAGGGTTGCTCCTTTTAAAAAAGGTCCGGACTATATTGATGCGGGATGGCTGGCCCTTGCCGCCGGCCATCCCTGCTATAATCTGGATTCTTTCCTTTTAAGCCCGCAAGCCAATTTAAACTCCTTTTTATCGCATTCCACCAATTTTGATCTTTCCGTTATCGAAGGCAATCGCGGCCTGTATGACGGCATCGACCTCGAAGGCAGTACCAGTACGGCTGAGCTCGCCAAACTGCTCCATTGTCCGGTGATCTTGTGTGTGGATTGCACAAAAATGACCCGCACGATGGCGGCTGTTGTTTCGGGTTGCATTCAATTTGATCCGCACGTCATGATCAAAGGCATTATTCTCAATCGTGTGGCCAACGCGCGGCATGAGAAAAAGCTGCGGGAAAGCGTTGAGCACTATTGCGGCGTCCCGGTGCTCGGCGCCATACCCAAGCTCGGCGACCAGCTCTTTCCCGAGCGCCACCTGGGGCTGGTGCCCACTGCTGAACACGATTGGGCCCAGGATGCGATTGCAGCGATTACGAAGATTGGCGAAAAACACCTTGATCTTGACGGCATTGTCAAGATTGCTCAAAATGCTCCTGTTTTTGAGACAGAGGACAGGGGACAGAGGACAGAGGGCAGAAGACAGAAGACAGAAGACAGAGGACAGGAGCCAGAGATCAAAGATCAAAAGCCGGCGACCAGCATTCAGCGACCGGCGTCCAGTATCCAGCATCGAGCATCCAGCATCCAGGGACCAGCATCCGGCGACCAGCATCGAGTATCCAGCATCGAGAACCCATCACCTCGCATCGGGATTATCCGGGATTCGGCCTTTCAATTTTATTATCCGGAGAATATCGATGCGCTTGTCCGGGGAGGCGCTGAAATCGTATTTATCAGCCCGCTGATCGATCAAGAACTGCCCGACCTGGACGCGCTTTATATCGGCGGCGGCTTTCCCGAAACCCATGCCCGGCAGCTGGCGAACAATAAAAACTTCAATGCCCAACTCAAGGCCCTGGCCGGTGAAGGATTTCCCATCTATGCCGAGTGCGGCGGGTTGATGTATCTGGGAGAGCGCCTCGTGTTGGAGGGCCAATCCCATCCGATGGTCGGAATTTTGCCGGTGACCTTTGATTTTTATAAACGACCTCAGGGCCATGGATACACCGTGGTCCGGGTGGTCGCCGAAAATCCTTACTTCGATGTCGGCTCCGAGATCCGGGGCCATGAGTTTCACTACTCCCGCGTGTCAAAACTGGAGGCAGGAAAGTGCGATCTGGTCTTTCGCATGCAGCGGGGTGAAGGGATTGAGAAAGATCGCGATGGTATTGTTTACAAAAATGTTCTTGCCACCTATACCCATATACATGCACTCGGTACGCCGCAATGGGCCCGGGGCCTCGTTCGCAATGCAATCCAGTTCAGAAAAAACCGCCGGTGATGACCCGAAACGGTTGGCCGAATATCAGATCCGCAGGTATATAACCGCTGCGATCGCAGTATCGCCCGCCAAATTAACACCGTCCGTTCTCGGCCAAAGCCTGTCTGAAAAATATGGGCTGGCAAGAAAACAGATCAAGGCCGTTATCCGGAATCTGGTTTCGGACGGGGAGCTTGCATACACCTATCAATTCGGTTCCACCTATCTGGAGCTGTCTTTTAATCGACCCCGGAGAGTATCGCAGTTTGTGGTGCTGCACCCTCCGGGCCACAGTTTTTTCCCCGGACCGGATGAGGCGGTGGTGCAGATTCAGCCCGGCGCTTCTTTCGGCGACGGCCGGCATCCGACCACCCGGCTGGCGCTGCGGGGAATCGAGATGGTGCTGCGGCGGCAATGTGCCGGAAGCAGTTTTTCCCGCGCCGTAGTTCTGGATGTGGGCTGCGGTTCGGGGGTGCTGGTTATCGCAGCAGTGTGTCTGGGAGCTGCGGCCGGGCTTGGCATCGATTTCGATGAGTGCGCTCTGGCCGAAGCCCGCCAAAATGTTCGGCTAAATGCGCTGGAGAATCGGATTGAAATATCCGGGCGTCCCCTGGAGGCTATTCACGATCGCTTCCGGATGGTCACTGCCAATCTGCGCTATCCAAGTCTGAACCAGTTGCGTTCGCAGCTGAGTTCACTGACCGCATCCGGCGGGGTGCTGGTGATATCCGGCATCAGGACCCTGGAGCTGAATGATCTGCTGCAGTTTTATGCCGAAAAACAGTGGTTCTGCCGCTGGAGGGGGACCGAGGCGGGCTGGGCCGGTGTCGTTTTGCAGCTGGCGGCTTGACTCGGCAGCCGACTATAACCCGTGGCAGAGTCTGATTTCAAACCGGCTGCCTGAAATTCGGATTGCTCGCCACGGAAAAAGCACAAAAAAAGGACGGGTTTCAAAAAACCCGTCCTTTTTTTTAAATATGCAGGAAGCGGTTAACTGCTCTTTTCCTCATTTTCGTTGTCTTCTTCTTTTTCACCGGTTTTTTTGGCGTGGCACTTGGTGCAGGTGGTCGGAGCCTTTTTGGGTTTATACTCCTTGTTGAATTGCTTGTGGCAGCCCTTGCAGTTTTCATGCAGCGCCTCGGCATGATACTCTTTTATTTTTTCCTTTTTGGAAAGTTTTGTCTTGGCCTCTTTACCCTTGGGCGCTTCGCCGGGTATTTTGTGGCACTCGATGCATTTTTGGACGTCGTCGCCCTCTTTGAGATTGGTCAGCGGTTTGCCGTCCTTATCATGGTGGCATTCGCCGCAGCCATTTTTATATAAGTCCGGAAATTCCTTGGCGTATACCGTCCGCATGTTTCTTGTGATTGAAAACAACCACACCTTTTTTATGTTCCTTGTACGCCGGATCCTCCAACTTGATGACATCCGGCATTGCTGTGGCATAAATTCCGGCGGCAATGAACACCGCTGCAACGGCCATAATTCCTGACACCAGCAAATGTTTCTTCCTCATAACTTTCCTGTCTCCCTCCTTTTCTAAACTGTTTTCCTCGAATCCTCCTTACCGCCAAACCATTTCACGCTTGCGGCTGATACCTTTATCAGGCCGGCGGTTGCCTGTCAATTGCAAACCAATTTAATAAATAACGAGCTATTTATTTTGACAATGTATGAAGCCAGTCAAGACTATCAGGCTGCTTCTCGGTTGTAATAGACGCAAGAGATAAAAAAAATGTTTACATGATCGTCTTCTTAAATTTGGTTAAAATAGAGTTGCTCAAATTAGAAACCGCTCCGGTTCAGGCGGCGCTTTTTTCAGTAGTCTCTGCTTCTTCCTCTTTGGGTTTCTTTTTGCCGAACAGTTTGGCGCCGATAATGCTGATTTCATAAAGCACCATTAACGGCACAGCCATCAAGATCTGGGTGATCACATCGGGGGGCGTCAGAATGGCGGCGGCGGTAAAAATTAATAGGATGGCGTATTTGCGGTTTTTCTTCAAAAAATCAACCGAGACAATTCCCAGCTTGGCCAGGAAGGTCAGTACCAGGGGAAGTTCAAATACCAGCCCGAAGGCCAGCAGCAGTTTGGCTGAAAAGCCGAAGTATTCCCGCATGGATGGCAGTGGTCGGATGGTATCGGTGGCAAATGCCAGAAAAAATTTAAACCCCCAGGGAAAAACAAAAAAATATCCGAACAGCGCACCGCCGATAAAAAAAAGTGATGACAGCAGAACAACGGGCGCCATCATGCGGCGCTCGGTTTTATACAGGCCCGGCGCCACAAACATCCAAAACTCATACAAAATAATCGGGCTCGCTACGATCAGGCCGCTGAGGAAGGATACTTTCAGATAGGTAAAAAACGCTTCGGGGAGCCCGGTGTATATAAGTGTTTCCCCTTGTTTCATGACGTTTATCAGGGGGTGAACCAGTATGCCGAACAGACGTTCCTTAAATCCAAAAGAAATTACAAATCCAACGGCGACTGCGATAAAGCAGGTAATCAGCCGCTTGCGGAGCTCGTCCAGGTGAGAGGTAAAGGGGAGCTTTTCATCCTCATGCATTATCTATGGATCCTTTTAGCTTATCTTTTTTGTTTTCATCATCGGCCGGCGTCTCATCGACCGGTGTGGTTTCATCGACGGCTGTGTTTTCATCCGTGGCGGATAGGTTTGAATTTGAATTCAGACCATCGTAGGCATTTTTTAAATCTTTCAGGTTTTCAAATTCATCAGATGCGGATTCAGGGACATCCTGTGGCTTTTCACTATTTTCGCCATCGACTTTTGTCCCGGCGCTCGATTTATCCTTCTGATCGGGTTTAAGATCTACCGCTTCTTTGACATCCTCATTGATATCATTAAACGCCTTTTTGACGTCGGCCATTTCACTGTCGATCTGGATCGTTTCTTTAAAATCGTTGGTTGCCTTTTTAAACTCTCGCATTGCACGGCCCAACGACTTGGCCAGATCCGGCAATTTTTTGGGGCCGATGACGATTAATGCGATGGCCAGAATTAAAATCATTTCAGGCATGCCGATGCCGAACATATTTCGTTCCTTCAATTAACGGTTAAATAAAAAATCTCAGATAAAGACATAATTAATACTTGTTTCAGGGTAAGGTGTCAAGATTCCGGTTTCAAAACCAAAAAATAAAGCTTCCCGGTATGTTTGAGATGTCCGGCGGCGATTTCAGCATAGGGACCGTTGCCAAAAAACAGATCCGCACGTCCGGGTCCCCGGATGGCCCCGCCGGTATCCTGATTCAAGGCAAAACGGCTGAATCGCTGCCAGTTTTCAATCTGGCCGAAGCCGTCCACTAGAGGTTTTTCTGTTTCGATAAAGGCCAGGGCCGCTGCCGGAAATATACGGCGATCCAGCGCAATGGAGCGTCCCGGTGTCAATTTGACGTTGATATTGCCCAGCGGACCATCCGGCTCGACTTTAAAAAAAACATAGCTGGGATTGTAATTGAATACGACAGTCATTTTATCGGGATGGTTGTTCAGATATTCCCGGATTTTTTGCATGGACATGTCATCCACGGAAATTTGCTTATCTTCTATCAAAAAGGTGCCGATGCTGCGATACGGCCTCCCGTTGGACGTCTGATAATGGATATTCAAAACCTCTCCGTTATCCAGATAAACCTTGCCGGAACCTTGTATCTGCAGAAAAAAGACATCAATTGGATCGTTAACCCAGACCAGCACGCCGGCCTTGCCGTCCAGGGCACCCTCCGAGTCGATTTCATTGCGATCATAATAGGGCACCACCGTTTGGCCCGCCAGGCGTCCGATGATCTTCCGACCGGCATACTTTTCATCGAAAAGCGAAAGGTCAACCGTAACAAGATCCGACGGGCGGGCATAGATCGGAAATCGATATTCCTTGCTGGGATGGAGGCTGCCTCTTAAGTAGGGTTCATAATATCCGGTAAACAGTACCTCGCCATTGGAATTCCGTCCGACCGAACGGTATACGATGTAATTTGAGCGGATAAATTTGTCTATATCATCTGTGGATGGACGGGTTTCAACATAGTCCAGAAAATATTCCAATGAGCGGATCATGTGCTGGGCCGTATAGCGGTCGTTTCCAAAAACGAACTGCCGATCGACGGGGATTTTATAAAGGTAGGCCAGACTCTGTGATATGCTGAATTGCAGAGCGTCAAACCGCATATCATCGGAGAATTTCGGATAATACCTGGCCGAAATCCGTTCCATTACCGTTTCTTTGGTCGGTGCGCAGCCGGATGTCAGCAGGATGAGGATGGTTGCCAAAACTGCAATAGCCGAAGAGAAAAATTTGATTTTAGGTGTCATGGGTGAGTGTTATTTCCTGTATGTCCTTAGTCTCTTAGTATTTTATCAACCCCGAATTGACACGAACGACCGCGAATTACTGATCCGTTTTTCGTTTAAATGTACCGCTTTTGCCGCCGGTTTTTTCGAGCAGCTGAATGTCGGAAATGCTCATCTCGCGATCGTATGACTTGCACATGTCGTAAATGGTTAAAGCCGCTGCCGCCACGGCCGTGAGGGCTTCCATTTCAACCCCGGTTTGATCGATTGCGCGCACGGAAGCTGTGATCCCGATGCAATGGTTCGCATCATCCGCTTCAAAATCGACCTGCACGTGGGTTAGTTTCAGGGGATGGCACATGGGAATGAGGTCGGCGGTCTTCTTGGCTGCCATAATACCGGCAATTCTGGCCGTTTCCAGGACGTTGCCCTTTTTTATTTTTTGATCTCCGATCATTGACAAGGTTTCCGGCTGCATTAAAACCGTCCCGCCGGCTGCGGCTGTCCGCACGGTGGGTTGCTTGTCGGAGACATCAACCATTCGGACGCGCCCCTTGTCATCGATGTGGGTGAATGAAGACATGATGTTTCCTTTTATTTACTTTAAACATAAAATTCTGCTTTTTCCGTCACCGTTGACTTTATGAGATTGAGCGTTTCGCTTAAAACTGCGATCACATTTTCCCGGATGTCCCCTGCCACCAGCAGCAGCATCACATCGTCCCCTACGGATAGATCCCGGTCCTCGGCTATTTTAACCCGGATATCCAGAATGCCGGGTTTCTGCTTTTGTTCCGCCAAAATCTGTCGCAGCCTTTCATGATCGGCGGCAACGCGCAGCCCTTTAACTTTACGGCCGTCGCGGGACGTCGCCCGCACCACCCCATTATGACAAAGAACCATTCCGACACTGTCGAAATCCGGATGGTTTTTTATTTCCTGCATCATTTTATTGATATCCATTGTTTCACCTTCGCGTATTCAAACGACAAAATTCCATTGCCGAACGCCGTGGGCCTTGTGCCGAACGCCTGCCCGTTAATCCCGCACTCCATGCACTATGCTCCCTGCTCTCCCCTTGCCGCCATCTGCTCCGCCCGTGCCAGATCCCCCGGTGTGTTGATGTTAAAAAACGATTTCAACTCCGGATCTTTGGTGCGTAGTTGAGATTCCGGAATTATTTTCCACTGATGCTTTCTCAGTGCCCGTTGAATTTTGAATTTGTTTTGTTTGATATGATGTTCGGCTGTATTCAGACAGCGTTTGGAATAGATTGCACAGAGCGGTTCCATCCCGGCGGTGGTTTCGGGGATGATGATGTCTTTATTTCCTTCTATATTTTCGAGGAGAACTTCTACCAGATCTTTGTTTAAAAACGGGGTATCGCAGGCCGCGAAAAATCCGAAGGAATTTTTCATGAAAAAAAGACCGGCATGGATTCCCGTCAGCGAGCTTCGAACCGGGAAAATATCGGTGACAATCGTTAAATCCCATTTGACAAACTGCCCCGGATCGTTGGTCACTAAAATGATTTCGCTAAACAGATCTGAAAAAATCCGATAGAGGCGGTCCAGAATCCATATGCCGCCAACGCTGATAAAGGCTTTATTTTTGCCGTTAAAACGGGTGCTCAGACCTCCGGATAATATCACACCAGTGCAGGGATGGGGCATTTTAGAATTAATTTTCTTACCTTAAGCATTCATTAAGGCAAAGTTGTTGCTTTATTATCATCAATTCAGTCAAATATGTATTTGGAATGAGCATAAGAGAATTGGTGTGTAAAATCAAGATATATTCAGGCGGTTGTCTCCTGCATCCAGCAGGTGGCATATTGGGGTTGATCTCGCGGCAGGAAGTGATATAGGCAACAGATTACAGAAAACAGATGGCCGAGGGTGGTAGGCACCGCCTTCGCCTAAAAGGCTACGGCGCGGCAGGCAAAAGATAGAACGGCAAAATCATATCTTTATAGAGGATAGCGATGAGCACACACGAACATAAAAAGCACGCACCGCGGAAGGTCACGATTGGAATCATCACGGTTTCCACCACCCGGGCCCTGATAGACGATGTCAGCGGCAACTGGATCAGTGAGCAGGCCAAAAATGAAGGCCATCCGGTGGTTTTTCATCAGGTAGTGACGGACGATCAGGCTATGATTGCCGCGACCCTGCAGAATCTTGTTCGAACCGAACAGCCCCAGGTGGTCATTTTGACCGGCGGCACCGGCATCACGAAAAAAGATGTGACGATAGAAGCGATCAGTCCCCTGTTTGCCAAAACACTGAGCGGTTTCGGTCCCCTGTTTGCCATGCTGAGTTTTGAGGAGATTGGATCGGCTGCTTTTTTATCGCGCGCTACCGCCGGCGTCGTAGAAAATGTGGTTGTCTTCTGCCTTCCCGGCAGTCTGAACGCCTGCAAGCTGGCCTGCCAAAAGCTGATTTTTCCGGAATTAGGGCATCTGGTCAAGCATATCATGGATTAAAACGTAAACCTGAACGGCAATTATGTTCACGGCACCGGATTGCGATCCATACAGGGCACGTCGAACTGGCAGAAGGCACAGCCGACGGGATAGGATATCTGCTCATGGCCGTCGATGACGCGGCGATGCGGCTTTAATATCGGCTTTAACCGGTCGTTCATTTCTTTTTCTATCCGGCGGCCATAGAGGTAACATTTCAGCTTGTCGTGGCCCTTTTCCGTGATGGCATCCGCCGGACACCTTTCCGCACACTTTTTGCATTTCTTGCCGGCAAAAAACAGACAGTTGGCATAGGGCGCGTCGCTTGGGCGGGCGCTTACTGCCAGCGGCGCATCAGTGATGACCGAAGCAACCCGGATGTTGCAGCCGACATCCGTGATCAAACCTTCATGCAAGCTGAATGTGCCCAGGCCGGCGGCAAAAGCAATGTGCCGTTCGGACCACTTCGAGTAGATTCGAATAGGGTCCTGTTTGACGATGATTTCAAATGCCGGACTGAGCATGGCAGCGAGTGCGTTAAGCCCTTTGTGCTGAAAAAAGGCCACGGTTTGCTGCAGCACCGCGGTCATAAATGCATTGGCGAAATTGCGGCCGATGCAGTAAATCTCGGCCGGAAATTCCCGGGCGGTTTTGCCGGCCCGGCGGATGCGGCGGACATAAGGAAATATAATGGAAACCAGCCGCAGCCGATCCGCCCGGTTGTCTTCAGCGGGCAGCGCGGCGGCAAGCCACATTTCCAGGGGCGTCATGTGTTCGGGTCCCACGACCTGCTTGAATTTTACAAATATCGGGTCATCGCCCCGGGCCACACCGATCACGGGCGCATCAAAAATCCGGCCGCCGCCGTATGAGCTTGGCAGCCGATTGAGGTTGCTGTCCGCAAAAAGCGCTTCCATAAATTTCTGAGTTTCCGCATTCACCTAAACGACTCCTTTTTGAGCCAGGTCAGCTAATTCTTCCGGCGAGATACCTAGAAAATCCTCGTATATTTCGCGATTGTATTCGCCTAATTTTGCCCCCAGAAACCTGATTTTTCCGGGTGAATTTTTCATTTTGGGAAAAATTCCGGGGACCAGTACTTTGCCTTTTTCCGCATCGTCTACTTCAACAATTGCTGCCCGTTCAAGCATGTGGGGATTTCGGGCCAGGTCTTCGATGTTGCGGATTATATCAGCCGGGACACCGGCTTCGTCAAGTATGCTGAGTCCTTGCTCGGATGTCAGCCCTTTGACCCATTGGGCGATAATCTCGTAAAGTTCATTCTGGTTCATGATTCGAGTGACGGTGTTGTTAAACCGCGGATCATCGAGCAGTTGGGGCTGTCCCATGGTATGGGCGAGTTTCTGCCAGAGGGAATCGGTTCCGGCGTTTATTACCAGAATTTTTCCGTCGGCGGTTTCAAAATCCTCAGCCGGCACGAAATGGGGGTTGCGGTTGCCGGTGCGCTCCCGAATTCTGCCTGTCAGACTGTACTCCATCAGCGCCGATTCCGAAGAGCGAAAGCCGGCTTCAACCAGGCTCAAATCAATGACCTCACCGCCGCCGCCGCGAACGTCCCGGTTGTAAAGCGCGGTCATCACACCGAATGCACCCAGATAGCCGGTCATGTAGTCGATCATGGCGTAGCCGGTTCGAACCGGCGGGCGATCCGGATATCCGGTGACATAGGTGGTACCGGCAAAAGCGCCGGCCGTCCGATCGAATCCGCCTTTTCTTCGCAGAGGACCGGTCTGACCGTAGGCCGAAACAAGGGCCACGATCAAATCGGGCTTGGTGGCATGCAGGTCTTCGGGACCCAGGTTCCAGGCTTCGGCCTGACCGGGACGAAAGTTCATCAGCACGACATCCGCCCTGGCGGCAAGTCTATGGGCAATATTTTGTCCTTCCCGGGTCCTGAGGTTAAGGGTGATTGTTTTTTTGTTGCGGCTCTCATTTAACCAGATGGGACTGCGGCCGTCCTCGTAAAATAACTTGGCGCGAATGGGATCGCCGATGTCGGGCTGCTCGACCTTGATAACGGTGGCGCCGAAATCTCCTAAAAAAGTCGCAATCCCGGGGGCGGCAATCAGGGTTGCAAAATCAATCACGGTAATATTTTCCAACGGTAATTCTGGCAATGGATATCCTCCCTTTATTTACCCGAACGTCTTGTCCGGCGCAGGTTAAAAGATGGTCAGCGTAGTGGCCGGGTCAAATATATGAGCCCGACTCATATCGGCTGAAAACTGGCGGGTTTCGCCGATTTGAAACGTGGTCGTCGGATCCAGACGGGCGGTGAAGCGCCGGTCTCCCACTTCCAGGTTCAGAAGCTGTTCGGACCCCAGCAGTTCAACTATCCGCACCTGGGCCGTGAAATCAGTGCCGGTTTGATTCCGGCCCAAACAGATATGTTCCGGCCGCAGACCTAAAATCACCTGCCGGCTGCCGTAAGCAGCCAATTGCCGCGCTTTATCCGGCGGTATCTTCAATTTTAACCCGCCACAAGCGGCAAACAGGCGATCGTTTTGGGTTTGTAGCGTGCATTCAAAGATATTCATGGCCGGCGAGCCGATGAATTCCGCCACAAATCGGTTGGCCGGATTTTCATAAACGATTTTAGGCGTATCGACCTGTTGGACCTCGCCGTCTTTCATGATAACGATCCGGCTGCCCATGGTCATCGCCTCCATCTGGTCGTGGGTCACATAGATGGCGGTGCTCTTCAGGCGGTAATGAAGATCCAGCAATTCGGTGCGCATGCTCACCCGCAGCTTGGCATCGAGGTTGGACAGGGGTTCATCAAACAGAAATACTTTCGGGTTGCGGATGATAGCCCGGCCGAGGGCTACCCGCTGACGCTGACCGCCGGACAGCTGATGCGGGTAGCGGGTCAGCAGATCGCCGATGCCCAGCAGATTGGCCGTATTGCGTACCCTTTCCGCGATCTGGGCCCGCGGTAACCGGCGAATTTGAAGACAGAAGGCCAGATTGTCATAAACTTTTTTGTGCGGGTAAAGTGCATAATTTTGGAAGACCATGGCAATGTCCCGTTTTTTGGGCAGAACATGGGTGATGGCATCACCGGCGATATAGATCTCGCCTGCGGTCGGTTTCTCAAGGCCGGCCACAATTCTCAGCAAGGTGGTTTTGCCGCAGCCGGACGGTCCGACCAGGATGATGAATTCACCGTCGGCGATATCGAGGGAAAAATTTTTGACCGCTTTGACATCCCCGAAGCGTTTGCTGACATTTTCCAAGCGCACCTGTGCCATCAGATAATCCCCTCCGGAAGTCCCAGCCCCGTTCCCTGGGGCAGCCGAATCGTTCCGTCTTCCATTGGCGGCATCGGGATTCCGGCCGGAAATTCATAGCCTTCAGGCAGGAAGGGGACCTCGATCCAATCGCTGACCGGACAGCTCAGCGCCCAGTGGATGTTGGCATATAATGCCGGGCCGATACGGAAACCATGCGGCGAAATGATCCGATTGAAGACTTCGGCCAGGGTCGAAATTTTTCTGGCGGATGTCAGGCCGCCGATTTTGGTGATTTCGGGCATGATAAAATCAGCCGCGCCGCTGGTCATGAGGCGGTGAAAACTGTCCAGATCATATTCGTTTTCGCCGGCCGCAATGCCGATGCCGGTCTCTTTTTTGATGCGCCCCATTGCGCGGTGATCCCGCATCGGCCAGACGGGCTCCTCAAACCAATAGACGTCATGTGTCTTCAGGCAAGCGGCAATTTTGAGCGCCTCAATGGGTGAAAAGTGGCCGTTTACGTCAAACATAAGGGCCACATCGGGACCGACCTCTTCCCGTACGATTCCGGCGGCTGCCGGATCCGTTTCATGCAGTTTAATTCCGGAAAAGCCTGCTTGGCGCGCGCGTCCGGATTCCTGCCGGAGGCGGCCGGGGTCTTTAAGAGGCGGCAAACTGGCGTACGCACGCAGACCATCCTTGACGGGACCGCCTAAAAACTGGATCACCGGAACTCCGACCTGCCTGCCCAGCAGATCCCACAAAGCCATATCAACCCCGCTGACGGCGCAGCGCACGAGCCCCTCGTCGCCGTAGCGGTAGACGAAATGGATCATTTGCTGCCACAGGTCTTCGATGCGCTCGGACGGTCTGCCGACCAGCAGCGGGCGCAGCAGATTCTCGACGACGGATGCGATCGGGTCCACCATGGCGGCGGGATTTAAATTCAGATTGCGGATTTCCGGTGCCGCCGGTGAAATACCCCACCAGCATTCTCCGGTGCCGGTCAGTCCCTCAGCCGTGGTGACCTGCACCAGAAGCTGGGGAAAAAATGGGTCCTCATACAGGCGGGTATTGACGTTGGCGATCTTCATTTATTTTCTTCCTCCCAGTGCGACCCCTTCGCGAAAATAGCGCTGATTGATGAGAACAAAGACAATGACCGGCAGTGTTATCAGAATCGCCGCCGCGGCCAGAGGTCCGAAATTCAGGGAATTATCGGCCAGAAAGCCGTAGATCATCACCGGCAGTGTTTTGGTTTTGTACCCGGATAACACCAGCGGGAAAAGAAAGATGTTCCACGAAAACATGAAACCAAGGGTGCAGATGGTAATGATACCGCCTTTGGCCAGCGGGACCACGATCCGGATAAATGTACCCAGCTGTGAGCAGCCGTCCAGCCAGGCCGCCTCTTCAACCTCCAGGGGAATATCCTCGAAGAAGCCCAGCATCAACCAGACGGTAAACGGTATCATATAGGTCAGGTTGGACAGCACCAGGCCGATGTAGGTGTCATAAAGACCGAGCTGTTTGAAGATGATGTACCAGGGCAGCAAAAGTACGATCCAGGGGGCCATCTGCAGGAACATGATAATAAACATCAGCCACCGGCGGCGGTAGCGTGCGATTATATAAGCCGCCGGCAGGGAAATAATTAAATTGGCCGCCAGGGTCATAAACACCACAACCGTCGAGTTCCAAAGACTGCTGATAAATTCGGCCTCTTCGATCACCTGGCGAAAATTGTCGAACGTCGGCATAAAAGGAAAGTGCGGCGGAACTTCGGCTGCGGATTGAGCATCCTGCAGGGAGGTGAAAACCACCCATAGGAACGGGAAAAAAAAGGATGCCGCCACTGCTGCCAGAATCAGATAAAACAGCGTACGGCGCGCAAGAAAGCTTATATCCCGGCCTCTCATGCCTAATATCTCCACTTCCGCTGCCTGAATTTAAACAGGGACAAGGTAATGACCAAAATCATGGCCATCATGATCATGCCCAGGGCGGACGCGTATCCGTAGTTCAGCGCACCGAATGCTTGATCATAGATCATGATGTTCAGCGTTTCCGAGGCCCGGTTGGGTCCGCCGCCGGAGATAACGTAAATCTTGTCGAATACCTTGAGCCCCTGCACCAGCCTTAAAATCAGAATCAAAAAAATATGAGGCTGCATCAGGGGCAGCGTGATTTTAAAAAAAATCTGGATCTTGCCGGCACCGTCCATGACCGCCGCCTCAAACGGATCCCGCGGCAGGCTTTTTAGTCCCGCCAGCAAAACCAGCATGGTCATCGGCGTCCAGTGCCAGATTTCGACCATGATCAGCGACGGCATGACCGTGGCCGAATCGGCGGCCCAATTGGAGGGTCCGATGCCGAACAGTGAAAGATACCAGTTCAGGTGCCCCAGCATCGGATTCATCAACATGGACCAGACAAGCGACATGGCCACCGGGGTGGCGATCAGCGGGAACAGCAAAATGGTGCGAAAGGCAGCCTCGCCCCTGAAGGTTCGGTTGAGCAAAAGCGCCAGCGCAAAACCGATGATAAACTGGCCGGCAACGGATCCCGCCGCGTAATACAGCGTCAGCCAGACAGCTTTCCAGAAATGCGCATCCTGAAAAAATGCCTGGGTATAATTGGACAGCCCGATGAAGGTCGGCGGCTCACGGGTTGCCAGCATCCAATGGTTGAAACTTAACCAGAACAACCGGATAAACGGGTAGACAAAAAGGCCGCCGGCCACGAGGATGGCCGGCGTTGGAAAGAGCCACCGGATGTGTCGATCAACGGCATCCAGCACAAATTCTCCGTTAAAACGGCTTCCCATATCGATTTGCCTACTCCGTTCGCTTCATAATTTCCTGCACTTCGGCCACTGCCTCATCGGCAGCCTTTTGGACATTGCCGCCTTCATAGGCGGTATAGATCAAGCGCTGGATGACCGGTCTGGCCTCCGAGAATCCAGCAATGGGAATCTCGAAACCGATGATGCCATTTTGGATGGCATCAAATTGAAGCGCCGAAAGTTCAGGCAGCGTGTCGGCCGCCTTGAATTGCGGATCCGTCCAGACAGATTTAAGCGGTGTGGGCAGGCCTTTCATCTGAGAATCCATAACCACTTTTTTCTGCCCGAGATACTGCAGGAGCAGCCAGGCCGCTTCCTTCTTTTCAGACATGGAACTTACAAAATACATATTGCAGGGCAAAACCGCCTTGTAGGCGCCGCCGTGGGATGCCGGAAATGGAGCATAGCCCAGCTTGCCGGCAACTTTGGAGGATTTGGGGTTTTCCAGGATCATTTTGGCGAAAATGGAGATTTCCACCGTCATGGCGGCTTTGCCCTGGGCCAGGGCGCCGACAACCTCTTTCCACCCGATGGTTGCTGCTCCCGGAGGACCGTAATCCCGCGCCAAGCGGCCGTACATTTCCAGGGCTTCCACCGCTTGGGGTGAATTGAAAACTGGCCGGCGATTCTTGTCAAGATAGGTCGCGTTGTTGTTATACAAAAAACTTGCAAACGGAGCGGTATTTTCCTGGTCCATGCGGGCGATCCAGCCGAAAATGTCGGTTTTACCGTCTCCGTCGGTGTCCATGGTCAACTTTTTGGCCGCCGCTTCCAACTCCTGCCAGTTTCCCGGCACCTTGATGCCGTATTTTTCAAACAAGTCCTTGCGGTAGATAAGCACCTGAGGGTTGGTGCTGTTGACCAGTCCGATGGTTTTGCCATTAATTTTGGCCTTCAGCTGCGGAAAAAAATCGTTGTAATCAAATCCGGGGGCCTTCATGGCGGGATCGGTGAGAAACGCATCCAGCGGGTACAGCCAGCCGGCGCCTTCGTACTGGAAAGCCATTTTCATCAGCCCCTGGAACATATCCAGATCCTTGTTGCCGCCGCCGAGTTCCACCAGAACTTTTTTGCGCAACTGCTGGGAAGGATAATGCTCGTGCTGAACCGTAATTCCGCTGAGCGCTTCGAAGTCTTTGATGTGTTTGATATTATCCTTGGTGAAGGCACTTTTGCTCATCAGGCACCGGATGGTGGTGCCTTCGTATTTGCGCCAGTTGAAATCTTGCGCCAGGGCCGGCGCCGCGCCGGCGCCTAAAAAATAAACCAGAACGACCGATACAAACACCGCAAAAATTGAAGATCCGCTTCGCTTCATTTGGAAAACCTCCTTGTGATGAAACATCGAAAAATTCGATAAAGCTTCAAGCTGTTGAATTAGTTGAAAACGAGACCCAGCCATGCCGGCAGGTAAGGTTTCATTGCAGCCGTTGATCCAAAATTTTCCATCCGGTGACGCGGTTCTGCAAAGTAGGACTTGACATGGCGAACGCAATCTGTCAAGAGCAAAAATTGTTATGACGTCAAATAGTCATAATTGAGGTGCCCATGAAACTCAAAGATGGCCATATTCCACTTTATTTTCAATTTTATCTGATGCTTAAGAACGAAATCATGCTCGGCGAAATCGAGCCCGGTTCGCGTGTGCCGAATATCGATATCCTGCACGCGCGTTACGGCGTTTCCCACGCCACGGTGCGCAAGGCAATGGCCCTGCTCGCTGAAGAAGGGCTGATCGTTAAAAAACGCGGCATGGGCACCTTGATCCGTGACGAAGTCGACGTGGCAATGTGGGTTCCCGAAAATTCCCGCGAAAACCTGCTGCGCAGTCTGACTTCAATGAAACCGCACACCTTGTCTCATAGGTGGATCACGCCCCCCCGCCGCATAAAACAACTGTTTCAGGACCAATCCGCCGCATTTAAAAACAACATGATCTTTTTTCTCTACAGGGTATGGAAGTCACCCGACAAGCCGTGGCATCGCAGGGTCGCGCAGGTTTACGTGCCGGCGCATGTGGTCGCGGAATACGGCGAAGATCTGCTGGCCGACAGCTATATCCTCATCGAAGTTCTCAAACGCAGGCACTACCCCGCCCTGAAGATAACGACCACCCTGCGACCATGGCTGTGTGATGTCGAAAGTGCCGGCTTGCTCGGCCTGCCGGACGGAACTCCGGTCTTTCACCGCTCCATTGTCATTCGTGATCCGCAAAACCATATCATTTTGATTTCTGAATGGCTGGCCACCACAACCAGCTTTGTCAGTGAGATCGAAATTCCGGTAGGTGACGTTGAAGGCTTCTAACTTTTATCCCCAACTCATATTCGTCAGGAAAATATTATGATTCGACAGCCGATTCAAAAAAACCAAGCCATGCAGGTCATCCTTTCCGGTCAGGTGGAATTTGAACATCCGCACCGGGACATCGGTGTGGCCAAAATCAGAATTGCCAGTGCATCCTGGGTGTGCACCAACGAAGGGATCGTCGTCATCGATACCCTTTTGAACCCGGGGCTGGCCCGCAAAATGAAAGCTGAAATCGCCGAAACCGGAAGGCCTGTAAAATACGTTATCTATACCCACGGTCACCGGGATCATGTCGGCGGCGCCAGCATTTTTGCGGACGATCATCCCCAATTTATCGGACAGAGACTTTTACCTGAAAGGTTGCATAAGTATGAAATTTTAAAGGAGCACTACCTCAGGATCAACGCCATTCAGTTCAATCTGCCCATGGAGCTCCAACGAGGACTGCCGCCGATTGTTCAGCCGACGATCATGTTCGATGAGTCAATGGTGTTCCAGCTGGGAGAAAAGACCTTTGAATTGTATCATGCCCGGGCCGAGACTGACGACGCTGCCTGGGTGTATGTGCCCGAGGTTGAGACGGTTTTTGTGGGGGATTTGATTATTGCCGGGTATCCGAATATCGGCAACCCCTGGAAACCGACGCGGTTTGCACTTTCCTGGGCCCGGGCACTGGAAGAGGTTCGGGCAAAAAGTGCAGCGCTGTTGATTGCCCACGGCGGGCAGGCGGTTTATCAGGGCAGGCAGGCGGTGAAAGAATTGTTGGATGCGAATATCGAGGGCATCTATTCCATTCACGATCAGGTGGTGGACGGCATTAACAAAGATATTCCGGTGGCTGAAATGATCCATGCGGTCAAGCTGCCGGACCATCTCAGAGATAACAAGGCGCTGCAATTTATATATTCAAGGCCCGAATTTGCCGTATATAATATTTACCGCTGGTATCACGGCTATTTCGACAACAACCCGGCCAACCTCCTGCCCCGGCCTGAAAGTGAGGTCAATAGAGAGATTTACAGCCTGATCGGCGATCCCGAGGCCATTTTAAAAAGGGCGCAGACGTTGCTGACCCGGGACCAGGCTCAGCTGGCCTTGCAGGTGCTCGATATTTTGCTGAAGCAGGAGCCTGACCATGTTGCAGCGCGTGAATTGCACCTCGAGATCCTGGAGAAGCTGTGTGAAGCAGATTATTGCCTCATGTCCCGCAATGCCTGGGTATATTTTATGGAAAAAGACCGGGAGTTGCTTAAAAAGGCGGGCAGCGCCCCGGCCGATTCTTCGCATCAGCGACCACCGGAAAACTGATGGAATGAGTAACCCTCCGGAGGGGAGACTGAACTTGGCTGCCGGCCCGCTGCATTGACCGTTTCGTTATTCAACCAGTCCGCACCAGCGGGCCGCAAAAAGGGCATAGGTTTTGGCCGTCTGGATTACGCTGCCGAGATTAACCCTTTCATTGGCGCCATGGATGCTTTCCGCCACCGGTCCATAGCAGGTGGCCTGGCTGCGTCCGAAGTGATGAAAGGCCCGCACATCCGTGGTGCAGGTGGCAATATAAGCTGCGGCATCTGCGCCTGACAGCGTCCGGTGGCATCCATTGAGCGTTGCCAGGGCCGGCAGGTTGCGGTCGATGCCGTGGCCGTCGGAGCGAAATCCGTAAAATTCAACTTCAGGCGGGTTGGCAGTCAGCCAGGGATTTTCGTCGGCTGCCTGCATTACCGTTTGGATGATCCTCTGGCGGACCGCCTCGAATCGAATGCCGGGAAAATAGGACAGCCGCCCGTGAAATTCAGCGGTATCCGGCACCGAGGACGGCCAACTGCCGCCCTTAAAAATTCCGATATTAAGATTCAACGGATGGTCGATGCCCCCGTAGGCCTCCGGCCGCGGGCCTTCGTTGAGCTCGGCTTCCAGACCGCGCAAAGCGGATATGATGGGATAACAGGTCTCGATGGCGTTCACCCCGGCACCTGCCGCCAGCACATGGCGGGCGGCTCCGGCCACGCTGACCTTGAACCATAGCACCCCGACCTGGTGGGTCAGGATGGTCGGTCCGAACGGCTCCGGAATCAAGACGGCCTCGGCGTCATGACCGGCCTGGATGCAGGCCAGGGCACCGTTGCCGCTGCACTCTTCCTCGATCACCGCTTCCACCGTCACCGGGGCCCGCAGGGCAAAGCCGGCATTTTCAACGGCTTTGACGGCATAGGTCATGGCGGCAACACCGGCTTTCATGTCGCCTGCTCCCCGGCCGTAGAGCCAGCCGTCGCGAATTTCAGGCACAAAGGGATCCCGTTGCCAGAAGGCGGGGCCTCCCGGATCGACCACGTCCAGATGCCCGTTGAACAGCAGGCTGCGGCCGCCTTCAGCGCCGGCCGCTCGGATGCCGACAATGTTGGAGCGGTTTTCATAACTCCAAGGCACCGGTGCATAACCCGGGTGTTCGGCGAGGCTCGCCGGATCGATCGGCACTCTGCTGGTTTCGAAACCCAGCTTTTCAAGCTCGATCTCCATTACCTGCAGGGCCGAAATTTCGTTGCCCAGCGTGCTGGGTTCGGCCACCAGCCGACCGGCAAAATCGACGATATCCGCTTCCAGTTTTTCCGTCGCCGCGATGATCTGTTGTTCGTTTTTGTCCAGATCCGTCATGGGATAAGTCCTTTAATTTTATCCAATATCCGATTATTTATGAAAAAATTTTTTAATCACGAAAACACGAAATTTATCTTTTCTCTTTTTCGTATTTTCGTCCTTTCGTGATTGAATTGATCTTAAAACCTGGGCAGTTCTCCGTCCGGTATTATGAGATCGGCGGCAGTGTTAGCCACCACCTGGTCGATACTGGTGTCGGATGCGATTTCCTGCAGCCGCAGACCGTCGGCGACCACTTCGATCACGGCCTGTTCGGTAATGATCAGATCGACACAGCCTTTGGCGGTCAGCGGCAGAGTGCACTGTTTTAATATTTTCGGCTGGCCGTCACGGGTGGTGTGGGTGGTGGTGACAATCACCCGTCTGGCTTTCTGGGCCAGTTCCATACCGCCGCCGATGCCCGGGGCGTGTTGGCCGGGGATGATCCAGTTGGCTAGATCGCCGTTTTGAGAAATCTCCAGGGCGCCTAAGAAAGCCATATCCAACCGGCCGCCGCGCACCAGGGCAAAAGACAGGGTACTGTCGAAAAACGACGCACCCGGCACCAGGGTGACATAATTGCCGCCGGCATCGATCAGATTGCGGTCTTCCGTGCCACGCCGGCAGCGCAGCCCCATGCCCAAGATGCCGTTTTCCGAATGCACCCAGTTGCCCATGCCCTCCGGCAGATACCGGGGAATCATGGTCGGTATGCCGATCCCCAGGTTGATCACCTGGCCCGGCTGCACCTCCCGTGCGGCCCGCACGGCTATTTTTTCTTTATATGACATGGTGTGCCAAGATCCCGTATTCTTTGCTTAATTCTTTGATTTTAACCACATGGTCCACAAAAGCGCCCGGGGTGTGGATCTGATCCGGATCCAGGCTTCCGATTTCCACCACCCGTTCGACCTCGGCGATGACCGTGCGAGCGGCGGTGGCCATGACCGGATTGAAATTGCGCGCGCTTTTAGCATAGACCAGATTGCCGCTGCGATCTCCCAGCGCGGCGTGGATCAGGGCTATGTCGGCCGTAAGGGCCGGCTCGATGATCACCTCCCGGCCGTCCATAACGATTGTCTGTTTTTTTTCCTTTAAAATCGTATCGATGCCGATGTCGGTCAAAAATCCGAAAAGACCGGCGCCGCCCGTGCGGATTTTTTCAGCCAGGATTCCCTGGGGATAAAACTCGACCTCGATCTCGCCGCGGTTCATGATCCCGATCACGGTGGCATTGAGGCCCAGGTGCGAGGTGATGATTTTGCGGACCCGGCCGGCCTCGATCAGCTTGGACACCCCCATGTGGTCCTCATTGGCCTCGTTTTTTATCAGGGTCAGTCCCGCAGCCCCGCTGGCCAGCAGGGCGTCCACCAGGGTAAAGGGCGTGCCGGGCACACCGAAGCCGCCCACCATGACCGTCAGGCCATCGCTGAAGATCTTTCGGATGTCTTCCATCGCACAGATTTTATCGGTCATTTGAATACCTCGGCCAGAAAACGCTGGGTGCGTTCCTGGGTTGGATTGTGGAGAAGCCGGCGGGGCGGCCCCTCCTCCACGATAACGCCGTCGGCCATGAAAATGACATGATCGGCCACCTCGGCCGCAAAGCGCATTTCGTGGGTGACAATCAACATGGTCATATGCTCTTCGGCCAGCTTTTTCATGACCTTGTTGACCTCGCCGATCAGCTCCGGATCCAGGGCGGATGTCACCTCGTCGAACAGCATTACCTTCGGCTCCATGGCCAGGGCCCGTGCAATGGCCACGCGCTGTTTTTGTCCGCCGGACAGCTGGGACGGATAAAAGTTGACCTTCTCCGCCAGGTCGACTTTGGCCAGCAGCTTGCGGGCGAACGCTTCGGCGGTTTTGCGCGGCGTCTTTTTGAGCAGCATGGGCGCCATCGTGATGTTTTCCATGACCGTCATGTGGGGAAAGAGGTTGAAATGTTGAAAAACCATGCCCATATCCTGGCGGATCCGGTTGATGTGCTTTTCGAATTTGCGTCCCTTGAGCGGCAGGTTGACCTGGACATTTTCAATCCAGATTTCACCGGCATTCACGGCTTCCAGATGGTTGATGGAGCGCAGCAGCGTGCTTTTGCCGGACCCGCTGGGTCCGATGATCACCAGGATTTTGCCTCTCAAGACTTCCAGGTTGATGCCCTTCAGCACTTCGTTGTCGCCGAATCGTTTATGGACATTGATGACTTTTACCATGGGTGCTCCACCGCTAGCGGGACAGTGCGGTTTTCATCTCGACGCGTTTCAGGCCCAGTTCGAGAAAGTAGTTGATGCCGTAATAGATGGCTCCGGCCGCAAAGTAGAACTCGAACGGCCGGAAGGTTTCGGAAATCGCGCGCTGGGCCGACAGGGTCAGTTCCGGAACCGTTATGATCGATACCAGGGCCGATTCCTTGAGCAGCGCAATCAGGTTGTTGCCCAGGGCCGGGGTGACGCTGCGCAGGGCCTGGGGCAGGATAACCTTGCGCATGGTCTGGGGCCGGCTCAATCCCAGCGAGCGCGAAGCCTCGTGCTGCCCGCGCTCGACGGCCACGATGCCGGCCCGCATCACATCCGAGTTGTAAACGGCGTAGTGGATGCCCAGACCGAGGATGCCCGATACAACCGGGCTCAGGTAAATGCCGACCTGGGGCAGGCCGAAATAGATTAGAAACAGCTGCAGCAAAAGGGGCGTGCCGCGAAAGATCCAGACGAAAAACCCGAACGGCCAGCGCACAAAACGGTTGCCGCTGATGCCGGACAGGGCCAGCGGGACACCGCCGAGCAGGCTGAGCGCAATCGAAGCGGCACACAGAATGCAGGTCCACAGCAGTCCCTGGAGCAAAATCGGGTAGTACTCAATCAGAACGCTTAAATCCAGACCCGTCATCGTGTTATTTTAACCCCTCCGCGCAAACGTTGTATGCCGGCCCTCACTGCTGCAGAACAAACCGTCGGTCCAGCGTTTGGATCAAGAATGAGGCGACGGTTATTATCAGCAGGTAAAACATCGCCGACAGCGTGAACATCTCAAAAGGCCGGTAGGTGGAGCTGATGTAGCGGTGGGCCGTGTAGGTCAGTTCCAGCACCGAGATGGCCGAGACCAGGGAGGACCCTTTGATCAGGGCGATGGTGTTCACCCCCAGGGGCCGGATCATCAGACAGGCCGCCTGAGGCAGGATGACCTTGCGGATGGTCTGGCCCTTGCTCAGTCCCAGGGAGCGGGAGGCCTCGGTTTGTCCGCGATCGACGGCCAGGATCGCGCCCCGGATCGATTCGGTCATATAGGCGCCGATGTTGAGGCCCAACCCCAGCACGCCCGCTGCAAACGGCTCCAGCTGCAGTCCGATCTGGGGACCGCCGAAGTAGATCACGAACAGCTGGATCAGACACGGTGTACCCCGGAACACGCTGACATAGATCCGGGCGGGAATCTGCAGCCAGCGATTGGGCGACAGCTTGCAGAGGGCGGCTGCCAATCCCAGGCCCAGCCCTAAACAGACGGACAGAAACGACACCTCCACCGTTACCCAGGCGGCCTTGGCAAAGTAAAATGCGACCCGTGCCATCAAATCGTAGTCCACAGCGGCCCTTTCAATGATGATCCCGACGCGGATTCAGTGAAATTCGCCGAATTTCGCGAATAAGTCCCACGGTCTCCCGCACGGCGGCTTCAAAAAAGAGTTTGCCGCGCTCGGCATCGGCCGCTGTCGGATCCCCCATGGTGCCGTCCTCGGTCTGGGCCGACCACCACTGCATGACCATGGCCCGGGCGCCGCCCGCCAGGTCGAGGTTCAGGTAGCGGGTATCTTCATTGTGGGCGATGGCCTGCCGGGCTTTGTCCAGCTGCACATGCTGCGGGTCGAAGTACAGGTAGATGGAAGTCTCCAGTTCGCCGGCGTGGGCCATGCCGCCGGTGCGCGAGCGCCGCTCGGCCTTGAGGGTATCGGACATAAGGTTCCAGTAGGAGGCCGACACGCACAGGCATTCGGTTGCAATGACAGTCTTGCGGGCGGCCAGGTCCAGCACCGGATGGTTGGAGCCGTGTCCGTTTAGGATCAGGATGCGGCGGAATCCGTGATGCGCCAGGGACCCGGCCACGTCGGCTACAAAATTCATCAGGGTTTCAGGCTGGATGTAGATGACCCCCGGAAAGTCCTTGTGGTGTTCGTTGAACCCGAAGGGGATGGTGGGCAACAGCAGCACCTCAGCGGGAATCTCAGCGGCCACGCCCTCCACAATCCGGGTGATGATCAGATTGTCGGTGTCCAGCGGCAGATGGGGCCCATGGTCCTCCATGGCCCCCACCGGCAGCAGTACGACCCGGTCTTTGTCGACAGCCTTGATCTCAGGCCAGGTATATTTTCCGTAAACGGTTTTCATGATAACGGTACCCCGAACTATCGAATATCGTAGCCAATCCATTCCATAGCGATTTTGTTGTAAGTCCCGTCGGCCATCATGTCATCCAGGGCTTTTTGCATGGCGGCCTTGAGCTCGGGATTGTTCTTACGGATGGCGATGCCGATGTTGACATCCCCGCCTTCGATTTCCGGCAGATCCATCTTCTTGATGGGCGCGTCGGATTTCTTGATGGCCAGCAATCCCGGGATGGAGTCGATGACGATGGCATCGAGGCGCCCGTTTTCCAGCTCCAGCATCAGTTCCGGCAGGCCTTTGTAGGTTTGAATCTTCCAGCCTGGCTGGGTGCGGGCCCATTGCTCGTGGGTTTCACCCAGGGTTACGCCGATGGTATGTCCCTTGAGGTCGCCCAGGGACTTGAAGTTTTCATCCTTGCGGATGAAAATGCCGCGGCCGCTGCGATAGTAAGGACCCACAAAATCCACGACTTCCTGCCGTTTGGCCGTGATGGTCATGCTGCCGCAAATGGCGTCATACTTTTTGGCCAGCAGCCCTGCCAGGATGCCGTCCCAGGCCGTCGTGACGATGACCGGTTTTACGCCCAGGCGGGTGGCGATTTCGCGTCCGATGGCGGCGTCAAAGCCCACGACTTCGTTTTTTTCGTTGATAAAATTAAAGGGCGGGTAGGCGCCGCTCATGGCGATTTTCATTTCACCGTCCGCTTTGATCCGGTCCAGCTCGTCGGCCCCGGCGATGGGTGCCAAACTCAAGACGGCAATCAGCACAACGCTGATGCAAAACAATGATTTTCGATACATGGCTCCTCCTTTCAAGGACGAATAAATTAAGATTGTTGGTTGGGATAAATAAATTTACTTTCCGGGTACTTTCATCCTAACAGCGGACCAAAAAATGTTCGAGATAGGCAATTCCTCAATTTCAGGCCTTGCCTGCCGTCGCTTCCACCTGCTCCAGGGCCTGCTCCAAGCGGTTTAAAATTTCATCGGATTCGGCGACCGTCACGGTCAGCGGCGGCGCAATCAGGACGTGGTCGCCGGCCAGTCCGTGAATCGGCCGCCGGGGATAGATGATCAGCCCTGCGGCAAAAGCCGTATCGGTGAGTTGCAGACCGACCTGGCGGTCGGCTGCAAACGGCTCCCGGGTTGCCGGGTTTTGGACCAGTTCGATGGCCAGCAGCAGACCCCGGCCCCGCACCTGGCCGATGATCGGATGCCGTTCGGCCAGTTGCTCCAGCCCTGTTTTCAGATGAGCGCCGACAGCGGCGGCATTGCCCGGCAAATCGTTTTCAACGACAATGTCGAATACTTCCAACCCCACGGCGCAGGCCATGGGATTGCCGGCATAGGTGAACCCGTGCATAAATCCGCCCTTGCCGACCACTTCCTCGACAATCTTTTTACGGGTGATCACCGCCCCCAAAGGGTAGTAGCCGGCGGCCATACCCTTGGCCATGGCCACGATATCGGCTTCCACCCCCCAGTGCTCATAGGCAAACATTTTGCCGGTGCGCCCGAAGCCGGTCATGACCTCGTCCAGGATCAGCATGACACCGTATCGGCGGCAGATTGCCTGCACGATGCCGAAGTATTCCTCCGGAGGAACCAGCGCGCCCGTGGTGGCGCCTCCCACCGGCTCCGCCACGAAGGCCGCAACATTTTCAGGCCCCTGGCGCCGGATGACATCTTCCAGCATCCGGGCGCACTGAACACCACACGCCGGGTAAGTCAGGGTCAGGGCGCAGCGATAGCAGGAGGGGGCCGGAATTTTGGGATAGGTCTGCATCAGAGGGCGAAACGGGGCTTCCAGGGGTGCATAGGATGACAGGGCCAGCGCGCCGAGGGTGCAGCCGTGGTAGGACGGCTCGCGACTGATAAAAAGGTAGCGAGAGCCTTCGCCCTGTGCGAAGTAGTACTGGCGGCAGAGTTTCATGGCCGTTTCCACCGCCTCCGAACCGCTGCCGACGTAAAAAATGCGGTCCAGGTGCGGCGCCGAACGGCTGACGATGCGAGCGGCAAGCTCCACCGCGGGTTCGTTTTCAAACTGGGTACGGTAGGCAAAAAAGGTCTTTTGAGCCTGGCGCTGGACGGCCTGCAGGACGCGGGGATGGCCGTGGCCGATGTTGCTCACCACGGCACCCGAGCAGGCGTCGATGTACTCGCGGCCGGCCTGGTCCCACATATAAACTCCGCGGGACTTGGCAATAAAGGGCAACTGCTTGCGGGTCTGATAGAACAGGTATTGCTTTTTATCGGTTTCCATTTAAATCAGCTTTTTGATTGCTCTTTGTTCCGGTACCGCTCCTCGGCGGTTCGACGGCCTTGAGCTTGGTATACCCCTTGGCGCTCAGCTTCAAAACCGCTTCCCGCACGTGTTCCCGGTCCAGACGGATAAGTACCACGGCCGGATATTCATCCCGTAAAATTTCAAAGCGAAACTGACCGTCCACCACCTGGCGTACCAGATCCAGGGCCTGCTCCTTGTTTGCCGCCCGGGAGGCTTCTTCGAACAGGATCATGGCCCTGCGGTTGTCCGGTGTGATGGACATGGCCAGCTTGTCAAAATCACTCATGGCTGGTTTTCTGAAAAAGTTTTGCGGTTTTAATTCATATTTTTATCATCTGTACCAGAATAAGGTTCAGCAACATTTGTGCCACGCCATGCAATCAGCTGATTTAGGGGAATTCCGATGGCGGGCGGTGCCGGCGAGTGGTGCAGAAGGTAACCACGGGCGGGTCACCGGCCGGCCGGTCGGCGGGATTTTACCGAGGTGGCGTTACAAAACAGGAGTGGTGCGATTATTCACCGCGGTGCGGTACGGCGCCATCCGTGATGCCGTAGCGTTTGATTTTGCGTGACAGGGTGGCGTGATCGATTCCCAGCTGCCTGGCGGCGCTGCGCAGCGAGCCGCGGGCTTTGAGGACGTTGACGATAGCCTGACGTTCGACATCCTGCACAATCTGTCTCAAATTGTCCGGGCCGGCCGGAACCAGCCGGTAAGGCTCCTGGCCGCTGCGCTGCACGGCGCCGGGCAAATCGTCGAAGTCGATCCGGTCGCCCGGCGTCAGCACCACCAGCTGTTCGATTAAATTGGCCAGCTCGCGGACATTACCCGGATAGGGATAGTGGCGCAGGCAGTCCACCGCGGGCGCGGACATGGTTTTTTGAAAATCACACTTGCGGTTGAATTTTTCCAGGAAAAAATGAATCAGGGGCGGAATATCCTCCAGGCGTTGCCGCAGGGGCGGAATGGCCAGCGGGACTACCTTCAAGCGGAAAAACAGATCCTTGCGGAAGCCCCCCTCGGCCACCATGCGCTCCAGGTTGCGGTTGGTCGCGGTCAGAATGCGGGCATTGATTCTGCGGGAGCGGGTGGAGCCGACCCGCACCACTTCGTTGGTTTCCAGAAAATGCAGCAACTTTACCTGCAAGGCCAGGGGGAGCTCGCCGATTTCGTCCAGGAAAAGGGTGCCGCCTTCGGCCATTTCAAAATACCCGGCCTTGCCCTGCTGCTGGGCGCCGGTAAAGGCGCCCTTCTCGTAACCGAACAGTTCGGCTTCGATCAGGTTTTCCGGGATAGTACCGCAGTTGATGTGAATCAGCGATCCTTCGGCGCGGCCGGAGGCTTCGTGAATCAGCCGGGCAATCAGTCCTTTGCCCACGCCGGACTCGCCGGTTATCAGGACACTGGAATCCACCCGGGCGATGCGCATGGCGGTATCAAAGACCCGCTGCATGGAAGCGCTGCGGATCATGATCTTTGAGTTTATTTTTTGGGAGCGATTCAGGTGATTCAGCTCCGAGTGATATTTCTCCTTCAGAGCCCTGCTTTCCTCAAGCTCGGCGTGCAGCCGGTTGAGTTCGGAAATGTCGCGGGCGTTGACCACCACCAGCCGGATGTTGTCGCGTTGGTCCATCACCGGGTTGCCGGTCACCAGGATGTGGCGGCCGTCTTTCAGCCGCTGAATCAGGGTGACGGCGGTCCGGGTTTTAAGAACTTCCAGGGTCGCGGATTTGTCAAAGAGCCCTTCGTCCACCAGCTCTTCCATGCGGCGGCCGATGACCTCTTCTTCTTTGACCCCGCTCATTTTTTCCGAGGCGTGGTTGACCCGCATCACCCGGCCTTCGTGGTCGCAGATCCACAGGCCGTCGTAAGAAGAATTGATGATGACGTCCAATTCTTCGTTCAGCTGTTTGTAGGACTCCAGCTCGGCCAGGACCTTTTCGTACTCGGAAATATCCTGAAAAATGCTCAGAACTCCGGACACCTCACCGGCGCGCCAGATCGGCGTGCGGTTGGCAATGATGTCATGGCCGTTGATGGTCACCTGGCGCGCCAGCTGGGGCGAACCGGTTGCCACAATCTGCTGCATGTCCGGCCAGACTGCCGGAAATACCTCTTGAATATTGCGGCCGAGAACATTTTGGCTGCGTTTGCTCACCATGCCCAGGGCCGCGCGGTTAAATACCAGAATTTTACCGGAGCGATCCACCAGGACAATCCCGTTGTGGGCGGACTCGACGATGGCGGCCAAATCACACACATCCTCGAAGTTTATCGAAGCCGGGTCGGCAGAAGGTTCGTTGCTCATGGCAGGCGCTCACAAAAATTAAACATTTAAATAACCAATGGAATTCGACTAAGGCAATTCCGCGTGCAGGGCTGATCCGGCCTAAAAGACCAAGTTTGCAGAGTTTTAATATGACGCTGCTTTTTCAGAGCAAATTTAACGAAGGGGAACTTTTTTGTCAATACGACTTATTTTCCGGCCCGAAGCAGCGACCACCAGCAGAGCCGGTGGCCTATGAATGGAGTTACAAAGGTTTTATGACGACCAATGTCTCATCGTCTTTTCTTTCCGCTGTATGACGGAAATTTGCCAGTGTATCAAACACTTCCTGCAAAATGCGTTTAGCGGGTTTCCGGTAATGATCGCGGATGACCGTCTGCAGCCGTTCATTGCCGAAATGTTCATTTCCAGGGTTGCAGGCCTCTTTGATACCGTCAGTTCCAATCAGAATTATCTGCCCCGGCCGGATTGGTATTTTGGATTCCACGTAAACCCATTCCCTCATTACTCCCAGAGGCAAACCTTCGCCGCCAAGGGAGGCAAATGCATCTTTTGCGGGATCATAGTGAAGCGCCGACTCATGGCCGGCATGCACCCAGCGGAAGCACTTTTCTGCAAGGTCGATTTCACTGTAAAACATGGTGATGAAAAGGTTGTGTTCTTCGATATCCTGCACCAGACGTTTGTTGACATCGGAAACAATCGCAACGCCCTTTCCCGGACTGAGGATGCGCTCGCGGAAGGATGCCCGCACGGATGTCATCAACAGGGCGGCCGAAATACCGTGTCCGATGACGTCGGCCACCACGATTCCGATTTTTTCCCGTCCCCATTCTTCAGGGTTAATAAAATCATAGTAATCGCCACCGGTTTCATCGCAGGGGATGCTTTTTCCCGCGATGTCGAATCCGTCCACCTGGGGGTCGGATTTCGGCATCAGCATTCGCTGGATCTTGCTGGCCTTGGCCAGTGATTTTTGAACTTTTTTCAGCTGGGTCTGGTCGGTTGTCACTTTTTGATACTCGTCAATTCCGCTTTTAATAGCGGTGCCCAGGGTTTGGGCCGGACAGGGCTTAGGATGAAATTTATATATACTGCCTTCGTTCACCGCTTTAATGGCGGTGGACATATCGGCCGAGCCGGTCAACATCATCCGGATCGTATCCGGGCTGATTGCTTTAACGTGTCTGAGGAGATCGATACCATTCATGCCCGGCATCATGTAATCGGAAACCACCACGGCATACGGTCCGTTTTCCGCGACCATTCTGATCGCTTCTTCCCCGCTGATGGCGGTCTCAACGAGGAAATGGTTTCTCAACTGACGTTTGAGGCCTGCCAAAAGCATTTCATCGTCATCTACCAACAGAACTTTGTCTCTCATGATGCTTCCCTTTCGGATAACTCTCTGCAAACCTGACGCCATTCAGGTATTCGATTTGCAATTCCAAGATTATCCACGTATTCGATATCAAACTGCAGGTCGGGATCCTGATCCTCGGTCGCGGGCCCTCTGTGAACCAGGGCATTGCCGATATGCACCGCCGTCAACAATCCCATATTCCGGGCCATGCTTTTCGCCGGGCGGTGATGAAAAGCGATGGCTTCGATAATCTGATTTTCCAGATTCCAGAGACCCATCAAATAAGCGCCTATTTCAGCGTGGCTGGTACCGAATGTTTCGTATTCCAGATTCCATAAGTCGTGACCGGAATTCTGCGCTTCGCTCAGCACCTGACGGTAGGGTTTTTGGAAATTGGTTGCCAGTATGAGTTTGCCCAAATCATGCAATATGCCGGCCATCAGGGAATAGCTGATGAGATCCCGACTCATTTTTTCATTTTTGACGATAGCCTGGGCATAACAGCTGACCGACATGCTGTGGTTGAAAAGTTCATCAATGTTAAACCAGGAAAATTTCTTCCGGCTGAATTCGGCAAAAATTTTCACTGAAAGTACCAGGGATTTAATGGTTTCCAATCCGAGCAGCATAACGGCCTGCTGGGTACTGTTGATTTTGCGGGAAAGGCCGAAAAATACGGAATTTACAATCTGCAATATTTTTGCCGTCATGCTGGCATCCCGGGCAATGATCTCGCCAATTTTTTTAATTGAAGGGTCCTCCGACTGCATCTCTTCGACAATTTCGGTATAAATGGAGGGTATGCTGGGAAGGGAATCGATTTGAGAGACAATTTTTTTGATGGAATCATCGGACAAAATATCCTTAAGGGCAAAAAGCTTTGTCAGGGCCTGTTTTAACATTTCCGCATCGCAGGGTTTCGCCAGGCATTGATGGGCGATCTGGAGGGATTGGAGCGTCATATCATGTTTAACATGCCCGGAAAGAATGATGCGAACCACATGGGGGTGGCGCTTTTTTATTGCGGTGAGCAGCTGCGTGCCGTCCATTTCCGGCATTTTCAAATCGGTGATAATGACGTCCAGCGTGTTCGCGGCGAGTATTTTCAAAGCCTCATGGGCGCTGGAGGTAAACATCATTTCCCATTCGTGGCGCATTTTTCGGAGCGTTCGCTGCAGGCCGTTCAATATCATCGGCTCATCATCAACAAACAGGATCCTTTTTTTCATTTTTTCACTCATCTTCGGCCGGATCTGCCTCCAGGGGTAGCCCAATGATAAAAGTCGTTCCCTTCCCCACCTGGGATTCCAGATCCAGGGTCCCTTTATGTTTTTCAACGATAACGGAATGCGAAATCGACAACCCTTGCCCCGATCCCTTGCCGGGCCCCTTGGTGGTAAAGAAAAGGTCGAATATTTTATGCCGGATTTCTTCCGGAATCCCGGCCCCGCTATCGCTGATGCAAATTTTAGCCCAGGAATCTTTATGATAGGTGCGGATGCGGATGGTGCCTCTGGGCGAGGGGTTGTCCTTGCCTGTCTCGGCAATGGCATGCGCCGCATTGACGATCATATTCAAAATCACCTGATTCAATTCAGCCCGGAAACAAGGCACCAGCGGCAGGGTTGAATCAAAGTCGGTTTTCATCTCGGCCAAATATTTCCACTCATTGCGGGTGATGGTAATTGTTTTTTCAATTTCTTTATTAATATCGGTCGGTTCTTTAACCGCCATGCCCGGATGAGAAAAGATTTTCATTGCCTGTACGATCTTGGTTATGCGCTCCACGCCCTTCAGGGTATGCTGGAGAGCAACCGGTATTTCCGCTTCAAGATATGGCAGGTCGATTTCTTCGATACGCTTTTCAGCCGCTGCAATAAGCTCTTCGGTCAGAGACTGCGATTTGGCTTTGGCGATCAGGTTTTCGTATTCTCTGATTACCTGGATCAAATCGTCAAAGGCATCCTGAAAGAAACGGGTATTGTCACCGACAAACTGGGTCGGCGTGTTGATTTCATGGGCGATTCCTGCTGCCAGCTGTCCGATGGCTTCCATTTTCTGTGACTGCTGCAGATGAGTTTCCAGTTTTTTGCGATCCGTGATGTCTGCGCCGATGATGGTGGATCCCAAAATGCAATCATCATCCCAGTTTAAATGGTTGATGGTCATACCCAGATATCGTTCTTCACCATTCGATTTCTGGTAACGAATATCATCCACCCGGATTGGTTCACTCGTGCTTTGGCTTTGCGAAATACCGTTTGTAATTTTATCCCAGTCCCAATCAATGCCGCACTTACTCATCGGCAAACCAACCACCTCCGCCTCGACTTTTCCCAATACTTTTTCAGCCCTGGAATTCCAGAGCACAATCTTGTTTTCCTTTGAAAGACCAATCAGAATGGTGGGCAGACATGAGATCAACAGATTGATTTCTTTTTGGGAGCTTCCAAAAGGTGTTTCGGCGGTTTTGGAATTCCGGCTTTGGCCTTGAAACGATTTGATCGATTTTTCAAGTTCGGCAGTTTGTTCTTGCATTAGATTTTCCGTCGTTTTTATAGAATTAATGCAAATTTTGGGATCTTACACAGCGACATGGTAAAATGAGTTATCGGCAAATCAGGGGGATTCTTTAGAATCATTTTCTTGACTTATGGCCACAAGTCCTTTACTGAAGTAGCATAATTTTCCACCTTGTTGTAGGTCTTTAACCATATATCCGAATCGATATTGTGGGAGTGTTTCAAATGCATGATTCCGAAGACGGTGATACCGGTGATTACAAAGGACGGGATATAAAAGCAGCCCTGGCGGAAGCCAAACAGATGGTCGATATCATCCTCACCCCGGTCGGACAGGTGCCGCTCGAAGTCCGCGAGGAAATTTCACGCAGGACCGTTCGCAATTTCCGCGACCACATCAACAAAGGCTTTTTGGACTACCGCAAATCAGTCACCGAGGCCGGCAGTTTTGCCGTTACCGAGTGGACGGGTCAGGGTTCGATCCTGGTAGACGCCCTGGACCGCCAGTTTATCGATCTGCTCGGCGGCTTTGGGCTGTATTCTTACGGCATCCGTCACCCGAAGATTATTGCCTCGGTCAAGGCCCAGCTGGACCGCTCACCCCAGTACAGCCAGGAGATGCTGGATCCCCTGCGAGCCCAGCTCGCCAGGGTTTTAGCCTTCCTGACGCCGGGCAATATCCAGTACGGCTTTTTTGCCAACTCCGGCACCGAAGCCGTGGAAGGCGCCATGAAGATAGCCAAGCTTTACACGGGTCGCAAAGGCTTTATCGCCATGCTCAAGGCGTTTCACGGCAAGAGCCTGGGATCGCTGTCGCTGATGGGCAAAAAAATATTTCGCGAGCCGCTGCTGCCGCTGCTGCAAGGTGTTAGGCACGTGCCCTTTGGTGATGCTGCTGCCGTGGAGCAGGTTCTGGCTTCAGCCAAAGCGGTCGGTGACGATTTTGCCGCCGTCGTTGCCGAACCGGTCCAGGGTGAGGCCGGTGCGGTGGTGCCGCCGGATGATTTCTGGCCGCGGCTGAGGGAAATTTGCAACCACTACGGGGTACTGCTGATTGCCGATGAAGTCCAGACCGGCATGGGGCGCACCGGTGAAATTTTCGGCGTGGACCACTGGAACGTCGTCCCGGATATCCTCTGTCTGGGCAAAGCCCTGGGAGGCGGCGTGGTGCCCCTTTCGGCGTTTCTCTCCACGCCCAAAATCTGGGAGTGCCTGGAACCCAATCCATTTATGCATACCACCACCACCGGCGGGAACCCCCTGGCCTGCGCGGCGGCCCTTGCAGCCATTACGGTCCTGCTCGAAGAGGACCTGGCCGGTCAGGCCAAGGTCAAGGGCGAGTATGTATTGAAGCAGTTAAAGCAGCTTCAGGAGCGATATCCCGGCGTTTTGACGCAGGCGCGCGGATTGGGCTTATTGATCGGCATGGAATTTCCCACCGACGGCATCGGCTACAAAGTCGCCGCCGGCCTGTTTTCCCGGGGTGTGCTGACCGCCGGGACCCTGACCAACTCCCGAACCATACGCTTCGAACCGGCGTTGAATATACCGTGGGAAACGTTGGATGAGATACTTAACCGTCTCGAAGATGTAATCAAAAGTATCGAAGTGCCGCAGCGGCCCGTGCCTGAATCGGCGCGCACAATTTGAAGGCAATCGCCTGCGGCAAATCGGAAAATTCCAAAGACCCAAAAACAAATTCCAAATAAATACCAATGACCAAAATTCAGATGTAATGATGAATGTACCATAGTAGCAATTGATAGACCTATCGAATATAGGAATGCTCTCATGGTTGCCGAAAACGAAAAGGGCCTTTCCGTAATTAACATCGACAAAAACTTCGCGGACGTTAAAGCGCTCGTGGGTGTTTCACTCGATGTCCATGAAGGTGAGTTTTTTACGCTTCTGGGACCCTCCGGCTGCGGGAAAACAACGCTGCTGCGCATTATTGCCGGGCTTGAGCTGCCCGATAACGGCCAGGTGCTTTTGGGCGGCCGGGATATCACCGCCTTGCCGGCCACCAAACGGCAGGTCAACACCGTATTTCAAAGCTATGCGCTGTTTCCGCATTTGAGCATATTCGAAAATGTGGCTTTCGGGCTTCGTTCCCGCAAATTTCCCCAGAACGAGGTTCAATCCCGGGTCGGCCGACGCCTTGAAATGCTGGAACTGGAGGAAATGGCCGCTCGCTTCCCGCATCAACTCTCCGGCGGCCAGCAGCAGCGGGTGGCCCTGGCCCGCGCCCTGGTAAACGAACCCGAAGTTTTGTTGTTGGACGAGCCCATGTCGGCCCTGGATGCGCGGCTGCGGGCGCAGGTGCAGATGGAGCTGCGGCGTTTGCAGCGCAAGCTGGGCCAGACCTTTATTCTGGTGACCCATGACCAGGCCGAAGCCCTGGTGGTTTCCGACCGCATTGCCGTTATGAGCGAGGGTAAAATCATACAGTTCGGCACCCCCAAGGAAGTATATGAACAACCCCAAACGCGTTTTGTGGCCGAATTTTTAGGCGCTGCCAACTTGATTCGCGGGCGCGCCGCCAACGGGGGGATTGATACCGAGATCGGCTTTCTGCAGCTCAAAAAAACCCCCGGATGGAATCAGGGAACGGTGGCCATCCGCCCCGAACGCATTCGAATCTGCGATGGGGCCCCGGAAAAAAACGGTGTCAAAGCCAGAGTAACCGAAGCCATATACCGGGGAACCAATGTTGATCTGTGGCTCGAACCGGGACCCCTGCGGGTGCGGACACCGGCCCAATTAAACTTCGATTTTGACAATGAAGTCTGGCTGGAGCTTCCAACAGAGGGATTGGTGATTTTAAATGATTAAACTGCTCGTCTGGTACGGGGAATTAACCACCCAGCGCAATCTCACCCAACGCGGGCTTTATTTTCTGGGGGCCGGCATGCTGTGGCTGATGGTGTTTCTGGTGCTTCCCGGACTGGTATTGATCGGGGTCAGTTTTGTCAGCCGCGGCGCCTACGGGCAGCTTGAGTGGAATTTTACCGTTGAAAACTATACCCGCCTGGCCGGCTTCACTCTTTTCGGATGGACCGCCGACTATATCATGATCGTACTGCGTTCGGTCTGGGTCGCTTTTGTCACCACAGCCATATCCGTGATCCTTTCCTACCCGCTGGCGTTTTTCATCTGCGCCCGGCCCGAGCGAAGCCGCTATCTGTGGCTGACCATGGTGATCATACCGTTTTGGACGAATATGGTCATTCGAACTTATGCCTGGTTTCTGATTCTGGCGCCGGAGCTGCCCCCGGCCAAACTGGCGTCGCTTTTAGGTTTGATTCCGGCCGGCAATCCTTTGTATCCCAATGCTTTTGCCGTGTACCTGGGGATGGTTTCGATGTTTTTGCCTTTTGTGGCCCTGCCCCTGTATTCCAGTGTCGAGCGCCTGGACTGGTCGCTGGTGGAAGCCGCCCAGGATCTTTATGCCTCCAAGGTACGGGTATTTACCCAGGCCATCCTGCCCCAGACGCTGCCGGGGCTGTCCGTCGGAGTCATCCTGACTTTTGTCCCCGCCATGGGCATGTTTGTCGTGCCGGACCTGCTCGGCGGCGCCAAATACATGCTGGTGGGCAACCTCATTCAGCAGCAATTCGGCTCGAGCCGGGATTGGCCTTTCGGGGCCGCAATCAGCATGGGCCTAATGGTTCTGACCATGATCAGCCTTCAGCTTTATCGGCGCCGAAGCAAGGATATTGAGTATATATGAGACGCTCGCATCCGCTGATAACCGCCATGGCCTTATTTACCGTGGGGTTTCTTTATCTGCCGCTGGCGGCCGTGGCGGTTTTTTCCGTCAATGCCACGCGCTATGGTCTGGTCTGGCGGGGATTTACCCTGGACTGGTACACAAAACTCATTCAAAACGAGTTTATCCTGGAGGCCGCCTGGAACACGCTGGTTCTGGCGGTTGTTTCAACCTTGGTCGCCACCGTCCTGGGGACCGTGCTGGCTATCGGCATGGACCGATTTCCGTGGAGCCGCAAAACCAATACTTTTCTGGATCTCGTTTTGCATATCCCGGTGGTAATCCCGGACATTATTCTGGCAGCGGCCCTGGTGGTAGCCTTCGGACTGTTGCGGGCAGTCTCCTCCCTGTTTGAACCGGGGCTGTTCAACATGATCATCGGCCATATTACATTTCAGATTTCCTTTGTGGCGCTGGTGGTGCGCAGCCGGCTGGTGGGCATCGGCCGGGATGTGGAAGAGGCGGCCCGGGATCTTTTTGCCGGCACATCGTATATGCTGCGCCGCATTACGCTGCCGCTGCTGGCGCCGGGAATCGTGGCCGGCGCCATGCTGGCGTTTACGCTTTCGCTGGACGACTTTGTGATCAGTTTTTTTACGGCCGGTCCCGAATCGGTCACCCTGCCGCTGTTTATTTTTGCAGCTGTTCGGCGCGGCGTTACCCCTCAGATTCACGCGTTGTCCACCCTGGTGGTGTTGATTACGGTCGTTATGATAATCGGTATGGAGCGGTTTACGCGCAAATAGAATGAGCGTGTTGTGAGTTGTTAGTCGTAAGTTGTGAAAAAAATATCGAATCTATAACATAACCCGGACGAGCCGGAACCAAAATGGTTTGATGACTTTTTGAAAACAGACGACAGACAAACAACAACTTACCCGAAAAAAGGAGGATCAAATGAAAAAACTGGTTTTACTGCTGGTGGCATTTTCGGTTTTATGCGGGGGGAGGGTTTTCGCTGCGGCGGATGAGCTCAAGATCTTCATCTGGTCGGAGTACATGGATGAGGAAAACATGCCCAAGGATTTTGAAAAGGCCACGGGAATAAAGGTGCGGTTGGATCTTTACGAATCCAACGAGGAGATGATGGCCAAACTCCAGGCGGGGGGCGTCTCCCAGTATGACATTATCGTGCCGTCGGACTACATCATGCCCAGCCTGATCAACCTGAAACTGATCCAGCCTCTGGATCATTCCAAGATTCCCAACCTGAAGAACCTGGGATCTAAATTCAAGAGAAACCACCTTCGATCCGGGCAACAAATACTCGGCCGGCTGGCAGTGGGGCACTGTGGGCCTGATGTACCGCAAGGATCGCATCAAAGATGCCGATGTACACAGCTGGTCCATTATTTACGATCCCCAAAAGGATCCGGGACCGTTTGCCCTCATCGACTCGGTGCGCGAGATGATGGGCATTTCGCTGCTGTATCTGGGATATGATTTCAACAGCATTAACCCCAAGGAGCTTATGGCCGCATCGGATTTGCTGATTCAAACCAAAAAACGCCAAAGTTGTCTGGGGTTCAAAGGCGGCGTGGGCGGCAAAAACGATGTGGTCGCCGGCGCGGCCAACGCAGCCATTGTCTACAACGGTGACGCCATCCAGGCCATTGCCGAAGATCCGAAAAATCTGGGATTTGTGGTGCCCAAGGAAGGCAGTGAGATATGGCTTGACTCCATGTGCATACCGGCCCAGGCTCCCAATCCGGATGCCGCCTACAAATGGATCAACTGGATTTTGGATCCCAAAGTCAATGCCTCGCTGACCAATTACAACCATTATGCCACCCCCGATGATGCTGCGAGGCCCTATCTGAATAAAGAAGACCTGGAGAATCCGGGTGTGTGGCCGCCGCCTGAAATCATGAAGACGCTTTTTTTCACCAAAGATCTGGGCAAGGACAACCGCATTATGGATGAAGCCTGGACCCGGGCGAAGTCGCACTAATGGGCTGAATCCGTTCCGTTAGAAGTAACATGCAGATTTCGGCATTGATTTGGGGGTGTGATTGTGCGGTCCACCTGGTGTGTACCGCACAAAACGATAGAGAGGTAGACGTTAAGTGAGCCGTTCATTAATAGCCAACTGTCGGGCAGCGTGTGAGGCGGCGGTATAATCGGGTTAAGTTTACGGTAAAAGGGTGGTTAAAAGATGACTGTTAGCGTGGCGTTGATTCAAATGTCGTGCGGGGCCGAGATTAGGCAGAACATCGATAAAGCCGTCGCCATGGTGCAGCAGGCCGCCGCCGCCGGTGCCAATATTGTCTGCCTGCAGGAACTTTTTGCCAGCCGATATTTCCCGCAGAGTGTCGATGTGAAAAATTGCGGCCTGGCGCGTCCCCTGCCGGATGAAGCCGTCGCGGTGATGCAAAAAATTGCGGCCGCTAATAAGATGACGATCATCGTGCCGGTCTATGAATGCGCCCGGCCGGGGATCAACTTTAATACCGCGGTGATCATCGATGCGGACGGATCGATTGCCGGAAAGTTTAGAAAAGTTCATATTCCCGAAGGCCCGCAATACCTGGAAAAATATTATTTTACCCCCGGGAACCTGGGCTATCCGGTCTTTCAGACCGCCTATGCGACCATCGGGGTGGGGATCTGCTGGGATGAGTGGTTTCCGGAGGTGGCGCGAATTTTAGGGATGAAGGGCGCTCAGATCATATTCTATCCGTCGGCGATCGGCAGTGAGCCCGATCGTCCCGACTACAGCTCCCAAGCGGCCTGGGAAACCGTCATTAAGTCCCACGGCATTGTCAACGGCCTTTTTATTGGGGCTTTAAACCGTGTGGGCCGGGAAGATGACATGCGTTTTTATGGCGGCAGCTTTATCAGCAACCCTTTCGGCGACGTGTTGGCCCGGGGCGACAACCAGAGCGACCAGGTGGTCGCAGCCGAGCTGGATCTCAATCAAATCCGGGAATTCAGGGACCTGTTTCACTTTTACCGGGACCGGCGGCCGGAAACCTATTCAGAGCTGCTGAAGATCGTTGTTGAATAAACCCGGATGGCCGGGCCTATTAACGGATGGCTTGGCGCCCGGGGATGCGATTCATGCGGGCCGGGTGAATTGCCGATTTGTCAGCACGTGACGGGGAGGAATGAACCGATTGGCTCGTATCGCAATTGTGCAGGACGATTGCCTTTTGGGAGAAAAGGCCCAAAATATCGCAAAAGCCACTGGTCTGATTAAAGCTGCCGCCCAACAGAACGCCAGGCTGGTATTGTTTCCCGAAATGTATTTAACCGGCTATGCGCTGGAAGCTGATATCCAGCAACTGGCGGAAGCCGTTTCAGGCCCGAGCATTGCTGCTTTGGCCCAAATCGCCAAAACCAATCAAATCTGTATTTGCATGGGGTTTCCGGAATTGGACCCAGCTTCCCGTCAAATATTTAATTCCCTGGTGTGTCTGTCCGGCCGGGGAGACATCATGGTGGTTTACCGCAAAATCCACCTGTTCGATGAAGAAAAAAAATATTTCAGCAGCGGCCGCGAAATTAAAATTGTCGAAACTCCCCTGGGTCGCACCGGATTTTTAATATGCTACGATCTTGAATTTCCGGAAATGGCCCGGATGACTGCATTGCAGGGCGCCGAGGTGGTGCTGGTCGCCACGGCCAACATGCATCCCTGGAGCGGTCATCAGGATGTCTATCTAAGGGCCCGTGCCATGGAAAATCAGATCTTTCTGGCGTTGGCCAACCGGATCGGTCGGGAAAAGGATCTTGTCTTTTGCGGGAGCAGCGGTTTTGTGGACCCGATGGGACATATTCTGGAACAGGCGGACGCTCAGTCACCGGCGTTGTTAATTGCGGATATGGATCCTGACCGCATCACCGCAGCGCGCAGCGGCAGCATTAATTATCTCAGAGACCGAAGGCCTGAAATTTATCAACCGCTATCTTAAAAGGTCACCAATCTTCAAAAGGAGGGCAAAAATGAAGCGAAAAAGAATTTTGATTACGGTTTTATCGATTTTGCTGATTGGTTTTTCAGCAGCGACAGCTTTCGCCGCAAAACCGATTTTGATCGGAACCCCGTTGCCGTTGACCGGACCCTATGCCAGTGACGGGGAGCAGATGAAAATGGCGCTGGAATTGGCCGTTGAAGAAAAAAATGCGTCCGGCGGACTTTTGGGCCGCCAGCTGGAGCTCAAATTCGGTGACGTCGGCGGCCTGGAGGCCGAAAAAATAAAGGCGGTGGGCGAGCGGCTGATCGGCGCCGGCGTTGATGTGGTGATCACCGGATACGACGACGGCGGGGTCGACACCAAAGTGTTCGGCCAATACGACGTGCCTTATTTGCACGGCAATGCCATGACGCTGTGTACGGCGCCGGTTGCCCAAAATCCTGAAAAATACTGGAACTGTTTTCAGTACACCTTCAACGACACGGATTACGGTGTCAGTGCCGCCAATGACCTGTTCAATATCCCTCGGGAGATGGGCTGGACGCCCCCCAACAAAAAAATCGCCATTATCAAAGTCGATTATGCCTATAATGTGATGCCGGCCGACGAGTTTGCCAAGCGCGTCGAAAAAGACGGCTACGAGGTGGTGATCAACGAAACCACGCAATTCGGCGTGGCCCAGTGGGGTCCGATCTTATCCCGGATCGAGTCGGCCCAGCCGGCCTTTGTGACCTTCTGGAATCTGGATCCCACCGATGCGGCGCGCTTCATGAAGCAATTTTCGGACCGCTTCGGCGACGATGGGATCGATGCTTTGGTGTATATGCAATACACGCCGTCGATCCCTGAGTTTTTGGAGCTTGCCGGCAAATCCGCCGACGGGTTGATCTGGGTGGCGGGTGCCGATCAGTTCGGACCCAAATTTGAAGCTTACAAGAAACGCTGGGTGGCCCGGTTCAAAAAAGATCCGGCCGGTTTTTACCCGGTTGCCACCCGGGACGCCTTTGAGATCTGGGTCCAGGCCGTTGAAAAAGCCGGTTGTGTCGATTGCTACCGTGAGGTCGCCCGCCTGATTCGGGAAACGGCCTATGACGGTATGGCCGGCCTTTTTGTGTTCAATCCCAAAGACCAGTCGGCGATTCCGGGCGAATACCTGATGCCGCTGATCTGGCACCAGATCTGGGACGGCAAAAGTCTGCAGACGGGACCCGCCCGGTTTAAAAAAGCCCAATACCGCAAGCCACCCTGGATCAAGAAGTAATGGCGCACTCCTTTTCGAAGCTGCAACCCATGTGTTAAAGCGTCCTGCCGGCGGCCTTTCGGATTTGAAAGCGCCGGCATGAACAGGCGCTGCCAGAGGACAGATTTAGCAATGATTCTTGAAACCAGGAAAGTATCCAAGACCTTTGGAAGTATCGAGGCGCTGGTCGATGTGGATATGACGGTGCAAAAGGGTGAAATTTTCGGAATTGCCGGCCCCAACGGGGCCGGCAAGTCCACCCTGTTTAACGTCGTTTCCGGCAGTTTTCCGCCATCGACCGGCCAAATTGTTTTTGACGGCCAAGATATCACCCGGCTGAAGGCGCATCGAATCTGCCGCTTGGGAATGGCCCGTACCTTTCAAATTCCCCGGACGTTTCCAACCCTCAGTGTGTATGACAACGTCCGCGTCGGTGCCACCTTTGGCGGACATGACGGCCGCGGGCTGGGAAAAAGAATCCGGGCTAAACTTGATTTCCTGAGCCTGACGTCGTTTAAGGACACCCTGGCCAGCAACCTGGATCTTTACACGACCAAGCTGGTGATGATGGCCGCCTGCTTGGCAACCGGCTGCCGGCTTCTGATGCTCGATGAACCCCTGGCCGGGCTTTCCATGGCGGAGATCAAAGACTTTTTGGCGGTGGTGCGCAAAATCAACCGGGAACAGGATACCACGATTCTGATCATCGAGCATATTCTCGACTCCCTGATCGATGTTTCCGATCGGATGCTGATCCTGCACAACGGTGCGGTGATCGGTGTGGGAGACCCCGAGGCCGTGTGTCGCGATCCCAAGGTGGTTGAAGTCTATCTTGGCGAAGGGGAGGATGTGCCATGAGTCAAAACCAGGCCGGCGCTAAAACCGCCCTGGATATCCAGGCGGTTGACAGTTTTTACGGTGAGCTCCAGGTCTTGCGAAAAGCGTCCCTGAAACTCCATGAAGGCGAGGTGGTGGCGCTGTTCGGTCCCAACGGGCACGGCAAGTCCACGCTTTTAAAGGCCATTGCCGGCCTTCACCCCCCGGTCGCAGGTTCGATCAAATATATGGGGGAAGACATCGCGGCCATGCCCAGCGAGAAAATCGTCGAACGGGGCATTGCCTATATCCCCGAAGCCAGGAATCTTTTCACGGACATGTCGGTTCTGGAAAATTTGAGGCTTGGTGCTTACAACCGCAAGGCCCGCGCCAACGTCGATGAAAACCTGGACTATGTTTTCGCGCTGTTTCCCCGGCTTAAGGAGCGCCAGCACCAGATTGCAGCAACGCTCAGCGGCGGCGAAAGCCGGATGCTGGCTGTGGGTCGCGGCTTGATGAGCGGGGCGTCCCTGCTGCTGATCGACGAGCCTTCCATCGGATTGTCGCCGATTATGAAAAAGACGGTCTTTGGGGCCATTGAAAAGATAAAAAGTGAAACCGATATGACGGTTTTAATTGTTGAACAGGAAGTCGATTATTCGCTGAAATTGGCCGACAGGGTCTATCTGTTTAAAAAAGGCCAGGTGGTCATGGAAAAACCGGCCGCTGAAATCAGCAAGGCTGAGATTGAAAAGGCCTACTTTTAGCCCGTGAAATATCCGGCAGGTCGTAAAAAAAATTACTGCATCCGCCGGAAAAGACAGCGGCTTCAGTCCACAACAGGAGGTGTGCCATCAGGGATATTATCAATACACTGCTAAGCGGCCTGATATCGGGTTCCCTCTATGCCACCATGGCGCTGGGGTTGACCATCATTTACGGCGTCATTCACGTATTTAATTTCGGCCACGGCATCGTGGCGGTTTTGGGCGGCTACTTTACCTGGTTTTTCCTGAACCAAACCGGCCTTGGTTTTATTCCCTCCGCGCTGATTGCCATGGTCATTATGTTCTTTTTCGGGCTGATGCTTTTCAAGGCGACCATCAACCCGCTTCTCAAAACCCCCAACTGGGAATTTTCAACGATCATTTTTCTTCTCGGCATGGGGATTCTCCTGGAAAACCTGACCCTGCAAGCATTCGGGCCCCGAGTCAAGCACATTCCGGAATTTTTTGACGGAAGCCTCAAGATCGGATTCGTGCGGGTTAACTGGCACGATATCAGTCTGATCAGCATTGTTTTTATCTTTATTATCGCCTTAAACCTTTTCCTGAAGAAGACCTGGTTTGGCCAGGCCATGCGGGCCGTGGCCCAGGACATGGATGGTGCCAGAATCGTGGGCATCAACATCAACAAGATATTCGGCTATGCATTTGCCTTGGCCACGGTGGTGACGGGCTTCAGCGGGATTCTGCTGGGAACAAAATATTATATGACCCCTCACATCGGCTGGGACTGGATGGTCAGAGGATTTGTGATCGTCGTGCTCGGGGGATTGGGCAGCGCCACCGGGGCTGTTTATGCGGCCTTTGTCATGGGGATCGCCGAAGCCCTCGTGACCCTTTACCTGGGTTCCCTCTGGGTTTGGCCGGTTTGGTTTGTTATTTTTGTAATCATCCTTCTTTTGCGCCCCCAGGGCCTGGCGGGTGGACGAACGCTCTAACTAACATTGAATGCTTGATCCTCTGGACGATGTCCGAGAAAGCAGGCTTTGCCGTAAACGAATGCCATGGGGTATTGGAATAATGGGTTTGGGGGAATGAAATCTATTTTTATACTGGTAGATCTTATCAGAAATTAAAATCAGGATGTCATCCGCTGCTTATAACCAATATTCCATTTTTTCATCATTCCATTATTCCATACTGAATTTAATTGCAGGTATGCTCGATGATGATGTCAGAATTTTTTAACTGGAAAAAAATTGGGATTATGCTCGGCCTTGTGTTCGTCGCCATCTACCCGGTTATCCACGGCGACTCCTATATCATGCACATATTCATTCTTTTTTTCATCTGGGCCCTGGTGGCATCCAACTGGAATTTGCTGATGGGCTACGCCGGGATATTTTCTTTGGGCAATATCGGCTACTTTGCGATCGGCGGATATGCCTCGGGCATATTGTGCAAGACTTTCGGTTGGTCGCCCTGGCTTTGCATCGTGCTGGGGGGGCTGGCCAGCATGGTGCTGGTAACGTTTTTTGTCGGCCTGCCCGCCTTGAGGTTAAGCGGAATCTACATAGCGCTGCTGTCTCTGATATTTGCCGATTCTTTGCCCACCATTTTGACCCAGACACGCTCGATCACCGGCGGCGCCATGGGGCTTCACGATATTCCGCCGCTTTTTGAAGGCATCACCCGGATGCAGAGCTATTATATTACATTTGTTCTATTTTTGTTTATCCTCACCATCATATACAAAGTCATCCATTCGTCGACGGGCCTGGCTTTTGTAGCCTTAAGGGATTCCAGAGACTTTGCCACGGCGCTGGGGGTCAATGAATACAAAGAAAAAATTAAGGTCTTTGCCCTGGTCTCCTTTTTGACAGGAATTACGGGCGGATTCTACGTGCATTATCTGGGTGACATTTCCCCGACGACGCTGGCGATCGAGCCCTTTCTTTTAACCATCGCCATGATGGAAATGGGCGGCGTCGGACGATTTCCGGGGGCGGTGCTCGGGGCAGTCATCATTGTTTTCGGCAACGAGTTTTTGCGCCTGGCAGGCACCCTGCGCCTGGCGTTGTTGGGCGCATTGATATGTGCGATCATTTTATTCTTTCCGGGCGGCCTGATGCAGTTTATCGATTGGGTCGACAGCCGCATTGCGCGGTTCAGAGGGCGTGGCGCCGGCCGGTTGCAGTCCGGACCCCAAACCCGGGAAAAAACAGCCTGATCCGGAATACCTTCAGCGGGAGCGTCACATGCAAGAACGGTTTATCATTCAAAACGCCAACATCATTACCATGGAGAACAAGGACGCCCGTGCGCAGGCGCTGGCCGTTGAAGGCATGCGGATTTTGAGGGTCGGCAGCAACGCCGATGTTCAAAGTTTCGTCGCGCAGGGGTGGCCGGTGCTGGATTTCGAGGGCCAAACCGTTGTGCCCGGTTTTATTGACACCCACGAGCATATGATGCTGACGGGCCTGATGGCCGCCGCCGTGCATCTCAATGATGTTGAAGATATCGATCAAATGCTGGCAAAAATTGAGCAGGCGGCCAGGCAAACCCCCAATGGTTTCTGGATCCGGGGCAGTTTTCTCAACGAACAGAACCTTGCCGAAAAGCGGATGCCCGATCGCACCGATTTGGACCGGGTATGCCCGGAGCATCCGGTTTTTATCCTGCATGCCACCTGCCACATGTGTTCTTTTAACTCCCGGGGCCTGGCGCTGATCGACCCGCCGCTGGCGCTTGCCGGTGTGGACCAGGCGGCCGGCCGACTCACCGGAGTCATTCGCGATCCGGGTATCCTGACCTTTGTTCATCCGGCCATGAGCAGACTTGTCGCGGAAAATGAAAAGATTGAATTCCTGCAGCAGGCGTCGCAAATGGCGCTGGGCAGTGGCATCACCACCCTGCACGCCCTGGACGGCGGTGATCTGGGACCGGGAGACACCGCTGTGATCTGGGCGCACCGGGACAAACTTCCGCTGAGGGTTGTCTGCTACAACCAGTCTATGGATCTGAGTGAGGTGCGGGATCTGGGCCTGCCCCGGGTGGGCGGGTGCATTTGTGCGGACGGTGCTTTTGAGGCGCACACCGCCGCCCTTTTCGAACCATATGCGGATGAACCCGACAACTACGGTGAATTAACCTACAATCAGCAAACCATGGACCAATTCATCCTGGAAGCCAACCGGGCCGGGCTGCAGATCGCGGTTCACTGCGAATCCGAACGCTCGATTGAGCAGGTGTTGTGGGCCATGGAAAAGGCGCTGCGGGATTTTCCCAGGACCGACCATCGCCACCGCATCGAACACCTGGAACTGCCGACCCACAACCAGATTGAAAGGATGGCCAAAGCCGGCATTATAACCGGCATGCAGCCGGCCTTCATTCCGGCTTTCATCGGCCAACAGAACATGCAATTCTATGCGACCCTGTTGGGTGCCGCCAGACTCGAGCGGGTCCATCCCTACCGCACCATCCTGGATCACGGGATTGCCATTTGCGGCGGATCGGACAGCCCGGTGACCCCTTATAACCCCCTGGCCGGGATACAGGCAGCGGTCAATCACCCCAACGCGGATGAGCGCGTCACCCGCTATGAAGCCCTTGAAATGTTCACCACCACCGCCGCCTGGAGTGCATTTGAGGAAAAGGAAAAGGGAACAATTGAACCGGGGAAGCTGGCGGATCTGGTTGTTCTAAGCGCTGATCCTTTCACCGTGGATGCCGAACAATTAGCCGGCATCAAGATTAGCAAGGTGTTTGTGGGAGGAGCTGAAAAGATAAACATCGAATCACGCTGAGGCGTTAAACGCCCAACATAGAATGATCATTGGGAGAGGATGAAGAAACAGGCATGGAATTTTGGCCTTTTAAATCGCGTTCCACATTTTATTTCTTTCTGTTTTTTCACTTTTGGTTGGTCGGCAGCCTGTCCGGAAGCGGTCTGGCGGAAGATTGCAGGGAGATCGTTTTTGAGCACAAACCTTCGGACTATTACGGATCGGGGGAATATTTCATGACCTGTCCAGCGGAGGGGATTCGCATCCGCTGCTACCATTATCACCGACATTGGGTCTGTGAAAAAGGCGATACCCTCTACTGGGATCGCCGTCTGGAAACTGCTGCACGAACCGCGTGCGGTTGCAAGCTACCTTCTGATATTGCCCCGGCGTCACCGGCAACTTCGGGTAAAAACAGAGAAAATATTTATATCCCACAGCAATGACCTAGACGGTAATCGAGTGCAATTCGACCGCGTCCGTCTCAGAACCTCATCCCTATTCGTGAAGGACACTATAAAGATGAGAACAGATTTTTCAGGCAAAGTGGTGATGGTAACGGGGGCGTCCCGCGGAATTGGACGTGAGATTGCCCGCCAGTTTGCCGAACGGGGTGTCCGCCTCGTGGCACATTATCATCAAGACCGCAGGGCCGCCGAGCAAACCCTGGCGGACGTTCCGGACAATTCTCACCTGCTTTTGCAGGCGGATTTGGCCGATGCCAATGCGGTCGGCGACCTGGCGCAAAAAGCGGTGAATGAAATGGGTAAAATCGATGTGCTGGTCAACAATGCCGGGGTGTATGAATTTCATCCGGTTGCCACGAGCTCTTTCGAGCAGTGGCGGCAGAGCTGGGAAAGGACCGTCTCTACGAACCTGATGGGACCGGCCCATCTGTCTTTTCATGTGGCCCGCCACATGCTGAATACCGGCGGCGGCAAAATCATCAACATCACCTCGCGGGGTGCCTTCCGGGGTGAGCCGAACGCCCCGGCCTACGGTGCCAGCAAGGCCGGACTCAACGCCTTCAGCCAATCCATGGCCCAGGCTCTGGCCCCTCATAATATTTTCATTTACGCCGTGGCTCCCGGATTTGTGGAAACCGAGATGGCGGCATCCGTGCTCGCCGGCCCCGAGGGAGATGCCATTCGCGCCCAGAGCCCCTTAAACCGTGTGGCGCGGCGGCAGAAGTTGCCCGGGTGGTGGTCTTTGTTTTTCTTTTCTTCTTGATACCGGCCCCAGATGATGCCGACCGTACCGGAAGTGATTTTATCGGTTTGCTAAAGGAGAGTATCGGTGAAGTATGGAAACCGGTTTTATTTATCTGGTCGATCGCTTTTTCCAGAGCTTTCGTGGAGCAGTCCCTTCTGACCTTCATACCGGTCCTGACGGCCGCAGAAGGACACTCGCTGATGTCGGTAGGCACCATCGTTTCCCTGTTTACCGTTGGCGGCGCCCTTAGTGCTCTTGTCTGTGGCCACCTGGTGGATCGGATTGGCTTTAAACCCGTTTATTTTTTTTCCTTTGTTTTCTCTTCGCCCTGCATCCTGCTGTTCATCAATGCTGATGGACGGCAAATTTATCCCTTTGCATTTGTATCCGGATTCCTTCTCCTGGCCACCTTATTTCCTGCCGTGGCGCTGGCTCAAAAGGTAGCCACCAGGGGGCGTTCTCTGGTGTCCAGCATCGTCATGGGCTTGGCCCTGGGCACAGCAGGGTTATTGTTGCCTTTAACCGGCAAGATGGCCGATGCTTTCGGGATCCGATCGGTTTTAAACTGCGTCGCTTTTATCCCGCTGGCAGCGCTGCTTCTCATTCGCCGCCTGCCGGAACCCGACAAAAAAATGGTATAGGGTATGAGTCAGGGGCTTCATCCCCAGATGTTATAAATTCAATTTCAGGAAAGGAACGACCATGGACTCGACCGTCATCTACGAAGCGAAAAGCGGTATTTGTTACCTGACCCTTAACCGCCCGCAGGTATTCAATGCCCTCAATCGGCAACTGGTCCTGGATTTGACAGCGGCCTTAAAACAAGCCGACTCCAAGACCGATGTGCGGGTCGTTGTTCTAAAGGGTGCCGGCAAAGCCTGGTGTGCCGGCGGAGATCTGGAAGAGTTGTTGTCGCTGACCAAAGCCGGTGCTGCCGAGCGGCGGGCCTATCTCATGGACTTTAAAACCATGAATGCACAATGTCTACTACGACATGCTGTCCCCTAGTGTGGAAGCCGGGATGGAGCTGTTGACTTTTTTCTGGGGAACCAATGAGGCCGCAGAGGGCATGCTGGCCTTTAAAGAAAAACGTCAGCCTGAATTTAAAATATAATTATACACAGCTTCATTGTAACAACTTATCAGTTTCGGGACGGCTTATTAAATATTCCACCCAACGTGGCAAAACATTTAAAACGCCGTGTATGTATTCGAAATTATTTATGTTTTTCTACTGAGAAATCTGATTTGTAATCTCTAGACGGAATTCCCGTTCAACCTCACCCCATATCGGGCTCGATTTCCAGAGCATCGTTGATCCGATTGACCATATTGGCCAGGGCAATCACCATCGTCAGCTCAACAATTTCATCCTCGGAATAATATTTTCCGACGTACGCCAGCACGGCCTCGTCGACCGCCGCTGCCCCGCGGGTAACAATATCCGCAAAGCGAATAGTGGTTTTTTCTTTTTCATCGAAGGCCTCGCTGCGCTGGTAAAACCGCAGCGTCTCAATTTGTTCATCGGTTACGCCGATCTGCTTCGCCGAAGCAGTGTGAAAGAGGGTTCAGTAGCGGCAGGCATTTATGCTGGATGCTTTCAGATAGGCCAGCTCTTTGTATTTGGCCTCTATTTTGCCCTTGCTCATGACCGCATCGTAAAATTGAATGAGTGTTTTCAGGGCCGCCGGAAACCTGGCGACGACTCCAAAAACATTGGGCATTTTTCCGATGGATTCCTGCATTGCATCGTAGATTTTATGCAGCTCGACCGGCGCCTGCGCTTTGTTTAGCGGCTTGGGTATTCCCATTGGTATTCTCCTTATCTGGTTACAGTTTGTAAACCGGACGATCTCCCTTCTGTTCGTAATAGGGCATCATCTCGGGTACGTACTCGGCGAGCTTCTCTTCTCGATTGGCAGGAGACGGGTGGGTGCTGAGAAATTGAGGCGGACCCTTGCCGCCGACCTTGGCCATCTTTTGCCACAGGGTGATCGCCGCCCGCGGGTCATAGCCGGCCTTGGCCGCCAGTTCGATCCCGATACGATCCGCCTCGGATTCTGCGGCGCGGCTGTTTGGTTTTTCTACGGCCAAAGCGGCGGCCAGCCCCGCCCCGCTTAGGGCCAAGCCCTTGCTGTCCGCCGCCATACCCACCGCCATCACTCCGATGGAACTGACCATGGCCACCGACATCTTTTCGGCGGTATGCTTGGCCAGGGCATGGGCAATCTCATGGCCGAGGACCTGGGCCAGCTCGTCATCCGTCGGCTTGATTTTATCTACAAGACCCGTATAAAGGGCCATTTTGCCGCCGGCCATGGCCCAGGCGTTGACCGTATTGGGATCATCGATAATCTTGATGCTCCATTCCCAGTTTTTTGTTTCCGGCCGCATCTTGATGGCCTGAGCAATCAAACGGCCGGCAATATTATCGACACGCTTTTTCAATGCCGGATCGTTGTCGATCTTGCCTTGCTGGGCATAAGGTTTCAGCATCTCGACGTAAGCCTCCTTGGAGGCGGAAATGGCCGTGTCCTCCGAGACGAGCATGAGCTGATGTCTTCCGGTCGGACTTGTGGCGCAGGCCATGAGCAGCAGTGCCCAAAGGACGGCGGTCAAATACGGCTTCTTCATTTATAGTGCCCTTGAACAAGTTGGGGGTTTCGGCCCCGCTTCCAGCCCGGAGCGTTGCTAATGCCTATGTTCCGGTGGGAAATCTTGTCTCCGGCCCGCAGAGGATTTTGGCATGTTAACTATTTACATTTTGTGCAAAAACATAAGGTTGCTGGAGATGGGTGTCAAGATCAAATGAACCCAGGCCGGCATGATTAATTGTATTCCCTGGGTTCCGGTCGTTTCTATTGGAAAAATCCGGAAATCAAATTAAAACCATGACCGAAAGATTCAATAAAATCAATAAAAAGCAACAGAGGTAGGTGCCTGTCAAAAGGTCAATCTGCCAAAGCCGTCCATTATTCAGGCCGATAATATTCATGCCGTCGCAAAAAATAAACTTGAAAAATATGTTGGAACTGTGGATAAAGATTCCATGTTGGAAATTTCACACAAAGTTGTTTTGCTCCGGAGCTTGAAAGCTGCCGCTATGAGGGCTAGCCTGGCAGACCCACTCAATTTGTTACGGCCTGAAAGATCATGAGATTAAAGAATCGGAAGTGCAGCCGTTAAAAGGGAGACCGAAATGAAAAACACCGTTTATCCGAACCTTTTTAAGCCCATAAAATTAAACGGCTTAAAGCTTAAAAACCGTATTACCATGGCGCCGCTCTATCTGGGGTATGCCGCTGCCGGCGGCAAGATTTCGCCGCTGCTGCTGTATCATTACAAACTCATGGCCCAAAGCGGGGCCGCCATGATCATGGTCGAAAATGTCAGTATTGCGCCGGGCGGCAGCGGCTCGCCGCGAACGATCCGCTGTGACCACAATCGCTGCCTACCCGATCTGGCCCAGCTGGCCGCAACGATCAAAGACCAAAAGAGCCGGGCCGGCCTGCAGATAAATCATGCCGGGCGTTTTGCCCATGTTGCCGATCCGGTGGCGCCTTCGGCGGTGGCGGCCTTCAATAGAACCCCGCGGGCGCTTGCCCGCAAAGAAATCACAACCATTGCCAAACAGTTTGCCAATGCCGCGGTAAGAGTGAAAAAAGCCGGTTTCGATCTCGTGGAGCTGCATGGTGGTACCGGCTACCTGCTGGCCCAGTTTGTATCGCCGCGAACCAATCAACGTACCGACGGCTACGGCGGGGAGCTTGCCAACCGGATCCGGTTTCCCCTGGAAGTTTTAAAACGCGTTAAAGATGCCGTGGGGGATTTTCCGGTGGGATATCGTTTTCTGGCCGAAGAATGGCTGCCGGACGGCCTGAGGCTGGAGGAGTCCCTTGTCCTGGCCCAGGCCCTGGCGCAAAACGGTATTGCCTATATTTCGACCATGGGGGGGACCTATGAATCGTTTTACCTGCCGGAGGTCGTCCAAAAATCCAAAAAACCGGGCTACATGGTTGGGCTGGCCGGCGCCGTCAAAAAAATGGTCAACGTGCCGGTGATTGCCGCGGGCCGGATTTCAACCCCGGCCAGGGCGGAATCCATACTGCAATCCCAAAAGGCGGACCTGATCGGATTGGCGCGCGTGCTGTGGGTGGACCCGCAGTGGCCGCAAAAGGCGCGCAGCGGCCGGGATCAGACGATATTAAATTGCAGTTCCAAATGTGATGCCTGTATGCAGCTGGTGATGCAGGGCAAGCCCGCATTTTGTCCAAGGTGGTCCAAAGAGAAGCGGGCCGTATACCGGGAATTATTTCAGTAATATGAGGCAAACTGAAGGTGAATTCGAAAACAGTTGAGCTGAGAAGCATCGGGACCATATTAATTGAGCGCAGCCGCAGGGCCAAACGGATCAGCTTATCCATAAGGCCGTTTAAAGGCGTGCGGGTGGCGGTTCCCTATGGTGTATCTTTTGAAACGGCTAAATCATTTGCCCAATCAAAGGCCGGGTGGATTAAAAAGTATCGCGTCAAAATGGAGCGGCTTGAAGAACGGGCGCAGACGCTGGCAAACAGCGGTCCTCTCGATCGGTCGGCAGCACGAACACTTTTAATTACCCGGCTCAACCAGCTGGCCCAAAAGCATGGCTTTAGCTATAACCGGGTATTTATAAAAAATCAGAAAACCAGATGGGGCAGTTGCTCCAATAAAAACAATATAAATCTGAACATTAACCTGGTGCGGCTGCCGCCAGAATTAATCGATTACACTCTTTTGCATGAACTGGTCCACACCCGCATCAAAAACCACAGCCCAAAATTCTGGGATCAAATGGATGCCCTGCTGGGCGCTGCCAGAAAAATAGATAAAAGACTCAGTGAGTATGAAGTTCTGTTGAGCTGAATTCGATCCGGGCATTTCGGCAGCGCCTGGTTGACACCGTGTGAAACTTCAATGAAGGTATGCGGAATGGATTCGAATTTTATTTTTATTTAGACAGGATTAACAGGATTATCAGGAATTTTTTCGCCTGCGGAGAGGGGCCTTTCGGCTGAAGGCCGCCTGATCCTAACGATCCTGTTGATCCTATCCAATTATTTTCTTTAAAATAAGAATCCATTCCTCTTTTTCTTTGACACCAAGTCGTCGGATAAAAAGCCTTCAGCGCCTAAGCTACCTTTTCGAGAACCGCGAAAAGCCGGCTTATATCTTCATCAGTGGTGTATAAATGCGGTGATATGCGAACGGACTCTCCCCGGACACTGACAAATACATTATCCTGCGCCAAAAGGACCGGCAGATCTTTACCGAAACCGCCCGCTCTGGATAGTCCGATCATGTGCGGCGCCCTTACATGGGCCGGTGCAACATTGAGGTCCATCTGCCGGGCACGATCTGCGATTGCTTCTGTTTTGATTTGCAACGTTGATGAAATATTCTCCACACCCCATTCCAATATCTGCCTGATCCCAGCCGCGGCGATCGGGGCAAGAATAAAATTGCTCGCTTCGCCCTGGTCATAGCGTCTTGCTCCGCGCTGGTAAGACGCGCGATAGTCAACCAGACGGGCGAAGTCCTCCGAGCCGGCGCGGTTAAACCAGTTTTCTTCCAGAGGCGTTCCGCCATGCCATTTCGGTGACACATAACAAAACCCAAAGCTGTACGCACCCAGCAGCCATTTGTGCGATGCGGCGACCAGAAAGTCCGGTTGAACTCGGTCAATTGAAAATGGCATGGCTCCGATGGACTGGATACCGTCCACCACCAGGGCGGCCTGCACTTCGCGGCATTTTTTGGCGATTTTTACAAGATCAAGCAGGGTCCCGTCGGTCCAGTGGCAGTTGGGTACTGCAACGACGGCGGTGCCGGAGTCAACGGCTTCCAGTACCGCCGGCGTCCAATCACTATCCGGCGGGCGTTGAACAATTTTGACCACGGCATTTTTTTCATGGGCCGCCCGCATCCAGGCGTATACATTCGAGGGAAACTGATCCTGCAAAACGACAATGGACTGACCCGCTGCAACCGGCAAATTTCGGGCCGCCAGGGCAATTCCATAGGAAACGGCGGGTATGACGGCGACATCGTCGGGTTTGCAGCCGACTAACCGCGCAAACAACTCGCGCGCAGTTTCGGCGTTGCTGAAAAAATCATCCGCCTTGATGGTCCAGGGGTTGGCTTTGGCCTGTATCGCGGTCCAGCCGGCCTGTTGCGCCGCTTTGAGCAGCGGGGATGTATAGGCACAATTCAGGTAAGCGACATTTACAGGCAGATCAAACAGTTCACGCTGACATGGGATCATGTATTCCTCCACTTTATTGCAATTTGAATGACTTCTCTTTTTGAAATTCAAGCCAAATGATGATATCGGAAATATTTGATTTTTTATCTACTTACCCAGTAATCGTTTCTGGATTTGTTTTTCAGCCCATTTCAAATCATTTTTACAGACGCCCTCCCGGTAGAAATCCATGATTAATCCGGCATGGTTAATCGCTGTCTGGTGACCACTGGAAACGGCATGCTCGATAATGGCCCAATCCATTGATTGCGTGAATTCCTGAAAGGCCGTCGAAAGCTCCGGGAAGAATTCTTTGGCCAGGCCATCCAGAAAAGCCGCATAAAACGCCAGCGAAGCCGTTTTGCGCTCCTGGATTATATGCCGAAGTGTGCCATATTGATTTGTATCGGCTAAAAGGTCTTTGACGGCCCGCGCCAGGTATTCCACCGGGGAGTAAGGAAATGCAGCGATGATTTCGCGCCAGAGGCCGCGATCAAAGACGGTGTCTTTCAATTCGCCGATTTCATGGTATATGTAAGTTGTTTTTTGAGCTGCCAGAATGGCGGTTAATTCGCGGCGCAGGGCTTTGGGTTGCCGATCTTTTATTCCGCAGCTATCCAGCGCAAAGTTAAGGGCGGGCCGGGCCGATTTCTTTGTGTAAAAGATACTGTCCCACAGAAACAGTCTGGCAGATTCCTGCCGCAATAGCACACAGCCATCCTGGCAAAGAGCAGGAATGGTCAGCAGATCGCGAGCCAGCTCGCGATCAAGCGTGTAGATCGGCGTACCGTTTATTTGTGATTTTTCAGTGATAGTTGCCAGAAAAAACGTTGGTTTGAGGCTGCGGGCATAACCGGCTCCATACATAACGCCATAGGGTTCTAAAAGCGTATTGATGCCGATGGTATCAAGGGGATCGAATTCTTTTCCATTAATAGAGATTCGTCTGAAATCCTTTTCCGCATACTGCTCCCATTTGTTTTCCTTGGCTTCAATCCATTCCAGCACTTCGGTGGAGTCCCTTTCTTCCCAGGGCGGCAATTCATGATCCCATTTAAAAAGGTCACGCAGTCGCAATGCCAGCCCGCAAATGGAATACATCCCGGCGTGATGGGCGTCGGAAATCTCACAATTGCAAAGAACCTGCCGTGTTATGTCGTCTATGTTGAGCATAAGCCTGTTATTTGAATTGCGATACGGATCCTCATTCCTGCGATGGCAGAAATAAAAAAATTCGGCATAGATTGAAACGGATGCCCGGCCTCCGCGTTCGCGGAGACAGGCCGCACGGGTTTGACGAAAAACTTAAAATCTTCTGAACGAATGAATCTATAAAAATAAGGACAAAAAAGCAATCTGCAATCGATGCCTAAAAGGTTACACCGCGGCCAATCGTAGCTTTTTGGATTTTAGGAACTTTTCCGTCCCGCCTAAGCCCCTTCACCCTTCCACCAACCAACCCCGTCCGAAATTCGGAATTTAGTCAAAAAAAATCATCCCAGCTGATTTGACCGTTGCACACACTGAAGGGTCGGTGGTAAGGGAGACGTTGAGCCGAGCAGCTATTTGGTTTGCAAGACGACGGAATTTTGCTGCGGCTGCATCTACACCGGAGAGGACCTTGGATCCTGCTTGCTCCGATTTATCCTCTGCTCATTGTCGGCATGGTTTTTGTATCGATTTCCACATCCGTTTGGCACCTGCCGTCGATGGCGGAGATTTCGCGGGGCTTTTCCGGCCGGAAAGGGGCATCGCTGACCGTTCTTCGAGTCTTTGTGTCTTGGTGGCGATCCGCCGCCTGAGGAGGACTTCATAAAATGCCAAGAAATTACAATTAGGCGCCTAAGGATTTGAAAAATGGAGACGACCGTCAAGTCTTTTTGCGCACGGCTTTGCAGCGGCACCTGCGGTATATTGGTGACCCTGGAAGGCCAAAGGATCACGCACATCAAGGGCGATCCGGATTGCCCCTTCAACCGGGGCGTCATCTGCCCCAAGGGCCGCGCGCTTCCTGAACTGTTGTATCATCCGGATCGGCTGACAGTGCCGTTAAAACGAATCGGCCGCAAAGGTGCGGATCGATGGCAGCCGATATCGACGGATGAGGCCCTGGAGACCCTTGCCGGCAAGCTCAAGGGCTATGCCGAAAATTGCGGGCCGGAGTCCATCCTGCTTTACGTCGGTGCCTATCGCGGGCTTGAGCGAGATTTTATCCAGAGATTTGCCCGGGTCCTGGGAACACCCAACACGGTAAGTGTGGACAACAACTGCCATGTGCCCAGAACGACGGCCGCCCGCTATACATTCGGCGACATGCCGTTTCCTGACTACGAGCATCCGCCGCAATGCATCATCGTCTGGGGCAGAAATTCTCTGCAAACCGGCGGCGACGGATCGCCGGGCCAATTCCGTCCAGCGTTTGACAAGGGCACCCGGTTCATCGTGATCGATCCCAGGAAAATTGCGCTGGCCGCGAGAGCCGAACTCTGGCTCAAACCCAGACCCGGCAGTGACGGCCTGCTGGCCTTGGGTATGCTGAACGTAATCATAAATGAAAAGCTTTATGACGCCGGCTTTGTCGAAGAATGGACGGTTGGTTTTGACCGTTTCAAAAATTTCATCGCGGCGTACCCGCCCGCTGAAGTGGCGGAAAAAACCTGGGTGCCGCAATCGCTTATTGAACAGGCCGCCCGGCTGTTTGCCGCCGCCAAGCCTGCTGCCATTCAGTGGGGAAATGCCCTGGACCAGACCAGCAACGCTTTTCAGGCCTGCCGGGCGGTTGCTATTTTGATGGCGCTTACCGGGAATCTGGATGTTCCCGGTGGCGCTGCTTTTCCGGACAACGTTCCACTGTTGAGTGGTGCCGAATTCTGTCAGGACTGCGAATCCGTCCGGACCCTCCCCGCCGGACCAGGTAGCCGGTTCAAGCTGGCCGCCCAGGCCGGTTTTGTGCCGAGCCAGGAAGCCAGCAAGGCAATTCTTTCGCAACAGCCTTACCCGCTCAAAGCGGGCCTGATCTTCGGCAGCAATCCCCTGCTGACATATGCCGGCGCTCAGGAAACTTTTGCAGCGTTTCAAAAGCTGGATTTTATGGTGGTCGCCGACCTTTTTATGACCCCTACGGTTGCCATGGCCGACATCGTGCTGCCGGTGGCCGCTCACCTGGAATATGATGATCTCTTGCAGCATCGCGGCTGTGTGGTGGCGCGTCCCAGAATTATTGCACCGTCCGGCGAGTGCCGCTCGGATATGCAGTGGATCAATTTGATCGCCGCTAGGATGGGATTCGGCCGATATTTCTGGCGGGACGAGTCAGCTGCCCTGGATGCCGTTCTGGCACCGGCCGGTTTGAACTATGATCAACTCAAGAACCTGGGAATTTATTGCGTCGAACATCATTACCGAAAGTTCGAAGCCCGGGGATTTGCCACGCGTTCCGGCAAGGTGGAGCTGTTTTCCGAACCGCTGCGGGAGATGGGCATCGATCCGCTGCCGGTATTCGCCGAGCCAAGGCTGACGCCTTTCGGCTCGCCGGAGTTGACATCTGAATTTCCCCTGGTGCTCACCAGCAGCAAGAATCCGTTTTTCTACCACGCCAGCCATCGCAACATCCCAAGCCTGCGTAAACTTTCGCCGGAGCCCCTGGTGGAGCTGCATCCTGAAACCGCGGCCAAACTCGGCCTGGAGGAAGGGGATCGGGTGCACATCGAAACCCCGCGGGGCAAGATCCGGCAAACCCTGCGGCTAAATGCCGATCTCGATCGCCGGGTGGCGGTCGCGGCCTTCGGTTGGTGGTTTCCGGAAAAAGGGCCCACCGAACTCTACGGGTGGCAGGAAGCCAATTTAAATCTGCTCACCGACAGCTCGCCGCCCCACGATCCGGCCATGGGCAGCGCCAACCTGCGCGGGCTTGTATGCCGGGTTTACAAAGCCGGTTGAGGGTTGTTTGCTATTAGTTATTGATGAAATCGTAAAAAGTAGAGATTCCCGGTTTTTCTGGATACCCGCCTGCGCGAGAATGACAATTATGATATTAATATCGGTTAGTTAAAACAGCCGTCATACCCGCGCAGGCGGGTATACAATCACCCAACTAACAGAAAGGTCCGGCCATGAACCAATACAATCTCATCGGCAAACGGCTGCCGCGGGTGGATGCCAAAGACAAAGTCACCGGCAAGGCGCTCTACACCGATGATCTATCCTTGCCGGGAATGCTGTGCGGCAGGATTCTGCGCAGTCCCCTGCCCCATGCGAGAATTGTCCACATCGATGTTTCCCGCGCTCTTAAACTGACCGGCGTCAAAGCCATCGTAACCGGGGACGATACGCCTAAAATAAAATTCGGTATCATTTCCCGTTCCCCCAAATATATGGACGAATATCCGCTGGCAGTGGACAAAGTGCGCTTTATCGGCGAAGAAGTGGCGGCCGTTGCCGCCGTCGATGCGGATACAGCCCTGGAGGCGCTGGATTTAATAAAGGTCGAATATGAAAAACTGCCGGCGGTCTTCGATCCCTTGGAGGCCAGAAAACCCGGCGCCGTTCAGATCCATGAGCATGCACCCCACAACATCAGCCGCGAATATCACCTCAAAAAGGGAGAGCCGCAAAAAGCTTTTGAGAAATGCGACCATATTCGAGAGGACACATTTACCACCCAATCGGCCATCCACTGCTATATGGAGCCCCGAGCCGCGCTGGCCGGCTGGGATCAATCCGGTAAACTCACGGTGTACACCTCGACCCAGACGCCCTATTACGTCCAGCAGCATCTGGGGCTTACCCTGGATATGAACCCGGACAATATCCGGGTGATCAAACCTTACGTTGGGGGCGGGTTCGGCGGCAAGTCCGACGGACTGTCCGCGGTGGAATTTTGTGCCGCCCTGCTTTCCAAGCATGCCGATCGGCCGGTTAAACTCGTGTGCTCGCGGGATGAAGAATTCATGGCCGCCCGCCGAAAGCATCCCACTCAGATAACAATGAAAACCGGTGTAAAAAAAGACGGAACCATCATTGCCCGCCAGTGCCTGGCCGTGTTGGACGGTGGTGCTTACTGCAGTTTGGGTCCTTTGACCACGGTTCTGATCGGAACCTTTCAAACCCTGCCCTTTAAGTTTGAACATTTCCAATACGACGGCTACCGGATTTACACCAACAAACCGCCCTGCGGCGCCATGCGGGGTCACGGCGGGCCCCAGGTTCATTTTGCGCAGGACGTTCAACTGGACATGATTGCCGAAGATCTGGGACTGGACCCGGTGGAAATGGCTGTTAAAAACGGCCTGCAGACAGGAGATGAATCGGCAGCCGGATTCAAGATCGTCAGCTCCGGGTTTCGCGAATGCCTGGAAAATGCTGCGGCCCGGAGCGGATGGAAACAGAAGCGATATGCCCAAAAAAAAGATGATGATAAAGTTTACGGCATCGGCCTGGGATGCGGCGGGTTTCCCTCGGGTGCCGGATTTTATTTCAATAAAACCACTTCGGCGCATTCTTCCGTTGGCATCCGGGTTGCTGAAGGGGGTGGAATCGGTGTGTTTACCGGCGCTTCCGACATCGGCCAGGGATCGGACAGCGTAATCTGCCAGATCGTAGCCGAGGTGCTGGGGCTGCCCCTGGAAGATATTCAACTGACCAGTGCCGACACGCAGCTGACACCGCCGGACATGGGCACCTATTCCAGTCGCGTCACCGTGGCTGCGGGAAACGCGGCCCTGAATGCGGCCAATGCGATTAAAGCACAGATATTTAAAGCGGCCTCCGATGAACTTGAGGCCAATCCAGACGATTTAATAGCCCGGGATCGCAGGATCGCTGTCAAAGGCAGCCCGGACCGATATTTATCTTTTGCAGATGCCGTCAATTTATACCGGGAAAAAAACAACGGCGCGCCGCTGGTCGCCCAGGGCTCTTACAATTCACCGGATCCGCTTTCACCTACCTACAGCTTCGGGGCCTATATCTGTGAGGCGGAGGTCAGCCTGAAAACCGGTGAAGTCAGGATAAATAAATTTACCGTGGCCCATGACTGCGGACAACCGCTGAATCCCCTGTCCGTGGAGGGGCAAATTGAGGGATGTATCGGCATGGGGATGGGCTACGCAATTTCAGAACAGCTGGTTTTGGAAGGCGGCCAGACGATGAATCCGTCTTTTTTAAGCTATGGCGTCCCCACGGCCCGCCAGATGCCTGAAATCAAGATAACCCATGTGATTACGGACGACCCCCACGGCCCCTTCGGCGCCAAGGAAACCGGTGAGGGTTCGCTGGATCCGGCGGCACCGGCCATTGTCAATGCCGTCTATAACGCCACCGGTGTGAGAATTAAGGATCTGCCCATCACGGCGGAAAAGATTCTTAAAGGGCTCAGGGGTTGCGGGAAAAAGCACTGAATTTTTAACCGCACTAAAGATAAAAGAAACGAAGATAAAAATGCGGATGTGGCAATCAGGTAGACCAGGATTTTAGCCAGGGAGAGGTTTTTTGCCGATAAACCCAAAAACGATCCGCTGAGGCAGTCGGACTTCGATCATCAGGCGTGAGACCAGAAAGCCGCTGATAAAGAAAAAAATAAGCTGGATTTTATCCATTTCGTCGCTTGGATCTTTCAGTTTGCATCGGAAACGCTGCTATATTTTTTTCGTGAGGTACGTTTCCACTGAAGATCAGGTTCTGGAGGAGTTGCGCCCCAAATCTACCAGGGCATCAAAATAGGCACCCTTTTCGACCGAAATACTTTTGCTTTTAATTTCCCCCGAAAAATAGGCCTCGGTGGTAATTTCAACTTTTTCTTTTGCCTCAATCCGCCCTTTCATATGGCCTCTGATTCGTACGTTTTTTGCATGGACTTCACCGTCTACGCTACCATTGGGACCGATAAAGAGGTTGTAATTTCTGATATCTATGTTGCCCTTTATGGTGCCGTTTATGATCAGGTGTTCTTCAGCCTTTATATCTCCAACGATAGAGGTGGAACTGCTGATCGAGGTTTTTTCTTCCTGTACGATTTCAGCTTGCATCGTTGCTCTCCTAGTTTAAGTTCTCGGTTGGCATCCATGATTGGTTATGCGGAGTCATACGAAAAATAGCCGATGGTGTCAAAAGGATTGTCGACAATGACCGCATCACCCGGACGGCAAAGACCTTTTAATTCCATGTTCAATCTGGTCGCTGTAGAGTCGGATGGCAATCTGATTGAAAGCAAGGGCCGGGTCGTCCACAGCTGCAAAACCGAAGACGGCAAATACGAAAGCGGGATCTCTTTTGCGAGTACCGAACTTGAAAACGCCCGATTTGCACTGAAACTAATCGAAGCTTGCCATAAAACAGAGCCGACCTACATCATCGTTAAAGGTATGAATGTGAATTCGTAATCCTTCTTCATGCAAGACTCCGATACATGACCAGCGCATCGACCAGCCCCAGTTGTTTGTGATTGAAAGCGCGGGGCAAGGTGCCGATAATCTCAAAGCCCATATCCAGAAGTTGTAGGCCTCTTCTTTATTTGTCTCCGGCGAATAGGGGTAAGTGTCGCCGCCTTTGAATACCGCCAGGATGGCCATGCCGGTGGTGACAAAAAGGGCTGATTTTTCCAAAGATTTATCGGCAGGCAATGTTTAGCTGCTCCATGTTTATCATTAAATCCGGGGATCAAAGGTAAATCGCTCCGGGTTTCCGAATGAAAGCATTTTGAAATCCGGGTGCACCGGGTTTATCAGGTAGTTGGATTCTTCGCGGATGATCGTACTGGGGACCTTTAAAATTACCGATCTTTTTTTTAAGATCCAATCAGTACCGATGGTCTGGGTTGATTCAGAAGGTGGAAGACAGTCCCAATCTGCAGGTAAATCGGCCGGATTCAATGCGAAAACAAGATCACTATCAAACCGCACCGGGATGTGGAAAAATAGTTTTTTGAGCAACTCGCTTTTTGGCAAATGGACAATGGTTTCTAACGCAGCCAGTGCCAGAGAACCCGCTGTATAAATCATCGGGGTACCGATTTTATTCCAGCGGCCGCCGGCTATGCGGGCGCCCTCGCCGTCAAAAGCGGTTTTAGTGTACTGGAATTTAACAATCCGCCAGGCTGTAATTTTCATCCTGAAAATACGCCGTGCTCAATTCTGGTCAGCAGCTTTTCGACTTCCTGAGCACCCAGCTCTGTTTTGGCATAGTTTAAAGGGGATGCGTTGCCCAGACCCCGGGCCGGCTCCTTAAGCCACTTTTCGGCCGCTTCTGAATCTTCGAATACCTCCAGGGCCCGGTCGTATAGCCGTGCGACCCGCAGCACTTTTTCCGATTCCTGAGTATTCAACCGGCCCTGCTGTTTGCGGCGGGTTAAGGTGCGTTTGGGGATATTGACAATCTGGGATAAAAAATTATCCGATACCCCCAGCTTTTTTTTCAGTTTTTCAAAAGAGCTTATCGGCAGGCCTCTTTCGACTTTTAAAATCAGATCATCGATATTTTTTGACTCGATGCCGATCGATTGAACGTGCATGAGAATTCCTCCGGTTTTACAGTTTGGCGCACAGCTATACTATAGTGGCCAAATGGCCCCATGTAAAGCAAAAAAATTAAAATATTTGGAGTATGGTGCTGCTGCAACCGGCAGCTTTTCGGCGATAGGCGACGATTTTTTGATTGATATTCAGATATCATCGGGTATGATGGATTCACAAAAAATTAAAAAAACCGAGATTCCAAAAGGAGGAAATTTATGGATGAATACCAGGTCGCCTGGAACGAGAAAGTCGCGGGAAAAATTATCAAAAATCTTGAAAAACGCCGAATGGCCGGCAGTTATAGCGCCAGCGCCGCCACGGCCCGGGACGAGATAGTCGCAATGATCCCGCAGGGTGCAACCGTCTTTCGCTGTGGATCTATGACCGCCGTGGATATCGGCCTGTGGGAGGCCATTGCCGCCCTGCCGGGGGTAAAGCTGATTGACCCTTACCGCCCTGAACTGTCGCGGGAAGAGGGCCTGGAACTCAGGCGCCAGGGGCTGACAGCCGATATTATGATTGCCAGCACCAACGCCATAACGTTGGACGGTCGCTTGGTCAACCTTGACGGGATGGGCAACCGCGTGGCGGCCATGGCATTCGGCCCCAAAAAAGTAATTCTGGTAGTCGGAATGAACAAGGTTGCACCGGATCTGGAATCGGCCATTGCCCGCGTCAAGCACTACGCCGCGCCGGTCAACAATATTCGCTACGGGCTCAAAAACCCCTGTGTCGAGACCGGCTTGTGTTCGGATTGCCGCTCCCCCCAGCGAATCTGCAATATCTGGAGCACGATTGAAGGCCATATGATTGAAGGGAGAATCCATGTGAAGCTCGTGGGGGAATTTCTTGGGTATTAGACCCGTCTTCGCTCTTCGAGCTTCGCCGCGGCAGGCAGAAAAAAAGAGGATCTTGAATTTGGAATTCGGACCCGCCGTCGCCCTGAGGGGCTTTCAACTTCGTCAAGCTTGCAGCTTGACTACGACGGGACAGGATGACGCGGCAGGCATGCGCAATTCGGAAATAAAAAGCATTAATATACAGATACAGGAATTAGTCCAATGGAAGAAAAAATAAAAGCGAAAATAGAGATTGTTGTAGACAGGCTGCGGGAGGAAATGATCGAGACGCTGGCCGAATTGGTGCGAATTCCCAGCGTGGTCGGCAACGAAGGTGCGGCCCAGGATTTCATGCGACGGCAGTATGAAGGTTTGGAACTGGATGTGAAAACTTTTGAGGCTGACAAGAAAAAGGTCGGACAGCATTCAGCCTATGTGGAAAGCGGTCTGCCGTTTGAAGGGCGACCGAATGTCATCGGACTGCTGCCCGGTGATTCCAATAAAAAATCGATGATTCTAAACGGCCATGTCGATGTCGTTTCCCCGGAACCGGTGGACCAGTGGCAGCATGATCCCTGGGGCGCTGAGATTGAAGGAAACCGGCTTTATGGGCGGGGGGCGGTGGACATGAAAGCCGGAGTGATCGCTAATTTGTATGCCCTCAAAGCACTGCGCAATGCAGGTATCGAACCGGGCGGTGATGTCATGCTGCAAAGCGTGGTCGAGGAAGAAGCCGGCGGCGCCGGGGGCACCCTGGCCTGTTTCATGGAAGGCGACACCGCCGACGGCATGATCATCACCGAACCCTTCATGATGCCGGTGATCAGCCATACCGGCATTTTGTATTTTCGGGTAAGAATAACGGGCCTGACCGCCCATGCCGGTCACGCCCACCTAGGAGTCAACGCCATCGGCAAGATGATGAAGGTGTATGAAGCCATGGTGGATCTGGACCGGCGCCGGGGCAAGAAGGTGATATTTCCTCTATATCACAAGATCGAGGGCCGCTCCTGCCATCTGAACATCGGCACCCTCAAAGCCGGCGACTGGGTTTCCACGGTAGCCGGCTTTGCGGAAATGGCCTGCCGGATCTCCTTTATCCCGGGAGAAAGCAAGGCTGAGATCAAGGCTATCGTGGAGCAGGTGATTGAAGATGTAGCCCGAACCGACGAGTGGCTGAAAGCGCATCCGCCGGCAATTGAATGGTTCGGCTGGCAGACGGATCCCTGGTACCAGGACCCGGCGGATCCCTTCATAAAAACCGTTTTGCCATGTTTCGAGGCTGTCTGTGGTCAAAAGCTGGAGGTTTCCGGCGCCACCGCCGGCCTGGACAACCGGTTTTCCTCCTATTTCGGATTTCCCTCCATTTGTTTTGGTCCCAACGGCAGCAATTATCACAGCTTTGACGAATATGCCGAATTGGATTCGCTGGTTTTAACAACCAAAGCGATTGCGCTCGCTACCGTAGAATGGTGTTCATGTAAAAAGGGAAAATAGAATCAAATATATTTTTTCAGCATGAAAAAATATTTTGACAGATATATTAGTATACTAGTATATCAGTTGGTAATCAAGCTGCCGTCATTATTTATCTCCCTTACATAATCTGAGCGCTGACTTTTAACCTATGGAAATTAAATCATATATTTCTATTCCAGCCGGGAATCAACTTTTGCGCAGTCAAGTGTATGAGTATCTGCGCAATGAATTGAAGGCGGAAAATTTAAAGCCGGGTATGTTTGTCAGCATGAATCAAATCATGCGAAACCTGGACATCAGCCGTACACCGCTCAGAGACGCCCTTTTGCAGCTTCAAAATGAAGGCTTTGTGACCTTTCTGCCCCAGCGGGGAATTCGCATCAACGAGCTCTCCCAGCGGGATATCGAAGATATGTACGAGATGCTGGGGGCCCTGGATTCCCGGACATTTCTTTCCGTCTTTGACAAGATTGGTTCGCACGAACTCGAACAAATGAAGCGAATCAACCAGGAGATGTACGCCAATATTGCTGAGGATAGGTTTTATCAGTACTGGGATCTGAATACGGCATTTCATCACGTGTATCTGGATTTGTCGTCAAACACACGGATTTTGCATCAGCTCATTATCATCCGCCAGCGGCTATTTGAATTCGGAAAGAAAGACTGGAGTTTAAAGATGAAGGAAATGAATTATTCAGAGCATCAGACGCTCATTGAACTCATTGAAAAGGGCAATGCGGTTGAGGCGGCAGATTTTATGCGGGATGTGCACTGTGTCATTAACTATTGACCCGTCTTCGCTCTTCGGGCTTCGCTTTCAATTTCCGACTTCGCTCTTTAAGCTTTGACGGAACAAGACGACCCAACCGGTCGAACTTCGCCGCGGCAAGCAGACGGCGGAAAACGGAATTTTGAAGTCGGAGGTGGGACCCGTCTTCGCTAAAGCGATGACCCGGCAAACATGCGGAAGTCGGAAATTGAATCAACAGAATTCGAAAACCCGACTGTGGAAGACAAATTAACCGCGGAAAATTTAATCATATGGAGGGCGCATGGCCAGAAATCTTGGAATTGCCGGAATCCAGATGCATGTGGTCCATGGGCGGGACAACACGGATCGGATGCTGAAACAGTTGAATACCGTTGCCGCCCTGTTTCCCTGGGTGGATATCATTTGTTTCAGCGAACTCTGCATGAGCGGTCTGGACATGAATCTGGCCATGTCGATTCCAAATCCTTCCCTGGATAGAATTATCGGCTGGGCTCAAAAGAACAACAAATGGATTATACCCGGTTCATTTTACGAGAAAGAAATAGATAAAATCTATAACACCGCAGTGGTTATCACTCCGGATGGTGAAATTGCGGCCCGCTACCGCAAAATTTTTCCCTGGCGTCCCCTGGAAGAAACCGAAGCCGGGGAGGATTTTTGCATCTTTGATATCCCTCAAAAAGGCAGGTTTGGACTGTGCATCTGTTATGACCTCTGGTTTCCCGAGTTGACCCGCAGCCTTGCCTGGATGGGAGCTGAAGCGGTTTTTTGTCCAACGGCCACCTACACCTCGGACCGGGCCCAGGAGTTGATTTTGGCCCGGGCCAATGCGATCTCAAACCAGCTTTACCTTTTTAACATCAATGGCCTTGGCGTCGGAGGGGTCGGCCAGTCGATCTTCGTTGATCCTGAAGGACGGGTCCTGCAGACTTCCGGTGAAAGCGAGATTATCATGACGGAAATCATTGATCTGGATCACACTGCGCGTGTGAGAGAATACGGCACGCTAGGTCAGTGTCAGATTTGGAAAGCGCTGGCAAATTATAAAGGAAAATTTCCCGTATACCAGCAGGATATGCTTAAGGGAGATATTTTTAAATCGATTGGACCGCTGAAACTGCATAAAAAGATCAGCTGATTAATCCGTCCTCAAATATGGCACAGTCAGGGTGGTAAATTTTTCATGGAAAACTGAAGAATGTTATTTGGTCTTAGGTTAGGCGGATTAATTAAATATTTTAGTATTAACTAACTATCCTAATCTGAAAACAGAAAAATTAGCTTTCAGATATCTTTGGGGGGAAGCTGGATGAGTAAATTTTCTGGCAAGCCGAGAGCGCGTGATCTGGGGTTGCCGTTGGACGGCGTGACCGGAAGATTCAACGCCATTACCGATGTAAAAAGCGTTGAAGTTGGATTTACGACCCTGATCGAGGGCGAGGGTCCGGTCCAGGTCGGCAAGGGGCCGATCCGCACGGGAGTCACCGCTATTCTGCCGCGGGGGAAAAAAGATCGCCCACATCCTATTTGGGCGGGTCATTTCAACCTCAATGGCAACGGCGAGATGACCGGCATCCACTGGATCAACGAGGCCGGATACTTTATCAGCCCGATTTGCATTACCAATACCCATTCGGTTGGCATGGCGCACCATGCCGTAGTGGGCTGGATGATCGACCAATATAAAAGCTTTTTGCAGGATGATCACGGCTGGGCCATGCCGATCGTCGCCGAGACCTACGATGGGTTGACCAATGATATCTGCGGCCGGCATCTCAAAGAAGAACATGTGCTCGCCGCTATAAAATCAGCCGCCTCGGGTTTTGTCGCCGAAGGTAATGTCGGCGGCGGCACGGGCATGGTGACCTACGAGTTCAAAGGCGGCACCGGTACCGCATCCCGGATCGTGCGGACCGGGTTAACGGAGTACACGGTCGGTGTGCTGGTGCAGTCCAACTTCGGTGCCCGCAAAGATCTCGCGATTCTTGGGGTGCCCGTCGGCCGCCACATGCCGGAAAACGCCGTCTATAGTGAGATAAACGCCCGCGAAACCGGCTCCATTATTGTCATTGTCGGCACCGATATTCCCATGCTGCCGATCCAGCTGCGCCGGGTTGCCAAACGGGCTGCCATCGGCATCGGGCGCACGGGAACTCCCGGCGGCAATTACTCCGGCGATATTTTTCTGGCCTTTTCAACGGCCAACGATATCGACCTGCCCAACATGCACGGCCGGCAGCCGGTGAACTTCACCCTGAACTATATCAACGATCATTATTTCGATGATATTTACCGCGCAACGATTCAGGCCGTCGAAGAGGCTGTTGTCAATGCCCTGATCGCGGCCGAATCCATGACCACGGTTAAACCCGCCGGGCATATGGTGGAGGCTATCGATCACAACCGGTTGATTGAAATTATGAGGTTATACAATCGCCTGAATGCGTGATTTTTTCTTGACTTAAGTATTTTTATGATGGATTTTTTTGAATCCGGGGTCGGTTACCACCGAGGTCGTGTGGGTGATTACCCTGCCCACTTACTTAAACCTAAATTGAGCGGTTCAAAGTTGAAAAAAATAGAAAACCAAATCATTAAGCGCATCGATAACCTGGCTGATGACATTATCGATTTCGCCTGCCGGCTCGTGGCCGAGCCGAGCACCTTGGAAAATGAAGCCTCGGTCCTGCGGGTCATGGAGTCGGAACTGACGAGACTTTCATTTAACCCTGTCAGGGTTCCGGTGGACCCGGTTAAGCTTTCGCAGCACCCCGGGTTTGCCCCGGTGCCCTGGTCCTATGAGGGCCGCTACAATGTGATCGCCAAAAGAGAGGCTGCGGTCGATGGGGGGCGCAGCGTTATATTCAACGGCCATCTGGACGTGGTTAGCCCGGAACCGCTGGGTCTGTGGGACACGGATCCGTTCGAGCCGGTTATGAAGGACGGCTGGCTTTACGGCAGAGGTGCCGGGGATATGAAATCCGGTGTGGCCGCCATGACCTATGCCGTCCATGCGGTTGAAAAATCCGGCTTCGGCTTTCGGGCTCCGGTTACCATCGAAGCCGTTATCGAGGAAGAATGCAGCGGCAACGGTGCGGTGGCCTGCGTGGCGGCAGGTTATGAGGCGGATGCCGTCCTTATCCCCGAACCTACCGGTCCCGCCATCCTGATCGCTCAATTGGGTGTGCTGTGGTTCAAAGTCAGCCTCGCCGGTGTGCCCCGGCATGTTTACGAAGCCCAGGCCGGAGTCAATGCCATCGAAAAATGTATTCCCATCATAGCTGCCCTGCGAGAATTGGAAGCCGAAATGAACCGGGAGATCCATCCGGTTTATGAAGGCATTAACCATCCCATTAATTTGAACATCGGGATCATCAAAGGCGGTGACTGGCCGTCGACCGTGCCGGCGGCGGCCGAGTTCCACTGCCGTCTGTCCTTTTATCCCGGGAACTACTTATGATCAGATGCGGCAGCGGATTACAGAAACCATCGCGCGGGCGGCACAGTCGGACCCCTGGCTGACCGAAAATCAACCGCAGATCGAATTTTATGGTTTCAGATCCGAGGGTCACGTCGCTGATCGTCACCAGCCGGCCTTCAACATCCTCAACGATTGTCACCGTGAGTTTTACGGTCAGGATACGACCGAACGAATTTCAACAGCCACCACCGATGTGCGGGCATTTCATCATTTTACCCGGGCGCAGGCGACCTGTTACGGCCCGGTGGCGGAAAACAGCCATGCGGCCAACGAGAGGGTAACCATCGAAAGCGTCATTTATACGGCCAAGGTCTATGCTCTATTTTTGGCGCGTTGGTGCGGCCTCGCGGAATAATGGGAATAGACCGGGCAGATTTCCTGGAACCGATTCGGCCGGAATTCGGAAATTACCGCCGATACGGGTCCGCTAAGATAATAGATAAAATGAACCCTGATGGGCACATAATTCCGGGTCGGTTGGTGTTATCAGCCGGCCATACAATCCTAACCGCAAAAAAGGAGGAGCAATGATGTCTCAATTAATTCCGAAATTAAAACCCCTGGCGCGTCGATGGAGCGGACCGGTCTGCATAATGCTCCTGATTTTGGCCGCATTGGTCATGATCGCCGGGCCGTCCCAGGCGGCGGGCAAGCGCGGCGGGGTGCTGCGCATGACCATGCCCACCGATCTGACCCAGATCGATCTGCACCAAACCTCGGCTGAGATCGACAACGCTGTATTGGGCATGACCGTCTATGAGACCTTGTTTACCTATGACGGCAAGAACAACATCAAGCCGTTTCTGGTCGAAAATTACGAGTTCAGCGACGACGGTCTGCTGATGACCATGAACCTGAAAAAAGGCGTAAAATTCCACAATGGACAGGAGATGACGGCTGAGGATGTCAAATTTTCGCTGGACCGGGCTCGCGACGACAAATTACCCGGCTTCCATGCCAACAACCTCAAACCGGTTGCCGAAGTCAAGATCACAGGGCCGTATCAGGTCCAAGTGGTGCTCTCGGCCAAGATGGCAAACCTGCTCAATTACCTGGCCACCGACGTGGGAACCATTGCCATCATGTGCAAAAAGGACCTGGAAGCCAACGGCAACAAGGTGGTCACGCCCATCGGAACAGGCCCCTATAAGTGGGCTCAGTGGGTCAAAGACAGCAAAGTCGTGCTGGACCGCTTCGACGACTACGCCTCGGCTGACGGTCCGGTGGATGGTCTGCTGGGGACAAGGCACCGCTACTTTGATCGGCTGGAATACTACGTCATGAAGGAACCCTCCACTCGCATCATGGCCCTTGACAAAGGCGATGTTGATTTCACGTCGGTGCTGCCCTACCACATGATCGACGATTTGAAGAAGCGCGAGGACATCACCGTTTACAGCGCCTTGCCCCCGGATGCCGTCTGGTACATGTTCTATGTCAACTTTAACAATCCCATCCTGGCCGATCTGAATTTTCGCAAGGCCATGGCGTATGCCCTCGATCGGGAGGAGATTACCAAAGCAGCGGTTTGGGGCTACGGAACCCCAACGTTCTCGGTTATTTCACCCAAGCTGCCGGCGTACACTCCGGATCTGGAGAAAATGGCTCCCAACTACGATCCCGAGAAGGCCAAAGACTTTCTGAAAAAAAGCAAGTACAATGGTGAGAAACTCAAAATTCTGACCTCCAAAAACTACACCCCCATGTACGACCAGGTCGTGGCCGCCCAGGCCATGTGGGCCGCCGTGGGGATAAATACCGAAATCGAGGTCGTCGACTGGGCCACCCACCTGGCCAGGTGGAAAAAGGCCGAGCACGAAATACTTTCATTTGCCATGATCGGCCGGATGGACCCGGTCGCCCAGACCTGGAATTTAAGCTCGGGAAACTTTTACGGCTATAAGAACGAGAAAATCGACGAACTTCGCAACCAGATGAACGACACCGTCGATCTGGAAGCGCGCAACCGCCTTTTCCGGGAGATCTACAAGATTACCTGCGAAGATGTTCCGTATATGATCAACTTTTACATTAACAACACCGGGGCCTTTAAGAAAAACCTCCAAGGTTTCACCGATTTTGACGCCTATCGAACAAGGTTGTGGAACCTGTATTTCGAATAGCGAACTTTTGATTTGGAACCGGCTCTTCCGGAGCCGGTTCTATGCGAAAATCCAAAATGCGTAAATACATCGTGCGGCGGTTTTTATCCATTATTCCGGTACTCTGGCTGGTTTCGGTCATGGTTTTCGCCCTGATCCATCTGGTTCCGGGGGACCCCGTTTTGGTCATCCTCGGTTCAAGCGCCGAGGCCGAGCAAGTTGAATTGATGCGGCAGCGTCTGGGGTTGGACCAAAACATTGTCATGCAGTATTGGAACTGGGCGACCGCAATTTTGCGGGGAGACCTGGGGACCTCGATAATTTCCGATGAACCGGTGGCCAAACTCATCCTGGAGCGGATGCCGATAACCATATCCGTCGCCGCGGCGGCCCTGATCCTTTCGCTGATGATTTCCGTGCCGACCGGCATCATTGCGGCATTGAGGCACAACACTTACACCGACTACATTTTTATGGCCCTGGTCATTCTGGCCGTGTCCGTGCCGTCCTTTTGGTTGGCGCTGCTGTTGATGATGTTGTTTTCGGTTCAGCTCAAACTGTTGCCGATGATGGGCTGGATATCAATTTTTGAAAATTTTTGGGGGGGGATTCAGTATCTGATACTGCCGGCCACGTCGCTGGCATTTATCCTGGCGGCCATCGTGGCCCGGATGACGCGCTCGTCCATGCTGGAGGTTTTGCGGGAGGATTTCATCGTCACCGCCCTGGCCAAGGGAACGCCAAAACGCTACATCGTTTTCAAACACGCTTTAAAAAACGCTTTTGCCCCAGTGTTGACTATCATTGGGTTTCAGGTTGGGTTCCTGCTGGGAGGAACGGTGGTCATCGAAGATATCTATTCCATCCCGGGCGTCGGCCGCCTTATCTTCAGCGCCATTACCAACCGGGACTATCCGGTCGTTCAGGGGTGTATCCTCATGGTGACGGCGATCTATGTCTTCGTCAATGCCGCCGTGGATGTGGCTTACGCATACTTCGATCCCCGGGTGAGTTATGACAAATAGAGGGCCCACATGCTGATCAAAAGATTTCTAAGGAACAAGCTGGCGCTGCTCGGTCTGGTGGTCGTTTTTTTGGTTGTGATGACCAGCGTGGCCGCAAGCATTGTGGCGCCCTTCGACCCGTTGAAGCTGTCACTCTCCAACCGGATCAAGGCCCCTTCCGACGAACACGTCTTCGGCACGGATCACTTCGGCCGAGACATCTTGTCGCGGGTTTTGTACGGGGGAAGAGTGTCGCTCTACGTGGGCGTTTTGTCGGTCGTATTCGCCGCTAGCATTGGCATCGTTCTCGGCGCGGTCGGAGGCTATTTCGGCGGCCGGATCGATTATGCCATCGTACTCATCATGGACGCCTTGATCTCATTTCCCAGTGTGCTGCTGGCCATCGGTTTGATGGCCGTCATGGGCCCGGGGGTGAAGAACATTATCATCGCCCTGGCGTTGGTCGGTATTCCGACATATGGCCGCGTGGTCCGGGGCGCGGTCCTGTCCATCCGGCAGAAGGAGTACATCGAGGCGGCCCGCAACGCCGGATCCGGCCATCTGAAAATCATTTTTCTGCACATTCTGCCCAATACCATGGCCCCCCTCATGGTGGTCACCACCATCGGCGTGGCCAACGCCATCCTCATCGAGGCGGCGCTGAGTTTTCTCGGCCTGGGTGTGCCGCCGCCGGCTCCCAGCTGGGGCAACATCCTGTCCGATGGGCGCAACTTTATATCCCAGGCCCCGTGGCTGACCATTTTTCCAGGTCTGGCCATCACCTTGAGCGTTCTGGGCTTCAACACTCTGGGCGATGGACTGCGGGACGTGCTGGATCCCAAACTGAAACAATGATGGCTATGTCGGACCCCACTGAAATGATTCCCGATGCAACCAACGCCCCGATCCTGGAAGTGAGCGATCTTGCGGTTTCCTTTCACCTTCTGGAGGGCGTGATCCCGGCCGTGGCCGGAGTGGACCTGGTTCTCAAGAGGGGTGAAGTTTTGGGTGTGGTAGGCGAAAGCGGCTGCGGCAAATCAGTAACCGCCAAGGCGATCATGCGCATTATCCCGACACCGCCGGGCAGCATCGACTCCGGTCGAGCCCTGTTGGAGGGACGCGATTTGTTTAATCTCTCCGAAAAAGAAATGGAGGGTATCCGGGGTGAAAAAATTTCCATGATATTTCAGGAGCCTATGACCAGCCTCAACCCGGCTTTCACGGTCGGCGACCAGATTGCCGAAGTCTTCCGTTTTCACCGAGGGCTGGGTCGCAGGGAATCCTTTGAGCGGGCGGTGGCGGAATTGAAAAGGGTTGAAATCCCGGATCCGGGTAGACGAGCCCGGAACTATCCCCATCAGCTTTCGGGCGGTATGCGCCAGCGGGCTATGATCGCCATTGCACTGGCCTGCCGGCCGCAGATACTTATCGCCGACGAGCCGACAACGGCCCTGGATGTGACCATTCAGGCCCAGATCCTCAATCTTATCGGCCAGCTCCAGGCCGACATCGGTATGTCGGTTATTCTGATCACCCATAATCTGGGCGTGGTGGCCTCCATGGCCGATCGGCTGGTGATCATGTATGCCGGCCGGGTGGTGGAGCAGGGACCGGTGGACGATATCTTCATTCGCCACCATCACCCATACACCCACGGACTTTTGCGTTCGGTGCCCCGGCTGGATCGTCCGACCGAGGATCTTGTAGAAATAAAAGGCATCGTGCCCCGGCTGGACGATCTGCCCGCAGGATGCGCATTTTCAACGCGGTGTGAGCATGTGATGGAGCAATGTCGCCAGCTGGAGCCGGAGCTCAAAGAAATCAGTCCGGGCCACCGTTCGCGCTGCTGGTTGGAGAATACCCCATGGTAAATATGGATGCCCCTGACAACCACACGACATCCCAACCGTTGCTCACAGTGGCAGGGCTCAAAAAATATTTTCCGTTGGGTCGACGCTCTCTGTCTTCCAAAGGACCGGTTGTCAAGGCCGTGGACGGGGTTTCCTTTGAACTTGGCCGGGGGCAGATTCTGGGATTGGTCGGTGAATCAGGCTGCGGCAAAACAACCACCGGCCGGACTTTGCTGCGCCTTATCGAACCCACGGCCGGTCGGATTGTCTTTGATGGAACCGACGTAACTCACCTAACCGACATGAAGGCGCTGCGGCAGCGAATGCAGTTCGTCTTTCAGGATCCTTACAGCTCGCTAGATCCGCGCATGTCCATCTACCGCATCTTAAAGGAACCCATCGATAATTTTATGGGGCGTCTGAGCCGGCGTGAGAAACGGGAAATGGTGGCGCAAACGTTGCATCGGGTTGGGCTTACGACCGATCATCTGACGCGTTTTCCGCACGAGTTCTCCGGAGGCCAGCGCCAACGCATCTCCCTGGCCCGAAGCTTAATCTGCCGTCCGGAATTGATCGTGTGCGACGAACCGGTCTCGGCCCTGGATGTGTCCATTCAGGCCCAGGTAATCAATTTGCTCAAGCGACTCAAACAGGAGTATGACCTTTCCCTGATCTTCATCGCCCATGACCTGGCGGTGGTCGAGCACCTGTGCGACCCCATTGCGGTTATGTACCTGGGCCGGATTGTAGAAATTTCGCCCAAAGAAGAGCTTTACAGACTGCCCCTTCATCCCTACACCCAGGCCCTGCTTTCCGCCGTGCCCATCCCCGACCCAATCCTGGAGCGGCAACGCAAGGTTCAACTGCTGACCGGCGATGTGCCCAGCCCGCTCAATGCCCCCACCGGCTGCGCCTTTCATCCGCGCTGCCCCCTGGTCGGCGATGAATGTCGTCGGGCAAGACCGGAACTGCTCGAGAAGCGGCCGGGCCACGCGGTGGCCTGCTTCAAGGTGAAAGCAGCAGATGCTGCCTCCGGTTGTGAAAGGGGCTGAATTCATTTTGCCGAATAAACCGTCTGTCGACTGACAGCAAGTTCAAACAGGGGATTTTTCCGGCACTCATGCGATCCTTTTTGAAGATGAATGATTTAAAGATAACCGGAAACTTTCAACCCTGAGCTTGGAAACCATTTCGGAAAAGGAGTTTGCCGCCATGAATCTCACCGAATATGCCGGCTATGACGGGTTGGGCCTGGCAGAATTGATCCGTAAAAGAGAAGTGACCGCTCAAGAAGTGGCTGAATCGGCGCTGGCGGGGGTTCACAAAATCAATCCGAAGATTAATGCAATCATTGAAACCTACGAAGACCGTGTTGAGAAAGCGGGTAAACTGCCGGCGCCCGATAGTCTTTTTTCGGGCGTCCCCATCTTTTTAAAAGATTTGGGCGCAACCGAAGCCGGTAAACGACAGGAGATGGGGAGTCGACTGGCCAAAGGCTATGTTGCTGCAACAGATTCCTATCTGACAATCCGTTTCAAGGAAGCCGGAACCATCATTCTGGGCCGGGCTGCCACCCCTGAACTCGGCTTCGCCGCAACCACCGAATCGGTTCTGACAGGAGCAACCCGCAATCCCTGGGACCTTAAACTTATTGCCGGCGGCTCCAGCGGCGGCTCGGCGGCGGCGGTGGCGGCCGGAATCCTGCCGGCAGCCCATGCCAGCGACGGCGGCGGTTCCATCCGTATCCCGGCTGCCTGCTGCGGTGTTGTCGGATTAAAGCCCTCCCGCGGCCGGGTGACCTGTGGACCCGACGCTGATGAAAGACTTTTCGGCCTGGCTCAGGAATTTGTTGTCAGCCGCACCGTTAGAGATACTGCGGCCATGCTGGATGCCGTCTGCAAACCGGCACCGGGTGACCCTTATGTGATCATGCGGCCCCGGCAGCCGTATCTTAAAGAAGTCGGCGCTCCTACCGGAACCTTGCGCATAGCGTTTGCAGCCGAAAGTTGGACCGGCGTTGAGGTGAACCCGGATATAGCCGCCGGCGTTAAACAGATTGCCCAGATTTGCGAAGACATGGGCCATAATGTGGAGGCGGCAACACCCCAGTTTGATTTAGCACCCTATTTTGGCGCGCTCAGGGTTTTCTGGGGGGTTTCGATGCGCTATTCATGCGATCAGCTTGCCCAAAAGATGAGACGCCCCGTCGACGGGCATCATCTGGAGCCTGTGACCCTCAAGGTATATGACGATGCACGGCAGTTTTCGGCCGCCGATGTGATCCGTGCCCGTACCGCCTTGAACATGGCCCGCCGCAAGGTTGGGGCTTTTTTCGCAAAATACGATTTGCTGCTGACGCCGACGATCGCTCAACTCCCGGTTCCTATCGGCACCATCGACCAGAATCAGGATGGTCCTCTAGAAAAATGGTACCAGGGCACTTCGCAATTTAACGCCTTTACCAATTTGTTCAATGCCACCGGATTTCCGGCCATTTCCCTGCCCCTGTGTCAAAGTTCAACCGGTCTGCCCATCGGCATCCAGTTTGCGGCCGGGTTCGGTAAAGAGGATTTGCTGATTCGGCTTGCCAGCGCTTTTGAGAAAGCCCTACCTTGGGCGGATCGAAAGCCGCCGGTTCATATCAGCAATCTGTAGAAGTTTCTACCAAATTGTATCAACTTCGGGAAAATCCAAAATCTGTTTATCCGATGTCACCAACGGCATTCCCAGAATTCTGGATGTGGCTGAGATGATTTGATCTGCAGGATCTTTGTGAAAATGTCTCAGAACGGTGCTTTCGACAGCGATCTCCGGAGAAAGATCGGCGACTTTAATATTGAATTGATTAAGGGAGCGTCTGATCCAGATCAGGGTCGGTATCGAAAAGCCGATTCGATTTTTTTCAACCAGCTTAGCGAGTTCCCAGCAGGATATGGCCGAAATCCATTTTTGATTTGCTGAGTTTATAGTTTTTTTTGCCCTCCCGGACAGTGATTCTTTTTTCTTTAATGAAAGCCATATCCAAACATGGGTATCTAAAAGTATGGCCGTCACTTCAAGACCTCCCAATCTTCTTCGGCAACCGGTGAAATAATATCTCCAATAAATACAACAGTATCTTCTAAAGGCAAGTCTTTTTCTCCAGATTCATGAGGAATGACCTCAGCAATTGGCTTTCCTCGCTTTGTTATAATGATCCGTTTCTTCTGTTTGCTGACATCTTGCAAAACTGAAAGACACTTGGCCTTGAATTCTGAAACTGATAGGGATTCCATAGTTTTCTCCGACAAGATTATTATGGTCAAATGACTATAGTCATATTAAGCAGGATAAGGCTATCTGTCAAGCTTTATGAAAGAATAGGAGATCGGAAGAAGATTAAGCGGAAGGGGCGGCCCCTACTCGGCTGAGCTCGTCGCAGGCAGTGCCAACTATCATCTGAGATGTACGATGCCTGAATCCGGCAGGCGCAGAGGCCGGCCCTGCTTTGAGGGTGAGATGAAACCGGGAAACAGGCCGGATAGATCTCAAACAGCGAACTGCAGAATAACGAATATCGATCAGCAGAATTTCGAAGGGTGGTTTCGCTGCGCTCAGTCTTTTATATAAAATAGACAGAATACCTTCCTTCGACATTCGTTATTCGCATTTTTTAAAGTTTCTTTTTTGATCAGACCGGCCGTTGGTTTGGCCGGCGGGCCGCCGCGGCGGAACACCTGAATCCTTTGCTTTAGCCTTCAATAAACGCTTTGAACTTGGCCAGACCTTCCTTAATTTCCGGCGGGTTGATACCCGAATAGGCCATTCGGATGTAATAATTGTCTTCGCCCTTCAGCGGCCGGCCGAAATGCAGGCGGGTGCAAAAGGACACACCGGTTTCATGCAGCACGGTGCGGCGAAAGTCATCGTAGTTGGTCAGGCCCGTCTTTTTCATGGCCCCGGTCACATTCGGCCACAGGTAGAACGTGGCATTGGGACGAATGCAGGTTATCCCCTCGATGTCATTTAACAGATCTACCGTTAAATCGCGCCGCTCTTTGAGCGTCTTGAGAACCTGCCTGGTTTCGGTCTGATCGCCGGTCAAGCCCTCAATGGCGGCCCATTGGACAAAATGGTTGGAGCAGGATTCCTCGTTCACATTGAGCTTGATGATGACATCGATGATCTCCTTGGGCCCGATGGCGGCACCCAGTCGCCAGCCGGTCATGACAAATTTCTTGGAGAAGGTGTACAAAATAACGCACCGTTCGGCCATACCCGGCAAAGAGGCCAGCGATTTGCTCCGGCCCTCGTAACGAATGTCGAAATAGGCTTCGTCGCACAGGACATAGAGATCGTATTTGAGCACCAGTTCGGCAATCTTTTCAAGTTCGGCCTGTGAGCATTCGGCGCCGGTGGGATTCTGCAGGTCATTGAGCACCATCAGCCTTGTGCGCGGGGTGATCTGCCTTTCGAGCATATCCGTGTCGATGTCAAAATTGTTTTTACCTTCAATGTAGGTGTAAGGTACGGCCTTGCCGCCGTGGAATTCGATTTGAGATTCGTAGATCGGGTAACCTGGGTTTGGGTACAGCACCTCATCGCCCGGATTCATCATTGTCAGGAAAAATTTGCCGATGGTCGGCTTTCCCCCCGGCTGGATAGCGACGTTCTCCATCGAGTACTGCACCTTGCGTGTAGCGCTGACCTCATCCGCCAGCAGCTCTCGCAGGTGGGGAACACCGGCATTGGGACAATAGTTGGTCCGGCCGGCCTGCATGGCCCTGATGCCGGCCGCCAGGACATTGGCCGGAGTTTTCAGGTTCAGGTCCCCCAGGTGAAAAGGATAGACTTTGTTGCCCCGCGCCGCAAAGGCGGCGGCTTCGGCCGAGACGGCAAAGGCTGTTTCCGTTCCTAAACGAGCGACGCGTTCTGCGATTTTCATAATTTTTTTCTCCGAAAAAAATTAGTTGAATTTGTTTAATAGTTGATTATTAAATTTACAATTCAGCCTTCAGGAGGCGTTGTAAGCTATTATTTTTGCTATTAAACGATTTAACTAACTTTACACATACGATCCAAACGTCCAAACGATCTTAACGATCTCAACCCCTAAAAAGCGCTATCCCCAATTCCTTGGCATTGACGATGCTGGGTGCCGCTTTGGGTGCTTCGCCTTCCAGAAAAGACAGGATATCCGGTTTGTTCCAGGCCGGGTAGCCCGATAGGATACCTGCCACATTGCTGGCGGCCAAAGTGGCCATGCCTTCGCGGGTCCAGCGGGTCGCCGAAGCAATGTGCGGGACTATCACCACATTTTCCAGCTCGACCAGTCCCGCTTTCATTTCCGGCTCGTCTTCGAATACATCCAGACCGGCCCGGAAATCCGGGTGCTTTTGGCAGTGGGCAACCAGCGCCGCTTCATCCACCACGGGACCCCGGCTGGTATTTATCAAAACGGCGTTTTCTTTCATCAGAGCCAGGCGCTCGGCGTTGATCAAATGGTGGGTGGATTCATCCAGCACGGTGTGCACGCTGACACAGTCGGCTTGCTGCAATACTTCCTCGACGGTATCGGCACGCCTGCAGGCTACCGGTTCCTCACCCCGGGATTCGAGAAATTCGGCGTAGGCGGCAATATAATTTTCAAGGTCTTTATTCGGGTAAATGTCGTAATAGATCAGATTCATCTTGTGGCCTTCGACCATCATGCGGGCGTAGGTGGCGCCGATGCGGCCGGCACCGATCAGCCCCGCGGTTTTGCGCCACAAAAGCTCTCCCAGGAAAAGCGTCATCAACCAGCCCTTATATTTGCCCGCCCGCAGAAACCGCTCGGCTTCACCAGTACGCCGGGCAGCGGCAAAGGTGAGGGTAACCGCCATTTGGGCCGTGGTTTCCGTTAGAACTCCCGGGGTGTTTCCGACCGGAATGCCGTGTTTGGTGGCGGCAGCCACATCGACATTGTTATAACCCACGGCAACATTGCTGTAGGCGCAGCCGCCGGCGGCCTTGAGGGCGGCAAAAAGCGCATCACCCCAGTCCTCCGTCAGCTGCCCCAAAACACCGTCACACTGCGCTCCCATGGCAGTTTTGATTTCATCAACGCTGAGAACATCCGTGGAGGTGCATACTTCTACTTTACAGCCGGCCTGAGTGAGACGCTGCAGCCATAACGTTCCCGGCAGCTTTTTGGTGACGATGACGCGCCGGACGCCGGCCGGATTATGGATTTCCCATTTTTTTTGATCCATTGTGAAGACCTCCTCGAAAATATCAAATCCAGTCTTAAATGTTGATAAAATGCTGTTGGTGGTATTGTCAATAATTTTTTATTTAATTTATGGATCGTTCAAAAATAAATAAAATTTTTGTTGAAATACTCAATTAATACAAAATCGGAGTATTGGCGTACCGGAGTGGTGGAGTAATGGGTTAACGGATGAATGTCTTTTTTTCAACACGCCATCACGCCATCACTCCAATTCCTCTATGGCCGCAAAATTTTCACCGGTCATGGGTGTCCCGCAGGACCTTCTTGGTAATCTTGCCCGATCCGGTTTTAGGCAGTTCAGCGAGAAAGATAATGGATTTAGGGGCCTTGAATGATGCCTGGTATTTTTTGCAAAACTCGATAATTTCCAACTCGGTGGCGGTTTCATTTTCCTTGAGCACTACCGCCGCCGTCACCGCCTCGCCCCACTTCTCATCCGGCATCCCGAAGACCGCGGCTTCCAGCACTTTGGGGTGCATGTACAGCACGTTTTCGACTTCGGTTGAATACACATTCTCACCACCGGTGACGATCATATCTTTTTTGCGGTCCACGATATTGACGTAGCCTTCGGTATCGACCACCGCCAGATCACCGGTGCGCAGCCAGCCGTCGGTAAAGGCCTGCTCGGTTTCGGCCGGCCGATTCCAGTAGCCGGGGGTGACGGTATCACCGCGCACCCAGATTTCGCCGACCTGCTGATCGTCCGGTGCAACGGGATTGCCGTTTTCATCAACAACTTTCAGATCCACCCCAATGAAGGGCCGACCGGTTTTGGACTTGTATTTGAGCTGCTCCTGCGGGGACAGGTCCAGGAGATGCTGTTTTAAAATACTGAAAGTCAGATAAGGACTGGTTTCGGTCATGCCGTAGGTTTGAATGTAGTCGCAGCCAAAAGATTCCATAACACTGCGGACGACTTGCGGAGCTATGGGGGCGCCGCCGCTGAGAATCACCCGCAGGCTTGAAAAATCAAACCGGCCGGCCCGGGGATGTTTGATCATCAAATTGAGCATGGTGGGGATCAGGTTGCTCAAGGTGATGCGCTGCTTTTCAATGGTGGCCATTACGGCTTCGGCCTCAAATTGACCGACCATGATGTGGCGTGCCCCGATCCAGGTGAAGGCAAACGTGGCCCAGGCATCGGCCAGGTGAAACATGGGGGCGATATGTCCCCAGATGTCACTGTCCATCAGCTTCAGTTCGGCAATGGTTCCCAGGGCATGCAGGCAAACGTTTTTGTGGGTGAGCATCACACCCTTGGGGCGGCCGGTGGTGCCGCTGGTGTAGTAAAGATGGGCGATGCTGTCTTCCCGGACCGGGACGGGCTCAAAATGACCGTGGTGGGAATCAATCGCCTCTTCATATTCGTGGACGGCAATTCGAGCGGAGATGGTTGTCGGTCCGCCGATCCAGACAATTCCTTCCAATGGCGTTTCTTCCTCGAACAGGCCCTGCACCTGGGCGGCAAATTGAACGTTGGCAACCAGCCAGCGGGATCCCGAATCTTTCAAAATATAGGCAATTTCTCTTGAGGCCAGCCGATAATTCAGGGGGTTTAGAACTGCGCCGATTCCGGCAGCGGCATAATAGGTCTCCAGATATGCGTGCGAGTTGACTTCGAGAATGGAGATGCGGTCTGCGGGTTCAATCCCCCGGGCCTGAAAAAAGCGCGCCAGGGCTGCCACCCGCTCATATGTTTGAGCATAGGTAAAAGATTGATCTCCGTCTACGACTGCCTTCTTGGCGGGGTAAAAATCCACTGCCTTTTTGAGCGTCATCCAGATGTCCAAGGTAATTATCCTTTCCTTACCAGATTGTCTTATCAGGTGAATAGTCCAATAATATTTTATCACTTGTAACCAAAGAGGCACCCACCGATTATGCGGTTGCTATGATAATACGATCGGCCGGATTCGGGTGAAGCGGTAACGGCAAATTAACCGATTTAACAGCAATCGTATTTGTTACCGGTACAAATTGAATAAATGGCAGGCTTTCTGATTTTGCGATCCAGTCGGCAACCTCATTGGTGAGTTCTAACCTCTTTTTTCGGGACAACAGTGCGAGCGAGCTCCCATGCACTAATCGATGAAATCAAAATACCATGGTCATTTTAACAGTCAAGTCCTAAACTTACCATTCCTCCGTGATAATCATTTTAGGTAAAATTATTGAGATTCCCAGCATGATGTGTATTTAATGTTGTGAAAAGATTGCAGCAAGAACGGAAAATGTGTAATGTATATGCCATATTTTAGATTGGAAATTCATAATTAATTATACCACTTTGGACTGAACAGCAAAAAAATAAAAAATGCGCAGCATAAGGTAATTAGGCCGCCGGAGCTTCGTTCTAATAAAATTCTTCAGTTTTTTTATTACTATTTACCCCTCTGGATTCACTATTTTTTAGGGCGGATTAATTAAGGAAAAATTTTACGTGACGCTTCCAATTGACAGCTTTGCCGAAGATTTTGACCCCTCTTTCAAGATTTTTCATGAGTTGATGGCCAAGAAAATCAGGGACATCCTGCTGGTTTCCACGCCCTATGATGCCTGGATTATGGAGGAAGACTGCCGCCTCTCCGAACGGATTATCAATGAATACCGCGGATTGAACCTCAGCAACCCGCCCCGGTTCACCTGGGTTGCTACGGCGGAAGAAGCACTGGCCGCCCTGGATGAAAAAAATTTTGATATGGTGATCACCATGCTCCGTCTGGCCGATATGGATGCCTTTGTATTGGGCCAGGAAATAAAAAAGAAAGATCCGGATTTGCCGGTGATTCTTTTGACCCACAGCGTGCTGCCCGCCGACGAATCCAGCCGGGTATTTACCCAGCCTTCCGGCATTGACCGCACGTTCGTCTGGTCCGGTGACACGGATATTCTTGTTTCTCTGGTCAAAAGTGCGGAGGACCGGATGAATGTGGACCATGATACGGCATCCGCCGGCATTCGGGTGATTCTTTTTGTGGAGGATTCGCCGGTTTATATATCAATCCTGCTGCCCGTGCTTTATCGCGAGCTGGTGAGCCAGACCCAGTCGGTTCTAGAGGAAGGGCTCAACGATGAGCACCGTCTGCTGACCATGCGCGCCCGCCCGAAAATTCTGGTGGGCCGCAATTTCGAAGAAGCCATGGACCTCTACCAGATGTATGAGCCTTATGTGCTGGGGGTAATATCCGACGTGCGCTTTCCGCGCAACGGCAAACTCGACGATAACGCCGGGGTGGCGTTTCTTTCCAAAATTAAAAAAGAGCGTTTCGACATTCCGCTTCTGCTCACCAGCTCGGAATCATCCAACGCCGGCAAAGCACGCGCCATTCCGGCCTCTTTTGTCGACAAAAATTCGCCGACGCTGATTGCCGAGGTGCGGTCCTTTTTTCTGGAGCAGCTTGGCTTCGGCGATTTCGTTTTCCGGATGCCCGACGGCCGCGAAATCGCCCGTGCTTCCAACACCCATGGCCTTGAGAATATGCTGCAACAAATTCCGGCTAGAATCCTTCCGGTATCATACCAGCCGCAACGATATTTCCAGATGGCTCTTTGCCCGCACTGAAATCATGCTGGCATCCAAGGTCAGGCCGATAAGAAGTGATGATTTCGAAAATGCCGAAAATCATCGGCAATATCTCATCTCCATTATTCAGGCCCGGCGCAGCCGGCGGCAAAAAGGGATCGTCGTGAACTTCGAGGCCGGCGATTTTGATCTCGATACGGAATTTTTCAAGATCGGCAAGGGGTCCCTGGGAGGCAAGGCCCGGGGGCTGGCGTTTGTATCCAACCTGCTGCAGCGCCTTCCCGCGATTCATAAAAAACATGAAAACATCACCATTTTTATTCCCCAGACCATGGTCATCACCACCGAGGGATTTAATGCCTTTGTGGAGGAAAACAATCTGAAGGGGCTTTCCAAATCGGAGGCCCCCGATGAAGAGGTCGCCGAAATGTTTCGCAAAGCCGCTTTTCCCCAGTGGATCGCCGACGATCTGCAGGCGTACCTGGCAAAGATAACGTATCCGCTGGCCGTGCGCTCATCCAGCCTGCTGGAAGACGCCCAATTTCGAGCATACGCCGGTCTTTACCGCACATATATGCTGCCCAATGATCACCCGGAACCTGCAACGAGATTGGATCAGTTGATTAATGCCATCAAGCTGGTATACGCTTCCACTTATTTTCAAAGCCCCAAGGCCTTTTCCCAGCGAGTCGGCCAGCGTACGGAAGAAGAGCGGATGGCGGTTATCATACAGCAACTGGTCGGCGAAAGATATGGTGATTACTTCTACCCGGCCATATCAGGGGTTGCCCAATCGCACAACTACTATCCGTTTTCTAAAATGCAGCCCGAAGAAGGAATTGCCACCATTGCCCTTGGGCTGGGCAAGACCGTCATGGAAGGCGAAAAGGCCCTGCGCTTTTCACCCAAATATCCGCAGATCCTGCCGCAGCGGACCAGCGTCGATGATATTCTTGAAAACTCCCAGCGGTTCTTCTTTTCACTGAAAATGGGAGGCCCCTATCCTGAACTGGGGATTAATGAGGATGCCAACCTTGCCAAGCGCGAGGTCGACGATGTTGCCGATGAACCGCCGATGAAAATGCTGGCCAGCACCTACATTCCGGAAGAGCATCGCATGCGGGATACCACCAGCATTCCCGGATTCCGGGTGCTGACCTTTGCCCAGGTATTAAAATATGATTCGTTTCCGCTGGCCGACCTGCTTTCCGATGTATTGAAAATCGGTGAGGAAGGCATGGGGTGTCCGGTAGAGCTTGAATTTTCGGTCAACTGGCCGTCCGATCCCGAACGCAGGCCGGAATTCGCCCTCCTGCAGCTCAGGCCGATGACCGCCCGGGCGGAACTCGGGCAGGTGGAAATCAGCGAGGCCGAAGCTGCCCGTGCATTTTGCCGTTCCTTCCATGCTCTAGGCAACGCTGAGAAAACCGATATGGCGGACATCATCTACGTAAAACCGGCTGCCTTCGATGCCGTCCGCACACCGGATATTGCACGTGAGATCGGTGTGCTCAACGCCGGCCTGCTGCGGGAAGGAAAAAAATACCTTCTTATAGGTCCGGGCAGGTGGGGGTCGGCCGACCGCTGGCTGGGAATTCCGGTAAGATGGGCTGAAATTTGCGGGGTCGGCGCCATGGTTGAAACCGCCTCCGCGGAACTGAAAGCCGAACCTTCGCAGGGCTCGCACTTTTTCCACAACATCTCAACCCTGGGCATCAACTACATCACGGTGACCAATTCCAAAGAAGATTTTTTGAATTGGAGCTGGCTGACGTCGCTTCCCATAATCGACGAAACGGAATTTGTGGCGCATGTTAACCTTGGCAAGCCGTTTGTGTTGAAAGTAGATGGACGCGGCAAACGCTGCGTGATTTATCTATAAGAGTAAGCTTGAGGCTGGGAGGCAAGAAAGCTGGAAGGCTAAAAACCTAGATTTTGGTGTTAAAGTTTAAGTGGTCAAAAGACAATCAGACACAAAATCAAATTCAATGCTGACCGCTGTGGTGGCTAACCGGGCCGGTGAGATTTTTGAGCTGGAAGGGTACGCATCCGTGGGCATGGCCGGCAAAACACTGGTCCCGTTGAAGGCAAAGACATCCCGCAATCTGCCGTTCGGCAGTGAACTGATGTATTTACCCGACCGCCACCCGATCCTGTATAATTTGCAGAGCGGCAGATTTGAGACTTTGCAGGAAAATCCACATGCCCCCGGCGAAGCCCTATTTCCGGTGGCGGCGTTTAATTCTCCCGGTTACGTCATAACCCATATCAGTGCTTACCGGGAGACCCGCAATGCCGGGTATCTGCCCCTGTTTTCGTATGGAGCCGTGGGATGGCACCAGGGCACTTTTCGAACAGCCGTTGTGCTGGTGGACCCGGAGCCGCGCCAGGATCTGCGTCAGATGAAACCGCAGGACATAATTGCCGGTGTGGAAAAAATGCGCCGGCAGTTGCCGGCGAATAGATTGTGCCGGCATTTAGAAAAATGTGCCCTGCAATATGGATGTCCGGCCGGGAAAAATTTTTTTCTGGGCCGCTATGAAGCACCGCTGCCGACTGCCAGACAGTGCAATGCGCGCTGTCTGGGGTGTTTGTCGCTGCAGAAAAATACCGGCATTTCCCATAGCCAGGCTCGCATCGCCTTCACGCCGACCCCGGAAGAAATCGCCCAGGTTGCCTTAGCCCACATCACGCGCGTCAAAAAAAGCGTTGTCAGTTTCGGCCAGGGGTGCGAGGGAGATCCCTTGCTGGCCGCTGAAGCAATTGAACCGGCCATCCGTCAAATTCGCTCACAAACGGCGGACGGGACCATTAATATGAACACCAACGGCGGGCGGCCCGAGATTCTGGCACAACTTTTCGACGCAGGACTGGACAGCGTGCGCGTCAGCCTGAACAGTGTTCGGGAGAAATGCTATAATGCCTACTTTCGGCCCCGGGGCTACCGTTTTGCCGATGTGTTGCAAAGCATCGAAACTGCACTGGAGCGCAGGAAATTTGTCGCTATAAATTATCTCAACAGCCCGGGCTTTACCGACACCCTCCCTGAAAGCGACGCCTTGGCCGGCTTTTTGCAAAAATACCCGATCCACATGATTCAATGGCGCAACCTGAATTTCGATCCGATTCGATACTGGAAGAAAATGAATGCGGTTGCAGACCATGGCGATCCCATCGGGATGGAAAATTTGCTAAATGGAATCCAGACCCGATTTCCCAAGCTCAAATTCGGCTATTTCAATCCACCGAAGGAAAAATTTGGCAATAATAAATAAATTAATTATGAAAGCGCAAAAGATGAAGCTAAAGGGAAAAGTGGCAATCGTTACGGGTTCAAGCCAAGGTATCGGCAGCGGCATTGCCCTGAAATTTGCCGAAGAAGGTGCCGATATCGTTGTCAATTATCAGAAAAATAAAAACTTGGCCGATGCCGTTGCCGATAAGATACGCAAGTTGGGGAGCCGGGCCTTGACGGTTGAAGCGGATGTGTCCCGGAAGACGGATGTCAGCCGGCTAATTCAAAAGACAGTCCCGGACCTGTAGTGACTCCGCTTCAAAAAGAAATTTATTCAACTCCGGAGCTTCTCGAGGCCAGGAACCGCGGCATTCCAATGAACCGGTACGGGCAGCCGGAAGAAATCGGCAAAGCCGCGGTCTTTCTGGCTTCCGATGATTCGAGCTATGTCACCGGCGAGAACCTGTCGGTAGACGGCGGTTCGCTGGTGAGCATGTTTCATTTGATCCACCAGCTATCCGCTGCTTGAATATCTACCCGTTGCCTGCCGCCGGATCTATTCTCTCCACACCTGCAGTGCCGAGCGTCCGCCGATGCTGCACGGCGCCGTCATGCAGACCGGCGCCGGAATCCGGCCTGACAAATTGTCTTGGAATTTATCATGCTTATTATAATGGCCTGACAGGTTTTTACCGGAAAATTTCTTCAGAATAGGACTGCGGTATATTATATTTTAACAGGCGGGAGGCCATATGAGATCGAGGATTTTTATTTTTAGTTTGCTTTTTGTATTGAGTTACGGCCCGCCGGTTGAGGCCGGATTTCAGGATTGGCTCAAGGAAACAGTCAAACAAGTCGGCGGGGGAAATGGGCTTAGCGAGAATGAAATCGTCGACGGTCTTAAGCAGGCCCTTGAAGTCGGTACCGGCAACGCCGTCACCATCGTGTCCAAAACCAACGGGTATTTTAAAAATCCAAAGATAAAAATTCCCTTGCCGGAGAATGTCAAGAAAGTCGAGAGTCTCCTGCGGGCTACCGGTTTCGGCAGCCAGGTAGACGAATTTGAACTAAGCATGAACAGAGCGGCAGAGCGCGCAGCTCCGGAGGCCAAAACCATTTTTTTGGATGCCATCAAGCAGATGTCCTTTACCGATGCCCGCCAGATCCTTGATGGCCCGGATAATGCCGCGACTAAGTATTTTCAGGACAAAACCTCAGGACGTCTGAAGGAGATTTTTAAACCCACTATCCACCAGGCCATGTCCGAGGTCGGCGTTACCCGCAGCTATCAATCGATAGACGACAAAATAAAAACCATCCCTTTCGCCGACCGCATGAGCTTTGATCTGGACCAATACGTAACCGACAAGTCCCTCAGCGGGTTGTTTGTTATGCTGGCGGAAGAAGAAAAAAAGATCCGTCAGGACCCGGCCGCGCAGGTAACGGATCTGCTCAAGAAGGTTTTCGGAAGCAAGTGATTCTGAATAAAATTTTTATTGGGGCGCTGAATTTTTTATATCAGGGAGGCCCACAGGTAAAAGGTGGCATATGCCTGCCAGTTCTGCCAGCGGTCTGAAAATTTGCTGAGGTCCTCGGCCGTCGGTTTTTGGTTTAACCCCAACTGCTGTTTGACGGCATTTTGCAGACCGACATCACCGACGGGCAACGCGGCCGGGTCCCTCAAGCATCGTAAGCCGACATAATCCGCGGTCCATTGGCCGACACCGTTCAACTGCATTAATCTTCTGCCGGCTGTATTAAATCCGTCTTCAGCGAGCAGACTTTTTTTGGATAAATCACCGGCCGTCATCTTAATTGCCAGCTCAATGATATACTCCGACTTTTTTGCGGTGAATTGCAGACCTTTTAATTCCCCAACGGTTAGCTGTGAAATGACCTGCGGCGTCGGAAATAGGTAATATTGTTTTTTATCAAAACAATATTTTTCGCCATAAGATTCCACAAAGCGCTTTTTAAGGGTGTAGGCAAAGGCCAGATTTATGTGTTGTCCCATGATGGCCCAACTTACGGCTTCGAACAGGTCTGAAATAGTTAAAATCCTGAGACCGTAAAAATCCTGCACGAGATTATACAGCACCGGATCTTTTTGGGCCATCCGGTAGAATGGTTTCAGATCGGTATCCAGGTCGAACCAATGCCAGACATATTTCGCTACCCGGGCCCGGATGGATTTTTGGGGGCGGGGGGTTAAAAAATCAATGCAAATAAATTTATTGTTGCGTCCCTGGATTTTGATTAAGACCGGCCGCCCTTCAAATTTTTCTAATTTGTAAAGGATGTTCTTTTCAACCAGGTGGCAGGGCTCCTGGGGTGACCGGGCAAGAAATTTCAGGCACTGCAAGAAATCAAACTCCCGGGGCGGAATCAATAAGACCGACGAATTTTCATCGAGCCATTTGCCGTAAGGAAAATCCGGAAAACAGCGTTTGCAGGGGCGAAAACCGCTGCGCTCAGCCTGCGCGGCGGTATCAAACCTAACAACATTTTGCGGCAGCGGTGCTCGGGCCGGACAGGACGGCAAACAATAAACTTTCGTTGTTTTGACACCGATTAATTTTTCATTTTTCAATATAAGTGCCCCGGTTGTTTCATTAAATTTCCTTGAAATTATAGTTATTATTTTTTAATGTCAAATAGTTAGTGAAAAATCATGAAATGGATCGAAGCCAAAATAGTTTTTGATCACACCGACAACGATCTGGCTGCCGACCTGATAGCCAATGTGTTTTACGATTTAGGGCTGCAGGGAGTTGCGGTGGAAGATCCGGATATCGAACCGGAGGAAGACTGGGCCGAGGACGCGATCGGCCGGCCCGGGCAGCATGCCGTAACCGGTTATATACACCAGGACGGCCGGACTGAGGCGCGCTGCAAAATATTGCAGGAACGGCTGCGGCAGTTAAGGCATCAACTGCACATTGTTTACCGAATCAGCTATCGCGAATTAGATGAGCAAGACTGGGCCCAGGCCTGGAAAGCCTATTTCTGGCCCCGGAAAATCGGCGCCCGTTTGGTGGTGAAACCGACCTGGCGGAACTATCGGGCTGCCGCCGACGACATTGTAATCGAACTGGATCCCGGCATGGCCTTCGGCACCGGGACCCATCCGACCACAGCCCTTTGCCTGAACATGATTGAAAAATATCTGAGCCGGGGGGATTCTTTTCTGGATGTCGGAACCGGCTCCGGAATCCTGATGATTGCCGCCGCCAAGTTGGGAGCCGGCAGACTCTGCGGTGTCGATAAAGATGAGGTCGCGCTTGGTGTTGCCGCTGAAAATTTAAAATTAAACCGCGTCGACCCGCAGTCATTCCTTTTGACGGCCGGCAATCTTGGCGCTCAAATCAGCGGGTCGTTTAATTTTATTGTCGCCAATATTTATTCCCATGTGGTTTTGAAATTGCTGGACGATATTCCAAGATTGCTCACTGCCGGCGGAATTTTTGTGGGTTCGGGAATTATCCAGGAGAATAAGAATGCTGTGTCAGCCGCGATGGAAAAATTGAAATTTGAAATTTTAGAGACGGCTGCCGAAGAAGATTGGGTTGCCATCACCGGACGCCTCCGGGCTTAGCACAAAGGACAAACCATGAGAATATTGCTGGTGGAAGACGATACCAAGATTGCCTCTTTTATCACCAAGGGACTTAAAGCTGAAGGTTTTGCCGTCGATCATGCCCCCAACGGTGTGGACGGATTGCATCTGGCCTTGACCGAACCCTATGCTGCGGGTATCATTGATATCATGCTTCCGCAAAAGGACGGTCTGTCGTTGATCGAAGAAATGCGCCGGGGGAAAATAAAATTTCCGGTGATCATTTTAAGCGCCAAAGGGTCGGTGGATGACCGCGTTAAAGGCCTGCAGATCGGCGGTGACGACTATTTAACCAAGCCGTTTGCATTTTCCGAACTGCTGGCCCGGGTGCAGGCCTTGATCCGCCGCAGCAGCGACCAGGAGGAGCCCACCAAACTCGCGGCAGCCGATATTACGATGAACCTGATCAGCCGGGAAGTCTTTCGTGCGGGCAAAAAGATTGAATTGCAGCCGCTGGAATTTTCTTTGCTGGAGTATTTAATGCGCAATGCCGGGCGGGTGGTTTCCAAAACCATGATTATGGAACATGTCTGGGACTATTACTTTGATCCGCAAACCAATGTGGTGGAATCCAGAATTTACAAGCTGCGGGAAAAAATAGACAAAGGGTTTCCAGCCAGGCTGATTCACACCGTCCGCGGAGTGGGCTATGTCCTTAAAGAAGAGACTGCATGAAATTTATCATACCCTGGCCTTTCGTCTGACCTTGTGGTATGCGAGTGTTTTCATGCTTTCCGCCTGTGTGGCCTTTTTATTTTTTTATTTGCTGATTGCATCCGTCATCCGGCAGCAAACCGACCAGGATCTTTTAAGCGAGGCCAGAACCTTCTCGTCCATTCTAGCGGCTCAGGGAGCTGAGGCGCTCAAACATCAGGCTTTTTTAGAAGCTCAGGCCGGCGGGGAAAGGAAGGTTTTTTTCCGGCTTCTCTACATCACCGGCCAGTTGTTTTCTTCTTCCAATATGTCCTATTGGCGCGATATCGGAATAAGCAAAATTGCGATCAAAAGCCTGCTTTCCGATCACCAACCCGTCTTCGACTCCATCAGTATTCCGGATCGCACGCATAAGGTCCGTATTCTGTATGCCAGCCTCGGACCCGGCTTGATTCTGCAGCTGGGCCGTTCCATGGATAACCATACCCGCATTATTGAGGCGTTTCGTAAAATATTTGTGACAACGATGGGGGTATTATTTGTTTTCGCTGCAGTCGTTGGCTGGTTTATGGCTAAACGGGCGCTGGCCGGCGTTGACAGCGTTATCCAGACGGCTCGCCGGATATCAGACCGCAGCCTGGATGAACGTGTGCCCGTTAAAAAGCAGGTCGATGAAATTGATCAGCTGGCAATTACCTTCAACCAGATGCTGGATCGCATTCAAAAATTGGTGACCGAGATCAAAGAAATGAACGACAGCATCGCCCACGATCTAAGAAGCCCCATTACCCGAATTCGCGGGATTGCCGAGGTATCCCTGACAACCGGATCCTCCCTGAAAGAATATGAGGGCATGGCGGGCAATACCATTGAGGAATGTGATCGGCTGCTGGATATGATCAACACCATGCTGATTATATCCAAGACCGAAGCCGGCTTAGGTCAGTTTGCAAGTAAAGAGATGGATGTTGCCCGGGTGGTGCGGGACGCCTGCGAGCTTTTTCTGCCCATGGCGGAAAACGAGGGATTGTCCCTCGTTTGCGATGCGCCCCAGCGGCTTTTCATCAACGGGGATATCCGCATGATTCAGCGCATGATATCCAACCTGCTCGACAATGCCGTCAAATATACGCCTGCGGGAGGGAAAATAAACATTGCGGGGCGGTCGGATGGCCGGCAGTCAATTCAGATCACTATTAAAGATACGGGCATCGGGTTATCCGCCGCAGACATGCCGCATATATTCGAGCGCTTCTTTCGCTGCGACCCCAGCCGGTCTCAGACCGGCACCGGGTTGGGTCTCAGTTTCGCCCGGGCGATTGCCCGGGCCCATGGGGGAGACATCACCGTTACCAGCGTTTTGAATAAAGGCAGTACATTTACGGTTGTCCTTCCGAAAAAAGAACCTGCCCTGGTTGATAGTTGATAGGTTGATGCTTTTAACTAAACTCGGAGTGCTGGAGTAATGGGTAAAAGTTCGGTATCTTTTTTTCAATACTCCAATACTCCAACGTTTCATTACTCCAAGACCGAGATTTTGAAAAACCTTTGGTAACAGGGAGATTGTTTGTGGCGGCATTTGAAGAGCGAATTCTGGGCGCTACCGGTTTAAACGTCGGGCCGTTGGGATTGGCGGCCAGCTACGGCGCACCAGCTGAAGCATTCGAGGAGGCGTTTGACAAGGGATGCAATTATTTTTATTTGGGCTCCGGACGGCACAGAGCCGGCATGCAGCGGGCCATCCGCAACCTTTGCGGACAGGGCCGGCGGGATAAGATGGTTGTCGCCATCCAAAGCTACGCGCGGTCCGGCTTGCTGATGGAATATTTTTTTAAAAAAAACCTGCGCTCCATGGGCCTGGAACAGGCCGATATTCTCATACTCGGCTGGCACAATCGCCGACCGGTCGAAAAGCTTGTAGAGCGGGCGCTGTCGTTGAAGGAAAAAGGCTTGTTCCGCTTTTTGGGGATGTCGGGGCACAATCGCGGCCTTTTTCCGCAAATGGCAGGTGACGGACAATTCGACCTGTTTCACATCCGCTACAATGCCGCCCACCGCGGAGCGGAAGAAGAAACCTTGCCCTACCTGAAGGGTGATAATCGGCCGGGGATCGTCACCTACACCGCTACCCGCTGGGGGCAGCTGTTAAACCCTAAAAAGATGCCCCCGGAAGAACCGGTTCCGGCTCCCAGTGATTGCTACCGGTTTGTGCTCACCAATCCGGCCGTGGATGTATGCCTGTGTGGTCCCCGCAATATCCGCCAGATGCGGGAAGCGCTGGCAGCCTTGGATCTGGGCTCCCTTGCTGCCGAAGATCTGGCGCGCATGAAACGGATCGGAGATTATATTCGAAGCACTAACAAGCGCTTCTAAATCTTTGGAACTCGAAAATGTCTAAAGATTAAAAGGAGAAATTTTTATGCGACCGGGAAAAATCATTTTTTCGATCAAGGAGGAACTGGCAAGCCGGGGCTGTCAGGTTAAAATTATATCCAGTGGGCACATTCATGATCTTCAGACAGAAATTGAAGGCCGGTATCGTCAGGGCTTATTTGATGAGGAGTTTTATACGGAAGAGTTAACCGGCTTTGATTTTAAGATTTCAGACAGCCTATCCGGTACAAAATCGCTGATCATTGTCGCTGCCCCCCAACCTCAGGTGCGGGTTACATTCAACCGGCGGGGCGAATCCTTTCGCGCTATCATCCCCCCGATATACAGTTATGAGACCGATCGACAAATACAAGGATTGCTTGAACATCATTTATTACCGTCCGGATTTCAGGTGAAAAAAGCAAAACTGCCCTGGAAGCTGCTGGCGGTGCGCAGCGGTTTGGCGCATTACGGCAAAAACAACATAACCTATGTTGACGGCCTGGGAAGTTATCATCGGCTGGCAGCCTTTATTTCCGATCTTCCCGCCACTGAAGACTATTGGCAGGAACCGCAGGTGCTTGAACACTGTGAAAATTGCAAGGCCTGTATGAAAGCCTGCCCTACGGGTGCCATCACCGCCGACCGGTTTTTGCTCCATGGGGAACGCTGCCTAACTTTCCACAATGAACGCCGGGGCGAATTCCCCCAATGGATAAAACCTTCCTGGCACAACTGCCTGGTCGGCTGTTTGTACTGCCAGAAAGCTTGCCCCGTGAACAAGGATATACCGCAATCGGTGAAGGAGGGACCGGTATTTTCCGAGGCGGAAACCGATTTTATTTTGCAGGGCCGCTCCCAGGAAAAGAAAACGCAGGATGCTGTCAACAAATTGGAGAATCTAGATATTATCGAATATTTACCGGTGCTGGGAAGAAACTTAAAGGTACTGCACGATCTGAATTACAGATAATGTCATAATTAAGTAGACCTAAAAAGATCCCATCCAGCAACAATGGATTTATTAATTTTGAGATGGCATTCGGTGCAGGGCATTCGGTGCAAGGTGAAGGATTTTTTTCTATTCAAAGACGATAGTCAGGTATCCTCTATGTCTTTTTTTAATGTTTTCCCGAGGCGCAACACTAAATGCAGCTTTATCGCATTGACTCCGCTTGCTGGCGCAAACTCGGAATAACTTGCGAAACCGGCTGCCAGCGTTGCCGGCTGCCAAACCTTCCGGTAAACAATCGACTGTCGGAGTAGTTCTTCTCCAGGGATTCTATCAGAGGCAGGGCGCTGTCGATGCTTCCCTGCCGAAGGTATTGGCGGGCAAGATAATACTCGATGTTCGGCACCGCTTCAACGCCGCGGTCCGTAACCACATTTGAAAAATTTTCATTTTGGCGCAGCATATCATAGTATTTTTCTACCTCGGAAGTGTCTCTTCTAAAACCTGAAATCAGGCTGTTCCAGTCCGGTCGATTCGACAATTTTTTCCAACCGCTTGACGGCTTCGCGCTGCGAAACGAGAGGATTCCCTTTATTTTTTAAAGCAGCAGCATTTGCTGTTTTGAACACTATTTGAGTTGAATCAACTTCTGCCTGCACCTGTATAGTCGCCAGCTGCGCTTTGAGTGCGGCAATTTCTTGAGCCAACTGCCCGAGTGACTGCCTGTAATTTTTCTCAACCTCCTTGGACGATCTATAGGCATTGTAGCTGAAAAATAAGGCTGCACCGGCAGCTGCGGAAATAAAAAGGGCGAGTGGAATTAAAGTATATTGCCGAATGTCTTTCATGGTTAAATTCCCTCTTGGTCGACCGGGTCACTGCGACTGAAGCAATTGAATAGGTAAAAATATATGAAATTTGACACCCTAAATCAATATGAGGATTTATTTTAACATTGAAAACCTGGTCCTTTGGGCCAGGTCAGAGGAGATTGGCTTTGCCGTCAACCTATGCCGTGGGCATTTTTTTTCGCATGCGGTTTGTCCAGATTCTTATTCGAAGACGATCTTGGATCAAAGCACTTTAGCAATAACGAAAGTCAGATCGTCGTCCGGACTCGCATCACCCAGAAATCTTGCCAATTCGATATTAATTTGTTCGGCGATTTCCTTAGCAGGCAGTTTGGCAAAATTGCGGATTAATTTGCGAATACGTTTTTTGCCAAACATTTTGCCCTTTTTGTTGAAAGATTCAAACAATCCGTCGGTCAAGGCCATGTATACCTGGCCCGGTCGAACATCGCTAAAACGGTTTTCTTTGTAATCGACGCCTTTCTTAAGACCCAGGGAGATGCCATTGCCGGCGAGCTCTATAAAACTGTCGGCAGCCGGATCATAGATAATGGGCGCGTCATGACCGGCGGTTGCCCAACGCATCTCCCTGCGTTTGGCATCAATTGCCATCAGCATCATGGTCATGAACCGCTCACCGCCGGTATCCTCCACCAACTGGTCGTTGAGATGGGCGAGCAAATCGGCCAGGGTTCCCGGCGTGCGGCATCGACTGCGCAAAATGCCGCGGGCGGTTGCCATAAGCATGGCCGCCGCCACGCCGTGCCCCACCACATCACCTACCACGATCGCTGCAGTTGTGCCGGGCAGGCCGCTGATATCAAGGAAATCATAATAATCGCCGCCGGTTTCATCGCAATAGGTGGCATGGCCGGCAATATCCAAACCTTCCACGTTTGGTGTATCAGACGGCAATAAATTCTGCTGCACTTCCTGGGCCAGAGCCAGGGAATTGCGCAGCCGCAGGCGGTCTCTCAGCCCGGAGGTCATAGCGTTGATTTCCCTGGAAAGCTTGACAAACTCGGTGGAATATTCGAGTTTCAATTCGTGGCTGAGGTCGCCTTTTCCAACCCGGTGAACATAGCGGACCAAATCCAGCATCGGCCACAGCGAGATGGCGCCCAATATCACGCCGAACAACAGGGTGATCAATACGGCGATGATCCCTATTTTGATGCCACGACTGCGTATGGATTTAATGTCCGCCAAAAAATCGCTTTCAGGCACCAATGTCGCGATGATCCAGGTTAATCCGGTCTCATGTTCGGACGGTGAGATCATCAGCAGATAAGGTTTGCCGGTAAGCTTCAGGGGGACTTGATATCTCGCATCGATGGCCCGATAAGACCCGAATGATTTCTCAAGATACTTTGCTGCAGCTGCTATTTGCCTGTCGGCAGATTCAGATGCGATGGCCGGAAAGTTCATCTTACCGGTCACCGGGACACCGCTGGAGGTGGCAATCAGGCGGCCGCTGCGGTTGACCAGGAACGCTTTTCCGGTGCGGCCGATGCTGAGTTTTTCGAGGAAAAGCGATATGTCATTCAAGGTCAATTCGGCATTCATAACGCCGATGATCATTTTGTCGCGGTCATAAATCGGTTGGACATATCCCATGGCCAGGGTCGTGTTTGAGTTGTATTTGTACGACCTCACGTATGGATCGGTCCAAACCGGTTTGCCTGCTCTGATCGCCGCGTTATACCAGGGCTGATTGCGGGGATCCTCCAGGTATCTACCGCGGGGCGTTACCTCCCCGCGACCGTATACATCAAAATAATATTCCTCAAGGTTTTGGCCGGTTTTATCATCCTTTATGTTAAATTCATAGCCGGATTGCTCCGGGTAGCGTGCGATGCCAACGCTGCTGCCGTCGGATCCTCCCCACGTAAGACTGCTGAGGCCTTTGAAAGCCTGTGCCTCTTCCAGCAGCAGCGGTTTCCAGGAACGCAGATTTTTTAAATCGAGCCAGCCGTCTTTGATCAAGTTGGCGTTTATCAGTTGAATGCGGTTGGGCAAATTCAATAAATCGTCAATCCGTTTTTCGATGTGATTATGAATCTGAACCAGGTTTTGGGCCATTAAATCATTGGCGGCATTTTTTTCTTCCACATAGGTAATGGCCGATAGGAAAATCACCACGCAAATGACCGGCGCCGTGAAGAGCAGCGGCAATGAAATTTTCATTGGGATTTTGGATATAAAGGACGGCAATATCATCAGTATGCTCGCAAGGTTTTGAAAATAATTAATAATGGATGAGGTCTTCAGGAAGATATTTTTGACTCGATCTTCGAAGTACAATTTACAACTCTGAATGCGGCATTTTTCAGGGCGGATTAATCATGATACTTCGTTAAGTTTTGCTTCGGCCTTTGGCTGCCAGAATCTCATACCTAAAAAACGGTATAACTCGATGGCTTTTAAAAGTTCAGAGCGTGCTTTTTCATTTTCTCCCGTTCTGGTGTAGAATTGCCCGCGTTCCAGGCGGCAGTGTGCCAGCAACGGGCGCATTTTTAGTTTACCCGCCAGATCTTTGGCCTGGAGATACCTCTGCATTAGCTGTTCCGGCTGCCCGGAGTGCTTATCGGACTGAATCTTTGCCATAGCAAAGAGGGCCCAGGCGCCAAAGTAACGCTCTTCTGTTTGGCGGAAAATTCCCAGGGCTTTCTCAGCGGCTTCGATTGCTTTTCCAAGCTTCCCGTTTAGACTGATGATCTGCTTTAAGGCCGAGTCTGAGGCCTCGTCAACCCAATGCCAGTCTTCAAAAGCCAACACCATCGGCCGCTTTTGGGAGTTGAGAATAAAGAGCGCAGACAGGGCTTCCAGGATCGCATTGGTAAGCTCCCGGCCGTGCAGGTGTTGCGGCAAGGGGTAAACTTGGCTCGGGATCGACAGCAAGTGCAGGTAGACAGGCATGTATTTTTCAAGTGACGAATCAATTGCCAGGACATTAGAAACCGCCTTTTCATGCAATTCGATGGCTGTGTCTCCGTCACGCAAATTGAGCCTGCGCCTTAAAGCATTAATATGGGGAAAATAGGGTGTGCTTGTTCCGTAGGACTGGCAGCGGCCTTGCAGAAACGTGATCTTTGATCTATTCAGACCGTGGCGGAATTCATAGACAAGCCGACCTTTACCTAACCCTGCCTCGCCCATGATAGTGACGAATTGGCCCTTGCCCGCCACTGTCTTTTCCAGGCAGGAATGCAAAGTGGCTAATTCAGCCTTTCTCCCGGCAAAAGCGGTGAAGCCCATTTCTTCTGCGGCCTCAAAGCGTGTTTGCACGCTCAATTTTCCAACTGGCATTTACGGCATTTCATTGGCTGCCCTCCGGAGGGCAGAGCTCAAAGTCACAGATCCGCCGTCTTTTTGGCGGACTGATAGCTGAAAGCTCAAAGAATATGAGGATATCATTCATTCAGCGACATCAGCGCTTGCTTGGCCTGCTGCAAAAACTGTTCTGCTTTACATTCCTCAAGTATCTCGATAGCCCTGCCGATATATTGTCGCGCTTTATCGGTTTTCTTCCTGGCCTGGTAAAATTGCCCGAGCCCGAGGTATGATATACCCCTATACCCATTCGCACCGATTTCTTCACTCAATTCGATGGCTTTTTGATAATGCGCTTCCGCTTTTCTGCTCGCGGAAGGTACGTTCTTCATTAAAAAGCCGACATTTTTGGCCATGATGGATAGTTTCGGCCTGGGGCCGGTCGCGATCTGAGAATAAATCATGCCAAGCACATACTCGGATATAGCCAGCGGCGTTCTTCTCCCGTTTTTGCTGGAGGTTTGGCGGCTCTCCTCGATTATCTTCAACCCCTGATCCATCCGGCCGCTTGCCACCAGTGCGGCACCGCGGATAATATTTTCATATATCAGAAGCTCTCCAATCTCGTACTTTTCGCAAAATTCGACCAATTCCTGCTGGGTCTCCAAAACTTTTTCATTTTGTCCGTCTAAGGCATAGGCTAAATTCATCGCAATGGCAGGAAACTTGGAGTAGAAAGGATCTTTGGAAACCGCAATCGCCTGGCGGCTGCTTTTTATGCAGGCCTCAAAATCTCCGGCCATGGCATACCCCATGGACATGGCATAGTGCCCCATCACATTACTGCGGCTGTTGGAATATTTTCGGCCATGTTCCAGCAGGATTTTGCCGCATTCAACTGCTTTCCGGGGTAGGCCCATAAAGCTGTAGACAAATGCCAGCCCTGCCAGGGACTTGAAGAAAAGATATTGATCGGCCGGAAAATCCTTGGCGATCAGCTGGGCCCTTTCCCCGTGGCGGAGTCCCTCGTCATAGAGCCCCAAATCGGCGCAGTTCCATGCGAGCCAGGTACAGGCATAGCCCTCTATTTTTAAGTTGCTGCATTTTTCGCCGAGATTTTTTGCTTTAATCAGGTATTCATAGCCGTCTTTGGCCCGGCCGGACATTGAATCGGCGATACCAAGCCATACGTAGAACATGCCGAGCCTTTCGTCATCGCCCAGCGATTCCGCCAGATCCCGGTTGGCAGCGAACAGCGTCGTGAATTCTTTGAAATCTCCCAGATAATAGTAGACGTACCCCCAGCTGTTTAGCAGGTCGATCAGGATGGCTTCTTCTTCTTTTGACTTCTCGGTTTTCGCAGCCAGAATTTCAAAAGCCTGCTGATAGAATTGATGGGCTTCCTCAACAGAATATCGTTCCAGGCTTTTTTCACCTGATTTCACCAGGTATGTGATGGCCTTGGGGACCGAGTGGCCCTGTTTGAAATGGAAAGCCAGGGTTTCATAAAGCTCCGGAAGTCTTTCGTGAAAAACCTGTTCCATGACAAGTCCGACACGTTCGTGGATGTCGCGGCGCTCCTTTTTAAGCAAACCGTTGTAGACCACCTCCTGGGTCATGGCATGCTTGAAAAAATACTCCAGGTCGGGATGAAGGGCTCTGGCTCTGATCAAATCAAGCCGTTCGAGACTGCTCAGGCACCGGTCGAGGCTGTCCTTTAGTTCTGAAACGCTTTTTAAAATTTCATACAAGAAGGTTCTTCCGATAACCGAGGCTTCCTGGAGAATCCGTTTGGCTTCCTTTTCCAGCCGGTCGAGCCGGGCGGATATAACCCCGTAAACGGTTGATGACACTTCCAGTTCAGCCACCGGACGGGTCAGCTTCCAGCCGCCGTTTTCACGGACGAGAGACTCCGACTCAATCAAGGCATTGATGACTTCTTCCATATAAAAGGGATTGCCTTCCAGCTTATCTTGAATGAACTTTTGCAGGGCGGCAGGAATGTTTTCCGTCTGCAGCAGGGATTGCACCATGACCTGGGCTTCGGAAGCGGATAAATCCTTCAGCTGAATTTCCTGATAGGATTTGCCCAGACCGCTTAGCTGATGACTGGTGAAAATACTGAAGGGGAGTCGGTAGGTACACAAAAACATGGCCGGGTCGCTGATGTCGGATAGGAGAAAGCGCAGCAGCTCCAGCGTAGAGGGATCCGACCACTGCAGATCCTCCAGGCAGACAATTGTCGCTTTGGTGCGGGTCAGATTCGACAACACCGTGCGGACAGCCTTTTGAAGGTGGGATTTCCAGTTTTCAGGAGTGATCTGCGCCAGTTCCGGGTAATCGAGCGCATACAGCCGTCCGATATACGGTGCAATGTCTTTTCGATCTTCGGCCAGCAACTCGATGCCGGATTCGATTTTGTGTCTGACCCTTTCGGGCGGATCTCCTTCTTCAATTTGTAGTGTCCGGTTCAGCAGATCAATTAAAGGGAAATAAGGCATAGTCTGGGAATAGCCATAGGCATGACCCTGAAGCCATTGAATTTTAGTGAGATCCAGCGAAGATCTGAACTCCTCGACCAGGCGGCTTTTGCCCGTGCCGGCATCGCCGGCAATGGACAGAATTGTTGCCTTGCCTTGCTGAAGCCGGCCAAACGCTTCCTGCAGCTGAGCCAGTTCGGCATTGCGGCCGACCAGCTCCGCTGTTAAACACGATGCGCACCGCGTGGTGATGGGCTCTTCTTTGGCGCTCAGCAATCTGTAAATGGGAACCGGCTCCTGTTTGCCCTTGACCATGGTGGGATTTAGACTTTCAAACGTGAAGTAACCCTCACAGCCCCGATAGGTCGCTTGGCCCACCAGAATTTGACCCGCTTCTGCCAGATCACTCAATCGTGAGGCCACGTTGAGGGTATCGCCTGAGACACTGTGGGTGCCCTTGTCCGGGTCTATTTCACCGGTTACTACCAGGCCGGTATTGATGCCGGTGTGCATGTTCAGCGGCCGGCCGATTTTGGCGGCCAGGCCTGGGCTTATTTCGTCTACCAGATCGTGGATTTCACTGGCAGCTTTTATCGCCCTGACAGGGTCATCTTCATGGGCGCGGGGGACACCAAAAATTGCCATCACGGCATCGCCGGCGAACTTTTCAATGAATCCCTCGTATTTGGCGATTACGGATTTTATTTGGCCGAAAATGCGGTTTACAATTTCCTTGACCTCTTCCGGGTCCAGAATTTCCGACATGGCGGTGTAGCCGGACAGATCCGAAAAAAGAACCGTTACATGTTTGCGTTCGCCTTCCAAAAATTGATGCGAATCCGTGCGTTGGTCGGTATCGGCGCCGGAAGCCTCGATTAATGATTCCGGCTGAATTGCGGGAGGACTTTCCGCCGGCTCTTTTAAATTGTGGGCGCACTCCATGCAGAATTTCGCTTTGGCGGGGTTCATCGCGCCGCACTGTGGACATTTAGTTTCAAGCGGCCTGGCGCATTCGATGCAAAATTTGGCAGCGTCAGGGTTGTCGGAATGACATTTGGGGCATTGCATAGGCGCCCTCCGGGCGAAGCTCAAAACTAAACATCGAAGATCCGCCGCATCTTGGGCAGACTGAAAGCTCAAAGCAGAAAAACCTAATATGGCATTTTTTTCATCAGGTCGGGTCGATCTTTTTGATTGAAAGTACGACATCGTCACAGTGTCGTCAAGATATTATCTTGTAATTAAAAATGCTTATCAACTCTCAGTTAACATACTATTTTTCTGAATTAACAATTATTTCAAGTGGCTCTTGATCCAAATCTTCCAGCACAACGTGGATGCCGAAGGGTCGCACCTCCGCGCAAGGCATCCATCGCACCCTCCAGCGCGAATATACTCGCGCAATAGGCGCTCTGGAAGGGCAGACCAATCAATCCGCCGCTAGAGCTGATATTAATAATATACCCACCGTGTTGCCGGCGCATGTCTGGCAAAACAGCTCGGCAAACTCTTAAAGAGCCGAAAAAGTTCGTGTCAAGCCGGGATTTTGCTGCTTCAATTCGATACAAGCGAAGCGCTGATTCAGCCCTTTTTAAAGGCGGCAAGCAAATTGCGGTCGAAGGTTTTCAAATTTTTGATATTATGAAGCTGACACACTGAAAGATGCAACAGATCCCTGGCGGTTAATCCGGGAAAATTATCGACGAGGTTGCGTGCGTGTAAAACGGCGGCGGAATCGATCGGGATGATTTGATCAACCCCTTGTGTCGCAAGCGCCATGGCGGCATCAAGGGTTGCCATGCGCTCGACGGGTAAATAGACATGCAGCAATTCCTGTAAAACTTCGGCCGATGTGACGAGCCTTTTCCCCTTTTTGCCGGAATCAATAAAAAAGTTTTGTGCCTCTGTTTTTAATGGGTGGGGTCGCCCGACGGCATAGATAAATACATTGCTATCTACAAAGATCATGGTTTATTACCTGCCTGATAGCTGTCCAATATAAGCCTCTTATGATCCTCCCAATCCGGCTCTATGCCGCTGTCTTGCTGGTTGCATTTTTTAAAGAATCGTTTCAGGGAATCCGGATCTGTCAACCGTTGCTGCTGCTGGTTTAGGTCTATCATTTTATTGCCGGCATCACGCAACCATGCACTGAGGGATTTCGACTCTTTCAGCGCCTGTGATTTAAATCGAGTCGCTTCCTTTTCATTCAAAATGACTTGAACTCGTACTGACATTTCGACTTATCTCCCATAATTGTTGGCTGTAATTATACGTTACATGCGCAATAATAATACACATACGTAACTTTTGTCAACATACTAATTAATTCACAACACCTCAATATGGTATTGACAATTTTCAACGGGTGCAAGACGTCTTATAAAAAAGAGATACATGGAGGATCTTCTTATGCCATTAATTTCAGGATTAAACATCTCGGAATATCTACAACTTAAATAAAATAAATGAGATTTTTTGAGATCCCGATTATTGCCTCAATCAAGGAATAATGGAAAGATGGAATAGTGGTTAATAAAAGGATATTTTCCGCTTTTAAATTTGATGTTTCACTTTAAATTTGACCGGAAAGCCAATGGTCTGTTATTGTTCTGATCATGTCGACTCCCAAACCAACAACGGGCAACTTTCCAAAGCGGAGAAATAGGTCTTTCCGTGATGTCCTTATGTTAGCGGATGACTTTTTTATGAAAAAAGGTATTGTTTTTGAAACCATGAGACGCCTGGCTCAACGCCTGGAAACCGAAGGTATCCCTTACGCCGTTATCGGCGGCATGGCCCTGGCTGCGCATGGATACGTTCGTATGACCCTTGATGTTGATATCCTGCTAACTCCTGAAGGACTGACGCGGTTCCGAGATAAGCTTGTCGGTCGAGATTACGTTGCGGATTTTCCCGGTGCTGCAAAATCATTTCGTGATACCGAAACCAACGTAAAAATCGAAATTATTACCGCCGGAGAATTTCCCGGTGACGGATTGCCTAAACCGGTTTCCTTTCCTGAGCCTGAAGGCCAAACAATCGAAGAAGACGATGTTCTGGTAATTAAGCTTGATAAACTGATTGAACTAAAATTGGCCTCCGGATTGAGTGCGACTCATCGCATGCGCGATCTTGCCGATGTTCAAGATTTAATGATTGCGATGAACCTGCCGCTGGAATTAAAGGATAAACTGAACGAAAGTGTTCGTTCGGAGTACCAACGGATTTGGGAAGCTGCAAATACGGGCCTTCAACGATAGCTTGTTTAGAACTGGTTTCAAAACCTAACCCGGACAAGCCGGAAAAGATTGCCACCAAGACCCGAAGTAAAACCTTTAGTTAATTTTCATCTTTGCGTCTTGGTGGCGAAAATTTTTTTCATAAAATGCAAAGAAAATAGATGGGAAACGGCGATCACTTCACCTTTGAAATAATCAATTAGTCCGCAATTTCAGGTATGAATGTAAAACCCGCCCGCCCCGTGCAGCCGCCTCTCCGTTAATGGTTGGAAGAAGATTCTTGCCATTGCGCCTCTTCTTCAAAAAACCGCGCAACAATATCCAAATAGCGTTGGAGTTTACGGGTGCGATGGATTTTTTTGCGGATATTACGGCCGTCTTCAAACGACTGCGAAAAATAGGTCCAAAATCCCTTCATTCTGGCCAGCAAATGACCGGGACCCGAAAATTCCATCTGATAGCGTTCGAACAACTCTTCGTAAAACTGCCTGAAGGTTTCAACCTTGTTGATGAAGTCGTCTTTACCATTCTTGACAATGGCCGGTAGAAATGGATTGGCCACGGCTGCCCGGCCGATCATCCAGCGGTCCGTAGCCCTGAGGCGGGTTGAGAAGCGCTGGAACGTTGCCAGGTCCGTAATGTCGCCGTTGTAGACAATTCGGTGATGCGTCGATTCGATACATTTTTCGAAAGCCTCCAGATCCGGCTCGCCTTCGTACATTTGTCTGCCGGTTCTGGGATGAATGACAATCTCTTCCAGGGGATAGCGGTTGAAAATCGGCATCAGTTGAAAAATTTCATTCGACTTATTGCGGCCCAGGCGGGTTTTTATGGACATGCGGTTGGGAATGCAAGACAGTGTTTTTTCCAGAAACGCATCGATTTTTTCGGGAAACGGCAAAAGTCCGCTGCCGCGCTGTTTTTTGGCCACCATGGGATAAGGGCATCCCAGGTTCCAGTTTACAGTTGAATAACCCATCTCATACAACTGTTCGGCAAGGGGAACAAAATAGGCGGGGTTGTTGCCGATGATCTGGGGTACAATGGGCAGGGCCGGGTTGTTTTCAGGCAGGATATCCGTGAGATAAGAGAGTTTAGCGCGGCTGGTCTCCGTGGTCGAGATAAAGGGTGTGACGGCGGCGTCGAAGCCATTAAAATGCCGGTTAAACGTATTGCGGAAGATATAGTCCGTAAAGCCCCGCAACGGCGCGAGATATAGTTTGAATGTCATTTTCAATTCTTTTGCGCAAGAAGCACAAAGACAACTTTTAACGCAGCGGCTCCAGCATTATTTCCACCCGGCGGTTTTGCTGGCGTCCCTCCACGGTGTCATTGCTCGCCACGGGGCGATACATGGAGTATCCGACGGCAGACAGGTTGTCGGGACTGACACCCATCTCTCTCAGTGTGCGCGAGACCGCGGCGGCACGTGCGACCGACAGCCCCAGATTGTCATAATATACCTTTTTGAGTGTGGGTCCCAAGAGTTTGTTGTCGGTATGGCCCGCCACCGCTATCTCAAATCCCTTCATTTTTTTCAATTCAGCCGCGAGGCCTTCCAATACCCGGTGACCGGCCGAAGTAATTTCTGCGCTGCCGGAGGCAAACAGAATTTTATCCAGCAAACGTATGTTTAGTTTGTCTTCCAGGGCGCTGATTTCTATTTCTTTTTGTGTAATTTGTTTTTCAAACTGTTTTGAGAGTTCCTGCAAGGCCTCCTGCATTGACTTTAACTGGTCTTCTTTTGACTTTAACTGTTTTTCCTTGGCCTCCGTCTCCATGGACAGCTCCGCGATCTGACTTTGGGTCATTCCGAGCTGATTTTTCAGCGCGCTTCGCAGCCGCTGGAGTTCGTCCTTTTCCTTTTGCAGCGAATCGACTTCCTTCATCAGCGTCTGACGCGCTTGCGCGGCCTCTGCGAGTTGTGTCTTCTGGTCCGCTATTTCTTTTTGCATTCCTTCAATTTGATTTTTGGACGCCAGCAGCTGCCGGTCAAGATCTGCCGACTTTTGGCTGAGCGTCTCCCGGCTGCTTGCCAGGAGGGCCACGGTGCTGCGCAGCTTTTGCACTTCTTCGCGTGACGCTTGCAACTCGCGGTCCCATTGCGCCAGCTGATTCTTCAGGCTCTCTATCGTTGCCCGCAGATCGGTTTCAAGCGTCTCAGCATCTTTTTTGATTCGTGAAAGCGTCTCTTCCAGTTCGCTGCTTTTACTTTGAAGGCTTTCCACGAGCTGAATTTTATCGGCAAGCTCGGTTTTATAGGTCGCTTTCATTTCTTCGGAAGCCGTTTGGAGCTGCTGGGTTTCGCTGCGGGATGTTTGCAGCTCGCGTTGCCTTTCGGTCAGCTGGGTTTCCAAACCAGCGACTTGTGATTGAAGCTCGGCTTCGACACTTTCCCTTTCTTTTTTGGCCTGTGAAACCAGATTTTCGAGCGCAGATTCGGCTAATTGCTTTTCTTTATTGACTCGGGCAACCGTCTCCTCCAACGCTTTCACTTTACTTTCAAGTTCTTCCACCTGCTGGATTTTTTCGTCGAGCCGGGCTTTATAATCGGCATTCATATTTACCGAGCTTGCCTGCAGCTGATCGATTTCTGCGGCCAGATTTTTATTTTCAGTTGAAATTCGTTTAATTGGACCTTGATAAAGGTAAAGCGTATAGCCGATTGCTACCACCAGGATGAGGGCCAATCCAATGATGACGGATTTCGACGCGTTCATGGATTAACATCCCTCCCTTTGCAGTTATGGAAGTTACGGTTTACAATTTAATAAACCCTTAACATGCTGATTTGAATATATGCAAGCCCCAAGGAAGAAAAATCTCAACGCCCGAATGTGAGAATTGAAAAACCGGGCGGAATATGAATTGAAGGATTAAAATCGAGTTATTCAATGGTTTCCTATATTCGCCAGGCCGAAAGTTTTCTTTTTCGTACCCAAAATCGACGCTCCTGCTGCTATTCCGACCAGTCCGCCGGCCAGGTGCGACAGGGGCACCGCAGTCATGCTGGTCTGGGTGTTGTCGACAAAAATGGTTGAACCGGTGGCCGTTTCATAAACGATTTTGGCCAGCAACAACCCCAGCAGGCCAATACCCGCAAGATTGCGGAGCGCGCTTATGTCATCATTGCCGGCATTCAAAGGCAATTGAAAAAAGGGGGGACCGTCAGCCGCAAAGAGCTCCAACTCTACGAAGACACCGTTCTTTTTTTGCTCTATTACTACTATGCCCAGCGGTTTAAAGAAAGCATCGTCAATCCCCAAAAGAACCAGGTCTACGAAGATTTCAAGGAATTCACACACTACTGGCGGCATTTTTTCAATCATCCCATCGCAACATCCATCGTGCCATGGAACAAAAGGAATTCAGGCCGGATTTTTATTACCGATTGTGTTCGGACGTTATATCAACTATTAAAATTTGAACCTGTGGCTAAAAACATGAGAAAGGACTCTCTCCTCCGGAAAATTTCAAGCACCAAAAACCAAATCCCTGGCCCAGACCAAATTAAGACTTAAAGTGCGTTTTCCCTCAACCTGTATACTGGAAACGAATGATGCATTCAACCAACTAAGTCGCGCCAGGGCGGGCTAAAACAAATTCCAATGACCTAAATTCAAAATTCCAAACATTCTACTGGTGCGGAATCGACTAAGACGTCAGCCCGGCCAAGAAAATTTTCGATGGTTTGCCTTGACTATGCATATCAGTATGTGCTCTTTTAATGGTGCTTTTGATATTTGCTGACTGTTTCCTTAAACTTTTCTAGTAAAAATGTCGATCATGAAAACGTATCAAGCCTATTACAAATCACCGCTGGGATTTATTAAAATCATCGGGACCCAAGACAGCATTTTAGCGCTGGATTTCGTGGAAGAAATGCAGCCTGGTGATGACGACCTCCCGTTTTGTGTCAAAGAGTGTGCCAAGCAAATCGCTGAATATTTTGAAGGCCAACGGAAAGAGTTTTTTTTAAATCTTGCCCCCCGGGGTACGGAATTTCAAAGATTGGTCTGGCGTCAGCTTGAAAAAATACCTTTCGGTGCAGTGGTATCCTACGCCTATATTGCCGATATTATCGGCAAACCAAAGGCCTGCCGGGCGGTCGGAAGTGCCAACGGCAAAAATCCGATCGCCATTATCATTCCGTGTCATCGGGTAATTGGAAGCGACGGGAGCCTGACCGGATACGGCGGCGGCCTATGGCGTAAAGAATGGTTGATAGCGCATGAGCGGGGGTACTCACCCGACAATATCATCGCCTGAGGACCGTCATTAAAGCATCATGCCCTGTCCCGCTGGCTGCGATACGATCCAAATCGAAATGGAAGCTTAATAACCGAAACGCCGGATGGCTCTGGTGTCTTTACGCCAGTTTTTCTGGACCCTCACGAAAAGTTTCAAATACACTTTACACCCCAGCATGTGCTCGATCTGCTCACGGGATTGGATGCCGATCTGCTTTAGTTTGCTGCCGTTCTTGCCGATGACGATGCCTTTCTGCGAGTCGCGTTCCAGATGGATGGTCGCTTCGATGGTTGCCAGGTGTCTCTCATTTGCCTCATTAAAACTGTCTACAGTAACAGCCGTGGCATATGGAATTTCTTCACCGACCAGCCGGAATACCTGCTCGCGGATCAACTCGGCAGCGATAAAACGCTGGGTTGCATCGGTCAGCGTGTCTTCCGGGAAATAGGGCGGACCGCAGGGCAATAGTTTGGTCATGGTTCCAATCAGTTCGTCAATCTGAATACCGTTCACAGCGGAAATTGGGACCACCTCTTTAAATCGATAGGTCTTGGCCCATTTATCAATGATTGCGAGCAAGTTGGATTTTTCAACCAGATCGATTTTGTTCAGGGCTAAAACCACCGGTCGAGTCAAACTTTGCAATTGTTTTACCAGGAAGCGTTCGGAATTGAGGTCCGGATGAGCGGTATCGACCACAACCAGAATTAAATCGGCATCCCCCACCGCCGAGAGTGCAGCATCCACAATCCTGATGTTCAGTTTATCCTTCGCCTTAAATAATCCAGGGGTATCGTAAAAAACTATTTGTAAACCGGTACGGTGCAGAACACCTAAAATCCGGTTGCGGGTGGTTTGGGGCTTTTTTGATGTAATAGAGATTTTTTCACCAAGCATCCGATTCAGCAGCGTAGATTTGCCCGCATTGGGAGTGCCCGCAATTGCGACAAAGCCGGATTTAAAATTTTCGAACTGGTCGTGAATATTTTGCATCTTGCTGAGCCTATAAATTTTTAAAACGGCGGGCCTTTACTTGAACTCTTTATTAATTTATTGTTTTCCCAGACGATTTTCAATAGCCTGCCACAGATCTTCTTTTCCCAATCGGGATTTAGCCGAAAAAAGAATGAGAGTGTCTTTGCCCACCCCGAGTATTTCGGCATGGACCGTCCGCTGTCGGCCCTGTTTGACTTTTGAGAGTTTATCCGCCTTGGTGAGGACCAATATTTTGGCAATTGAATGATGTTCGAGCCACTCGATTAGATTCTGCTCTTCTTGGCGGGGTGTGCGCCGGATATCCATGATCACGACCACTGCTTTTAACGTTCGGCGGCCGGACAGATAGGTCTCGACCATAGGCCCCCATTCTTTTTTGATGGCTTCCGGAACGCGGGCGTATCCGTAGCCGGGCAAATCGACAAAGGTTAAATTTTTATTAATGTCAAAAAAATTGATTGTTTGTGTCCGTCCGGGGGTTGAGCTGGTTTTGACCAGATGCTTTCGGTTGACCAGGATGTTGATCAGGCTGGATTTGCCGACATTGGAACGGCCTGCAAAAGCGACTTCCGTTAGACCTTCCGCTGGGTATTGAGACGGCTTGGTGGCGCTGGTGACAAATTCGGCGGACTTGATGTTCATGTTTGTGGATACCGGGTATTAAGTACTGGTTAATTCAACATCTATTCGGACATTGAGATTAAGAATTTTAAATTTGTTTCGAGATTCGGGCTTCGAATTTAATTAACAATTGCAAACGACACCATTGCACCATCATTGCTAAAGCCACTTATTTTAAATCACCTTGTTCAGCGGATACTCTATTATCCCTTCCGCCCCGTGTTCGAGCAATTGAGGGATAAGCTCCCGAACTATTTCCTCGCTGACGACGACTTCCACGGAGAACCAGCTAGACTGGTACAGCGATGCAACCGTTGGTGCATTCAGGCTCGGAAGCAAAGCCATGACCGCTTCCATCAGATTCTCCGGCACATTCATTTTAAGGCCCACCATTTTTTCACCCAATAGGGCGCCCTGGAGCAGCAGCGCAATCTGCTTGATTTTTTTCTTTTTCTGCGGATCGTTCCAGGATTGGTGGTTTACGATCAGCTGGGTGTTGGTTTGCATCACCTCATGAATAATACGCAGGCCATGGGCTTTTATCGTGCTCTCGGTTTCGGTAACCTCTACAATGGCGTCGGCCAGTCCGGATACGACTTTGCCTTCTGTGGCCCCCCAGGAAAATTCGACGATTACATTAATATCGCGTTCGGCGAAATAGCGTCTGGTGAATCCCGTGAGTTCGGTCGAAATCTTTTTGCCGGCCAAATCTTCAATTTTCCTGAACGGTGAGTCGAAGGGAACAGCTACCACCCAGCGGGCGGGACGGGAACTGACCTTTGAATACACCAGGTCCGTGACGACGTGCACATCCGATTCATTTTCGGCAATCCAATCCTTGCCGGTAAGTCCCGCATCCAGGGTACCGCTTTCTACATAGCGGGACATTTCCTGGGCCCGGCATATGGCACAGTCGATCGAATCATCATCAATTTCGGGAAAATAGCTTCTTCCGTTCACATTAATATTCCAACCGGAGCGCTTAAACAATGCGATGGTTGCGTTTTGAAGGCTTCCTTTGGGTATTCCCAATTTCAGAAGTTTATTCACTTATCGTATACCTCCTTGGGATCGAACAACGGCTCCCCCATAATCCGGATAGAACCATTTTCAACCTTTTTGTAAAAGCAGCTGCGATGTCCGGTGTGGCATGCTGCCCGGCCGAGCTGCTCAACTTTTAAAAGTATGGTATCATTGTCACAGTCAATTCGAATTTCTTTTACCAGCTGAACATTGCCGGAGGTTTCCCCCTTAACCCACAACGTTTGTCGGCTGCGGCTGTAATAGGTGGCTTTTCCGGTCGACAGCGTAACCGCAAAGGCCTGCTGATTCATATAAGCCAGCATTAATATTTCTCCGGTTGCTTCATCCTGAACGATTGCGGGTATCAGTCCCCCGGTTTTTTTAAAGTCCAGCTGGATCATTTAATTACTCCGCATTTTCCATTTGTTAGCAAATAGACTCGGTATTCATGGGCCTTTGAGCGACTAATTTTCAGAAATTATTAATTAATCCGCCCGGGCCAGCGTCAAAATAGGCTCATAAGATTTAAAAGTACAAAAATATTTCAGCTCCACCTCATGTCGCTATTATTCAGGGCGGATTAATTATGATGTTGAATTTGGCGGCATAAGGCGCTATTATAAATTATTCAATCGGTTTGCCCTGATAATGTCGAACCCTGCCAAGAGATTTTTTAAACCCTCTTGAGTAACCGTTACAGAAATTAATGTCAAATCCTTTTTATTAAACATGTCAAAGCAAAAAAGCAATTCAGATATTCGCAAGAAGCGTACCCAGCAAGCAAAAAGGGGATTTTTCCGAACATTTATCTTATGGTCCTTTTTGCTGGGTGTTTTTCTAATCGGCTGCGCCGCAGCGGCCGGTCTGGTCGTCTATTTTTCCATCAGCAAGGATCTGCCCAAAATCACATCGTTGGCTGATTATCAGCCTTCGATTATTACGACCGTATATGCGGACGACAATCGTAAAATCGCCGAGTTTTTTGATGAGCGTCGCATCGTCATTCCGTTAGCAGAAATGCCGCGCATGCTGATTGATGCCTTTGTGGCGGCGGAAGATTCGCGATTTTATAAGCATAGCGGCATCGATTTTATAAGCATTGCCAGAGCTTTTTTTAAAAATCTCGAAGCCGGCACCATCGTCCAGGGCGGCAGTACCATCACCCAGCAGGTTACCAAATCATTTCTTTTAACCCCGGAGCGAAGCTATAAACGAAAATTCAAGGAAGCCATCCTGGCTTATCGAATCGACAAGGCTTTTCCCAAAGAAGATATTCTGTATCTGTATCTTAACCAGATTTATCTGGGACACGCAGCCTATGGCGTAGAGGCGGCGTCTGAAAATTATTTCGGCAAATCCGCCAAAGACCTGAATCTGGCAGAATGCGCCATGCTGGCGGGATTGCCGCAGGCACCCAGTAAATATTCTCCCTTCAAGCACCGGGAAAGAGCCCAGCAGCGTCAGATTTATGTTTTAAACCGGATGGTGGAAGAAGGTTACATCACCAACATCCAGGCCACCGAAGCCATCAATACCCAGCTGGACATCAAACCCCGGCGCAACCTGTATGTCGAAGAAGTGCCCTTTTATACCGAGCATGTGCGTCGTTATCTTGAAAATAAATATGGCAAGGAAGCACTGTATACTCAGGGATTGCAGGTCTATACCGCCGTTAACATCGACATGCAGAAGATCGCCAGGGAGGAAATACGGAAAGGCCTGTTCGACCTGGATAAACGTGAAGGATACCGCGGTCCGCTGGAACACATAAAGCCCGAAGAAATCGAATCCTTCTCTCAAAAGCTGCAGACCGAACTGGATAAAGACCCTTTTGAAGAGCAGGCCGTCGTGAAGGCTGTTGTGATTGCCGTCGATGACCGTAATAAAACGGTAGCGGTCCGCATGGGTAAAGCACAGGGTACGATTACCCTCGAAGACATGAGCTGGGCGCGCAAACCGGATCCGGAGATTGCGTATTACGAAGCAAAACTTAAGCACCCCTCACAGGCACTTGCGGTGGGGGATGTGATTTTGGTTCGGTTAAAAGCCAAAGAAGAGGGTAAAGACAGGTGGTCGGCGGCGCTGGAACAAATGCCCATCGCGCAGTCGGCTCTGATGTGCATCGAAGCGGGAACCGGGCTGGTAAAGGCCATGATCGGCGGTCGTGATTTCCAGGCGACGCAGTTCAACCGGGCCATCCAGTCCAGAAGGCAGCCGGGTTCCGCCTTCAAGCCTATTATTTATGCGGCGGCCCTGGACAAGCAATTTGAAGATCCGAAAAAAAACTATACGCCTGCCACCATTATCATGGATTCCGCAATCGTTTTCAAGGACGAGGAACGTGACTTTACCTGGAAACCGCGCAATTACAAGGAAACTTATTATGGTCCCACTCTTCTGAGAAATGCGCTGGCCCAATCACGCAATCTGGTGACCATAAAGATATTGCAGGACATCGGGGTCGATTATGCGATAAATTATGCCGCCAAACTTGGCATTGAGTCCAATCTGAGCCGGGATCTTTCCATCGCGCTGGGATCCTCCGGTGTTTCTCTGCTCGAACTTCTCAGAGCGTATTCGGTTTTTGCCAACCAGGGTTACCTGGTCGAACCGGTATTTATTTTGAAAGTGGTGGACCGCAATGGAAAAGTGTTGGAAGAATTGGCTCCGGAAAGAAAAAAGGTAATCGAAAAGAGTACGGCTTACATTATGACCAGCCTGCTGGAGGGGGTCGTCAAATTCGGTACCGGCTGGCGGGTTAAAGAGTTAAAACGGCCGGTTGCCGGTAAAACCGGAACGACCAACAATTTGTTCGACGCCTGGTTTGTCGGATACACCCCCGAATTTATTACCGGCGTTTGGGTTGGTTTAGATGAAGAAGCCCAGATGGGCAAAGGTGAAACCGGCTCTCGGGCGGCGAGTCCTATCTGGCTCGGATTCATGCAGCGCGCACTGGAAGGTAAACCGGTCCAGGTTTTTCAGGCGCCGGATGGCATTGTGTTTGCAAAAATTGATGCCGATACGGGTTTGCTGCCGGTGCCGGAATCGAAAAATGTGGTCTTTGAATGTTTTAAAGAGGGAACCGTCCCGACCGAGTACACTAAACGTCCGAATGAGGCCCGCGAAACGGAAGATCTGTTTAAAAAGGATCTCTAAAATATTCCATCATTCCATCATTCCATGGGGTATCCGACGGCCAAAACCACCTCTCTCTCCGAGCTGTAGGCTCTACGAGCCGGAAGCTGGGGTGAAGTCAATGCCGGCCATTCGGGCCAGGATTCTTTACACAGCTTCAAATGGGAAGCATGAGAGCGGGCTTCCGTTGTCAAGTTTTATGCTGTCCGCATCAATGCAGCTATCTGGAATAATATCGACTTGATCGAACCCGAACCGCCTTCTCAAGCGCTCAACGTTTGAATTATTAAGGCCCCTCATGGTGGAAATACGACGCGGATTGACAAAAATGCTGATCTTGGGTCCGGCGGGATTGGCAGTTTTTACCGCTATACACGCTGCGTCCAGAAAGATTTCCGAATACACCATATGGCCGAAGGACGGATGATAAGGACCCGCCAACACCGTTGATCCATCCGCCAGATCCGCAGAAGCCTGCAGTCCCATCCGGATGATCTGAATATTGTTTTTCTTAAAATACAGATAAAGGCTTTTCACCTGCGTCACGGCAGCATCCAGGGAAAGCGGAGTATAAGTTCCATTGGAATACCACCCGGCAAGCAGGCTGTTTTTCACAACTATCGTAGGGTATATGCGGACAAAATCCGGTTGCAGGCCGGCGATTTTGCGGGCGGTTTTCAGCGACAAGGATTCATCGTCTCCCGGCAGTCCAACCATCATTTGCAAACCGATGCTGTAGTGTCGTGCTTTAAGCCTTTCAACTGCCCGGACCGTATCCGTGGCCGTGTGTCCTCGCTGGGCCAGGGCCAGTACGGGGTCAATCATCGATTGAACACCGAGTTCTACCGTAGCGACCGGATAATCGGCAATTACATCCAGGTGCTCTCGGTCAACGGTGTCCGGGCGCGTAGAAAACCGGATGCTGTCCACGACTCCCTGCTGGACAAACTCGGCGGCCAGCGCCAGAAGACATTGAATCTCATCAATTTTCAGTCCTAGAAAATTGCCGCCGAAAAATGAAATCTGTACGGGTTTCCGCAGCTGGGTTTTATAATTCAAAAATTCTTGAATTCGGGAACGGATTTGATTTGCTTCGGCAGCTCCTTGTGCCGCACCTGTAATCGATACCTGATTGCAAAAAACACATCGATGAGGGCAGCCGGCGTGGGGTAGGAAGATGGGGATGATGAAGGGGCGGTTTCCGGCTGCTGGCTGCTGGCTGCTGGATACTGGATGCTTGATATTGGATTCTGGATTCTGGCTGCAGGCTGCTTGCTTCTGATTTCCGGCTGCCGGGGGCTGGTTTCCGGGTTCCAATTTTTGGAAACCGATTTTTATGCTATTTTTCTTGGAGGCATTCATATGGAAATCGAGAGCCGAAGTTTCCAATAACGAGTATCCAGCATCCAGTAGCCAGTATCAAGACTCTTAATTCAGAATTTCAAGCGCCCGGCGGGCGGCGTCCTGCTCGGCTGCTTTTTTACTTTTTCCGCTGCCCTGGGTATCGATATCGAGTACCTTCAGCGAAATCCAGAAAGTTTTATCATGATCCGGACCGTCTTCGCGGATGATGTTGTATTCGGGCATCACGCCATGCTCGACCTGCACTTTTTCCTGCAGCTGGCTCTTATAATCAAAATTATTGGCGGTGGTATCCAAATGCGCTATCAAAGGCTGGAAATTCGTCTTGATGATTTGGTAGGCCGTATCGAATCCGCCATCCAGAAAGATGGCCGCCATCAAAGCCTCAAAGGTATCGGCCAGGATTGAATTTTTTTCACGGCCAAGGGTTTGCATTTCTCCTTTGCCGAGCTGAATAAATGATCCCAGTTCAAACGAGCGGGCTATTTTGGCAAGCCGGGTTTCGTTAACCAGATTGGCGCGGTTTCTGGAAAGGTCGCCTTCCTTTAACTCCGGGTAGCGCTGCATGAGAATGTGGCCGATGATAAGATTTAAGACCGCATCTCCCAGAAATTCGAGGCGTTCGTTATCACGCAGCTGCGGATCCGCAAGTTCATTGACATAGGAACTGTGTCGCAGGGCTTCCTGCAGTAGATCTTTGTCATTGAACTCATAGTGTAATCTCTGTTCAATACCTACCGGATCTCTTGCTTCCATGTTGAATTAACTTTTCATACAATTCGTAAGGGACGATCAGATTTCCTGAGCCCGATCCCATTTTTATTTCCGGTTGAATGGCGCCGTGGAAGTCGGTGCCGCCCGTCATTAATAAGTTATGGCGTTGCGCCAGTTCAGCAAAAAGGCGGGTTTGCCGGGCAGTATGCTCTGAATAATAAACTTCCACTCCCTGGATTCCCATCTCCTTTAGGCCTGCGATCAAGGGATCAAACTGGTCTTCATACCTGCAGTCCAACAAACCCGGATGTGCCAGAACCGGAATGCCTCCGGCCCCCAGAATATTTTCTATCACCTGGCTGCATTCCAGGCGGTATTTAGTTACATAAGCCGGTCGGCCTGTTCCTAAAAATTTATCAAACGCTTCATCTATGGCGGCGACCACGCCTTTTTTAATCATGGCCTGGGCGATGTGAGGTCTTCCCAGTTGACCCGCGCCAGCTTCTTTACGGACGTCATCCAGGGTCAGTGGGATTCCCAACTCATTTAGCCGGCGTATAATCGCCGGATTGCGATTTTTTCTGGCCAGCCGCAGCTCTGCCAAGGATTGATTGAGCTGCGAATCATCGAGACGGATTGAATAGCCCAGCAAATGGAAACTTCCGGAACCTGGATAAAACGGAGGAGGCGCCGCACTGATTTCGACACCGGTTAGAAAGCCAAGAGAATGAGGAATGCCGCAGCGTAAAGCTTCTATTGAACCGGCGACGGTATCATGATCCGTGATAGCAATCGCTTTTAACTTAAGTCGGTCGGCTTGGGAGACAACTTCCGCCGGGGTCAGGGTGCCGTCGGAAGCTGTAGTGTGAATATGAAGGTCGATGCCTACATACTTATTATAATCCAAGGGCTTTCTCTAAAGCCTCCTCTTTGGATTTACATTCGATGCACTGCGTGGTCACCGGTCGGCTTTGAGTCTTTTGAGAGTAATATCTTCGCCGCAGGATTCGCAGATTCCATACGTATCATTTTCAATCCGTTCCAAGGCCTCTTTAATTTTTTTTATCAGTTTGGCTTCCCGGTCACGGATTCGCAGCATAAAATTGCGGTCCGCCTCCAGCGCCGCACGATCCGTTGGATCGGGAAAGTTTTCCTTGGTCTCGGTCATGCCGGAGACCGTGTTGTCTGCCTGATTTAAAAGCTCCTCCAAACGTTCGGAGAGATATTTCCTGAAGAATTCCTTATCTTTCTTTTTCATGACCTGGACCTCATGAAATTTTAATGATTCACAGCATCATAATTTATGCCGTTTTGTATAGCTTACTTTTTAAAAGCTCTATTGATTAGCATAGCCTTAGATTCTTGTAAAGAGTAAAATAAAAATTTTTTCATCAAATTTCATTGATCAATGCTTCAAGCTGTTTCAAGTTGGCGAAGTTATACACTTTGGCCGGATAATCCTTTGGCAGGATCTTTTTTAACAGTCCGGCGAGCACCCGGCCGGGGCCGACCTCAACGAATACGTCTACGTTTTCAGCCATCATTTTGTTCATTGTGTCATACCAGTGCACGGGACTGCATAATTGACGGGCCATTATTTCCCGAATTTCCGCCGGATTTTCCTCCACATCCGCCGTGACATTGAAGAATACTTTTTTTTGAGGGGCTCAAATGCGATCGTGTCAAGATATTCTTTGAATTCGGCCACAGCACCTTTTATCAGTTCGCTGTGCCAGGCACCGCTTACTTTCAGCGGAACAGACTTGGCCCCTTTGGCAACGGCCAGAGATGAAACCCGGTCAACCGACGGCGGGGCGCCGGTTATCACAATCTGCAATTGGGTATTGTGGTTGGCAACCGATACAATTCCATCCATTTGAACCTTGGAGACAAGTTCTGCGACTTCGTCGATCGGCAGCCCCACAATCGCATTCATTGCACCCTGATGCTGGCCGGCCTCGCGGTGCATTAATTCACCTCTTTTAAACACCAGGCGGAAGGTGTCTTCTTTTTCGTTAACTCCTGCCGCACAAAGGGCGCTGAATTCACCCAGGCTGTGCCCGGCGCAGAATTGATAGGCAATGTTTTCTTTTTCAAGCACGGCCAAACAGGCAAGGTTCACTGCCGTGACAGCCGGCTGAAGGTTCACCGTCATGGTCAAATCTTCCATGGGACCCTTGAAGCACAGTTTGGAAATGTTGAGCCGGGTAATTTCCTCGGCCATATCGAAAATTTCGCGGACAATGTCATATTCACGGTAAAATTCTTCACCCATCCCCACACTCTGGGAGCCTTGACCGGGGAAGAGAAAAGCGATTTTTTTCATTTTATTTCCTTCAATTTATTCATCCAGTTTAAAAATTTTTCTTATGGTATCAATATAGACCGACTTTTCTTTGACCATCCCGTCTTTTTTTAGAAAAACCGTCGGATCATGCAGTATTTTATTGATCAGGGCGCCGGTCATTTTGTGAATTGCGGAAACACTGGATTCGGGAATCTTATTGGATTGCAGTGTTTTCTTAATTTCAGCGGCGGCAATGGATTCCATTTTTTTTCTCAGCGCGATAATTGTCGGCACCACCTCCAAACTTTCATACCACTGCCGGAAGCTGATGACCGCTTCATCAATGATTCGTTCACCTTTGACGGCTTCCTGCTGGCGATCTTCGATGTTATCGTCAACGACTCCCTGCAAGTCGTCAATATCATAAACGTACGAGTTTGTCAGCCGGTTGATCCGGGGATCAATATCCCGGGGAACAGCGATATCGATAAAAAAAATCGGCCGATTGCGCCGTTTGCGGATAACGCCTTTTACCTGGTCGCGGGTTATCACAAAATCCGGCGAGCCTGTTGAACTGATTATAATGTCTATGGATTCCAAGCAGTTTGTATATTTCTTCGAAACGGATGGCGTTTCCGTTAAATTTTTTGGCCAGTTCGACGCCATTTTCAAAAGTGCGGTTGGCAACCCAAATATCATCCGCTTTATTGCGGATCAGGTGTTCGACGGCCAACTCCGCCATTTCTCCGGCACCCACCAGCAGTACGGCTTTTGCCGGCCAGGTTGCCGAATATTTTGCGTCCCAGCTCCACCGCAGCATAGCTGATGGATACCGCCCGGTCGCCGATACCGGTTTCCGTGCGAATTCTTTTGGCCACAAAAAATGTTCGGTGCAGCAGACGATTTAGGATAACCCCGGATGTTTTGAATCTGGGTGGCGATGCGATAGGCCTCCTTCATCTGGCCGAGAATCTGGGGCTCGCCGACCACCATGGAATCCAGACTGGAAGCGACTCTGAATACATGACGCACCGCGTCATCGCCTTCATGGATATAGAGGGCATCGTTAAACTGCTCGATCGGGATTTTGTTAAATTCGGCAATAAATGTCTTTGGTCGTCTGAAATTGACTGGGATTTATTATCTGTCGTAAATAAGAGTTCAACCCGGTTGCAGGTAGAAACCAGAAGCACTTCATTTATATGGGGTTGGTGGCGAAGGGTTTGAAGGGCCTCCTGGGACTCTTCGGCTGCAAAAGCGATACACTCTCTCAGCTCCACCGGAGCGGTCTTATGATTTATTCCCATTAGGATGATATCGTGCATAGCATGCACGCTTAATCATGATGATAGAAATTGAAGTAAATTAAAATTGCAGTTATTTTCAGTTGATCAACTCTTCAATCGAATTTCAGAGCTTGGTGAACTCGGCATGATGCCCTTCCAGCAACAAGTTGACGCCCAGAAAGTGAAAGATCAACACCCCCAATCCGACAATTGCCATAATGGCCGAGCGGCGACCGCGCCATCCGACGGTGAGCCTTTCATGCAGAAAACCGCATAAAAAAGCCAGGTAACTCCGGACCAGACTTCTTTAGGGTCCCAGCTCCAGAATCGCCCCCAGACCGATTTGGCGTATACAAAACCGGTGATGAGCCCCAGGGTAAGCAGCGTAAATCCAACCATGATGCAAGCATATCCGGTGGCATCCAGCAGCTCCAGCGACGGCAGCGTTTAAAAAAGAACCGGTGTCTTTTTGGTTTTAATTGCGCTTTCCTGGATTAGATAAAAAATCCCAGACCACGCTGCCAGGGCAAAACCGGCCTCGCCGATAAAGATTGCGATCACGTGGGAAACCAACCAGAAACTTTCGAATATCTTCGTTGTCTGCACCGGCTCGTTGGGCAGCAGCGCAACAACAACATGATCAGCGTTGCCAGCGGGGCAGCAAATATCCCTAATATTTTCAGGTTGAATTTACTTGAATCGATCACAAAAACACCGGCAACCGCCCAGCCTGCCAAGAAGAGGGTTTCGTGCAAATTGCCGACCGGAATGTGACCGGTGTGGCGATTCCATAAATAAGCATGCCGTTTGAAATATAAATCCGGCCATCAGAATAAAATAGCCGCAGAGCTGCCAATAGTTTTTTTGCAGAAACAAATACGCGCCATATGCAGCACTGCTGAGCATGTAAAACAGAATGGTCGATATTAGCAAAATTTCCATATTTATCCGCCCTGTAAATGGCACCTTCGGAGTTTGAATCGGTTCTGTAGAATTGATTGAATAAAGTTGTTAGATTGAAGGTTCGGCATATAAATTTATTATGCTGCGCATTTTATTGAATTTTCCGAACCAAAGTTTTAGCGTCAGATATCCAATACCAAAGACCTCTTGTCCGCTCCTGGATTGCTAATTCATAACCAGTCAATTTTTAAACATATAGCCTCGAACGGTAAACCCTGAACCTATGAAACCCTCACTATTTCATTAATTGCTCAAAACGATACCCATCCCCTAATACGTTAAAAAGCAATGCATCAATGTCCTTTGTTTTCTTTTCCCGAATCAATGCAATCAGATCGCTGTTGATCAGCTGCTCAAAAATGGGTTTATGGGCTTCGGGTTCATGGGACCGGCTTAACAGTTTTTTGCGTATGCCTCCCATGAGTTTCAGAAAAACGCCATATTCTTCACCGAATAGGGCTTCAAGCGATTGGCGCAACTTTTTTGCCAGGGCCGGGCTCCTGCCGGATGTGGAAATTGTGAATATCAAATCATCTCTTTGAACGATCGAAGGCAGAATAAAGTTGCAGATTGCGGGACGATCGGCAATGTTGCACAACAATCCGCGCTGTTTGGCGTCCGTGCTGATTTGTCGGTTTAACGTCTCATCATCGGTGGCTCCGATGACCAGAAACATTCCCTCCAGATCGCCGGATTGATAGGGACGTTGCTTCAGCGTCAGGGAGGGGGATACCGCAAGCTCACGCAGTTGTTCCGAGATGTCGGGACTGACAACGGTGACTTTGGCGCCGCAATTCAGCAGCGTGAAAACTTTGCGCGTTCCCACGCCGCCGCCGCCGACAACCAGACAATTTGTGTTCTGAATGTCTAAGTGTATAGGGTAGTAGCGCATTATCGTTATTAACGAATAACTTCTATCTGCATCAGATCTTCGGCCAGGATCAACGGGCCGCTGTAGGTTTGGCGGCATTCCTGCGCCAGGTCCACACCCTCACAATCAGGATAAAAATGCGTGAGCACCAGTTTGCGCACACCGGCCCGGGTTGCCGTCTCACCCGCCAACGACGGCGTCAGGTGCCCTTTTACCTGCAAACTGTCCGGCTGTGCCGATTCGCAGATCAAAAGATCCGCTCCCTTGGCCAACTCGATGAGATTTTCGCTGTAGTCCGTATCGCCGCTGTAAACAACCGTGCTCCCTTCGGCACTCGTGATCCGGTAGGCAATGCTTTCCGGATTGTGCTCCACCGGCGTGGACTCAACGGTAAAACCCCGGAAATTTATGGAATCCTTCGATCGGTTGTCCAACTCTACAAAATCGAGCAAACCCGGGGCCAGCTCGATCCATTTTCCATAAACGGCTTTGAGTCCTGCAAAGAAATGCGCAAATCCCCGTCCAGCTGTGATCGTCAGTGGTGACTGCCTGCGATTGCCGTCCGGATACTTGGTGGCGAAAATTAAGGGAACCAATTCCGCGGTATGATCCGGGTGAAAATGACTGTAGAAGACATAGTTTAGATCAAAAATAGTTGTGCCCGCCTCAAGCAGCCTTCGGAGGGTGCCCGGGCCGGAGTCAAAAAGAAGCCGGTTGGCGCCGATGCACATTAAAACCGAACACGAACTGCGCTGCAGCGAAGGCACACAGGTGCCGGAGCCGAGGATGGTGACGGTTATGCCGGATTTTTCTGATGACATTTCTTCTCTTTACTTCTTGCCGGCGCGTTTTTCCACCCGGTTAATCAGCCATAGCAAAAGCTTCTTTTCATCCTTGCAGTCAACCTGCTGCGTCAGGTCGGTCAATGCAATTTCAGCCCGCGCCATGTTCATGTGCCCTCCCGCGGAGCCGAATTGACCGAAACTTTCTTTGGCGACATTGCCGGCATTTTTTCGAATGCCGTCGTTTCTGAATATGACGATGAGTTTTTTATCATAGGTGCCGGATACAATACTCCAGGTGACGGAAACAAGTCTCATGAAAAAATCGGCAATTATGACACAGACATCCGGATTGACTACCTGTCCCAGATGAACAAAGACCCGGCCCTTTCGCAGGCGCATGGTCTGCAGGGCGGTTTTAAAATATTTTAAAAATTCGAGCCTGAGGTCGGCCTGTTCGATTTTGCGGGCCAGATGAATATTGACATGTCGGAAAAGATACTGAAAAGCGCGCACATCCTCGATCAGCGTCTGGCCTTTAAAGGCGTTGGTATCGGTTTTAATGGCGTAGAACAGGCCGGTGGCCAGCTTTACCGAGGGCTTTATCCTGGCCGCCAGCAGGTATTCGGTCATGATGGTGGCCGTAGCACCGTAAGTGGGCCGGATATCCAAAAAGGCCGCCTTGGCATTTGCTTCCGGGTGATGATCGATGATGACATCCGGCTTGAGCTGCTTCATGAATTCATTATGATCGGGCTGGGAATCTACGATCACAGTTTTTGCTGTACTGGGCAAGATTGAGATTCGGAGGGGGAACCAGGCTGACGTTCAGAAGCCGCAGCATTGCCAGATTGTCCGGGCGGTTGATCTCATTCACATGGGTTATGGTGACATTTGATACTTTCCGCCACAGCAATCTACTGACGGCCATGGCGCTGGCAATGGAATCCGGGTCTGCATTAATCACGATGAGAACCTGGTCATTGCCCGAAAATTGATCATAGAAGCGGCGCAGTTTTTCTGTGGCTGAAAGTGTCATATACTTGCAAGATCCCGGTTAAATCCGTGGGATATTACGATGAGTTCATTTATATTACAATAAAAAATGTACCTTAAATTTGGAAAGCCTAAAAAAGTGCCTGAAATAGGGCGTTTTCAAAAAAATAAAATCCCGGCCGCCCTAAAGCCGGGATTCTATGCTTTATGAATTTTTTAAAAGGTTTTAAATATTAGCTGCCCGTCTTCGATATCCGCCTTCACCCTGTTACCTGCGGCAATGTTGCCTTTTAAAATTTCCAGGGAAAGCGGGTTTTCGATGTACTGCTGGATCACCCGTTTCAACGGCCGGGCGCCGTATACGGGATCATATCCCTTATCGGCAATGAACCTCAGGCCGTTGTCGGATAATTTCAGCTCGATGTTCTGGGCGGTCAGCCGGGCCCGCAGTTTATCAATTTGAATCTCGACAATTTCAACAATTTGTTCCGGCGACAGGTTCTGAAAAATAATTGTTTCATCAATGCGGTTTAAAAATTCGGGTTTAAAATGCGCCCGCAAGGCCTCGGTGACCCGCCGCTCCATTTCCGGCCGGTCGCTGGCCGCCAGCTCCTGTATCCATTGGCTGCCGATGTTTGACGTCATGATCACGATGGTGTTTTTAAAATCCACCGTGCGGCCCTGGCCGTCGGTCATGCGGCCGTCATCCAGAATTTGAAGCAGAACGTTGAAAACCTCCGGATGCGCTTTTTCAATTTCATCAAAAAGCACCACCGAGTAGGGGCGCCGGCGCACGGCTTCGGTGAGGTATCCGCCTTCCTCGTAGCCCACGTAACCCGGCGGGGCGCCGATGAGCCGGGCAACGGAATGCTTTTCCATAAATTCCGACATATCGATTCGGATCATGGCCTGCTCGCTGTCAAATATAAAGGCCGCCAGTGCTTTGGCCAGTTCGGTCTTGCCTACACCGGTCGGCCCCATAAATATAAAGGATCCGATCGGACGGTTGGGGTCCTGCAAACCGGAGCGTGCGCGGCGTACGGCATTGGAGACGGCTTCGACCGCTTCTGTTTGTCCGATCACCCGCCGGTGGAGCCGTTCTTCCATGTGCACCAGTTTTTCCCTTTCACCTTCCAACATTCGGCTGACCGGAATTCCCGTCCAGCGGGAAATCACCTCGGCAACATCCTCATCATCAACCTCTTCCTTGAGCATCTTGCTGTCGGCCTGAAGTTCGGCGAGCTTTCGATTGGCGTCCTCCAGGCGTCTGGCAAGTTCGGTGGCCTTCCCGTAGCGGATCTCGGCCACTTTGGCCAGGTTTCCCTCCCGTTCCGCCAGCTGTGCTTCCTGGTTCAGATGTTCCTGTTCTTCTTTTATTTTGCGGATGGTCTGGATCGTGTCTTTTTCATTTTGCCAGTGCCCTTTCATTTGCTTCAGCTCATCATTCATGTCGGCCAGATCGGCCTCCAATTTCTTGAGCCGCTCTCTGGAAGCCGGGTCGGCTTCTTTTTTCAGCGCTTGGCGTTCAATCTCCACCTGGGTAATTTTGCGCTGAATTTCATCGATTTCCGCCGGCATGCTGTCAATTTCGATGCGCAGTTTGGAAGCACACTCATCGATCAAGTCAATGGCCTTATCCGGCAGAAAGCGATCCGCGATATACCGTTCGGAAAGGGTGGCCGCGGCCACAATGGCCGAATCCTTGATCCGAACCCCGTGGTGCACCTCATATTTTTCCTTCAGCCCCCGCAGAATCGAGATGGTATCCTCCACGGAGGGTTCTTTAACCAGGACCGGTTGGAACCGTCTTTCCAGCGCGGCATCTTTTTCGATATACTTGCGATATTCGTTGATGGTCGTCGCCCCCACGCACCGCAGGGTGCCCCTGGCAAGGGCCGGTTTAAGCATGTTGGAGGCATCCACGGCACCTTCGGCGGCACCGGCCCCCACCACGGTGTGAAGCTCATCAATGAAAAGAATGATCTCACCCTCGGCACTTTCCACTTCTTTTAGAACCGCTTTGAGGCGGTCTTCAAATTCTCCCCGGTATTTGGCTCCGGCAATCAGCGCACCCATGTCAAGGGCCACCAGCCGCCGGTTTTTCAGGGTCTCGGAGACATCACCGGCCACAATGCGCCCTGCCAGCCCTTCTATGATAGCCGTCTTGCCGACCCCCGGCTCACCGATCAGCACCGGATTGTTTTTGGTTCTTCTGGAAAGGACCTGCACGACGCGGCGGATTTCTTCATCCCTGCCGATGACCGGATCGAGTTTGCCGCGGCGGGCCAAATCGGTGAGATCCCGGCTGAAACGTTCCAGCGCCTGGTATTTTTCTTCCGGATTCGGGTCGGTAATGCGCTGGGTGCCGCGAATTTCCAGCAGTACTTTCAGGATCGAATCCCGGGTGACACCGGACGCGGGCAAGAATTCCGGCGGCATCGCCCTTTTTCTCTTCGGCAATGGCCAGAAAAATGTGTTCAATGCTGACGTATTCATCTTTCATTTTGCCGGCTTCGGTAAACGCTCCTTCCAGGACCGCTTTGGCCCTGGGCGACAGGTAGGCTTCGCCGACTGCCGCCGCTGATTTGCGGTAATTTTTCCAATGCGGCCATGACCTGGCGGTTGATATCAGCCGGTGACACACCCAGTTTGCGCAGCATAGCGCCGGCAATACCCTCGCGCTCCTGCAGCATCGCTGCCAGCAGATGCTCGGGCTCAATTTGCTGATGGCCGCGCTGGGATGCGAGCGTCTGGGAATTTTGAATCAGTTCCTGAGATTTTATGGTAAATTTGTCAAAGCGCATATCGTCTCCCCCGATAAAAAATGCCTGCCATAAATAGTTTGTTGGTCTGAAAATTGCATTGAAAATATAACCACATTCTTTGTTCTGTCAAACAGGACGTTGCGAGTTGCGGGATGCAGGCTGCGGAATACTGGTTACTGGAATGCTGGATGCTGGATTCCGGTTGCTTGATGCTGGTCTGTTGGAAATAGACGGATATATGGCGCACGGTTTAAGGTGTAAGGTATAGCGTTAACGGCATTCGGCTCAAGGCATACGGTGCAAGGTTTTGGAATTCTGGTAAAGTGTTGCCTGATCTTGGATACAGAATATCGTTTCTTGATAAGGGCTTTTCATTCGGGCCGTGAGTATTAAAATCGGCAGAATTCCTTAATTATTCAATCTTCAATCTTCAATTTTCAATAGTTTCGTGGCGTCAAGTTGTTGACATGGATTCACTCCGAATTTTGAAGCAAAACAATTACCAGGATGCAAATTCGGGCGCCGTCATCATTCCGGTTGCCTCCGGCAAAGGCGGTGTCGGCAAAACTTTTATTGCGGCCAACCTGGCGATGGCCCTGGCCGAAGCGGGACACCGGGTGATTGTGGCCGATCTGGATTTCGGCGGCGCCAACTTGCATTCCTTTTTGGGTCTTTCCAACCGGAACCCCGGTATCGGCGATTTTCTCAAAGCCCGCTGTGCCGAACTGGAAGAACTGCTGGTGCCCGCCGGGACTCCCAATCTCTTTTTCCTGCCCGGCGCCGGCAAAACGCCGTTTATGGCCAACCTGGCCTATGCGCAAAAAATCAAACTCATGACCCGCCTCCGCAGGCTGCCGGCCGATTACATCCTGCTGGATCTTGGCGCCGGTTCCTCCTATAATACCCTGGATTTTTTTCGCCTCTCTGAAAATGGTTTGCTGGTCACGACGCCGGAGCCGACGGCGGTGATGGGGATGCTTGGATTTTTAAAGAATTTTCTGCTGCGTTCAATTGAAAGAGAAATGGTTCGCCATCATGCTGCGTGGGAAATTCTGCAGGATTTATTCAAACGTCCGATGGAAGAACAAGCCCTATCGATTAAAGATGTGCACCAAAAAATTATGGCTGAAGATCCTGAAGCCGGCGAGGCCGTGAGCTCTAATTATCAGCAGTATCGGCCCCGTATCGTCATCAACATGGGAGAAAATCCGGCTGACTCCAGAATGGCATTTAATATCAGTCGGACCATGGGGGAGATTCTTTCCATCGAAGCCGATTACTTCGGTTTTGTGTTCAAAGACAGGTCCGTTTTAGCGTCCATTAGAAATCGCCATCCCTTCTTACCCAATTATCACAGCAGCTTGGCGTCCGAAAACATTGTCCGGATTGCCATGCGTATCGTAAAATTCTGGCACCAGCCGGTCCAAGACAGCGCCGCTCTGCTTTTCAACCACGTCAAAAGAGATTTCGAATCCCGCCAAAAATCCACCGCCGCCGCCTGATGGGATACGGCTGATGTGGAAATAGTGATTTAGACATTCATTATTATGATTTAATATTCACCGCAGAGCCGCAAAGTGCGCAGAGGATATTTATTTTATGTTTGCCGTTGAGGGGGCAGCAAACATAAAGAATAATCTGCTTTACAAAAACCGATCTTCGAATTTTCAAGTCTTGAATCAAAATTTTTTAATTACTTGTGAAAATTTTTCTCTGCGCGCTCTGCGGTGAAAAAATATTTCATGGCTGATATGAAATCAAAAGAGCGGAAATTCGATAGAGGTAAAAAGAATCAGAAGGGAGACGCCGAGAGCAACCACGCCGACGACCATGGCGCCGATGCGAGTGTACTCAACATTGCTGAAAATGGTGATAATCCCCCCCAGGATTGAAATTGCAAACGCAATCAGGCAGGCAATTTTTAAAAACAGATTTTGGGTTCCGCCGATATTGATAAAAAAGGCCAGCAGAAAAACCAGAGCCACCATCGAGGCCATTTTTTGTTTTTCGCGATCCCTGATAAACATGACCGCCAGGCTGCCGAAAACAGCCATGAAAAAAGATATGATCGATATTAAATTCCGCAATTCGGCATGCCCTTTGTGAATAAATTCAGATAACCATGGACGGGTGCACTATGGGCTATAAAAGGATATAAATCAAGTCGGATTAACGATTCGAAAACCTTTCGACCCCCTGTTTCATCTCCTTGACACATCGACCGGATTCCACTATAAGCGTCGGCTTACAGCTGCAGTTTTTCAGTTTGGCTGCCCCGAGCGGCCGATATGAAAATTTTTATGTCGGAATTAATAAACCGGCTGAACCTTCGAGTCTGCGAGTGGGGGGGCGATCGACGGGTTTGAGCCGAAATTATCATAGAGAAGGAAATTTGAACATGGAAACGTTGAACTTACAACGACAGGAAGCACCATTGCGCAGATTGATGGGGCCGGGACCGCTGGATGTCCACCCCCGGGTATACAAGGCGATGTCCTCGCCGGTCATCGGATATTTGGATCCGGTATATCTCAAGGTTTTAGACCGAATCGGCGAACTGCTGCCGCCGGTTTTCGGCACCCGCAACAGGCTCACCAACGCAATGCCGGGAACCGGTTCGTCCGGCATGGAGGCCTGCGTCGCCAATCTGATCGAGCCGGGGGACCGGGTTTTGATTTGTGTAAACGGCTTTTTCGGCGATCGCATCCGGCAAATGGCGGAGCGCCAGGAGGCTGAGATCACCATTATCGAGGAAGAATGGGGCCGGCCCGTCGATCCGGAGCGCGTGGCGGCCGCGCTAAAGCAGACCGATTACAAACTGGTGGCCCTGGTGCATGCCGAAACATCCACCGGCGTTCTGCAGCCCATCGAGGACATCGCCCGGCTGGCCCGGGAAACCGATACCTTGTTGATGCTGGACACGGTTTCCTCCCTAGGCGGTGTCGAAGTCAAGGTGGATGAATGGGGCATCGACGGCTGCTTCAGCTGCTCACAAAAATGTATTGGGTGTCCGGCCGGTCTATCCCCGATAACCATCAGCGAACGCGGCCTTGAAGCCGTAAAAAAGCGCAAAAATCCCGTACGAAGCTGGTACCTGGATATATCGCTGATTGAAAAATACTGGGGCACCGAACGGGTTTACCATCACACGAGTTCAAGCACGTTGAATTATGCCCTGCTGGAGGCGCTGCTTCTGATCCACGAAGAAGGACTGGCAAACCGGTTTGCCCGCCATCTCAAGAATCATAAAGCCCTGGTGGCAGGCGTCGAAGCCCTGGGACTCAAGATGCTGGTGAGTCCGCAATATCGACTGCCGACCCTGAATACGGTTTTGATTCCCGAAGGTGTGGACGATATTAAACTAAGGCGCTACCTGCTGGAAAAATTCAAGCTGGATATCGGCGGTGGATTCGGGCGCCTCAAAGGGAAAGTATGGCGCGTTGGGTTGATGGGATATTCTTCTTCAGCCGACAACGTTCTCTTTTTTATTCCCGCCATCAGCCGGGCTCTGGCCTTACAGGGGTTTAAGACGGATCTGGCGGCCGGGTTGGATGCCGTACTCTCGGAATTGGACGGCAATGGGAATGTCACAGCGGAGCTTAAGGAAAGGGCTGCCGCTGCTGCGCACTGATTGACGCCCTGTGCGGATTAGATTAGATGCGGATCGAGACTCCAAAGCAGGCCATCCGTATTTATCAAACTATGTACTATGGTTAATGCCGGGGGGGAGTGGCTTTTAACCACGATTACAGACCTTGGCCCGACCGAGTTAATCGCGGTTGCCTCCAGCCCGTGGGGCTTACGCCCCGGAGGGAAAACCGCTCCCACGAGTTTCTTAAACTATCATCTGGTTCCAAAAAGTTTCGTCTTCGATTAAACTGGCCGCTTCTACCGAACTAAGTCTCGGTCGAGGCTTAGCCGCTACCCGGACCAAGCATGAAAAGGATTTGCCGCGCGCAGACTCTCATACAGGGCAATACCGGCGGCTGTGGAAAGATTTAACGATCGGATTTGTGATGTGATGGGTATGTGATAGGTTGCAGCGGCATATCGTTGCAGGATGTTGGCGGGAAGACCGCGGGTTTCGGATCCGAAGACCAGAAACATCCGCCGCGGGCAGACCATGGACCAGAAAGCCCGGGCGCCTCTTTTTGAAAACACCGCGACCTCGCCCTCTTGAGGCTCCATTCCGGCCAGGAAGATCTCAAAATCATCCCAAACCGCCAGTTTGACTTTTTCCCAGTAATCCAGACCGGCCCTTTTCAGCTCGCGGCTGTCAAGTGAAAAACCCAGGGGTTTGATCAGGTGCAGGAAGGTGTCGGTTGCCAGGCAGGTTCGACCGATATTTCCGGTATTCCAGTGGATTTCCGGGGCCACCAGAACAACATGGCGCTCAGTTTGTCGGCTATTGTTATGAGGCAGGCTTTTGCTCAATTTTGACGAAAATAAACTCATCGGTTCAGGGGCCAAAGGCTAAAACTGAGGGCCCCGTTTTTCAAATCGATCAAGACCCGCAATACCCCACAAACTCCTTTTGGACGAAACAGCTTCATAAATTTAGGATAAACCATGCTATAACCTTGTAAGATTATTTCAACCCTGAACCTTTCAACCGGCCTTATAGCTTTTTACCGCAGTAGGGACAGTAGAAAAACCCTTTGTGTATCGGGTTGCCGCAATATTTACACAAAAGCCCGGTTTCTTCCCGATACGGCGAAAAGTCCCGGGTGAATTCATTGGTGACCTTATGGCAGCGTTCACACATGATGAACGGTTCGCCTTTTTTTACTCTCAGAACGGGGATGAAAAATAAATTAAGATAATGATCGACCCGCATCTGATAGGCCTGGAAAAGGCCGCAGTCGGGACACCGGCGAGGGTTTTCGTCTAATTTCCGAGTTTTCGGTGTTATTCCGCCAATAAAAAAGAACATGGTCAAGTTTACTCTTTAAGCGGCCGATTTGCAATTTAATTCATCTGCATGAATCCGCCCTGAAAAATAGCGCTTTCAGGGTTGTAGATTGTCGGAATTGTCTCGGCTTGCAGATTATCTCTCGAATCCGCATGTCAAAAAATCAATATTGATTTAAGGTGACAAATGATTTATTAATACTAAATTTAATCAAGAAAAAAGCAAGAAACTAACTATTCGTTCAACAAAGGATCGGGCTATGGAAATTACGCAGAAAGAGGAAAACGGGGTTGTCTCTATTTCTATCAAAGGACGATTGGACGCAGATTCTGCTCCAGAAGCCGAAAAGGTAGTCAAGGAAGCCCTTGCGGGGTCATGCAACCGTGTATTGTTTAATTTAGCCGCCTTGGAATATCTCAGCAGTGCCGGGCTCAGAGTTCTGCTGAGTGCTACCAAAGAAATGAGACGCCGGGATGGTAAAATTGTTCTCTGCTCCCTGAATGAATTTGTAAGGGAAATTTTTGAAGTCAGTGGTTTCCAGTCTCTGATTCCGATTGCTGAATCCGTTGAAGCAGGATTAAAGGTTCTTTCATAACATTAAACGGCGTCATTTCGTGCCGGGCCGGTTTACCCAGGGAGGTCGGGCGCGTTGCAGCGAGGGTCTACGGGATGGGAAACAATAACTCAGCTACCGAATCCATATTGCTGGTTGACGACAATCCGACGAACCTGCAGATTCTTTTTCAGACCCTTGAGGGCGCCGGATGCAAGCTCCTGATTGCCAAAAACGGACAAGGCGCGCTCTCCATTGCCGGCAAGGCACTGCCCGATCTGATCTTGCTTGATATCATGATGCCCGATATTGATGGATATGAGGTTTGCCGCAAATTAAAATCGAATCATGCCACGGCGGACATCCCGGTGATTTTTCTCTCCGCCCTTGGTGATACCGAAGACAAAGTAAAAGGATTTCATCTGGGCGCCGTCGACTATATTACAAAACCCTTTCAGCCCGACGAGGTGATCGCCCGGGTCAATACCCACCTGACCATTCATCGGCTTAAACGTGAGGTCGAGATCAAAAAAGATCAGCTCGAGCATGAACTGGAAGTGGTTTCCGATGTTCAGCGTAAGCTCCTGCCAAAACAGCTGCCGGTCATTGCCGGATTCAAACTGGCCGCTCACTACGAAACCAGCCGTTATGCCGGCGGGGATTATTATGACATCGTCGAAATATCTGAAAATCGCTGGGGTTTTTTAATTGCCGACGCCGAGGGTCACAGTGCTCCGGCAGCGGTCCTGATGGCCATGACATGTGCGCTTTTCAGAGCCTATCCGGATATTCCCGACGATCCGGCTGCCGTATTGCTTTATCTCAACCAGCATCTGTGCAAGGTTGCCGATCCCAGTTTTATGACGGCCCTCTATGCGGTTTACGATGCCAAACTTCAGACAATGCGGATTGCCCGGGCCGGTCAGCCGTTGCCGATGATCTACCGTTCAGCGGAGAAAAAGGCGTTCGAATTAGACTGTTCCGGTGTTTATCCATTGGGAATTGAACCCTTTGATATCGAGATTCCAGTGGTGGAAACCAAACTCGAGCCCGGAGACCGTTTTCTCATATATACCGACGGACTTACCGAACGATTCAATGCAGACGGCGAATCTTACGGTGAGGAGCGTCTGCTCCAGCCGCTTGCCATCGCGGGTGCCGCGGAGCCCCGGGAAGTTATCGCCGCGATTATGGCGGATCTCAAAAAGTTTGCCGGCGGGCACCCCGCTGATGATGATCAGGCGCTCTTGCTGGGTATCGTCGCCTAAAAGGTCGAGCCGGCGCTGTGTTCTTCTATGCGCAAAATTCTCGGTTTTTTATGTCGTTATATCCAAAATTGCCCGCCTGATGGAATAATCAAAATTCCAAACACCAAATGTCAAATCTCAAACAAATCCCAATGACCTAAATTCAAAATCCAAAACAAATGATCAATGATCGGTCGGCATTTATTCCCGGTATTGTCAACATCGGAGGATCGGGTTTTGGGAAGCGTTATGTCGGAGGGCAAGGTTTCGGTCATTGGATATTGTAATTTGGGAATTATTTGTGATTTGGCATTTGAAATTTGGGATTTTATTCTCCCCATTTACCCTTGACAGATAAAATCAAGTCGTCTATACGTATGCCTTTCGGCCTGATCAACAAACCCTTAGCAGGGTAACGCGCGGCGGTATCGTATCAACGATCAGGTCTGGCGGGAGTTTTTATGAGTAATGAGTTTGAACAAAATATTGGAACGGAAGCAATCGGTGCTGGAAAAAAAATGGTTTGAATTAACCGCCCAGACCTATGCCCCGGATACCGCCGAATTTCTCCAACGCAAAACCGATCCGTTTGCCAACCCGGTTGGCGGCGCCATGCTGACCGGTCTCAGGGTACTGCTGGATCAACTTATACACGGCATGGATCCTGAAACCATCACCTCCCATCTGGATCCGATCATCCGGATTCGGGCCGTACAAAATTTCACCCCTTCGCAAGCCACCGCATTCATCCTTTCTTTAAAAAAGATTCTGCGAGAGAATCTGGCAAAAGAGCTTCGTGACAGTCGAATTGCCTCCGAATTGGTCATTGTCGAGTCTAAAATCGACCAGCTTTGTTTGATGGCGTTTGATATATATATGCAATGCAGGGAAAAGATATTTCAAATCAGTGCCAACGAGACAAAAAATCGGACACTTAGAGCCTTTGAGCGAGCCGGTTTGATTTCGGAGACAGCAGAAGGACCCTAAGGAATGAATATTGCAACGATTGAAAATTGACGATTTGTGGAGGTCGCTTTGCTCCGCTATATTGAATCTCAAGGATTAGCTAGATTCCTTAATCACGACAATTTGCATTTGAAAATATTTAAAATCTACCGATTTTCTTCATTTTTTCGCAGCCGTTCGCAGGCCGCCGGAACGCAGCGAAGATTTACGGCGGCATATTCGTGGACTTAATTTATAGATTGAGGCTTCCAGGATAGATCGGATTTGATTATCGGAAGTCTTCACGTGAGGTTCTGGCCAATGAATGCAAGGTACATGTTTTCACTCATTGCGGTTATCGTGCTTTTTTTAATTGCGTGGGCGGGTACGGCGATAGGACTGCAGGTTGTTTTCGGAATTATCATTCCTTACCTGGCATTGCTCACATTCCTGGTGGGTTTTGCCTACAAAGTCGTCGGTTGGTCGCGTTCGGCAGTCCCTTTTCAAATTCCCACCACCGGCGGCCAGCAGAAATCGCTGCCCTGGATTAAACATTCCCGGCTGGACTGCCCCGCCACCAGATGGCAGGTGGTTGCACGCATGGCTCTGGAAATATTGACCTTCCGGTCCCTGTTTCGCAATACGCGCATGCGATTAAAGGAAGGCTCGAAATTGTCCTATCAGCTGGAGATTTTTTTGTGGGTGGGGGCATTGGCCTTCCATTACGCCTTCCTGACGGTTCTGATACGCCACCTGCGGCTTTTTACGGATCCGGTGCCTTTTTTCGTCACCCTGGTTGAAAATGTGGACAGTTTTTTCCGATTTGAAATCCTGTATCCCAGCATCCAGTTCGGCCTGCCGGAGGTCTATTTATCCGGTTTCGTGCTGCTGGCTGCCGCCGCGTATCTGTTTTCAAGACGGCTTTTTATCCGCCAGGTCAGATATATCTCCCTGGCCAGCGATTATTTCCCGCTGTTTTTGATATTCGGCATTGCGCTGACCGGCATTCTCATGCGCTACGTGGCTAAAATCGATGTCACCGCCGCCAAGGAACTCACCATGGGGCTGGTTACTTTTCATCCCACCATTCCCGCAGGGGTCGGGGCTGTTTTTTATATCCATCTTTTATTCGTGAGCACTTTGCTGGCATACTTCCCCTTCAGCAAATTGATGCACCTGGGGGGCATCTTTTTGAGTCCGACCCGCAACCTGACGACGGACACCCGGGCCAACCGGCACGTGAATCCCTGGAATTATCCGGTCCCGGTCCACACTTACGAAGAATATGAAGATGAATTCAGAGATAAAATGATAGAGGCCGGGCTGCCTGTTGTAAAGATGCCCGAGGAAGTCCCTGCTGCAGATCCGGCGGAAGAAGAAACGCCGGCGGAAGAATAAGGAGCAAATTATGGCAGACGTAATACCCAAACCCGAAGAACTTATCCAGATCGACCACCGACCGCCGAACACGGACTGGATGCAAACGCCGGTCAACATCCGCAAAGGGATGTACTGCTACGCATCGAATCCGAAAAGCGTTGAATATGTCGGGCTTCCCAATGCCAGAGCCTGGAATCCGGTCGAAGACGACTGGAAGCTGCCCGAAAACTGGCAGGAGATCATCCACAACGGTTTCAGAGAGCGGCTGGAACGATTTCGATCGTTTAAGGTTTTCATGGATATTTGTGTGCGCTGCGGCGCCTGTGCCGACAAATGCCACTATTTTATCGGGACCGGTGATCCCAAAAACATGCCGGTGGTCAGGGCCGAGCTGCTGCGCTCGGTTTATCGCAATGATTTTACCCGGGTCGGCAAGATTCTGGGCAAAATCAACGGCGCCCGGCCGATGACGCTGGATGTGCTCAAAGAGTGGTGGTACTACCTGTTCCAGTGTTCGGAGTGCCGGCGCTGCTCGGTATTCTGTCCCTACGGGATCGACACGGCCGAGATTACCATCATGGGCCGGGAGTTGTTGAATCTGCTCGGTCTGAATATCGACTGGATTGCGACGCCGGTGGCCAACTGCTACCGCACCGGCAACCATCTGGGTATCCAGCCGCATGCCTTTAAAGACATGCTCGACTTTTTCGTCGATGACATCGAAGAGATCACCGGCGTGCGGGTGGAACCGCAATTCAACAAAAAGGGTGCCGATATTTTATTCATTACCCCTTCCGGGGACGTGTTTGCCGATCCCGGCACTTACACCTGTATGGGTTATATGATGCTTTTCCATTTTTTGCAGGAAAAATACGGCTTTGACATCACCTGGAGTACGTATGCATCCGAAGGCGGAAACTTCGGATTTTTTACCTCCCACGAAACCATGAAGCGGCTCAATTCCAAAATGTATGCCGAGGCCAAACGGCTGGGCGTCAAGTGGATTCTGGGAGGCGAGTGCGGCCACATGTGGCGGGTCATCAACCAGTATATGGATACCATGAACGGCCCGGCCGACTTTATGGAAGAGCCGGTAAGCCCCATAACAGGCACCAAATTCGAAAATGCCAAATCAACCAAAATGGTGCATATTGCCGAGTTTACCGCTGATTTGATCAAGCACGGCAAACTCGATCTGGATCCCAGCCGCAACGATCATCTCAAAGTAACCTTCCATGACTCCTGCAATCCGGCCCGGGGCATGGGGTTGTTCGATGAACCGCGCTATGTGATCCAAAATGTGTGCAAACACTTTTATGAAATGCCGGCCAACACCATCCGCGAGCAGACATTTTGCTGCGGCAGCGGAGCGGGATTGAATGCCGGCGAAGACATAGAGCTGAGATTGACCGGCGGACTGCCCAGGGCCAATGCCGTCAAATATGTACACGAAAAACATGGCGTGAACATGCTGGCGACCATCTGCGCCATTGACCGCGCGGCACTGCCGTCCTTGATGGAATACTGGGTGCCCGAAGTGAATGTCACCGGCGTGCATGAGCTGGTGGCCAATGCCCTGAATCTGACCGGGCAAAATGACAGAACCACCGACCTGCGTGGCGAAGATATTCCGGGATTAGAGGGTGATTCGGAGGAAGAAACTGATGAAGGATAAAAAACTTATCGTTGCCGGAGTGATTATTTTCATCGTTGTCGCGACCTTCCCCTTCTGGTACAACCGGGGAAAAGCCGCTCCCGCACCGGTGCCGCAGCTGACGGAAAAAGCAAAAGCTGCCAAGGTATGCGTGCGCTCTACCGAGTACATGAAAGCCGAGCATATGCAGCTGCTGGATTTGTGGCGGGAAGCGGTGGTAAGGCAAGGCGACAGGATTTATGTAAGTCCCAGCGGCCGGAAATACACCATGAGTCTGACCAACACCTGTTTGGATTGCCACTCCAACAAGGCCGAGTTTTGCGACCGGTGTCATAATTATGCCTCGGTGCGGCCCTATTGCTGGGATTGTCATAATGAAAACCCGAAGGAGAAATCGTGATGGATATCAGCAGACGACGCGTTTTGCAGTTGCTTGGACTTTCGTCTCTGGCTCTGACGGTCAAGCCCGTTTACAATGCGTTTGCCAAAGAAGAAGCGCAAGCCGAAAAAACCGCAGCAATCATCGAGAGAGGCCCGGACGCCCTAACGGCCAAGCAATGGGCCATGGTCCTAGATACACGGGAATTTGAGACCGAAGAAGATCTGGAACCACTGATTGAAGCCTGCCATAAAACGCACAATGTTCCTCACTTTGAAGACAAACGCCATGAAATCAAGTGGATCTGGAGCACCCATTACCACAATGCGTTTCCGGGCGCAGGCGGCCAATTCTTAAGTGAAGACGTCGAACAAAAGCCGTTTCTGGTGCTGTGCAACCACTGCGAAAATCCGCCCTGTGTGCGGGCCTGTCCGACCCAGGCGACCTTCAAGCGGGAATCCGACGGGATCGTCATGATGGATTTTCACCGCTGCATCGGCTGCCGGTTTTGCATGGCCGCCTGTCCGTTCGGGGCCCGCAGCTTTAATTTCCGGGATCCGCGGCCGTTTATCAAAGAAATCAATCCCAAATTTCCGACCCGCACCAAAGGTGTGGTCGAAAAATGTAATTTCTGTGCCGAACGACTGGCGGTCGGTCAATTACCGGCCTGTGTAGAAGCTTCGCAGGGAAAGCTCGCTTTCGGCGATCTTTACGATCCGGAATCGAAGGTGCGGGAACTCATCCGAACCAATTACACCATTCGGCGTAAACAGAATCTGGGCACTGAGCCGTCCGTATACTATATCGTGTGAGGTAATTATGCTTGAATTAGCGATTAAAGGAACCAAAAAATACTATGGGTGGATGGCCTTTTTATTGGTCATTGTCGGCGTCGGCTTTCTCCTCTACCTCAAGCAGCTCGATTTCGGTCTGGGCATCACCGGCATGAGCCGGAACACTTCCTGGGGATTTTATATTGCCAATTTTACTTTTCTGGTCGGGGTGGCCGCCGGAGGCGTTATGGTCGTATTGCCTTACTACCTGCATGACTACAAAGCCTTCGGCAAGGTAACGATTTTAGGGGAATTTTTGGCCATTGCCTCGGTTCTCATGTGCCTGACGTTTGTTGTCGTCGATCTCGGGCAGCCGAGGCGCATTTTAAATGTCTGGCTTTATCCGACCCTGCACTCCGTGCTTTTCTGGGACACCATCGTCTTAAACGGCTATTTGTTTTTAAACATCGTCATCGGTTGGAACGTGCTGGAAGCCGAACGCAACGGCGTCCACTATCAAGCCTGGCTGAAGCCTTTGATTTATATATCGATTCCCTGGGCCGTCAGCATCCACACCGTCACGGCATATCTGTACTGCGGCCTGCCGGGCAGGGGCTTCTGGATGACCGCGATTCTGGCGCCGCGCTTTCTGGCCTCTGCTTTTGCAGCCGGCCCGGCCCTGCTGATTTTGCTGTGCCTGATTATCCGCCGGGTGAGCAGTTTTGATCCGGGGCGGGAACAAATTCAATCGCTGGCCAAAATCGTGGCCTATGCGATTTGCATCAACGTGTTTTTCTTTCTGTGTGAAGTGTTTGTCGCCTTTTACAGCAATATCCCCGAGCACATGGACCACCTTAAATACCTGTTTGTCGGCTTGCAGGGCCACACGGCGTATGTTCCCTGGATGTGGTCATCCATGGCCTTGATGGTTCTGGGCATCATTCTGACGGTAAATCCGCTTACCCGCAAAAATGAGGGCGTCCTGGCGGTGGCCTGTGTGGTCATATTTTTGGGAACCTGGATCGACAAGGGTTTTGGAATGATCGCCGGGGGGTTTACCCCGTCGCCGCTGGAGGAAGTCACCGATTACATTCCCACCGCGCCGGAAATTATGATCGCGCTGGGGGTCTGGGCGCTGGGCTTCTTTGTTTTGACCGCTTTGTTTAAAATTGCAGTGGGTGTCAAAGAAGAAGTCGGTGGTTGACGACAATTGTCCAGTCAATAAAAAAAGGGGCATTGCACCTTCAGGTGGATGCCCCTGGTTTGTACCAACATTATATAAAATTAGACTACCATCCGCTTTTGATCCGCTAGTTTCAATATTCCATTTTTCCAGTATTCCATTGGTTCTCTGGCAGCAATCACCACCCCTCTGGGCCAGGATTCTTTACTCTGCCGCGCTGTTTGAATTTCTCCGGAACTGTTTACCGGATGCGTGGAAATAGAGCCAGATCGATTCCCATTGCGTCTCCGATCTTCTTGTTAATAAAAAGTTTCGCGCGTTTATTCGTGGTGATCGGTATTTTGGCCGGAGAAGTCCCATCCAGGATCTGCAGTGCCGCGTCAGCGGCCCAAAACCCCTGCTCCTCGGCCACTTTCACGACGCCGATGAGTGACACGGGGGCCATGAAATCGTAGCAAGTGCCCGAAGGAATTCGGGAATTTTTTAGCACAAAATCTTCATAATCGGCCTTATGATCATCATAAAGGCCGCCGTCACTATCAACGATTAACATGTCGGCATCTTTTTGAAGCTTCAGGAAGCCCTTTTTCCAGTCCTCGTAGTCTTTGGCAAAATACTCGATGGGGTCAAGTCCGAAGACCTTGCGATAATTTTCAGCTTCCTTTCTGGCCGTCAGAATATCAGGACCGATAAATCCGATCCGGTTTCCTTTCGCATAAAGCTCCAGCTGTTCAATCAGGATTGGAATCGGGGTAACCTCAACCATTCCGGTCACATTCTTATAAGGATAGCCATAGACCTTGGCATCCCAGTTGACCCCACAGAAAACAAACGGCAGATCGGCATCTTTATAATACGGTTTAATCAGATATTTTGAGGCATTGTCATCGGCTGCGATGACGACATCCGGATTGAAATTGTTGATCACGGCCTGCGCTTTTATGGCGGCCGTCTTTTTAAAATCCTCACCTGTATTTCTTTTGGTGTCAAGGTAAATCGTTTTCAACTGAACACCGGTATCCTTAAGCTTGTTTTGAATACCCTTCACAATTCCGTCGCTCCAGGCATATCCCTGGTGGTAAGAGTCGATATAAAGAACCTTCTTGCCGCTGTAGCTTTTTGAAATAGCATTTGAAGCGAAGGTCATGGCCACAAATAGGCATATTGTCAGTGCAATGAATTTTTTCATGTCAAATTCTCCTCGATTGAGACTGGATTTTCTAGTTTATTGGATCGGCTCCTAAACGGCAATTTCCGCCTGCCCTTGGGGTGCCGCCCGGTGATGCGGCGTAACAGGCTTAATTTTTTCCAGTTTAGCCTCTTTTGGTTTCCGGGATTTTATTTCTTCCTCCAACCTGAAGGCGCCGACCGATGCTGCCAGTTCATCTGAAGTTTTGGTCAGCTGGTTGATAGCCTGGGTAGTCTGCCGGCTTGCGGAAAGGTTTTTGGAGCTGACCTTGCCCATCTCCTGCATGGTCAGCGTGATTTTTTCCGAAAACTTGGCCTGCTGGGTTGCTGCCAGGGAAATGGATTGGGTTATCTGAGCCAGTTGATTGGAAACCGATTCGATTTCTTGAAGTTTAGTATGGGCATTGCTTGCCAGAGTGGAGCCTTCCACAACCCGCCGGATACTTTCTTCCATGCTGGATCCGGCCTCATTGATTTCTCCCTGGATGTTTTTTATCAGGGTATCGATCTGCTTCGTAGCGTTGGTTGAACGCTCGGCCAGACGCTGAACCTCCTCGGCAACTACCGCGAATCCGCGTCCGGCGTCACCCGCCATTGCAGCCTGAATGGAAGCGTTTAGTGCCAGAATCGAGGTCCGATCGGCAATATCGTTAATCAGCTGGACAATATTTCCGATCTCTTTAGAGCTCTCCCCCAGGCGCTTAATGGAGCGTGCCGTCTCCTGGACATTCTTACGAATTTCCTCCATGGCTTTGTTGGTATTTTGCACAGCCACGGAACCTTCTCTCGCATTGGCGGTAGATTGTTCGGATACGGTCGCCGACTGCACGGCATTGTCAGCCACCTGCCGAATGGAGGCGGCCATATCGTTAATGGCTTCGATCGTTTTTGCTACCTGTTTGGCCTGAACTTCGCTCGCTTTAGCCAGCTGTGCGCTTGAGGCGTTGGCGTCCCGTGAAACAGAAGTAACTTCTAAAGTAGCTTTTTTAACATTTTTTACGACCCCGCTAAGCTGTTCCGCCATGGTATTAAAGGAGTCGGCAATGGCGCCGGTTACTTCAGCCGTCACAACCGCCCGTCTGGTCAGGTCACCTTCCGCCAGTCCGCTAATTTCATCTAATAGTTTCATGATTGAATCTTGAATGGCATCACGCTCTTCCCGGCTTTGAATCAGGACCAGGGTGTTGTCGAGCATGGCATTGAGACTGGTGGCCATTTCTCCGATCTCATCCTGCGTAACAACGGCGGCCCGGGCTTCAAAATTACCCATCCCGATCTCGCTGAAAAGATTCATAATGCTGCGGATCGGCCGAACAATGATAAATCGGGAAATACCCCAGATAACACCGGCGAGAACCGCAAACGATACGGCAGCAATGACCCCGATTAAGAGTACGACCCTGTTTACCGGTGCCACGATTTCACTTTTGTCCACCGTCATGGCGAGCATCCAGCCCCCGACACCGACCGGCGAAAATACAACATAGCGGGCTTCCTTGCCTTGAGATTTCGCAACTTCGATGATGCCCCTGCTTCTTGAAACGAAGTGCTTTTCCATAATGGACTTCAATTCCGGAACAGCTTTCAGGTTTTTCCCGACCAATCCCGCTTTGACGTATTCTCCGGTTGCCGCGACAAAATCACCTTTGCGGCTCAAGAGAAAAACGTCTGCACTCAAGAACGGCTTGAAGGAGTTCAACGATTCGGTCAACATCGTCAGGGAGCGGTCGGCACCGACGACGCCCATGAATTTGCGGTTGACAACAATCGGATATGAGACCGATATCATCGGAATTTCCTGGTTAACAAACGGTTCGGTAAAATAGAGGTATTCTTTTGGGTCGGCATTGGTTCCGACCAGTTTTTGCCACTTATCCTTGGCGCCCTTATACTGTTCACTGGTATCCAATTCTTCGGCCGGCATCAGCAGAAGCACTTCTTTGATCAGCGGGTTCTGCCAGTACCAGTAGGGGCAGAACCTGCCGTCCAAGGTATACAGGGCCCGATCGGCGTAATTTGCATCCTGGCTATCGGCATTCGGCTCGTAGTTGATGTAGGCGCTCATAAGATTGGGAAATCTCTGAAGGAGGGCCTTGGAATATTCCAGTGCTTTGATTCTTTGACCAAAATGGCTGTTGGTCTGGGACAGCGCCAGGTTCATCACGATCGACCCCACCTGTTCGTTTTCCATCTCAGTTTTCGTGGCGATCGTATCCAGTCTTGATTGCATGACATTTTTTCTATCGCGGATGATCGAACTCTGGTACGATCCTATTATTATTACGCTGATTATTCCCAGGACCAAAGCCACGGTCAGGATAATAGCGCCCTGCAGCTTGGTGCCCACCCGCAGGTTTGGCAAATTGAAATTAAACAATCTTTTCAGACGCTTGGTCTTCTCGGCGGTTTTTGGATTTTTGGCCTGCCTTCGCTTGATAATCATTTTTTACCTCCCTATATCGATTTCCCCTCTTTGGTTCGTGCATCCCTGCCGGCTACCGGATGAGTTGTCGACCGGAAAACACGATGATTCCATCATGTTCGGTTCCGAAAGCTCATGAAATAAGTTTAGCAATGTTATGCAGCAGTTCTTCATCTTTAAACGGTTTGGTCATATAATCGTCTGCACCCTGTTTCAGACCCCAGAAGCGATCGCTGTCCTGAGATTTGCTGGTCAACATCAGGATTTTAATTTCTTGGGTGGCGGGTGAAGTTTTCAGCTGACGACAAACCTGGAATCCGTTTTTTTTGGGCAAGATGATGTCCAGGACGATCACACTCGGGTTTTCCCGGACAGCTTTTTCCAGCGCTTCTTCTCCATCCTTAGCGGTGATGGTTTGGAACCCGTTGTCTTGCAGTAAATTTGATATTTGGCGCAGATATGTCGGGCTGTCTTCAACCACCAGAATTTTTGCGTCGGTCATTGTTTCTCTCCTTCTGTTAGTGCTGCTTTCAGCTCGGAAAAGTCTTCCGTCCCAATGATGAAGATATTTCCGACCGGAAAGCAGCTGCCACCAATTAACTGCTTGCCGCAGCCCCCGGGCGACGGAAGGGCCGGGTATGCGCGTCGTCACGCCGGCCCTCCAGGTTTGATTGCAAAAGTCAGCGTTTTATAAATTGATCAATCCCCTCCTCTTTCCATACTTTCATGGTCTTTTCGTCCTTGGCACCAATTTTGACCCCAATGGCATTGACCGGTACATCGTGCTGCTTCTGGATATCGATCCAGTTCTTTTTAACGACAGGATTAAGGCCCATTGAATCACCTCCTTTCTTGTATCGCTTTAATGCGGATCACCCAACAGTCCTTCAATGGCTGATTTCTGATAGTGATCCGGCGCCTCCGGTCCGACAACTGCGATCGTCGCGCGATTGAGCGCAGCCCTTAAAACCTCGTCGGCCAGTGATTGCAGCTTTTCGACCTGAATGGCGTCTATTTCAGCCAGGATTTCGTCCTCCGGCAACTGCCTTCCGAAATAGAGCTCCTGAACCGCCAACCGGCTCATACGGGTATTGGTATTTTCACCGGAGATGAGATGCTGTCCGCGGATTTGCATTTTCGCTTTCCAGAGTTCTTCTTCGGCCACCGGCTCATCTGCAGATATCAGTTTCCGAATTTCATCAACAACCAGGCTTATGACCGGCTGGACATTTTCCGGCACCGTGCTGCCTTCAATAACCAGCATCCCGTCATCGCGATAGGCATGATATTCAGAGCCGATGTGATAAACGAGTCCCCGCTTTTCCCTTAGACGGCGGTGCAGCCGTGAACTAATACCTCCGCCTAGAATGTTATTGAGCATATGTAATTTATAACGATCCGGATGGGCGTATGCACAGGCCCGGATACCCAGGGAAAAGTAGACCAGCGAGACCGGCCTGTGTACCAGCATCACGCCTGCCCGGTGGGCCGGCAATGCGGCGGCTGCCGGCAGGCTTTTGCCGATCATGCGCCAGAAGGCGTCGCGCACCTGGGCTACAAAATCGTGGTGATCGACATTGCCTGCGGCCGCCACGATCAACCGGTCCGGTAAATAGTGTTCATACACAAAATAGATCACATCTTCCCTGGTCAAGGAATTGATCGTTTCCGTCCGGCCGGCGATGGGACGGCCCAGGTAGTGATCAGGCCAGGCAAATGCCTTTAAAAAATCGTGCGCCTGCTGGGAAGGCACATCGCCGGCGCATTCCATCTCCCGCAAAATGGCGCTTTTTTCCCGCGCGAGGTTGTCGGGAGGAAATATGGAGTTCAGAAGAATGTCACCCAGAAGGTCGAGCGCGTAGGTGAAATATTCATCCAACACCGAGGCGGAGTAGCAGGTATAATCTCTGGCAGTGAAAGCACCCATATGGCCCCCGGCTTCGTCCATGAAACGGGCGATCTGACTTGCATTGCGGCTGCTGGTGCCGCAAAACATTACGTGCTCAACCAGATGGGCCAGCCCGCATTGGTCCGGCGCTTCATCACGGGGGCCGGCGTCAATCAGGATGCCCATTGAAATGGAGCGATGCCCCGCCATGGATTCCGTAACCACTCTTATACCGTTTTCCAAGGTTGACTTTTGATTCATGTTCTTTCCATCACCGGTTCAATTTTCCCCCTGGATGATATGTTCCAGGTGGGCCACCACGAGAAATCCGTTCTGCCACTCATAGACGCCTCTTGTCAGATTTGGTTGGGAAATCCAGGCGTCGGAGGCAGGCGAGCAGTCAATCGGAAGTGTCAGCATTCGGATTGGGGGTACCACCCGCAGCATGATTCGATTCGCACCTGCCTGCGCGGAATCATTATTTGGCGCCCGGACTACCATCAGCCGTTGATGCTGGCGCGCGGCCAGTGATGCCATCCCCAAACACTTCTCCAGCGAAACCACCGGCAGCACCCGGTTGCGCCATTGGGCGATGCCCTCGACGTATGGCGGGGAGAAGGGGACCGGGCGCACCGCTGCATCCATCAGGATATCCTCCATTTGGCGCAGGCTGAATAAAAAGCTAACCTCGCGGTCCGAAACCCTCGGAACCTGCGCGGGGAAAATGAGCACCCTTCCGGGTGACATTGTAAAGTCTGCATTGTTCTGCATCACATCGGCCTTTCAGGTGAATACTCATTCCAGAGGCGGTTGGGCACCCGTCCGCCCTGAATTATTTCCTTGTTTGCCATCACTTTGCTGTAAAAGACCTTCCAAAGCCTGCGCGAATATTTTGCGGACCAATTCAGCCGGCTTGGCTTGTAGAATGATTTTATGGGTAATCCTCTCCACTATTGAAGCCAGTTGTTCTTCCGGCAACACGGCAGCTACAGCGCTTTCTATGTGACGGTTGCCGGCGAATCGCTCGTGAAAAATTTCCGCGTGGGGACAACCGGTGTTATCTTCCACGAGCGCCTCGGCCGGCTCAGCGGCCGGCTCCGGGGGAAAGGCAGCGCTGGATTCAGCCTGTTTCATTGGAGTTGTCGCTTCTTCTTCGATCCGTTCTTCTTTTCCGGGTATTGAAGGGGCATCAACTTTCAAATACCCTTCAACGGCGGCTTTCCCGTATGGCTCGGCATCCTCGTCCGGTTCGACTGCTTCAGCGGGGGGCGGCGGGATGTCCGATTCGGGCGCGCCGTGAGCGGCTTCGCAATAAAAGGCTTCCGGTCTGCGGCCGTCGTCCGGCGGCGTAAATGCGTGGGCTGAACGGTCCGCCGGTTCGTCGGCGCGTCGGTGGTTCTGCTCGATTTCATTTGAGCCGCTCTCTGCTGCCGGCGCGTCCCCGGACTCAAGCGTGTCAATTGTCGCCTGGGCTGTTTTCACAATTCCCTCCGGGGCCAGGAGTAATACCAGCGAATCCCCTTGTTTCAAGACTCTGGGAAAACAGGCCTGCGCAGGACCCTTAAAAATGGGAGAAAGCGGTTCAAACCCGGCATTGTCGACAGCCACAACCTGGTCAACGCGGTCGACGATCAGTCCAATCGGATTTTTATCCACTTGGAGCATTATTATCTTTTTGTCTTCGGAATCATTGGAAAAGCCATCTCCTTTCAAAAGATATGCAAGATCATAAACCGGCATTTCCTCACCCGATTCTGTCCGCAACAGCCGGGCACCGCCTTCTTTCTGCAGGACGATCGAAGACTTGGCGCTATGGATGTTGCTGATGAGCGGCAAATCGATGCCGAACTGCATGGCACCCACCCGGAAAAGCAGTATCTCCGTCATTTCGATACCCTTTTACATCAAGTTATACCCAGCGTCGTAAAGAACTCAGTATGCGTTTTTGCCGGGTTGAATTTTAAACTACCGTATAAGGTCAAATAGGCCGAACGCCGGTATGTATGCATAATGATTGCTGGCGTTAGGCCTGGTTCCGGCCGCTGGAATTATCGAACCCGTTTTGCGGTTGCGAATTATCTTTTCCCGTCGGCCGGCCGGTCAATTTTTGGATCAACCGGACAAATTCGTCATCTTTGTATGGTTTGACGATAAACCCTCTGGCTCCAAGACTCTTGGCCTTTTGCCGATGCTTGGCACTTGTCCTGCTGGTCAACATAACCACAGGGATGTCCTCGTAGCCGGACTCGGTTTTGACGGCTCCCAGGAATTCAAAGCCGTTCATTCGTGGCATTTCGATATCAAGCACGATCAGATCCGGCCGGCCTTCTCTAAGCTTTTCCAAAGCATCGATGCCGTCTTTGGCTGTTTGGGCCTCCCACCCCTGATCTGCCACAAGCCGGGATATGACCTGCCGGATACTGATGGAATCATCCACCACCATTATTTTCAGGGGCCTTTTAATATCCAGCGCTGCATCAGGGTAAGTATCCGCAATATTTGAGGTCTGGGACCACAAGAATTCTTCCAGGTTCAGAATCGGAACCACACTGCCGTCACCCATAATGGTTACCCCGGATATGCCCTTTACGTAGCGAAGATGCGACCCCAGGCCTTTGATCACGATTTCCCGTTGACCGACCAAGGTATCAACAACCAGGGCCGCCCGTCGGCCGCCGCTTTCAATCACCAAGGTAATCGGATATTCCGGAGCCATAACCGCTTCGGCCTTTCTTTTACCGCCATTCAGCAGATCGACCATTTGAAAAAGCGGCAGGACTTCGTCTTTCAGCCTTACGGCATCCTGATGGGGCCCTAAGACATGTTCCGGATTCAGCCGGATGATTTCGCTGATCTCGTTTAAAGCAATGGCAAATTTCTGCCCGCCCGCGGTGAACAGCAGGGCTCGCACCACCGCCAGCGTCAGCGGTATGCGAATGGTAAATTGGGTTCCTTTTCCTTTTTCAGAAGCAACCCGGATGACGCCTTTCAGATCCTGTATATTTTCCTTGACCACATCCATTCCGACCCCGCGTCCCGAGATGGAGCTGATTTGGCCGCGGGTGCTGAAACCGGGGAAGAAGATAAAGCGCGACAAATCATCCTCGGAAATATCCTCGAGGTGATCGGCGAGTTGCATCCGGCGGGCTGTCGCCCGGATAGCCTGGAAGTTCAGACCGGCACCATCGTCCGCGATGCGAATGACAACCTGGTTTCCTTCCCGGAATGCATCTAGTTTCACGGTTGCAACGGGTGACTTCTGCAAAGACTCCCTCCCGGCAGGCGGTTCAATACCATGATCGACGGCATTTCTGAGCAAATGCATAAGGGGGTCGGTAAGTTTTTCCCAAATCATCCTGTCAAGTTCAATGTTTTCGCCCGTGATGCTAAACGCGACCCTTTTGCCAAGATTACCGGCGACCTCACGCACCGTCCGGCGCAATTTACTGGTGATGATCGACATCGGCGTCATGCGAACCAGCATCATTTTTTCCTGAAGCTCACTGAGTACGACGCGTTGCCGGAGAAGGTGACCGTCAAATTCCCGATAGAGATTCGTCAATTGAGAGTTCAGGGCGCCTAAATCGACGGCGGTTTCATTCATCATTCGAATAATCAGATTGAGTTCGGAATACCGATCCAGCTCGAGGGTATCAAAGTCATCAAACCCGCCGGCGGGCAACGACGCTCCCCGGACATCCGTCGAGAAATCAGATACGGTCTTTAGCTGGTCAAGCGCCTTGACTTCATAATTGACTTCTAAATCACGGGCCACGTTTTTGAGCCGATCGCAGGATAATTCAAGGTCATGGGTGGAATCGGCGAAGATCTCCATTTTTTGGTCGAAGGCGCTTACGGCAATGATCAGCTCACCCGCCAGGTTGACCAGATCGTCGATTCGGGCCATATCGACTCTGAGTGTCCTGTTGAATCGCGGGTGCGGGTCCGCGGATTCATCCAATTGGGAAGCGTCCACGGAGGGGATCGGCGCTTCGGCATCTTCGGCATAAGCTTCGGCTTGGAGTATTTCGTTCAAGTCGTTTTCGAGCTCAAGTTCGCCCTCAGCCTCAAGCGAAGCGGGGTCTGTTGCCACGGCTCCGCGGCCCTGGCCCATAATCTTTTGGTATTCTTTTTGGAGTGATTTCGCCTTGGATGAATGTGCCATGGATGGCTTTGCTACCAGCTCTGCCAGCAGATCCGAGGATTCCGTCAGCACCGATACTATTTCTGGTGAGATTTCCCGGGCCTCTTCGTACAGCCAGTCCAGAAGGTCCTCAAGCGCATGGGCCCGGTCGGCAAATTCCTGAAACCGCATCACGGCCGCTGCGCCTTTCAAAGTGTGGACCGATCGCCTTATCCTGCGAATTTCTTCCCGCAGGGAGTCGGAAATGGAAATGGGCTCTTTGGCCTGTGATTCCATAATATTCAACGAACGCGCCAGATCCTCCAGGTGTTCCTCGGCTTCTTCATAAAAGCTTTCCATCAGCTCAGGCGGAAGTTCAATCCGGTGGGGTTCGGGTTGAACGTTTTTCCCGACAACTTCATCGACCTCAATCGGATATTCAGCAAAGCGGTCACCACATGCGAAGTCCGTATCGGAACCCTGCTCATCGCCGGAATCGGAAGTGATTCTATTGATCCGTGCGGGGTCGCGCGCAATGCTTGTTTCAGGTGCATTTTCTCCTTCGGTTGCAAGTGCTTCAATTTCGGGAACAGACTCCGTTAGCTCACTGAGAATCTTTGCTTCTTCTTCCAATGACAAGCCACGGGTGCGTGCGAAATCAGTGACCGTTTCTTTGAACATGGTGCGCGAGGCCACCCCGCCGTTGAGATAACAGCGGCAATATTCCTGAAATTTTTCAGTGGTTTTATGCATGGTCGCGAGAGATAGGTCGCTAACGACCTGCTTTCCCGCAATAACATCGTCCAAGTAGTCTTCCATCTGAAAAGCGATGTTGCTCAGACCGGAAAGCCCTACCATTGAGGCCGCCCCTTTAATGGTATGTACCAAGCGATGGGTCTCCTCAAGCATCTCGCTTTTGTCCGGAGATTTGCTGAGAGCGTCCAATCCATCGATCAAAGAAGGAATATAGCTCTTCACTTCTTCGATAAACCCACTTATCATCTCAGCTTTGGGCGGCTTGGGCATAAACTGTCTCCTTATGCAGTCGGCAAGGTTAATTGGTTTTAATTCGTTTTTTCATCCCCGGCGGCATTCTCTAATCGGCTTTGAAGCTGTTCATTCGCTGAGAAGATAACAGCCGGTCAATATCCAGAATATTCATCAGGTTTTCGCCCGAGACGGCAACTCCCAAAATATACCTGGCGATATCTCCTTGTCGGTACGGGCTGTTTTGAATATCATGGTCTATTCGGTTCAGCACAACAATTCCCCGGATGCCGTCCACTATTATTCCGGTCTTCAGGCGCTTATTATGGATGATGATGAAACGGTCGTTCCCCTTTTTTCCAGTGAAAGGGATTCCCAGAAAAGCTTTCAGATTTACAAAGGAGATGATCTCCCCCCGGATGTTACTGATACCCATTACCCAATGCGGCAGATTGGGCAGGGGGGTAATATCGGGCCGGTGTCCGATTTCCAGGGCGCTGGAAAGCGGCAGGGCAAAAAGAGTACGCTCCATGGCAAAAAGAATAAACTGGTGTTGCAGGCGGTCGCCCGCCCTTTCCGATTTGTGCGAACCGGCTTCATTCAGCGATTCGGGCGAAACCGTTTCTCCGGTTTCGCGATCAATTTTCGCAATCAAACTATTTAACGGCAGCCGGGGGTTATCCGGCTCTGTTTGAATCCAGCGGCGGATGCTTTCTTCAGAATCGTTCCTAATATCCATAACTGATTAGCCTCGCTGTTGGCTGTGGCAGATACAGGTTGACGGTCATTTCAGCTTACAAAAGCGTTTATCTGCCAGCGGCGCATTTTTACTTAAAAGAGCTTTTCAGCGATGGCCAGCAAGTGCTCACCGCTGAATGGTTTTGTCATATAAGCATCGGCTCCCTGTTTTTTTCCCCAGAATTTATCACTTTCCTGGTTTTTGCTGGTTAACAGGATAATTTTTATGTCTTTGAGTTTGCCTGAACTTTTTATCTGGCGACAGACTTTGAACCCATTGAGCTTGGGCATGATGACGTCGAGCACAATCAGATCGGGTCGCTCGAGCGTCGCTCTTTCGAGGGCTTCCTCACCGTCTTTCGCCGTAATTAAATCATACCCCTGCGATATGAACGGTTCACTCATCAGTTTCAAGTCGGTAGGGCTGTCATCGACAACCAAAACTTTCAATTTACGCATACATGAATCTCCTTTTGTTCTATTTGAGATGCCGCTCAATCGTCTCAACAAGTTGAGCCGGATCAAACGGCTTGGTCAGATAGGCTGCCGACCCGGCCATTTTACCTTTTACTTTATTGAGAATACCATCTTTGCTCGTCAGCATGATTACCGGAATGTCGCAAAAATCAGGATTCTCTTTTATGATGGAAAGAATTTTATAACCGTCCATCTTGGGCAAGATTATATCCAGCAGGATTAAATCGGGGCTGGATTCATTCAGTTTGCTCAGAGCCTCAAGTCCGTCTCCGGCCTCGATGATCTCATATCCGGTTTGACCTAGGGTGACCGATATGACTTTGCGTATCGTCGAGCTGTCTTCGACGACCAGGATCTTTTTTCTTTCGACCGGGCTTTCGTGAAGCACCCGCGGTTGATCCGATTCTTTCTGTTGAAATCGCAACTCTTTGGCCGGGATCGCTTTGGCAGAAGCCATATGGTTCAGCAAAGTCTGCAATTGATAGGCATAAGATTTATTCGTCGGCGCAAGCTTTACGGATTTATCCAGGTGGGTAAGTGCATCCTCCCAGTTCGCCAGATTGAGATGCGCCAGGCCCAAATAATAGTGCACCTTAGCGTTTTTTTCGCGACAGATTGCCCTGCTGAACCTATCAACGGTTTCTATAAAGATTCTTTTATCTCCAACCGGTGCGGACTTTAACAGTCGATCATAAACTGTCAAATGGCCCCCACAATTTGGACACTGGTAGCTGCCCTTCTTGAAGGGGAACCAGCAAAACGGGCATCGATGAAACTGTCCTTCTTTCAACTGGTTTGTGATTCGATTGAAATTTACGACCTCCGCTGCAATTTTAGGATCTTCCGGTGCAATCTTGGCCGCGTTGGTTAATGATACTTTGATGGTCTTTATGCTTTCGGCGACTCTGGAAAGCCACAGCCACGCTTTAGCATTCCGATTATCGTGCTTTAATAGCTGAGATAATATCCCTTTCGCTTCTTTAAAATGTCGGCCTTCAGCCAACTCAATCGCCTTTTCCAGCAAATCGGTGTAAAAAAGGGAGGCACGATTTTCATCGGCAAATCGGGTCGCCTCCAGCAGGATGGACATGATAGTCGTATGAATTTTTCTTTCTTTTTGACAGGTTCCCTGAATCTCCGTTTGGGCATTCCCCCAGGAAATAATTATTTTTGCTGCCTCCGGGCCCTCGATTCCATTCGTCTCCGCATTTATCAACTCCCCATTTCTGAGGTAAAGGTAGCCGACTTTCCCGTTTGATTTCACCAGGAGTGTGCAGGTTTTTTGTTCCATATGGAGCAACTGCAGTAAATTTGCCAAGGTAAACTGGCCGGCGGATGCTTCCGATTTTTCTCTTAAAACACTTAAAATCTTCTTGCCAAAGTTCTCCAGACTAAATGGCTTCGCCAGGTAATAAAATTGACCGACTTTGTTCAACCGCTCTATATTTTCCCTCGTGGCAAAGGCGGTGGTTACGATGACATGGATGTCCAGATTTTTCAGGCTCAGGCGGGACAGTAATTCTATTCCATCCATCTCGGGCATCTTAATATCGGTTACCAGAAGATCCACTCTTCTGGTCTCCAATATTTGCAAGGCTTGCAGGCCGTTCGAGGCAATTAATACTTCGATTTGGTCCGTGTAGACTTTGAGGAAATTTTCTACACAAAAAAGAAAATCCCTGTCATCATCCACAATCAATACAGATTTTGGTATTGAATCTTCATTCATTTTTGATGATCACCAAATCGATTTAATTTGACGGCCTGCATTGAATCTGCGCCGATGCAGAAGTTGCTTCCATGGCTTGGGCCAATATTGCTCAGCCGCCCGAAACCTTCCACCACTGTATTTCGCCTGCTCAAGCTCTCACAGACCAATGATTGATCTTATCAAACATTTTTTTCAAAACAGCGGCTCCCGCCGCAAGGTCGGCATCACGGTAAGTGATGTACCGCGGTCGGAGCCGATACCCTTGAGAAACAGTATCGGGTCTGCGGTCGGGCAAAACAAGAAAAAGGCTCGTATCCTCCACCAACTCACTCATACCGAGTATGTTGGTAAGCTCCTGCCGGCTGGCAACTTGAATAACCGTGATTATCGGCTCTATTCGGGGATAACGCAGCCGTACGGAAATGCTATCGATCGAATCAAATATCTCGAGACTTTTTCCGGGTATAAGGATCTTGACCAATTCAACCAAGCGATTGGCGCCTGCTGTTTTAATTGAAGCGTAGAATAATACGCGCACATCCCCCCCTAAATGGTGTGCTTTAAAATCAAATGCGCTTACTGAGGCATTGCGCACAGGGTTTTTCAGCAAGAGATGTGCCAATAAAATTTATCAGTCTATTTTTATATTTTATCTAATATTTTTAGATAGATGGAATATCTTCTGTTCAAGCGGAAAAAGAGAACGATGATGGAATTGTCCTGAAATTGGGACGCTTGGCTGAATTTTCAATCCCAAAATCGGGAGAAAACAGGTAGTGCGGGAACAGGGACTAAGCGCGGAGGGATATATCATATTTCTTCAGTCGTTCATAAACGCGAGAGCGGGACAGGCCGGATATCCAACAGATTTTGTTGACATTGCCGCTGGTATGGGAAACTAACTTCTGAAGATATTTCTTTTCGGCCGAGGCCAGCAACTTTTTCAAATTCGGAATTGGTTTGGTATCATCCGTCTGAAATCGTTGGGGGTTCAGATATTCTTCCGCCGGGTCAACCGATGATTGCACGACATGAATTCTGATGTTGGTAGGAAGATGCATCGAGAACAATGTCGGACAGCCTTGAGCCGTTGAAATTGATTTTTCGAGAGCATTGATCAGCTCCCTTATGTTTCCCGGCCAATGGTAGTTTGCCAGGATATCCATAAAATCAGGGGAAATCTTTTTTTCTTTAATTTGGTATCGATTGGAGAGTTTCTTCAGGAAATGAGCGGTCATTATCTTTATATCGCCGGTTCTCTCGCGCAACGGCGGCAAATCAATTGCAATCGATCGGAGCCTGAATAAAAGATCCCGGCGAAAAGTTCCCTTCTGGACCATTTGATCAAGGTCCTGATTGGTTGCCGCAACCAGCTTGAAATTACTTTCTATTTCATGCTTGCTGCCAACCGGCCGAAAACGATGTTCCTGGAGCACGCGCAAAAAGGATCGCTGAACTGAGAGCGGGAGTTCTCCAACTTCATCGAGGAAAAGCGTTCCATTATGGGCCTGTTTGATAAGGCCTTCCTGGCTTTGATCGGCACTGGTGAAAGCGCCTTTTTCATGTCCGAACAGGGTGCTTTCCACCAGAGGCTCCGGCAGGGCCGCACAATCTACGATGACAAAATTATTGATTTTCCGGAGACTGTTGTCATGGATCGCCCTGGCAAACAGCTCTTTTCCAGTACCGGTTTCGCCGGTAATAAGGACACTGGCATCACTAAAAGCGGCCGGCGCAAGTTGGGCGAGGCAACGCTTCATTTGGGAGCTGGCACCGATAATGTTCTTGTGGACCACTCGTCCTGGTGACGGCCGGCTGGCTCTTTCCCGTTGGTATTGCAACACGCTGCTCAGGCAATCTTTGATCTGTGACATTGTAAACGGTTTTTGAATATAATCCCAGGCCCCGTTTTTGATCGCTATCTCGGCCTCAGATCGATTCGCCGCCCCGGTAATGATAATAATTTCCGGGGACGACGGCGCGTCCCGCATCTGCCTTAGGCCGCTGAGACCGTTGCCGTCGGGAAGCATAACATCAAGAAACACAGCATCAAAACTGTCCTGAGACAAGAAATTGATACCGTCTTTCAATGTATGAACGAAAAGAACCTCATGATTCGCATCACTAAATAAATCGCGCAAATATTCGCAAAGGATGGGCTCATCATCGATAATCAAAATCCTGGCCATACCATACCCATTTTATTAGATCTGCAGTGCATGTTATCAATGGCAAACCGATTAAAGCGGTTATATAGCCATTTTTTGCTCCCCGGAGACATCCTTGTCTAAGGGCTCACTCAAAAATAACTTCACATTTTATACGCCGATGCATCCCGGCTGGCGGCGTTGCGAAAGCTCGGAATATCCAGATATTCCTGCGTTTTCGCGCCTTGTCAGTCGGGCGCCTCAACGCTAAAACTGTGAATTAATATTTTCTTGAGCCCTAAGAGACCTTCAGTAGACTATATTGGCATTTTTGCAAAAACCTTTAAAGGACAGTTCAACTTCTCGACGAGGTAAATTGGTGTTGCAAAATATGCCCGGGTGTGATTGTTATCCGGACTTAGTCAGTTTCTGTCGGAAGTGAATTTTATCGCTGCGCCCGGAAGGAAAAATTGATCACAAAAGACACCTGGAAAAATGGAATGGCCGACGGCCTAAAAACCTTTTTTACCTTGCTCAAGGTCATTATCCCTGTTTTTGCTGCCGTTAAGGTGCTGGAGCACACACCGGTTATCAAATGGATTTCACTGGCAGGCGATCCGTTGATGCGATTTGTGGGGCTGCCCGGCGAGGCCGCCCTGGCAGTGGTGACGGGAATGCTCTTTAATTTCTACGCCGCCCTTGCAATCATTATTGCGCTGAGTTTATCGGCCTGGCAGATTACGATTGTGGCCGTCATGCTGTGCTGTTGCCACGAACTTGTGCTGGAATCAGCCGTTATCAAGAAAACCGGCATTTCAGCCTGGCCTATTTTGGGTATTCGACTGGTTACGGCTTTTTCGGCCGGCGCTTTGATGAAGCTGGTCGGCAGCCTGATGCCACAATTGGGTTGATGCGATTCGGCCCCGGCCGATTTATATTGTCAAATTTATTGGTTAAAATGCAGGTCTCGGGTGTCAGGGTACAACTCGAGAACTCAGAAACCAAAAGTGAAAATGCCGATCAGGAAAAATCGCAGATTTCAGGTCAGATTTTTTCGATTCATGCGTTACAAACCGGGTGTTTTGAATCCAGCGGAGGTAGGGATTGCAAGTCCAGCAATAAGATTACTGACGCCCTCTTGACTCCAATCCACTGACACCCGAAACCTGACACCTTTAATGCCCAAACAGCAGATTCCCAGCGAAACAAATTTTGGGTCTAAATTGCTGAAAGGTGGTGAAAACTGGACTGGCCGCTCATCATCCGTGAAATACTCACCAGCAGTGTCCGGATCACGCTGTTGCTGGCCGCCGTCATTATACCTGTGATGGTTGGTTTGGCGTTATTGCGGGACGCCCATCTGTTGGACCGGGCCGCCGGACTTCTGCAGCCGCTCATGAAGCGGCTTAAACTTTCCAACCGGGCCGCCTTTCCACTGCTGGCGGGTTTTTTTCTGGGGATCGTCATCGGCTCGGGGGTTATCATTGCCTTTGCCAGGGAAGGCAGCCTGACAAAAAGAGATTTAACGCTGGTGCTCGTCTTCCTGGGGATCTGCCATAGTGTCATCGAAGACACCCTGATTTTTATTGCTCTGGGGGCCAACTGGTGGGTTTTGATCAGCGCCCGTTTTCTGCTGGCCGCTTGCGCGGCATTTCTGGTTTCATTCCTGCTGCGGCCCAAACCTGCTGCCGGGACCATGCTGAAAAAATTGAATCCTTAGGGCTCACTCAAAAATAACTTCACATTTTATACGCCGATGCATCTCTTACGGCTGCGTTGCGAAAGCTCGGAATATCCAGATATTCCTGCGTTTTCGCGCCTTGCCGGAAGAGCGCCTCAACACCTAAAACTGTGAATTAATTTTTTCGTGAACCCTTAGGATAGATTCACGATATTAATCGACTTCCTTCAGCATTCGACGGGTCAATGCTTAAAACGAGAGCGGTGCTTTGGATTCGGCACCGTCATCCAAAGGATCGACAGGCGTTCCCGATGTATATCCTGCTCGATGAAGTCCAGGGAGGCCCCGACATGGACTTCCCCCAGCGTCTTACCGGAATCCGCAACGGCCTTAGCGTGTGAGTGATTGTAGTTTGAAAACACCATGACGGTACTTGGATGCTTATAATTATATAACTACATAAAATAGCGAGAAATAAAAGATGGGCGCAGCCGGCCCACCGGCAGGAACAGGGTGTTGCTAAATGGTATAGAATAGTGAGTTGGGGGGCCGGTGTCAATTAAGAAAGCAAGACAGCCAACGATGGGGGATTGACTTTGCCGAAAATTGTCTCGCGCGAATCCTGTCTTATATTTTAGCTGTTTTACCGGTTAGGTGGTGAATGATGCGCGGTCGGAAGGCCGGGAGAATTGTCCGACAGTTGCCGAATATCAAGTTGAAGGTTTCAGATTTTGAAGTTTATCTATTCGTTTGCGATTATTTTCGTGGGGCTGCTGCTGGGCTATGTGACTCAAATCATCGTCCGGCGCAAACAGGTTTCGTTTGGCATTCCCCTTGATGATTTAAGGATACTGCTGCAGAAAGTGGCGCTTCTTTTTTTCAATCCGGTCGCCATCGTGGGTGCGGTCTGGATTGTGAACTTAAAAAATGCCGCGCTTTTCGCTCTGCCTTTTTTCGGACTGTCTACCTATTTGCTCGGAGGGGCCTTGGCGGTCGGCGCTTCCAGGTTGCTGGATCTGGAGGGCAGAAAAACCGGGGCGCTGTTCGGCTGCGGCTTTTTCACCAATATCGGCGCCATCGGCACCCTGGTCTGTTATATTTTTCTGGGGGAGGCTGGTTTTGCCCTGGTGGCCATATTTAAATTGTTTCAAGAGATAGCCTATTACGGCATCGGATTTCCCGTCGCAAAATATTTAGGCAGCAGCCGGCACGACGCTCCCGCCCGGGGGCTCCTGAAGCACCTGGCGCGCGACCCCTACCTGATCGTGGCCGTGTCCGCTCTAGCCATCGGCGGGCTGCTCAACATCAGCGGTGTTCAAAGACCGGAGTTTTACAAAATTATCATATCCGTTTTTGTGCCGCTTTTGACTTTGTTATTGCTGCTATCCATCGGGATGGCCATGGAATTTCGTAAAATAGGGGCCTACCTTCGGGAATGCGTGTCGATTTCGCTCATCAAATTTGTTCTGGTCCCGGTGCTGGTGTCCCTGCCGGCGTACTTTTTGGGATACGGTCACATCCAGAACGGTCTGCCGTTGAAGGTTGTCATAGTTCTTTCTTCCATGCCGGTTGCCTTCAATGCCCTGATACCGCCCTCCATTTACAATCTGGATCTGGATCTGGCCAATTCCTGCTGGTTCTTCACCACTGCCCTGCTGGTGGTGGTATTACCGGTGCTGCTGATTGTTATCAACATGATATAGGATGGTGCCTTAGGCGAACGAGCGCCTCAGACGGCGCATGCCGTTCAGCCAGCGGTCATAGTCCGAGGTTTTGCGCTGCAGGTAAAGACGCACCTTCTCGTGGGGCAGAATCAGAAAGGTTGCGGCGGCCAGACCGTCGATGACGCTTTCAGCCACCTGCTCCGCTGTTAATACACCGTCGACGCCCTGCGGACCGCCGGCGGTGAAATCTCCCAGCATCGGCCTGTAATCCTAAACCGCCGATATCCTCCGCCACCTGCCGTGCGCCGTCGCCGTCCAAATCCGCTACAATGACGGCGCGCGCTCCTTCCCGGCGAAAACGGCGGCACAAGGCCGCTCCGATACCACTGGCGCCGCCGGTGACAACTACAACTTTGTCCTTAACCTGCATCGCTAGTGCCCTTCCGATTGACTCATCAGTTCCTGGTAGATCTTCAAATAGTCCTGCGGCGGTGGCAGAATTTCCGGATTTTCCCCGGCCAGCACATTCTTCAGGCGGGCTTCGATATAGCTTTTATAATCATGGGTAATCACGTAAAAGCGTTCTTCGCGGATCGCTTCGAGTACCAGGTGGGCAACTTCAGCGGGATCAAGGCCGCGCTCAATATATGTTTGATAGACCCTCAAGAAAAAAGCTTCCCCGGGGGTTAATTCCGGGGGCGGCGGAACGTTTGCAGGTCGATTTCGTTCCGACGAATTAAAGATGTCCGTGCTGACCGGTCCGGGGCACAGGACACTGACCTTTATTTTGGAATTGCGGCTTAGCAGTTCGAGATGCATGGACTCTGATAAGGCAACAACCGCGTGTTTGCTGACGCCGTAGGTGATGGAAAATACATTTCGGATGAGGCCCGCTATCGATGCCGTATTCACCACGTGGGCTTCGGTGTTTTGTTCCAACATAATCGGCATGAAGGTGTAAATGCCATTGACAACGCCCATGAGATTGACGTCGAGTACCCATTTCCAGCCCTCCAGCGGCGTTTCCCAGCTGCTGCGCCCCCCGTAACCGACGCCGGCATTGTTGCATAACATATGCACGGCACCGAACCTCTCAAGCGTTCTGTGGGCCAGCTCCTCAACCTGCTTGGCCTGCGAGACGTCGGTTGGCACCCCAAGCAGATTGGCGCCGAAGTCCGCGAATGAATGCAGGGTGCTTTCCAACCTTTCTTCATCAATGTCGGCCAGAACTACCTTCATTCCGGCATCCAGGAAACTCTTTGACATGGCGCGGCCGATACCGCTGGCGGCTCCGGTGACAACCGCTACCCGATTCGTGAACTCTTTCATAGGTCCCCCCTTTTTTTGCCCTAATCGAGCGAGCTCGTCAAAAAGGCTCACTCGGCTGCCCAGCACCTTTCTATCGAGCAGGATTCTTTACTATACAGCGATCATGGCCCGCATCATATCACCTGCATTCTCGGCATGGTCCGCGATTGAACCGATTATCTCCGCCATTCTGACCAGATGAAACACCGTCACCGGATCGCTGATCGAATCAAAGACCTTCTGTTTAAAGCCATCCTCTAATTTGTCGGCTTCGTGTTCCTGCCGGCGCAGGCTTCGTATCATTTCCTTGACATGAATCCGCTGGTCATTGGCATAGCTTTTAAAATACTTGTGCGCCTCAGCCGCCATTTTGCTCAACTCTGCTACGGCATTTGTGACCGCATCCACGAATACTTTTATGTCGGTTGCAAGACTTTGCGGGATTCCGAGTTCTCTTCTGATGGAGATCCAGTCCAAGCTGTCCTGCATGGCGTCCAGGACTTTATCCTGCTCCCCCAGGTACCTGAAAAGCTCAAATTTATCATACTGCAGCAGGGTGCCTTTGGGCAGATGACCCCGAATCCGGCGTTTGATCGCATCGGCCTCATCTTCTATGCGATGAATTTCCTGCCGGAAATCTTCAAAGCGCTCACATCCTTCAGACATATAACACTCCATCGCCTGCTGGAAAACCAGGGCGCACTCGTTTACCTTTTCGGCGTGTTCCAGCAAGCCCTCGAATGGTGAAGTTACAAACATTGAAAGAAAGGGAATTCGCATATCTATCTCCTTTAAACAATGAGTTGAAGGATTTTAAATATGACCATGCTTGTTATCGCCGAAGCCGGTACGGTCAGTATCCAGTAAATCATGATTTGATAGATGATCTTGAAATTCACGGCCTCGATTCCGCGGGCCAGACCCACGCCCATCACACCGCCGACGGCCGCATGGGTGGTGGAAACCGGCAGCCCCAATTTTGAGGCTGCCAGCACGGTGGTGGCGGCGGCAAAATCAACCGAAAAACCGCGGGTATTGTTGAGGGTTGTGATCCGGCGGCCGATGGTTTCCATCACGCGATTGCCGGCCATTGCGATACCGCAGGCAATTCCGATGCCGCCGAAAAACAGCAGAAACAACGGCACCGGAACCTTGGCACCCACGCTGCCGGTTTTGACGATGAAATAAATCACGGCCAGCGGTCCGATGGCATTGGCAACGTCGTTTGCGCCCTGCGCCAGGGCAACATAGCATGAGGTCCCGATCTGAATTTTACGAAAGATGGCTTCCTCGCCGGAAGTTCCAGGATTTTTAACGAAGCGGCGCAGCGCACGCATTCCGGCATAGCCCAGAAGGCAGGCCAGTATACCCGCAACGATCAATGCCGCGGGCGTCCCGATGGACAACTCTTCGCCGAGCGGTGTTTTAAATAGAAAAGAAAGGATAACGACAAATATGGCGATTCCGATAAAATAAGGGGACAATCTCAACGCCCGGTCGTACGTGTCTTTTTTTCCCAAAATGGTCCTAACGATTATTTTAAACATGCCGTAGCCGATTACCATGCTGAAGACCGGGGAGATAATCCAGCTCAGGACCACGGCTCCCAGCTTGCCCCAGTTGATCGTGGCAAATCCACCCGCCATGATGCCGAAGCCGATCATGGCGCCGACGATGGAATGGGTCGTCGATACGGGCAGTGATTTCCAGGTCGCAAAGGATACCCATAAAGCAGCTGATAGAAGGGCGGCGAGGGCTCCAATGAGAGCCAGGTTCGGGTCCGCCAGGATGTCGGTTGAGACAATGCCCTTGCGGATGGTGTTGGTAACATGGCTGCCGATGAAAGTCGCTCCGACTATATTCAGGATTCCGGCAATGAAAATTGCCTGGCGGATGGTAATGGCTTTGGCGCCGACAGCCGACGCCATTGAATTGGCCACGTCATTGGCGCCGATGTTCCAGGCCATGTAAAACCCAAAAATATAGCCTAAGATAAGAAGAGAAAATTCAGAGATCATTTTTCTTTTGAAATTGCGGACGATTTAAATTCCCTTGAGACAGGCGTCTCATACCATGTAATAAGGTAAATGAAAACAAAAACCACTTATCCGCAAGTTTAAAGGGATGGATTTGGTGGTAATGGTATGTGCGAAAATACGGTAACCAGGCTTAGTGCTCTTAGCCAAAATTCCACCGGCAGATGCCGGAAAATTGTGTGGCAACCCGGCAGCATTCATCCGGCTGTAAACTTATAGATGGTTGTGTGTTCATATTCCGCTCCGGGGTCAAGTACCGTGGACGGAAAATCCGGCCGGTGCGGCGAGTCCGGAAAATGCTGGGTTTCCAGGCAAAAGCCGCCGCGATGCGGGTATATTTGACCGGCTTTGGCGGCAATCCGGTTATCCGGAAAGTTGCCGGAATAAAACTGAAGGCCGGGATGGGTCGTGTACACTTCCAGCGTGCGCCCGGAATTTCGTTCCAAGGCCCTGGCCGCCAGACACGGGCCGTCCCCATCTTTGTTTAAGACCCAGTTGTGGTCGTAGCCGTTTCCAAAAAGCAGCTGCTGGTCGTCATGATCGATGCGGGCGCCGATGGCTGTGGGCCGGGTAAAGTCAAACGGGGTATGCTGGACGCTTCTTAATTCGCCGGTTGGTATCAGACGGTTGTCAACCGGTGTAAACCGATCGGCATTGATCATCAGCTCATGATTTAAAATATCACCGGACCCGGCGCCGGCCAGATTGAAATAGGTATGCTGGGTCAAATTTACGATCGTCGGTGCATCGGCGGTGGCATGGTAATCGATTTTGAGCTCGTTGGCTGCGCCGAGGGTATAACTTACGGTGCACGCCAGGTTTCCGGGGTAGCCTTCCTCGCCGCCCGGGCTCAAATAAGAAAACTTTAAGCCCATGTCGGCGTTGTCTTCAAATTCGTGGGCCTGCCACACCATTTTGTCGAAGCCGCGCAGGCCGCCGTGCAAATGGTTGTCGCCGTCATTGGCGGCCAGCCGGTATTCCGTACCGTATAATGTAAACTTGCCGCCGGCGATTCGATTGGCATAGCGTCCGGCAATGCAGCCGAAGTAATATCCCCCTGCGATGTAGTCTTCCAGCGAGTCATAACCTAAAACCACATCTGCCGGTTTGCCGTTGCGATCCGGCACCACCAGCGAAACGATCGCCGCACCATAGGTTGTGATTTTTACTTCCATGCCGCCGGCGTTGGCCAAGGTGTAAAGATCAACCCGCTTCCCATCAGGAGTCTGTCCAAAAGTCAGCTTTTGGGGGCCCATATTTGTTCTCCCCTATTTCTTGAAAAAATTTACTTTTGGGAACGCTGTCCATAGTAGGCAGCGGCACCATGCTTGCGCAGATAATGCTTTTCGATAAGGTGCCGGGCGGGTCGGGGAGCGTCCGGATTCAACTGCCGGATGTGCAGTTCCATTTTCGCCAGAAATTCAAGGACCACGGCGTGATGAACCGCATCCTGCGGATTGGGTCCCCAGACAAACGGACCGTGGTTGGCAACGAGCACGGCCGGAATTTGCTGCGGGTCCAACTTTTTAAAAGTCTCGGTAATCACCAGGCCGGTGTTTTTCTCATAGTTTTCAATGGTTTCAGCCCGGGTCATCGCGCGCGTCACCGGGATGTCGCCGAAAAAGTAGTCGGCTTGGGTGGTTCCCATGCAGCGGATCGGAATGCGGGCCTGGGCGCAGGCCGTGGCATATTCCGAATGCGTATGGACGATCCCGCCGCAAGCCGTAAACGCCCGGTAAAGCGCCAAGTGCGTGGCGGTGTCCGAAGAGGGGTTGAGATCGCCGTCGATCACAGCACCGCTTTCAAGTGAAACGCACACCATGTTATCGGGCGACAGCGACTCATAGGGCACCCCGCTGGGCTTGATCACCAGCAAGCGGCGCTCCCGATCAACGCCGGAAACATTGCCGAAGGTAAACAGTACCAGGCCGCTGGCGCTGAGCGCCATATTGGCCTGATAAACCGATTCTTTCAATTGCTTTAAATCCATGCGTTGTGGCTCCTCTTTAGCAACACATATGCTTTAATTTATAGCACTCAAATTGAGTCGTACCGCTCAATGCATGTTGTAAGTTGGATGTTGTTTGTTGGAGATTCGGATGATATCAATTTGAATTCTATATTTCACGATCCCAGCGAATATAAATTTGAAGTCATCCTATGAAGCAACACACAACATGCAACACACAACTTACAACCCACAACCGACACCTTAATAGAGTCCTTTGACTCTATTAAGGTAGTAAGCCTCATTCCAACGCAGTTCCTTTTTAAAGTCGGATAATCTCGTTTCCGCATTGATCAGCAAAAATTCAATCCGGGCCATTTCGGCAAAATCTTCCAGATGATCGCTTGTTACGGATTGACTGAAGGCGGTGTGATGAGCCCCGCCGGCCAAGATCCAGGCCCCGGCCGCAGTTGCCAAATCGGGTTTCGGCACCCACATGACCCGCGCGACCGGTAATTTGGGCAGCGGTTCATCCGGTGCAACCACCGCAACCTCATTGACAATCATGCGGAAACGGTCGCCCAAATCGATGATGGATGCATTCAGGGCATCACCCACGGCAACGTTAAACACCAGACGCGCCGGATCGGCTTTGCCTCCGATTGAAAGCGGATGGACGGCGATTGCGGCACGGCCCTGTGCGATGCTGGCGCAGACTTCAAGCATATGGGCGCCCAGCACTTTCATCCCGGACGGATCCAGGTGATAGGTGTAGTCTTCCATGAAAGATGTCCCTCCCCCAAGACCGATCGACATCACTTTCAGGGCTCTGACCAAGGCGGCTGTTTTCCAGTCGCCTTCAGCGCCGAAGCCATAGCCGTCGGCCATGAGTCTTTGGACTGCCAAACCGGGCAATTGTTCCAACCCGTGCAAATCTTCGAACGTCGTTGTAAACCCATTAAAGTTGCCCTCTTTTAAAAACGCCCGCATACCCAGTTCGATGCGGGCGGATTCCCGCAGCGCATGATGACGGCTGCCGCCCCTGGCGGCGGATCCAGCAATATCATACAACTCGGCATATTCGCCGATCAGCCGGTCGACGGCCGAATCCTCTATTGCTTTGACGTAGGCGGCCAAGTCACCGACGCCGTAGCCGTTCACCGCATAGCCAAGCCGCAGTTGAGCTTCGACCTTATCGCCTTCGGTAACGGCCACATCCCGCATATTGTCCCCGAAGCGGGCGATTTTGCCTTGCTGCGCATCATGCCACGCACAGGCCGCCCGCATCCAGGTATTCAGCTTTTCCTGGACCGTCGGGTCCTGCCAGTGGCCGACGACCACCTTTCTTTGTTTGCCCAGGCGGGTGCAGATGTACCCGAACTCCCGGCCGCCGTGGGCCGACTGATTTAAGTTCATGAAATCCATGTCAATCTGCGACCAGGGAATATCGCGGTTGTACTGAGTATGAAGATGCAGAAAGGGCTTTTGCAGCGCCTTTAAACCCGCGATCCACATCTTGGCCGGCGAAAATGTGTGCATCCAGGCGATCAGACCGACGCAGGCCGATTCGGCGGCGGCTTCAAGACAGAGCTTCGAAATGGCTTCCGCCGTGGTCAGGACCGGCTTGCAAACCACCCGGACAGGGATCGCCTTGGAGGAAGAAAGGGCAGCGGCTATTGTGCGGGCGTGTTCGGCAACCTGCCGGAGGGTTTCGTCACCGTAAAGGTGCTGACTGCCGGTCAAAAACCAGACTTCATATTTTTTTAAATCCTGCATCGCTTGTCCCTTTCTCTAATTTTGGTAACATTTTAGCTGGTTAAAAAAACCACAAATTATGTAATTTCCGACACTCCCTCAGATGCCCTGCAGACATAGACGGTTGCCCGGCGATCCGATACGGTTCCATAACGCGCTGCGACGGCGGCGGCTAAATCCGCCGCCGCTTCCGGCTGCACCAGGGCCACCATGGATCCCCCGAATCCGGCGCCGGTCAGACGGGCGCCGTATACGCCTTGCACTTCCAGGGCAATCTCCACCAATAGATCGAGTTCAGGGCAGCTGACTTCAAAGTCATCCCGCAAACTGGCATGGGAAGCAACCATCAAGCTGCCGACGGTCTTGAGATCTTCGGCCGTTAAGGCTTCGGCCGCCGCTGCGGTGCGATCGTTTTCGGTGATCACATGCCGGGCTCGACGGCGTGCGGTCGGGTCCAATTCATGGGCCCGGGCCTTAAATGCCTGCAGGCTGACGTCCCGCAGCGCGCAGACACCGAAATGGGCGGCGGCGGCTTCACATTCCAGGCGGCGTGCGTTGTACGCCATATCCACCAGGCCACGGTGGACGCCGCTGTCGACAATGACGATCCGGGCCCCGGACGGCAACGGCAGGGCCCGATACCTCAGGTCGCGGCAGTCGATGAGCAGCGCATGATTTTGCCGCCCCAAACATGAAATATACTGATCCATAATACCGCAGCGCATCCCCACAAAGTCGTTTTCGGCTTTTTGGGCGGCCAGGGCCAGGCACGTTCGATCGCACTCTTGTTCCGACAGTTGCAGCATGGCATAGCCGGCGGCCACTTCAATTGCCGCCGATGAGCTCAGGCCGGCGCCGATGGGAATATTTCCGGACACGGCGGCATCCATGCCCCTTAATCGACAGCCTTCCCGCAGCAGCGACCACGCCATGCCCCGGATATAGTTGCCCCAGGAATTTTCGCCGAGCCGCGCAATTTCATTTTGCAAATCAAAATGATCCCATTGATCAAAATCCAGGGCATACACATTGACCCGGGAGTCCCGCCTGGGAGTGGCCGCAACCACAATTTGCCGATCGATGGCGGCCGGCAGCACAAATCCATCGTTGTAATCCGTGTGGTCGCCGACCAGATTGACCCGGCCGGGCGCCTGGAAAATACGGGGCGTCGCGGGCCGGTCAAAGTGGGTGCGATGGGACGCGACCGTCTGTGAAATCAGTGGCATAAAATCTTTCAGGAGAGCCGGCCGGCCGGAGGCCCATTTGCCGATGCGGCGCGGAAATGCTCTTCCGGCAGCTGTCTTAATTGCAGGGCGGCGGTCTCCGCGGTAATGTCGCGCTGCGGTTCCCCCAGCATTTCAAAGCCCACCATAAATTTGCGCACGGTCGCCGATCTGAGCAGCGGCGGGTAGAAGTGCGCATGCAGGTGCAGCTGCGGATACGGTCGCCCGTCGGTGGGACATTGATGCCAGCCCATGGAATACGGGAAAGAAGTTTGAAAAAGGTTGTCATAGCGTATGGTCAACCGTTTCAAAATGTCGGCCAGGTCCCGCTGTTCATCCGGCGTCAATTCTGCCAGGTCGGCGACATGGCGACGTGAGATGAGCAGGGTTTCATACGGCCAGATCGCCCAAAAAGGAACCACAACCACAAAACTGCCGTTTTCCATAACAAGCCGTTCATCCCGTTGAAGTTCCAACCCAAGATAATCACACAACAAACACGCTGATTCGGCCTGCATATAGCGGCTGCAGGCCGTCAGCTCTTTGGCCGGTTCGGCCGGTATGCTTTGGCCGGCCCAAATCTGGCAATGGGGATGCGGGTTGCTGGCGCCCATCATAGCGCCTTTGTTTTCAAAGATCTGAATATGATTGATCCACGCAAGTTTGCCAAGTTCAAGGTATTGACGGGCCCATTCGGCGATGACTTTTTGAATCATGGCAGGCGCCATCTGCGGCAGGGAAAGATCGTGGCGCGGCGAAAAACACATGACCCGGCAAAGGCCCTTTTCTGGCGTTGCTTTCAGCAAGCCGGCGGCATTCATTTTTCGGGCCGGGAGGTCGGGCAGCAGCGCCGGAAAGTCGTTGTCGAATACGAATATATCCCGGTAGTCCGGGTTGCGACTGCCGCCCGTCCGTGAATTGCCCGGACACAAGTAGCAGTCCGGGTCATAGTCCGGAAGATCCGGCCGGCCGGATGATTCCTGCTGCCCCTGCCAGGGTCGTTGGGTGCGATGGGGCGACACCAGAATCCATTCACCGGTTAACGGGTTAAAGCGGCGGTGAGGGAATTCGCACATGTGGATAACTTTCAATCTATCAATACGGCCAATGGCTTACATCAATGTGCTGTTTTTCAGGGCGGGCTTACTGAGCCGAGCATAAATTATTAGACATAAGATGTATTTAAAATCGAAAAAAACCTTTACCTTGTGCCTAAAGCCCTGCGCCGAATGCCATTTCTAAATTAATAAAACATGGTGGCTGACAGAGACATCTTTTATGTTTACTTAATTATGGCCTTCTCTGTAATTAGCTCACCTCGTTCCGTATCCGCTTGAGGGTCTTCATCACATTGTTTTCCCCGCGACCGAAGTAATCGTGCAGGCGCACGTAATCGGCAAACAGCCGATCATAAATTTTCCGATTGGCAGGGATCGGCCGGTACACTTCATCCTTTAACCTGGCCATGCGGCGGGCGGCTTCAATAATGGTGTCATACCCGCCGGCCCGGCGGCCGGCCGCCACCGCCCCGAACATCGCCGACCCCAGGGCGGGCGTTTGTTTAGCGGCTGAAATTTTAAAATTACGCCCACTGACATCGGCATATATTTGCATCAACAGCTTGTTTTTTTCCGGCAGTCCGCCGCAGGCGACGAGCTCTTCCACCCGCACACCGTTTTTTTCAAAGGCTTCGATGATGACCCGGGTTCCGTAGGCCGTCGCTTCAATCAGCGACCGGTAAATGTCTTCGGCTTTGGTGGCCAGGGTCGCTCCGATTAAAAGGCCCGAGAGTTCCACGTCCACCAGCACCGAGCGGTTGCCGTTCCACCAATCCAGCGCCAACAGTCCGTGCTGACCGGGTTTTTGCAAGGCCGCCTTTTCTTCCAGCAGCTGATGAATATCCATGGCCCGTTCGCGGGCCTCGCGCTGATAGGCGGCGGGAATGCCGTTATTTACAAACCAGGCAAAAATATCGCCGACCCCGGATTGGCCGGCCTCATATCCGAACAACCCCGGAATGATACCGTCTTCGACCACCCCGCACATCCCTTCCACCCGCCGCTCTTCCTCGCCCAGCAACATGTGGCAGATACTGGTGCCCATAATCATCACCATCCGTCCGGGTTCGGTCACCGTGGCGGCCGGCACCGAAACATGGGCGTCGACATTGGCGACGGCCACCGCCGTGCCCTCCTTGAGGCCGGTCCAGGCGGCGGCCCGGGCGGTGAGTTCCCCGGCCCTGGCGCCGATGGGGTAAATCGTGCGCGCCATTTTTTCGTCGACGATCTTTTCCAGGCGCGGGTCCAGCTCCCTGAAAAAGGCGTTCGGCGGGTACCCTTCCCGTTTGGACCACATGGCTTTGTAGCCGGCGGTGCATGAATTGCGCTTTTCGACGCCGGTCAATTGCCAGACCACCCAGTCGGCGGCTTCGATCAGACGATCGGCGGCGGCATAGATTTCAGGCGCCTCGTCCAGGATCTGCAGCGCTTTGGAAAAAAACCATTCCGATGAAATTTTCCCGCCATAGCGGTCAAGCCAGGCTTCGCCCAGGCGGCGAGCGGCGGCGTTGATTTTATCCGCTTCCGGCTGGGCGGCGTGGTGTTTCCAAAGTTTGACCCAGGCATGCGGGTGGCGTCGATATTCGGGCAGGTCGCACAGGGGCGTACCGTCGCTTTTGACCGGCATCATGGTGCAGGCGGTAAAGTCGATGCCGATGCCGATGACATCCTCCGGATGAACCCCGGCTTGGGACAGTACCGCCGGTACCGTCTGCCGGAAGGTTCGAATATAGTCTTGCGGGTCCTGCAGCGCCCATTCGGGTTCGAGCCGGACCGGCGCACCATCCACCGGCAGTTTTTCATCAATGACGCCGTTTTCATAGGAATAAACGGCTGCGGCAATTTCCCGGCCGGTCTTGGTTTCCACCAAAACCGCGCGTCCCGATTCGGTGCCGAAATCGATGCCAAGGGCATATTTGTTTGTGCTCATGATTTACTCCTTCTGACCGCTTCCAAAACCCGGAGATCTCATGTGAAACTTCAATGAAGGTATGTGGAATGGATTCGGCTTATATTTTATTTAGACAGGATTAACAGGATTATCAGGAATTTTTTCGCCTGCGGCGAGGGGCCTTTCGGCCGAAGGCCGCATTATCCTAACGATCCTGTTGATCCTGTCCAATTATTTTCTTTAAAATGAGAATCCATTCGTCTTTTTCTCTCCAATTATAAAGTTTTTTTTCTGATCAGACTGAACGCTCGCGGCCAGAGGCCGAGCTCATGTGAAACATCACCAAGTTTGAACAGCAAACCTTAGAACAGCATAATGACGAATCCCAGCATCTCGAAAGCTGGTTTCACTGCGCTCGGTCATTCCTAAAAATAGTCAGAATACCTCCATTTGACGATCGACATTCGACATTCGTTTTTTGAAGATCTGCTTCCGGCATTATGGTTCGATAACAATCTTTAGGCCTTCTCTTTTTTTGGCAGTTTCAAAGGCCGTTTTGTATTCGGATAATGGAAAGCGGTGTGTTACTATGGACCGGACGTCCACAACGCCGCTTTGCACCATCCGAATGGCGAGCGGGTAGGTGTGTTTCATCCTTCGCACCAGCTTTAGCGTCAATCCTTTGCGCCGGGCAATCGAAGCTGGAAATGCCGTTCGATCGTCATCCGGAATCCCGATCAGAATAACCTGTCTGCCCGGCCGGGTTGCCCGAATCGCTGTTGCGACGGCCTCGTTGTCGCCGGCGGCTTCAAAGGCGATATCGACGCCGTCGCCCGGGGCGGCGGCTTCCACCTCCGCGTTTTCCCGGCCGCCGGCCGCCAATATGATGCTGGAAGCACCAAATGCCCTGGCCGCATCTAGACGGTTGGCTAAACGGTCGGTGGCGATGATTTTAGCCGCGCCGGCCGCCCGCGCAAGTTGAACCAGCAAAAGACCAATCGGCCCGCACCCGAATATGCCGACCGACATTCCCGGCAGCACATGCCCCAAAGACAACGCATGCAGGGCAACTCCCAGCGGTTCCAACATCGCCCCGTCGGCAGCGGTAAATTCATCCGGCAACACGTGCACCAGGGATTTCGGCCAGCAAATTTTTTCACGCAGGGCGCCATCCACCGCATCGTGGCCGGCAAAGCGCACATTGTCACACAGGTTGGGGTTGCCCTCCTCACAATAGCGGCATTGCCGGCAGGCAATGGCCGGATCAACCGCTGCTATCCGGCCCTGCTGATCTCCGGAATCAATGATTCCCGCAAACTCGTGGCCGAGAACAAGCGGTCTTTTTAAATGCGCATCGCCAATGCCGGCCTCCTCATACCAATGTAAATCGGACCCGCAAATCCCGACTGCCGTTATACGCAGCAAACTCTCATCGTCATTGGGAAGCGGATCATTTTCATCATGCAGTCGTAAATCGCCGACCGCGTGCAAACGTAAGACTTTCATATATGTTGAACTCCCTTCGTCGAAATTGACGGTCTCGTAAAAAGTCAAAAAAATGATCTTTTTACGAGAGTGTTTAGTGTTTTGTATTTTGTGTTTAGTGACCTGACACCCTCATATGCCGCTGAATACTTGATACCAAACACCAAACACAAATACCACAGACATGATGAATTCGACTTTTTACAAATTCATCAAAATTTTCTAAGCGGTACTATGCTTTGCGCTTCAACAGGATCGCGTAAATCGACACCGAGACCATGATAATCAAACCGTATATCAGCTGAATCCAGAATCCGGTCAGACCGATGGCAATGATTCCGGCTTCCAGTGAACCGATGATGACGGCGCCGGCAAAGGTTCCGAAAATCGTGCCCATTCCGCCGAAGACGGAGGTGCCCCCGATGAATACGGCCGCCAGGGTGGTCAGCAGATACCCCTGGCCCTGACTCGGCCAGAAGTAGGTGACTTCAAGCGTGGATAATATCCCGGCAAACGCCGCAAAAAACCCCATCTGCATAAAGACGATCGTTTTCACCCGTTCAACGTTGATGCCCATCATGCGGGAGCTATCCATGTTGTCGCCGACAAAAAGAATGTGGGAGCCGAATCGGTGACGATTCATCAATAGCCAGAAGGCAATGCCCAGCACCAGCATCCATACCGCCTGGGCCGGGACAACGCCGCCGATTCGCCCGACCGCCAAACTGTAAACCAGGGTCGTTTTCGCTGCGACGAGCGGTATTCCCTTACCCTGGGCGATGACGTTGACCATGCCGCGAAAAAAGAACATGGTTCCGATGGTGGCCACCAGTGATGGTATTCCCACCCGAACGATCAGAACAGCGTTCACGGCCCCGGCCAGCAGGCCGATTGTCAGACACACCAGGACGGCCAGCCAGATGTTTCCCGTCAGCATAAAGACCTTGCCGAAAAGAAGAGCGGACAGGGCCAGCACGGAGGGAAAGGAGAGATCCATCTCACCCAGGGTTACCACCGGCGTCATGGCCAGGGCCATAATCCCGAAAAACGGAATGGTCGACATGAAGGAGTAGTAGATATCAAATCGCGTAAACACCCTGGGGTTGCCGACAATAAACAGCAAAAAGATACCCACCATTACGGCGGCGATACTCAGCTCCAGCCTTGCCTGTCGCATTGTAGCTGTTTTCAACCGGCTATCCTCAGATTTTTAAAATAAAGCAATCATTTAGTGCTCTTATTCATAATTGCGGTGACGTATTAGCAGTAATATCTTTTCACCACAAGGCACTGAGAACACGGTCCGCCGGCGGATTCTTTTTGCCCATTCCGCAATTTTCGCCGCAGGGGGCATTTTCTGTTCAATACGGACTCAATTTCCCCGTGCGTGCCAGCTGAACCATCTTTTCAACAAGATCCTCCTGAGAAATGTCTTCTTTCAAGAATTCTCCGGCCACGCTGCCGCGGTCCAGAATAACGAACCGGTCGGCCACCGGATATACATAGTAAATATTGTGGCTGATAAAGATGGCCGATTTTCCCTGCCTTTTGATGTTGCGGACAAAATCCAGCACTTTGCGGGTCTCGGAGAGGGAAAGGCCCATGGTCGGCTCATCGAGAATGATTAAATCCGCTTCGAAGTAAAGAGCGCGGCCGATAGCAATCCCCTGCTTCTCGCCGCCGGACAGGGATAAAACCATGGAATCCGTGGCAATGGCTTTAGAGGTAAACCCCATATGCTCCCGGATCAGCCGGTCGGTTTCCGCTTTTTGCTGTTTGACTTTAAGAAAGCCGAATTTATAGGTCAGCTCCCGTCCGGCAAATACATTGCGCCAGAGCGCCTGCTGATCGGCCAGTGCCCTTTCCTGATAGACGGTTTCGATGCCCAGGCGGCGGGAGCGCTTGACCGAATGCCGGGTGATTTTCTCGCCTTTGAAGTAAATCTCGCCGGCGGTGGGTGGATGCACACCGGTGATGATTTTGATCAAGGTGGATTTGCCGGCGCCGTTGTCGCCCACCAGGCCGACGATTTCATTCGTGCCGACCGCGAAATCGACATTGGTGAGCACATCCACCTCGCCAAAGGATTTTGAAATGTTCGACATGGACAGCAACGCAAGATCGGAATTCGCGGCGGCCATCTGGTCTCCTTTTAGCGGATGCCTTTTTCCGCCAGCGGCGCAACAAAATCGATATTCGTCTTATCGATGATGGCAGCGCCCGTATCAATATGCAGACCGGCAAAGCCGTATTTTTTGGTCAGGCAGATCTGCAGGATCGGCAGGTACCCTTGAAGCCACGGTTGCTGATCGAGAACACAGCCGACCCAGCCTTCCGTGATGGCCGCGGCGGTGGCTGCACTCAAATCAAACCCGGCGGTGTAAATATCACCCGGTTTTTTGCGGGCGCCATTCAGGTAGGTGCCCAGCGTGGCGGTCAACGCACCGTGGTCCGTGATGAGCAGTTTTACATCCGGGTGGGTGGCGATATAGCTGGCAACCACCGGCGTGCCCAGCGACGCATCACTGTTAACGGCATCCGAGATTTCGATATAATCGACCGTGACTCCCAGCTGCTTGAGCGCATCGATACAGCCTTTGGTCCTCAGCCCCCGGGTTTCCTGCCCCAGCAGCCCCCAGACCATGGCCCGGTCACCTTTTTTCAGACCGGCTCTTTGAGCCGCACCTTTGGCCAGCATGACGCCGGAAGGATAGAGTTCCTGCCCGACATAGCCAAAGCCCCGGGCCTTGTATTTGTCTTCGATCGCCGGCAGCGTGGTGTTCTGGCTGGTCACAATAATGCCTTTGGACTCCGCCTCGTCCACCAGCGGCGCATAAGCGGCAACTCCCGGGTGGCCCATGATGGCGATGCCGTCCGGCCTCCTGGCAATCGCATCTTTGAACTGCGCCACCATTTTATCAGGCAGCCAACCCGACCAGACGTAATCCACCATGCAGCCGAGATCTTCCTCAGCGGCTTTGGCGCCGCGGTAAACCACCGACGCAAAGGGTCCCCCTTCACTGCCGCCGGGGAAAAAAACGATCCGGATGCCTTCAAACTGTTTGCCGGCGGCTTGGGCGTTCGCAACCCCAATGTCCGTCAGCGCCGCGCCGACGATCAGCATTAGTACCAGTAAAATTATAGTGGTTCGTTTTGCCATTGCGCTCCTCCTTTCTGTAATCCCAATTTAGTCCCAATTGGGGATTAATAAGCCGAGCATAAATTAATAGACATAAATGTATTCAAAATCGAAAACAAACCTTCACCGTGCACCGAATACCCTGCGCCGAATGCCATTTCGAAATTATTAAAACCATGGTGGCTGACCCGGACATCTTCTATGTCTACTTAATTATGGTCTTCTCTGTATAAGTTACTGTCCATCCGGAAATAGTCCCGCTGCGACGGTACGGCCCAGGGAGAAGGGAGATCCATGCTATCTTTCGGCAGAAACGCTTTCCGACGCTTTCGGGATCGCCCTTCTCGGGGCGGCGCCTCGCGCCGATTCGAAGATACGCTGCATAAAGCAGACCGCGAAAAAGAGGAAGCCGATCACGATTCGCGTCCACCAGGAATTGAGCGTTCCCTGGAAGACAATGAGCACCTGAATTGTGCCATATACAAGCACGCCCAAGAGCGAGCCTAAGATGCTGCCCGCCCCGCCGGTCAACAAGGTGCCGCCGATGACAACGGTCGCAATCGCGTCTAGCTCCATCCCCTTTCCGTCCAACGCGTAGCCGGAGAGCGTGAAGAAGGTGAAGATGATTCCGGCCAGCGCCGAGCAGAAGCCGCTCACCGCGTAAATCGCCATTTTCGTTCGCACCACTGGAAGACCCATGAGAATTGCGGACTGCTCGTTGCCACCGATTGCGTAGACGGTCCTTCCGAACTTCGTATAGCGGGAAACGAACAAACCTGCAAGGACGGCAACGAGCGCGACAATTGCGCCCGGCGAAAGAAAGTTCTCCCCGATAATTGCCAGGCGGGTGCGCGCGACTGTTTGGTAGAAATCGTTTTTAAAGGCGATCGTGTCGATACTGACCACGTAACACAGCCCACGGAACAGGTACAGACCGGCCAAGGTAACGATGAAGGGCGGTATGTTGAAGGCCTGGATGAGGTAGCCCATGAAGAGGCCGAACACTACCCCCATCAAGAGGACGATCGGTATTACGATGGCGGGACTCATGTGCGACTTTTCAACAAGGCTCGCCGACACCATCGTTGATAGGGCAAGCATGGAGCCGACCGAAAGATCGATGCCGCCCGATATGATGACGAAGGTCATGCCGACCGCAAGAGCGAGCAGGTACGCATTGTTGATAAAGAGGTTGAAGAAGTTCTGCATCGAGAAGAAATTCGTGAATGCAATCGACCCGAGCCCGAACATGACGATGAACAGCCCCAAGGTTACGAGAACCGGTAGGTTGCGGGGATCAATAAGAGGTTTCCTTTTCATGCCGTAGCCGCCTTTCTGCCGAACAATCCTGCAACCCGACCCCGGAATTCCGCTGACTGCAGCAGGCATACGGCGTAGACAACTAACGCCTTGACCACCTGGGAAATCTCAGGAGGAACGTTGAATGCATAGATGGTGGTTGTCAGCGTCTGGATGATGAGAGCGCCGATCATGCTGCCGATGAGCGTGAACTTGCCGCCGTTGAGCGACGTGCCGCCCAGCACAACGGCGAGAATGGCATCGAGCTCAAAGAGATTGCCCGCGTTGTTACCATCCGCGCTCATGACGGTCGAGCAGACAATCAACCCGGATATCCCCGCGCACAATCCACTGAAGGTGTAAACCAGCAAGAGAATGTTCTTGGAGTTAATGCCGCTAAGGCGGGCAGCCTGAGGGTTTATGCCTACGGCTTCTATGAAGAGGCCGAGCGCTGTTCTTCGTGTAAAGAGCGCCGTTACGATCAACACGAAACCCACGATGTAGATGGAGAAGGGCAAGCCCAAGACGTAGCCCTGCCCCAGGAGCGCAAAGGGCTTTACGTAGAGCCAGATGACCATTGCATTCGTAAAGACCATTGCGATCCCGCGTCCTGCGACAAACAAGATCAGCGTGGCGATAATGGGCTGCATCCCGATTCGCGAGACCAGCATCCCATTCCACGCTCCGGCGGCAATCGAGATCAATAGAGCAGCGCCCATTGCGATCGCAAGGGGGGTCTTTGCATGCCCCGCCAGATCACCACCGAGCAAAATTGCAACGGTACCTGCGGAAATCGCGACCACAGAGCCCACGGAGATATCGATGCCGCGAGTGGCGATGACAAGTGTCATCCCGATGGCAAGCAACATGATCGGCGCGCCGTTCTTTAGAATATCAATAAGGTTGCCGTATAGGTGTCCCTCTTTGATCTCGAGGCTGAAGAAGTGAGGGGTAAAAAACAGGTTGAACAGGAAGAGGCAGCCCAGGGCTACGAGGGACCATAGGATCATGCTTTTGCTTGCATCCCGTGCTGCGAATACGGAACGTATGGGATGGAACGATGTCATTCCTGTGTTTCCTCCGCGATGACACGCAAAATGTTTGCCTCCGTCATATCGTCGCCCTGGAGCTCAGCGATTTTGGCGCGGTCTTTCAGAATCGCGATTCGGTCGCTGCAGCGAAGCACCTCTTCAAATTCTGCCGAGATGAAGATGACCCCCATTCCCTCGTTGCTAAGCTTGAGAATCAGCGCCATGACTTCCAGCTTGGCGCCGACATCGATTCCTCGCGTCGGCTCGTCGAGGATAAGGATGATGGGACGGGTAGCGAGCCACCGCGCGAGCATCACCTTCTGCTGGTTTCCCCCGCTGAGTTGGCCGGCCACGCTGTTTGCGCTCGGTGTGATGATCCCAAGGGACCGTATCAGCTCGTCGGCAATTTCCAGCTGTCTCTGGGCTGAGAGATGCTTGAGGATTCCTCGGCTTCCCTGCAGCGCCAGGATGATGTTCTCTCGAACGGAAAGCTCGGAAAAGATCCCCTCGTTCTTTCGGTCTTCGGGGCAGAAGCTCATTCCCGCGAGCATGGCGCTTCTCGGGCTGCTCAGGCCGATCCTCTTGCTTTGCACGGAGACCTCGCCCTGGCTCGCACGTTCGACGCCGAAGATGAGCCGCGCTGTCTCGGTCCGGCCCGAGCCCAGCAGTCCCGCGAATCCAAGCACCTCGCCTTTGTGCAGATCGAGACTGAACGGAGTTACAGAACCCCGCAACCCCAGCTCCTTGACGCTCAACAGCGGCACAGCATCATCTGCAGCCAATGCGAGATTTCGCTTTTTTCGTGTGCCATTGGAAGCGTAGTCGAACTCGGACAATTCCTTGCCGAGCATCTTAGATATGAGATCGAGCTTGGGAAGACTCTGGGTCGCATATTCGCCGACGAAAGTTCCGTTTTTCAATATCGTAATGCGATCCGAAATCTGGTAGGTTTGATCGAGGAAGTGGGTAATGAACAGAATCGCCATTCCACCATCGCGCAAGGAGCGGATGACGCTGAAAAGAAGCCCGACCTCGTTCTCATCCAAGCTGGAAGTTGGCTCGTCCAGAATCAGGATCTTCGATGAGATGTCCAACACTCGGGCGATGGCGACCATCTGCTGGATTGCGATTGAATAGGACGACAAGACTTGCGTCACATTGACGGTGATATTTAGCCTACGCAAGAGCTCCTGGGCCCGTGCGTTCATCTTTTTCCAGTCGATTCTTCCGAGCTTTATCGGCTGCCTTCCGATGAAGATGTTCTCCGCGACCGATAGGTTGGGGCAGAGGTTGATTTCCTGATAGACCGTGCTGATTCCCAACCGCTGCGCCGCCAACGGAGAATCGGGCCTGATCGGTCGGCCCTCAAGCAGCAGCTCGCCCGAATCCTGCCGGTGCACGCCGGTCATTACCTTTACCAGGGTGGATTTTCCGGCGCCGTTCTGGCCCATGACGGCGTGCACTTCGCCCTTGAAGAGGCGGAAATCCACGCCCGACAGCGCCTTGACCCCCGGGAAGGACTTGTGAATGCCCTTCATTTCCAAAATTGGGGCGCCGCCCGGCATATCACTTCCTCCTCTCACCTGAATCCGGGCCGCTTCGAAGGATCAAAGCGGTCCGGAGAGGTTGCGTGTCGCTCAAATATGCGGCTAGTACTGACGCGTCGGCAGCGCTGCCGCAGCGTTGGTTTGATCGAAAACACCTTCGATCGTCCAGATCCTTTCCGGGAGCTTCATCCCGTCGGCCAGATCGTGCACGGCCTGAAGCGCCTGCGGTCCGAGGAGCGGGTTGCACTCGATGGAGGCATTCAGCTCGCCCTTCACCATAGCTTCGAACGCTCCCTTGACGGCGTCAATAGAGACGATGATGATGTCTTTGCCGGGCTTCAATCCCGCTTCTTTAATGGCCTGGATCGCGCCGAGCGCCATCTGGTCATTGTGGGCATAGAGCACGTCGATGTTTTTGTCTGCCTTCAAAAACGCTTCCATGACCGCCTTGCCCTCTGAGCTCGTGAAGTTCCCGGTCTGGGAACGGGTGATTGTCCAGTTGGGATGATCTTTCATGATGTTGCGGAAACCGTTGTACCGATCGATAGCGGGAGCCGAGCCGGTGGTCCCCTGGAGCTCGACGATGTTGATGGTCTTGGTACCATCGTCTTTGCCCTGCTGCTTCAGGTAGTTCGCGAGCCAGGTGGCGGCCTTCTCGCCCTCCTTCACGAAATTTGAGCCCATGATTGTGAGCCGCAGGTCACGATCCTCCTTTGCGACATCACGGTCGATCATGATGACGGGAATGCGAGCGGCCTTTGCCTCCTCGAGAACCGGGCGGTAGCCGGTCTCAACCAGCGCCGTGAACAGGATAACGTCGACCTTGCGTGCGACGAATGACCGCAGCGCCTGTATCTGATTCTCCTGCTTCTGCTGTGCGTCGGAGTAGATCAGTTTCATCTCTGGATCGTTCTTGAATGACTGCTGGACGGACGCCGTATCGGCTGTTCGCCATTCACTCTCAGAACCGATCTGCGAGAAGCCGACCACAATCGGCCGATGCGTGATGGCCGGAAATCCGCTCTCCGACATTGACGCTCCCCATGCGTAACTGCCTTCCTTCAGCCCGCCTGCAAACATCATCCCACCCAGGACGAGCATGACGATTGCGATCCCTAAAAGCACTTTTGCTGTTGGCTTCATGAATAACCTCCTAACTAAATAGATCCCTTTTTATCTTCCGTGGATGATTTCTTCCCCCACCGGCGATGCCGGTCGAAGAAAGACCATGTTGGCCATACTCATGGGCCCGGTCCAATTGCCGGGCTCTCTCTTGCCCGACCTTCATCACCTCCTTTCCGTGGGTATCACGGCGCATTCAAGAACTTGTAGAGCTTCTCGCCCGCAATCGCCTTCTGGACGCTGAACGTCAGCGGTCCAATGACGTTGATCGTAGTTCCGTCTGCTTTCATGAGGGTGATGGTCGTGTTGATAGCGATGATGCTCACCGTGCCGTTGGCCTCCAGAACATCACCGTACTGAATGTCCCTGCCTCGCTGCCCGGGCTGACGATAAACGTGCCGCGAATTGTACTGAGTGACGACCAGTTTGTTCGCGAATTTCGGATCCGGCGTGCCTCCGCTTGGCTGCGGAAAGCTGACCCCCTTCGGCGAGTTCGTCTGTATGTCCGCTACCGTCCGGACGATGTCTCCCGCGCTGCTTCCGCTGATTTTGTAGACAGCGTCTGGATTGTTGGAAGGCGTCAGCTCGATCCAATCCTGGGCCACGTTTACCCGAATCTGTGCGTCGGCGGGAATGACATCCCCAACCTTGATAACCACCCAGTCGCCGGTCCCGATTCTGTAGCTGATCTGTCCCGCCGCGGTTTCCGAGTAGATTCCGACGCATTTCAGCGCGCCCGCATTCGCTTGGGCAGATGACGACCCTGCCACGATGACCGACATCAGGATGCCGAGGACCAATCCCCATCGACACGCTTCTTTCATAACCTCCCTCCTTTGGTGAGAAGACCCCGCTTTTTTAGGGGCGAAATATAGGGAATTCCGCCTTGGGTGTTAAGGTCAAAATGGACGCATGACAGGGTGTTTTTGTTCCGCCCTCTCTTAAAAATAATGATATCAACACCGCGGCTATTGTATCCAAAAAGCAATCCATGTGCCAGATTAAGAGTTTCGATGGGTTTTGAAAGCAATGGACTGAAAACAACAGGCGGGCGACCGGATGGCGTCCTGCCGGTAAGCGATGCCATAATAGTTTGATTTTATTACCGATCAAAGATAAGACCATGAAGTAAACTCGATAAGCATGCAATGGGGCACGATCCTTTTCACGGCGGAAACAAAGTTGAGAATATGATTTTTATGATGTTGACTTGGGGGCACACATTGTGTAAATATTACACACATTGTGTAACTACGTGTAAGGAGCGATCACCATGGCAGCGGGTATTCTGATCATCGATGACAACATCAAACTCTGTAAAAGCCTGGCCCAGAATTTTGATCAACTCGGATACCGTTGCCATTATGCCGAAAACAGCACCAAGGCCTTTGACATATTATCGCAACACCCGGTGGGAGTGGTTCTTTTGGATATTGTGCTGGGCAAAGAAGACGGCGTCAGCGTCCTTGAGCGGCTGTTGTCCTGGGATAGTAAACTGCCCGTCATCATGATTACCGGGTACGGCTCCATTGAAACCGCCGTCAAATCCGTAAAACTCGGTGCCTTTGATTACTTGCAGAAGCCGTTAAATTTCAACAACATATTGAAAATCGTGGAGAACGCCGTTCGGATGGCGGATCTTAAAAATGAAAATCAGCGCTTAAAGAACAGAATCGTCGCTTTAACGGATCGTATCATCACGCGCAACCAGAAAATGAACGATGTGTGCAATAAAGCAAAACGGCTGGCCAAAACCGATATTCCGATTCTCATCATCGGGGAAAATGGGACGGGCAAGGAACTGCTGGCGAATTTCATCCACAACAACTCAAAACGCAGCGCATATCAGATCAACAGCATCAACTGTGCGGCATTTCCCGAGTCGCTGCTGGACAACGAGCTGTTCGGCCATGAGAAGGGTGCCTATACCGGCGCGGATGCAGCCTTTATCGGTATTTTTGAAAGGGCCGATGGAGGCACCCTGCACCTGGATGAAATCGGCGACATGGCGCCTTCGACCCAGGCCAAAATACTTCGAACCCTTCAAAACAATGAGATCAGACGAATCGGCGGCAACAAGAACATCACCATCGACGTGCGCTTTATCGCTTCCACCAATAAGGATATTAGAGCCTTTATCGAAGCGGGGCGTTTTAGAGAAGATCTATACTATCGCATCAATGCGGCGACCCTGCACATTCCCCCGCTCAAGGAGCGCATGGAGGATATTCCTGTTCTGGTAAATTATTTTCTCAGCCAAATTTCAAACAACAACCCAAAAATGGTCAAGCGGGTATCCGAAGACGTGTTGAAGCGTTTTTGTCATTATCACTGGCCCGGTAATATCAGAGAGCTTAAAAATACCATTAATTACGCGGCCACCATGGCAACGACGGGCGACATTCGAATTGAGGATTTGCCGGCGGCGTTTATCGATATGAAGCTAGAACAAAGCGAATACAACATCATGGAAGAAACCGAAAAAATGCTGATTTTGAAGATGCTGAAGCAATCCGATTACAATAAGCGCAAGGCCGCAAGATTGTTGGATATCAGCAGGAAAACCTTGTATAACAAGTTAAAGAAGTATGGAATATCACTTACAGGAACAGGTTAGTCGATCCCAGCCTTCCAGTCCGCCGACCCTATTAAGGCTGAAGAATATCAATTTTAACCGGGATAATATTCAGGTTCTGAAAAACATCAGCCTGGAACTTCACCGGTCTGAATTTCACGCCATCGTGGGAGATCACGGTTCCGGCAAGTCTACGTTGGGGATGATCCTCTGCGGCGCGATCAAGCCCGCCTCCGGTGAACTTTTGTTCAAAGACGAAAGCTATCCTCACTTCACACTGCGTAAAGCGCGTAAATTGAACATCGAGATGGCTTCCCAGGAGATTCAACTCATTAATTATTTCTCCGTCGCTGAAAATCTTCTCATCCCGGATAAAGTCTATCATCCGTTTCCCCTCATCAAAAAGAGACGACTGATGCAGGAAGAGGCGAGTGCCCTGCTGTCCGGCTACGGTTTCGACATCGATCCCGCAGCCATTATTAACAATTTACCGTTGTCCGACCGGATGGTCATCCATATTCTGAGAAGCGTGTACCGCAAACCTGATCTTCTGATCCTCGACGCCGTGCTTGAAAAGCTGGCGGCAACGCATCTGGAAAAAATTCTCGATATATTAAGCGCACTGAAGAAAACAGGGACATCCATTCTCTGCATCACGCACAGCATCGATGATATCTACGGTTTGGCCGATAAGGTCACCATCCTGCGAAACGGCGAGATTATTTTAACCGATTCGGTGAACAACATTGACAAAATCAACCTGATCAAATTGTGCTATACTCAAATTTCCGGAAGTGACGACATCGAAAGCTACCAGGATTTCATTCAACTTCTGCGATACAATGAGGCCATTTTGCAGAAGCTGCCCATCAACCTCATTGTTTCAGACAATGAAAATAAGATTAAAATGATCAACGACCACGGCAAAGCCTATTTCAATCTCGAAAAAGCAGGCTATCGAAATCTCTTTCTGGACGGATTATTTTCGGAAGGCAGTAAAAACGCACTGGACCTGATCAAATCCGCCTTTTCAGAAAAAAAAGAGAAGACATTTTACAATGTGCCAATGGTTGTAAATGCCAATAAGACCATCACGAACATCAAAATCCTGCCCATATATGACGGCGCCTTTCTCATCGGCAATATTACCATCATCGAAGATGTCTCCAAACAGGAAAAGCTGCGCCAGCAGGTGATTCTCTCCGAGAAACTGGCTTCGGTGGGAATTCTGGCCGCCGGGGTGGCGCATGAAATCAACAACCCCCTGGAGATCATTTATAATCATTTAAATTTTATGAAATTCCATATCGACAAAGAAAAAATGTATGAAACCATTGCCAACATTGAAGAAGAACTTACCGATATTAAGCAGATTGTCAGCAACCTGATTTCGTTTTCAGACAGCAATAAATTGGTCAACGAGGAGTTTGAATTAAACGGCCTGATTGCCAGCATTATTAATCTTATCCGATTCAACGCCAAAAATAAAAGGATTCGCATTGAATATACCCCGGCCGAGCATCCCATTCATCTGAATGCCAATATGAATGAGATCAAACAGGTGGTATTGAATCTGTTGAAAAACAGTTTCGAGGCCTCCGTTGGCGGCGGAGAGATTTGCATTCACACTTCGAGTGTCCAGATGGACGGCAAGCCCTATGCCTGCATTGTTTTCAAAGACGATGGCATCGGAATCGAAGATGAAAATCCGGACAATATTTTCCTGCCATTCTATTCCACCAAGAAGGGCAATGACGCCAACCTGGGGCTGGGATTATCCGTGAGTTACGGGATCGTAAAAAAATACAGAGGCAATATATCCGTCAAAAATCTTAAGGGGTCCGGCTGTGAATTCACCATTACCTTGCCGCAAAAAAAATCTTGATTATTGACGCACATTGATTTAATATATGAACATCTGTTCAGATATTTTAGCAGGGGGGGCGGCATGGGATCAGCCAAGGCCAAATTAATCCAGGAAGACGGCTGTCAAATACGGGTGATTCACCTGGACCGGGTTGAGCAGGCGCGTGAAGATGCCATTTCGGACCGCGAAGTGGAACGACTGTCCCTGACGTACAAGGTGTTGGGTGATCCGAACCGCCTCAAAATCGTGATGACCCTGCGAAATGTCGAAATGTGTGTCTGCGATCTGGCGGCATTTACGGGGCTGAGCGAGTCGGCCGTGTCCCATCAGCTGCGCCGTCTGAAAGATCTATCCCTGGTCAAAAAACGGCGTGCGGGACAAGTCATGTACTATTCGCTGGATGATGAACATGTCGCCCGGCTTTTAAATCTTGGGCTGGAACACGTTAGGGAATAGTCAGCGCAAAGCGCATAGAGCAGAGGGCAGAGAGCGGTTTTGAGGTTTCAGGTGTCAGCGCCGCCGCCGGCCAAAACAACGGCCGGTCTGATCATAAAAGAAACTTTTGGAAATCGGACACAGTTGGATTTAATATCACGCCCACTTCGTTAGAGCTCACAGAGACCGCAGAGAACATTTTTCTTTCGCCGCAGGCGCCTGTAAACCTAGACCTATGTGATCTCCGAGCGCTTTGTGTGAGATGTAGTTTCATATAAGCGGAAAGGACGAGACGCGAAGGGCTGAGAGCAGAGCGTATCGTCAAATATGGATTGGGTTGATTCGTGTGAGAGGGTGATTCATTCAATCGCATCAACACAACGAACTCAATGAACTCAATACACTCAACGAACACAACAAACTTAATCAACAAAAGCAGGGGATAGAGGACTTGAATTTTATACTCGATGTATTGAAGGAATCGTGGCATCTGCTGCTCGAAGCCTCGGTTTATATTTTATTCGGTCTGCTGGTCAGCGGTCTGTTGCGGGTGTTTCTCAATCCGAACACAGTGATCCGGCACCTGGGCCGGGGACGGTTTTCATCGGTCTTTAAAGCGGCTTTTCTAGGTATTCCCATTCCGTTGTGATCCTGCGGGGTATTGCCCGCAGCCGTGTCGCTGCGTAAACAGGGCGCCAACAACGGCGCCACGACGGCCTTTTTAATATCAACGCCGGAATCCGGGGTGGATTCGATTTCCATCACCTATGCGCTGCTGGACCCGATCATGACGGTGGCAAGACCTTTGGTCGCCTTTATCACGGCAACCATCGCCGGCATCGCCGAAAATTTATTCGGCAATAGCGCTGAAAACAAAAGGATCATACCGGATCTCAGCTGTCCGGTCGACAACTGCTGTGACGGCAAAAATTGTGATCCGGAAACCCACCGAAGTCACCATACCTTTTCAGAAAAAGTCAAAGCCGGGGTAGGCTATGCCTTTGGCGATCTCTGGGAGGACATTGCAAAATGGTTTCTTTTCGGAGTGTTGCTGGCGGGGTTCATAACTGTTTTAATCCCGGATGATATCTTCAGCAGATATCTCGGGTCCGGGTTGTCGGCCATGCTTCTGATGCTGGTCATTGGAATTCCATTGTATATTTGTGCAACCGCTTCAACGCCCATTGCTGCGGCCTTGATCTTAAAAGGCGTCAGCCCGGGCGCAGCCCTGGTGTTTTTACTGGTCGGTCCCGCCACGAATGTGGCGTCTTTGACCGTTCTGACGGGAATTCTCGGCAAGCGGGCCACCGCTATCTATCTGAGCACGATAGCGGTTTCGGCCGTATTTTTCGGCCTGGTTCTCGATCATGTGTATGCCGTCATGGGCATTTCAGCGCAAGCCATGGTGGGCCACGCATCCGAGCTGGTGCCGGTTTGGGTGCAGTGGGCAGGTGCGCTGTTGATACTGTTTCTATCGGTTAAACCTTTATACCGTAAAATAAGATCTCTGGCAGTGCGGCCGAAATCGGCCCGGCCGTCCGCGCCCAAAACATCCGCCCCGGCATCGTCCGATTCTGGTTGCTCACTCACGCCGTCGCAATGCGGGCCTACCTGAGGCTGTTCCTGAGGGTCCGGGAGACCCTGGGAAATGACGATTGACGAATGACGATTGAAGATTGAAGAATATTTTTTAAAAATGGAATAAACTCCAAATTCCAAGCACCAAATTACAAATAAATCCCAAATTACAATAATCAATGACCGAAACCGGCAAAACCACGAAAATCCAGGTACGTGTTCTCCGAGTTTTACAGCTTTCGTGCTTCCGTGATGAAAGATCCCGTATTTACAAGAGATTTAAGCGAAATAGACTATGGCCCGTTTGGAATTTTGAATTTTGGTCATTGAAATTTATTTGGAATTTGTGATTTGGGATTTGAGATTTTGATCCGCTCCGGTTTTTGTAAAATACCTTAAGCTCCCAAACCCACTGCTCTCTGCTCTCTGCCCTCTGCGCCAAGCGCTTCTTTGACTTTCTCATCCCAGCCCAGCGGCTGCATCCAGGCCGGATATGGCGCAGGGGTGGATGTTAAATCATCGAGCGCCTGCACATCTTCGGCTGACAGATTAAGCCGTGCGGCCCCGAGGTTTTCTTCCAGTTGCCGGGTTTTGGTTGCGCCGATGATTATGCTGGAAACCACCGGTTTGGCCAGCAGCCAGGCCAGCGCCATCTGGGCCACCGAAGCCTCGTATTTAGCACCGAGTTCTTTGAGCGCTGCGACCACGGCATAGCCTTTTTCGATGTCTATGGGAGGGAAATCGAAGACAGCCCGGCGACTGTCCGGCGGCACCGGGTTTTCGCCGGTATATTTGCCGGTCAAAAATCCGCTGGCCAGGGGGCTCCAGACCATCAGTCCCAGACCGTTGTCTTGCAGAAACGGTACCACGTCAATTTCCAGATCGCGGCCCAGCAACGAATAGTACATCTGGGCGCCGATCCATTTTACCCGGCCGTCCCTTTGCTGAATAGCGAGCATTTTCTGCGCTTTCCAGGCCGGATAGTTGCTGCAGCCGACATAACGCACCCAACCCTTTTTGACGACGTCATCCAGGGCCCGGGCGGTTTCTTCCAGGGGCGTGATGGGATCCGGAATGTGGACCAGAAAAAGGTCGATGTAATCGGTGGCCAGGCGCTTCAGGCTAGCCGCCACGGCTTTTAAAATGTAGCGGTAGGACAATCCGCTGGCGATCACCGCCGCACCGCTGCGAAAGCCGCATTTGGTGCTTATGATAACATCATCGCGTTTGCCTTTCAGCGCTTTTCCCAGCATAATTTCAGACTGACCGGAGGTATACATGTCGGCTGTGTCAAAGAAGTTGATACCGGCATCCAGGCACATTCCCACCAGCTGATCGGCAACGTTCTGATCCATATTATTTTTGAGCTCGCCGACCAGGGTTCCCTGGCCGAATGTCATGGCGCCGAAGGCCAAACGGGAGACGATGAGTCCGGTGTTGCCGAAATTCGAATATTGCATGATCGAATCTCCTTTTCGTAGCGAATTTTATTCCAATCCATTATTCCATGGGTTCTCTGGCGGTAAACACCACCCCTCTCTCCGAGCTGTGGGCTCTGCGAGCCGGAAGCCGGGGTGAACTCAAAGCCTGACCCTCTGGGCTGGGATTATTTACCTTCCGTTCAACAGTCGCCGGGCGCCTGAAAAAATATATAATCCGGGTCCATCCGCCAGGGTTGCCAGCGTGATGTTTAATTGGGCTGCCAGTTGTACTGCCAGCGCCGTGGGACGCGATATGGCCAGAATGATCGGGATGCGGGCCCGGGCTGCTTTTTGAACAAGTTCATAACTGATGCGGGATGACAGGGTCAGCAGCGCGGTCTGATCCAGTTTTTTATCGAGAAAGGTCTTGCCGATGACTTTATCAAGGGCATTGTGCCGGCCGACATCCTCCGCCGCGGCCAATAATTCAAAGTCCGAATTGTATAAAACCGCAGCGTGCGCGGCCCGCGTCTGCCGGCGCAGGGGCTGATGCCGGGAAATTTTTTCAAGACAGGCAAGTGCGCCGTTGATGTCGACCGGGGAATTGTCCTCCAGAGGCATGATTTTTTGATAGAGATCTTCCACGATCACTTTGCCGCAAAGGCCGCAGCTGGATTGGCTGATAAAACCCCGTCGGTCTAAAATTTCAGATATGAGCGCCCGGCGCGACGGGACCAGCGTGACGGCAACCGTATTGGTATCTTCACCGTCACAGAAAGCCAGCGACTGGAAGTCAGCCGGCGTGTCGATGATGCCTTCCGTCAGGCAGAATCCGGCCGCAAGCTCGATTTCATCGCCCGGCGTGCGCATGATAACCGAGTATGGGTTTCCCTGAATGCGAATCGAAAGCGGTTCTTCGCCCAGAAGATCCTTATCTTTGGTTGTATTGGATGTCCGGTCCCAGTGAATAATCTGGCGAGGGGTGGTCGTATTCAATAATTCCTCCTTATTTACGCCGCCCTGAGACTATCGATATCAGGTTCCGAACCGGTTGAACGGTTCGGCGAAAACCAAAAAATATATTTGACGCTTTTCAGGGCGGATTAAATAATTAAAATATATGACCGAATGACCATTTGTCTATTTTCGAGGACGGGTTAATTACAGATTTTTCTTGACAAATTGTTTCTAAAGATTAATATTTGCAAATTTTAAATCCAAGATTAAAATATATTTTACAGGAGGCTGATCCGATGTATGCGGTAGTCAATACTGGCGGTAAACAATACAAAGTCCAGCAAGGCGAGGTTTTAAGAATTGAAAGGATCCCGGGGAATGTCGGCAGCCCCGTAAGCTTCGACCGGGTATTGATGTTTTCCGACGGTGAAAATGTCAGCATCGGCCAGCCAATGTTGGACAATATTGCCGTTGAAGGCCATATTGTGGCGCAGGGCAGGGCCAAAAAAATCCTCGTATTCAAGTACAAAAGGCGCAAACGCTACCGCCGCAAACAGGGGCATCGTCAGGAATTCACCGCGGTGCAGATCGACAGCATAAAGGGCGCCGGCCTCACAGCCCAGGAAGCCGCCCCATCCGATACAGCGTCCGAGCCGGAAATTAAACAGGCAGATGCTGCGCCGGTATCGGATTAATGTTTAAATTCTAATTTGTTGAGGTATCTACAATGGCTCATAAAAAAGCAGGCGGCAGTTCAAAAAATGGCCGCGACAGCAATGCTCAACGACGGGGCGTCAAGTGTTTTGGCGGTCAAACGGTCAAAGCCGGCAATATTCTGGTGCGCCAGGTGGGCACTAGAATCCATCCGGGTGACAATGTCGGTATGGGCAGGGATTATACTCTTTTTGCCAAGGTTGACGGCACGGTGGCCTATGAACGAGTGGGACGCGATCGCAAAAAAGTGAGCGTTTATGCAGCGTGAAATTCATTGATGAAGTGTTCATTACCGTTCAGTCCGGCAACGGCGGTCGCGGATGCGTAAGTTTTCGACGCGAAAAATTTATTCCCCGGGGGGGTCCGGACGGCGGCGACGGAGGCAAAGGCGGTGATGTAGTCTTATTAAGCACATCGCACAGACGAACTTTGTATCCGTTTCGATTCAAGCGGCAGTTTAAAGCCCAAAACGGCGCCCATGGACAGGGAAATCAGAAAACCGGCAAAAACGGCAGTGATCTTAGCATTGAAATTCCGCCGGGAACTCTGGTCAGCAATGCGGAGACCGATGAACTACTGAAAGACTTCGTCCAGTCCGGCGAGTCGGTTGTTATTGCCAAAGGCGGCCGCGGGGGGCTGGGGAATACGCATTTTAAATCCTCCACCCATCGCACACCGCGTTTTGCCCAACCCGGTGAGCCGGGTCAGTCTCTAAAGCTCAAGCTCGAACTCAAACTTTTAGCCGACGTGGGACTGATCGGTTTGCCCAACGCCGGAAAATCCACCCTGATCAGTGTCATTTCTTCGGCTACGCCTAAAATAGCTGATTATCCCTTTACCACCCTTGCACCAATTCTGGGAGTCGTCCAGCCCGATCAGGCAGAGTCCTTTGTTGTTGCCGATATTCCCGGATTGATCGAAGGAGCCCACAAAGGAGCCGGCCTGGGAATTCGTTTTTTACGCCATATTGAACGCACGCATATTCTGGTTCATCTGATCGATGCCGCCGCTATAGATCCGCAGAATCCGATCGCCGCTTATTCAACCATCAATTCGGAACTGGCGCAGTACAATCCGCTGCTGACGGAAAAGGCCCAGATTATAGTTTTAAATAAAATGGATATGCCGGGTGCCGACCAGGCCGCAGAAGCGTTTCAGGCTGCCATGCATGACCGTCCGGTTTTGAAAATATCTGCTGCCACCCACCGAGGGCTCGAACCGCTGAAATTGAAGTTGGTCGAATTATTGGACAAATCCCATGGCCAAAAAAAATAAATTGAGCTTTGACGGGGCCAGACGGATCGTGGTGAAGGTGGGAAGCAACGTGTTGACCGAAGATAATGGTCTGAATTTGAAAGTCATACGGTCCCTCACCCGCCAGATAGGGCAGTTGATCGCAAACGGACTGGAAGTGATTCTGGTTTCATCCGGCGCCATGGCGTCCGGGATAAAAAAAATCGGCCTGCCGGCAAGACCGGATGAACTTCCCAAGCGCCAGGCGGTAGCGGCCGTCGGCCAAGCCGGCCTGATGATGGAATATGAAAAAGCCTTCGGCCGGTACCGATTGAAAGTTGCCCAGATTCTCTTAACCAGTGAGGATCTATCCAATCGCAAGCGCTATCTGAACGCCAGAAATACCCTTAACACCCTGCTGTCCTGGCAGGTGATCCCGATTGTAAATGAGAACGATACGGTGTGGGTCGAGGAGATCAAGCTGGGCGACAATGATAATCTGGCCGCGATGATCACCCTGCTGATGGATGCGGACCTGTTGATTAATCTCACCGACATCGACGGGCTCTTTACCCGGGATCCGCGGGTTCATCCGGAGGCCGAACTGATCGCGACGGTGGCGCATATCAATAAATCTACCGAAATGCTGGCCGGCCATATTCCCGGTGCTTTAGGAACCGGCGGAATGATCAGCAAAATTAAAGCGGCCCGCAAGGTTACTTCAGCCGGTGTGCCCATGGTGATTGCCAAAGGCGACAAACCGAATATCCTGCTCAAGTTGTTTACCGGAGAAAAGCACGGTACGTTCTTCGCGCCCAATAGACAGAAACTGACCCGGCGCAAGTGCTGGATCGCCTATTCTTTAAAACCCAAAGGCATCATCAGAATTGACGACGGGGCCGTCAAGGCCATCCTGAAAAATGGGAAAAGCCTGCTGCCCATCGGCATCGTTGAAGTGAAAAATGAATTCGGCGTCGGTGCACCGGTGGAATTTCGGAATCTGCGCAACGAACCCCTGGGTATGGGACTGGTCAACTACAGCGCGGCTGACATTGAAAAGATCAAGGGCTTGAAGTCCAACCGCATTACGCAGGTGCTGGGCCACAAATCCTACGACGAGGTTATACACCGGGATAATCTTGCTATTACTGCGGAGGATGAGGTATGTGAGTTGGGTGATCGGGGACTGCGTTAGCTGAAATCGCGCGCCTTTATTTATATCCAATCAGCAGGTGATTAAAGAAATGCCTAAATTGCCTTGTAAAACTAAAGTTAAGGATGTTAATCGTTTTTAAACCAGGAATAAAGTAGCCATATTAAGTCATCGAGTCCAGCATCCGGCATCGAGTATCCAGTATCGAGCATCTGCAGTACGAAATAGCATTCATTAAGAGTATCGGGAAAAGACAATGACTCCTACCGAAGCAACCATCCAGGAAATGGCTCAAGCCGCCAAGGCTGCGGCAAAAAAGCTGGGCCGGCTATCTTCGGATCAAAAAAATGCGGCATTGCTGTCAATTGCCGACTATCTTGAAAGGGAAGCCGCCTTTATCAAGGCGGAAAACCGCAAGGACCTGATCCGGGCGGAAGAAAAGGGCCTTTCCGCCGCCATGATCGATCGGCTGACGGTTAAAGATGAGACCATCTCTTCGATGGTGGCCGGCCTGAATGAGGTCGTGGGAATAAACGACCCGGTCGGGACCATGAGTGAGACCTGGATTCGGCCCAACGGACTGCAGGTTGCGCGCATGCGGATTCCGCTGGGAGTCATCGGCATCATTTACGAGTCGCGGCCCAATGTGACCGTCGATGCCGCCGGGTTGTGTCTTAAAGCCGGCAACGCGGTCATCCTGCGCGGCGGATCGGAAGCATTTCATTCGAATCAGGCCCTGGCCCAAATCATTTATCGGGCACTGGCCGATACGGATTTGCCGCGAAATTCCGTGCAGGTGGTACCGGTGCGGGAGCGGGAGGCGGTGCTGGCGCTTTTGAAACAGCAGGAGTTTGTAGACCTCATCATTCCGCGGGGCGGCGAAGGGCTTATCCGGTTTGTGGTGGAGAACTCGAAAATTCCGGTCTTAAAACACTACAAAGGGGTTTGCCATATTTACGTCGATGATGATGCCGACTTGGATATGGCGCAGGAAATCTGCTTCAATGCCAAGGTCCAGCGCCCCGGTGTGTGCAATTCCCTGGAAACCCTGCTTGTGCATCAGGCGGCGGCCGAATCATTTTTGCCGCCCATGGCCGAACGTTTTCTGCGGGCGGGAGTGGAGCTCAGAGGATGTGAAGCAACTTGCCGCATCCTGCCCGCTGCCGGGAAAGCGGCCGAATCAGACTGGCCGGCCGAATACCTTGATCTAATTCTGGCCATTAAAGTGGTGGAAGATATGGACGCGGCGATGGCCCACATCGCCGAATATTCATCCAACCATACCGAAGCCATCGTAACCCGGAATTATGAGCGGGCGAAACGCTTCGTGCGGGAAGTGGATTCATCCGTGGTGCTGGTCAATGCTTCAACGCGTTTTAACGACGGCGGTCAGCTGGGGCTGGGTGCCGAAATCGGCATCAGCACCTCTAAACTGCATGCCTTTGGGCCTATGGGAGTGGAGGAGCTGACGACCACGAAATTTGTGGTGCTGGGGAATGGACAAATTCGTGAATAGAACAAATAACCAAAAGCAGGCTTTTCTATGCGTATCGGACTATTCGGCGGCACGTATAATCCGGTTCATTTCGGTCATCTCCGGTCTGCACTGGAGGTAAAAGAAGGGTTTGAACTGGATGAGGTTATTCTGATTCCCGCGGCCCTGCCGCCCCACAAACTGCCCGGAGAAGTGGCTGAAGCAGCCGACCGCCTGCTTATGCTGCGCCTGGCGCTTGAAGATTCTGCAGGCCTGGAACTTTCAGACGTTGAATTAAAGCGATCCGGACCATCCTATACGATCGATACTGTACACCATTTTAAGCGCACTCTGCCTGCTGACTCCCGGATCTTTCTGATTATGGGCCTGGATGCATTTCTTGAAATCGATACCTGGAAATCCTATGAAGAATTGCTGCGGCAGATTCCTTTTATAATTATCAATCGTCCGAAGGCCGGCATCGGTGCCCATGGGTTCCGATGGAAGGTCCTGGAAGATTACCTGAAAGCTAAAATATCCGCCGACTATGTCTTTGCCGAATCCCAGTGCGGTTTCTGCTCACCGGACAAACAACCGGTCTATGTTTTTGAGGTAACCGCTCTGGACATTTCTTCAACGGCGGTCCGCAGGCTGGCAAAAGAAGGCCGGTCGATCGGATATCTGGTGCCGCAGAAAGTTGCTGAATTTATCCAATCCAAAGGAATATATTTATGACGAATACGATGGACCCTCCCCTTGATCTTTATGTCAAGGCTGTCTTGGGCAAGAAAGTCGGCAATGTGGTGGTGCTGAACGTTGCTGAATTAACCTCCTACGCGGATGTCTTTATTATTTGCAGCGGCAGCTCGAATCGACAGGTCAATGCCATTGCGGAATTTATACAAACCGATCTGAAGAAGCACAAGATAAAGCCTTTAAGCGTGGAAGGCACCAAAGACGGCCACTGGGTGTTGCTGGATTACGGGCATGTGATCATCCATGTGTTTTATGAGCCTGTACGGGTATTCTATGACCTGGAGGGGCTGTGGATCGATGCCCAGCGAATCATGACGCCTTCTCTTAAAAAGCATAAAAACGCTGCCGCCTCATCCGAGAAGCTGGCGGATGCCTAAGCGATTGAATATTTTCGATTGAATATTGAATATTCAAGGTATTCTTTCGTTTTTAAAAGAACAGAGCAACGGGCGGTGCTGCGCAGAGGACATCCACAAATATTCAATTTGCAATCTTCAATCTTCAATTCCGTCGGGAGCTTATTGTGCCGGATACCCTGAAACCCTATACAATGATCACCGACTATGTCACCGGCCGGGAGATTCCGAATATCGGTGCCGAGGAAAACCGGCAGGCCGTGGAGCAATTTTTAGTCAATGCCAAAGGTTATTCAAAGGATGATATCGCCACGGATGTCAAAATTGAAATGAATGTTGCTGGAAAACCATACGGCTCCCAGGTGGATCTGGTGGTGACCGTGGGTGCCGCAAAAAAACGGATTATGGCCTTTAAGTGTGCCGCCGGTTCCCTCGGGTCGCGGGAAAGAGAAATCGTGGCCGCAGCCCGGCTGCTGGATGATTATCAGATTCCCCTGGCGGTCGTTTCCGATGGTAAAACGGCTATTGTACTGGATACCATTTCGGGCAAAAAAATTGGTGAAGGGATGGATGCCGTTCCCTCGAAGGATGCCGTCACCAAAAATTTGGATTCCTACCGGTTGGCTGCCTTCCCGCCCGAGCGGCGGGAACGGGAAAAATTGATTTTCCGCACTTACGACAGCGAAAATGTGAATGTGCAAAGGAATTTATAAGGAGGCTAAAATGACAACCGTGGCAAAAGACGAGCATATCCAAATTGAGAAACTCCAGCTGGGACCTTACGGCACCAATGCCTATGTCCTGATCTGCCGCCATACCGGCGAAAGCGTGGTTGTGGATGTGCCGGGGGAGGCCCCAAAAATATTGGAGTTGCTCGAAGGAACGACCCCCCGCTATATTCTGATCACCCACAATCACATGGACCATACCGGTGCCCTGGCCGAATTAAAATCAGCCCTCGCTGTACCGGTGGCCGCACACGCCGACGATGCCGGCCGGCTGCCGGTAGCAGCGGGTCGATTGCTAAATGACGGGGATGTCATTGCCTGCGGCGATATTAAATTGTCTGTGTTGCATACACCGGGGCACACACCGGGCAGCCTGTGCTTTCTGACCGGCAATTACTTAATTGCCGGTGATACCCTGTTTCCGGATGGACCGGGAAATACGGGATCGCCCGCTGATTTCAAGAGAATTGTGGCGTCTCTGACCGCCAAGATTTTCGTTTTGCCCGACGGCGTGCAAATTTTTCCGGGCCACGGCGATTCTACCATTGTGGAGAAAGAGCGGCAGGCATTTGAGACATTTTCCGCCAGGCCTCATGCGCCCAATCTTTGCGGCGATGTTTTGTGGTCTTCAGCCTAGTAAATCAGTTGACTCAAAATGAGGCTCGGGCGGGAATCCGGTGATCGTCTTCAAAAATTTGCTGCTTTATTGCGCTTTCATATTCAGCGATGACGCCGGACGCCACATTGGGCCAGCTGTAGTCGAGAATGGATTGACGGATCGCATCCGCCGCCGGAATGGAGCGATCGTTGATGATTGATTGAATTCCTTCGGCCAGGGATCGGGGAGAGGGATCGGACACAATGCAGCCGGCCCGCGCATTGCGGATGAGGCTGTCGACAGCTCCCACGGGGGTGGAGACTACCGGTATGCCGCAGGCCAAAGCCTCCAATCCCACCATTCCAAAGCTTTCGTAACGGGACGGCATCACCAGTACATCCGCGGCATTGTAGTACGGCGGTAGATTGTGTTGGTCGATGCGCCCTACAAACATCACTTTTCCTTCAATTGCCAACCTTTCGGTTTTTTCAGCCAAGGCCTGATATTCGGGGGATAGGTCACCATCACCGCCGACGACTACCAGTCGAATCCGAGGATGATGCCTGAGGTAAGTCATTGCTTCCAGCAATGTGTTTAATCCTTTTAACGGATCGAATCGACCGACATACAAAAGAATGGTGTCGGCCGGATTCAAACCCAGCCGGTTGCGGGCTGCCGTTTTCGGTTCCGGGTAAAAAAGATCCAGATTGACCCCGCATGGCACCACGCCGATTTTTTCTGCCGGCGCACCATAAAACCTGACCAGGCTGTCGCGCTCCCGCGCCGTCGGTGCCAAAATGCGGTGGCAGGTGTGAACGATCTCCTTTTCGGCGGCGAGTCGGAACCCGGGTTCATGCGCACCGGTGCCCGTTCGATTTTTGACCTCACCCAGCGTGTGAAATGTGGCAACATGCGGCCGATTCCAGAAACTTTGGGCCCAGTTGGCCAACCGACCGGACAACCAGTAGTGACTGTGGATAATATCGTAGGACAGATTTTCAGCCGAGCGAAAATCTTCCAGGGCCCGGAAAAATTTTGACAGGTAATGATAAAGCGCCAGTTTTGACAGACGGCCGCCGTTTGGAATGCCAAGATGGATCAGGCGGACATTGTCATAAAGATCGGTTATGGATTGTTTCTCGTCCCCTTGCAACCGGGTGTATATATCGATATGGTGCTCGCGTCGGCCGAGCTCGCGGGCAAGCTCTCGGATGTAGACGCTCATACCGCCGGTATCTTTTGATCCCAGCTCTCCGATCGGATCAGAATGGATGCTCAGCATCGCAATTTTTAAACAGTCTTCTTTCAACTCGGCACTCTCATTTACCTGCAAGCTAATAATTTCGAATCGAGCGGGTCGGGCGACAAGCCCACCGTGCTTGCGGTTCGGGCGGTTTCCGACAAGGCGGTCGGAACGCGCACGTCGGCAATACTATCATCCGGCGAATAATTCAAGCCTGTCTTTCGTTAAGGTTAACTTTCCTTGTTTTTTTGGGGAGCCCCCTTTTTACAATTCGATGCGAGCTGCCAGCGCGAACCGCCTTCGATATCTTCCACCGTTATGTTGACCCGATACAGGCTATCGCGGATCTCGTCGGCCTCAGCCCATTGCTTGTTGGCCCGGAAGTTTTGCCTTAGTTTGAGCAGCGCTCCAACCAGCAGTGCAAGACATTTCGCTTCGTCTTTGGGAGCAGCCGCAAGTTCGTTGCCCAGCAAAACAATCAGTTCTCTGAGGGTATCCCTGGCTTGAGTGATGAACTCTTCGTTTTCCAGAAATGAAGCTCATTTTACCTCAATATTTCAACCCGGTGAAACGCCTCGCCCAACTCAAAATCTTCTTTTTTGGCGATATCCTTGCAGCGCTGACGCAGCCAGCCTTCCGGGTTGGGAACCTCCAATTGCTGCATCTGACTATTATGACAGCGCAGGGCCTGAACTTTAAGATCAAATGTCGCGGTGATGTCGGAACGATAATTGATATCATCGGCCGCCCAGAAAAATATTTCCTTTACCTTGTGAGGCGGCAGGCCTTCTTCAAATAGATCCGGATAGGCGAGATGATCCCTCGCGTAGGGGAAAACCGCGTCCAGGACAACCTGACCGGTGATGCGATGGTCCCGATGCCAGATATAGCGTCGATAGGGATCTGCGGTTACCATGGTATGGGGCCGGTACTGCCTTATCAGGCGCACAATCCGCTTTCTGAACTCCGGGGTGTCTTCCAGTCCCTGATCCGGAAGTCCGAGAAAAATCACCTCGCTGACGCCCAGGACCTCCGCTGCGGCGCGCTGCTCTTTTTTTCGCGTGTCGGCCAATTTCTCCGGATCCATATTGATATCCGAAGTGCCTTTATCTCCATTGGTGCACACCACGTAAATCACGCGCTTACCCTCTTTTACCCAACGCGCTACCGTACCGGCGACGCCGTATTCGGCATCATCCGGGTGTGGACTCACAACCATAATGTCTGCATCTGTCATTTAAATAAACCTCCAGTCAACTTTATCAGCTACCGCACAGGCAGTGCGCAATGATTTGGTGATTCAAGGTCTAAAAATAATATCAAAAAGCCAAAATGGAAGACACTGCGGGGTTTTTGTGTCCGGCTGCATTGAAATTCGCATCCCATGGACTTATACTCTAATGCGTTCGAGATTACTTAATCCTGATGGAGATTGAAATGACCGACGGTGTTTGGACAATTCGAAACTATCAGCCGGCTGATTTTGAAAACTATCTCCGGCTGCATCTTGAGACTGAAAAGCTGGATAATGCCGACCACCGCGTTTCAAGATCGCTGTTGGCAGAAGCATTGGGACATCCCGGGCTGCAGCCGGAAAATGATTTGTTCCTGGCCCGGAATGCTGAAAACATGATCGGTTATATCAGGGTTTTCCTGGAACCGGGTATCGGGCGTGCGCTGGTGGGCGGGCTTGTGCATCCGCGGCACCGCAGAAAGGGCATTGCCACCGCACTTTTTGATCACGCCGTCCGGCGTGCGCAAGCGGCCGGATCCGAACGGGTGCAAATCTGCATCGCGAAAAACAACCTGGCAGCCAGGCAATTGTGCACGCGGCTGGGTCTTAAATTTATCCGCCATTTCATTGGCTACCGGCTGGATCTTGCCGCGGTTCAATTACCGGAGATCAAAACGGATAACTATATCTTTCGCAGTCTGCGGCCGGGTGAAGAAGATAAATTGACTGCCATCCAGAACCGCGCTTTTGCCGGTACCTGGGGCTTTAATCCCAATACCCGGGATGAAATTTCCTATCGGGTTCATTCCAGCACCTGCACCCCGGAAGATGTCATCATGGTTTACCGGGAAGATAAACCCATCGCCTATTGCTGGACGCGGATATTCCATGAAAGCCGTGAGGCCGGCGGAGGGAGCAGGGGCGAAATTCATATGCTGGGTGTGGATCCTGATTTTCGGCAACAATCGATCGGCAAAAATGTTTTGCTGGCGGGCTTATCCCACCTTGAGCACAAAGGCGTCGAACTTGTCGAATTAAAGGCCGACAGTGGGATGCCGGCCGCCCTGGCGCTCTATGAATCCGCCGGGTTTGAAAAATACATGAAAACCGAGTGGTATGAAAAGAAGTTGTAAGAAAGAGAAGGTTTCAGGTGCCCCCGCTTCGCCTTCAAGGCTAAGCAGGGCAGGCAGCCCAGTCGCCAAGCCTGGATGTTTACCCGCCATGGGAGGGCTGCCAATTTGATGGGCAAATAAAACTTGTAGCTGCATAAATGACACTGATTGTGTTTATAAAACCGCATAAGAAGGAAACTCAATTACGATTGTGCATCTGGAACTCACTGCCTGTTGAATCCACATTACCGATGTAGGGTGGGCATTGCCCACCGTTGAGAGCCAAGACAGTCGATATTGATTTTAATGTTGTTTTTAAAATAACTTAGCGCATTTTAGGCCTGACACCTGAAATTTTTTGTCTGCTCCGCTAATCGAGCAACTTGCCGGCTGTTTCAAGCAAAGTCTCCGAATACTCACAGCTTTCACAGCCCTATCTTGCAACTATACAGAGGAATTTCCCGGCCGCCCAGACGATATTTATAAGTTTCGGCGCCTTTTAAAAAGTCATATTTTTGCCTGCCGCTTTGGATGGCGTCTTTGATGCTAAGCACGTTGCATAATAATCCAACGCTCAATGATTGGAAGCGCGGATCAAAGCCGCTGTTATACAGATGCAGCGCCGCGTTGAAATCAAAGCACATGGCTGCGGCCGCCGGCGCGTCATTCAGTTCGAGTATGTAAAGCTTCACTATCTTCGACTTTGCCATTGCACCCGCCAGCGCCTGGAAAAAAGCGGTCATTTGATCGGTCATAAAGGCCGCTTTCTCGCTGCTGCTCATTTTAAACAGCTCAAAAAAGGTGGGCATGTGCTCGGGGATTTCTGCGGCATCTTCCACGACCCGCAAATTGACGTCGCCGGCCTCGGACAATCTTCTGAGTTTGCGTTTGACTTCATGGCGCTGTTTGCCGTTCAACAGGCCCAGGTAATCATCCCAGCTCGCGGGCAGCTCCATTTCCAGCGTAATATCTTCAGCGCTGGTGGAAACCGCACATCCCCGATTTTCGGCCACTTTGACAAGATAAGAGAGCACAGTTGAATCCGGCCGCAAAAGTCCCAATTCCAGGTGCGCTATGCCCTGTTGGTTTAAATAATCGAGCAAGACATCGAAGAACTCCCCTTCCCGGCCGGCGGCGACAATGAAATCGAGGTAGTCGCAAACATCGGTGCTACCGATAAGGGAGGCGCTGTCACCTTTTAGCTGGAGCGGGGCCAGGCCGATCATATTTTCCTGATTGCCGACAGAGAGAATCCTGAGATCGGCGGCACCGCCAAACACGTCCCACCAGGCCCGCAGCCATTCCGGCAAAACGAAAAGGCACCTCCAGCCGAGTGAGTGCCTTGCAGTCTGCCGGTAAGCAGCGAGTGAATCAAAATCTTCCTGCTTGACGGCAAATTTTTTATTGATCGTCGTCAGATTGCTGCCCTTCTTTTACCCGCGTCCCGAAAACGATATCCCACAAAATACTCGTCACGCCGAACCGCTTGTCCGGCGTCTTCCAGTGATGCCGCATGTGGTTTTTTCGAACATGTTTCAGATACCGCGACTTTAAATTGAAGTAGTGGCTGGTGTAGTGGATCATGTCATAGCAGATGTATCCCGCCAAAAAGGCCGCAAACAGGGGATACACCCAGTACGGCCGGCCCAACAGTTCGCCGATGACATAGGTGTAGAAATAGTAAAACATGAGAGCCAGGGGGATGCTCACCACCGGCGGCATCACCAGCCGGCTTTTTACCATCGGCTGGGCGTGATGTACACCGTGGAAAAGATATGTGATCCGCTCCTGCCAACTGTTTCGCGGTCGGAAATGAAATACGAAGCGGTGCAGCGTATACTCCGTAAAGGTCCAGAGTACAAGGCCGGCGACCAGGCATATCGGAAAGTAAATCCATGGTACCCCTTGCGGCCGGTTCACGATGCCGTAGACGGCAAATGCCGCGGAGACCGGTACCCAGATAATCAGCACGACAGCCGGATGGATGTGTGTAAAAAATTCAAGAAAATCCGATTTAAAAAGGCGAATCGGTGTCTTGTTGAATTGGACGTCCTTCACGTACGGGCTCCTCAATGAAATTGAAACCGGCTTCCTGGTTTTGCTGATGGTTTATTAAGAACATTGCAGGTATTGTTGTGAGAATTCAGAATATTGGAGTGGCTTTTATCTCACAGTCAGTTTTTTTGGAGCGGTGAAATATAAGGTTTCTTTTACACCAAATTCAGGCCGGACGCAATGATGGATATATGAAAATGTGAAATCGTGGTTCTAAAATCCTTATTTTTGAAATGAAGCTCCCTTCGATCCTCTCATACAAGGCAACCCAGGCTCGATCATGACGAAGAGGACTGCGGGGAAAGCGGCAGTTCCCATTTTGTCATCCTGTAAACGTCAGAATCACTTTTCCCACCGTTGTGCCGGACTCCAGCGCCCGGTGAGCATCGGCAACATTTTCGTAGGCGAAACGCTGCAATTTGGGGGGCTTGATCTTTCCTTCCGCGACCCATTTTAAAAGATCCTGCATGGCCTCATCGAGCAAGTCCGCCCGGTCAAAAAGGTAAGACAGGTTAAAAGAGATCACACTTTTGTTCTCGTTGGTCATATTGAGCGGATTCCACCTGGGCATGCGAAAGTACTGAAACGCCATTTTGAAGTAATTGGGGACGCCGCCCTTTTTTGAAAAAAAAGAGTGAAAGCCATAGGAAACCAGTTTGCCGGTCGGTGCCAGGTGCCGGTAGCTCTGTCTCAAAGTGCTGGGGCCGTTGCCGTCGAAGATGATGTCAAATCCAGCCGGGCAGCCGGCTTCTGCCCGGTCCCAGAGATTTTGCCTGCTTTTGTCGATGACAAAATCGGCGCCGAGGTCGCGAACCGGATCGACTTTGTGGCTTGCGCCGACCACGCCGGTCATCCGGCAATGTGCGATTTTGCCGAGCTGCATCAGGGCGCCGCCGACGCCCCCGGCGGCCGAATGAACGAGGATGTTCATCCCCTCACGCACCACAATGTTTTGAAAGAGTCCATGATAGGCGGTTAAAAATACGGTGGGAAAGGCCGCCCATTCGTCGGCTGAAAATTTCGAGTCTTTGGAAATCGGAAAAATCTGGTGCCGGGGCGCACAAACATGGGACGCATACGCACCAAAGCGTGTAAGGCCGAATACAGGGGTTCCTTCTGCGAGTTTTTGTGCACCCGAACCGCACTGCAACACCTTGCCCGAAAACTCAAAACCCGGGCTGATGGGCCACCCGACAAAGTCCTTCGCAGATTTGTAAAGCCCCTGCCGAATCACGACGTCGGCGAAGTTGACCCCCGCGGCGGAAACTTCCACCAGGACTTCCTCTTCTTTCGGCGTCGGGTCGGGAAATTCTTTAATTTCGAGTCGACGGTAGCCGCCGGGGCGTGCAATCACAATTTTTTTCATCGTCCATCACCCAATGCAGGCCATCAACTGCAACCAAATCAGTTTATAAGATCTTTTTTGTAGACATGATCTTATACCCCAATTGAATCTAAAACCAAGCTCAAATCCAAACTCTGAATAGCCTGTCGTTTATAAGGTCTTAGTAGCCGGTGTCAATGGCTTTCGCAATTTCGAGGTGCAGCTGGCCCGGATCCGGCCGGCAGGTCTGGGGGCAATTTGCTGGAAGCACAACACATCTTATTTATAACATTCCAGCTGTTTGAAAAAGCCACAAATTAACACGAATTTTCACGAATTTATTTTTCGGTATAAATGACCTTGCTTTTGCCGATTCTCATAATTCGTGGTTATCCGTGTCCATTCGTGGCTAATTCATATTTTAAAAGGGATTTGGTGGATTCAATTCATGTGCCCTTTCGTCCTCACCCCACAATCATTGTGTTGACATATGGCACACATCGTGCTTAATTATTGCTTATGGCATATTATAAATGGAATCATGAAAAAAATGAAAAGCTTAAGGCCGAACGCGGCGTTGGTTTCGAACAAGTGATACTACACATTGAACGTGGTGACCTTATTGATGTAGTTGAGCATCCGAATCAAGCCAAGTACCCAAATGAACAGATGCTGATTGTTAAAATCAAAGAATATGTTTATCTGGTCTCATTTGTTGAGGATGAAGAAGGCAAATTTTTAAAGACCATAATTCCGAGCCGTAAAGCAACTCGTGATTATTTGGGAGGATGAAATGGCTAAATTAAAACTTAATAAAGAAGAAAAGGAAATTCTTGACAGCTATGAAAGAGGAGAATGGAAGTCCGTTAAAAATCTTGAGCAAGAAATTGAAAAACATAGAAGATACGCTCGTCAGACTTTAAAAAAAGACAAACGGGTAAACATACGGATTTCGTCAATGGTACTTGAAGAGCTACAAACTATGGCTGTTGAAGATGGTATGCCTTATCAAACGCTAATATCGAGCATTCTGCATCGGTTCGTAACTGGAAGACTTATTGAAAAACCAAGGGGGAAGTCCTTTGAGCATGACGTGTAAATGCTAACGCATTTCCACGCACCTCAATTCCACGATGACAGGGATATGGATAAGGTGATTGTCTAAGTATGGTTTTTTTGCTTCTAATTATTATCGTCGTAAGTGTTTTTTTCTGGCAATTTAAGCGCCTGAAGCGGGGGAAAGTGACGAAGCCCAAAGCCATCTGCCTTTTTGCCGGATATTCCTTTCTTCCCGTAGTATTGTATGGCGTTCTGTTCTTTATTTTGTCCGGTCTCGAAGAAGTTTTAGATAAGGCGATAATTGGCGAATTATACGCGCGGTCTCTTCTTTTTGTTCTGATTGGGGGTTCTATTTTAGTATTAATTTCAGCGGTATTTTTTGCGGCGATTGCAATGGTGACAAAACCTGACGATAATGAAACTTAACATTCCGTTCCAACCGACAAAAAGCAGCTGGCGCTTCTTTTTTCGGCTGAACATTTTTCGTTGGACTACGAGCGAATAATCATGACTGACTTTGTCGATATCGTAAAGGCCGAGGGTTATATCCACATCACATTTTCGGGGCGGTTCAGCCCTGAAGCTGCCAAGCGCTGTGTGGATGAAATGGTGGCGGCGTGCACGAGAGAAAAATGCGCGAAGGTTCTGTTTGATTGCAGGCCGATGGCAGGTGACATGTCGGTGATGAATCGGTTCGACATTGCCCAGTATGGGGCGGTGACAATCCCTTACTCTGTCAAGATCGCCATGCTGGGACGGAGAGATCAGATCTTACCCGACAAATTCTTCGAAAATGCTGCGCGCAACCGGGGGGTGACGGTCACCGTGTTCTCCGATATTGATAAAGCCATCAGGTGGTTAAAGGAATAAGTGGTCGGGGGTCTGGCCGCGGCAATTAATTGATATTGAGCAGGTACCTGCCGCGCTACCCATGCGGAGTGCTCCACCGCCATTCCGAAAACAATCCCGGATTTTATTGCCAATGTTGATTTTTTTGATCTTTTTCGATTCGATGGCGTCATCTCGTCCGGAGCTTTTCGTACGGTTTTTGTGCCTCGATACTCGAACGGAGCTTGATTTGATGTACAATATAATATATTGAATCAACAAAAAACTTATAATTCGAGCTAACATCTGCCTTCCTTCGTTGACCCGACAAAGGAGAATAAATGATGCAGCGCAATAAAAAATCCCGTTTCTCAAAAAGAGAGCGGGATTTCTTTTGGGCGAATCTATGAGCCGCCGGTATCAAATACAAACAATGAGCATGATCTCATCTTTATCCGTTATTTTTTGGCATCCAGTGAAAAGTGGAAACGCTAACCAAAAGCACCAGACAGGATTTAATGTGTATTTAAGCGGGATCCGTCTAACATGAAATGTTGCATGTTAAACAGTTTGAAAACCGTCATATTGCAGCTTTTTATATATTGCATAACCGGCAGGATTATTTAATTGCAAGATGATAAACAGAAACCACTCAATCACTGGTTAGCCCGGTAGAATTATCATGACTGATATATCAGAAATAAATTGGCATGATTCGTAATCAAAAGAATAATTGAAATCCCATTGGATAGTAAACTCATTTTCGAAGTTGATTACCCCATTGATTGGGATGCACATAAGTATGAAATATACTGTATTGAGTTCAAAGATATTTATCAGTACCGAATTCATGAAGGACCGTTTGCTGGCCAAATAACTATTTTGGATTTTGATATCCATAAAGCTGCGGATGAATACGAAGCCACAACTTACAAAATGGATACGAATGCTGGCTATAGAGTAATAAAATGCAAGGATATCGAGCTGAAAAAAGGAAAATTTGAAGGCTAACATCACCATTCACTGGATTCGCAGGGGCGGGCCACCTTGGTTTTGGCGTATTTTAGTGTTGAACTCTCATTTGCGAAGTCCGTAAACCCTGCTCCCCATTGATGGTGGGCGTTAGGGCGCTAAAATGATCATCTATCCTGTGCAATCTTGATATTAAAGGGTATTCATATAATTTCTTTCCAAAATCTATTTTCAAAGAGCATATGCCATGACAAATCAATTAAGCAATTGGGGTCGATGGGGTCCTGAAGATGAACAAGGCACTTTAAATCTCATTACCCCAGACTTGATAAAACAAGCAGCCGGTTTGGTTAGAACCGGCAAAGTTTATAGCCTGGCAATGCCCTTGGAAGCCGAAGGCCCTCAGTGGCCAAGTCGCCATAAAACTTGGAAGACTACGCGCTATGGCAACAACCCAACGTTTGGTTGGGCGGACGACATTGTGATGATGCACTCTCACTCAGGTACTCACATTGATGCGCTGTGTCACGTTTGGTACCATAACCAACTTTACAACGGCTTTGACGTGGCCGACCATATCAGTTCGGATGGCGGTGGAACCCGCAACGCTATCGAAAACGTGCCGGCTATCGTCGGTCGTGGCGTACTGTTGGATATTGCCGGTTGGAAAGGGGTTGAGCATCTTGATGTGGGAGAACCTATTTCCGCCGCTGATCTGGACGCCTGCGCGGCCAGTCAAAATGTTGAGATTCACGCTGGCGATATTTTGCTGATTCACACGGGTTGGATGAAACTCTTTGAACGAGATCGGGAGCGGTTCAACAGCGGCGAGCCGGGGCTTGATATGTCTACCCCAAGCTGGCTACAGCAACACGATATTGTCGCGGTGGGCGCCGATAACCACGGCGTAGAAGTTATGGGGACTATACCGCCCGACAAACTTTCGTTTCACCCTGTCGTTATAAGAGATTTGGGTATTTACCTATTAGAGAACTTAAAATTGGCGCAACTGGCTACGGATCGGGTTTACGAATTCTTATTCGTGGTCACGCCCTTACCGCTAACCTCAGGAGTAGGGAGCCCAGTTAACCCCCTAGCAATTGTGTAGATCACTAGATTCTCAACAAGCAAGTGCGCCCTAACAAGCGGGATTGAGCTGACAGGAATAAGCAGGCGGTTTGCGTAAAGTCCAGAGGTAATCGTAGCTCTGTGGCCTGCAGCTCATCCCGAGACGTTCTGCAGAAACGTCACTTTACACTTGAATACCCCGTTTTGGTATGATATATAATACCACATGAAAATTGTGATTGATACGAATGTTTTAGTTTCAGCGTTAAGATCCCGCCGTGGTGCATCCTTTAAGCTCGTATCGGTTCTACCAAGCGATGAGTTTTCGATCGCCATTTCAGTCCCTTTGGTTTTGGAGTATGAGGATGCGTTAAAGCGACTGGAATCCTCTGCTATCACATCACAGGACATAGGAAATTTCGTAGATTTTCTATGTAAAATTGGCCATCATCAAGAAATATTTTTTCTCTGGCGCCCTTTTTTGCCGGATCCGTCTGATGATCATGTGCTGGAGGTTGCTGTTGCAGCGGGATGCGATGCAATTGTCACCTACAATAAGCGTGATTTTAAAGGTATTGAACGATTCGGCCTAAGGGTTCTCGATCCAAGAGAATTTCTTTCAGAGATAGGAGTTATAAAATGAGTACATTAAGCCTACGAATACCGAATTCTTTACATGAACAAATTCGACAACTGGCGCAACGGGAGGGAATTTCTATAAACCAGTTCATTGCTTCAGCGACTGCGGAAAAAATGACGGCATTGCTGACTGAGGAATATCTGAACAAAAGAGCCAGGAGGGCATCACGGAAAAAGTATCAAGCTGTACTGGATAAAGTTCCTGATGTTGAACCTGAAAAGCATGACAAACTGTAGCTCTGGGCTTGGAATTGCAGAACAAATGCGTTGAGCAGACGGCGTGAAGATCGCGTTTTTTCGTAAAGGCCGTGCAAACTCGAATATCATGTGGGCCGCTGCTCACGCCCGGGTTCTGCTACCAACATTTAAAGGGAGAACACATGTCAAGTGCTGATAAATTAGCGGAAAGTTTAAAAAGAGTTGATGCAAAAACTGAGGACCTAATCTATGAATTCCATGCGCATTATCAATCGTATATTGAAGAGCATCCTAATGACAAGAATCGTAAGGATGAAATTTTTCAAGCTTGGGCAATTCAAAAGATAGCAGGCCTTCAACTTTCAATTTTGGAGTTGGCGGAAAAATTTAACAACCATATTAAGACTCACTGAGATGCAGAACAAATCAGTGGAGAGGGGCCGGGCAAAGCCGTGCCATTTTTGCAATTATTGTTTTTCAGCAGGTTGTGGTCATTATTTAGAGTTTAGGCAATCCCTGCCCGGCCCCTCACTTCCACGTTGGAGCCAGTTAATAATGAACGAATTCACCACTATATTTGAAATAACCGCTGGAACAAATGGAATCCGGGCAGATGTCATATTCCGACTGGTTATTGGCATCGTCATTTTGATTGCTGGAATTACTGGCCTAATACTTCGCAAAAAGACGCGAGGCCTATTTCCAAAGAAGCTCTGGGGGCCTGTATTTATGACCTTTTGGGGTGTTATGTGGTTACTTTTGCATATACCCCTATGGCGGATAGGCACATCCGACATTGAACAATTGCTCGATGTCTTTCGTAACGGGCAATGCCAAATTGCGGAGGGTGTCGTTCACGTTACTCATGAACAGCCTTTTGGCGGGCATTCAGCTGGTGACGTTATTACTGTCGGAGGTCAAGAATTTGAAATTAATTATTTTCATGTAACACCTGGATACAAACAAACCAATTCTCACGGAGGTGCCCTTCGTGAGGGAGTTTTTGCCAGACTTCATTACCATAATGGAGTCATTCTTAAAATTGAAATTGGAAAAAAGAGAATGGCCAACAATCTGCTGCAGGTGTCAGCGTAAAAACCACGCTGCCCCTGAGCAGCACGTTCAGTCCAAAATAGGAGGTAGGTGTGTTTCTTTCACATAACGGTAAACAACCGCAAGTTCATCCATCAGCCTATGTTGCACCTACCGCAACACTTTGTGGTGATGTTACCATCGGTCCGAATTGCAGGATAATGCATGGAGCTTCGATTATTGCAGAGGGCGGCAAAATAGTTATTGGTGAACAATGCATTATTTTCGAAAACGCGGTTGTAAGGAGCAATCCCGATCATTCAGCGTCCATCGGAAATTATTGCCTAATCGGTCCTAATGCACATGTGGTTGGATGCGCTGTCGAAGACGAAGTCTTCATTGCAACCGGAGCCGCAATTTTTCATAGCGCACGTTTGGGCAAAGGATCTCAGGTTCGAATAAATGCCGTTGTTCATTTAAAATCGTACCTCGAACCCGGAGTTGTAGTGCCGATAGGCTGGATTGCCGTTGGTAATCCAGCCAAGTTATTTTCGCCTAATAAGCACGATGAGATATGGAAAATTCAGGAGCCGCTAAATTTTCCATTAACGGTTTATGGTTTCGATCGACCGGAAGCATCTATGCGAAAGATTACCCAGCGGTTATCTGACAATCTTGGTTCGCACATTGATGACTGTATAATTGCTGAACGATAGGGCCGAACCACGCAGTGGTCGTGCCCAGCATAGCCCGAATCGTTGGGAACCTCCCAAGGAGGTGAAATTTGATAATGTTGCCCAGTGGGTGATCGCCGAAGGTGAAAGTCCCACTTGGGGGGATAATGGGAACATCCGTTCTATTTCTATATTTGCATTATTATAGAGATCTGATAAATAGGCGTTATGCCTCGCATAAGCCAGAATAGATGCTGGGTTCGTCAGAATTTATGCAACGGGTGTTAAAGCAAGCCGATGAACAGTTGAAGGAAAGATATCGCCTGCAGGTGACTGCTGTCAGACTGCCGGCGCTCATTGACAAAGTAGCGCACTATTACAAAATCGATCCGGCCCCTTATTCCTCGCGAAAGTGTGCTGCTTACCCGCGCCCCGCTAAATCACGACGACGGAGGTAGAAATGGGTGTCAATCGAAGAATCTACGTCAGTATGCCTGCCGATCCCTGGCTAACCGATAACGAAAATGATCTGAAGTGGGGTGTGGTTGAGCGCATCGAGCAGCTCGGATACATACCAGAGATCTTCACCGATCCAACTGGTCGTAACTCGATGTCTGCTCCACAGGCTTGGAGTGCTTCCGCTGCCCATGAAGTCGCTCAACATTGTCAAGGTGCGGCCATCATCGGGCTTCCTCGGTGGGAGCTGCATGCCTCAGACGGACCGGTCTTCTTACCGACTGAATATTGTTATTATGAGGGTGCCTTAGCACGCACCCTGGGCTTGCCTCTCTTGGTACTGGCACAACAGCGTCTTATGCGAAGGGTGGTGTTTGACATGTCCTTTGGTCCTTATGTGGGCGTCTTTCCCGATGATGCGGACAAGTCATGGCTCGACACTCCTCAGTTTGAGGTTGTGTTCAAGACTCACTGGGGGAACCAATTGAGGGCCCGCAAGGATGTCTTTTTTGGATACTGCAGTCAGGCATCGGCGACCGCCGGCGAACTTCGAAGCTTCCTCGAGTCAGAGGTGGGGGCGACAGTACTGGATTGGCAGCGCGACTTCAGGCCAGGAAGGACGATTCTAGAGGAGATCGATGAGGCCAGATCTCGCACCTCGCTCGGGATCTTTCTCTTTACCAAGGACGACGACCTTGGCCTGCCAGGGCCCGGCCGCGAAGCTGCTCCTCGCGACAACGTTGTGTTCGAGGCGGGGTACTTCGCGGCAGCCAAGGGGAAAGATCAGGTGCTTGTGATTCGTGAGAAGGGTGCGAGGATGCCTGCAGACCTTGGTGGCGACATCTACGGCTCGATTGAGGATCGGGGAGACCTCGGATCAGTCAAACAGACGATTAGACAATTCGTTGCCGGCCTTTGAGCTGGGACACGTCTCTCGCTTGATATCGATTCACTTACGGCCCTGCTCATTTCCAGATTTGGGGACGGGCCAGGCTAACAGGCTATAATTATAGAGAATGAGCTTACTTGTACCCCCAAAAGCAGGGGTATATTGAGCTTTTTGGAGCAAAAAACAGCGATATAGCAATGGCAAGAGCGAAAAGGCATAACATACTGGGTCAGATATGGCATACCCCAGTTAAACAAAGTAAGAAAAGGTTTAACAGGGTAAATTCCTAAGAAAAGCATGGAGTATGCGGTGGCTTTTGAGATAGAGCCAATTGGATACGTTCGAACCTCTCGCAAGGAGGCGAAGGACGATTACTGGGGCAAGACCCGGTCCTTGATTCGGCTTGTCGATAGCTTCGACGCCGAGGCGCTGCAAGGGTTGCAGGAATTTTCCCACGTCGAGGTTCTGTTCGTCTTCGATCAAGTCGAGCCTTCGAAGATCGTCTCTGGCGCGCGCCGCCCGAGGAACAACGTCGATTGGCCAAAGGTTGGGATATTCGCACAAAGGGGCAAGAATCGCCCGAATCGACTCGGCAGTACAATTTGTCGGATTATTTCGGTAAATGGTCGGGAGATACAGGTGGAAGAATTGGACGCCATCGATGGCACACCGGTCGTAGATCTGAAACCTGTCATGTCGGAGTTCCTTCCCAGAAGTCCTGTCGACCAACCCGCCTGGTCCAGCGAGCTGATGGGCGAGTATTGGAAGAAAGGCGACGCATGAAACATGCCGGTGGAGCAGACGGCGTGAAAATCGCGGCTTAACGTAAAGGCCGTGCAGGTTCAGTCTGAAATTGGGCCGCTGCTCACTGTGGAATATGCACCCTGCTCTCTTCGGGGTTTAGTGGTTATACTCAAAGGATAAAATTTATGGAATCAGAATTAAGCAATAGTGCGAAGCGTGTACAGGATTTCCTTTCTGAAATGGGATTCTCATTTGATGTCAAGGAACTGCCTGGTTCAGCGAGGACCGCTCAGGAGGCTGCTGACAGCATAGGATGTACGGTGGCCCAGATTGCTAAATCGCTTGTTTTCAGGGAGGAGAAAACGGACAGACCTATTCTTGTCATTGCATCCGGCTCAAATCGAGTTGATGTGAAAAAAATCCAAAAGTCGTTAGGTTTAAATATTGGAAAAGCGGATGGAAATTTTGTAAAGGCTAGAGTCGGATATGCAATCGGTGGTGTTCCGCCTGTAGGGCATATTGAACCTTTGGAAACCTTGTTGGATAGGGATTTGAAAAAATATGAAACGATATGGGCAGCGGCAGGCACTCCTTTTGCCGTTTTTCAGCTAAAACCTTCCGATCTGGAGCCTCTTACCAAAGGAAAATGGATCTATTTATCGGAAGATATAAAACAACGGCATTAAGGGCGACGGCAAAATGCCTCCGCACCTTTTGCCAAGGCTACACCTCTGAAAGTATTAATTATCATGAAATGCGAAAAATGCTCCGCTGAAATAGCAGATGTGAAAAAAGGGGGGCAAAGCTTGAATTGTGAATAAGAAACAAAATTTCAACTGCTTTATACACTATTCAAGCTTTGATATACTCCTTTATTCTTTTTACTTTCGGAATCGGCGCCAAGATGGTCATTAAAAAAACAGGGGAAATGAGCGGTCGCCAAAACTGTATATCGACATAAAATAAGCTTTTGCTTATCAGCCGAAAAGGGACTACAGCAATACTTGTTGAGGCTTTGAGGCGTTGTTGAGAAACAAATCCAAAGGCTTCGGATTTTTAATATTTTTTTAGAGGTGCCTTACGGTTCAGATTTTGAATATTCCAATGGACTTATATACCGTTTTAGCTTTGGTTCGGTTTCCAAATTCTGATATTTATGGGGCATGGCATGCAAGAAATTATTCACTCCCTTAAACGAACCCTGTCGTCCAACAAATTTCCGATTTTAACGATCCTGGCCAATGTCTTTTTCGGTCTTGCTTTAGGTAAAATCCTTATTATTCCGGGCAATGAGCTGGGAGGTAGTTTATTGGTCAAGACTTTATTGATTATTGGCACCTGCCTTTTTGCCAATTACCTCATGTGCCTTCGAAAAGCCTTCAAGGGCATAAACCGGAATCCCAATAATGGGAAGCTCCGGCCTTTCCTGCGGGAGGCCGCTCTGTGCGCGATTCTAAATGCCTGCATTTTTATTTTCTCAACAATGCTCTTTTTCATCAAACCCTATTTTCTGTAGAGAGCGGACGAATTTTCCACCCGGGGCGGGTCTGACCGCCGGAAGTACCTGTGATCATGATATAAGAGGTGTAAAGTGGCGGCTGTTGTCGATCGACCTTAGAATGATGATTTTGACCATGAAAATCGGCTTCTATGGATATGCTCCATACCAAGGACAAGCAGGCATTACGTACCGGGGTATGTCTGGCACACCCCAGTTAAACAAAGTAAGAAAAGGTTTAACGGGGTAAATAACTCACCGTTGCCATAAGAAGGAATTCCTTTTGATGTTTGGCAGAGATCGGCGCCGGCGACTCTGGTGGCTTTTTGAAGGAAAGAAGCGTTTTGGCTTGAGCATACTGTAAGACTGAGGTCATACCTTGAATTGTGAATTTGGCCAATGTCCTTAACCTCTTGGATTTGAAATTCACAATTCAAGGTTTAACCCCCAATCCGCATCAGAAGGAGTTTTCATGTATTACGACGAATACGAGATCTCCATGGGCAGGGAGACCAATATCTGCCGTAGCGTCATCAAGCGTCTGAAGGCAGATTTGCTGAAAAGAGAGCACCAATATGGGATGACCACGGAGCAGTTCTTGAGTGTTTCAGGCGGAGGGCTATCACCGGACGGAAAACGTGAAATGGAGCGCTGGCGCAATGACCACCGGCAACTGCATGAATGGGAGGAAAGGTTGCACGCCTATGAAGAAGCTCTCGCAATGGTAAAAAGGCAAAGGTAAAAAAGCACCAGGCGGGGCGTCAGCAGGGGAGATTGGGGTCAATCCTTGGGACTGACCACGCGTGGATAATGGGGACGCCCATAAAATTATTATTTGAATGCAGATCAATTCCAGCGTATATTTTCGTTGGGCACCTCTTTAAACCATAAAGTTAATGTTTAACCTATGGCTAATGGTCTCATAGCAAAATTTGCCATCGGGAGGTGGCCTTCTGCTCACTCGTCAGGTTGCAGCGATTTTTAGCGAAGCGTTCCGCAGGAAATTATCGCGCTTGCCGGGTCCTCAACAAGTCGCATGCAGCTGACGAAATGGAAGTGCGGGGCAAACCCTTAGGGTTTAAGAAAAAATTAATTCACAGTTTTAGGTGTTGAGGCGCTCTTCCGGCAAGGCGCGAAAACGCAGGAATATCTGGATATTCCGAGCTTTCGCAACGCAGCCGTAAGAAATGCATCGGCGTATAAAATGTGAAGTTATTTTTGAGTGAGCCCTTAGATGGCGATAGATTCATGCACAAATGCGGCCTGCAGCTGATGCGCATTGAACGAAAGGATAATAAGCATGCGCACTTTCGCACAAAGATCAAAGGCAATTCATCAGACCTTAATGTCAAAATCAACAAAAGCCAGCACGACTCTTGCTAAACACCATCGTGACGTGCGCGCTATCTTACAAATGCAGCGCATCACCGGCAGTCAAGCAGTGCAGAGCTTGCTGCGAGCTGACTCCCAAAGCCATGAAGTTGAATCCAGCGCCACAGCTGCAGCTCGGTTTGTTCATGACTTTAGCCAGATACCTATTCATCCCGCCCCACCACAAAGGAAGACGCAACCAAAACTTACGGTCAGTACGTCAGGAGATATGTATGAGCTGCAAGCAGACCGTGTTGCAGACCAAGTGATGCACATGTCCGAACCTAATTTGCAACGCGCATGCCCATGTGGCGGAGGGCGCCCGAAAAGCCAGAATCGACAAGACGTACAAACACAAATACAGACCAAGCCTGCGCAAGGAAATGATATCGGCAAGCCTGCCAGCTCTGCAGAGAAGGCAATTTCCTCCCCAGGGCATCCACTAAACTCGACTACGCGCGATTTTTTCGAGCCGCGCATGGGTTATGACCTCACGAAGGTCAGGGTTCATACGGATAGTTCGGCAGACAAAAAAAGTCGAGCACTGAATGCCAGAGCATTTACGCAAGGGAGAAATATATACTTTCGTGCAGGACGATACGATACTCAATCGAACGATGGCAAACGCTTACTGGCTCACGAGTTGACGCATTTTATACAGCAGAATGGAGGGGAACAAAGTACTCCAAATATTCAACGCAGGGTTGAATTGCGCCCGCCTGGCCCGGGTGAAGCTTCAGGTTTTGGCAGAGTGCAGGAACTGATTGATCGGCTAAATAACTTACCGCCTCAGCCTAGACCAATAACCTATCGCTTAGATGGACAGAATTTGGCATACGATCTGCACGATGAGGCAAGCCTCACCCATTTTGACAGACAAATGCGGGCATTCATAGATAGAGGCGTAACAGTACCAATGCGACTGATAACAAGTCAAGGCCTATCAACGAGGCCCGGAAATCCTCCAGGAACACCATTAGAACCTGTCGACGTCGATGACTTTGATATGGGTTACGTCGATATTGAAGATTTGCTTGCCTGCGATGACCTTAGTCTCCAACTGAATTTTGTGCATATTCTGGAAGAGCGTTTCCAAACTCGAAACTATGCCAGGAGGATTGGAACGGTAATATCCGATGCCATTTTCAATAGAGCTCACCGCGCTGGATTAAACGCAGAGGCTACCCTCCTTCAGAATCTTTTTAATGATCCTACCATCAGGTTTACGGGTCAATATAATGTGGGAAGTAGAACGTTATTTCAATTCACGAGTCAAGCAGAAGGATATAGAATTTTTCACGAATTTAGATTTGGCCGAAGAGTTGCGGGTGGTACTGTCTTTGTGATAGCCAGACCTGGTGGTAGAAGACAAACAGTTTCAGCTTTCCTTGCACAGCGCAACGCCCAAGGAGGTGGAGGCCCGGCAGCACCTTAATGAATTCAAGTAGAAAGGGTTCGAAACCTTCATGTAAATATGGGGCCGTGTCGTGATGAGTGAATAAAACTTTTTAGCCGACATCATCTCTCGCTTAGCTCTGGGACTGGGAAAGATTGAAAAGACTGGATTCCGGCCTTCGCCGGGATGACGCAAAAAGCAATCAAATAAGGGGCAGAAGGCTTAAGTTAACGTATACCGGGACGTTCCTCGGATTTTCGGATTATTCAATATTTTCGTCCACAAGCTTCTACCCTTGCCTCTCGACGATTTGCCGACCCCTCGCCACGGATTCGCTTGCCGTCGAGGACGCGATGTTCAGTTTTTTCGATATTGGCGGCACTGCTCACGCCGGGCGTTGTGCGATGATGCTGAAGCAAAAGAGCAAATATTGGAATAGATGATTTGGAGAAAGCATTTATTCACCGTACATATCAGTTATGAGTTTTCGAAGTTGGGCGGCTTTGCTAGTGGATAACTGATCAATTTTATGTTTTAATCTCTGTTTGCTAATGGTACGAATCTGGTCAACAGCGATTTCAGCATTTTTTTTCGCGCATTTAATCTGGATTCTGGTCCTCCATTGGGGATGCAATTTTGAGGTTAAAGGACATACAACAACTGTTTCCAAATATTTATTCATTTCGTCTTGGCTAATTATGACTAGGGGGCGCACCTTTTTTATTTCGCTTCCTATCGTGGGGTTGAGATCTGCGGAATATATCTCGTACCTTTTAATATTCAAAGTTTTCATCCTCCAAGCCATCAAGAAGCGTTGTGTCAAAATCGTCCCAATGTTCCTTTTCATTTGCCATAGCTTTGTATGTTTCCTCCCAAGAAAGCTTGCTTTCTTCTTTATTCCGAAGAAGCAGGCCTCTGCCTGTTTCTTCAATTAGAAGGGAATTTTTTAGGCCATATTTTTGGAGGAGCGCTTTGGGTATACGAACACCCTTTGAATTTCCAATTGGGACCAGCTTTGCATCTCTCACTCTTGCGTGATCTTCCATGGGATTAGCTCCTAGTTTATATTATGATTATATGTACCCACTGTAATTACATTTGGTCATAGTGTCAATCTTAAACTGATCTTTAACAGTCGTTTTCTAAAAATTTAATAATTTCAGGATACTATGAGTCTCCAAAAAGTCTTTGGCACTACCTTAACCTTTTTGTGTATGTATGGGAAAATGGGTCTTGATTAGTGATTAAGGCCTGATATGGTCGTAAGATGCACGTTAACAAAGTGGGCGTATGTTCGGCGCCTGGCGAATTGGAAATGAAGGCGATATAAATCCGGGATGGAGGGACGCGTCTTGATCTGTAATTAATGAGGCCATTTTAATCAATGAACAGGATTTGACACCCTGTTCTCTTCGGGGTTTAGTGGTTTTACTTCAAAGGATAAAATTTATGGAATCAGAATTGAGTGCGGGGTATCGGCGACGTTCCTCGGATTTACGGTTTCCATATTCGGATTTATTTGATACCTGGTTGACATGCCTCGAAAAGCCAGCATAGAAGCCCCCGGAGCGCTGCACCATATAATTGTGAGGGGGATTAATCGAAGAAAGTTTTTTTTCGATAATCCCGACCGTGGTGATTTTTGGGATCGACTCGGCGGTATCTTATCCGACAGCAAAACCCCCTGCTTTGCGTGGACGTTTATAATAATCACGCCTTCACTTATTATTGAGGATAGGTGTTGCCCCTATCGCCACGGTAATGCGCAGGCTCTTGAACAGATATCATACTGCTCAAATTTTGGGGACCATCGCTGCTATCCAGTTTAAAATGCTCCATTTGATAAAGCGCGTATAACATGGGAATGATGTGAACAGTCGCGCCGCCCCATAAGTGTGTCCTTTGAAATGCTTGAGCTCTGTGAGGGAAAACTATCACGCAGGGTTCTCAGGGGGCAATGGGGCTGGAAGGCCCCTGCCCTGACCGGAAAACGTACTGATATAATGAAGGAAAACGAAGATTATCAGATTCAAGGAGGCTAGTATGGCAGAGCAATTCGAGCAAGTTACAGTTAATCTGACGAATGATAAAGTTCAATTTACCGGCATCTCCAAATCCAATCCGACTCGACCAATTGCCTTCGACTTTAAACCGCCAATAGGCGACGGTCAGGGCTATAACGGACTTGAATTACTGCTTATGAGTCTTGCTGGATGCAGCGGTACGGCAATTGTATATTTACTGAGAAAGATGGAGAAAAATATATCTGGCCTGAAAGTAAATGCAAAGGGTATAAGGCGAGAACAGCCCCCAATCAAGTTTGAAAAGATACTTCTCGAATTCCTTTTGACTTCCAGGGATACGCGGGACGTGGACATTCAAAAAGCAATTCAACTCGCTGAAGAATCAGTCAGCCCTGTGTGGCAAATGGTGAAGAACAACACCGAGGTCACAACCGAATACAAGATAACCGCTTCATAATAATGGAATGAAGAAACAAAAGCGCCTGACAAAAAAATCAAGCGGACGCGGAATAAGTGCGGCGCCGTTTTAGCAATGGTAGTTGCCCGCCCGCTGATTTAGGTCGTTATCTCCCCCGATTTGCATTTTTTCTTAAAATTCACGATCATAAGTACAGAACTAACTGCCTGTTTTGTAATAATTGAAATCCCTCTGGCGCAAGTGACCGCCAGCGGTATCCCCAATTTTTTTTCTTTATAATACACCTTAATTGTGTTATTTTGTGTATATAAACGGAAAAAGGAGCAGCCATATGAAAAGGACAAACATTGTACTTGATGATAAACTGGTTGATAAATGCATGAAAACCACGGGCATAAAAACCCAAAGGGCTCTGATTGATCATGCCTTGCGAGAATTATTGAGGCATGAGTCTCAGACTAAGATACTTGAATTAAAAGGCAGAATTAATTGGGAAGGTGATCTTGCCGAATGGCGCAGGGGTCGCAACTGATGATGGTATTGATTGACACAACTGTATGGATTGATTTTTTTGCCGGAAGACAGCTGCCTCATGTAACAGTTCTTGAACTTTTAATAAAAGACCGGGAAGATATATGTATCTGCGGTATTATTTTAACGGAGGTACTTCAAGGTGTCCGGGAGAAAAATGAGTTTCGAAAAACAAAGGAACTTTTCAATACCATGGTTTTTTTGCCGATGCCATATTCAGTTTTTTTGAGCGCAGCGGAAATTTATAGAACCCTGCGCCGCAAGGGAATTTCGATAAGAAATTTCATAGATTGCATGATAGCATCAGTTGCAATCGAAAACGATATGGTCCTTTTACATAACGATAGAGATTTCAATCCTATAGAAAAACACCTTGGTTTAAAAGTGCTGACATCTATATAAATGAGTTAATTGGAATATACCAATTCGGTGAACTTTTTGGGCACCACCACTCCCATTCTGGCCTTTGCCGGCATCGCTGTCGGCACCCAGGTGGATCGACTGAAGCAGCTGAGCTGGAAATTGGTGGTTGTGGCCTTCGCGGTCTTTTTGGGAACCTTTTTCGGTTCAGCCGTAGTTGCCGAAATAGTTTTGAAAATACAAGGACTGATATGATGAACATTCAAAAACTGAAGGATGAAGCCTTCGAGGAGATTGAAGGCAATAGGGATCAGATCATCGAGCTGGGCCGCTCAGTGTTTAACGAACCGGAAGAAGGTTTCCGCGAACACAAAACCGCCAGGAAAGTGGAAACGTTTTTTCAAGATTGGGGCATCCGGACCCAGAGCCGTTTAGCAGTCACCGGCGTAAAAGGCTATCTGGAAGGGACCGGCGAGGGGCCCTGTATCGCTCTTTTGGGCGAATTGGATGCGTTGTTCAATGCGGATCATCCGAAAGCAGACAAGGAAAGCGGTCTGGTTCATGCCTGCGGCCATTTCGCGCAGCTGGCGGGTCTTGTGGGCGCCGGCTTCGGTCTGAAAAAAATAATGGATAAATTGCCCGGAAGGGTGGTTCTCTTTGCCGTGCCGGCGGAAGAGTTTGTCAACCTCGAGTTTCGCCAGAAGCTGAAAGAGCAGGGCCAAATCAAGTACTTCGGCGGCAAACAGGAGCTGGTCAGGCTGGGGGCGCTGGATGATGTTGATTTAGTTGTGATGCAGCATGCCCAGTCGGATATCCCGGGGAAGAGCGCCTTTATCTCCTCGGGCAGTAACGGTTTTGTCGGGAAAGCCGTGCGTTTTTTGGGTCGTGCGGCTCACGCCGGAGTGGCACCCTTCAAAGGGATCAATGCGTTAAACGCCTTCCATGTGGCTTTGGCGGCTATCCATGCCCAGCGGGAAACATTTCGCGATGAGGATGCCGTCCGGGTCCACATGATCGTCACCAAAGGCGGCGATGCCGTCAACGTCGTTCCCGGTGAGGTGCGGCTGGAAATGTATGTACGCGCAAAAACGATTGAAGCGATAAAAGAGATTAATGCAAAAGTGGATCGGGCACTGCGGGCCGGAGCGATGGGGATAGGGGCCAAAGTGGAGATCACCAATACGGCGGGATACCTGCCGATCCTAAGCGACGAGCGCTTGACCAAATGCTGGCGAAAGAATGCCGAAGCCATCTTGGGCGACGAAAACGTGCATTATGTTGAGGCATGGGGCGGATCCACCGATATGGGCGATCTCACCCATTTGATGCCCGGCATACATCCCTTCGTAGGGTCTTTTAGCGGAGACCTGCATTCAAAGGATTTCGAACCGACCGATGAGGAGATGGCCTTCATTACATCCGCCAAGATACTTGCCGCCACCGTGATCGATCTGCTGGCAAATGATGCGCAGGCGGCCCGCGAGATCATAAGTGATTTCAAACCCCGGCTGGGGAAGCAGGAATACCTCAAGATACTGGATTCTCTCTCCTACCGGCAGCTGTGGGAGTCGGACTAGGATATGGGGGCCGGGGTGGGACTGGGGTCGAGCCTAATGCCGTTAACTTAACGATATTCTATATCCGCGCATGCTGGCACACTGGCTCGACCTTGCCCTTATAGCGACTCTGGAAACGCGACGACGGCTGAAAAAAGAATGGCCCCGACGCCGTCTGGTTACCTCTTTGCTGGCTCCACTTCTGTATAATTTTCAAAACCCAGCAAGCCCATCAGTCGATCAAAATCAATGATGCCTTTTCTTTGCCTGGTATAGCCACTCCATCCATCTGTGCCGGTCTCTTGGGAATTTTAGAAGAAATTCTCGCTTATGGCATCTGTGGGTTATTTACCCCGTTAAAGATTTTCTTGCTTTGTTTCACCGGGGTATGCCAGACATAACCGGGTATATAATGTCTTGTTGCACGAGCCATTTCCTGTCGAGTCTCTTAACAGGGCAGTTTTGGAGGAAAACCGGTCGATTAAGGCCAATTTTGAGACGTTTCTATGATATTTTCTACGCAATGTCAATCACTTGGCGCCCCCCCCGGTCCTGCGGGGGAGTGATGTCATCCGGCGCTATTTGGACTGCGGGGGTTTAACCAACTCCGTCCTCATCTTTGATGAGTGCTCCTCGCCCGGTGCGGACGATCATATAATTGATGCAGATTATCCGATTGACCTGTCGCGGCGTAGTTCGTAGAACGAAGACGGAAGCCTAACTTTAAAAAATCCAGCCGCAGTCATTACGGTGAACTATGCCCGAATTTGCCTATAAGTTCAATCCCGCCTCAAAAAATCACTATTGACAATCAAGGCCGCTTCCGTTATCCGGTTGGCTATTGGTTCCGTTTAATTGACGCCTCAATATGTTGTGCTGCCTTGTCCCGTCGTAGCTCGTAGAGCGAAGTCGGACTTGTCACGGCGTAGTTCGAAGAACGAAGACGGAAGCTGATGCCGGTGCACAATTCGCGAATTTCGATTCATTCGCTCCGGAAAAGCAATTTCTTATCTTTATCATGATGATCCTTATAAAAAACGGAGAGCTCTTCGGGCCAAAGGCCCTGGGCAGAAGAGACCTGCTCGCTGGCGGCCGGAAGATCCTGGCTATTGAAGAACATATCGATGCCGGCATGCTGCCTGGCGCAGTGGCTGTCATCGATGCAAAGGGGATGGCTGTCGTACCGGGCTTCATAGACGGTCATCAGCATTTCACAGGCGGCGGCGGTGAGGGAGGCTTCCACACCCGGACCCCGGAGATGACGCTGACCATGAATACAGTCCATGGGGTGACAACTGCGGTGGGCCTTCTTGGAACAGATTCTCTCACCCGGTCGGTTGAAAGCCTCTATGCAAAAACCCAAAGCTTCAATGCCGAAGGCATCACTGCCTTTATGCTGACCGGCGCCTACTGGCACCCCTCTCCAACGATTACAGGCGATGTCGCCCGGGATCTGATCTATATGCAGCCTGTGATCGGTGTGAAGCTCGCCCTTTCAGATATCCGCGGGCCTCACATGACAGTCCATGATCTGGCCTCGCTTGCCGCAGCGGTCAGGGTAGCCTCGCTGGTGGCAAACAAGCCCGGAACCATTACGGTGCACACAGGGGTCAAGCCGAGCGCTCTTGATCTTATCTTCGAAGTGGTGGAAAAACACGGAACGCGGCCGGATACATTCATCCCCACCCATATCAACCGCCGGAGCGGACGGCTGACAGACCATGCCCTGGAGCTTGCAAGGCGGGGAGCGGTCATAGATGCCACATGCATGAATACCCGGCCTTCCGAAAGCTCGCTTCACCTGTCAGCGGCCGATCTCGCCAGTCTTGCCGATGAGCAGGGCCTCTTTGACCAGGTCTCCTTCAGCTCAGATGCCGGGGGGTCCATGCCGGTATGGAATGAAGATCGGAGCCGGATTATCTCCATGGCAATCGGCACCCCGGCTTCTCTTTTATTCGAGCTTTCCCTGCTGGTAAACGAAAAGGGCATGGCCCTTGATAAAGCCCTTTGCCCGCTCACAAAAACACCAGCCAGAATTTACGGCCTTCAAGGGGTCAAGGGGGAGTTGCAAATCGGAGCCGATGCCGATATCCTGGTGCTCGATCCGGACAAGATGGCCATCCGGGATGTGTTGGCCAGGGGAAGATGCATGGTCAGAAATCATGCCGTCGAGATCAAAGGATACTTTGAATAAAGTACCCATCTCAGCCCCGGGGATGCCGCCGGACCGGATTCTGTCAATACGGAATCTATCGGTGAGCTTTCCCACTTATCATGGCTTTGTATCGGTCCTTCACGACGTCTCCTTTTCAGTTAAAAAGGGCGAGACCCTTGCCATCGTAGGAGAATCAGGCTCTGGTAAAACCGTGACCATGCGCCGGGTCATGGGCCTTTTGCGAAACGCCCGCACCGATTCAGGCGAGATTCTCTTAAAAAGGCGGGACGGAAATACCATCGACATCACTCACCTATCAAATGCCGCAGCCCGAAAATTCCGCGGCTCCGACATGTCGATGATATTTCAGGAGCCCATGACTTCGCTCAATCCGCTTTTTACCATCGGCAATCAACTGCAGGAGGCGATCCTGACGCATCAGCGCGTATCGCGGCGGGAAGCTGCGGAAAAGGTTATCGAGCTCCTGGAGATAGTGAGGATTCCCGATGCCGGAAATAGAAGCTCTGAATACCCGCACCAGATGTCGGGCGGCATGCGCCAACGGGTCATGATCGCCATGGCTCTCGCCTGCAACCCCCAGCTTCTCATAGCTGACGAGCCGACAACGGCCCTGGATGTGACTATCCAGGCGCAGATTCTCGGGCTTATCCGCACGCTCCAGAAGCAGTTTTCCATGGCCGTGGTCTTTATTACCCATGACATGGGGGTGGTGGCTGAGCTGGCCGATCGCGTGGTAGTCATGTACAAGGGCCGTATTGTCGAAGAAAACGATGTCTATGCTATCTTTGCAAAACCCGCCCATCCTTATACCCGCGCACTTCTGCAGGCCGTTCCACGCCTCGGCTGCATGAGGGGAAGGAAAAATCCTGCCACGCTGCCGCTTCTAAACATGGAAAGCGAGTTGAAGCGGCAGGAAAAAGATGAAGTCCCCCGGGAAGAGGAGATCGATACCACCGATTACAAGGCCGGACCGCTTTTAGAAGTCCGCAACCTGACAACCCGCTTTGTTTCGAAAAAGACCTTTTTCGGCCGGCCCACCCATCTGGTTTATGCCGTGGAAAACGTCAGTTTCCGATTGTATCCCGGTGAAACCCTGGGGATTGTGGGAGAATCGGGATGCGGAAAGACGACCGTCGGCTACTCCGTGCTGAAGCTTGTTCCCGCTTTCGGTGAGGTGATATTCGAGGGCAGAAATATCATGAAGGTCCCTGAAAAGGAGATGCAGAGACTGCGCCAGAATATTCAATTTGTATTCCAGGATCCCTTTGCCTCGCTAAATCCGCGTCTCACCATAGGCGCTTCCATTGCAGAGCCTCTGGTGGTCCATGGTCTCGGGGGCAGGGCGCTTCGCGAAAAGCGGGTGGGCGAGCTGCTGGAGCGGGTGGGAATTCCAGTTCGAAACGTATCACGCTATCCTCATGAATTCTCCGGAGGGCAGCGACAGCGAATCGCTATTGCCAGGGCCCTTGCCACCCGCCCGCGCATGATCGTAGCCGATGAGGCCGTCTCATCGCTTGATGTCTCAATTCAGGCGACGGTGCTTAATCTCATGATGGAGCTTCAAAAGGAGATGCGCCTTTCCTATATCTTCATCTCTCACGACATGGCGGTAATCGAGCGGGTGAGTCACAGGGTGGCGGTTATGTATTTGGGTCAGATTGTGGAGATGGGAAACCGCAGGGATATATTCGAAAATCCGCAGCACCCTTACACCCGAAAACTTCTCTTGGCGGTACCTGTGGCAGATCCGAGACGCAAGACCAATTTCACCATGCTTACAGGCGAGATCCCCAGCCCGGTTCGGGAGGCGGAAGATCCGCCGGTAAAATTGACTTATAAAGAGGTTTCAGCCGGGCACATGGTCGCGGCCAATCCGAATTGAAAGGATTGTGGCTTAGGACTCACTCAAAAATAACTTCACATTCTATACGCCGCTGCATCCCGCCTGGCTGCGTTGCGAAAGCTCGGAATATCCAGATACTCCTGCGTTTTCGCGCCTTGCCGGCCGGGCGCCGCAACGCCTAAAATTGTGAACTAATTTTTTCGTGAACCCTTAGTTTTCGCGCAAAGACAAATAAAAGGCTTCCTTGCGCCCTTTGCGGCTTTGCGGGATAATTCGAGCTCTTACGGAGACATCAACTTTTAAGCCCACGGAAAAAGAGAGGGCTTGCAGTCAAACAATGAATCGAAGAGGAGAAAAGACATGATGGTAAAAAGACTGGCCTTGATTCTGTTGTGCCTGGCGATGATGGCAGGCCCGGCCTTTGCCGGCTCAAAGGACATCATTTACGCCTCGGACTCCACGGCAAAATCGTTGGACCCCCACGACACTTCCGATACCTATTCGGGTGCCATTGAAAAAGCCGTTTTTCAGGGGCTCATGGGGTTTGACAAGGATCTTAACGTGATTCCCCTGCTGGCTGAGAGCTACACCTATAACGACGCGGCTACGGAGTATACCTTCAAGCTGCGAAAGGGAATCAAGTTCCAGGATGGCACCCCCTTTAACGCCGAAGCCGTGAAGGTCAATATAGACCGGCTCATGAGCGGCAAGTACAAGAGAAGCAGTCTCATGAAACCGGTGGCAACGCTGGTCGCCCTTGACGACGATACCGTCAAATTCGTCTTAAAGGAGCCTTTCGGAGCTTTCATAAATGCCGTTGCCCATCCGGGTGCCATGATCCAGAGTCCGGCAGCCCTCGCCAAATACGGCGATGAGGTAAGCAAACATCCCGTTGGAACAGGCCCCTTTATCTTTTCAGAATGGGTCTCAGGAAGCTACGTAAAGCTCGTAAAAAACCCGGATTACTGGCGGGGCAAGGTAAAGATCGATTCCATCACCTTCCGCCCGGTTCCTGAAAACGGCTCCCGCCTTGCCATGCTGCGGGCCGGTCAGGCCCAGTATATCTATCCCATGCCGGCCGAGCTTCTAAAGGTGGCCCAAAGTGATAAAAATATCGATATCATCGAAAGACCTTCCATAATTGAGCGCTACCTTGTTTTAGACACCCGCTTCAAACCGCTTGCCGACGAGCGTGTGCGCCAGGCCATAAATTATGCTCTCGATAAAAAGGCCATAATCCGGATCGCCTGGGGCGGGGCCGCCATCGAGGCCGATTCCATTATTCCGCCAAACCTTCAGTTTTACAAAAAAGAGTGGCCCTGGCCCTATGACGTTGAGAAAGCCAAGACTCTTATGAAAGAGGCCGGTTATGAAAAGGGCTTCAAAATTCTCTTTCTGACGCCAAACGCCTCAAACCGGCTTCGGGCAACCGAGATGGTGCAGCAGCAATTAAAAGCGATCAATATAACCGGTGATATCCAGTCCATGGATATCGCAAGCTTTTACAACAAGCTTGAAAGCAACCGCATAAACGACCCCAACCCCACTCCGTTTATAGCCTTTGGCGGATGGTCAGCCTCGACAGGCGATGCCGATTGGGGGATCCGTCCGCTTCTGGCAACCGATGCGTTTCCGCCGGCTCTTTCCAATTTCGGATTCTTTTCAGATAAGAAGGTGGACAACCTGATTCAGGCTGGGCTTGCCTCGGCCGATCCGGCGGCGCGGCGAAAAGCCTATGCCGAGTGCCAGGATGCAGTCTGGGGAAAAGCACCCTGGGGATATCTTTTCGTCGACAAGCTGATTGCCGCCAAAAACAAAAAGCTTAAAGGCATCTATCCAATGCCGGACGGAAGCTTCTCAGTTGAAGATGCAGAAATGACAGAGTAAGGCTGACAAAAGCCTCCATGTTCAAGTATTTCCTGAAACGTTGCATCGGCATCCTTCCGGTCCTTCTGGTGGTCTCCATTCTGGCCTGCGGATTTGTGCACCTTTTGCCAGGCGACCCGGCCCGCATGATGGCGGGCCAGGATGCCGATGCAACAACCGTTAAAATGCTGCGAAAGCAGCTTGGCCTCGACCGCTCCCTTCCGGTTCAGTACTTCAAATACATGGGAAACGTGCTTAAGGGGGATCTCGGGATCAGCATCAAAACCAAGCTTCCTGTTTTCGATGAGATCGCCCTGCGCTATAAGCCCACCATGTATCTGGCCCTGGCCGGCATGTTCTGGTCCGTTCTTTTCGGGGTCTTTTTCGGCGCCGTTGCCGCTATTTACCAGGGAAAGTGGCAGGACCACACGGCCATGCTGCTCTCTGTTTCCGGTATCTCGGTGCCGCAGTTCTGGCTCGGCCTTCTGCTGATCCAGCTCTTTGCGGTTCAGCTCGGCTGGCTTCCCGTTGCAGGCTATACGGGGAAATGGTCGGAGCTTGTGCTGCCAAGTATCACCCTGGGGGCTACGGTAGCGGCTATAATGGCCCGCTTCACTCTATCGGCATTTCTCGACGTTCTTGATGAGGAATATATAAGCACCGCCCGGGCAAAGGGGCTGGCCGAGCGGATCGTCATGTGGAAGCACGCCTTTAGAAACGCCCTTATCCCGGTTGTAACCATGGTGGGCCTTCAGTTCGGGTTTTTGTTAGGCGGCTCGGTGGTGGTCGAGACCGTCTTTGCCTGGCCCGGGCTGGGGCGGTTTATGATCGAAGCTGTGGCTGTAAGGGACTATCCGGTCTTACAAGCCCTGCTGCTTCTGTATTCCTTTCATTTTGTGTTCATCAATCTGGTGGTAGATATGGTCTATGCCCTTATCAACCCCGAAATCAGATATGAGTAGGTCCTGATATGCCGGAATCAAAGGCAACGCCCTTTGGAATCTTTATCCACCGATTCAAACAGAGAAAAACCGCCCTCATCGCCGGGCTCTTTATAATCCTTCTTGTGGCTGTGGCGGTCTTTGCCCCCTTCATTGCCCCCTATGACCCGTATCAGACAAACTACAGCCTTTCCATGATGCCGCCTAGCTCCCAGCACCTGGCGGGAACAGATCTTTACGGAAGAGACATCCTGAGCCGCATAATCTACGGAGCGCGGATTTCTCTTGCCGTTGGATTTGCCTCGGTATTGGCAGGGGCTCTGGCCGGTGTAACCCTGGGGCTTGTAAGCGGCTTTTTCGGAGGTTTTCTTAGACGGCCTTATAATGAGAACCTCCGATGTGCTCTTTGCCTTTCCGGGGATCTTGCTTGCCATCGCCATTGTGGCCATTTTAGGACCAGGTCTTGTAAACGTGGTGGTAGCGGTTTCGGTCTTTAGCATGCCGACCTTTGCCCGTATTGTGCGCGGAAGCACCCTGGCTCTAAAGGAAAGCCTCTATGTAAGGGCCGCAAAAAGCGTAGGTGCCTCCAAAAAGAGATTAATGTTCGTTCACATCATGCCCGGCACTCTGAGCGGGGTGATCGTATATTTCACCATGCGTATCGGGACTTCGATAATAACTGCCGCGAGCCTGAGCTTTCTCGGCCTCGGGGCCCAGCCGCCGACGCCTGAATGGGGCGCCATGCTGGCTGAAAGCAGAGATTATATCGGGGTGGCCGACTTTATGACCATCATTCCCGGTATAGCTATTTTTTTGACCGTCCTTTCCTTTAATCTTTTTGGAGATGGACTGCGCGCTGCGCTTGATCCTAAATTAAAGTAGGCAATTTATTAAACCTCTCATTGCGATCGTATCTCATGTGGCGGATAACGCCTTCGGAATGCCTTCAAATTCCATAGCCCTTGCCTATACCGATTCAATCGAACGGGCAGGAGGCCTGCCGCTGATACTCCCCTTTACCCGAAACAGGGACATCCTGCCTGATTTTGTCTCAAAGATCGATGGCGTTCTCATTCCGGGAGGAATAGATGTCGATCCGGCTTTTTACCGGGAAAAGGGGATCGAGGCCCTTGGCAGTGTGGATCCAGACCTCGATCTTTTTCAAATGGCGGTATTGAATGCCGCCATGGTACATAAAAAGCCGGTTCTCGGCATCTGCCGGGGGATACAGTTAATTAACGTGGCCCTTGGCGGATCGCTTTTCCAGGACATCGGAACGCAGCTTGGGCCTGAGTCCTTGAATCACATGCAGAAATCCATCCACTTCGATGTTGATCACCCGGTTACAATCGAGCCTGACTCAAGGCTCTATGAGCTTTTCGGGCCTGAGATCATGGTAAACAGCCGACACCATCAGTCAATAAAAACACCCGGCCGGGATCTGATAATTACGGCAAAAGCACCCGATGGCGTGGTGGAAGCAGCAGAGCATAAAACCCTGCCGATAGATCTCGTGCAATGGCATCCGGAGCTTTTGCTTCAGAAAAGCGACGATATGCTGTGTCTTTTCGAGATGCTTGTGCGGCGCTGCCAGTAGCTTAGGACTCCACGGCAGAAATTTTATAATGTTGCAATTTCACCACAGAGGACACCATGGGTCTCGGGGGTCAGGTCGCCGCCACTAATTGATATGGAACAGATAATTGCCAATTTTGGGCTCTGAAACAGGTCTATATTGAGTTTTTCAAGGGCAAAAAGACCATTTTTCTCTGATACTTAGGTCAATCAGAATGCTTGTCGGGCCAGGTTAACTTATTGAAAATGAGTGAAATTGGTATTAAACGAGGGGTTGTTCAAGCCCTGAGTTTTTACCCAGACCTGGGAGTTTTGCTTGTCATCGCCGATCGCGCGCTATTTTGCCTTGTTGCCTTGATTCACCTTGCGGGTCTCCCGGTGCTCCCCAAACAGACCTGTCATCAGACTAAAGGTGGCACCGGCGATGGGCCGGATGTGGCTGATGCGGAAAATGAAATCCCGATGGCGGATGGGCTCAACCGGCCGGACCTCTTTGAATTTTTGCAGGAAGATGCCTGCTGCGATCATCCGCATGATCCCGGAAATGAGAAAAATGACGGGCAGCATGAATGTCGGGCTCCAGGTCCAAGGACCTAAAGTGAGACTGCGCGGTAGATGACCGGCAATAAGTCCGCCTGCCAATGATCCGGTAATGACAAAGATTCCGTTGACCAGACCCTGATAGGCAACGCAGCGCGCCCGTTTGGGCGGCGTGACCGCATCAAAGAGGAAATTCGCCGAGGCCAGATTGAATCCGGACCACACCAATCCGCTGAAGATCTGGATGACGACCAGATACAGGATGTGGTGGGAAACCAACCAAAACGTAGGGACCACCGCCACTCCCCAGCCGCAAACATTGAGGATCATTTTGTTCCCAAATCGATCGCTTAATCCCCCCCAGTGGCGAAAGGCGAGAAATTGGGTGATGGTGACGATCCCTGTGACCACTGTAAATTCAATGTAGGTGAATTTGAGGTCCCTGAGCATGTAAAGGGCGAAATAGGGTGCAGAAAATGCCACACAGAGGTTGATGGCCCCGATAAAGAAGACGAATTTGGCAAAATTAGAGCGGGGTGATCGTTTAAGGAATTGGCGGAAAGTGAAAACCTGGTCCGGCATGATCTTGAATTCCGGGTCGGTATACTTTGCGAGCCAGCGCACGGAATTCAGGCGTGCCAGAAAGGCCATTGAAAAGGTTACCAAAAACCCCCATTCCGGAATGCCGGCCTTGGCGAAGATATCCAAAATGCAACCGGCAATCAAAAGCGCGCTAAAGGTGCTCATCCCGGTCAACCGGTTGCGTCCGCCGAAATATCGCCCCCGGATATCCGCCGGAACAAGGTCGCCGATCAGGCTGTTCCAAACCGGCAAAGTCGCTCCATTAGCCGCCTGATAGACCATGATCAATGCCAATAGATAAAGGACCGGCGAGGACCCTTTCCCGAAAAAAAATGGGATCAGTGCCATGGGAATGAGAGTCAAGGCCTGGACCGCGGCGCCGATAATGACCACCCGTCGCCGGCTGCGAATGCGGTCCATATTGAGAGCCCCCGCCCATTGCATAACGGCTCCGAACAGTTGCGGTAAACTGGCCAGCAAACCAACTTGCAATGTGCTGGCGTGCAGAAAAATTCCGAAAGGGCCCAGATAAGTCTCTCCGCTGCCCATCATCACTGCGTGGGATACCCCGTCTTTTATCGATGCCTTTAATGCAGGTATGTCTTCTATTTTTGTATTATCTGCCATCTCAACAGGTTGTAGGTCGGTCATGAAAAATCCATTTTTAGATTGCCCGGATCATGGGGCATGACTTGAACCGGCAATAGCAGGCGCATTCCCCGCGGCTTGCTGTGGGCAGGCTTCAACCCGAAAACGAGCCTGTATATGCTGATACACAGAAGCGGTCAATCTATTTTTCAGATTCCAACGGGTCACTTTGAGCGGCTGCCGATAACCCTCCTTGACTCGCTGATGCTCAAATAGTAATTAACGGGAGCAATGGGTTCGTGTCTTGATCGGTGAATATAGAAAAATGGAGGTATAATATGAACTATTCCATCGAATCACCCGAGGCCGTGGGATGTAGTTCCGAGCGTCTCACCCGCATCAAACCCGTCATGCAGTCGTATATTGAGCACTATGGTTTTGCGGGGTTGAGTACCATGCTTGCGCGGCGCGGTCGGGTCATTCACTTTGAGCATGTCGGATGGCAAGACCGCGAAACGCATACGCTGCTCTCGGCCGATACCATCTTTCGCATTTATTCGATGACCAAGCCGATCATCTGTGTCGCCTTCATGACGCTCTACGAAGAGGGACGGTTCCAACTGCTCGATCCTGTGGCCAAATTTCTCCCTGCATTCGGAAAGGTGCGGGTGTTGACGGGCCCGACGCTCTCCGATGCGCAAGAGGCCGATCTCATCCGCCCCGTCACCTTACTTGACTTGCTTACGCATACGGCGGGCTTGACCTATAACTTTCTTGAAGATTCGCCGGTGAGCGAGTTGTATCGTCAAGCCCGGCTTCTGAGTGATGCGGATCGCACGTTAGAAGCGATGATAGGCGAGCTATCGCGGCTGCCCCTTGCATACCAGCCCGGCACGAAATGGCATTACAGCATGGCAATCGATGTGATCGCTCATCTCATTGAGGTCATCTCCGGTCAGCCTCTCCAAGACTTCCTGCTGGAGCGGCTCTTTGTGCCTTTGGGCATGATCGACACGGGGTTCTCTGTCCCGCCTCATGCCCGTCATCGCATTGCGACGATGTATGGGCACCCCGATATTGCCACCCACACGTTCAGTCAGATTTTCGAGGCTTGGAATACGGGCTTCAACGAGCGTATCGACGTGGAAACGACGTATCCTGCAACCAATACACACAGCTTCGCCCGCGGCGGCCATGGTCTTTTCTCCACCGCCGGGGACTACCTGCGGTTCGCGCACATGCTGCTCAATCGCGGTTCACTTGATGGGGTACGTATCCTCGCGCCCACCATCGTCGACTTCATGCACATGAACCACGTATCGCCGGCCCTGCTGCCCTTCGAGATTGGTGGTATACCGCGAAGTGGTTATGGATTTGGCCTGGGATCGCGGGTACTCTTGAACGTCGCCGAGTCCGCTCTGCCAGGCTCGGCAGGGGAATATGGCTGGGCAGGAGCGGCGAAGACCTATTTTTGGGTCGACCCGAAGGAGGAGTTGGTCGGTATCCTGATGGCGCAATATATGCTTGATTTTGACCTCCCGGAAAAGGCTTTCCAAGTCCTCACCTATCAGGCGCTGGTTGACTGAAGGCGCTGGTTGACTGAATCGGTGTGTTCCGGCGCTGTCTGGAAGCTTATTGGCCGCGCGGTTGCTGACCGTTGATTTTTGCCGTTATGGCGGCGGCTAAATTTTTCTGAGACATGGGTAGGCAGATGCCTCTGGTGGCTCCCGAGTATCTTCATTACCTTGTACAGGGGCACAAGCGGTGCGAATGATTGCAATTTGCTTTACAGGTCCCTTATGAATAGTTACCGCTTATACAGCGAATAATTTCTGTAGGAGGCGCGCAGTATGACACCCTTGCTTTCGATATTGGATCACCTTGTGTATGCCACACCGGATCTGGATGCAACAATTGCGCAGGTGGAACAACTTTTCAGTGTTCGAGCTGCAATTGGTGGTCAGCATCCTGGCTGGGGGACAAAAAACGCACTACTCTCTTTAGGCCCAAAGGCCTACCTGGAGATAATGGGACCCGATCCAGGCCAACCTGAACCAAAGCAGCCGCGGCCGTTTGGCATGGATGCCATGTCGAAGCCTCGTCTAGTGTCTTGGGTTGCTCGAACAGAGGACATTCAGTCTGTTATAGACAAGGCAAAACGGCAAGAGCTTGACCTTGGTGAACTTCAAGAAAAGAGCCGTAAGAAGCCTGATGGATCAGTACTAAAGTGGACCATGACGGATCTCAGGAAAAACCGAAAGGACGGGACAATACCTTACTTTATCAATTGGGGTGACTCTGAACACCCTGCAGAAAGCTCTCCCAAGGGATGTAGATTGATAAAGCTGGAAGTATTCCATCCGGATGCCGAACGAGTAAACGCACTCCTGAGAAATTTGGGAATAGATCTCCAGGCCGGGCCTGGATCCGTCGCGCTGAGGGCAACAATCGAAAGCCCAAAAGGGCAAATAGTGTTGGAATAACCGGTTTTCCCGTGACCCTGGTTTCTTACATCGATGCTTGGGCGCAACACCCCACGGCCCGTCACATCCAGGACCCCATTTTCGATTCACGGCGGCGTTGGACCCGCGGCTTTGCACACAGGTTGGCCATACCGGCCCGCTTATGCCGTCGGAATTCAGGCCCCCGATTCCCGAAAGGGCCGATATTTTATCTAAAATTTGACGGATTGATGTCGTGCTTTTTTAGAAGCTCATACAAATCTGCTCTGTATTTTCCCGCTAATCTTGCGGCTTGAGCCACATTCCCCTGAGTAAGTTCAATGAGTTGAATGAGATAATTTTTTTCAAAGTTTTCTTTGGCGTCCTTTAAGGGCTTTAAATTGTTTTGTTCAACATTTTGGGTGGGCAAAATTAAATCCTCACTGATTATGTCATTGTCTGCCATGGCAACCGCACTCTCAATGGTGTTTTGTAGCTCCCTGACATTTCCGGGCCAGACGTGAAGCATTAATTTTTGCAGCGCTGCTGCTGAAAATTTGGTCACCTTTTTATTCATCTCTTTAGATAATTTTTCCATAAAATAATTGGCCAGCACCGGAATATCTTCTTTTCTCTCCCGCAACGGCGGAATTTTAATCACAATAACATGGATCCGATAGAAAAGATCCTCTCGCAGACGACCTTTTTTTACTTCCTCTTCTAAATCCTTGTTTGAAGTCGCAATAAAGCGGGTATCGACTTTGATAGTTTTTCTTCCCCCTAAGGGAAAAAACTCCCTTTCTTGCATTAAACGCAATAATTTGGCTTGCATGGATAGTGGCATTTCAGAGATTTCGTCCAGTAAAAAGGTGCCCTTTTGGGCCTGCAATAACAATCCGCTTTTGTTTTGGACCGCGCCTGTAAAGGCTCCTTTTTCATAGCCAAACAGCTCACTTTCCATCAGAGTCTCAGGGATGGCGGCACAGTTGATGGCCACAAATGGTCCGTCTTTTCTTGCACTTGCTAAATGCAAGTTTCTAGCGATCAATTCCTTTCCGGTACCGCTTTCTCCTTCAATGCATACGCTGATATTCGATTCAGCCGCCCGGGTCGACAGTTCCAAAACTTTTTCCATTTGCCTACTTTTTCCAATTATGTTTTCAAAGCCATACCTTTCTTTCAACATTTTTCTGAGGGTTTTAATTTCTTGGGCCAGCTTATTTTTTTCCAGGCAATTTTTGGCTTGCATTAAAAGCTCATCATAATCAAAAGGCTTGGTGAGGTAGCTATATGCCCCTTTTCGCATCGCCGCTACGGCACTTTGTATAGTGCCATAGGCCGTAAGAATGATAACAGGCATTTCAGGATTGATTTGATGAAGGTCTTCCATCAGTTCAATTCCATTTTTCCCGTTGAGCTTAAGGTCTATTATTGCAAGATCATACACCTCATCTCTCGCCAGATTCATTGCCTTTTCAGCCTTACTGGCGGTGGTGACGCTATACGTCTCGGCCTCAAGCCTCATTTTTATTACCTTGAGTATATTGTGATCGTCGTCAACGACCAGAATTTTGTCCATTTTTTCCTCTATTTATTCGCTTTACTGTGAAACTTTTTGTTTTTTTTCTTCAATTCCCAAATCAACGCGTTTTAATTTTTCAATTTGTTCCCGTAATTGAGTTATCTCTTTTTTTTGTACTTTAATCGTTTTTTCAAGGAAGGCAATCATCTCAGCGCCTTTTAATTTTTCGATCTGGTCCTGCAGATGATTTATGTTATTTTTTTGTTCATCAACCGATTTTTCCAGCGAGACGACCTTCGCATTTAATCGGTAGAGTTCTCGATCTTTTTCGGAAAGGTTCCGGATAAACAACACCCATACCTGTGCCTGGTCTCTATGGGGGCTATCGGGAAACGCCATTAAAATTTTATTGAAAGCATTCAAGGCCTGCTGGTAATCCTGATTTGGATTTTCCGGACAGGCATAAAGCAGTCCTATCTGGAAAAGTGCTTGATCTGCCAACCCGTTTGGATATTTATTTAATACGGTAAAATTTTCCTCCATAGCCTCATCATATTGTCCGTGAAGCATCTTGTGCATGCTGTTTGCGAGAAGCAGTTCGGGCTGCTGCTTTTTTGAAAAATGAAGACAGCCCAAGATAGCAAAAGCTATTATCACTAAACCGGTAAGGTAAAGTAAAAGGTGCTTCCCTGTCCAGGTATGCTTCTTGCCCATATCTTACCTCCATGTCCGGCGATGATATGTTTGGCGATTGAGAGGCCGAGGCCAGTTCCCATGACTGTTTTTCCTCCCCCCTCTATCCGTTTGAATTTATCGAAGATTCTCTCAAGCGCCTCTTTGGGAATCCCGCATCCGGTATCTGTCACGGTGACTTCAAGAAAATGTCCGCCGTCATTTTTAACATGGACGTCTACGACAACCCTGCCCCCATTGGACGAAAATTTTAACGCATTGCTGATTAAATTTTCCATTACTTGACCAACTCGCTCTTTGTCGATTTTTACTGAAGGAAGATCTGAAGGTGGTCTTAATTCCAAATTGATTTTTTCCCTCTGGGCGATCGGTGCCAGCTTTAGGACGCTTTTTTGAAGTACCGGCAAAAGATCGGATTCCATGAGCTGATAATTCATCATTTTGGCTTCCATGCTTGAATGATCCAGGATACGATTAACCGCATCGATTAATCTCTCACATTCTTCTTTGGTGATTGTTAACAATTCGTGTTGCTTTGCGGGGGAATTTGCATAGGTTCCCTCGATCAGCATAGCGGTAGCCTCTTTTATTGCCGTTAAGGGTGTGCGCAGATTGTGGGATACGTGGCTGATAAAATCTTTTTTCATTTCGTCCAATTCTTTGAGCCGCTCACACATAAGATTAAAATCGTCAGCCAATTCCTTGATTTCCGGAGGTGAGTGAATATCTGATATCTTTTCAAATTTTCCCTTAGCAATGTCTTTGGTTTTTTTCTTTAAAAGCAAAATAGATTGATTTATGCTGCGGGTGTTGTAAAAGGAAATTAGAATACTTACGACAATGGCCAATCCTCCGGTAATGTAAGTTATAATTAAGGCTTGGTAACTAATTTGACTTGATTTTTGGATTTTAGCATCGCGATCCGATCTGGCCATTTTAATTATCGTTTTAAGCGCCTCGTTTATCTCGTCTTCAAATTTTTCTTTTCCCTCCTGATATTTCTTGCGCGGGTATTTGGGATCTTTCTGCAATTCCCGAACTTCTTCCGTAAAAAGAGAGAGATAATTGTGGTATAGTTGTTTCGTCTCTGAAATGAGCTTTTTGTTCTTCCGGGTCATCATCATCGACTCGAGTTTGCCAATATCCTGCTCAAAATGTTCCCTTTTTTCCCAGAATTGTTGGTAAAAATCCTGGTCTCCTGAAATAAGATATTTTTTTTCAAAACTCATTTGAGAAAATAATGTATCTAGTAATCGCTCAGTAAGATTAATGATCGTAAAGTCAACCGAATAGATTTCTCGTACGAAATGGTTTAATTGACTCATTTTTACGGATATATATCCTCCTAAGACGATTACCATTATTATGATTGCCGCATAACCGAATATCAGTCTTTTTAAAATAGTAAATTTCATCATACCTTGGCCGGTTTTTTCGTCACGATTTGAGAGGATAACGGACACAACTGTCGGAAGTAGCAGAGAGTGGCTGATAACCCGATACATCCAGCCTCAGGCTCCAAGAAGTCAGCGTCAGGAACTTGTCAGTGAGCTTTATAGAATGATTATTTGTCACAGGTAATGGTCTAAGTCAAGATCGTTTGATTTTTCGCTTGCAGCCTAAAAAAGCCAGGCAGGCGTAAAAATATCGAACAATTGCTGTATGGAAAATCCTACACCAAAATTTTACTTAAGATCGCTGAAAGGGCCTGAAAAAGCTTATCTTGAGTTTGGATGGGTGTACCCGTGCGGCTTTTCGGTATCCGGGAATGATCAAAAAAAATCGCTGGAAAGTAAGATACAGACGCCACTGCAAGGACGGAGAAAGATACCGTCAAAGCGGCTGAAATTGAAACGGAAATGGAAAAAAATTGTCGAGGAATTACAAATGAAATCCGGGGGATTCAGATTAGAAATGAAAGGATCAGAATGAGTTTAGGACTTGTCGGTCATTCAATGATGGCCTCACCGCCAAACAATAGAGGGATTTGGAAATTCCTTGCGATAATTTGCTATTTGTCAAACAAAAAGGGGCACTTAGTGCCCCTTTTGCTGCTATCGCTGATTGATCATTTTAATTTCTTTTAGGTTAATCTCTTTTAGGGTTCAATTCCCCATAGCTTACTGCGGTAAAATCCACGGAATCAGTTGAATGATACTGCGCGGCTTGCCTCGGGGAAGTTCATTCGGCTTGAACCGAATTGATGACTCCGCTGCTATCGGTCTCCACGCTGACGGAATCCCCCGGATTCAGGCTTTTCAAGGTTTCCATGTCCACCTTTGGACCTGCCTTTAGCTTTTGAACGTTGCCGGCATCGTCTTTTATGGTCAACTCGCCGGTCGCGGGATCAAAGGAATCCACCACTCCGGTTATTTTTTTCATCTCATCGGCGGACACAATTGCAACCGCCAGAATAGAGATTACAAAAAGAGCCATAACCAGTATGGATAATGATTTTTTTGTCATTTTTGCCTCCTTAGGGTTGCTTGATGGATTTATGATTATTGATTTGTCTATCTCCGACAATTCTAGTTAATTCTCAGTTTCGCCCCCTTTTGCACCTCCTTTTCCAATAGTTAGACATTCAATTCATCGCTTTTGCCTTCGTATTTGTACCTGCAAACGATATACCAAAACTATCATTTTGCGTAACTTATTGATATATAGCCATGTTTTATTTATAACATCGTTTGACATCCTGCTATGTGTATGGTTTTTCCTACTCGAACCGTCATTGAAAAGAATGAATTCATCTTATAATAAAGTGAATCCAGACAATGATCGAGGTCCGCTGCTTCAAATCCTGATTAGTGATTAAGAGTTGCCATGTTTATCTGAGTTTTGCTAAATAGAAGTAGGATTTGGAGTTGCACTTTGCTTTGTGGTTAAAGGCAACCGATTAATTACTGATCAGGATCTGACACCCTACACTCAATGAGAGAAATTACGGATTCTTTTAGGCTGACATTCCACCTGAAACCATAAAATCCAAAAAGGAGGCCCCATGCACGAAATGACCAACCCCCTGACCGAAGCGGAGAAGGCCCGTTACAATACCCTCAACCCGGAAAATATGGCCTTTCTCAGGAACCGTTACAATCGGGTCAACCGGTGGGTCATCGCCGACATGATCCGGCGCAGCGCCTATCACTACCCCGACAAGAAAGCCCTCATTTTCGGTGATACAGCCCTCACCTATGCGGAATTGGAGGCCGCCTCCAACCGTGTGGCAAACTCCCTGAGAGGCCTGGGCGTGAAAAAATACGATCGCGTGGCCATTCTGGCCCATAACACCATCCACCACGTCCTCACCTGGTTGGGGTGCTGCAAGGTTGGGGCCGTCTACCTGGCCATCAACTACCTGTTGAAGGGAAAGGATATTTGCTACTGCATCAACCATTCCGAAAGCACGGTGTTCATCGTCGAAGACGCCCTGTACGACCTGGTCAAAGACGTGTCGGACGACATGCCCACGGTCAGGACCTGGATCTGGTCCGGAGACGTGGCCGGCATGGCGCCGGCGGACGACCGGTTCATCGACTTCGCGTCCTGGTATGCCGCCGGTGCGGACACCGAGCCGGACAGCATCCTGCACATCGAGGATCCCTGCCAGATGACTTACACCAGCGGCACCGAATCCCTGCCCAAGGGTGTGATCATCAGCAACCAGGCCCTGATGGCTCAGTACATGGGGTGCATCGTAGACGGCGGGTATGATCCCAGCGACATCAACGTCAATGCCCTGCCTATCTACCACTGCGCCCAGCGGGATGTGTTCTTGAATCCGGTGTTCTGGGTTGGGGGAACCAACATCCTCATGATGCCGGACATCGGCAAAATCCTGAAAACCATCGCCGACTATCGGGCCAACATGTTCTTCGCTCCGCCTACGGTCTGGATCGGCATGTTGCGACACCCTGATTTCGCCAAACACGATCTCACGAGCCTCACAAAATGCTATTACGGCGCGTCCATTATGCCGGTGGAGGTCCTAAAGGAGATGCTCGAGCGGCTTCCGGGTGCCCGGATCTACAACTACTACGGCCAGACTGAACTGGCCCCTTACCATACCATTCTCAAGGCCGAGGACGCCTTGCGCAAGCTCGGTTCCGCGGGCATGGGAGGGCTCAACATGGAAACCCGGCTAGAAGCCGAAAATGGGGAGCCCATCAACGAAGTCGGGGTGCCGGGGGAGATCTGCGGCCGGGGTTCCCATGCCATGATCATGTACTTCAAGGATCCGGAAAAAACCGAGGCGGCTATGAAGGGCGGCTGGTTCCATTCCGGGGACATCGGTGTGCTGGACGAGGATCGCTACATTTCGGTGGTGGATCGGAAAAAGGACATGATCAAGACCGGCGGCGAGAACGTCTCGACCCGCGAAGTGGAAGAGGCCATCTACCTGGACAAACGGGTAGAGGAGGTGGCGGTCATCGGGGTTCCCCATCCCAAGTGGGTGGAGGCGGTGACGGCGATGGTGGTGGTCCGAAAAGGGCAGCACATCGAGCCGGATGAGATCATCAACTTGTGCCGGGAGCATCTGGCCGCCTTCAAGGTTCCGAAAAAAGTAATGCTGATGGATGCCCTGCCCAAGACGCCAACGGGCAAGATCCTCAAGCGCGACATGCGCAAGAGCTATGCGGAGTTGTTCCAGGAAGGGGGCAGATGACGTTCTCCGGCAAGGAAAGCCGAGTCATATATTGAACAAATGAAAGGCCAACAAGACAGTCCAGGGGAAAGCCGGGGCTGAGCCGCTGCGGGGAAAAGAGCGTAAAGAAAGCATTTAAATCCATATTGCGACCGGTTCCCGAAGCATTTTCCGATCAAGAGGCTGCGGCTTACTGGATGGGCATTTTAACGATGGCGGACACTGCCCAACACATATCGCCGATCTTGACTGTTAACGGTGGGCAATGCCCACCCTACATCGGTAATGTTGGATTCAACGGTCAGTGAGTTACAGATTGCCTAACCTTTTGCGGCTTGCACTGCCAGTTCGGCGGCCATTTCACGAAGCTTGTCTATGTTTTCAAGACCGTCCAGAAAACGCTGCGGAATGCCGGAGAGCCCTGTCTGAGCCCCGGTTAGGGCGCCGGTTAAAATCGCCCTTACCTGGTTTTGACCACCACCGTTAACGGCATGGAGCACCGCCGAATCAAAATCGTTGTGGAACCGTGCCGATAAATAGTATGCCGCCGGAAGCATGTGGTAGATGGCGCACGGCATGCCGTAAACGATGGAAACCTTCCAGGCGGGTTCGATGCGGATTCCCGGATCAACCGCTGCTGCGGCCATGTATGACGGCGACAGCAATGCATCCGGTGAGGCGAAAAGTCCTGCCCTGGGTGGATCCGGATCCCCCGGCCGCGGTGGCTTCAAATCGTCTCTGGTTACGGCATGAAAGGGCAACTCTCCGCTTTTAACCAGCGCCATCAGTTTGCCCGATAGATCGGCGTCGAGGGAATGGCCCTGCACGAGAAGTCCAAGCACGGCACCAAAAGCTACTGTCATTGATACGACTGTGTTATCTGTCTGGGTCAGCAAGGTGTTGGTCGTTATTGCAGCGGCGAGCCGGCTGGGCTGGAACGCATAGCGGACGGCGATGGCAAGGGTACGCTCTACAGCTTCGGTTGTATCGGCATGGCCTCCGGTTTGGCCCCAGGGAAGATCTTGCTGTACGCGGCGGCGCCAAGCTTCTCTGATAGATTGACTGGTGTATCGCCCTGGCCCGCTTACCGGTGTGCCATCAAGAAAAGGGAAGAGTTCCCGGTCCATGCGGCGGCAAAAATCTTTTTCATCGTAACCACCACACTCAATCAAAGAGCGGACCATGAGGACAAGGATGAAGCCGGACTGCGACAGTTGGCCGGCCTTCATACCGTCATGGTAACGGCCCGGCTTTGGATCGGTGTACCGGTCAATCCAATTGCCATAATCCCGGTGAAGTTCTTCCAAATTATAATACCAATGCGGACCAAGACCCAGCGCATCGCCTATCCAGGCACCTATAATGGCGCCTTCCGCTCGATCCTGGATATGATTATCAGACATGGTCAACTCCGATAATTTGTGTTTTTCTTTCTTTTCCATAGTTGAGTAATTATACAATATTCATTGCTTGTCAATTTCGCAAATTATACATATGGCAGTCTATATTGACCCATAAATAATGTCTCCTTTTCATCATATGCTTTTTCCGATAGTTGTTTAATTACCGGCCGCATTAATTTCTTATGATTGAAGAGCCCGGTTCACACAAAACAGCTTTGGCACGGTTACAGAGCATATGAAGCTTCCTGCAGCGCTCTAGTTAATGAATCAGCTTTTTGCAGACCGACAAAGCGCTGCCTTTCTTTGCCGTTTTTAAAGAGGACCAGCGTCGGGATGCTATGGATGTTCAGCCGATACGCAGCCCCGCGATTCTTTTCGGTATTCAGGGAAATAATCAGCGCCTTGCCATTTAATTCCTCGGCCACTTTTTCCAGAATGGGGTGCTGGGCCCGGCAAGGCATGCACCGGGGAGCCCAGCAACCCACCAGCACCGGCTGGAAAACCTGATCGGCAAAAGCCACGAAATGCAAAAGGTGTTTGCGGCTATTAATGCGGCCGCTGCCAGCGAGGCTACGATATTAATCATGGGTGAGAGTGGAACCGGCAAGGAATTGGTTGCCGGAGCGATTCATCAGCGCAGCGCGCGGAAAACCTGCCCGCTGATAGCGGTCAATTGTTCGGCCCTGACCGAATCGCTGCTGGAAAGCGAACTCTTCGGACATGTCAAAGGCGCCTTCACCGGGGCCGTCCAAAACCGCGTCGGAAGATTCGAGGAAGCCGACGGCGGCACCGTATTCCTCGATGAAATCGGCGAGATCAGTCCGTTTATTCAGATAAAGCTGCTGCGGGTGCTGCAAGAGCACGAAATCGACCGCGTGGGTGATTCAAAAACCCGCAAGGTTAATATACGCATTATTGCGGCGACCAATCGGGACTTTTATAATCGCGTTCAGGAGGGACATTTTCGTGATGATTTGTACTACCGGCTGAAAGTTTTTCCTATTGTTCTGCCGCCGCTTAGAAAACGTAAAGAAGACATTCCGCTTTTGATCCGCTATATTCAATATCCCATTTTTCCACCATTCCATTATTCCACGGGTTCTCTGATGGCAAACGCCACCCCTCTCTCCGAGCTGCAGGCTCTACGAGCCGGAAGCTGGGGTGAAGTCAATGCCTGGCCCTCTGGGCCAAGATTCTTTATCTGATCTTAAAAAAAGGCTTGACAACTTAGTCGGCAACCTCTAGGGTAATTATGAGTATATACTCATAAATAGGCAGCATTTTGCCTTAAGGACGATATACAATATTAAATTGTAATCATCTGAATCTTCAAAAAACGAAAGCGCAGGGGATGAAAAAAATGAAATTAGCAATCTCATCAACAGGCAAAGAATTGGACTCTAATCTGGACCCTCGGTTCGGGCGGGCAGCCTATTTTATCATCGTTGAGCCGGAAACCAAGGCGTTTGAAGTTGTGGAAAACAGCCAGAACCTCAATCTGCCCCAAGGGGCCGGCATTCAGGCGGGCAAGACCATCATTGACCATCATATTGATGTGCTGATTACCGGCCATTGCGGGCCGAAGGCTTTTAAGGTGCTGCAGCACGCCGGCGTTAAGGTAATGACCGGCGCCTCCGGAACGGTGGCCGATGCCATCGCGCAATTTAACAACGGAGAACTTGAAACCTCCGCTGAGGCTGACGTGGAAGGCCACTGGGTTTGATTACCAAAGGAGGAGGCGCATGCCGCGGGATATAAGCAAGTTGGCGGAAGGGAAAAAATAAAGATGCATCCCTACCCAATACGATTGCCGGCCGCAACTTCATTCGGATGATTGCCGGCACCCCGCTACGAAATCTGGGAAAAATGCGGTGTTCTGCCCAAAAACATCGACCGGGAAATAGTTGAAATCATGCACCGAACCCACATCGGCGTGGACCAGGTCAGAGGAGATTGGCTTTGCCGTGAATCTATGCCGTGGAGTGATGGCCCGCCCTGGTGCCACGTACTGAGAATTTAAAGCACGTTTGTCCTGTCCAGAAAAAAAATAGCTAAAATTGGGTTTAGGTTAAAAACGGTCTGGGCCAGGGAATACTGGGTTTGGCGGAATTAGATCTCTTTTTATATGGATGGAACGGAGTAGAAAATAAAATCAGACTATCATCCACTAAACCGGTTTGACAGCTTCGATGTAGGCTGAAACGACATAATCTCCGGCGTTTTTATTAAATCCCGGCACCCACTGGGAAATGAGTTTGCGGCTTTTATCTTTGGGTGTGATCCTGATATCCTCGAATCCGGCTTCCTGCAGCATTTGCTTGGTGTCGTCAACTGTTGCGGCACCCCCGATGCAGGCGGACACCAGCGCCAGGTTTTGCTGAATATCGGGGGGCAGCGGCGCCGTGGCGACAATGTCGGCAATGGCCAAACGTCCGCCGGGTTTAAGCACCCGAAAGGCTTCGCGGTAAACCTTCAATTTATCCGGCGACAGGTTGATGACGCAGTTGGACATGATGATATCCGCCGTGTTATCAGCCGCCGGAAGGTTTTCGATCTCACCCAGGCGAAACTCGACATTGGTGGTGCCCATTTTTTCTGCGTTCATCCTGGCTTGGCTGAGCATATCGGGCGTCATATCGATGCCGATGACCCGTCCGCTCTCTCCCACCTGTCTGGCCGCCAGGAAGCAGTCAAAACCGCCTCCGCTGCCAAGGTCTACGACCGTTTCCCCGGATTTCAGCGAGGCCAACGCCACCGGGTTGCCGCAACCCAGCCCCATGTTGGCACCTTTAGCGACGCTGCTGAAGTCTTCCTTGGAATACCCCATGAGCGTGGAGATTTGTTGCGGGGTGAATTGCGACCCCCCGCAGCAGGAAGATCCCAGGCTGGTTGAGATTGAGGCCTCGGATGGCCCGCAACAGGATGGCATTGAACTTTTACCGCTGCCGGTCGCAGCAGATTTTGCGATATTGCCGTAGCGCTCGCGTACCACTTGCCGGATGGTTTCTTTTTCTTTGTTTTGCATTTTTTTCTCCCTAATTACTCCGCCCTAAAAAAAGCGTATCCAGAGTTGGGAACTGTTCTTTGAAAATTGAAGAGAGTCTCAATATTACTGTCGCTTGTATGCGTGCAAAATTCAGATGTTAAAAAAATCCGCGCAAGGCGGTCAACGTCTCCGGATCAACCCAGCATTCCACTTTTTGCCCCCGCCGTTCCATGCGGATGAGACCGGCCCGGCGCAGCTCTTTTATATGATGGGATATTGTGGAAGCCACGATTCCTAAATCCTGTCCGAGCTCGCCGACACAGGCACATCCCTCTTCCCCGGAATTGCTGCTGATGCTGGCAACCGTACCCGGCTGGCAGCAGGTGATCAGCCGCATAAATATTCTCAGCCGATTCGGGTTTGAAAGGGCCTTGAACATTTCAGAATACTTTTCGATATTATTAGCACGATTGTTCGACATATATCGAATATTTAGTTAAGTTTTATTCCCCTGTCAAGACGTTTCAGGTGCTTTATAAATATTTATCAGAGCACCTTTGAATTCCGATTGTTCACCGGAAACGGATACGCCAAGAGGTGAACGCTCCTTCCGGTGGAAGCCGGCGGGATCTGTGACAATCCAAGCACTCTTTTTGTGCAGCGATCGTGGGGTTACTGCCCGCCCACCTCTTTGCCGCAATGTTTGCAAACTTTGGCCCGCCGTTTAATAATCTCCGCACAATACGGGCACTCACGGGTAAAGTGTCTTTTATGTATTTTGGTTATGGCGGCATCGACCTCTTTTTGAACCAGATCATTGCCGAACCTTGCATTTCGCAGCGGCTCAACGGCCTCCACCTCGCCGATGTCCCCGATCATTTCGGCGGCTTTTTTTCGGACCCGATTCGGATGCGACGGATCCATCAGAATCGTAAGTACGGCCGGCCCGTCTTTTCTGACATAACATTCCGCCAGCATGGCAAACCCGATTTTAATGGCTTCTTTGATCGCCTCCTGTTCGGCCATCAGCTGTTCATCAACAATTTGCCCCCGGCCGCCCTGATTGCTGAAAACCGGGATCAGCTCAAATTGCTCGGTACCCGGATAATTCATGCAGCGATAGGAGGCGGTATGGGCATAGTTTTTTTTCATATGGTCCCAGCCCTGTTTGTAAAGCTGGCAATCGTCGTTGAAACATAAATAAAGATATGGTGTTCCCCATCCAAGGCCATCCCCGACGGTGATCGGTGGGACCTCCCACAGATTCATTTCTTCGCCGCAGTGTGGGCAACGGGGTTTTTTCTGTTCCAGAATCCGCTCCAGAACTTGCTCTCTGGTTTCAAACATTTATTATCTCCGATTTGAGGTAGGCAGCCCCGGCCGCATATTTCGTCCGGCCATGATGATTGCCGTAAACGTAAGCCGCATCAGCACAAATGTCAATAAATCAGGCGAAGTTTTTGGAACATTTGGTTTGGCTCCTATTCCATTGAGAAATATACCGATTCATGAGATAAGTATCTCACGTAATGAAAAAGCGGCAGGACGGTTTTATGCCTAGGATCCTAAAAACAAGTGGGGAAAAATGATACTGAGGCAGATTAGACTGAAGAAGATGGCAGGCTTTTGTTACCTGATCGGAGATGAAAGCACAAAAACCTGTGCTTTGGTGGATCCGGCGTTTGAAACCGACCGGATTCTGGCTGAGGCCGATAGTCTGGGATGCAAGGCTACCCATATCATCAACACCCACGGCCATTCGGACCACACCGCCGGCAATTCGGCCGTAAAATCGGCCACCGGCGCCAAACTTCTTATCCATGCCGCGGACGCCGGGCGTTTGGGCAAGGTTTTGCACAGTACCTTTTCCAGGATTCTTGGCGGTAAAGGCTCTCCGCGTGCCGAGGTAATGCTGCAGGACAATGATATCATCCCAATCGGAGAAGTCCGCTTAACTGTGCTTCATACCCCCGGACACACGCCGGGAAGTATATGCCTTTACACCGACGGCCATATTTTTACCGGAGACACGTTGTTTGTCGGGGCCGTCGGCAGAACCGATCTGCCCGGCGGATCCCATCAGCAGCTGATCGACTCCATTCATGAAAAGATCTACGCGCTGCCTGCCCCTACCATTGTCTGGCCCGGGCACGATTACGGGCCGTCGCCGTCTTCGACGGTACAGCTGGAAAAAGATACCAATCCATTTACCCGGCTGTAAAACATCACCAATTTCGCAAGGAGGTCATCGGCCACGATGGCGCAAACCCAATTATCCTCCCCGCCTCATCATGTATGCCCCTGGTGGGTGGCTTATACGTTCGACAACCCGCTCCGCAAACTAATTCATAACCCCGACAAAATATTTAGTGACCTGGTCAAAAAAGGAATGACCGTTATCGATGTCGGCTGCGGCATGGGCTACTTTTCAATCGGCATGGCAAGATTGGTCGGTGCAAGCGGGAAAGTCATTGCGGTAGATCTTCAGCAAAAGATGTTGGATATTATGTTCACGCGTGCCAGGCGGGCCGGAGTGGCGGACAGGATTTTTCCCCTTCGCGGTGAAGCGGACATGATCGGGGGTGATAGAGCCGGCCGATTTTATTCTGGCTTTTTGGATGGTCCACGAGGTGCGCGATAAAAATCACTTTTTTCTGCAGTTGCGGTCGAATCTGACAGCTAAAGGCAAGATTTTAATTGCCGAGCCTAACATGCATGTAACTGCTGAAGAGCTTGATAAAACAATTAAAATAGCTCAGGACACCGGCTTGCGATACTGCGATAGGCCAAAAATCAGGCTTAGCCGGACGGCATTGTTTATTAATCCACCTTAAAGAATAGCACATTCAGGATTTTATAGGGTACGGTGGAAATTGAAGAAACCTTCCAATTGGGAGCGAAGCGAACCAGCTTGTGTTGCAAGTCAGCTTGCCAGCCTTACTTTAGGAAATATACCGGGAAGGAAACGTCAATGGATACTCAAGTTCAAAATGGTTATGTCGTTCTGGCGGATATCTCCGGTTTTACCTCATTCATGGAGGATACCGAGATCACGCACAGTTCAAATATCCTGCGCAATATTATCGAGCTTATTATCGGGCACTTCACACCCACCATGGATCTGGCGGAGGTTGAAGGAGATGCGGTGTTTGCGTATGCCTCTGCGCCCAAAATCTCGCGCGGCGAATTGCTGCTTGAAATCATTGAGGCCACTTACGCGGCGTTTCGGGATCGTCAGCGGACCATGGAGCACAATGCGACCTGTCCCTGCAAAGCCTGTCAATCGATCGTCAAACTCGACCTGAAGTTTATAACTCATTACGGCGATTACATTTTACAGGATGTGGGCGGCAAAACCAAACCCGTCGGGTCCTCTGTCAATGCGGTTCACCGGCTTCTCAAAAACAGTGTCGGCAAAACAACCGGTTGGAGTGGATACGCCTTATTCTCGCAAAAGAGTCTTGAAAAAATGGGCATCCAACCGATCGGGATGCACACGTCACAGGAATCTTATGAGCATGTAGGCGAAATAAATACCAGCAGCATCAACCTGGATGAGCATTACCGGCAATTATTAGAGGAACGTCGGGTATTTCTGCCGTCCGAAGCAGCAGACGCCAGCGTTGCGCATGAATTTTCTGTTTCGCCCGCAGTGGTGTGGGACTGGTTGAGTGATCCGCATAAGCGAACCCTCTGGATGAAAGGTTCAGCCTGGGAGGAGGTGGAACGCCCCAGCGGACGCACCGGTCCCGCTGCTCAGAATCACTGCTCAAATAGTAATATTCTCGAGAAAATTCTGGACTGGCGTCCCTTTGATTACTACACTGTTAATCTCAGCAAAGGTTTTCTTAACCTATTGATTACCAGCGAGCTTGAACCCACAACCAAAGGCACGCATCTTAAATGGAATATAAAAATGAAAAGTGGACTGCCGCGCTGGGTCCGCCGCCGGATTTGCCGTCATCTGGTTGCGCAAAAATGGCATCTGACAGAAAGCTTTGATCTGATGGCCCAATTGATGAAAGAAACAGACGCCGCTGGCTGACCTGCATTTGTTCAAGCGAACTGCCGGCCCTACCCGCAAGGCCTGTCCGGCGACGGCAATTTTACCCACTAAAGCGTCCGTTTTCTCAGCCGCCGGACGCCACCCACTTAACATCTTCGACGTTGAGCTTGGCCAGCTTCATGTGCCGGTAGAAATCAAGAAACCTCTGCCACGTCCAGAGTTTGTCATTGGTATGCCAGTTGCTTCCCGGATGCTGGTTCGGGAAATCATCCAGATCACCATGCCGGCGACAACCCGGGCCGTCCATGTCAAAGGCCTTATTGGACTCAAGCGTTAAAATCCGCCCGGTGTCTGGATGCACGTCGAGAATCAAAAAGGTGTGGCCTCCGTTCGGCGGATCCAGGCTGCGCCATCCCTGAATGAGGGTCCAGGGTGCGGGTAGTTCGTTTTTGTCGGGGACTTCAACCCCCATTCCGGTTTCAATGACGGCGCTCACCGGTGAAAACAGATCGCCCGGCATCATGATCATCATCTGACTGTGATTGGTGGACGTCCAGCTGAAGTTGTCGCCATGAACATCCAGCCAGGCCTTAACCAGCAGCGCTTCAACAAAGGTGCAGCAGTTGTTGGCCTTGGGCGGTTCCACCAGCGAGCTCGAGATGCCGGGAATCTTATAAGGATAGTGAGGCTCCTGCAGATCGTAGGTATAATCGCTGAACGCCGGCAAAAGCGCAATCAGCGCAGTTTCCGGAACAAACTTAGGGCCATTGTTACCGGATGCCATCTTATTTGCTCCCTTCCTTTTGAAGATTTACAGCCTGAATTTTGACTTATGAATCCGGGTACCTTTTTTAAACTACCTAACTTCCTTACCTTCTCAGCTTCTAATCTTCTTATCTTCTTGCCTTCTGATTTTCTCAACCTCTCAACTTCCCCGCTTCCCAACTTCCTTCTATTACTTTCCACCCGCTCAGCTTCCCATCTTCCTACCCTCTTACCTTCTCACCCTCTAACCCTCTTTCTTCACCCGTCCGGCTCGCAGATACCACTTATCAAAGATATGCAGGTGAATTCGGGCCAGAATCCAGCCCACCAGCGACATGGCGACACCGAAGGCGATCTCGGCCAGCGTATCACGATAGCGCACCACGCGCATGACGGTTTTGCCGACAAAGGCCCCCGCAATCATTGCGGCAACTGCCGTGCCGATGGTCCCCAGTGTAATCAATGCAACCGAATCCCATTTCCAGCAGGCCCACAGCAGAAAAATCAAGGCCAGAATTCCCAGCACCCAGCCGGTGATTTTCAGGGGAGTGCTCAGCCGCCAGATTTTAAATGCCTGCTGGCTGCAGACGTTCAGCAATTTCAACAGGCGCTCCGACTTGGGCGGATACTTCATGGATTCTTCCACCGCCAGGAATTCCCACTGCGGCGGATCGTCGGTCGACAGCGGGAAATCGGCGAATTGCTTTTGGATTTCGTGCTCCGCCATGCGGTAGCCGCTGGTCATCAGTGCGAAGGCCTCGGTATCGCAAAACGAATCCAGGTCCGTTCGGATGGCGGCCAGCCTCTCCTGAACCGCTTTCAGGATACCGTAGTCCGTTTCATCTTTCCCATTGGTGGAGCGCCGGTCTTGGTCGAAATCCGACGGATCTTCACATCCGATCCAGTCGACCGGTTTGACTGCCAGATCTTTCTTGAGGTGAATAAACATCAGATTCCGCAGTACGCCCGACTGGCGGCGGGCTTCCAGCTCGCGGTATTCGGCCTCCCGCACCCGGGCCATTAAAATGCTGTTGGAACGCAGCGGAACCCCCAGAACACCTTTGCTGGGATTATCATCATTGTCCATCTGCCCACTGGCGTCGCTGACAATCACCGCGTTGCAGTCCTGTTCCAGCAGACTCATAATGCCCTGATTGTCATGAACCCCCCCGTCCACCAATCGGACGGTTATGGCCTTCTTTGCGTCTTGGGGATCGACTTTTTTCCCCGAATCCGCATCGACTATTCTTTCATACAGGTGTGGCAGCACAATGGGTTCGAATAGTCCGGGTACGCAGGCCGAAGCAGCCACGGCATGACCCAGCCGAATCCTGTTGTAAGGCTCCGGGGCATCTCCATAGTACATCCGCCGCAAACGGTAGTTGGCATCGATGGCCGTGTCGATGCTCGACGGCGGCTCCCCCATCCATGACGCGGTAAACTGCCAGTTATGCCCCGTGTTGAGCGCGGTGGTATTGAGAATCAGGATCGGTACTTTGGTCCTCCGCCGCCAGTTGTCGTGCTTGGGAACAAACCGCTCTCCCTCGTCTGCGGGCTGGATATACAGATCATTCAACCAGCGCGGCCGGGTCTCTTCACCGTCTTTTACATTCGCGTAGATCTTCTCCTCGTAGAGTTCGCCGGCACGCATCGTGCGGGAATAGTTGGGCAGGAAAATCATTTTGAGGTTGGTCAGGAACTCGGCCGCCACCCGCGTGCGGATGTTTGTCTGTACACCTGCGAGAAACTCCCCGCAGGTCTCCTGCACGATGCGGACATAATCATTGCGGTCTATCTGCGCATCCCCTTTGCGCTTGAATAGATCCCGCACTTTCAGATAGTAGTGGGCACCGATAATGGAGCCTCCGGACACACAGGAGATCACCTCGACATGACGCAGCATATCCAGTTCAGCCAGTTTGGCGAGCAAGCCGATGTGGAACAGCGAAGCCCGGAAACCGCCGCCCGAAAGCGCCAACCCCACTTTGCCCAGAAATGCCGTGCGTACGCCTTGAACCCGATTTCCCAGAAATTCCTCCAGGACTTTCCAGGCCCCGGCTTCTACCTTTTGCAGATCATCCTGCGATTGAAGCCGAGCGAGAGACGCCAGCTGCCGCGCAGTGGATTCCAATTCCCACGAAGCAATATCGGGAAGGGCAGCGGCCTTTTTAAGCCATTCACCGGCCTTGTCATACTCCCGCAAACCGAAGAAGGCCTCGGCAACTGTGCTCAGAAACCAGTAGTTGCGGTTCAAACTGTTATCCTGGTCGGCAAGACCGGGTAAGGCATCCGCCAGCGTCGCGCGGATGTCCTTGGCCTGCGTCCGCCGCTCGTCGGCCACATCCGAAGGCATGCCGGCACTTTGAGCTTGTCCGGCTTCGAGACCGGCCAGTTGGTCCAGGGCATAGGCGGCATTGATGCCCGTGTAGCCCAGGTCGCCGGCCGGCCCTTGTTGATACCCGCGCAGGTAGTAGTACAATGAGCGCTCCAGGTGGATCTTCCGGCCGCCGACCTCCCATTTGCGTTTGAAAATGGCGCCGGCCAGACCCAGACTTTCCTGGCTTTTGGTTTCTGCCAGGGCATCGGCCGCATCCAGAATCCGCAAAGCCCGATCCAACCGGTCGCTGACCGGCAAATCCGGGTCCTTATACGTGCACAGGGCCTGCTCCTGGGCGAATTTGAGCATTAACTGCGCGTCGGTCTCCTGATTGAAAGACGCACGCGCCAGCTCGAGCAGCTTCCGGGCGTATCCGAAGGCTTCTTCCCTCTTCAAGCCCCTGATGAGATCGAGAATATCCTTGTCTTGGGGCTTGGGAGCCTTCTTGCGCAGGATATCCCTGGCTTGCGCGACAAGATCGCTTTCCTGATGCAATGCTTTGTCTGCCATGGTCAACCTCCCTTCTGATGATTTACCTTACTGTCTGGCAGAATTTGGAATCGTTTGGTAGAATTTTCGGAAAGTGTCGATCGTTCGATACTTCTGAACTTCTTTTTTATAGGCCGGCAGGGAAGCTGCCGCGGCTTTTTTCCCGTCGGTGCACTGCGCAACCGCCTCGAGTTTCGGGACCGGTCGGCTGATGCCATAACCGAAAGCGGTGATGCCGATCACCTCGCGGGCCGTGACCGTCATCCGGCTGCCGCGTTCGTCCCACAGATTTTCCCACCGCAAGGGTGACGCAAAATGAAACTCGGTGCGGGCGTGGATTCCGCCCAGCACCCAGGCGTCATTCGCCAGCAAAGACCAGAGATCGGCACTCAGGATGCTGCCGCTGTCATCGGAATCCTCATCCATGACCTTCAGGTTTTCCCGCATGATCTCATCGATGCTGGGGAAGTTCTCGTTCGCGCTGACCCACGTACCGTCGTCTGCTCTCAGCGCCAGTCGTCCGACGATCGTGATGCCGAAATCGACCGGATTTCCCTCCAAGTCGGATAGCTTGGTTCCGGCCCGCGCGTTGCGATAAATCCTGAAGGCGGCTTCTATCTTGTCCTGGTGCAGCGACCCATCGGTGTAATAGTCCGCACCGCAGTTTAAGGCCGCCGTCTGAAATTGATCGATGCGTTCGTACATAAATGCAGCCTTTTAGCAAAGTTGCAAACTCAATCTGTCAGAGGTCCATTGTCAACATGCGAATAAGGCGGTAAGTGTCGAAATACAAATTTCTTAACGTGACGCTTACGCAACGGCCGGGGTCGACGCTGAATTGGGTCAAAACGCCGAGTTCACAACGAGCATCGAACTCCGTGTCCTCTGCGGGCTCTGTGAGAAACCTGATCAAAATGTTTCCGAACCTTTCCTGGCTGGTTCATTCAAGGAGCTTGCGGGTGTCGAGATGGATGAAGGTTGCGCCCCGGTCCTGCGCGCGCGCGACCATATCCTCCGTGCCCCCCGGGCCGTCGCCCACCTCGCCGTTCCAGAGTGCAATCAGCGTCAGGTTGTCATTTGAGATCGCCAGGGCGCTGTGGAGCATCCACAGATTGGAGCGCTGCCAGATGCTGTAGCCTGTTTTGGCGCGCAGCCAGCGCGGCAGCTCGCCGGAGTCGGACAGGATCTCGGGCGGCTTCTGTTCGAACAGGCGCTTGAACCGCTCCACCCAGCCGGGGCCGTTGTCGGCAACCGAGGCTTTGATGTACTCGATTTTCGGCAGCACCAGATACATCTGACTCGGAATCTCCAGTTCTTCGCAGATTTCATGGAAGAGAATGTCTCCGCCGGATGCAGCGCCGGAAATACCGAGCAGTTTACCCGGCGTCTTGTCTTTCTCCCGGGATACGGCCTCCAGAATCATGGATCGGGCCTGATTCTCCTTAGCGGCCGGGAAGCGAGGCTTCTGCCTGCCGGGTGCATCGATGCGGTGCCCCGTAAACAGGATCACGCGCGGCGCCGCCGGTGCTTCTTCCTTTTGCGCCGTCATCTGAATGTTGGCGAGGGCCGCCTGAGTATTTTCGGCAAGAATTCCCAGACGTTGATAAAGCAGGAGCTGTTTGCGCGCCGAATCGCAGGCGAAGTCGGGAGCGTCGGATAGGGCCTTCTTGTAGGCCCGGCCAACGCGATTGGGCTTCGTGGAAGTAAGCATAATCAGGTCCGCGGCACTGATTTCAGCCCAGATGTCGTTTTGATCCTCACGGGCCAAGGCAATTTGTTTGGATTCGATGCTGAGCTTGACCCCGGCGGCCAGATCGGAGCGCAGCTCCTCCAGCTTGCGAAGTTTGAGGGCGGCATCATCCTCGGAATCGAAGTCGTCCTCCCAGGTCTGCGGTTGAGCGGCTGCCAACTCCGTCATGAAGGTCACCATGGCCAGAGCGTTGAGGCCCGAGTAAAAATGGTTGCGGTCTTCAACGAACCCCTTGCGATACAAATCCAAAGAAAGCTCGAGGTGCGGCGAGCTCAAAGCGGCCTGCTGCATGGCGTTGATCTCCGCCAGGTCTCTCCAGTCTGCCTCCCAGAGCGTCTTGGCATTGCGTGCCATGAGCGCCCGGATTTCGGCGCGGTCCCAGTTCGAAACCTTTACATCCTGCAGCGCCCGCTGCAGCGCCTGGTCGGACCTCACCAGGTCGGCGATGCGTTGATAGATGGTTCCAAGAAGGGTGTTGGCCTCCAGATCCATGTCGTCATATTTCCGCACGGCCTCCCACGTGGCCTTGGCCCCCGGCCAATCCTTGAGCCTGAACTGCGCAAATCCGATCAGCCGCAGCCCCATGGTCGTCCAGGCAAAACCGTCGACTTCCACGGACAACAACTGAAGGTAGCCCGAATTTTTGGAGGACTCGGCCCGCTCAACTTCTTCGCGAAAATCGAGCGGGACCACTATGAACTTGGTGGGATCCGTAGACTCCAAGCCCGGCAGCAGCTGAAAAACCGGGCTGTCCTGATCCAGCGAATCCAGGGTCGCTTTGAGTGCTTCAATCAGAGCAGGGAGACTGGCGGCAGGGTTGCCGGCATCGTAGGGCAGGTATCGGTCTGTTTTCAGGTCAAAGGGGACATCGTCGCCTTGAGACTTGATCAGAAAGGAGCGCTTTTCCCGGAAGGCATGGCGAATCCCCAGCTCATAAAAGGCATTGGCGTTGGGGATGGAGATATCCGCAACCACCAGATCGGCGATCAGCAGCTGCTCGAACATATCGGTGCGGATGTTGCCCTGTTGAATGAACTCACCGGTTGTGCCGCCGGAAACATTCAGTGCTGCGAGGGCCGGGCGAATCAGCTCCCGTTCAACAAGGTCGAAATCAATGCCGTTTTTGATGCCAAAGGGACGGACGATAAACGCATGCATGGGCCTTACCTCTCTTTTGGAATAAAGTTGGCGAAGTGTTCGATCTTGATCTCTTCCGCCGCCTTCCGGCCGACCCGACGCAGATCGCCGATGTACTCGATCGAATCGAGTTTCTGGACGTTTTCGGGCTTGATGTCGTGCAGACCCATCGCATCCAGACCTTCGCGGCTCAGGTCCGCATTGTAGCGGGCATAAAGAAATTTGCGCCCCAGATCCTGGCCGAGCGGGATCACTTTCCCGCCGGTATCGCGTGGAATCATGTCGCCGATTTCACGGTCCAGCACCGCCCCGTGCACACAGCGGCCGACGAAACGACAACTGGTATCCTGATCGATCATCGCAGCGTACATGAGGGTACTGGGAAGGGCGGCGACGTTGTCCAGAAGTCCTCGATTCGGATCGTCCACGCCACCCTCCACAGCTGCCGCCGCTCCGGTCCCGAGCGACATAACAAGCAGTCTATCCTCGCCGCTAGCCCAATTCAGGCGGTAGCCCCGTTCGGTCGCCATCCGGTAGAGTAAATATGCCGGATTGTTGTAAGGCGTCAGGCCGCCGTCCACGAAGACGAAGGCTTTGCGCTCGTCCGCCGGGTCCCACTGAATCACCTCGGGCGGAAAGAAGACGGGCGCCGCCGTGCTGGCGCGCACGATCTGCCACAGTGGAATGTTGAGGTTGCAGTCCGGGCGGGACGTGTCGTTGTACTTGGCCTGCGGGTTGCTGCTGATCGGCCAGGGAGAATCCGTCGAGCGGTTGCGGGTCACCGCCAGCAGCAGGCACTCCAGGTCGTCCGGTTTCAAGGTCGTCGCGGCCCCGAAGGTTTTCTGCAGCTCTTTTTTCAGCGGTTCTGATTTGTACAACGCTCGCCACCGTTTTAGTATGAACTGCTTATCGAACATTGCCGGACCGGTTTTCTGGTAGAAGTCCAGCAGGTCTTTGGCGCTCATCCCCCGGGCCAGCCCGGCCGCAATAATGGCCCCCGTGCTGGTGCCGCCCACGTAATCAAAAAAATGACACAGTCTGAAAGCCGGGCCGCCGCCGGTGGCTTCGGCCAGCATTTCCTCCATGCGGGCCAGGATCTCAAGGGTCAGGATGCCCCGGATCCCGCCTCCGTCCAGTGCCAAAATTTTGTGCTTTACATTTTCCTGGCCTTCATACCGGGATGCAAGTTTTCCCCATACGCTCATGATGCACCTCCTATATTGAATCGCTGATAAGCAAAGAACTTGGTCAGGTGTTGCTGAAAAACGAAACCAATTATTTCCAAATATCCTCCGGCGGCAGGGGATATTCGTCATGCAGGTAAATGGCGGTAATACCGGGAACGACAATGACCGGATGCGGGAGGGCCATTGTTAGCCTCCTTTCCGTAAAAGCATTGGCAAGATTTTGATTTGTGATGATGCAAAAATAATTGCAGTCTTAGCTTTAATTGGTATGATTTTGCGCTTCCGGCAGAGGATACCGTGAAACGGCTAAGTGCACTGCAGTCCGCTGGCAATTCAACGTCTGAAGTTGATTTTCCATTTACTTCCTTGAATTTTCGGCCATTTTACAAGCTAAGATAGTTAGCCGATAATTATTTGTCAAACAAAATGGCCCGCAGCGACAGGTCTCCCTATGCTCTAACGTCGCGCAAATTCCTTCGCATAAGCGGAAGGATAGAAACAAATGGGGCGGAATGAATCGTAAAGTTCTATCCCCATCTCGACAGGAATATCGAAGCGGCTTAATTCAATTAAAAGATGGTCTTCTCATTTAAGATATCGGCCCCGGGATCAGATGGCTAAATTGTCGGCGCCCAATTGACATGCCCTGCCTTGTTCTTTTCTTCGCGGCGTCTGATCAATTCCTGGGCAAGTTCCGGGCTGATTTGTCCCGTCTCTAAAACAGACCGATACCGGTCCGGCTCCAGTGCGCCGCGTCCTTCCTGGCTAAGCCGGTAGGCAATTTTACGGGCCGTTCCGAACTCGGTGGCAGGTTCCCTGACAGTATTCTCCTTGTCATGAACCCAGTTGCCGGGATTGGCCCCCATCTCCGAAGCCAGGATCGCCCACATTCGGGCCTCTTCGGAATCGAGATCCGTTTTGGGAAACGTGATCCTGCCGACCGGCTTTTTGTGCCCTTCGTCCCATCGGCCGGTGAGTTCTACTGTGGGTGTCTGGTCCTCATTCAAAAAGGGTATCCAATACAGAATAAATTCGACATCGCTTTGTGCTTGGCGCTTTTTCCACTCATCGGAGAGATGGCGCTCGCCGGGTCGAAATCCGGGACGGCGGTTTTCATCTCTGGTCGGTACAAACGTGAATTTGCCTGCCCTCGCGCCAACCGCTACGACACCGGTCCAGTATGCCTGATAAGCAGTGCTGGAATGAAACGTGCGAAGGGTTTGTTTGACGATGTGGGCCAGGGTCTTGCCTGCTTTGTACCACCCCATGCGGTCCTTGAGTGCTTTGGCAAACTCCCACTGTTGCGAGAGAAGATCGCCGAGATCATATTCGCCCGCTTCACCGATGAAGGGAAACTCTGCTCCGGCAGACTCTCCGGTCGCATGCAGTACGTCCATGAAATCCCTGTGGTTATCGGTTGGAGCGGTTGGATGGTTGATTGCCAGAAAGTCGACCCGAAGGCGGTCTTTTGTTTGAAACGCGGTCATGATGCCAAGAAAATCCGGATCTGTTTCGATATGGGGTGTCCCCAATCCCGTCGAGATTCGACCAATGCCGATGTATTCGGCACCCGGCTCAAATAGCCCCACCCCTGTCAGACCCGGGGGCAGCTCGTCCGCAACTTTGAACCTGACTTCGCCGCCGGCTATCTGGTATTGATGGGCGACGCGGTCGGGGCAGCGAAGGTCATCATGGTTGGCGAGCAGCGTTTGCTGTATATTTCGCACCTCGGATACGTCTTCCGTGACGGCCTTCAGATTTTCGGCATCGGGCCTGAACGGAACCCAGGATTTGGTGTTGGGGGGACTCATAGGTAACCTCCTTTAAATGTTCTCAACCTATCGTTTTTAATAATTTGATTCGGATTTGAATGTTAAAAGGGGCGGCCTTGTTCTGTTGTTGTTTGGTAACCAGGGCTTCCACTGCGGCTGCGCTCCTGTCTTCAGGTTAGGGTCTGCCTCCCTGCTGCGATCGACCCGCTTGTGGCTGGGTCTGCTGCTGCCGGCGTCGGACCAGTACGCGCTGTCCAACAGCGCGAATCATGCGGCGCAGGGTGGCGATCAGGGTGTTGACGACACCTCGTGCGGCGCTGAGCGCCCGGGTCCGGGTTTGCCGGGCCGTGCGGCTGCTGGTGTCCTGGGGGATGGCGCTGCCGCCGGGGGTGTGCACATGAAACGAGGTGGCTGAACTGCCCCGGCGCCGCAGTTCACGCTGGGCGCGAAAGGAAATTTCGTTGGATAAAAAACTGCCGCCCGGTCCGCTCAGCACAGTGGCGCGAAACTGCTGGTTGGCGGCCCGGAAGATAATATCAGCGGTCGGTCCCTGCCGGGTAAGGACCCGCTGCATGGAGCCGATGATGGCCTGCAGCGTGCGCACATCATCGATGGCCAGCACACGGCTGTGGACTGCCTGCGTCAGCCCTAAGGCGCGCGCGGCCTGTTGCGCGGCCGGCAGGCTGGCAAACCGCAGTGTGACCGCGCGCCCGATGTTCGGCTGCTGAACAGCGGGCAGGCCGCGACGGGTACGGCCGGCGGTGGCCAGGGCAATGGCGGCAACGTCGGCCGTGGTTTCAATAATGGCCGGATCGACCGCTGTCCCCCCCGGCACCGCCTGGATGCCGGCCGCCGGCAGGTGCTCGACGGGAAACAGGCGGTGCGGCTGCAAATCGTCGGTTCGGCGCACGCCCACGGCAAATTGTTCGAGGCGCACCGGCGCCGAAGTTGCCAGGTTCGGATCGAGACTGACGGTAATCACCGCGTCGACATCCGTGCCGGCCCGGCCGATGATCTGCTCGACAATACCTTCGTCAAACTGCCGGAAACTGACCGGCATCACCACGCCTTCCACCGCGGCGCGATTGCGGCCGCCCAGGTTCAGGGTCAGGCCGTCCATGGCCAGGGCAGCCGAACCGGAGGGATTCCATTCACCGGCTTGCGGAGGTTGGGGGGAATTGCCTGAACTCGTTGTACTAAAGGGATCGAAGCCTGTGACCAGGACTTGGACCAGCTCGCCGCCGCGCTGCACCCGGCGGGTTAAATTGATTTCTTCAGCGCCGCGCGCACTGAGATTAAAGTTCTGGTCGATGGTGCCGAAAGTGGTGCGCACGCTGGCGGCGGCCTGGGGATTGCCGAGGTAGACCGGCGGTTGAATCCCTCCCAGCGCGCGAATCATGGCGCGCATGCGGTGCAGGCGGTCGAAGTGCACGCGATGACCGAGATCGCCTTGCTGCAGGTCGCCGCGCGAACGGCCGAAATTGGTAAAGCGGCTGACAGCCGTGCGCGCCAGCTGCCACAGGCGCCCGCCGGCCGAACTGCCCAGGCGGCCGGCATCGCTCGCTGAAACATGCTGGCCGCCGTCTATTTCGCCGCGCACTTCGAGCAGCGCTGCTTCAAATACGCCGTGCAACCGCGCCAGGCTGGCCCGCGCCAGGGCCGTAAACCAGTCGGAAATGCGACGCACGGTCACCCCCCCCAGCCGGCGCATGCGGGGCCGGGCCGCCGCCCGCGGCGGCCCGGCAACTTTTAAGGTCGTATGCTCAGGGTCATTCCAGGTCCACACGCGCGTGGATTGCTGCGCACTGCCCCGCCGCCGCGGCAGGTCGATATCCACCATCTCATCGCGGCGCATGGTATCCACCTCAATGCGCCGCCCCGGCGCCGATCGCACCGGCCCGCCCCGCTGGCGCATGCCCGCGACCTGACCGGCCGGCAGCGGACGTTGACCGGCCTGTTGCCGTTCCTCGTTGACCTGGGCCACAATTCCGGGGACCTGGGATAGGCTCAAGGGCTGATTGCCCTGCAGCAGTTCAAGACGGTTGATACGCCCGGAACCGTCGCGTTGGATATCCATGATCGTCTGGCTGTGGCCCCCGGTTCGCCGGCGGGTCAGACCGTTGCCGTGATGGTCCCAGACCAGCTGATCGCCGGGGTGTAAAAGGTGCTCCAGACGCGCAAAGTCGCGGATCGGATTGCCGCGGCTGTCGCTGTAGGGATTGACCACGCGCTCGAGGTTGCCGGAAGTGGCTGCGCCAATCACCCCTTGAATTCGCCTTTGAGCAGCGCCGCCCCCGGTATCCCCCACGACCCAGCCGCGATAATTTTCCGTTCGCCGATGGGCTGCCAGATAAACGTGCCGTAAAATGACCAGAATGTCGGCGCAGTCAGTCGGCAGCTGATAGGCTGTGCGCCGCAGGTTTTCCGGCAGGTTTTGCCGCACCCACTGGTCGGTGGGATGGTCGATAAAGCGGTCGCCGAAACGTCTCCCCACGGGCGTCGGAGGCTGTTGGACGGCCGGAGCGGCGGGGTCGCGCGAGGCCGCCCCGCCCCCCAGCACGCGGAACCCGGCCTGGCCGGCACCGGGCCGCAAGGCGCCGTCCCGGGATATGAAGCTCGCTACATTTCGGAAAGCGTGCAGCCACTGCTCATAGGTCGGGCAGTTTTCCGGTTCACGCGCCGTGCAGCCCGACTGCGCCTGACACTGCACCTGCGGTGCCATCGGTGCCTTTCCTTGCTGGATGACATGCGTCAGCTCGTGGGCCAGCAGATGGCGGCCGGCACTGTCTTCGTGATACTCTCCGCGGTTGAAGGCAATATTGGGTCCATAGGTAAAAGCGCGCGCGTTCAGCGATTGGGCGGTTCGGGCCGCCTGACCGCCGGTGTGCAGGCGCACCTTGGCAAAGTCGTAACCAAAACGCGGTTCAAAATACGCGCGCTGCCGGCGCGTCAGGGGCTGTCCGCCACGCAGATTGTGCAACTGCTGCGCCGCACTCGACGTCAGCGTGGGGGTATGTCCGGCCTGCTCCTTGGCCTGCAGATCGGATTCGTCCGTTTCCAATGGACACCCGCCGGCAGAACATTCCGCCTGCGCCTGCAAGTTGCCGGCGGGCACTTTTTGCAAAATATGCCCTACCGGTGCCGGCTGCCGGGAACCGGCACCGGCGTTGATTGGAGTGGTCGCCTGATGGGTGACCTGATCAGCCAAACGATCGGCCTCTCTCTCGTAAGGATCGTTAGGTTGTCCGATTTTAAGCTTGGTTTGCAGGGAAGCATTTTTGGCCGTGGAATCATGCAGGATATGCCGGACTTCCTCGTGCTGCCCAGCGGTCAAAGAATGAATATGCGGCCGGGCTACCCCGGGATGGTAGCGAAAGCGGCCGAATTTGAAATAGGATGTTAAATGAAGCATAGCAGAAGTTATTAGTTAATGGTTATTAGTTACTTGTTATTAGTGTCCTTTGACCGCTGCCATCCGTAATCGTGTGAAACTTCGTTGTCAAAGTTTCTTTTTTAATCAAGCCAACAGACCTTCTGGCCGGGGATAAGGCTGAAATTTGAGAGCAAAAACCAATAACTAATAACCATCAACTGATAACTATTATGCGCTGTTTTACACTCAGCGATACGAAGCCTGAACTCTTGAGGTCTTACCCGGAAAAAATGCTACTGCCGAATCAGTTGCGCCAGATCCAGATTAAAAAATATGCGCTGTTCGGGTCCCGTGATATTGAACTGGAAACTCAAGCCCGGCACCAGCGGAACCGGCAGATCGCGGCCCTGCAGTTGATTGAGCACAAAGTTGCGCGACTGCTCATTGCTCAACACGCCGGCCAGGGCCGTTCCGCCGACCAGCACGCCCTGGGTGACCAGCAGGACTCTCTCGCCGGTCGACAGCCGCCGCCAGTCGCTGCGCGCCCGCTGCATGGCCTGGGTGCGCAAATTGGTCAGGGCTGTGTCGACGGCGGGAATCGCCATCACCGCCCGCAGGATATCACCAGTCGAAGCCGCCCGGGGCGTCGCCGGTCCGGCACCCGCCGGCACCAGCGGTGCGGGCGGCGGCGGGCTGGGCAGATTCAGCCAATTGGGGGCGCCGGTTCCCAATAGACTCGGATCGAGGTTTATCAAAGAGTTGCGCACATTGACCGGGTTTAAGATGCGCTGAATGTAGCGCATGCGCATCAGGGCCAGTTCAGCCTCGATCGCAGGGTCAAGGTGCAGCTGAAACTGCGGCTCGCGGGGCTGCTCCCACCAGGGACGAAACCCTCCCGGCAGCTGCAGCTGATACGAGCTGCTGCCGTCGCCGTCGCGCTGGATGCCCGCCGGCGCAGCGCTGATGGACGGCCCGCCGCCCCGGCCGGTGCGATGCGCGCCGGCTGAATTCTGCTGCACCACATGGGTTAATTCATGGGCCAACAACCGCTGGCCGCCCGGGGTGTCCGGGGCATATTGGCTGTCGCCGAATACGATATCCTGACCGACGGTAAAGGCTCTGGAATGCGTCGCCCGGGCCGCCTCACCGGCACCATGGCCGACATGCACGCGCACCCGGCTTAAGTCCCGGCCCAGCCGCGCTTCGTAATAGTGACGCAGGTGCTGCGGCAGGCGCTGGTTGCGGCCGCCCGCTGACGGGGTTGAGTGGAAATTACCCGTAGACGCGGTCTGGCTCGAATGCGCGGTCAAATGGTCGGCCACCTGATCGGCTTCACGTTCGAAGCGGTCTTTGCCTGACGGTCGTGATCCGCGCAGCACCGTCTGGACTTCTTCCGACTGCCGTTGCCGCACATCGCCGTGCGGGGCCCAGCTGCGAGGCCGGTGAATTAAATGCCTTAAATAGGTGACTAGATCCATTGTTGATTTCCCAATCAGTTATTTATCTGGTTATTGAGAAAGACCAAATTAGAGAAATATCTTCCATTAGCTTGCCAGCCGTTTGCGCGCTGCCGCTATAATATTTCTGGCAGTGCCGGCTTTGATGCGGCCGGTTGCCGTCAAGGTTTTTTCGTCGGCCGCTGCCAGCTCGGCGACTGTGCGAATTCCCAAATCGCGCAGCTCAGTATCGACTGCCGCCCCTACCCCGCTGACTTCTTTAACCGGCCGATCCTTGACGATTTCAAGTTGAATTTGCTTGCGAACCGTATCCAGTTCGGTCAGGTTTTGCCTGAGCGTCGAGATATCTTTCGTCAGTGCTTCGCGCTCGGCCTTGACCGCATCCACCTGGGATTTCATGGCCGTCAGTTCTTTTTCCACTGAATCTTTGGAAGACTGTAAATCGGTCAGTTCGGTTCGGACCGCATCCAGCTCGGCGATTTCCGTGCGTTGTTTTTCGACCCGCTGCAGCTCGGCGTCCACCGCACTGAAATCGGAAAGCGCAGCCTTGCGACTCTCCAATTGCGCAAGTTCGACTTTGACCGCTTCGGGTATTTCAGCCGTCACTTCTGCGGCCGGCTTTTCGACGGCATAAAACATCACCTTGCCATCCTTCTGATACAGCGTTACCTGGCTGCCGGGTTCCAGGCGCTGGGGCGTGCCGATATATTCGGTCAGATAGGTGTTGGCCTTTTTCGAATCATAGTTTTGAACGGCAACGACCTCGACCTGATTTTTCTGGAGTTCGTTGACGGCATCATTGACCGTGCTGTTCATGAGGGTCTGTTTTCTGACGCCGACCGTTTTGATGGGTGCGGCCTCGGCCATATTGACGGCGCTGGCACCGACCAGCTGGCCCGTGAACTTCAGGCCTTTGGTCTGGGTGCGCACCAGCGCCTTGACATCGGTGCGTTTGTAAGTTTGAACACCCTCACGCGCATAGCTGGACTTGACCAAAGCGGCCTGGGCCGTCTGATTCCCCAGGCCCACCTGCGGTTGGCCGATCACGGTATCCTCATATTTACCGAAGAAATCGGGCAGGATTGCACAGCACAGCTTGGCGACCGCGGATTTGAGCAGCGGCGCGACCGGTATCAGCGAGAACCAGTATTCCACGGTCGGAAAGGATTTGACGTACTTGCGCAGCTCGAAATTGCAAATGTTGTAAATTTGATGGTTGCGGATCTCCACCGTTGCCAGATAAATCGCCTCGTCTTCCCCGCAGGTCGGACATTTGACCAAAAGATGCTGGCAGAAGCAGTCTTTCAGGTATTGCAGCAGTTCACCTGACAGGCCGAAAAAGGCCTTCATCACCGCGCTGCGGTACTGGGTCAGCTGATCCAGAAAAGCGTCGCTGACATTCAGCTCATTGGCAGGGATGGCGCTTAGCGTGTTGCTGATGAAGTTCAGCGCATAGACCTGGCCGGTGCGGCCGTCCACAATCACATCCACCGGCTGGATTTGTACGGGAATGCGATTGACCTTGGTTTGCTCGCCGTTGGCGTTGACCATCTGCAGGCGATAGCCGTCTTCCATGGCCAACAGCAGCTGATCTGCGCCGCTGTGATAGGCCAGAGCCACCTGCGTGTCTTCAATTGCCAATACGGCCAGCGGCTGCTGCGCACTGCTGCCGATCGGCCGCGCATAAGTCAGCAGTTGTTTCGTTTTCGCTGCCCCGGCCGCCGGCCCGGCAACCACGACAAACAGGCGGCCGTTGGCGCCGCTGGCATCGGCCGGGCGCAGCGCCAGGCCGTCGCTGCCGGTGCGGGCCGCTCCGTTGGCATCAGCCAGCGACAGCACCAGGGAAGGCTCCAGACTTTCAGCCGCCGCGTCCGGAGCCAGATTGCAAATCGCCACAGAGTCATAGGTTGCAGGCTCCTGTTCGGCGTTGCTCTGTCTGGTGCAGAAGGCCTGGCCGCCGGCCTCGTCCAGAGCCATGTGCCCCGAGGCGTTGAAGGCATACGTCGGCAAAGGCTGCGGTTTGGTTTCGTCCAGCAGCAGGTCCGGTCTTAAAAAGTAAAGACCCGTCCCCCGGCCGACCGCATAGATTAACCCCGGGTCGCCGCCGGCGACCTGCATTGCGGTGATTTCGATATTGCAAAGGATGGTCATCTTTTCCCAGGCGTGATTGTCCCCGATGCGGGCGATGCCGAAGACCGAATCCACCGCCCGCAAACCGGCGGCGGCGTAAAGCAGGGAACCGTCGGCTGAAAACGCGACAGCCGAAACCTCGGCGCCCTCCGCCGACGGCATCTCGACCACCTCAATCAATTCCTCGCTGGCCACATCATAGACATTGATCGTGTTGTCCGTCCCGCCATAGGTGTAAACCCGCTTACCGTCGGGATGCAGCCGGGCGCGCGTGTGGCTGTTCTTGCCGAAGTAGGTCGTCATCCCGCTTTCGGCAAAAGGATAGGCGGGAAATTCATCGTCCTGGAACATGGCGCAGAACGTCTTGCTGTGCAATAACTCCAGCAGACGCAGGTAGACATCCCGCAGGATGAGATGCTCCTTGTGGGATAAAAAGACATAGCTGCCGTTGTCCTTGTTGATTCCAATGAATTGAATGATCAGATTTAAAAGGCTGGTATATTTGCGGCGCTGGGTAGACACCAGGCCCGTGGCGCCGCCCTCGACGATGTCAAGCTCTTCTGCGTTGAGAAACTGAAATTCGGCCGTAATGCCGTCGATCAGGGCCTTGATGCAGTTTTGGTAAAAGTCCATCATCAAAGTGCCGTCAAAGAGCGACTTTTTGTGCTTGGCCGGATCGTAGGGCTCGACCGCCACGACCGGTTGGCCGTCGGCTCCCGGGTCGAGGCGCAGGCAGACGCGGCCGTTGCCGTCGGTCAGAATCGGTGTGCCGCCCTCCTCGATCTGTTCGATGCGGGCGATCAGATCAAAGATACGCTCCCCCTCGAGCACCAGATCCACCCCCTCGCAGCTGAGGGCATAGCCCGGCGAGACGCGCACCTCGCGGCGCAGGGCTTGGTCGGTGCCGCCCTCACCATTCGGGTCGGGCAGGGTGTCCGGTCCGCAATCGGCGGTCAGGCCGCAGACGATGCCCCAGCCGTGCAAATGCTTGTTGTGCCAGCGCAGGTCGCGTTCACGGCACAGATAATCAATGGCGTCCTGGACGGTGCGGATATCCGTCTGATCGCAGGTGCCTCCGGCGGTGCAGATATCCTTGGCCCGGATATCGGTCAGCGGCGGAAATTCAAAGCGCTTGCATTGCTCGCTGTCAAAGGCGGTAAACACTCCTCCGGAATTTGTGCCCAGGGTCAGGTAGTGGTGCAAAATGCCGCGCGGCTTCTCGGCCGACATGATTTCCGATCCGGCGACATCGACCGCCTCGCGCACCGTGTGAAACCAGAAATCGCCGGCCAGCAGCTGATGGTCCGCCAGTTCGATCGCAAGGTTGATCACATCCAGGTTGATCTCTACCGTGGCGCCCTCCGCCACATGGCCGTGCGCGGCGGCACTGGACCCGGTGGCAAGATCGATGCCGCGGTCGACGCCGTCGACCAGGGTCCAGTCGGCACCGCTTTTTTGCAGTTCGCAAAATCCGTCCCAGCGGCGCACCAGCGAAAAACCGCCGGGCGCGGTGTCCGGGTAGCCCTTGGTCAGGGCACCCCGTATGGGGCTGAAGCCGGTCGCCAGGTGCCGGCCCGGATGTTTTTCACTGGCCATATCCTCGGTGGGCCCGCTGTAAAATTCATAGGCGAAGTCATCGGCCGCAAAACCGATGGCCGGATTGTCAACGGCATATTGTTCGGCCCCGTTTTCAGCGGACCACTTTAAGACTACCCGCACGGGGTTTCCGCCGGCGTCGTATTCGACGTCATGCACTTCGACCCGAAACAGGTAATTGCCGACCTTGTCCTGCAAGGCGATTTCGTCGTCACAGGGATCGCAGGGATCGGGATCTGTGCTGCCCTCGCGAACTGCCAGGGTCAGGAGCGCATCGCCGATGGCCGGATTGTGCTGCGGATTTTCCGGGTCCAGGGTCGTTGGGCACCACTTGACCTGGGCCATGGTCTGGGTCCGGGTGCAGGTGTCGGCCCCGTGCAGTCCCGGATCCCGCAGCCTGCCGTCTTCCAGGGCCGTCACGGTGCGGTCCCACACATCGACATACAGCGTGTCGTCGCCGGCCGGCAGCGCCGGTGCCTGGGGAAAATCCGCCTGGTGGTCGTATTCCAGGGCCAGGCCCAGCGGATCGCTCAGCGTCGCCGCCGGGTCCGGCCGCACCTGGGCAATAATGCCGTCGACATAGACATACCCCCATCTTAAATCATAGGTTTGGCTGCCGTCGGGATGTTCGATGATTCGCACGATCCCGCGGCCGCGCGGTGTGCCGCTGCCGATCACATCGCTCAAGGCATCGGCCAGGCGGTGTTTGACGATATCGGGCATTTCGTTCCAATCGGCGTCGGTCAGCGGACGCCCCATCTGCTGATAGACCCCGGAGTAACGTTTCAATATGTCAAAAGTGCTGTTGGAAATTTGTGTTTTCATCGGTTTTATCCCCGGTTGTAGATGCCGTTGTTTTTAAGCCCTATTGGCGTTTTAATATTAGCAATATGTTGTCGAAAACTTAAGGTTTCAGGTGTCAGAAAAGCTGCTGCAGCCGAAGTTTTCAGTTTGACCGAAATGGAGACGGCCTGTTGCCTTATTCAATGTTAGACGTTGAACGTTGGACGTTCGAAGTTCATTAGTTTCCTTTCTGATCAAACTGGTGCCTCCCATTACCGGTAAATTTCGGCGGCCAGCCGCCATGCTGACACCTGACACCTGACACCCGAAACCCACTCAAATGGCTTAGCCGGGCATCTCCAGCAATCGCAAGTCCGGTATGACGACCGCCTGCAACCCGACCGGCAGATATTCCTGCAGTTTGTCCACCACCGCCTCGGCCAGCAGGCTCAGATAATCCCCGTGGAAGGCGCCCATCTCTCCGCCGTCTTCAGCGCCGTGGCGAATCGCCGCCGGGGTCGCCGGGTGCAGGACGCCGCAGCCGCGATCTCCGAACCGGCTGGAAAACATGATCGGTGCCCGGCGGGTGTCGGCGATCAATCGCAGGCCGCCCTGATCCTGGTCGCGGTCAATCCGCGAATAGCGCACGCAGCCGCTGTCGGGCGCGGCCGGGGTCGGATGATCTTTGCGGATGCGGCCCAGAAAAATGCTGTCGCTGGCCCACAAAACTTCCGCCAGGGTCGTCTTCAGCACGGTACAGTATTCAAGCCGGCTCAAACCCCGGGCGGCCTGCAGGTCCCGGAACAGGCAATCGCGGGCCGTGATCACCGGCGTATCAACATCGATACTGTGCACCTCCACTTTGCGGGCGGCACAATCGTAAAACTCCACCCGGCCGGAGTCGAGCTCCAGCACGTTTTCCAGTACCAGGCCTTCGAAGCGCCAGGTATGAAAATCAGGGTCGCCGACGCCGCTGGACACCTGGCCGAGCTTGATGGCCCGGCGTACGCGCACCGGCACAAAGTTTTCAGTACCGTAGGATTTATTGCGATAGGTGGTGGTGCTGTTTTCGTCGATCACGTCGATCACGTCCAAAAAGGCGGCGCCGGGCGTCTCGGACCAGTTGACCCGCGGGGCACGGGGATCGAAAAGACCCGGCGGCGGCACCGTGTAAAGCAGGATGCGGTCGGGATGGTAATGGCCCACGCGCCAATCGGGGTCTCGAAAATCAACCGTGCGGCGCGACACATCCTCGTAGCTGTCGGGATGACAGGGACTGCCGTGAAAACTCGTCTGGCGCCAGATATGCGTATCACCGTCCACCGTGCTCTGCTGCGCGGCCGGATTGCTGCGGTCGGCCGCCGTGGCCCCCGAAGGGCAGCGAAAATCAACGGTGACCGCCGGCAGGCCGGGATGACGGGCCGCCATGGCCGGCGGCGTTAACGGGGCGTCCCGATCGTAGCCGTAGCTGGTGGCAGGTATGCGCGGGGTGTTCAGGCGCGCCGTGGCGGCTACCCGCTTCCAGCCCTCCTGCAGCACGATTTCGAGTTGACCGATGGCCTCGGCGATTTCCTCGATCACCCATAGCGTGCCCTTGCCCTGCCGCCAGCGTACGGCATTGGCAACCTCATCGCGCCGCCCCTTGACCAGGGGCGATACCAGACGCACATCCAGCAGATCGGCAAAGTAGGGCAGGACCCAGTCCTGGGCCGCCGGAGTGCCGTCCAGCGGGTTGTCCGGAAAATTATCCGCCAGGCGCTGCTGCAGGGTGGCCAGGATCTGATCCAACAGCAATCCGCAGGCCTGGAAATACCGCTGCAGATCACCTGTATCCCGCGTGCGGTAGAGGGCGGGAACAATTTGATAAAGGGCGTTGCCCTGGTCATTGGGACTGTTCATGGGTATCCTTTTTACAAACTAAAAGCCTGGGTCGTAATCGTCACATTCGACAAATCTTCATCCAGATAGATGACCTGCCGCGCTTGCGTTGAGACCCGCTTGACGGCGCCGTCCGGGCCGTAGGCCACATGCCGGGGTTCGGCTGCAGCCCCGCTCGCGTCGCGGAAGCCGTCGGGGTTGATCGCACACCGGCAGTTTTCGACGCCGGCCGCCGCCTCGACGACTTTAACCACCTGGCTGAGAAAGAGCGGTTCGCCCAGTCCGGCCTTTTGCAGGGCAAAGGCCTGCCGGACGGCCTGCCGGACGACCTCGGCCACCAGATCCGGATCAAATTCATCTTCTTTAATGCTCAGCGACAGGGAAAGGTCCAAAATAATTGACTGATAGGCGGTGATCGACACCTGCACCCCCGGCAGGGCGTGCGCCGTCAGAAAATCTTTTAAGGTTTCAGCCAGGGCGCCGAGGCTGCCGCCCCCGGCCGGCACAACGGCGACTTCGATGCGGTCGGCCCGCCCCGGACCCGGCGGCAGGCGAAAGGCGCGCGCCTGCCAGACGCTGCTGTTGGTCGCCGCCAGGTGGGTAAAATCAGCCAGGGATACCGCCCGCTCGATGGTCAGCACACTGGCCGGCGCGTTGGCGCGCATGGAATCGGCCGATTCCATATCGTTGCCGCCGGTGGCAGCCATCGGCTGCAGCAGACCATCGATAAAGGGATGCGGTTTGACTTCTTTTACCAGACTGTAAGGTGACAGGTTGCCCGACAGGCCGGCACCGGTGCGGTATTGAATACGCACGTTGTTGGTGCCGCTGGGCAGGCGCCGGCCGCGCCGGCCGTCGCCAAACGCAATGGTGAGCGTGCCGTCCTCCTGCATGCGCACGACATAATGCGGATCCTCGGGGGCGGAATCGTTTAAGGTCGGCACCTGCTGCCAGGTCCGGTTGTCTACCATGATCTCCACCGCGGCCCGCACGCCGCTGGCAAAACCGGCGTCCACCACAAAGCTGACATCGGTTACCTCGAAGTCAAACTGCTGGCTGCTGCGGGTGGCATCGCCGGCGCCGAGAATTTTGTCGTTTTGAGTTTCACCGTGGCCGGCGGCCGCCACGTTGCCGTATATTCTGGTATGGTAGCGCGTATAGGCCTCGGTGGTCCCGGAGCCCGCCAATTCACTGCCGGGGATGGCCGGCGCGACCTTGATCTGCCGGCTGTCGGCAAACACTTCCTTGACCGTCACCTGCAGGGCGGCGTCTTTGCCTGCCAGGATTAATTTGCGGCCGATTGCCAGCAGGGCCGGCAGCTCGTCGACCTGCAGCGGCAGGATACTGTGCGTATCCGAGCGCTGGCTCGAATCAGTTAAAAAGACAGGCTCGGTATTGACATCATAGTCTTGCGGCCGGATATCGATTTCAAAGTCGCCGTAAAGGGTCTCAATGGCCGACACCGGGGGGGCCACCACCAGCTGGTAGCTTTTCTCGCCTTCGGTCAAGGCCGCGATGGCGGCGGCCTGGATGCCGCCGGTTGTGGCGATCGCCAGCCAATCGCCGCCGGCCAGATTGCCGGGATCGCCGTCTAGGGTGATATCCTGGGGATTGGAATCCTCGACGGTGGCAATCGCATCGGCGGCGAGCGCATAGTAAACCCGCGCATAGGTATTGCCGGAGACATAATCGTAGAGATAGGCGCCGTGGCCACCGGCCGATCTGGAGGAAAAGGTGCCGATGTGATCCAGTTGGGCATTGTCGTTGAAAAGAGCGTCGCTTTTGCGTTGACTGCTTCCGCTCAGCGGGAGGATAACCAGATTCTCGGATGATCCCTCAACCTCCAGGAGTCTGGCATCCGAGGAAGCCGTCAGATATAAGGATGTGCCGGCATTCGGCGCGGTTTTCGAAAGCCGCACGCGCTTGCCCGCCACCTGCAAAACCCGGGCCGCGTGCCAGGACCCCGCATACCAGGCCACCACCTCATTGCCGCTTAAGCCGTGGTCGTCGTTTAAGATCGCGATTTGGGGGCCTGCCGGGCGCGGCGAGGATTTGTAGCCCGGCTTCAAGAGCAGACGGATTTGGTGGCGCAACACCCCCGCCGCCAGCAGGGTACTGCCCTCTTCATCGGCCAGGGTCAACTGGTCATCCTGCACGGCAGCGACACTGACGGCGATGCCGGCGGGAGCGGCCCCCTCATCCTCAATGAGCAATACCCCCAGCGTACCGGCCGCGATCCCTTCCAGAGGCTCTCGCAGGTAGAAGGTTACGTTATTCGTACCGGGGTCATAGGTGAAGCTTTCCTGGGATTGGTTCCAATCGCGCGACCGCAGCTCGTTCATTTGCGCGTCGACCGTCAGATCCTCCAATGTTTCAAAGACCACCGGTTTGGAGCCGTCCTGTGGTTTGTTTTTAAAGGCAAAGCCGGCGGCGACGGGGCCGGATTGGCCGGCTTTGGCCAGCAGGGCCACCGGAGCGGCGGCCGACGCCGGCGGGGCCGGATGGTAGTCGATCATTTCGACGAGGCGGCGTACATTATCCCACTGGGTGGCGGAGGGAAGATAGCTCTCATTGGCATAAGCATCCAGATGTTCGGTCAGGACATGGGCCGCCCGGGCGTAGGCGCGCAAAATTTCCCAGCCATAGTCGCGGCGTTCGGCGTGATACTGGGCCAGCCAGCGCGCCTGGCGCTCGGCCGCCGTTTCAGCATCCGGCACCGGGATGGCCGTATCCAGCTCCTGCCAGCGGGTATTGCCGTCCGCATCGCTGAAGGACTGGCGCATGGCCAGACGCAAGGCTTCCAAGTAGGTTATCGCATTGCCGTCGACATAGCGGAAACGCTTCAGACCGGCGCGGTTCCAGCGGGTTAAATCCGTTTTCTTGACCATATCGCTCATCCGCGTTGACCTCCATGCATGACGATCCGCAGGCTGCCGCGCTCCGGGCGCAGGGGATCGTTGTCGCAAACGGCAATTTCCAAACCATCGAGTTGAATACGTCCGTCATCGGATTGATCCGGGAAACGCTTGCCCACCCGTTTGAACCGATTCAGACAAACCGACTGCACGCCGTCGAGCGCCATCACCGTTTCGATGAGATCGCTGGCGTGCAGGTCCTCGCCGAATTTAAGACGGCCGGCCGCAAAAAATCCGCCCAGACCGGTGCCCAGGGCATTGGCCACAGCCCGCCGCACTTCGGACTGAAAATAATTGGCGGCGACCCGCACGGATAATGAAATGGAGATGCCGACCGGTTCGGCATCCTGCAAAAACACCTCCCGGCCGGCCATCCGATAGGCATTCAGATAGGGGCGCAGGACGGTGCGGGGCGTCGGGTTGGCCGGCCATTCGGGCGGTTCCAGATCACGCTCCCGCAAAAAATCGTCGACGGCGCCGGTTAAAAGCGCCAAGGCTTCGGGGCCGCCCACTGCAGCCGGCGACAGCGGTTCATCCAGCATCATATTGTTGTAGAGGATGACCGCAACACAGATCGTGGTCCAAGCTCCGGTCCAGCGGCCAAAGCTATGGGCCGCCATCACCAGCGGATGATCTTCCAGCCGCTCGGCATAGTCATTGACCGTAACCATGCGCTTTTGCGTGTGAATGGCCCGCGGGCCGGCGGCCCGGGCGGTATCCATGGCATGGGGATACAGCGTCCAGTAGCGCTCTAAGGCAAAGTCGCGGGCGCGGGCGACAAACCGGGGCGCGTTGTCAAGAAAATGCTGCACGCTGTCGAGCGCGGCGACGGGTGCCTGCTCCGGGTTTACGATAAACTCCTGCAGATGCGTCTGTTGGGCCGGTGTCAGCTCGCTTTCGATAATACTTTGAAAGTCATCCAGCATGCTTTGCAACGCGCGGTGAAAGACGGTTAAGCGCGCACGTTTTTGCTCGTCAGACTCCCCGGCCGGCGGGATCGCATCCGGAATTTTGGCGGCATCCGCAGCCATGGCCACCGCGTCATAGCCGATCATGGCCAACAGCCGGCGCACCGATTCGGGGCGGCGGGCGCTCTCCAGAAAGGCTTCGGCGTGGACCCGATCCAGCATATCCGAGAGCTGATCGAGCACGACGGACAGGGTTTCCACAATCACCACTTCCATATCGGCCGGCGTCCAGCGCCGGCGCTCGGGAAAACGTGCCGCCAGCTCTTCGAGCATAAACAGCCGGAAGCCGTCGTAGTCGCGCAGCAGCCAATCGAAATCGTCGCCGACCGCCGGCAGGGGTTCGGGCAGTTCGACTTCCCGCACCCCGCAGTCGCTGCAGCTGTCATTGAATGTCAGTCGTGGTTCCGGATCTTGGGCCATCGCCGAATTCCTTTAATTTGCCTGCACCGCAAACTGCAGTTTTTCCGTGTGTTGGATGGTAGCCAGCATATAACTGATGGTAATCAACAACTTTTCGCCCTCGCCGGTCACCGCAACTTCCAGGCTGCGGGGATCGACTTCACCCGTCAGGGCCTCCCGCAAGGAGGCCAGCAGACGCTTCTTGGTGACCTCCCACAGGGCAAGGTTGTTGGGTTCAAACACCAGGGCCCGCACCCCGACGCCGAACTCGGGGCGGAACCAGCGTTCGCCGGGATTGGTAAACAAAACCTGTTCGATTTGCTCGCGTACGTGCTGCCGGCGCGCACTGGTCACGGCACCATAAGCGCCGATTTCAAGTGGAAATTGCATATAATCCGGATTGTTCAGCCGTGTCGCCATGAGAGATGCCCTTTCCTGGCTTCAGAACCTTGAACAATAAGAGGGTAATTGAACATTATAAAAAGGTTTCGAAAGCCTCGACCTTGGAGTAATGGAGTGATGGAGTATTGGAAAATTGAAAAAGAAGTTATCAAACCTTCAGCCATTACTCCAATTCTCCATTACTCCAACACTCCGACTGTAATCGTAATTAAAATCCTTCCACAAAATTTATCAATTTTAACGCATTGGACCGTTTTACCTGCTACTGCCCCTTGGTTTTAATGGTTAACGCCGCCGGGGTGAGGGGCGGCAGGGGCGGGCCGGACGGCGACCCCGGTCCGGTGCAGATGTGGGTGTGCGCATTATACATGCCCATAAACGTCTGCCCCTTTACCAGCGGCTCCCCGCCTTCGCCCCCGGCATGCACTTGAATGCCGTCCAGTACGATCTTGACGCCCTTGACCGTGATACCCGCTGCGGCCATTTCAATCTGGTTGCCGTTGCTGTCCTGAATCAGCGTGCCGCTGGCGTCCATGGTGACGGTATTGCCGTTGCTGTCTTCCAGGATCACCTTGTGCGACTCGGCATCCATGGTGAGCTTGGCGCCGGCGGCGTCGGTCAGTTCGACGGTTCCCTGGGGATTGACGGTCAACTCGCTGCCGGCTGGGTGCGCCAGGCGAAATTGCTCCTCGCCGGATTTGTCGTCGAACTGCAGGACATGCCCGGAAGGCGTCCGGATGATGCGCGTGGTGGGCTCATCCAGGGCGGCTTCTTCCGGTGTATCGCTGGTCTGCTGCCAGAAAACGCCGACCCAGATCGGGTGATCCAGGTTGCCCTCTTCAAATTCGACCCACACCTGGGCGTCGACCTCCGGAATCATGAACAAGCCCTGGTTGGTGAATCCGCCGAACGGCAAACACGGCAAGGCCCAGCCGGTATCCTGATCCCCGAGAACGGTGGGCACTTTCAGCTTGAGGCGCCCGCGCTTTTCCGGATCCCGGTTGTCCACTACAAAGCCGCGGTATTTGCCGTAATACTGTCGCTGCAGCCGTTGGACTACTTGTTCGAGAAGGTCTTCCATTTAGAGTATTCCTGCCAGGAGATTGTCCGCTCCCCCGAGATCGTCGCCATAGGCATTGCGCAGCAGGCGAAAAGTTGCCAGATAGCCGTGCATGTCAAAACGGTGGGTAACCGCATCGACATAGTACGTGCCGCTGTAGCGGTCGCCCACGCCGTCGACGCCCACCGGCTCGCCGGTGCGCAGGACATGACCGTACAGGCTGCCGTCCAGCTCTCCGTCCACCTTGATTTTCATGGATTGCGCATTGGCCAGCTGCTGGGCGATGGCCCGCATCTGGGCATCGTCGTTGATGCCCCGGCGGCTCGGACGCCAGACAAAATTATCCAGCCCCGCATCCGTGCTGCCGACCGGCTCCCGCCCCAGCAGGCGCAGATTAGGTTCGACTTCCACCGGCGGTTCGTCGGTCCCCACCGCGGCGGCCACCTGATAGGCAACTTTGTCCGGCCTATGGCCGTCGTCCCGGATGTTAAACCGGATACAGTTCGTATCCGGTCCGGCGTAAACCAGAATGGTCTCCTGGGGATCGGCATCCAGGCGCATCTCGCCGAAGTGCATCTGGCCTTCCCGAAAAAGAATCTCAAAGCCGTTGGCCTCGGCGCGGGTTTGCAGAAAGCGCACGTCGGTCGTGTTTTGATTCAGGTCCTGCACCGTTTGCCCTTCGCCCGGGGAGCCGAGCATCTGCAGGCCGTGGCGCTGGGCAATCTGGGTAGCAATCTGTCCGTCGGTGGTCGGCGAATCCTCCCCCCAGCGCTGCTCAACGTGCTGCCGATCCATCAAAAGCGAATCGTCCTGACAGGTAACCGTGACCTTGGTGGCACCTTTTTCAGCCGGAAAATCGGCGTTGACCTCGCGCACCCAGCCGCGCATCACCTCTTCGCGCTCGTCGCCGAATACGGCCTCGATCTTGACCGGCACCCAGGGCTTGAAGCGATCGTCGTCCTGCACGGTCCAGCTGCCGTCTTCCAGGCGCCGGGTTTCAAAAACAAGGGTGGCCGTGGTCCACCGGCTGCGGTCGGCCTCGACCACCACCTCGACCAGGGCCGGATACATATCGTCGATCTCGCTGTTGTCCAGTTCGATCACGCATTCGGCCGGCTGACGCTTCTTATCGCTGAATAAATCCAGCAGCACGCTGCTACTCCTTGATCTTTGGTATTAATATCACCCGTCCCGCCATTTCTTCACCCAGCATGTCGGGGCCAAACACAAATCCGGGATTGGCGTCGACGATGCGCCACCAAAGCCGGTCGTCGTTATAATAGTTGCGCGCCAGCTGATCCAGCCGATCGCTGGCCGACACTTCATGCTCGATCATGCCGGTTGCAGGTCCGATGTCGCGGGCCCGCAAGCCGGGAAACACGGTAGTGCCGTCGGCCAGCGGCTCGAAGGTCCGGGCATCCCGGTAACGCGATTTTTTGACTAACATGGTTGGCCTCCTAAAACGAAACCCCAAAAGACGCTGAAAACGAAGTCGAAATCCCCACGGACAGATTCATGGCGGCCCCTACCAGCTGCCGCACCTTTTCCACCTGGTAAAAGGGATTGTTGCCTTCAATTACCTGGTAGCTGAGCGTGACGTTGGCGCGATAGGGCCGCAGGCTGGGCAGGTGGGCCGTCTCGTCCACCTGCACACTGCTCAGAAATATCGGCAGTATATGCGTGCCCCAGATAAACAACAGCACCGAGGGATGTTCGTCGCGCTGGAAGGCTTTATTGCCGCCTAAACCCAGGCTGGCCAGCATTTGAACGCCCCCCGGTCCCTGGGATTTGGGTTCGACCATGCTGCGCAGCGTGTCGAGCTCCGGTTCGATTCCGAACTCGACGGCAATCGCATGCCCCGGCAGGTTGGGATCTCCCATGCGATCGCTGGCATCAATTAAAATGGCGATATCGCCCTGCTCGGGATTGGGGGTGACGCCCTGGGCCACGCGCGGTGTTTCACTGGGCAGCGTGAAGTCATAACCGCCGCGGGTGCCGGGGGCATTGCCGGTGACGATATTGACCGAACGCGTGCGCGATAGATGTTCGGGGTTAAATTCAAATTGCAGCGCCAGCGGCGGCAGCGACAAGGCATATTCGATCAGCAAGCCCCTGGTGAGATTAATCAGCATGGCGGCTCCCCTTCTGAATGCCGGTCTGGATTTCCCGGTGGATGGCCCGCGCAATGCGCTTTGCGATAACGGCGTCGGTTTCACCCCCCTGCACGGTAACCTTCGGTACCGTCAGGCCGGCCAGTTGGACGCCGTCCCTGACCGGCAGGCGCGCCAGCTGCCGGGCCGCTCCGCGGGCAATGGCGTCGGCCCGCCGGCCGAATCCCGGCGGCAATTTTATGTTTAAGTTGTTGATGGTGATGGTTGCGGGTTTATTCATGAGTCGGTCTCCGTCTGATAAACCGTGTTCGGCAGAAATTCAGCCAGCGGCCCTAAATCGGATTTGGCAATCTGAGGCCGATCCTTGGCCAATTCGCGCCAGGCGGCCGTGGCGATGTGCTCCATCCCGATGACCCGGCCGTTCTCGGCCGCCAGATAGGCGGCATGCAAGGCGGCATTGCGGATGTTACCGCCGGTTAAATTCACCGCCCGGGCCAGAAAATCAAGGTCCACATCAGGACGGCGCGGGGCGCGCGGCGGCAGCAGCAGCGACCACAGCCGGGCGCGCGCCGATTCATCGGGACGCGGAAATTCGACCACCATCTGAAAGCGGCGCGTAAACGCCTTGTCGATCTGATGGCGCATGTTGGTGGTCAGGATACAGGGACCCTCGTGGTCCTCGATGCGGGCCAGCAGATAGCTGACTTCCAGATTGGCATAGCGGTCGCGCGCATCTTTGATTTCGCCGCGTTTGCTCATAAGGGCATCGGCTTCGTCGAATTGCAGAACCATCTTGCGGCCGTGGGCGGCGTTAAAAAGGCGGCCGATGTTCTTTTCGGTCTCACCGATGTACTTGCTGACCAGACGGGCCAGGTCGACGCGATACAGCGGCCAGCCGAGATCGGTGGCCAGCACGGTGGCGGCAAACGTTTTGCCGGTGCCCGAAGGGCCGCTGAACAGGGCCACCGGACCGCCGATGGCCTTGCCGCCCCATTTGTTCACAACGGTGTCGCGATGGCGCAGCCAGAGTAAAAATTCGTGCAGCATCCGCTCCCGGTCCGCCGGCAGCACCAGCTCATCCCAGGTCGCCCGCTGCCGAACCCGAATGGCCCCGGGCGGGGTAATCTCGGCCTGGGGCCAATCCATCAAAACCGCCACGGCGCTCTTAACCGGCCGCAGGACGGCGAATGCGCCGTCACCGTCGGATTCGATCAGGTTGCGCCGCTTCAGGTCGCCTTCACTGCCGACCAGGGCCTGCAGCGCCTGGATTTCGGAATCGTCGAGCGCCAGCAGCATATGCAGCAGAGCGGGGGTAATAAACGGCTGCGGATTGGCAGGCTGCAATTCCTGGTAGAGCCAGCCGATGCGCATCTGGGTTTCACTGGCAAAAACGCAGGCCAAAACGTCTAAGGCCAGGTCGGGCAAACCGCGGGTCGGCAGCTTGTGCCAGGGGTTGATGTGCGACCGGCGCACGTGATCCACCTGGTGCTGATAGCGCTGCAATTGGGCAATCAGCTCGGGTTCGGGCTGTTTGCCGGCCCGCGAACGCAGCAGGCAATGGGCCAGGACCTCGATCCGGGCCCATTCGACTTCAATTCCAACCGGTGCTATGGCTTCAACGACATTCATCGTTTACGGCGTCCTATATAAACTGATCAAAAGTGGATTGCTGCGCACTGCCACCGGCGGCTGGCCGGGCACCAAGGTCACGCTGCGGGTCGCGTGCAGCAGTCCCTGAGCCGCATTTTCACCGGCCGGAATGCTTACCGGCAGTGTGAGGTCCAGCGGGAAGGTACCGGGCACGGCCGCCGGAATATTGGCCGGGTCAATCGCTGTTGAAAACGGTGCGGCTGCCAGGGGCACACCGACGCTGCGCCAGCCGCTGCTGTCCCAGATTTCCCAGATCAGGTCAACGCTTTGGGCCGGGTCGCCGGCCAACCAGATCCGGGGGGTGAAGGCGCCGAACTCGGCCCCGTCGACATCGAAGCTCAGGGTGTGCGCACACTCGCCCAGATAGAGCCAGCACATGGCCGGCGCCCACCGCGGATTATCGATATCCACGGCCTGAAACGGCACCTGCGGGGCCAGGGCCGTGCCGCTGAACGTCGCAAAGCGGCCGGACCGAACGGTCAGCGCCTGGCTTCCGATCGCCCCGACGACTGCCGGTTCAACCCGCAGGGTTGAGGGCATGATCGGCGCCAGGGCCATTTCATAGATTACCGAGGGCCGGTAGGTCGTATCCCCCTGGGTCGACCAGACCTGGTTGATCTGCTCGTCCGTGACCGGACTGAATACGACCTGTAGCCGCACCTGTTCGCCGTTGACCGTAACCGCCCCCAGCACCGGCGTTTCATGAAAAATGCGCAGCACCTCCCCCAGCAGGCGCAGTTCATTTTCACCGGCCGTGATACCGTCTTCAAGGATGCCGAAGGCCGTGATCAGGCAAAACATGCGCACCCGCCAGGGATCGTTCGGATGGGCGTCCGCATCAAATCCGCCGGGCTCAATGCGATAGAAAAACAAATTGAGGCGGTGATCCTCATCATTGTCGGCGACCTCGGCCGGCGCGCCGATACTGACCGTGATGTGGTTGGCGGCCGCATTGAGGCTGGCGCCCACAAACTGGCTGATGGAGTTGCAGATAATCGACAATGACGACTCCGGCAGCGGCATTTTACAGACTCCTTAAAAACGTTCGGCTGGCCGAATCATCGCGCCGGCGATCTCCCGGCGGTGCTTTCGGCGAAATACGTGATTCTTCGACGATGACATTGATCTGCCCGATCTGCACCCGCGGTCCATCGCGCCGGCCGGCGGAAGCAGTGCTGACGGATTTTAGCGATGGGACGGAGCCCGTCGATGAGACCGGCAAGGCCGGTTTGGCCGGCGTTGCCTTTAAGCTGGCACCGACGGGTATGGCGGATTCAGCCGTAAGTTTCAGTCGGCCGGCGGACGCGGGAGCATCCTCTGTGACCGCTGCGGTCTCAGGCGGCATCGGTCGGGTATTTTGCGGGGGCGCTGCGTCCCGACGCCGCGTGACCGGCAATCCGATGCGGGGTGCAAGCCCCTGAACCGCAGGGCCGTAAGTGGTGGCAGCCGGATCCCGTGCCGCCGATCGGCTCGGCGCCGGCCGGCTGCGGGACGGCAAATCCGGTTGACGGAAGCCGCTCACCTTTGGGCTGCTCGCCCCGGCCGGGTGCTGCGCGGCGGCGGTCGAGGCCTTGCGTTGGATGACCGGCATGGTGAGGTTCGCGTCGAGGGCCTCGATCATTCCACCCGGATCGGTGGGTTCATCGCCGGGTGCCGGGTGCGGTGTTCGGGCATCTCGGTGCTTTTTGACCCGCGGCAACCGATTGGCTTGTGGCCTGGGCGGAGCGTCGGTTTCAGCCGCCTGCCTGTCGGGTTCGACCACGTCGGCCGCGGCCGGCGGATTTTGGCCGGCCAGGCGCCTGGGCGGCCGGCCGGGTATATGTTCGCCGGTCTGCGTGACGTCCGGCCACGGTTGGCGATCCAGGTCCGGCAGCGGCAGACCCAGTCTGCTGCCGCCGGCTGGATTAAGGTGACTGTCTTTGATAATGTTGGCCAAATATCCCATGCTCAGCTTGCCTCGATAAATGCCTGCGGATTTTGAATCCCGCGGCTTTGGTCGATCAGTTGCAGATAAATTTGGCGGCGGGTGCGCGGCAGGTCCAGGATATCCCTTTCACTCCAATGATAGGTGTTCGCCAGCCGGTGAATCTCGGTGTACAAATCGCCGGCCGGACGCTGCAAGGCTGCATAAGGACTGATCGGCAATTGGTTTTCGGCCTCACAGCCCGGACAATAGGTCTTCAGCCGGGCGGCAATCTCGGGCGCCATGGCCTCCAGCCGGGCCTCGATGGCGGCGAGGTCGTTGTCGCTCAACTGGGTAACGTCGAGCGCGCGGGAGGGGTCCGTCGTCGAAAGCAGGCGCTGCAGCAGGATGGGCAGGGCGGCGGTATCATCGGCGACGGCCGCAATCGCTTCCTGATCGGCACCGGTGGGAACCCGCAACCGCAGACTTCCAAGGCCGGTTTCGACCGTGGTTTCAGGAAATTCCTCGCCGGCCGGCTTGACCGGAAGCGCCGCATACTTCAAGGGAACGTCGAACAGCTCGCGACACTTGGTGCACTCAGCGGTCAGCCAAACATCCTGGTCATCGATTTGCGTCGCCAGCTGGACCATCAGAAATTGGCGGTCGCCGACGCTGAGGTTGCGCACGTGCGAGACGGTTGCGGCCGTGTCGCCGATTTCGGCCAGCGCTGCGCTCAATACGGCCGTGATCCGCGCCGGGAGAGAGCCGGCGCCCCGCCCACTTTCACCCAGCATGATTTCAAAAGAACCCGTCACCGGTTTGAAGCGAAAGCTGCGTTTGAGCACCCCGTCGATTTTGATGCCGCCCGGCAGTTCCATCGCGCACTCCATTTAATTAAGATTCTGTGGGCTCCGTGACGCTGGGGTCGCGCCGCCAGCCCTCGTGTTGAATGGTGATGGTTTGAATGCCCACCGCATTCATCGTGCCGGCATCGAACTCGGGCAGCGCCTGAAATTCCGACACCCAGGCTCTTTTGACTTCGTAGGCGATGGCAATCGTGCCCTGCAGGTTAAGGACATTGATGACAATATCCTTGCGATAATTGACCAGGGACATGGCCGCGTTGCCCTGGATGTTGTTGACCAGGTTGGCCCAGTTTTCAAAAACCGGATCGTGGGTCAGTCCCTGCTCCAGGGTGATCGGCTCATAGCTGGTGCCGCCGGGCATCACGCGTTCGTGGGTGGGATCACCGGCCGAACGCCACTTGACGGCTTCAGTGCTCTTTTTCAGCACACTCATCTTTTTAAGACCGGCCACCGGTTGACCGTCGATCACGACCTGAAACATAAAGGTCCGATAGGGATCGTAACGGTGGGCATTGGCGGGAAACATTGGAGCAGCCATTGAATTTCCTCCTTATAAATTTGTCAAGCGCATAGCTTCTTCAATTAAGGTTCATCCTTCACGTCAAACCGGTTTGGCGCCGCGGCCGGTTGCATCCTACTGCTGGCCGACTTTCTGCTGAATTCGTACAATGACAAATTCAGCGGGCTTTAACGGGGCAAAGCCGACAATCACGATGACCTGCCCACGATCGATATCGCCCTGGGTCATGGTGTCGCCCAGACCGCAGCGCACGAAATACGCATCGTCGGCGGTAGCGCCCTGGAAAGCGCCGGCGCGGAAAAGGCCGTTCATAAAAGAGCCGATGTTGCCGCGCAGGCCCCCCCACAGGGGATAATCATTGGGCTCGAACACCGCCCACTGGATGCCGCCGTAAATGCTCTGTTCGATGAAGATCGCGGTTCGCCGCACTGGGATATAGCGCCACTCAGGAGCGGCTTTGGTGGCCAGGGTGCGGCTGCCCCAAATGACGGCGCCGAAGTTGGGCAGCTTGCGATAGCAGTTGACACCCAGCGGATTGAGCTGGTCCTGCTCCAGGTCTTCGACGTTAAACTGCAGCCGGGCGACACTGTTCAGTTGGGCCTCGACCCCCGCCGGAGCCTTCCAGACACCGCGCTTGCCGTCGATCTTGGCCCACATGCCGGCGGCAAACGCCGAGGGGGCAATGGCCAGGGTCTTGGCGGCATTGGGATTGGTATCCTCGTTATAGAAGGGATTGGGGACATCCACCCACGGGTAGTAAAGGGCGGCATAGGTCGAGGTCGGCAATCCCAGCTGGGTTACGGTGGCCGCCTGGTCCAGCTCGAGATTGGCGGGCGGATCGATAATCAGCATGCGGTTTTGCATGGCTTCACAATGCGCCAGGGTTTGAGCGATAATGGAGTTGGTTCCGCTCGCCGGCCAGGCCTGGCCGGGCAAGACGATAATGTTGACGTTGCGCACTTTGCGCAGAACCGTGCTGTAAAAGTCGGCAAAATCGTTGGCCGTGGCCGGGGTGGCGTTGCCGCCGGTCAACGGCACTCCCTGCTGGAGCAGACCGAGACTTTGCACCGCCATCACATCGGCGGTTCCCTGGGATGCCTGGCGGCCGGGAACCTCGGTCGGTGAGGCGGCGGAATCCAGACCCAGCAAAACGGCCAGCGGACCGTCGGTGACCGAAAGACCCGACTGGCGCACCCGGCTGCTGCCCGAGGTGAGCACAAATTGACGGGAGGAATTGTATTCACAGGTAAAGTCCTTGTAGGACGGCACCCTGGCATCCACCGCCCGCACGGCGTTTTGAATGGCCAAAGCCACGGTTTGTCCGTCGGCCGCGTTGGTGCCGACCAGGTTCATCCTGGCGGGATCCAAATCGATGACGATGTCGCCGTGGTGGTCTATATTAAAGGTTAAACTGGTATCGGACAGGCTGGGAATACCGCTGGCTCCGCTGCTGAACAGCGTGCCGCCGCTGCCCAGGACGGCGCCGGTCAGCACCGCGGTTTGGGCCGCATCCAGGCGGAGGAGCTGGGCAAAGCTTCCGTCATAGATCTCTATCGACGCATTGGAATCGTCTTCCGGGGTACTCAGGACAAAACGATCCGTAGGTCCGTTCGCATACGTGCAGGTAAAATTCTGGTAGGCGCCGGCCGTCCCCAGAGCCTGGACGGCAGTTTCAATGGCCTGGGCGACCGCCGCACCGTCGACATCCTGGTCGGCACCGGCCAGGGCGCCGCTCGGATCGATGGTGATCTGCTCTACGCCCAGCCGGTTGATGTTCAGGGTCAACGTTACGGGCCCGGTGATATTGGTGCTGAAGTAGGCCGCATTGTCGGGCAAGTGACCGCCGGTTAGGGTGGCGGCCTGATACTGCTCGCCGGCGCCGCCGATTTCAGCTGCCGGACCCAGCGACAACTGCACATATGCTGAATTCCCGTTGACCCGGGTGAGGGCATAGTTGTCGTCGTCCGCCACCATGGTCAGGCCGGAAAAGGATTCATCCTGGACAAACTTGCCGTCTTTGCGGTGGCCGACCAGCAAGTCGAACGTCAAGGCATCCTGATCGGGTTTCACGACCTTGACATAAACGTCATTTCCCCAGTCGCCGTCGCTGGTGGCCCCGATGGTGAGGACGGCTTCAGCGGTGGGTGCGCCGCCGGCCGGTCCCTGGCCGCTGACGTCGGTGGACGCCGCGCTCGATCCCGCACCTACCAGACGACAGATATAGGCATCACGGCCGCCGTTCAGATAAAACGCCTGGACCGCCAACCCCATGTAATCGTCTTCGCCGGCAATATTGCCGTACTCGGAAACATAATCGTCCAGTTTGCCAATCAGGGTGGCCTCGCCCGCCGGACCGCGATCGGCCGAACCGACAAAGGCCGTCACCGACGTCGATACGCCTTCGATGGGTTTGACGCCGCTGGGGATTTCTTCAATATAAACCCCTGGGTGCAAGTATGTTGGCATTTTTCCATCCTCCCGTTTTTCAAATGGTTTCTGATTCTTGGTTTAATACATGAATACAACAGGGTATTCATGAGTCGTTTTCATACCTGTTTCCATATCGCGCAATAGAGTCTCTAAGGATTTCGAGCAGTTCTCTGGCGTAGGCAGGTCTTGTAATGATTCTGTTAAATAGCTCTGCATGGCCGTTTTCGGAATATGATTGTCCGAAGTCAAAAATAAACTCGCATCGGCTGAAGCTTACCGCAAAATGATTGGCGTATCTTCCGACAGGCGCTTTGGACTTATGAGAAGAATTGGAACATGGGTCCATGTTGGTCTGGGTCCTCGCTGGTTGGAATATTTTCTTCTTTCCGGTCGTACTAGTATTCGGCCCCCCCTATTGTGCCGGTAAGAGCAAAAGAAGTGCCGGATCACCGGCCCATCCCGGGATTTTTTGTTTACCCTTCGGAGATCCCGCCATAGGCTGCTTCGAATTCTTCTACAGTCTCCCGCAGCATTTTCAAAAATGCTTTCGCATATACGGGACTGGTAATGATCCTGGAATACAGCTCCGCCGGGTCGTTTTCGGAATAAGATTGTCCGAAATCAAAAATAAACTCACACTGGCTATAGCCCACAGCAAAATGATTGGCATATCTTCCCTCAAGCGTTTTGGGCTCGTGAGAAGAATTAGAACATGGGTCCATCTTTTCCCTCGTAATGTAAAATGTTTTTCATCGATGTCGTCGCCGGTTCCACCAGCAATCGGACCCTTTTATCAGTCGCAAAAGCAAAAGGGGTGCCAGCTGATTGACCAAAATAAGATTTGTTTGTTTAACTTATTGATATTATAAATAAATTAAATGAGAAGCCATCTTCCATTTCAGCATTCCCGGCCCTTTAATTTTAGTAACGTGTTACGCCGCCAAACGGCACCGGCAATATTGCGCGGAGAATCTCAAACGGTTGATTTTCAAAAATTTGAGAGAAAAATTAAATAGTTGTAATTGTGGACCATTGGGTTTAGCCTGAAATATAAAGGTAACTTTTTGGTGTTACGTGAAGGTGTGACGTGTTACACGGGTTAGGTGACAGGTTGAATAAGTTGATTGGGGGATCGGGTTGCAATGTAGACGGGAAGTCAAATGGCTAAGCGCAAAGCGCATGGAGCAGAGAGCATAGCGGCTGCAGCCTAAATATTGGAAGCCGGGAAGCTGGAAGGCGGGGAAGGATTTTGGACTGATTGCTGAGGACTGAGTCCGGAAGAGTTCGGATAGGCGAAGGCGGCCAGATACAAGTTCATAGCTGGAAGAACTCGCAATATTATTTTAATATTTTTCACTTGCGAAAATAATATAACGGCATTATGTTCTACCATTCTGAACCCAATGACTGCCACTCAGACCGTTCGCAGACAAGCCGTGATATAGCGCGTCAGAAAACCCGCAATTCAGATTGGAAACTATATCATTATCATGGGCTTATCACTCCAAAGCATCGATAAAATTGTCGGGCGCGAAATCCATCTTAAAGATATCAGCGTGGATCTTTCCCCAGGCACCCGCAATGTTTTGCTGGGTCACACGCTGGCCGGGAAAACCTCGCTCCTGCGCATCATGGCCGGGCTGGATCGTCCCACCCGGGGCCGCATCCTCCTCGATGACCGGGATGTGACCGGTGTCAACGTTCGCAAACGCAATGTTGCCATGGTTTACCAGCAATTCATCAACTACCCCTCGCTCAAGGTCTACGACAATATCGCTTCCCCCCTCAAGATGGCTGGTATGGACCATGCGGAAATCGATCGCA